>CAWBRL010000008.1:0-214307 GCA_963791165.1 uncultured Alphaproteobacteria bacterium | reverse complement strand
CCGGCTTCTGGACGATGCTGGTGTTTCTGGGCGTCCTCACGATCGGTTTTGCTTATGAGTGGAAGAAAGGCGCGCTCGAATGGGATTGAGCCCGACAGCAACATCAGGCTCTTCGCCGGCGATTGCGCAGGCGCCGAAGGGTATTCTTGATCCCGCCACCGGCAAGCCGGTCGGCGCCAATCATCCGTTCTTCCTCGAGGTCAACCACGAACTCTCCGACAAGGGTTTTTTCGTTGCCGCCGCCGACGATCTGGTCACCTGGGCGCGCACCGGCTCCTTGATGTGGATGACGTTCGGTCTCGCCTGCTGCGCGGTCGAGATGATGCAGGTGTCGATGCCGCGCTACGACGTCGAGCGCTTCGGTTTCGCCCCGCGCGCCTCGCCGCGGCAGTCCGACGTCATGATCGTGGCGGGCACGCTGACCAACAAGATGGCGCCGGCGCTGCGCAAGGTCTACGACCAGATGCCCGAGCCGCGCTACGTGATCTCGATGGGGTCGTGCGCCAATGGCGGCGGCTACTATCACTATTCCTACTCGGTCGTGCGCGGCTGCGACCGCATCGTGCCGGTCGATATCTACGTGCCCGGATGCCCGCCGACGGCGGAGGCGCTGCTCTACGGCGTGCTGCTGCTGCAGAAGAAGATCCGGCGCATCGGGACCATCGAACGCTAAGGTTTTCAGGTAATGGACGACGGCAAGCTCGACGCCCTTGGGCAGACGATTGTTAGCGCGCTTGGCGGCGCGGCCAGCACCCATACGGTGGCATTCAACCAGCTCACCGTCACCGTCGATGCCGGCAAGATCGTCGAGGTCGTGAAGTACCTGCGCGACGATCCCGCGCTGCGTTTCGTCAACATCATCGACGTCACGGCAGTGGACTATCCCAGCCGCGAGAAGCGCTTCGACGTGGTCTACCACATGCTGTCGCCGACGCTGAACGAGCGCATCCGGCTGCGCGCGGAAGCCGACGAGACCACGCAGGTGCCGTCGATCATCGACGTGTTTCCCGGCGCCGACTGGTTCGAGCGCGAGACCTACGACCTCTACGGCGTGATTTTCATCGGCCATCCCGACATGCGCCGGCTGCTGACCGATTACGGTTTCGACGGCCATCCGCTACGCAAGGACTTCCCGCTCACCGGTTTCGTCGAGGTGCGCTACGACGACCAGGAGAAGCGGGTGCTCTACGAGCCGGTCCGCCTCAACCAGGAATTCCGCAAATTCGATTTCCTCTCGCCATGGGAAGGCGCGGACTACCCGCTGCCCGGCGATGAGAAGGCTGAGCCGAAGGCCTGAACATGAACGAACAGAATCTTCGAAATTTTACGATTAACTTCGGACCGCAGCATCCGGCCGCGCACGGTGTGCTGCGGCTCGTCCTCGAACTGGACGGCGAAGTCGTGGCGCGCGTCGATCCGCATATCGGCCTGCTTCATCGCGGCACCGAAAAACTGATCGAGCAGAAGACCTACCTGCAGGCGATCCCGTACTTCGACTGGCTCGACTACGTCGCCCCGATGAATCAGGAGCATGCGTTTTGCCTCGCGGCAGAGAAGCTGCTCGGCATCACGGTGCCGCGCCGCGGCCAACTCATCCGGGTGCTCTATTGCGAGATCGGTCGCATCCTGTCGCATCTGCTCAACGTCACCACGCAGGCGATGGACGTCGGCGCGCTGACCCCGCCGCTGTGGGGCTTTGAAGAGCGCGAAAAGCTGATGGTGTTTTATGAGCGCGCTTCCGGCTCGCGCATGCATGCGGCGTACTTCCGCATCGGCGGCGTGCATCAGGACCTGCCGCCAAAGCTGATCGACGATATCGATGCCTGGTGCGATCCGTTCCTGCAGGTTGTCGCCGACCTCGAAACGCTGCTGACCGGCAACCGGATCTTCAAGCAACGCAACGTCGATATCGGCGTGGTGACGCTGCAGCAGGCGTGGGAGTGGGGCTTCTCCGGCGTGATGGTGCGCGGTTCGGGCGCGGCGTGGGACCTGCGCAAGTCACAGCCCTACGAGTGCTACGCCGAGATGGATTTCGACATTCCGATCGGCAAGAACGGCGATTGCTACGACCGCTACTGCATCCGCATGGAAGAGATGCGCCAGTCGGTTCGCATCATGAGGCAGTGCATCGCCAAGCTGCGCGCAGCTGACGGCCAGGGGCCGGTCGTCGTCGAGGACAACAAGATCGCGCCACCGCGGCGCGGCGAGATGAAGCGCTCGATGGAAGCGCTGATCCATCACTTCAAGCTCTATACCGAAGGCGTTCACGTGCCGGCCGGCGAGGTCTATGCCGCGGTCGAGGCGCCGAAGGGCGAGTTCGGCGTCTACCTGGTCGCCGACGGTAGCAACAAGCCCTACAAGTGCAAGATCCGCGCGCCGGGTTTTGCCCACCTGCAGGCGATGGACTTCATCTGCCGTGGCCATCTGCTCGCCGACGTCTCGGCCATCCTCGGCTCGCTCGACATCGTGTTCGGAGAGGTCGATCGGTGATGGCGCAGGCGCCCATCCAGTTTGACCGGGCTTCGGGCGCGCTCGTCGGCGCGAACGCATGGGAACGTTTGGCCGCGATGGCGCTGACGCTGGGGTCGAAGGTGGGCGCGAATTTCTCGCATCGCGGCTACAATATTTGCGCCAATCTGTTGCGCACGACGCTGCCCGAGCGCGGCATCCAGATCAAACTCAACCCGGACGCCGTCTTCGAGTTTCCCTATGGCGACGGCTACTGGAGCAAGCTGCTCAACCGCACCTACCATTACGAGGACGAACTCGAACTGCTGTTTCGGGACTCCGCCGACGTCGACTACACGCTGCTCGATTGCGGCGCCAATTACGGCTACTGGTCGGTGCTGGTGTCGAGCAAGCCTTTCGGGTCGCACAAGGCAATTGCGATCGAACCGTCAGGGCAGAATTTTCCGAAACTCGCCAACAACGCCAGGATCAACGGTGGCCGTTTCGAAGCCATGAAATGCGCAATCGGCGCCGCCCGCGGCACCGCGCGCCTGTCCGGCACCAAGCACGAGGCGTTTTCCATCGCCGGCGACCAGTCGGGCGGCGAGGAAGTGCCCGTTCTCGCGCTCGACAATCTGTTGGATGACGGCAAGATCGCGCCCGGCGGCAAATACCTGATCAAGCTCGACGTCGAGGGCGTCGAGATCGAGGCCATGAAGGGCGGCGCGCGGCTGATGCAGGGCGACAGCGTGTTGCTGTGCGAGGAGCACGGCAACGATCCCCGGCACACCGTGTCGCGTTACATCCTCGAACAGACCCCGCTGACGCTGATCGTCTACGATCCGCGCAGCAACTGCCTTGAAACCGTGACCGACCTTTCGATTCTGGACCGGATCAAGGTTTCAACCCATGTCGGCTACAACGTGTTCGGCACCGCAAGCGCATTCTGGCTCGCCCGGATCGATGCGCTCAATGCGAAAGCCGCGCGCCGCGTGCAATGAGAGACTGAACGATGTCCGTCCGCCGCCTCGCACCGAAGGAATTGCAGCCCGCGAGCTTTACGTTCTCGGAGGAGAACCTCGCCTGGGCGAAGGCGCAGATCGAAAAATATCCGCCGGGACGCCAGGCGTCCGCGGTCATCGCGATCCTGTGGCGCGTCCAGGAACAGCACGAGGGATGGGTTTCGGAAGCCGCGATCCGCGCCGTCGCCGACCTCCTGGAAATGCCCTACATCCGCGTGCTGGAAGTGGCGACCTTCTACACGATGTTTCAGCTGCAGCCGGTCGGCAAGAAGGCCCATGTGCAGGTCTGCGGCACCACGCCGTGCCGCCTGCGCGGCGCCGGCGACCTGATCGAGGTGTGCCAGCACCGCATTCATCACGACCCCTTCGAGCTTTCGAAGGACGGCAATTTCAGCTGGGAAGAGGTCGAGTGCCTCGGCGCCTGCGTGAATGCGCCGATGGTGTTGATCTGGAAGGACACCTACGAGGACCTGACCGCGGAAAGCTTCGGCAAGGTGCTGGACGGCTTTGCGTCAGGTAACCCGCCGAAGCCCGGACCGCAGATCGACCGTCAGTTCTCGGCGCCGGTGGGCGGCCCGACAACGCTGAAGGAAACCACATGAGCCGTCGCGGGAAATTGCCCGTGGACGGGTCGGAGAGGGGCGGCGCGATGAAAAACTGGCGCTATATCGGCATGCACGCGATCGCGGCGGCCGCGTTCATCTTTCTGCTGCAGCGTTACGCGCTGAGCGCGACGCTCGAATCCAGCCTGTTGTGGGCGCTGACCTTCGGCGGTTGCGCCGCGGGCCTCGCCTACGCGCAGTCCAATCGGTGATCTGAGGAAGCTTCAAGTCATGCTCGACGACAAGGATCGCATCTTCAAGAACCTCTACGGCCTCCACGACTGGGGCCTGGAAGGCGCACGCCGCCGTGGCGCATGGGACGGCACCAAGGCGATCATCGACAAGGGCCGCGACTGGATCATCAACGAGATGAAGTCCTCCGGCCTGCGCGGGCGCGGCGGAGCGGGCTTCCCGACCGGCCTGAAATGGTCGTTCATGCCCAAGGAATCCACCGACGGCCGGCCGAGCTACCTCGTGGTCAACGCCGACGAGTCCGAGCCCGGCACCTGCAAGGACCGCGAGATCATGCGGCACGATCCGCATCTTCTGGTCGAGGGTTGCTTGCTCGCAAGCTTCGCGATGAACGCGCACACCTGCTACATCTATGTACGCGGCGAGTTCATCCGCGAGCGCGAGCATCTGCAGGCCGCGATCGATCAGGCCTATGAGGCCAAGCTTGTCGGCAAGGACAACCTCAACGGCTGGCCGTTCGACATCTATGTCGCGCATGGCGCCGGCGCCTATATCTGCGGCGAGGAAACCGCGCTGCTGGAGAGCCTCGAAGGCAAGAAGGGCCAGCCGCGGCTGAAGCCGCCATTTCCGGCCAATGTCGGGCTTTATGGCTGCCCGACCACCGTCAACAACGTCGAGTCCATTGCGGTAGCGCCCGACATCCTGCGGCGCGGTGCGGCGTGGTTTGCCGCCATCGGCCGGCCCAACAATGTCGGTACCAAGCTGTTTTGCATTTCCGGTCATGTCGAGCGGCCCTGCAACGTCGAAGAGGCGATGGGGATTCCGTTCCGCGAATTGATCGAGCGCCATTGCGGCGGCATTCGCGGCGGCTGGGATAATCTCAAGGCCGTGATCCCCGGCGGCTCGTCAGTGCGCATGGTGCCGGCCGAGCAGATCATCGATACGCCGATGGATTTCGACAGCCTTGGCAAATTGCGTTCCGGTCTCGGCACCGCGGCCGTGATCGTGATGGACAAATCGACCGACCTGATCCGGGCGATCGCGCGCATTTCCTATTTCTACAAGCACGAGAGCTGCGGCCAGTGCACGCCTTGCCGCGAAGGCACGGGCTGGATGTGGCGGGTGCTGAGCCGGATGGCGGATGGCCGCGCCCACAAGCGCGAGATCGACATGCTGCTGGAAGTGACGAAGCAGGTCGAAGGCCACACCATTTGTGCGCTCGGCGACGCCGCGGCGTGGCCGATCCAGGGTCTGATCGCGCATTTCCGGCACGAGATCGAGGAGCGGATCGCGCAGTATTCGCACAAGGCGGATATTGACGATATCGGCGTGCGCGATCCCGTGAATATGGTCGCGGCGGAATAGGGATGACGATGTCGCAACCGAGTTCCTGGTGGCAGAGATACGGGACGCTGGCGCAGATGGCGCAGGCGACCGTGGCGCTGCTCGGCTTTGTTGCGATCCTGCTTCAGATCAACGAGATCCGCACCGGCAACCGCGCTACCAGCGCGCGTCAGGCGTTTCTCGGCTACACCGATCTGGCGTTCAAGAATCCCAAGTTCGCGCAGCCGGACTACGACAAGATCAAGGCTTCCGGGCGCGACGAGCAGGTCCAGTACGAGAGCTTCGTCACCTACTTGCTCTACGCCTGCGAGGAAGCGATCAGCGCGTTCTGCCGGAAAGCGCGAGTGGCAGGCCTCCTGCGATTACGACCTGAAGCCGCATCTGCCGTTCCTGTGCGAGAAGAACGCGGCGCAGCCGGCCTATCTCGCCACCTATGGCGCCGAGACCCAGCAATGGATCAAGGCGTCGCTGAAGACCGCCAGCGTTACACCGCCAGACTGCAAGCTGGGAAAGACCTGAGCCGCAATGACCAAACTCATCATCGACGGCAAAGAGATCGATGTGCCTGCGGAGTTCACGCTGCTGCAGGCGTGCGAGGCGGCGGGCGCCGAAATTCCGCGCTTCTGCTACCACGAGCGGCTGTCGATCGCCGGCAATTGCCGGATGTGCCTTGTTGAAGTGAAGGGCGGTCCGAAGCCGGTCGCAAGCTGCGCCTGGGGCGTCCGCGACTGCCGGCCCGGTCCGAAGGGCGAGCCGCCGGAAATCTCGACGCGTTCGCCGATGGTGAAGAAGGCGCGCGAAGGCGTGATGGAATTTTTGCTGATCAACCACCCGCTGGATTGCCCGATCTGCGACCAGGGCGGCGAGTGCGATCTGCAGGACCAGGCGATGGGCTACGGTGTCGACACTTCGCGTTTCGCCGAGAACAAGCGCGCGGTGGAAGACAAATATCTCGGCGCGCTGGTCAAGACCTCGATGAACCGCTGCATCCAGTGCACGCGATGCGTCCGCTTCTCCGCCGAAGTTGCCGGTGCGCCTGAAATGGGCGCGACCGGCCGTGGCGAGGACATGGAGATCACGACCTATCTCGAGCAGGCGCTGACCTCGGAATTGCAGGGCAACCTCGTCGATATCTGCCCGGTCGGCGCGCTGACCTCGAAACCTTACGCATTCGCCGCGCGCCCGTGGGAACTCGGCAAGACCCAGTCGGTCGACGTCATGGATGGCGTAGGCTCTGCGATCCGCGTCGATACCCGCGGCCGTGAGGTGATGCGGATCCTGCCGCGCATCAACGAGGCCGTGAACGAGGAATGGATTTCCGACAAGACCCGCCACATCGTCGACGGCTTGCGGACGCAGCGGCTCGACCGGCCCTATGTCCGCGAAAACGGCCAGCTTCGCGCTGCTTCGTGGCAGGAGGCTTTTGCGGCGATATCAGCCAAGGCCGGCCGCATCGACGGCAAGCGGATCGGCGCGATCGCAGGTGATGTCGCCGCGGTCGAGGAGATGTTCGCGCTGAAGGAGCTTTTGGCTAAGTGCGGCTCCTCCAATCTCGCGGTGCAGGGCGGCGACGCCTTCAGCGCCGGCGCCGGCCGGGCGTCCTATATCTTCAATCCGACCATTGCCGGCATCGACCAGGCGGATGCGCTGCTGATCATCGGCTCCAACCCGCGCAGGGAAGCCGCCGTCCTCAACGCGCGCATCCGCAAGCGCTGGCGCACCGGCCAGCTCAAGGTCGGCGTGATCGGCGCCAAGGCCGATCTCACCTACGACTACGACTATCTCGGCGCTGGCACGGATTCGCTCAGCGAGCTTGCCACCGGCAAGCATTCCTTTGCGGAGGTGCTGAAGGGCGCCAAGAACCCGATCGTGCTGGTCGGGTCAGGCGCGCTGGCCCGGCATGACGGCGCGGCGGTGCTGGGGCTTGCGGCCAAGGTCGCGGCCGGCGTCGGCGCGCTCAAGGACGGCTGGAACGGCTTTGCCGTGCTGCAGGATACCGCTTCGCGCGCCGGCGCGCTCGATATCGGCTTTGCGGCCGGCGCTGATGGCCTCAATCTGGCACAGATGACGACCTTCGGCACGCTCGACGTGCTGTTCCTGCTCGGCGCGGATGAAGTGAAGGCGCCGGATGGCACGTTCGTGGTATATATCGGCACCCACGGCGACCGCGGCGCGCATCGCGCCGACGTGATCCTGCCGGGCGCGGCCTATACCGAAAAATCCGGCCTCTACGTCAATACCGAGGGCCGGGTGCAAGTTGCCAGCCGCGCGGCGTTCCCGCCCGGCGAGGCGCGTGAGGACTGGGCGATCGTGCGCGCGCTGTCGGACGTTCTGGGCAAGAAGCTGCCCTATGACTCCTTACAGGCGTTGCGCCAGGCCCTCTCGAAGGCGGTGCCGCATCTGATGCGGATCGACCAGATCGAGCCCGGCAAGGCCGACGACGTCAAGGCGCTGGGGGGCAAGAAGGGCGGCAAGGGCAGCAAGATCGACAAGACCCCGTTCAAGTCGTCGGTCGAGGATTTCTATCTGACCAACCCGATTGCGCGGGCCTCGGCGGTAATGGCGGAATGTTCCCGGCTGGCGTCCGGGCGAATGCTGACGGCAGCGGAGTGAGCGTGACCTGATGGCTGATTTTTTCGCAAGCTCGTTCTGGACCGGCTTCCTCTGGCCGCTGATCGTGATGGTCGCGCAGAGCGTTCTGCTGCTGGTCGTGCTTTTGGTCGCGATCGCCTACATCCTGCTCGCCGACCGCAAGATCTGGGCGGCGGTGCAGATCCGCCGGGGTCCCAACGTCGTCGGCCCCTGGGGCCTGCTGCAATCCTTCGCGGACCTTCTGAAATTCGTGCTGAAGGAGCCGATCATCCCGTCCGGCGCCAACAAGGGCGTGTTCCTGCTGGCGCCCCTGGTGTCGTGCGTGCTGGCGCTCGCCGCCTGGGCCGTGATTCCGATGGATCTCGGCTGGGTGATCTCCGACATCAATGTCGGCGTGCTCTACATCTTCGCGATCTCGTCGCTGTCGATCTACGGCATCATCATGGCCGGCTGGTCGTCGAACTCGAAATATCCGTTCCTGGCGGCGCTCCGCTCGGCGGCGCAGATGGTGTCCTACGAAGTCTCGATCGGCTTTGTGATCATCACGGTGCTGCTGTGCGCCGGCACGCTCAACCTCTCGGCCGTGGTGGAGGCGCAAAATACAAGAGGGCTAGCCAGCCTGATCGGCCTGCCGCAGCTCACCATCCTGAACTGGTATGTGTGGCCGCTGTTCCCGATGTTCGTGGTATTCTACGTCTCGGCGCTGGCGGAAACCAACCGCCCGCCGTTCGATCTGGTGGAAGCTGAATCCGAGCTGGTCGCGGGTTTCATGGTCGAATACGGCTCGACGCCGTATCTGCTGTTCATGCTCGGCGAATATGTCGCGATCACCACGATGTGCGCGCTGGCGACGATCATGTTCCTCGGCGGCTGGCTGCCGCCGATCGCGCTGCCGCCATTCACCTGGATCCCGGGCGTGGTCTGGTTCGCGCTGAAACTGTTCTTCATGTTCTTCCTGATTGCGATGGCGAAGGCGATCGTGCCGCGCTACCGCTACGATCAACTGATGCGGCTTGGCTGGAAGGTGTTCCTGCCGTTGTCGCTGGCGATGGTGGTGATTGTGGCCGGCGTGCTGCAATTCGCCGGCATCGCGCCGAAGTGAGGTCGCCATGAGTGTCAACATCAACGCAACGGCCCGCGCGCTTCTCCTGAGCGAATTCGTATCGGCGTTCTTTCTCGCCATGCGCTATTTCTTCAAGCCGAAGCCGACGCTGAACTATCCCTTCGAGAAGGGGCCGATCTCGCCGCGCTTCCGCGGCGAGCATGCGCTGCGCCGCTATCCGAACGGCGAGGAACGCTGCATCGCCTGCAAGCTCTGCGAGGCGATCTGCCCGGCGCAGGCGATCACGATCGAGGCCGGCCCGCGCCGCAACGACGGCACCCGCCGCACCGTGCGCTACGACATCGACATGGTGAAATGCATCTATTGCGGCCTGTGCCAGGAAGCCTGCCCGGTCGATGCCATCGTCGAGGGACCGAATTTCGAGTTCGCGACCGAGACCCGCGAGGAACTCTATTATGACAAGGCGAAACTGCTCGCCAACGGCGACCGCTGGGAGCGCGAGATTGCGAAATCGATCGAACTCGACGCGCCGTACCGGTGAGGTGAGGGCATGATTCAAATTTTCAAGTCATTCCGGGGCACGCGAAACGTGAACCCGGAATCCCGAGATTCCGGGTCTGGTCCTTCGGACCATCCCGGAATGACGGGGGCGGACCGATGATCCTTCCCGCGCTGTTCTTCTATCTCTTTGCCGGCATCTGCGTGGCGTCGGCAGTCATGGTGATTGTGTCGCGCAATCCCGTGCACTCGGTGCTGTACCTGATCCTGGCTTTCGTCAACGCGTCCGGCCTGTTCATCCTGATGGGCGCCGAATTCCTGGCGATGATCCTGGTCGTCGTCTATGTCGGCGCGGTCGCGGTGCTGTTCCTGTTCGTGATCATGATGCTCGACGTCGATTTCGTCGAACTGCGCGAGGGTTTTCTGGAGTATTTGCCGATCGGCCTCGTGATCGGCGCGATCTTCCTCGTCGAACTGCTGCTGGTCGGCGGCAGCTGGGTCATCAATCCCGCCACGACCAAACAGATCACGGCGGCGATCCCGACCAATGTCAGCAACACCGAGGCGCTCGGGCTGGTGCTCTATACGAAGTATATCCACTACACCGAGATCGCGAGCATGGTGCTTCTGGTCGCGATGATCGGCGCCATTGTGCTGACGCTGCGCCACAAGGCCAACGTCAAGCGGCAGGATATCAACGTGCAGAACGCGCGAACGCCCGAACTTGCCATGAGCGTGCGCAAGGTGACCTCCGGGCAGGGGCTGCAGGATGCGGACGCGGCGGAGTGGGTGAAATGACGATCGGTCTGGGGCACTATCTCTCGGTCGGCGCCATCCTGTTCACGCTCGGGATCCTCGGCATCTTCCTGAACCGCAAGAACATCATCGTCATCCTGATGTCGATCGAGCTGATCCTGCTCGCCGTCAACATCAACCTGGTGGCGTTCTCGACCTTCCTCGGCGACATCGTCGGTCAGGTGTTCGCGATGCTGGTGCTGACGGTCGCTGCCGCCGAGGCGGCGATCGGCCTTGCGGTACTGGTGGTGTACTTCCGCAACCGCGGTTCGATCGCGGTTGAAGACGTCAATCTGATGAAGGGCTAAAGCAGCTATGGTTCAGGCAATCGTTTTTCTGCCGCTGCTGGGCGCCATTCTGGCCGGCCTGATCGCGATCTTCGGGGCGCATGCGCGCAACCCGAGCGGCGATGCGGTCGAACATCATCACGATGACGCGCATGGCGCTCGCGCCCATGCGGCTGACGCCCATGACGACCATGGGCACGATGACCACGGCCATGACGACCATCACGTCTCCGAGCCGCCGGCTCAGGGTTCGCGCGCGGCCGAGTTGATCACGACGGGACTTCTGTTCGTTTCCGCGGCGCTCTCCTGGGTGGTGCTGGTCGACATCGGCTTGCTGCACCATGACGTCGTGAGGATCGCGCTGTTTCCCTGGATCAATTCGGGCGACCTGCAGGTGGCATGGGCGCTGCGGGTCGACACGCTGACCGCCGTGATGCTGGTCGTGGTGAACACCGTGTCCTCGCTCGTGCATCTCTATTCCATCGGCTACATGGACGAGGATCCGAACCGGCCCCGCTTCTTCGGCTATCTCAGCCTGTTCACTTTCGCGATGCTGATGCTGGTGACCGCCGACAATCTGGTCCAGCTGTTCTTCGGCTGGGAGGGCGTCGGTCTCGCCAGCTATCTCCTGATCGGCTTCTGGTACCAGAAGCCATCGGCGAATGCGGCGGCGATCAAGGCCTTCGTGGTCAACCGCGTCGGCGATTTCGGCTTCGCGCTCGGCATCTTCGCGATCTACATGCTGCTCAAGTCGACCGATTTCGAGACCATCTTCGCCGGCGCCCCGGGGCTGTCGGGCAAGACCATCGACTTCTTCGGCTGGCACGCCGACGCGCTGACGCTGACCTGCCTGCTGCTGTTCATGGGCGCGATGGGCAAATCGGCCCAGTTCCTGCTGCACACCTGGTTGCCGGACGCGATGGAAGGTCCGACGCCGGTCTCCGCGCTGATCCACGCCGCGACCATGGTGACCGCCGGCGTGTTCATGGTGGCGCGGCTGTCGCCGCTGTTCGAACTCGCGCCGAACGCGCAGGCCGTCGTGATGTTCTTCGGTGCGACGACTGCGTTCTTTGCCGCGACCATCGGTCTCGTCCAGAACGACATCAAGCGCATCGTCGCCTATTCGACCTGTTCGCAGCTCGGTTACATGTTCGTGGCGATGGGGGCAGGGGCCTATTCGGTCGGCATGTTCCATCTGTTCACGCACGCCTTCTTCAAGGCGCTGCTGTTTTTGGGTTCCGGCTCGGTGATCTATGCGATGCATCACGAGCAGGACATCCGCAACATGGGCGGACTGAAGGACAAGATCCCCTACACCTATAGCGTGATGGTGATCGGCACGCTGGCGCTGACCGGGTTCCCGCTCACGGCCGGCTATTTCTCCAAGGACGCCATCATCGAGTCCGCCTATGTCGCGCACAACCCGTTCGCGTTCTACGGTTTTGCGATGACGGTGATCGCGGCGGGCCTGACCTCGTTCTATTCGTGGCGCCTGATCTTCAAGACGTTCCACGGCGAGCCGCACGACCGGCATCACTACGAGGCGGCCCACGAGGCGCCGATGTGGATGCTGGTTCCGATCGGCATCCTCGCCGCCGGCTCGATCCTGGCCGGCTTCCCGTTCAGGGAAGTGTTCGCGGGCCACGGCGTGGAAGAGTTCTTCCGCGACTCGCTGAAGATGCACCCGCACATCATCGATGAAATGCATCACATCCCGCAGGCCATCGCGCTCCTGCCGACGGTCATGATGGTGCTGGGCTTCCTGGTGTCGTGGCTGTTCTACATCCGCCGGCCGTATTTGCCGGTCGAACTCGCCAACCAGCACCAGATGCTCTACCAGTTCCTGCTCAACAAATGGTACTTCGACGAGCTCTATGATTTCATCTTCGTCCGCCCGGCCAAGTGGATCGGCTACTTTCTCTGGAAAAAAGGCGACGGCTACGTCATCGATGGTTTTGGTCCGGACGGCGTTTCGGCGCGGGTGCTCGATATCACCCGCAATGTCGTGAAGGTCCAGACCGGCTACCTCTATCACTACGCCTTTGCGATGCTGATCGGGGTCGCAGGCCTGATCACCTGGTTCATGTTCGGCTTGGGAGGCCAGTGATGACGACCTGGCCCATCCTTTCGGTCGTCACCTTCCTGCCGCTGTTCGGCGCGCTGGTGATCTATCTCAACCGTGGCGACGATGAAGCCGCCCAGCGTAATTCATGCTGGATCGCGCTGTGGACCACGCTCGTCACCTTCGCGGTGTCGCTGATCCTGGTCTGGCGTTTCGACGCCGCAAGTCCGGACTTCCAGTTCGTCGAGAAGGCGAACTGGCTTGCCAGCGGCATCACCTATCACATGGGTGTCGACGGCATTTCGCTGCCGTTCGTGATCCTGACCACCGCCTTGATGCCGTTCTGCATCATCGCGAGCTGGAAATCGATCACGGTGCGCGTGCGCGAATACATGATGGCGTTCCTGCTGCTGGAAACGCTGATGGTCGGCACCTTCTCGGCGCTCGACCTCGTGCTGTTCTATCTGTTCTTCGAGGGCGGCCTGATCCCGATGTTCCTGATCATCGGCGTCTGGGGCGGCCCGCGCCGGGTCTATGCGTCCTTCAAGTTCTTCCTCTACACGCTGCTCGGCTCGGTGCTGATGCTGCTCGCGATCATGGCGCTGTACTGGAATGCCGGCACCACCGACATCCCGACCCTGATGCATACCGCCGTGCCGCGGTCCCTGCAGACCTGGGCGTGGCTGGCGTTCTTTGCCTCGTTCGCCGTGAAGATGCCGATGTGGCCGGTGCACACCTGGTTGCCGGACGCCCATGTCGAGGCGCCGACCGCAGGCTCGGTGATCCTGGCGGCGATCCTCTTGAAGATGGGCGGCTACGGCTTCCTTCGGTTTTCGCTGCCGATGTTCCCGCTGGCGTCGCATGATTTCGCCTGGCTGATTTTCTCGCTCTCGGCGATTGCGATCATCTACACCTCGCTGGTGGCCTTGATGCAGGAAGACATCAAGAAGCTGATCGCCTATTCGTCGGTGGCCCATATGGGCTTCGTCACCATGGGCATCTTCGCCGGCACCACGCAGGGCGTGGCCGGCGGCGTGTTCCAGATGGTGTCGCACGGCATCGTCTCGGGCGCGCTGTTCCTCTGTGTGGGCATCGTCTACGACCGCATGCATACCCGCGAGATCGCCGCCTATGGCGGGCTGGTGAACCGGATGCCGCTCTACGCGCTGGTGTTTATGGTCTTCACCATGGCCAATGTCGGCTTGCCCGGCACGTCAGGCTTCGTCGGCGAATTCATGACGCTGATCGGCACCTTCAAGGTCTCGATCCCGACCGCTACGTTTGCAACCCTGGGCGTGATCCTGTCGGCGGCCTATGCGCTGTGGCTGTACCGGAAGGTCGTGTTCGGCGCGCTGACAAAACCGTCGCTGGCAAGCATCAAGGACCTGACGTTCCGCGAGAGCCTGCTGCTGTTCCCGCTGGTATTCCTCACTATTCTGTTCGGTGTCTATCCGAAGCCGGTGCTCGACATGTCGGCGGCCTCGGTTCAGCAGCTCGTCAATAATTACAATGCCGCCGTGACTGCCGTGAAGGCAGCCGCGCTGGTCACCCAGTAAGGCCCCCGCCATGAGCTTCACGACCGCAGGTTATCAGTTGTTCCCGGTGATGCCGGAGCTGGTGCTGGCCGTAGGCGCCATGGTGCTGCTGATGCTCGGCGCCTTTCGCGAGGAAGAGACGACCACCAGGCTCATCACCGGCCTCTCGGTGGCGCTGCTGCTCGTCACCGGCGTGCTGGAATTGACGCTGCCGGCCGGCAAGCTCACCACGTTCGGCGGCAGCTTCATCGTCGATGACTTTGCTCGTTTCCTGAAGATTCTCGCCTTGATAGGTTCGGCGGCGGCGCTCATCCTCTCGGTGGAGTTCCTGTCCGATCCGTCGCGGCGCATTTTCGAGTATCCGATCCTGGTGCTGCTTTCCACGCTCGGCATGATGGTGCTGATCTCGGCGGGCGACTTGATCATGCTCTATCTCGGGCTCGAGCTGATGTCGCTCGCGCTCTACGTGGTCGCCGCCTCTAACCGTGACAACGCCAAGTCCACCGAGGCCGGGCTGAAGTATTTCGTGCTCGGCGCGCTGTCCTCGGGCATGCTGCTCTACGGCGCCTCGC
Organism: uncultured Alphaproteobacteria bacterium; assembly: GCA_963791165.1. Taxonomy (GTDB): domain Bacteria; phylum Pseudomonadota; class Alphaproteobacteria; order Rhizobiales; family Xanthobacteraceae; genus Bradyrhizobium. Next base: position 199,295 of record CAWBRL010000008.1, on the reverse strand, counting down.
TGATCTACGGCTTTACCGGGACGGTCGAGTTTGCGGGCATCGCCGCCGCGGTAAAGACCGGCAGCACCGGCATCGTCTTTGGCCTCGTGTTCCTGCTGGCCGGGCTCTGCTTCAAGGTCTCGGCGGTGCCGTTCCACATGTGGACGCCCGACGTCTATGAGGGCGCGCCGACGCCGGTGACGGCCTTCTTTGCTTCCGCGCCGAAGGTCGCGGCACTTGCGGTATTCACCCGCGTCGCACTCACGGCATTCCCCGGTATCGTCCCGCAATGGCAGCAGATCGTCGTGTTCGTCGCGATCGCCTCGATGGCGCTGGGATCGTTTGCCGCGATCGGGCAAAAGAACATCAAACGCCTGATGGCCTATTCGTCGATCGGCCATATGGGATTTGCGCTGGTCGGCCTTGCGGCCGGCACGGTCGAGGGCGCGCAGGGCGTGCTGGTCTATATCACGATCTATGTCGCGATGACGCTCGGCTCCTTCGCCGTGATCCTGTCGATGAAGCGCAACGGCCAGCCGATGGAACAGATCAGCGATTTCGCAGGGCTGTCGCGCACCAATCCGCTGCTGGCCTTCGTCTTCGCGATGCTGCTGTTTTCGCTGGCCGGCATTCCGCCGCTCGCGGGCTTCTTTGCCAAATGGTACGTGTTCGTCGCGGCGATCAAGGCTGGGCTCTTCACGCTGGCCGTCATCGGCGTGCTCACCAGCGTCGTGGGCGCGTTCTACTATCTCACCATCATCAAGGTGATGTATTTCGACGAGCCGGCCGGCCAGATCGAACCGATGCGCATCGAACTGCGCACCGTGCTGGCGGTTGCCGGTATCTTCAACATCTTCTTCTTCGTCTATCCGGGCCCGCTGGTCAGCGTCGCCACGGCTGCGGCGAAGTCGTTGTTCTAGATGGCTCTCGCGCTCGGTCCCCGGGCCACAGCGGCGGGTTACCGCCTCATCGCCTTCGACCAGGTCGGTTCGACCAACGCGGAAGGCATGGCGAGCGCGCGCCAAGGCGAGCGTGGCCCGACCTGGTTCGTCACCACGGATCAGACGGCGGGGCGGGGACGCCGGCAGCGCGCCTGGATCGCGCCGCGCGGCAACCTCGCCAGCAGCGTGCTCGAGGTCATGGATGTCACTCCCGCCGTTGCGGCGACCATGGGCTTCGCCTTTGGTTTGGCACACGAAACCGCGCTGCAGCGTGTCAGCGTAGAGGCCAATCTGCGATTGGCCGGATCGGATCAATTGAAATATCTCCTGAAATGGCCAAACGACATTCTGGTCCGCGGGCAGAAGCTCTGCGGTTTGCTGGTGGAGGCTGAGGCCATGACCGACGGTGGCCTCGCCGTCGTGGCGGGGATCGGCACCAACATCATCGCCGCCCCGGAGGGGACGCCGACGCCGGCCACTTCGCTGGCAACGCTCGGCGTTCAAGTCGGTGCAGAAGAACTGTTCGCCGCGTTGTCGGATGCCTGGGTCGAATTCCGCGGCATCTGGGACCATGGCCGTGGCTTTGCCGAAATCCGGCGGCTGTGGCTGGAGCGCGCCTTTGGCCTCGGCGAGCGGGTTGCGATCCAGACCGGAACCGCTGTTGTCGAAGGCACGTTCGACACCATCGATGAAGCCGGCTGTCTGATCGTTCGCACGGCGGAGGGCAAGCGCGCGGCCGTTACCGCGGGCGAAGTCTATTTCGGCGCGGCAGCGTCAGTGGGAGCGGCCTGATGGCGCGGCCGGATGAACTGACCTTTGCGCCGCTCGGCGGCGTCGGCGAGATCGGCATGAACCTGTCGATCTACGGGCTCGGCAACCGCCACCAGCGATCCTGGCTCGCAGTCGATCTCGGCGTCTCCTTCGGCGACGAGGAGCATCTGCCGGGCATCGACCTGATCATGCCCGACATCCGCTTCCTGGAGAAAGAGCGCAAGAACCTGATGGGCCTCGTGCTGACGCACGCCCATGAGGACCATTTCGGCGCCATCATAGACCTCTGGCCGAAGCTGCAGTGCCCGGTCTACGCCACCAAATTCAGCGCGGCCCTGTTCGAGGCCAAATGCGCCGCCGAGCGCAATCCGCCGAAAATTCCGGTGACCGTGGTGCCGTCGGGCGGCCGCGTCCATCTCGGGCCGTTCACCGTCGAGTTCATCCCGGTCGCGCATTCGATTCCGGAATCGCATGCGCTGGCGATCCACACTTCGGTGGGCATCGTGCTACATACCGGCGACTGGAAGATCGACCCGACGCCCATCATAGGTTTGCCGACCGACGAGCGGCGCCTGCGCGAACTCGGCGATGCCGGCGTGCTGGCGCTGGTCGGCGATTCCACCAATGCGGTGCGGGAAGGGCGCTCGCCCTCGGAGACCGAGGTCGCTGCCACCATCACCAAGCTGGTGAAGGCTGCCAAGGGCCGGGTCGCTGTCACCACCTTTGCCTCCAACGTCGCCCGCCTCAAGGCGGTCGCGGACGCCGCAAAGGCCGCCGATCGCGAGGTGGTCGTCGTCGGCCGCGCCATGGAGCGCGTGGTGCAGGTCGCGCGCGAGACCGGCTATCTCGAGGGCGTGCAGAATTTCCGGGGCGCTGATCTTTACGGCCATTTCCCGCCGGACAAGGTGCTGGCGCTGTGCACGGGAAGCCAGGGCGAGCCGCGCGCGGCGCTGGCGCGTATCGCCAATGACGACCATCCGCAGGTGACGCTGAACAAGGGCGACTGCGTGATCTTTTCCTCCCGCACCATTCCCGGCAACGAGAAGGCGGTCGGGGCTATCATCAACGGCCTGGTCACCCAGGGCATCGAGGTCATCACCGACCGCACTGATCTCGTCCACGTCTCCGGCCATCCGCGCCGCGACGAACTGCGCGACATGATCTCATGGGTGCGCCCGCAGATCCTGATCCCCGTCCATGGCGAGGCGCTGCATCTCTCCGAGCACGCCAAGCTGGCGCGCACCGCCGGCGTTCCCAAAGTGCTGACCTGCCGCAACGGCGATCTGGTCAAGCTCGGCCCCGGCGACCCCGCCATCATCGACGAACTGCCGTCGGGGCGGCTCTACAAGGACGGCAACATCCTGGAGGATTCCAAGTCCCGCGCCGTGGTCGAACGGCGGCGGATGGGATTTGCCGGCTGTGCCTTCGTCGCCATCGCCGTCACCGACAAGGGCGAACTGGCCGATGACCCCGAGGTTGATCTCGTCGGCATCCCCGAGAAGAATGCAGCCGGTGAGGTGATCGACGAGATCGTGTTCGATACGGTGGTATCCACCGTCGAGGGCCTGCCGCGGGCGCGGCGGCGCGATCCCGATGCGATGGCTGAATTGGTGCGCCGCGCGGTGCGGGCCGTGATCAACGAGCATTGGGGCAAGAAGCCGATTTGCCTCGTTCATGTTCTGACGGTTTGAGGTAGAAAGCGTTTCCGGCGAGCGGAATTGCAGCCTCGCCCGGAGAACGCGCTGGATGCAGGGAGTGGAGTGTCATGCTGGGCCGGCTCAATCACGTTGCGATCGCGGTCAAGGATGCGGAAAAGGCCGCGAAGATCTATGGCGGCGCGTTCGGCGCTGAAATCTCCGGCGCGGTGCCGCTGCCGGAGCACGGCGTCATCACCGTGTTCGTCACGCTGCCCAACACCAAGATCGAGTTCATCCAGCCGCTCGGCGACGCCTCGCCGATCGCCAAATTCGTTGAGCGCAACGCCGACGGCGGCATCCATCACATCTGCTACGACGTGCCCGATATCATCGCGGCGCGCGACAGGCTGGTCAGCGAGGGCGCGCGCGTGCTCGGCGACGGCTTGCCCAAGATCGGCGCCCACGGCAAACCCGTGCTGTTCTTCCATCCGAAGGATTTCTCCGGCGCGCTCGTCGAAATCGAGCAGGCCTGAATCCTCATGGCCTACACCATCTCGACGGCACTCGCGATCTACTTCGTCATGTGGTGGCTCGTGCTGTTCGTGACGCTGCCGTTCGGCGTCCGCAGCCAGCACGAGGACGGCGAGGGCGCCGGCCACGTTATTCCCGGCACCGACCCCGGCGCGCCGATTTTGGCGCGGATGGGCCGCAAGCTGCTCTGGACCACGCTGATATCCGGCGTGATTTTCGCCATTGCGATGTGGGCTTATTATCAGGGCTATTTCAACATCGAGCGACTGTCGAAATTGATGGGGCTGCCGTTCTAGGGCATCCGGCAGGGGAGAAATTATGAACCTTCAACGTATCCTATTGGCGCTCGTTGTCCTGCTCGCCGCCGGGCTTGCGGGGGCGTTCTACATGAACTGGAAGACGCTGGGGCAACTGCGAACGGTGAAAGCCTTCGTCGAGGGCCAGGTGCTCGCCGACGCGGTCGCCGCCTGCGAGAGGGCGCAAAGCACGACGCCGTTCAAGTGGACCGGCGCCAAGCAGACCGCCGTCATCGGTGTGAATTCGGTCAAGCTGAACAAAGACACGATCATCCCCGGCTACACGCTGGTCGCCGACAGCATCTATTGCGACTACGATCCGATCAAGAAGAAGGCGGATGTCGGTTCGAATTTCCTGGAGCGGGAATAGGTTTCGTTCGATACAGGCGCGTGAGTTCTCATATGGCGTCGGAAGAAGCCGCAGGGATCATCGATCTGTACCAGCGCAAGGCGCTGGACTGGGCCGAGAGCCGCGCAAATGCCAGCCTATTCGAAAGACCCTGGCTCGACCGGTTCCGCGCGCTGCTGCCGCCTGCCGCGCCGATCCTCGATATCGGTTGCGGATCCGCACAGCCAATGGTCGGCTATCTGATCGGGCTTGGTCATCCCGTCGTCGGCGTGGACTCATCCCCGGCCATGATCGAAATCTGCCGGAGGCAATTTCCGCAGCAGGAATGGATCGTTGCCGATATGCGCAAGCTTGCCTTGCGGCGGCAGTTTTCCGGCATCTTGGCGTGGGACAGTTTCTTTCACCTCTGCCACGATGATCAACGCCGGATGTTTCCGGTGTTTCGCCTGCATGCGGCGCCGAACGCCGCGCTGATGTTCACAAGCGGCCCGGCGCATGGCGAGGCGACCGGGAGTTTTGCAGGCGAACCGCTGTATCACGCGAGCCTCGACCCTTCAGAATACCGTTCATTGCTCGATCGGAACGGGTTTGACGTGGTGTCGCATGTCGCTGAGGACCCCGGCTGTGGCGGCCATACCGTCTGGCTCGCGCAGCTCATTTAGCGTTTGCTTGGCGTCGGGTTGTTTCCCGATCATGATCCGGTCAAGAAAGCGGCCGATATCGGATCGAAAGGGGGCGAGTGACGGCTCCCGCGGCGACACGGGGGGCAGATTGCGATGAGCTCACAGCATCGACCATTGGCGACTTCCCGGCAGGAAGAATATCGAACTCTGCCGGAAGGCGAACTGCGGGACTACCTTGCGGGGCTTCCCGCCATTGCCGAGCGACTTGGGGGAGCGCCGGAGGCCTGGTCGATCGGCGAGGTCGGCGACGGCAACCTCAACCTCGTGTTCATCGTCAGGGGCGCGGACGGCGGGGTCGCCGTCAAGCAGGCGCTGCCCTACGTGCGGCTCGTCGGCGAGAGCTGGCCGCTGCCGTTGTCGCGCTCGCATTACGAACATCTGGCGCTCACGCATCAGGCGCGGCTGGCGCCCGGTCTGGTGCCGGCCGTGCTGCACCACGACGAGGCGCTCGCCCTCGTCGTCATGGAGTTGATCGAGCCTCATGTCATCATGCGCAAGGGCCTGATTGCCGGCACGCTCTATCCGCGCTTTGTCGGGGACATCGCGACCTTTCTGGCGCGCACGCTGTTCTTCTCGTCCGACCTCGCGATTCCCGCTGCCAAGAAGAAGGAGGGGATCGCGGCGTTCGCAGGCAACCATGCGCTGTGCAAGATCACCGAGGACCTGATCTTCACCGATCCCTACCGCGTGGCCGAGCAGAACCGCTGGACGCAGCCCTGGCTCGATGCGGAGGCGGCCGCCTTCCGGGAAGACCTCGACCTGCACGCCGCGATTTCGCGCCTCAAGCTCAAGTTCCTGAACGCACCGGAAGCGCTGATCCACGGCGACCTCCACACCGGCTCGATCATGGTGACGGAAGGCTCGACCGTCGTGATCGATCCCGAGTTCGCGTTCTACGGACCGATGGGCTTCGATCTCGGCGCGGTCATCGGCAATCTCCTGATGAGCTATCTGGCCTCCGCCGGCCACGAACGTTCGCCGGGCGGACGGCGGCTGTTCGAGTTCTGGGTGCTGGAAACGATCGAGAACGTCTGGAACGAGTTCGCCCGCGAGTTCCTCGAACTCTGGCGCACGGAAGCCCACGGCGACGCCTATCCCCGGACGCTGTTTCCCGGCGCGGCCGGCGCGGCGCGGCTGGAGGCCGAGCGGCAGGCCTATATGGCGCGGCTGTTCGGCGACACCGTGGGATTCTCGGCCGCGAAGATCATCCGCCGCATTCTCGGACTGGCGCACAATGCCGATTTCGAACTGATCGAGGATCCGCGCTCGCGGGCCATTTGCGAGGCGCGGAGCCTGCGGCTCGCGCGTGCCATGATGCTGGAGACGTCCGCGTTCCCCACGATCGGCGCCGTGACGATGGCGGCGCGAATGGTTCGCGACTGGCAGCCGGATTTTGCCAAATGAGAGCTGCCGCTGACGAGCGAGTTTACTCGCGGGGTCCGGTTAGCCCTATTTCAGTAGCCGCAGCAGAGCCCGCCCGGCGGGCGATCTCAATTCCTTGGCGTCCAACGTTCCATCCTTGTCCGGATTGGCTGCGTTGAAGCGCTGCTCCACGACAGCAAGATATTCGTCCAGCGTCAGCGTGCCGTCATGGTCAGGATCGGCTGCAGCCAACTCCTTGGCACTCAACCTGCCGCGCAACTCACGCGCATCGAGCGTGCCATCCCGATCCGGGTCTAATTTGGCAAACATTGCGGACGCGGCTTTCTTTACCTCGGCCAGATCGAGGGTACCGTCATTGTCGGAGTCGAACATCTTGATCGGGTTGGCGCGGTCCTTCGCCAAGGCGGGACCGGAAAATGCCACAGCAGCAGCCAGCGCCAGACCAACGAATAGGCGTGAAATCATCCTCTGATCTCCTATGCAAAACCAGTTGCAGGTACACGCACTAATAAGCGGTCGCGGTATCGGTTCCAACCGTCGCGCACTAATCAACTCTAGAGCATTATCGGTTCTGATTGAATCAGAACCGAAGCTCTAAATTCTTGTTTTGACGCGTTTTCTTCACGCGAACCGGTATCCACTTCGCTCGAAAACGCTCTAGCCGAGTGTAATCTTGCACGCATCTATTTTACGCGCCACAAAATCGGACAGTAGCTGGTCTGCTTCACCAAAAGGCAGACACCTGCATTTATGCCTCAGTCGGCCGTCCGCTCTCGCAATTTCTGCGCATAGACGTTGATGACAAGCGCCGCCAGCAGGATCAGGCCGCGGATCAATATTTTCAGGAAACTGTCGATGTTGACGTGATCGAGCCCGTTGTTGAGGACGCCGAGCACGAACAGGCCGACAATGGTGTTGCCGATGCCGCCGCGGCCGCCAAAAAGACTGGTGCCGCCGACCACGACGGCGGCGATCGAATTGAGCAGGTAGGTGTCGAACTCGTTCTGCTGCGCGCTGCCGAAATGCGCGACCCCGAGCATGCCGCCGATCCCCGAACAGACTGCCGAAATCACCATGACGCTGCCGAGGATCAGTTTGACGTTGAGCCCGGAATATTCCGCCGCCTCGCGGTTTCCGCCGACCATGTAAACGTAGCGGCCGAAGCGGGTATAGGTCAGCACCAGATGGCCGGCGAGCAGCATCGCTGCTGCGACGATCACGATCCAGGGGATGCCACCGATCGACGACGATCCGAGCGTGGTGACGAGGGGCGGCACCTTGTAGGCGATCTGCCCGCGCACCAGCAGCGCGGAGATGCCGGCGGCGATCTGCATCATGGCCAGCGTCATGATGAAAGAGGGGATGCCGATCAGCGTCAGCCCGAGCGCGTTGACGAGCCCGAGCGAGGCGCACAGCGCCAGCGCCAGCACGATCGCGACCCATCCCGGCATCGGCATGTTGGCGATGTTGACGTAGGATTCCTGTGCGGTGAAATAGGCGACCGCGATGCCGGTGACGTTGGCGATGCTGGCGACCGAGAGGTCGATCTCGGCGCACAGGATCACGAAGGTGAGGCCGACGGCGATGATGCCGGTGACCGAGATCTGGGTCAGGATGTTGCCGAGATTGTCGAGGGTGGCAAACGACGGGCTCGCGACCGCGAAGAAGCTGAACAGGCAGATCAGCGTCAGAAACGGCGCGATGTTGCGCATCTGGGAGCGCAGCATGGCGCCGATCCGGCGCGGCTTGCGATCCGCCGCCGGGACTGTCACGCTTTCACCGCTCGCCATATCGTTCTCTCCAAGACCGTCTCCTCACGCCGCTTCGAGCAGGCGGTCCTTGCTGATCTGTTCGTTGGAAAATTCGCGCACCACCGCGCCGCGCTTGAGCACGATGACGCGATCGGCGAGCGAGAGCACCGTCTCAGGCTCGGTCGAGAGCACGATGACGGCCAATCCGCGCGCGCGCAGGTCGCGGATGATGTGGATGACGTCGTTCTTGGCGCCGACATCCATGCCGCGGGTCGGCTCGCACAGCACCAGCAGGCGCGGCGGGTAGCTCAGCCATTTCGCCAGCGCCACCTTCTGCTGGTTGCCGCCGGAGAGCATACCGAGCTCGAGCTCGACGCCTGCGGGCCGGATCTGCAATTGCTCGACCTGCCGCGCGGCGATCGCGCGTTCGCGCGACGGCTTGAGCAACAGCTGCGAGATGCGATCGAGGATGCTGATCGAGATGTTCTTGTAGACCGGCTCCTGCAGGAACAGCATGTCGCGGCGGCTTTCGGGCACGAACGCGATCCCGGCGCGCCTGGCATCGGCGGTGCTGCGGAACGCCTTCCGGTCGCCGGATACTTCAAGCGTGCCCTGGTCGGGCCGGAGCTTGCCGAACAGGATCCGCGCCAGTTCGAGCTGTCCGCAGCCCATGAATCCGTAGATGCCGAGGACTTCGCCGGCGCGGGCCTCGAACGAGACGTCCTTGAGACTGCGCGCGAGCGACAGGCCGCTGGCGTTCAACACCACCGGCCGGTCGACGCGCGGCGGCAACATGATGTCGTGCGTATAGGTCTCTTCGAGCGCTTCCCGGCCCTTGCCGATCATCGCCTCGATCAGCGCCGCCTTGCTGGTCTCGGCGGCCCGCGTCTCGGCGACCTTCCTGCCGTTGCGGAACACCGTCACGACATCAGAGACGCGCAGGATGTCCTCGATGAAGTGGGAAATGAAGACGATGCTGGTGCCTTCGTCCCGCAACCGCTTCAGCGTTGCGAACAGGCGTTCCACTTCCGGCGGCGACAGCGCCGAGGTCGGCTCGTCGAGAATGATGATGCGGGCGCCCGAGAACAGCACGCGGGCGATCTCGATCAGCTGCTGCAGGCCGATCGGCAAATCGCCGAGCCGCGACATCGGATCGACGTCGATGCCGAACCGCTTCAGTTGTTCACCGGCCTCGCGGGCCATGCGCCGCCATTGCACGAATCCCAGGCGGTTGGTCGGCTGGTTCCCGAGAAATACGTTCTCGGCCACCGTCAGGTCAGGCGCCACGCTGAGTTCCTGATGCACCATGGCGATACCCGCCGCATGGGCGTCGCGCACCGAGCGAAACCGGGTCTCCTTGGCCGTCCAGCACGAAACGGCCCGAGAAGTCTGCATGCACCCCGGCGATGATCTTCATCAGCGTGCTTTTGCCCGCGCCGTTCTCGCCGACGAGACCATGGATCTCGCCGGCGGAAAGCGCGAAGTCGACCCCGCGAAGCGCCTCGACACCGCCGAAGGCTTTGGTGATCTCCTGCAGTTCGAGGATGGGCTGATGTCCCAACGGCATCGGGCTCAGATCAGGAAATGATCCTCCATCCACTGCATGCCGGCGGCGTTGGCTTTCGTCACCACCGGTCCATCCGTGATCACGTGCTTCGGGATGCCCGCTCCGCTCTTTTCGCCCGCGGTGACGGCAGCGACGCCGGCGACGATGGCGCCGCCATGGATGCGGCAGGACGGATTGCGGACGGTTGCGAACATGCGGCCTTCGCTCACCGCCTGGATCGCCGGCGGCATGGCGTCGACGCCGCCGATCAGGATGTTGGTGCGGTTGCGCGCCTTCATGATGTTGTAGGCGGCCAGCGCCATGTCGTCGTTGTGGAAGAAGGCCGCGTCGATCTGCGGGTATTTGGTCAGATAGGTCTCCCACAGCCGCGCCGTCTTCGAGACGTCCCAATCGGCGGGCTGGGTATCGAGCACTTCGATGTTCGGGAACTGTTTCACGACGGTTTCGAAGCCCTTGGCCCGGCCTTGCGCGCCGGTGTGGCCGAGCGCGCCTTGCGTCATGATGATCTTGCCCTTGCCGCCCATGGCGTTGCAGAGCGCCTGCGTCACCGACGCGCCCATGAATTCATTGTCGGGCGCCAGGAACGAATGCACCTTGATCTGGTCGAGCGGCGCAATCAGCGTGTCCATGTCGATCACGGGAATGCCGGCATCGATCATCTTGTTCACCGGCTGGGTCAGCGTGCCGATGCCGAACGCCTGGATCGCGACGAAATCCCATTTCTGCGAGGCCATGTTGTCGATGGCGGCGCGCTGCTTGACCGCGTCGAGCTGGCCGTCGAACCAGGTGACGTCGACGTTGAACAGCTTGCCCCACCATTCCGCCGCCTGCTTGCCCTGGGCGCACCATGTCGCCTGCAATCCCGCATTGGAGAACGCAGCCTTCAACGGCTTCTCGGAGCGCGCCGCGGCTGCCAGCGCCGGGTTGACGCCCAACCCGCCGAGCAGGGCGGTGGCCGCACCGGCGGTCGCCGCCGCTTGAAGAAGATTACGTCTTGTCGTTGAGGATTTTTCCGTCCCAGACATCGCTCGCTCCCTCTGTCGTTGTTTTTTTCCCAACGGCGTCGATTGCACGCGCCGCGGATCGTGGAAGTCTCTCACAATCTCGGAGCTCGCGCCACCGGCCGTCGGCGGAACGCTTGTCGCGCGGTCTGATAAATCTCGATGGCGTTGGTTGCCGCGGTATCGCTTCTGCGCAGCCGGTCGCAAGTCTAGTTCTGGGACTGGTTCTGCGCTGCAACAAGACCATTGATCTCGCCGAGCAGGCGCTGCCATGCGGCGTCGATATCGGGCGTCCAATCCGCACCGAGAATCTCGCGCAAGGTCTCGGCGACGATGCCGAAGAACGCGACGAACAAGTCGCGCGGCGTGCCGTAGGCGTCGTGCGAGGAAACCTCGCATTCGATCAGGCGAAAATGGCCGGTGCGTTCGCCCGCGAAATCCAGGATCGCATCGATCGTCAGCGCCAGCATCGAACCCTTGACGGTTTCGCTGCCTTCGGTGCGGAACATCGTGCGCGCTTCGGGGTGTGCGTCGAACAGGCGGCGATAGACCAGCGGCGTCAGATCCTCGCAACGCTCGGCGGCGATCTCAAAACTGCGCTCGATCGGATTGGGTGAGGCCGGCATGTCGCTCGGGAAAGACGTTCTGATTTTTGACGCGGTTTCTTCACGCGGATCACGTTCGCGGGAATGTTTCGTGAAAACGCTCCGCAAAACGCTACGCAAAAAAAAGAGCAGGGCGCTAGCCCCGCTCAAAAATTGTGTCGACCCTTAATTTCCTCGAAAAGTTGGATTTGATCTTATTGACGAGGCGACGCTGCTTGTGCGCGTCAGGGCTCCTCCCGAGACTTGGACCACCAAGCTTGAACCTCTCGGCCAGCCTGAGCCCGAATTGGTAGACCATCTTTTTCGTCTTGTCACCATTTTCAGCAACGATTGTTCAAAATTCCAGCATTCTGCGAAATGATCGGCATGTTGCAACCGATGGTTGCGGATTTAACCCCAATACCCCCGAAGCTTGGTATTTAAGTAGGGTGCCATCCGAAAGCTCTAAAATGCGTCGGTTTTCGCCGGATTTAGTCCTTGAAGCCGCAACATAGTTTCGGGAACCTGATCTCGACTTCGGACTCTTAGGGTGATTAAGTTCGAAGGCAGGATGGGTTTGCGATGCGCCGGCTGAAGAATTTTCTGCCCATAGTCCTGATTGCGCTGATGGTGCAGATTTTTGCGCCCATCGGCGCATGCTGGGCGGCCAGCATCGCCGCCTCCGATCCGCTCGCCGGCGCCGTCATCTGCCACGGTGGCGGCGATCCCGGAGCCGGCCAAGCCGACCAGACCAACCACCGCGCCCACGACGGCTGCTGCTCGGTTTGCAGCGTGCTGCAGACCGGCGTGCCGGTCGACGTGCCGCAGACCTCGGCCGCGATATCGCTCGATCGCGATCCCGCGCGCGTGGCGTGGACCGAATTCACGCCCGACCGATTCGCTTCCCGCGCCGGCTCGCACGCGCAGGCGCGCGCCCCACCCTCGATTTCCTGACGACTCAGAACACCCGAAGTGATCGGCGCGGCGCCAGCCCGTGCCGGTTGGTGCAGTCATTCAAGCCGGCCAAGGAGCCGGTGTCAGGAATATCTGATGTATCTCCATCGTGCCTTGGGCAGCGCGAGCCTGCTTTCGTTTTGCAGTGCGCTATCCCTCATGCCGTCGAACGCGACCGCCCAGACCGCGTTGCCGGCGGTGACCGTCGACGCCCCGCGCGTCGCGCCCGCCAGGCCAGCCGCGCGGAAGCCGGCCACTCGCACGTCAGCCAGGACGCCGCAGGCGAGGCCGCCTTCGGCTACTCCCGCGCCGGCAGTCTCGCAGACGGTGGGCATCACCCCGAGCGTGGCGCGGGCGCTGCTTTACCAGGCGCCAACCGGCCAGACGGAGACGACCATCGATCGCAGCCAGTTCGACAACCGGCCGGCGGTCACCGTGGCCGACGTGCTGCGCGAGAGCCCGGGCATATCGGTGAAGCAGGGCAACGGGCCGCGCGATATCGGCATCTCGATCCGCGGCTCCAACGCCCGCAACGGTTTTGGCATCCGCAATCTCGTGATCTTCGAGGACGGGTTCCCGGTGACGCAACCGGACGGGCTTTCCCGCAGCGACCTGATCGATCCGCGCGCCTATAGCGCGATCGACGTGATCAGGGGACCGTCGTCGGCGCTCTACGGCAATTACGCCACCGGCGGCGCGCTCAACTTCCGCACCCGCCCGGGCCGGACCATCGACGGCGTCGAATACGGCGTCGATGGCGGCAGCTTCGGCTATCTCACCAACTACCTGACAGCGGGCAAGAAGGTCGGCAATTTCGAGTACTCGCTGTTTACCAGCGACGCCCGCGGCGACGGCTTCATCCAGAACAGCTGGTACAATACCCAGACGGTCAATTTTCTCGGCACGCTGCAGGCGACGCCCGACGATCGCTTTACCGTCAAGTTCATCAACAACAATCTCGATACCCGGCTTCCGATCCGGTCTTCGCTCAACCAGTTCTATCAAAATCCCTTCCAGGCAGGGTGCGAAGCGGCTGGTGTTGCGGGCTGCGGATCGGTGCCGCTCTTCATCAACGGCTTCAATGGCGCGCGGAGCAATGTCACCGCTGTGCAGGCCGGATTTGGCCGGGAGGATCGCCGCACCATCGTCGGCGGCCGCTGGGAGCATGATTTCGACAACACGACGACCTGGCGAAACCAGTTCGTGTTCGACGACCGCAACATCAGCCAGCCGACCGGCGCGACCAGCTCCATCGGCGACTTCCCGTCGTACAACTACATGAGCGACGTCACCAAGCGCGGCGAAATCTTCGGGATGGAATCGACGACGTATTTCGGCGGCTGGTACAACACGCTGACCGCGTCGAGCGACACAGTCAACGTCATGCCCGGCGGAAACGCCAAGCTCGGGCTGCTGCAGAGCAATACGTTCAGCGACACCTCCAACTATGGGGTCCGGGCGCGCCAGGAGCTCAAGCTCAACCCCAGTCTTACGGCGATTGCCGGGATCGGATGGGAAACCACGCAGCTCAAGGGGATCAATACCGTCTACAGATACAACACCGTGAATGATCCGACGGCGACGATCGGCCCCCCGATCACCGCTAACCGGCAATTTCAGAACACCGCGCCTGAATTCGCGCTGGTCTACAAATTGAACCCCGAGTGGCAGTTTCGTGGTCGCGTCGCCACCGGTTACGGAACGCCGCAGTCCGGAAACCTGTTCGTGCTTTCGAACGGACAGAACGGCAACAATACAGGGCTGAAGACGCAGCAGAACCTTGGTTACGACCTTGGTTTCGACTGGACGCCGAACAATGCGCTGACGCTAAGCGCGACCGGTTTCTACGAATTCTTCAAGAACGAGCTGGTCACGCAGGCCACCCCGGTCGGAGCACCCAACGCGAGCTTCACATTCAACGCCCCGAAATCGGAACATCGCGGGGTGGAGATAGCCGCCGACTGGAAGTTCTATCCCGGCTGGCGATTTACGGCGGCCTATACCTATCTCGACGAAGTCTACACCGAATACACCGAAAACATCGCCAACGGCGCCGTCTTCAGCTTCAACCGTGCGGGCAACAAGATTCCCGGCATCTCGCCGAACGAACTCACGGCGCGGCTCGGCTATGACCAGATGTGGGGGCCGCTTGCGGGTCTGGGCGCCTTCGTCGAGGTGCAGTGGAAGGACTCGTTCTACATGGACAACGCCAATCTGTTGAAGGCGCCTGGCTACGAACTGGTCAATCTCAACGTCCACTACAAGACGGACCTGATTTCCGATTATTTCAAGTCGCTGAACCTGTACTTCGAAGTCAGGAACGTGTTCGACCGGACCTACGTCGCTTCCGCCAACAACATCAGCAACACGGTAACGGCAGCCGGCGCTCAGAACCTCGCGAACGTGCTCGCGAACACCACGGGTTCGATCTACGCCGGTTCGCCGCGCGCGTTCATGGCTGGGATGAAGGTGGCGTTCAAATGACCGGACAACACTGCAGAAGGAGTAAGGCCATGCTGCGAATGAGCTTGCTTGCGACGCTCGCTTTCTCGCTTTCCCAAACCGCGGCCCACGCGCAGATGAGCCATCATCAGCATGCCTCGGAAGCGGCGTGCGAGGACGTCGTGTTGCGCTGCGCGTCGAAAGTCACGCCCGCCTTCGCGTCGGATGGAACGCTGTGGCTCGCCTGGATGGCCGGAGGCCAGATCTCGGTGGCGAGTTCGAACGACGCCGGCCGCAGCTTTTCGACGCCGGTTCAGGTGACGAAGGAGAAGCTCAACCTCGACTGGGGCCCGGATGCGCGTCCCCAGATCGTCGTCGAGAAAAATGGCGGCATCGCACTGGCGTTTTCGCTGTTCAGGGACAAGGCGTTCAACGGTCAGGTGCTCGCCACGAAGTCGGCTGATGGCGGCAAAAGCTTTGCCGAGCCTAAACCGATCACGTCGAACAACGAGAGCCAGCGTTTCGTCGCGCTCGGCCTCGACGCTGACGGGTCGGTGTTTTCCGCCTGGATCGACAAGCGGAACCGGGTGCCGGCGAAACAGGAAGGCAAGAAGTACGAGGGGGCAGGGCTGTTCTTCGCGTCGTCGAAAGACGGTGGCGCAGCCTATACCGAGGCGCAATTGGCCACCGACAACACCTGCGAATGCTGCCGGCTCGGTCTGGCATTCGCCGGTCCCGGCCGGCCCGTTGTCGTGTTCAGGAACATCTTCGAGGGCGGCGTGCGGGATCATGCGGTGATGACGTTCGCCGATCCGGCGGCGCCGGGCGAGGTTCGCCGCGTCAGCAAGGACGACTGGCAGATTGCCGCGTGCCCGCATCATGGGCCGAGCCTTTCGATCTCGGCCGCCGGCGCCTATCACGTGACCTGGTACACCAACGGCAAGGCGCGCAAGGGCCTGTTCTACGCCCGCTCGGAAGACGAGGGCCGTACTTTCTCCGAACCACTTGCGATAGGTCGCGCGGATCGCAATCCCACGCGGCCATACGTCCTTGCTGGCCCGCGCGGTACCACCATGGTGTGGAAGGAGTTCGATGGCGAGAAGACTACCGTCAATGCGATGACCTCGCATGACGACGGCAAGAGCTGGTCGAAGCCGGTCGCGATCGCCACGACGGTGGACACGTCCGATCACCCGCTGCTGGTCAGCGATGGACACAAGACCTTTCTTTCCTGGATGACCAAGGCCGACGGCTATCGGCTGCTGGCGATCGGAGACGAGTCATGATGCGGGCCATTCTTGCCGCGATATTCTGGTTTGCCTTGCTTGCGCCGCCCGCTCCGGCTGCGGAGACGGCGTCTCAGCTCAAGCCGTTCGGGCGCGGAAGCTGGCAGGAGATTCAGCGCGCCCACGCCGGACGGCCCACCATCGTGCATTTCTGGGGCGTGACCTGCGGCCCCTGCAAGGTGGAGCTGCCGCTGCTCGGACAGTTCATGAAAGAGAACGGCGCCATCGACATGGTGACGATCAGCGCGGACCTCGTTCCCAATCTGCCGGCGGCTGCGCGCGCGATGCTGGAAAAAGCCGGGCTGGGGTCGGCGGAAAACTGGATTTTCGACGATGGCTTCGTCGAGCGGTTGCGGTTCGAAATCGACCCGGCCTGGCAGGGCGAGATCCCGCGCACCATCCTGATTTCCCGCACCGGCGACACCACGACGATTGAGGGCTCCGCCGAAATGACGGACATCGAAAAATGGTTCGAGCAGCAGCAAACCGCCGCGAGATAACGACGGACGAATCTGGCCTGCACGTTCAACGATTTCCGCTTCGACAACGATGAAGGGCCGTCTTTGCCGGCATCAAGTATAGGTGGTAGACATCCGCCCGAAACAAAGGCTGATTGCACACTTAATTGAAACCGAAAGCCGGAACATGAAGAACGTTACATCCATGATCGCCTGCGTCGCCGTGCTGCTTGTCGCGGCGGCTGCACCCGGGCGCGCGCAGGAGGCCAAAGCGGGGGACCTCGTCATCACGCAGGCCTGGAGCCGCGCTACCCCCGGCGGCGCGAAGATTGCCGGCGGATATCTGACCATCGAAAACAAGGGGACGTCGCCGGACCGGCTGGTCGGCGGCTCCGGCGATTTCGCCGGCAGGGTCGAGATTCACGAGATGGCGATGAACAATGGCGTGATGACGATGCGTCCGCTCGACAAGGGACTGACGATCGAGCCGGGCAAGACCGTCAAGCTGGCGCCGGGTGGTTATCATCTGATGCTGATGGACCTGAAGAATCCGCTCAAGCAGGGTGAAAAAGTGCCGCTCACGCTCGAATTCGAGAAGGCCGGCAAGGTGACGCTGTCGCTCGACGTCGAGGGCGTCGGTGCGCAGGCGCCGGCGGATCATTCCGGCGGACACATGAAGAAGTAGAGGACCAGCCAATGTCGAAAGTTGCTTTTGCCGCCGCCATGGCTGTACTCGTCGCCGCGCCGGCCGGCGCGCATGTCACGCTCGAAAACAGGCAGGCGTCCGTCAGTTCCTACTACAAGGCGGTGTTTGCCGTGCCGCACGGTTGCGCCGGATCGCCGACCGTCAAGATTCGTGTCCAGATTCCGGAAGGGGTGATCGGCGTCAAGCCGATGCCCAAACCAGGCTGGACCCTCGAGATGGTCAAGGGCAAGTACGCCGTCGAATATGAAAACCACGGTCGCAAGGTTTCCGAGGGCGTCAAGGAAGTGATCTGGAGCGGCGGCAAGCTTGCCGACGACAATTACGATGAGTTCATCGTTGCGACCTACCTGACTGGCGGCCTGAAGCCCAACACCACGCTTTATTTCCCCGTGGTGCAGGAATGCGAGCAGGGCGTCAGCCGCTGGATCGACATTCCGAAGGAGGGCCAAGGCGGAGGTGGCAGTGGAGGCGGGCATGACAGCGCGTCGCCGGCGCCGGGCCTCAAGCTGATAGCGAAGCCATAAGCCATCCGGATGGCGCGAGCGCTCGCCGGTCTTGCCGCGCTGCTGACGGCGCTCTGCCTGGCGAGCGCGGCGTGGGCCCATGCGACGCTCATAGCCGCGGAACCGGCTGATGGCAGCGTGCTCACGCTGCCGCCGAAGATGGTGCAGCTGCACTTCAACGAAAGCGTAACGCCGGCCGTCGTGGGCTTGATCGATGCCACGGGCAAAGCGCGCGACGTCGCCACCCGTGCTGTCGGGCAATCGGTTCTGATGGTGCTGCCTGAGGACTTGCCGCAGGGCACCCAGATCGTCAGCTATCGCGTGGTCTCCGAGGACGGCCATCCGGTGGCGGGATCGCTGGTGTTTTCGATCGGCGCCGTGACCGGCAGCGCGCCGCCGACCGATTCCAGGGCGTTGACGGTTCTGATCTGGCTGGCGCGGATCGGGGTTTATCTCGGGCTGTTCGTGGGCGTCGGCGGCGCCTTCTTCGCGGCCTGGATCGGGCAGGGGACTGCCGGATCGGCGGTGAGCCGCGGCGCACTTGCCATCGGGCTCGTCAGCGCATTGGCTTCGCTCGGTCTTCAAGGCCTCGATCTGCTCAACCTTCCCTTCGGCGCCATCGCGACACCGGCGCCGTGGGCGAGCGCGCTGGCCACCAGCCTCGGGCCTTCGCTGTCGATTGCCATCGCCGTGATGGCGATTGCGTGGTTCGCGTGGAAAAGCCCGAGCAAGACGAATGCGCGGGTGCTGACCACGCTCGCCATGGCGGGCGTCGGGGTTTCGCTGGCGGCCAGCGGCCATGCCGCGACCGCGGCGCCGCAATGGCTGACGCGCCCGTCGTCGTTCCTGCATGGCGTTGCGGCCGCCTACTGGATCGGCGCGTTGGTGCCGCTGGCGGCACTGGCGCGCCGGCGGGATAATGCGTTGCCGCGCGCGCTCAAGCAGTTCTCGGCGATTGCTATGCCGCTGGTCGGGCTCCTGATGCTGACGGGCGTAGCGCTTGCGATCATTCAGCTCGGCAGTATTCGCGCTCTGATCGAGACCCAATACGGCATCATCCTCTCGATCAAGCTAGCGCTGGTGGCCCTGCTGCTCGCACTCGCGGCGCTGAACAGGTTTTTCCTCACGCCCGCGGTCGTGGCGGATCATGAGAACACACGGCCCTTGCTCGCATCGATCCGTGCGGAATGTGCGCTCGTCCTCTGTATTCTGGCTGTCGTCGCAGGTTGGCGCTTCACGCCGCCGCCGCGCGTGCTGGCAGCCTCCGTTGCCGTGCCGCTGTCGATCCATATCCACACCGAGCGGGCGATGTTTCAGGTGCTGATTTCGCCGGGCAAAGTGGGCTCCAATGATTTTGTGCTGCAACTGATGACGGGCGATGCAGCCCTGCTGCCCGCCAAGGAGGCAACGCTCGCCGTCAGCCTGCCGGAGCGCGGCATCGAGCCGATCGAGCGTCGCGCGACGCCTGGTGCGGACGGCTACTGGCACGTGCGCGGCGTCCCGCTGCCGTTGTCCGGCCGCTGGCACATGCGGATCGAGGCGCTGGTCTCCGATTTCGAGAAGGTGACGCTGGAAGATCAGTTTGACGTGAAATGATATCGTCGGCGGTGGTAGCGATGGGGCTCGCGACGAAACGTCCGGGGTCAACCCGCCGATCCCTGGTCTTCTCGGGTTGAACGAGGATCGGCCCGCCTATAAATGGAGACATCTGTTCAGGCTTGGCGGAGTTTTTCACGAAGATCCTTCGTCTTGCCGCTGGAAGTAATTGTTTTTACTAATATTATATCGTTCAGCCGCCTTGTGGTTGCGGGTTCATGTATCGCATCAGCATCGGCGAGAGGTGGAAATGCTGTACCGGTTTGCCGAGTTCGAAATTGACGTCAGCCAGCAAGAGCTGCGCCGGCTCGGCGAGCCTGTTCACATCGAGCCGCAGGTCTTCGATCTCATCGTTCACCTGGTGCGCAACCGCGATCGCATTGTCAGCAAGGATGAACTGATCGAGACGATCTGGAATGGCCGGATCATCTCCGAGGCGGCGCTCTCCAGCCGCATCAATGGCGCCCGCCGTGCGCTTGGGGACACCGGAGCCGACCAGGCTCTAATCCGGACGCTGCACAAGCGCGGCTTCCGGTTCGTCGGCGATGTTCAGACAATAGACGCGGCGGACACGGATGCGAAGGCGGCTCGAATTGTGCCTGGCGACAGCGCTGCATCGGGCGACGCTGCAGCCGGCGGCCCGGTTGCTCTCGAAGTGTCGCGGCTCGATAACATCGTCTCGGAAGCCGTGAAGGCCGAGGCCATCACGCGATCGTCCATCGCCGTGTTGCCGTTCGGGAATATGTCTGACGATCCGGAGAACGACTATTTCAGTTATGGCCTGACGGAAGACATCATTCGTCTTCTTGCCCGCAACCGGTGGCTCTCGGTCATCTCGCGACACTCGACCATTGCGTTCCAGGGACGAACCGTGGATGCCCGCGAAGTCGGCGAGCAGCTCGGCGTGAGGTACGTGATGGTCGGCAGCGTTCGCAAGAGCCGCGATACGGTGCGGATCACGGCGGAGCTCGTCCGGGCTGCGGATGGCAAGCAATTGTGGTCCGACAAATACGACCTGCAACTCGAATATATCTTCGATATCCAGGAGGAGATGGCCCGCCAGATCGCCGCAACGATCGAGCCTGAGCTGTCGAAGGTCGAGCAGCAGCTCGCCGCCCGCAAGGCGCCGGAAAATCTGGACGCGTGGGATTGCTACCAGCGCGGTCTGTGGAATCTATGGCGCTTTACCACGCCGGGATTCGACTTGGCCGAAACCTATTTCCAGCGTGCCATCGACGCCGATCCGAACTTTGCACGCGGCCATGGCGCGCTCAGCTACGTCAACCTGCAGCGCGCGTTCATCGACGAGCCGAAAGATCGCGCGGCGCGGCTCGAAACGGCGTTGCGCCAGGGGCGTCATGCGGTCACGCTCGACGAGCTGGATTGCTTTTGCCACTGCGCGCTCGGACGAGTCCTGTGCGCGACCCATCAGAATGACGAAGCGCTGGCGGCGCTCGATGTATCCCTGGAGCTCAATCCAAGCTTTGCGCAGGCCTATTTCGCCCAAGGGTTCAACTTGCTCTGGTACGGGCGGGAACTCGAAGCAGAAACGCTGCTCGATCGAGCGACCATGCTAAGCCCGCGCGACAGCCATCTTTGGAGTTTCCACGCTGTCCGCTCCTGGGCGCACTTCTCTCTCGGCGAATATGACATAGCGGTCGAGTTCGCCCGAAGGGCCACCCGGCAGCCCAACGTCACCTATCAGGCGTTTGCGACGCTCGCGGCTTCATTGGGCCTTCGTGGCGAACGGGCCCAGGCGGAAGCGGTGGCTATCGAGCTGCGGCAGCGCAAGCCGAACTACAGCACCGGGACGGCGCGGCAGGAGTTCTTCTTCTGCAATGATGCGGGCTTTATCGATCGATTCGTCGAAGGACTGCGCGTAGCCGGCATCTCCGACGTCTGATCGGGCGTAAGACCGGATTTGACCTCGCAGATCGGTCATTTGCCTTGACCTATAGCGGCGCGTACCGCCCACGGGACAAGAAATCAAGAGTATCTGGAGACTATCTGAATACGGGCTTCAAGCCGGGAAAGCTGGTCTGGGCCATATTGCGCCGCATGAACCGGCGAGATTTCATTTCATTTATTGGCGCTGCGATGGCCTGTCCGGCCGCCGCTTTCGCGGCGGATTCGGCGCGAGTTTACCGCATTTACTGGCTCTCGACCCAGTCACAGCCCGATCCCTTCCTGGAAGGGTTCCGGGAGGGATTGCGCGCGCGTGGCTACATCGAGGGCAAGAACGTCGTCCTCGAATTGCACTATGCGATCGGGAACCCGCAGGCGCTGCGCGAGGTGGCATCCGAACTCAGGCGCGGCAAGGTCGACCTGGCGGTATCGAGCGGGCCGGCGACGCGCGCGATGACGGCGGTCGCGGAAGTGCCGGTCCTGTTCGCGCTGAGCGGCGACCCCGTGGAACTGGGCCTGGTCCAAAGCCTCGGCCAGCCCGGCGGTAACTTCACCGGCTCGACCTTCCTGTCGCTCGAACTGGCGGGCAAGAGGGTTGAACTGCTCAAGGAGGCCTTTCCGAATCTGCGCAAGCTCGCGGTTCTGTCGAACGCCAACCATCCGGGCGAACAATCGGAGTGGCGTGCGACCAAGGGGGCCGCCGAGAAGCTCGGCATCGCGCCGCTGTATGTTCCCTTCTCCGGCGCCAACGAACTGGACAGCGCGCTTGGGTTGGTGGGAGACGCGCATGCGGATGCGCTGCTCGTCTTCCCTGACGTTCTCACGATGGTGCACCGGGCCAAGATTGCCGACTTCGCCATCGCGCACCGGCTGCCGTCGATGTTCGGCTGGAGCGAATACTGCGACGCGGGCGGATTGCTGAGCTATGGCGCGAACCAGCGGGCAACCTATTTCTGGCTTGCGACCTATGCCGACCGGATCCTGCGCGGCGAAAAGCCCGCCAATCTCCCGGTGTTTCAGCCCACGAAATTCGAATTGATCGTGAATCTCAGGACGGCTGAGAAGCTCGGCCTCGACCTGGACAAATCCTCCATCCTGTTTCGCGCCAATCGGGTGATCGAATGAGACCGGCACGCCTGATATTGGTTCGGAACCACTGCTATCGGACATCCCTGCCGTGACTCGTCCGCGCCGCTCGCTGTTCATGAAGTACTTCGTCACGCTGTTTGTCGCAGTGGTGACGCCGCTCGTGCTTGGTTCTGCAACCGAAGCCTGGTTTGCCTTTCGCGACAACCGTATCGATCTCAATGAACGGCTGCAGGTCGATGCCCGCTCGGCAGCCGATCGGATCCAGGCTTTCACCGACGGAATACGCGATCAGCTCGGCTGGGTGGTGCAGTTTCCCTGGACCGAGGGCGAGGACGACCGGCACAGGATCGACGGCTTGCGCCTGCTGCAGCAGGTGCCGGCGATCGTATCGCTCTCGCTGGTCGACCCGACCGGCACCGAACGCGTGTTCGTATCCCGCGTGAGCATGAACAGGACCGGCCGCGGCGCGGACATGTCGGCTGATCCCGCGGTCGTCGGCGCGCGCGCCAACCGGGTCTGGTACGGCCCGGTGCACTATCAGCACGATTCAGAGCCTTACATGCGGATCGCGGTTGCGGGAAACCGCGCGGCCGCCGGAATTGTCGTTGCCGATATCAATCTGAAGCTGATCTGGGACATCATCGCGGCGATCAAGATCGGCGATACCGGCCACGCCCTTGTCGTCGACGACTCCGGGCGCCTGATCGCCCACCCGGATATCAGCCTGGTCCTGCGCAGCGGTGCCGGGGCAGCGGACTTCAACCGGCTCAAGTCCGTGGTCAGTACGGCCGATGGATCGGCGGTCTCCACGACCGGTGAAGATGGCAAGCCCGTTGTGGCGCTCTCGGTGCGCGCCGCCAATGTCGGCTGGACTGTGATCGCGGAGCAGCCGGTGGAGGAGGCGTTCGAATCGATCCGCGCCGCGCTGTGGCGTTCCCTGATGCTCATCGCCATCGGCATCGTCTTCGCGTCCGGTCTCGCCTATTGGCGCGCATGCCGGATGTGGGGACCGATCCGGCAGCTCGAGGCCGGCGTGGAACGGATCGGGATGGGACAGCTCGACCATCGCATCACGATCCAGAGCCGTGACGAACTGGAGCAATTGGCCATCCGCTTCAACCAGATGGCGGAAGAGCTGGCGGCTTCGCAGCACAAGTCGGAGCGCATCAATCGCCTGAAGCAATTTCTTGCCCCACAGATCGCGGAATTGGTCGAACACTCCGATCCGCGTCTGCTGGACGGGCAGCGGCGGGAGGTGGTCGCGATCTTCGGCGATCTGCGCGGCTTCACGGCCTTTACCGCGCGCGCCGAGCCCGATGCCATCATGGCCGTGCTGAGGGAATACTATGAGGCCATTGGCGCCGTCACGGCCCGCCACGAAGGGACGTTGATCCGCTTCGACGGTGACGGCGTGATGGTGCTCGTCAACGCGCCGGTCACGTGCGAGAAGCCGGCGCACCGCGGTATTCGGCTGGCGATCGACATGCAGGCGGCGGTGCAATCGCTTGCCAGCACGTGGGTTGCCGACGGCTGCGCGCTCGGTTTCGGCGTCGGCATCGCAATGGGGCCGGCGACGGTCGGCACGCTCGGTTATCAAGGACGCCTCGACTACACGGCGATCGGCAACGTCGTCAATCTGGCGTCACGGCTTTGCAGCCTGGCGGACGACGGGCAGATCCTGGTGGATCCCGTTGTCACCGAACACGTCAGGGACGGTATCGCGCTGGCCTCGATCGGAAAGCAGCCCATCAAGGGCTACGATCGTGATCTCGAGGTTTTTGCCGTCGTCCGCAAGTACGCGCCGATCCGGCATCTCAGTCATCCGTTCCATCCCGTGCACGCGCGACCCGCCGCGGCGGGATGTGGCGGAACGGCGTTGGAGCTTGCTCCAACAGATGCCGGCTGAGTTCGACACCCGGCAAGCCATGGCGATAGGCCTGCAGAACTAAGGCAGGTCCATCGGTTCGAGCCGACGGTCCCACTGGGCCGAGAGTTCCTTGATTTGCTGGAAATGCAGGATCGCCGGTTCGCCCTCTCGGGCGATTGTCGCCCGCTTGCGTTCCTTTGGCAGCATCATCATCGTTCTTGTTACTGCTGAACGCAGTTTCATCGTGCCGTGACCGGTCAGGGTCACGAGCTCTTCCGGGTCCAAGGCCATCTTGCCCACGCCTACGCTACGGCTGGCCAACAAGCCAGCACACGCGCCCCCAATACCCGATCCCAGATAAACTGACTTTGGTTAAGAGGAGGTTTACGGCGTCGACGGCAGACCTTGGTGGCGCTATAGGCAAACGTGCGCGTCTTGAAGAGTAGCAACACGGCCGATCGACGGCCTCATCTTCATTTCTTTTTTGCCTTGGGCTTGGCTTTCGTGGGCGGTGGCGCCGCGGCCTCTCTTGCGAGCCGCTCGGCTTTCAGACGCTCGCGGTTCTTCGAGAATGCGGCCTGGGCGATCTCGTGCTCGCTCAGTGCCGTTGCGGCATCTACCTGGCGAAACGCCCTGCGCGCTTCCCGCTCGGCCTTGGTGATCTGCTTCGGTGGTTCAATTTCGCCCGGTGCCTTCGTCATTTTTGTGCCTTCGGCCGATCGACGCGCGCCTCTCTGAACTCTTCAGGTCCCTTCAGCAGCCGGCTCTTGCGGCTAGCCCGATCGTCAGCGCTCGCAGCGCCGTCTGCCAAATCGTCGATTACGTTGGCCGCCAGTTGCTTGGCTCGTGTCGCGTTTCGCTGGGTTGGCTTTACCCGCACCGTCAGCCCCAGTTCCAATAGCCGGCGGATAGCGGCGGAGCGGGTAGCGTCATTGGCGGTCGCCCAGGCTTCCACCTCGGCCATCAACGTTGCCGGCATCCGCGTTGTTGCGGGCAGATCCCGCCCGGTAGGGGGTCTACCGGCGCGCGCCTTGCGGTGAACCGTTTTCATTTGAACCTCACGCGCGGGGCCGGGAATAGTTCCCTCGTCCGGGGAGGTAATGCCGCCCCGTTTGGCCGGGGCGGCGCTCCAGGCAATTATGCCGCTTCGTCCTTTTCAGCGTCGAGATTGATGACGGATTTCGCAAGTTTGGTCAGAGCGGCGTCGGTCGCACGTTCCTCGTCAAGGGTCTGTTGGAGCAACTTTGCCGACTTGGTGTAACCGAGTTCTTCGGCCCAGGTGCGAAGCGTGCCATAGCGGGTCATCTCGTAATGTTCAACGGCCTGCGCTGCGGCGAGCAACCCTGCGTCGTGGGCGGGCATGCCTTTGTACTCGTCCATGATCTCCTGGCCTTCCTTGGCGATGCCGACGATGGCGTCACAAGTCTTGCTTTGAGGTTTCTTGTCGATTTCCGCAAACACCTGCTCCAAACGATCGATCTGGCCTTCGGTCTCGCCGCGGTGTTTCTCGAAAGCAGCTTTGAGTCCGGCATGCTGTGCGGCCTTCGCCATTTTCGGCAGGCTCGCGAGGATCTTCTTCTCAGCGAAATAAACGTCCTTGAGCGTGTCGTGAAACAGGTCTTCGAGCTTCTTCATCTTGGCCATGGTCGTCTCCGCGGGTGAGGGGATTGCTTGGGGCAATCCGCCGTGTCCGGCTAAGTTCCTGCTTGAGCGCTAATTGCCAGAGGTCCCGGCACTGATGCTCGTCCACGGGACGTGATGGGGCCAGCAAACCCCGCGGCGCGGAGGAGGTTCGCAAGGAGCGCCAGCTTTACGGCGGGCGCTTTGCTAACGCGACGGCGCGCTCCGGCGGGCCGTCTGGTTTCTGGTCGGGAATATAGCCCGCTTCCGCACTGGCCAGACCCTTGAAAGGACGCAAGCGACATCCATATACCATCCATACAGATGGTATAAGGATGGTGACGCGATGGCAAACAATGTTCACGAACTTCGGCCCAGGCCGCCTGAAACCGAAAAAATCACGATCAACCTTGGCTATGTCGACCTCGGTCACGTCGATCTCATGGTGCAGGAAGGGTTCTATTCGAACCGTACCGATTTCATCCGGACGGCGATCCGGAACCAGCTCGAACGTCATGCCGACGTCGTCAAGCAGTCTACGGCCCGGAAGAGTCTGGACCTCGGTCTGCGGAATTACAGCCGCGAGGATCTCCAAGCGCTGCAGCGAGCTGGCGAGATGCTGCACATCAATGTTCTGGGCCTTGCCAGCATCGCCCAGGACGTCACGCCCGAGCTTGCTCGCGCCACGATTGCCTCGGTCTCCGTGCTGGGCGCATTGCATGCCAGTCCGGCGGTCAAGGCCGCTCTCGCCGACAGGACGCGGTGATGGCGATGCTGAACCAGGACATCATTCGGGAGGCGACACGCCTCACGCGCGCCGGCCAACTCGTTGAGGCCACCGCGCTGCTTCAGCGCATGCTTCGCGGTGAGAATGCGCCAGACGCGCCGTCGCGTACCGGCGGTCGCATCGCCCTTCGCGAACCGCTCATCATTGATGCGAAGGCCAATGCTGTTGAGGAGACGGATAGTCATACGCAATTAAAGCCAGCCACCTCCGCACAACCGCGCAAGCTCCGGGCGTTACTGGATCGCAAAAAGGGAAGCTCCGGGATCGGACTGCGAGGTGTAAAGCGCGCGCCGCTGTCCACACCGGACATCGTGCCGGAGGGCGCCCGGTTCGTCGAAGGCACGTACAGCAGTCCGGCGGGAAGCCGCGCCTACCGGCTCTTCATCCCGAGCCGCTATCAGGAGCGACCGCTTCCTTTGGTCGTCATGCTTCACGGCTGTACGCAGTCGCCGGATGATTTCGCCGCCGGCACGCGGATGAACTTGATCGCCGAGGAGCAAAATTGCTTGGTGGTCTATCCTGCTCAGCCCAGCCAGGCCAACCAGGCGAAATGCTGGAACTGGTTTCGCACAGGCGACCAGCAGCGCGGCAGGGGTGAACCCTCGCTGATCGCGGGCATCACCCGCCAAATCATGGATGACTATTCGGTCGATCGAAAGCGCGTCTACGTTGGTGGACTGTCGGCCGGAGCGGCCGCTGCCGCCATCATGGGAGCGACCTACAACGATCTGTACGCGGCAATCGGCATCCATTCCGGCCTCGCGTGCGGGGCTGCCACGGATCTTCCCTCTGCGCTTGTCGCGATGCGACAAGGCGGCTCCGATCCCAAGGGTGTTTCAGGTGACCGGCCAGCTGTCCCGACCATTGTCTTTCACGGCGATCGCGACACGACCGTGCATCCAAACAACGGCGGTCAGATTCTCGAGCAGTCCGTGAGAACGATGCGCGCACAGAAGAAGGTGCATCGCGGGCAAGTACCCGGAGGACATGCCTATACCCGCACGGTCCTGAGCGACGCGAGTGGACGCGCAATGTTGGAGCACTGGAATATCCACGGAGCCGGACACGCATGGTCAGGAGGCAGCGCTGCGGGTTCCTACACCGATCCGCGAGGACCGGACGCAACGAAGGAAATGCTTCGCTTCTTCCTCGAGCATTCGCTGCCAGAGGAGTAAGGCTGGCGTTCGTCGTTCGGTGATCCAGAGCAGATCTCCCTGCAGTGTTTTGCCATGCTCCCAATCCAGATGGACCGGAGAGAAACACCCATGAAGGTCGCCGCCGTCAAAGCACCCGGAGGGCTCGACAAGCTCGTTATCGAAAGCCGTGCCGAACCGGTCGCTAAGCCCGGGCAAATCCTGGTGAGGGTGTTTGCCAGCTCATTGAACTTTCATGACCTCGCCGTCGTCTCCGGGCGGATCAAGACGGACGACGGCCGCATTCCGATTTCCGATGGCGCTGGCGAAGTGGTTGATGTCGGCGAGGGGGCCTCCTCGTTCAAGAAAGGAGACCAACGGCATCTTGCCGGTCATCGACTCGACATATCAGCTGGATGACATCGCGCCAGCGTTCAGGCATCAGATTTCGCAACGTCACTTCGGAAAGATCTGCCTGGCGATTTGATAGACCCGTAGCTCGTGGGGCGGGCAAAGCGAAGCGTGTCCACCGATCAGGACGACGCTCTTCATTGAGGATGACGTTCTTCGAAAATGGTGGGCGCGGCGCAAGCGCGCCTTTGCCCACCCTATAAAACTCCCGCGAAATGGCCCCAAATCCGCGCTTCCGGCGGCTTTTTCGCGGCTTCCGGCCTTGTATTTTCGCACCCGATCCGGTTTCACTGCACCCCTTCTGGTGTCCCACTGATTCCCTGAGTTGACCCATGCGATTGTCGCGGTTTTTTCTGCCCATCCTGAAAGAGAATCCGAAAGAGGCGGAGATCGTCTCGCATCGGCTGATGCTGCGCGCGGGCATGATGCGGCAGGAAGCGGCCGGCATTTACGCCTGGCTGCCGCTGGGATTCCGGGTCTTGAAGAAGATCGAGCAGATCGTCCGCGAGGAACAGGACCGCGCCGGCGCGCTGGAACTCCTGATGCCGACGCTGCAGCTGGCCGACCTCTGGCGCGAAAGCGGGCGCTACGACGCCTACGGTCCGGAGATGCTGCGCATCAACGACCGCCACAAGCGCGAATTGCTGTACGGGCCGACCAACGAGGAAATGATCACCGAGATCTTCCGCGCCTACGTCAAATCCTACAGGAGCCTGCCGCTCAATCTGTACCACATCCAGTGGAAGTTCCGCGACGAGCAGCGTCCGCGCTTCGGCGTGATGCGCGGCCGCGAATTCCTGATGAAGGATGCCTATTCCTTCGACATCGACGAGGCGGCAGCGCGCCGTTCCTATAACCGGATGTTCGTGGCGTACTTGCGCACTTTTGCGCGAATGGGGTTGAAGGCGATCCCGATGCGCGCCGAGACCGGCCCGATCGGCGGCGATCTCAGCCACGAATTCATCGTGCTCGCGGAAACCGGCGAGTTCGGCGTCTATTGCGACCGCGATGTGCTCGATTTGCCGGTCCCGGGCGACGACGTCGATTATGACGGCGATCTCACCCCGATCATCAAGCAATGGACCTCGGTCTATGCTGCGACCGAAGACGTGCATGACGCTGCGCGCTTCGAGCGCGAGGTGCCCGCTGAAAAGAAACTGAACACGCGCGGCATCGAGGTCGGGCAGATCTTCTATTTCGGCACCAAATATTCCGACGCGATGAAGGCGCTGGTCGCCGGCCCCGACGGCGTCGACGTGCCGATCCATGGCGGTTCCTACGGCGTCGGCGTGTCGCGCCTGGTCGGCGCCATCATCGAGGCCTGCCATGACGATGCCGGCATCAAATGGCCCGAGGCCGTGGCGCCGTTCACGGCCGTGATCCTGAACCTGAAGCAGGGTTCGGAAGATACCGACGCGGCGTGCGAGAAACTTTATCGTGAACTGCAGGCCAAGGGCGTCGATGTGCTCTATGACGATACCGATCAGCGCGCGGGCGCGAAATTCGCGGCCGCCGACCTGATCGGCATTCCCTGGCAGATTCTGGTTGGTCCGAAGGGCCTCGCCGAAGGCAAGCTCGAGATCAAGCGGCGCAGCGACGGTTCGCGCGAAAATCTCAGCCCGGCGGAAGTGGTGGCGAAGATAACGGGATAAGGTTATCCACCGTGCGGTAAGGTTGGCCAATACGGCCACATTTGGCCCGAATCATGGGATTATCGACATATGGATGAAACCGTGAGCGAGACAGTTCGAACCCCGCCTTTTGCGCCCTTCGAATGGCTGCTGTCCGGACGTTACCTGCGGGCGCGTCGCAAGGAAGGCTTCATCTCCGTCATCGCCGGTTTTTCGTTCCTCGGCATCATGCTCGGCGTCGCCACGCTGATCATCGTGATGGCGGTCATGAACGGTTTTCGCAAGGAACTGCTCGACAAGATCCTCGGGCTCAACGGGCACGTGTTGATTCAGCCGCTGGAATCGCCGTTGACCGACTGGAAGGACGTCGCCGAACGCGTCAGCCAGGTGCAGGGCATCCGGCTGGCGGCGCCGGTGGTGGACGGTCAGGCGCTGGCGTCTTCGGCCTTCAACGCCGCCGGCGTACTGGTGCGCGGCATGCGCGCCGACGACCTGAACAACCTCACCTCGATCGCCAAGAACATCAAGCAAGGCACGCTGGAAGGCTTTGACGCGGGGCAGGGCGTTGCCATCGGCCGCCGGCTTGCGGATCAATTGTCGCTGCATGCCGGCGACACCATCACGCTGGTGGCGCCCAAGGGCGCGGTGACCCCGATGGGGACGACGCCGCGCATCAAGCCCTACAAGGTGGCGGCCGTGTTCGAAATCGGCATGTCGGAATATGACGCAAGCTTCGTGTTCATGCCGCTGCCGGAGGCGCAGGCCTATTTCAACCGCAAGGACGACGTCACCGCGATCGAGGTGTTCACGACCAATCCTGACAGAATCGACACCTTCCGCAAGAACGTGACGGAGGCCGCCGGGCGCCCGGTATTCCTGGTCGACTGGCGGCAGCGCAACTCGACCTTCTTCAACGCGCTTCAGGTCGAGCGCAACGTGATGTTTTTGATCCTGACCATGATCGTGCTGGTGGCGGCGCTCAATATCGTCTCCGGCCTCATCATGCTGGTAAAGGACAAGGGTCAGGACATCGCGATCCTGCGCACGATGGGCGCCTCTCAGGGCTCGATCATGCGGATCTTCCTGATCACGGGGGCTGCGATCGGCGTCGTCGGCACGCTGACCGGGTTCTTCGTCGGCATGCTGATCTGCCTCAACATCGAATCGATCCGGCAATTCCTGTCGTGGATGACCAACACCGAGCTGTTTTCGCCGGAACTCTATTTCCTCTCGCGGCTTCCGGCGGAGATCGATTTCGGTGAAACCACGGCGGTGGTCATCATGGCCCTGACTTTGTCGTTCCTGGCGACGCTCTATCCGTCCTGGCGCGCGGCGCGGCTCGATCCCGTCGATGCGCTCCGGTACGAGTGAGGACGGAGATGGCCGAGGGGGCGGAAGATGTACCGGTTGTTTATCTTCACGAGATAAAGCGCCAGTACAAGCAGGGTGAGGCGACGCTGACCATTCTCAACGGCGCCAAGCTCGCGCTGTGGGCCGGACAGTCGGTGGCGCTGGTGGCGCCGTCGGGTTCGGGCAAATCGACGCTGCTGCACATCGCGGGCCTGCTCGAAAGCCCCGATGACGGCGAGGTCTATGTCGCGGGCGCGCCGACCTCGCAACTCTCCGACATCGACCGTACGCAGATCCGGCGCTCCGACATCGGCTTCGTCTATCAGTCGCACCGGCTCTTGCCGGAATTCACCGCGCTCGAGAACGTCATGCTGCCGCAGATGATCTGCGGCCTCAAACGCTCCGAAACCATCAAGCGCTCGACGGAAATTCTGGCCTATCTCGGCCTCGGCGACCGCATCACGCACCGGCCCGCCGAACTCTCCGGCGGCGAACAGCAGCGTGTCGCCATTGCGCGCGCGGTGGCCAATGCGCCCCGGGTGCTGCTTGCGGACGAGCCGACCGGGAACCTCGACCCGAACACCGCCGATCACGTGTTCAGGGCGCTGATGCAACTCGTGAAGGCGACGCGGGTCGCGATGCTGATCGCCACCCACAATATGGAACTCGCCGGCCGGATGGACCGGCGGGTCTCGCTGGTCGACGGCAAGGTCGTCGAAATGGAGTGACGCCGACGCTCAGTATCTGCCGTAGCCGGGGGACGGCGGCAGCGTGCGGCCGGGCAGCGGACGATACCCGGCGGACGGTGGCTCGCTCTCACCGACAAAGTAGGGATTGGCGATGCAGGTCAGCGACCGCCCCGAGGCGGTGGCCTGGCACTGCTCATAGCTCGCGAACGAGCAGTTGCTGAGACCCGGGTAGTCGTCGCCCTGAATGCAGAACGGATATCGGGTGCCGACCGCTTCGGCCGGCACGGCGGCCACGGCCGTCAATCCCATCACGGTCAGCGCCGCCAGAATCGCTCTACGCATTTCAAATCTCCTCAATGCCATTGCTCCGCGCCGTTCCATTTCGTCAACTCCATCCGCACCCCCGGCGGCCGCGTCAACCGATTCTGAAACGCCGATGCGGGACAAAACCAACTATGGAATCTCTGGGGCGGCAACTCGGTACAAAGTTTCGAAAAACGCCAATCACGCAATATTTACTTACGCTTGCATTGGGCACGTTTCGCAAGCGCTGTGGCCGTGAGGTGACAGTAATTTGAGCAAATAATGCTATGAGCCTGACACGGCCTTGGGGGCTGCACTAACTGGAACGGGAATAAAAAGTATGAAGAAGGTTTTGCTTGTTACGGCCAGCCTGATTGCGCTCGGCGCGACTGCGCCGGCAGTGGCTGCCGATCTTGCTGCGCGTCCTTACACCAAGGCGCCGCCGATGATCGCCGCTGTGTACGACTGGAGCGGTTTCTACATCGGCGCCAACGGCGGTTGGGGTTCGAGCCGGAATTGCTGGGACTTCCTGCCGGTTGCCGGCGGTGTCGCAAACGAAGGTTGCCACGATGCGTCGGGCGGCACGGTCGGTGGCCAGATCGGCTATCGCTGGCAGGCCGGTACCTGGGTGTTCGGCCTTGAAGCTCAGGGCAACTGGGCAGACTTCAAGGGCAACAATGTGAGCGTGTTCGCTCCCGCCTTCCGCAACGAGTCGAAGGTCGACGCGTTCGGCCTGTTCACCGGTCAGGTCGGTTACGCCGCCAACAACGTCCTGTTCTACGTCAAGGGCGGTGCGGCTGTGACTTCGAACGAGTACCGTTCGTTTGCGAACGCCAACGGCGCGCTCGCTGGCGTCACCGGCGACGACACCCGTTGGGGCGGCACGGTCGGTGTCGGCCTCGAATACGGCTTCGCTCCGAACTGGTCGGTCGGCATCGAATACAACCACCTGTTCCTGCAGGACCGCACCTACACCTTCACGACGCCGGGTGGCGTCTTCTTCAGCACCGATCGCATCGGTCAGGACATCGACCTCGTCACCGCTCGCCTGAACTACAAGTTCGGCGGCCCGGTGGTCGGGCGCTACTGATTTTCGCGCAACCTGCGACAACCGATAAATAATAAGAAGCCCCGGGCACCGCCCGGGGCTTTTTTCATTGGGACGCCGGTTAACCATCAGGGAAAGCCGGCAAGACTCCTGCGTTCGGGAACGCTTGACTCCGAGAACAAAAAAGGAACAATGTTCCTCATATGTTCTTGGATCGCAGGAGTCGGACATGTTGAGGACGTTTGTGGAAGAAGCCGCGGCGCTGGCGTCGATTACGCTGTTTGTCGGGATGATCGCGGTCTGGGCGCAACTGATTCCCCAGCTCTGATCTGCATGGCGGCCCGCCAATCCGGCGGGTTGGGGAAAAGCCGGATGGCGCGCGCAAGAAGCGCGTTCCGCGTGGACTCCGCAAGGCCAAGGCATCACCATTGCGGTGGCGAGTCGGCGCGCATGAGCGGCCGACGATCGCTCCCACCGCGATGCAGAGAGCCCGTTAAGCGACCATGTCCAGTGCCGGATTCGTTCATCTCCACGTTCATTCGGCCTATTCGCTGCTGAAAGGCTCGATCAAGATCGCCAAGCTCGGCGAACTGGCAAAGGCCGACCGCCAGCCGGCGCTGGCGCTGACCGATACCGACAACATGTTCGGGGCGCTGGAATTCTCCGACAAGATGGCGGGCTACGGCATCCAGCCGATCGTCGGCTGCGAACTCGCCATCGATTTCGGCGATCAGGATCCGAACGCGCGTAACGCGCTGGCCGCGACGCCGTCGCGAATCGTGCTGCTGGCGGCGCGCGAACGCGGCTATCGCAGCCTGATGCGGCTGAACTCGCGGGCGTTCCTGGAAACGCCGATCCACCAATCGCCGCATATCAAGTTCGACTGGCTGAACGACGATGCCGAGGATCTGATCGCGCTGACCGGCGGTCCGGACGGGCCGATCGCGCTGGCGCTGGGTGCGGATCAGGCGGCGCTCGCGGCCACGCGTTGCGATCGCCTCGCGAGCCTGTTCGGCGACCGCCTCTACGTCGAATTGCAGCGCCACGGCATCGACAAGGAGCGCCGCACCGAATCCGGGCTGATCGACCTTGCCTATGCCAAGGGCCTGCCGCTGGTTGCGACCAACGAGCCTTATTTCGCGGGCAACGACGATTACGAAGCCCACGACGCGCTGTTGTGCATCGCCGGCGGAAAGCTGATCGCCGAGACCGACCGCGAGCAGCTCACGCCCGATCACCGCTTCAAGACGCGCGCCGAGATGGCGGTGCTGTTCGCCGACATCCCGGAAGCGCTGGCGTCCACGGTCGAGATCGCCGAGCGCTGCTCGTTTCGTCCAACGACGCGAAAGCCGATTCTGCCGCGCTTCACGGTCGGCGCCAGCTCAGGCTCGGACGCGGTAAGCGAGGAGGCGGCGGAACTGAAACGGCAGGCCGGGGAGGGGCTCGCGCGGCGTCTGCAGGTTCACGGCCTTTCGCCCGGCACCACCGAAGAGGACTACAGCAAGCGTCTCGCCTTCGAGATCGACGTCATCAACCGCATGAACTATGCGGGCTACTTCCTGATCGTTTCCGACTTCATCAAATGGGCCAAGGCCCACGACATTCCGGTCGGTCCCGGCCGCGGCTCGGGCGCGGGCTCGCTGGTCGCCTATGCGCTGACCATTACCGATCTCGATCCGATCAGGTTCGGCCTGCTGTTCGAGCGCTTCCTCAATCCCGAGCGCGTCTCGATGCCGGACTTCGACATCGACTTCTGCCAGGACCGCCGCGGCGAAGTGATCGACTATGTGCAGCAGCGCTACGGCCGCGATCAGGTGGCCCAGATCATCACCTTCGGTACGCTGCAGGCGCGCGGCGTGCTGCGCGACGTCGGCCGCGTGCTGCAGATGCCGTATGGGCAGGTCGACAAATTGACAAAACTGGTGCCGCAGAATCCGGCGGCGCCGGTGACGCTGGCGCAGGCGATCGAGAGTGAGCCCAAGCTGCAGGCGTTTCGCGACGAGGACCCGGTGGTGGCGCGCGCCTTCGACATCGCCCAGCGCCTCGAAGGCCTGACGCGGCACGCTTCGACCCACGCCGCCGGCATCGTGATCGGCGACCGGCCCTTGAGCGAACTGGTGCCGCTCTATCGCGATCCCAAGTCCGACATGCCGGTGACCCAGTTCAACATGAAATGGGTCGAGCCGGCGGGACTGGTGAAGTTCGACTTCCTCGGCCTGAAGACGCTCACGGTGCTCGACGTCGCGGTGAAGCTGCTCAGGCAGCGCAACATCCAAGTCGATCTTCCGACGCTGCCGATCGACGATGCGCCCAGTTACCAGATGCTGGCGCGGGGCGACGTGGTCGGCGTGTTCCAGGTGGAAAGCCAGGGCATGCGGCGTGCGCTGATCGACATGCGGCCCGACCGCTTCGAGGACATCATCGCGCTGGTGGCGCTCTATCGCCCGGGTCCGATGGCGAACATTCCGACCTATTGCGCCCGCAAGCATGGCGACGAGGAGCCGGAATATTTGCACCCGATCCTGGAGCCGATCCTGAAGGAAACCTTCGGCGTCATCATCTACCAGGAACAGGTGATGCAGATCGCGCAGGTGATGGCGGGCTATTCGCTCGGCGACGCCGACCTGCTGCGCCGCGCGATGGGCAAGAAGATTCGCGCCGAGATGGAGAAGCAGCGCGCGATCTTCGTGGCCGGTGCGGTCAAGAACGGCGTGCCGAAGGGGCAGGCGGACACGATCTTCGAACTGCTCGCCAAATTCGCCGACTACGGCTTCAACAAGAGCCACGCCGCGGCCTATGCGCTGGTGTCCTATCACACCGCCTACATGAAGGCGCATTACGCGGTGGAGTTCCTGGCGGCGTCGATGACGCTCGAACTCAACAACACCGACAAGCTGTCGGAATTTCGCGCCGAGGCGCTGCGGCTCGGCATCAAGGTCGAGGCGCCCAACATCAATCGTTCGGGCGCCACCTTCGAGGTCGGCGACAATACGATCTATTACGCGCTTGCCGCGCTCAAGGGCGTCGGCCCGCAGGCGGTGGAATTGATCGTGGAAGAGCGGCGCAAGGGTGTCTTCACGTCGCTCGCCGACTTCGCCGCGCGGGTCAATCCGCGCGCCGTCAACAAGCGGGTGATCGAAAGCCTGGCTGCGGCCGGCGCCTTTGACACGCTCGATTCGAACCGCGCGCGGGTCTTTGCTGGAGCTGAAGCGATTTTGGCGGCGTGCCAGCGCAGCCATGAGGCGGCAACGCTCGGGCAGAACGACATGTTCGGCAACGCGTCGGACGCACCGACCATCATGCTGCCGCAGCTCGAGCCCTGGCTGCCGGCCGAGAAGCTCCGCCGCGAATACGATGCCGTCGGCTTCTTCCTGTCCGGCCATCCGCTGGATGACTACGCGACCGTGCTGAAGCGGCTGCGCGTGCAGTCCTGGGCGGAATTCTCGCGCGCCGTCAAAACCGGCGCGACCGCGGGCAAGGTTGCGGCCACCGTGGTGTCGCGCATGGAACGCCGCACCAAGACCGGCAACAAGATGGGCATCATGGGGCTGTCGGACCCGACCGGTCATTTCGAGGCGGTGCTGTTCTCCGAAGGCCTCGCGCAATATCGCGACGTGCTGGAGCCGGGCGCTGCGGTGTTGCTGCAGCTCGGCGCCGAGTTGCAGGGCGAAGATGTGCGGGCGAGGGTGCTGCATGCCGAGCCGCTGGATGCTGCCGCGGCCAAAACCCAAAAAGGCCTGCGGATTTTCGTTCGCGACACCAAGCCGCTGGATTCGATCGCGCGGCGGCTCAACATGCCGGAACCGGTCACACCGGGGGGGCCGGCAAAGGGTCCGCAGGCGAAGCCTGCGCCGGCGCCTGCGGGCGGCGCCGATGGCGACGTCTCGCTCGTCATCATGCTCGACCTGCAAACCGAGGTGGAAATGAAACTCCCCGGCCGTTTCAAGGTCTCGCCGCAGATCGCGGGTGCGATCAAGGCTGTGTCGGGCGTGGTGGACGTACAGACGCTGTAACCAACGTCCGGACGTCGCACACGCCAACATCCTCACGAACCTCGCAGCGAATTCGTCACTACAACTTTTGATTGTTAGTTGAAATATTTACATCTGTTTCGGCGGCTTAAGAATCAAGTAAGAACCAAAGCCTAAGCATCTCGGCTCCGCGAAGTTATGCCGCGCAACCATAATCATTATCAATTCGGGCGTCGCTGACCTGCACGCCGCAAGCAACAAGGGCGAGGAAAATAGCAATGTGCGAAAAATGTTCATTGGATCAGATTCATCCGACGTCGCCGTCGCGGCGTTCCGTTGTTCTGTTCGCGGCCTCGGCACTTGGGCTGATGCTCGCCGACACAGCCAACGCCAAGGATAACAAAGCTCCTCCCAAGCCGCAGAACGTGTTGTCGCCGGATGCCGCCCTGAAGCGGCTGATGGAAGGAAATGAGCGCTATGTTAACGGCACGTCGCGGCGCCACGACTTCAAGCGTGAGAGGGAGGCCTTGGTAGGCGGGCAGAATCCCTTTGCGGCTGTCCTGAGCTGCGCGGATTCCCGTATCGCGCCCGAATATGCTTTCGATAGCGCGCGTGGTGACTTGTTCGTCTGCCGCGTAGCCGGCAATTTCGCCAACGACGAAATGGTTGCGAGCATGGAATATGCCGTCGCCGTTCTCAGCACGCCGATGATCCTCGTGCTTGGCCATGACAGTTGCGGAGCCGTCGACGCCACGATCAAATCGCTCAAGGACGACAAGCCGCTGCCCGGACACATACCATCGCTGGTTGCCGCGATCGCGCCGTCGGTGAAGGCGTCGGCCCAGCAGAGCGGAAATGCGCTCGACAATGCCATCCGGCAGAACGTGATCGACAATGTCGCCAAGCTGAAATCGGCTGCGCCGATCCTCAACGCTGCCGTCGAGCAGAACAAGCTCAAGGTGGTCGGCGGCATCTATCGGCTCGCGACCGGCAAGGTCGAACTGGTGAGTTGACCTGCACGGGATGGGCGCCGCAGGCTGGCGACGTCGTCGCCAGCCTCAAGAAGATGTCACTGCTTTTTGCGTGTCGATGGCGTTTTGCGATGCCGTCCGACCCGATCCGTCGTATAATCGCGCCGAGGGGGAAACTGTTCTGCATCACGTGGATACCACCTGAAATCGCAGCAACGGAGATCCGCCATGAAAGTCAAAGACGCGATGCACAAGGGCGTCGACTGGGTCAGCCCCGACACGCCCATCACCGAAATCGCAAAGCTGATGCGGGCGCATGATATCGGCTGCATTCCGATCGGCGAGGACGATCGGCTGGTCGGGATGGTGACCGATCGCGACATCGTCTGCAAAGGGCTTGCCGGCAACGGCTTCGATGCCAGCCGCGCCAAGGCGCGCGACGTGATGACCGACGGCATCCATTGCTGCCGGGAGGACGATGACCTCGCCAAGGCGGTGCATCACATGGAGACGCTGAAGGTGCGCAGGTTGCCGGTCATCAACAAGAGCAGGCGGATGGTCGGCATGATCAGCCTGGGCGACGTCAGCCATTCTACATCGGGTGATTTGGTGTCCAGCTACATGAAGAGCGTTTCGGCTCACCACTGAAGCGCGGCGGGCGTCGCGCGTTCGCGGCGCCTTGAAACGACCGATCGCGGCTGTTCGACCGCGATCAGGTGCGATTTGCCTTGCTTGAAGTCGTTCGATCGCGCCGGCACAGGCGATTGAGGTCGAGCGGCCTCAATCGTGCGTGGTGAAGTGGCCGTGCCAGGCCTTCGCGGTCAATCGGGCGAACTGCTCGCGGTCCAGATGGATGAGCGTGGCGTGGTCGCCACCTTCCATGTAGATCTCGCGTTGCGTATCGATGCTGCTGTCGATGATGACATCGAGCCCATAGCACTCGCCGACCGGCGGTATGGCCCCGCGTTCGCAGTCGTCAAACAGCTTCGCGACCTCCTCTTCGCTCGCCAGATCGACCTTGTGGCCGAGCTGCATCTTCAAGGCTGACAGATGCAGATGGCGGGAGGCCGGAAGGATCGCCATCATGTAGCCGCCGTCGCGGCGGAGCACGACGGCCTTGGCGAGTGCGTCGCCCGGCACGTGGCAAGCCTCGGCCGTGCGCGTCGACGACATGGTCGGGGTATGAGCAATCACGTCGTAGGTGACGGTCTGATCCAGGAATTTCTGCAGGGTCGGGGAAACGGTCATGGCGGTTCCTCCATTGCAATGGGCAATCGGCACACCCGGAGGAATTCGCGTCGTCGCCTCACGATGCGGGCGATTGCGATCGGGGCAACGATACGCCCGTCGGCAGGCAGCGACAACGCGAATTTCGGCGGAACCGGCAGGGCAGCGACAGCCCGTTCGATTTGATTGCGCCACGCCTTGCTGGTACCGCATCTTGTTCAAGAGATGTTCAGATGAACGCGCGCTCCATTGCCGCGTTCGGGCGGCGACAGGGTGCGATCGATGCGACTAGCAAGAAGTTTGTCTGTTCTCTCGATGTGCCTGGTCGGAATGTCCGCTCTGGCGGGGTATTTGAGCGCCGCCGCCGCCCAGCAGCCCGAAAAGCGCATTGCGCTGGTGGTCGGCAACGCCGCCTATGCAAAATCGCCGCTTGCGACGGCGGCCAACGACGCCGGCCTGATCGCGCAGACCCTGCAGGCTGCCGGCTTCGACGTGATCGGCGCCCGCGATCTCGATGGCGACACGCTGCGCAAGAGTTTCCGCGACTTCATCAACAAGGCGGAAGCCTCGGGGCCGGACACGGTGGCGATGGTCTATCTCGCGGGGTATGGGCTGCAATTGGCGGGCGACAACTATTTCGTGCCGGTCAATTCCGCGATCAACCGCGACACCGATGTTCCGATCGAGGCGTTGCGGGTCGGCGACTACATCCGGCAACTCGGCTCGCTGCCGCTGAAGGCCGGCATCGTCGTGCTGGACGCGGCGCGGCAGCAGCCTTTCGTCGCCGGGCAGATCGCAAGCGGGCTCGCACTGGTGGAGGCCGATCCGCGCATGCTGATCGCGTTCAACGCGGCACCGGGCACGGTGGCGCCGGCCGAGCAGGGACCGTACGGCATCTACGCCCAGTCGCTGGCCGAGATGATCCGGACCGGCGGATTGCCGCTGCCGGAGGTTTTCAATCGCCTGCGGCTTCGCGTCAACGAAGCCAGCAAAGGCGCACAGATGCCCTGGGACAGCCAGAAGGTCGACGCGCCCTTCATGTTTTTCGAGCGCGCGCCGGATGCGCCGGCGACCGCCGCCGGCGGATCAGGTCGCCGCCATCCGCGACAAGCCGATCCGCGATCTCGGCGTGCAGGAAGCCTACACCGCGGCGGTGGAGCGCGACACGATGCAAGGCTACGAGGATTTCCTCGGCGCTTACGCCAGCGATCCGCTGGCAAAGCGGGTGAGGGTGATCGTTGCGGCGCGGCGCGAAGCGATCACGTGGCGGCGCAGCTACCGCACCGACACCCCGAATGCGTATTGGTCGTATCTGCAACGCTACCCGCGCGGGCCGCATGCTACCGACGCGCGCCGCCGTCTTGCCATTCTCACCGCGC
This sequence comes from uncultured Alphaproteobacteria bacterium, assembly GCA_963791165.1. Lineage (GTDB taxonomy): Bacteria > Pseudomonadota > Alphaproteobacteria > Rhizobiales > Xanthobacteraceae > Bradyrhizobium. The sequence continues at coordinate 158,496 of CAWBRL010000008.1, read as the reverse complement.
CGCTCGAGCCGCCGCCGACATTCGATGTCATCGATTACGATGTGCCACCACCGCCGCCGGACGAGTTCGCCTATATCGATCGTCCGGTGCTGGCGTTCGGCGATCCCGAGTTCGACTTCGTGCCGCCGCCTCCGGTGCCGGTGTTCTTCCTGCCGCCGCCGCCGGATGATTTCATCGTGTTGCCGCCACCGCCGCTGCCGGTCGCGCTGTTCATCCTGCCGCAGCCGATCTTTGTGCCGATCCCGGTCTATGTGCGGGCGCCGGTGTATGTGGCTGCGCCGCCGAACAACATCATCTTTGCCAACATCCACAACAGGGCCGTCATCAACAACGTCATCAACAGGCCGCCTCAGCCAGGCCTTCCCGGCGTCGTGCCGGGCGTGAAGGCTGGTGCCAGGGCCAACGGGGCTGTCGTTGCACCGGCCGTGACGGTGGCGCCGGGGCAGGGCGGCGCCACGCCGGTGCTGCCGCCCGCCGTCGCGCAAAAGGCCTCGCTGATCCAGCAGGGCAAATTGCCGATGCCGCCAAGCGCTGCGATCAATCCCGCGGTGAAAACCGGTTTGCCGGGCGCTCCGGCCGTATCGCCAAACGCGACGCAGCCGGCGAATGCGCCGAATGTGCTGGCTCCGAACCAGTCCTTGCCGAGAACGAATGCGCTGCCGGTTCCAGGCGCCAGGGGCGCGCCACCCGCGCCTCCGAGCGCCGTGGTATCGCCGCCGGGCGCGGAGGCTTGCGCCGGGCGCAACGCCTCCGGCTTCAGCGGCCCGGCCAATCAGGCGCGAGGCCCGCCGTCGGGGCGATTGCTCCTGCAGCCCCGGCCGGATCGCCGAGACCTGGTGTTACCGGGCCCGCACCAGCGACGCAGGCACCGCCGGACGCTGCCGCAAGACCACGGGTCGTTGCGCCGCCGCCCAGCGCCGCCGCGCCGTCGAGGCCGGCCGCTGCCCTCGCGCCGAAACCTCAGTTGCAGCCCGAAATTCGACGTGCGCCGCCGCCACCTCCCGCGGTGCAGGCGGCGAGGCCGCCGCCGGCTGCCCGCGCTGCGCCACCGCCTCCGCCACCGCGGGTGGCGGCGCCACCGCCCAGGGTCGCCGCCCCGCCGCCGCCTCGGATGGCCGCGCCGTCGCCACCCCCACCGAGGATGGCTGCACCGCCGCCTCGCATCGCCGCGCCAGCGCCGCCGCCCCGGATGGCAGCACCCCCGCCGCGGCCGGCCGCGCCGGCTCCAGCGGCGGCAGCCAAGAGGTGCCCGCCGAACGTTCCGAAATGCTGATTGTTTGGGCTGATCGCACCGGTGTGTGGCCGGACCGGCCCTAATTCGCCGGGCAACAAGGCCCCGGAAACTGGCCTTATTTCCTTGCTTCTGGCTGGAATCCGGCTATACACCGCGCCATCTCACACGGAAACATGGCTCAAAAGGCCGTCCGGTGGCAGCCGGGCCATAAGGCTCGTCTGCTCACACGTTTCCGGAGGAACCAACCGGAGAATCATCACTATGTCGCTACCCGATTTTTCTATGCGTCAGTTGCTTGAAGCTGGCGTGCACTTTGGCCACCAATCGCACCGCTGGAATCCGAAAATGGCGGAGTTCATTTTCGGTGCGCGTAACAACATCCACATCATCGATCTCGCCCAGACCGTGCCGCTGCTGCATCGCGCGCTGCAGGCGGTATCCGACACTGTCGCCAAGGGCGGCCGTATCCTGTTCGTCGGCACCAAGCGCCAGGCGCAGGACGGTGTTGCCGAGGCCGCCAAGCGGTCGGCGCAGTATTTCGTTAATTCGCGCTGGCTCGGCGGCACGCTGACCAACTGGAAGACGATTTCGGGCTCGATCAAGCGACTGCGTCATCTCGACGAAGTGCTCTCGTCCGGCGAGGCCAACTCCTACACCAAGAAGGAGCGGCTGACGCTGCAGCGCGAGCGCGACAAGCTCGATCGCTCGCTGGGCGGCATCAAGGACATGGGCGGGCTTCCCGACATGATCTTCGTGATCGACACCAACAAGGAAGACATCGCGATCCAGGAAGCGCAACGGCTCAACATTCCCGTTGCCGCGATCGTCGACACCAATTCCGACCCCAAGGGCATCACCTTCGTGGTGCCGGGCAATGACGACGCCGGCCGCGCCATTTCGCTGTATTGCGACCTGATTGCGCGCGCCGCCATCGACGGCATCTCGCGCGCCCAGGGCGACCACGGCATCGACATCGGTGCTTCCGCCCAGCCGGTCCGCGAGGAGATACCGGCGACCCCGCAGCCGACCGGCTTCCAGGGTCTGGCCGGGCCGCGCGGCACCGCCGACAACCTCAAGAAGCTCACCGGCGTGTCGGGTGCGATCGAGAAGAAGTTCAACGACCTCGGCATCTTCCACTACTGGCAGCTCGCCGAACTCGATCACGACACCGCGCACAAGATCGGTGAAGAGGTCGGACTTCCGAGCCGCGCCGATGGCTGGGTCGCCCAGGCCAAGACGCTGACCGCGGAAGCGGAATAATTGTAACGCCGGGTGGCCGGCTCGTCGGCCACCGGTTCTTCCTCCGATTACGGCATTCCCTGCAGCTGATGACGGCATGGCGCAAAGCGTGCGCCGTGCTCGCGGCTAACAGGCAAAAGGATATTCGACGATGGCAACGATCTCAGCGGCGATGGTCAAGGAACTGCGCGAGTCGACCGGCGCAGGCATGATGGATTGCAAGGCAGCGCTCACCGAAACCTCGGGCGACATGACGGCCGCCCAGGATTGGCTGCGCAAGAAGGGCCTGTCGAAGGCTGCGAAGAAGGCCGGCCGCGTCGCCGCGGAAGGGCTGATCGGCGTGGTCACATCGGGTGCCAAGGGCGTCGTGGTCGAAGTCAACTCGGAGACCGATTTCGTTGCGCGCAACGAGCAGTTCCAGGGCCTCGTCAAGATGATCGCCCAGGTCGCTCTGCACAACAGCGCCGACGTCGAAAAGATCAAGGCGGTCAAGGTCGGCAGCGTCACCGTCGAGACCGCGATTTCGGATGCGATCGCGACCATCGGCGAGAACATGTCGCTGCGCCGTGCCGCTTCGCTCGAAGTCGGCCAGGGCGTGGTGTCGAGCTATGTCCACGGTGCGGTGATCGACGGCGCCGGCAAGATGGGCGTGCTGGTCGCGCTGGAATTGTCGGGCAAGACCGATGAGCTGGCCCATCTCGGCCGCCAGCTCGCGATGCATGTCGCTGCCACCAATCCGCAGGCGCTGGACCCGAGCGGTCTCGATCCGGCGCTCGTGGCGCGCGAAAAGGACGTGCTGGCCGACAAGTACCGCCAGCAGGGCAAGCCGGAGAACGTGATCGAGAAGATCGTCGAGTCCGGCCTGAAGACCTATTACAAGGAAGTCTGCCTGCTGGAGCAGGCGTTCATCCATGACGAAAAGGGCAAGTCGGTCGCGCAGGCGGTGAAGGAAGCTGAGGGCAAGATCGGCGCGCCTGTGAAGATTGCCGGATTTGTGCGCTATGCTCTCGGCGAGGGAATCGAAAAGCAGGAATCCGATTTCGCAGCCGAAGTCGCGGCGGCAAGCGGCAAGAAATAACCGCTGCGGTTACCGTCTTCCGGCGCGCATCGCGCCGGAAGTCACCTGCGCGGGGACAAGGAAGCGATAAGCAATGGCTGAGCCGGTCTATCGTCGCGTCGTGATCAAGCTCTCGGGCGAGTATCTCGCAGGCAGCCAATCCTTCGGCATCGACCAGCCCACCATCGATCGTATCGCGAGCGAACTGATCGCGGCCCAGAAGCTCGGCGTCGAACTGGCCGTCGTGATCGGCGGCGGCAACATCGTCCGCGGCGTGGAAGTGTCGTCGCGCGGCGTTTCGCGCCCGACCGGCGACACCATGGGCATGCTCGCCACCATGATGAACTGCCTCGCGCTGGAGGCCGCTATCGAGCGCAAGGGAACGCCGGCGCGGACGCTTTCGGCGTTCGTAATGCCCGAGATTTCCGAGCTGTTCACCCGCAGTGCAGCGCACAAATACCTGTCCGAGGGTCGAATCGTCCTGCTCGGCGGTGGAACCGGCAATCCGTTCTTTACGACCGACACCACGGCGGTGCTGCGGGCGGCCGAAATCGGGGCGCAGGCGGTGCTCAAGGCCACCAATGTCGACGGCGTTTACAGCGCCGACCCCAAAAAGGACCCGTCGGCCAAGCGTTTCGACCGGTTGACGCATTCGCAGGCTATCCAGGGTGGCTACAAGGTGATGGATGCAACCGCATTCGCGCTTGCCCGCGAGACGTCGCTGCCTATCATCGTATTCTCGATTGCCGAGCCGGGTTCGATCGGCGCGATCCTGCGCGGGACCGGCCACGGCACGGTCGTTGCCGGCTGACACGCCGGTGCTGCTTCGAACCGCGGGTCCCACGACGCCGGCGGCTGGTTTCTAAGGAGGGGAGAGCGTTATGCCCACGCCTGGTTTTGACATCAACGAATTGAAGCGACGCATGCAGGGAGCGACCCAGTCGCTCAAGCACGAACTGGGCGGCCTGCGCACCGGTCGTGCGGCGGCGTCCATGCTCGAGCCGGTGCAGGTCGAGGCCTATGGCTCGCATATGCCGCTCAACCAGCTCGCCACCGTCAGCGTGCCCGAGCCGCGGCTGCTTTCCGTGCAGGTGTGGGACAAGTCCATGGTCAAGGCCGTGGAGAAGGCGATTGTGGATTCGAATCTCGGCCTGTCGCCGGCGACCGAAGGGCAGGTACTGCGTCTGCGGATTCCCGAACTCAACGAGGAGCGCCGCAAGGAGCTGGTGAAGGTCGCGCATAAATACGCCGAAGCCGCCAAGGTCGCGGTTCGCCACGTCCGTCGCGACGGACTGGATGTCGTCAAGAAGCTCGAGAAGAATCACGAGATTTCCGAAGACGATCAGGAGCGCCTTGCCAATGATGTGCAAAAGGCGACCGACGGGATAATTGCCGAAATAGATCAGTTGCTTGCGGCAAAGGAAAAGGAAATCCTCACCGTTTGACGGCTTGCGATCAAACGCTGTGATCGCCACTTGAGTTTGCTTGTTCGGACTGGTCCTGGAATTTTAAATGATGTCGAACGCCGCTGCGCCAGCCACGGAAGGACCGGATCGAGCCGGTCCGTTGCATGTGGCGATCATCATGGACGGAAACGGGCGCTGGGCGGCGGCGCGCGGCCTGCCGCGTGCCGAGGGCCATCGCCGTGGGGTCGATGCGTTGCGCCGTGTCGTTCGGGCCGCCCATGAACTTGGCGTCCTGTATCTGACGATCTTCTCGTTCAGCTCGGAGAACTGGTCGCGGCCGGCGACCGAGATCGGCGATCTCTTCGGATTGCTGCGTCGTTTCATCCGCAACGATCTGGCGACGCTGCATCGCGACGGCGTCCGCGTCCGCGTGATCGGCGAACGGGCGGGACTGGAGCCGGATATCTGCGCGCTGCTGAACGAAGCCGAAGAACTGACCAGGGCCAATACCAAGCTCAATCTCATCGTCGCGTTCAACTACGGATCGCGCCAGGAGATCGCAGGCGCCGCGCAACGGCTGGCGCGCGAAGTGGCCGAGGGCAAGCGCGATCCGGCATCGATCGACGCCGATACGCTCGGTCAGTATCTCGATACGCCCGACATTCCCGATCCCGACCTCATCATCCGCACCAGCGGCGAGCAGCGGCTGTCGAACTTCCTGATGTGGCAGGCCGCCTACAGCGAACTCGTATTCGTGCCGATCCACTGGCCGGATTTCGACAAGGCCGCGCTGGAAAGCGCGATTGCCGAATATGCCAGACGGGAGCGCCGTTTCGGCGGTCTGGCCGCGAAAACGGGATCGTGACCGAGGGCGAGGCCGCGCCGGCGGCAGCGAGCGAAGCCGGCTCGCGCAATCTCCTGATGCGGGTTGCCGTAGCCGCAGTGCTGATACCGCTGGCGGTTGCGATCGCCTATGCCGGCGGCTGGCTGTGGACCACGCTGGTGACGCTGGCGGCGATCGGCCTGTTCCTGGAATGGCTGACGGTTGTGGGCCTCGCCGGCGCGATGCGCGTGAGCGTGCCGGGCGCGGTGGCGCTTGCGGTCGCCGGGTTTTGTTTGGCGATCGGCCGTATTGATGCTGCGCTGATCGTGCTCGCCGTCGGCTTCGTCGTGGCGGTATCGATTGCACCGGAACGGCGGAACTGGGTTGCAGCGGGATTTCTCTATGCGGCGGCGGCGGAAATCGCCTCGGTGCTGGTGCGTCTCGACCCCGTCAAGGGATTCGCTGCACTGATATTCGTATTGCTGATCGTGTGGGTGACCGATAGCGGCGGCTATTTCGCCGGCCGCGGCATTGGCGGGCCAAAACTCTGGCCGAAGGTCAGCCCGAAGAAGACCTGGGCGGGCGCCGCCGGCGGTTTTGCCGCCAGTCTGGCCGTGGCCATCGCGTTTGCCGCATTCGGTCTGGGCAACGCCGGGCCGTTGTTGATGCTGGGCGCGGTTCTCTCGGTCGTTTCGCAACTCGGCGATCTGTTCGAATCCGCCGTGAAGCGGCGTTTCGGCGTAAAGGACTCAAGTCACATCATTCCCGGCCATGGCGGGCTAATGGATCGCCTGGATGGATTTGTCGCAGCTGTCGTCGTGGCGGCACTTTTCGGGTTCCTGCGGGGCGGCGCCGATGGCGTCGGCCGCGGTCTTATGGTTTGGTGAAATTATGAGCGCAGTTCCATTGCGTAACAACAAGGCCCCGCTGGCAGACGTGCGCACCGTGACGGTGCTGGGCGCCACCGGTTCCATCGGCGACAGCACCATGGATTTGCTGCGGGGCGCCCGCGACCGCTACCAGGTCGAGGCGCTGACCGCGAATTCCAACGTCGAGGCGCTGGCCAAACTCGCCAAAGAGTTCGGCGCGCGATTCGCAGCGATCGCCGATCCGGCGCGACTAGGTGAACTGAAGGCCGCGCTGGCCGGCACACGCACCGAATGCGGCGCCGGCGAAAGCGCTGTTATCGAGGCTGCCGCGCGTCCCGCCGATTGGGTGATGGCGGCGGTGAGCGGCGCGGCCGGGCTGAAGCCGGCATTGGCGGCCGTCGATCGCGGCGCCGCGGTGGCGCTGGCCAACAAGGAATGTCTGGTCTGCGCCGGCGATTTCTTCATGCAGCGCGCGGCGAAGGCAGGCGCCTGCATCCTGCCGGCGGATTCCGAACATAACGCGCTGTTTCAGGCGCTTTCCTCGGGAAATCGCGAGGAACTGGTGCGCGTGATCATCACCGCATCCGGCGGCCCGTTCCGCACCTGGGCGGCCACCGATATCGAGCAGGCGACGCTGGCGCAGGCGCTGAAACATCCTAACTGGAGCATGGGCCAGAAGATCACGATCGATTCGGCCTCGATGATGAACAAGGGGCTCGAAGTCATTGAAGCCTCGTATCTGTTCGCGCTGACGCCCGACGAAATCGACGTTCTCGTGCATCCGCAGTCGATCATTCACGGCATGGTTGAATTTTCCGATCGCTCGGTGGTCGCCCAGCTCGGGGCTCCCGACATGCGAATCCCGATTGCACATTGCCTTGGATGGCCTGATCGAATCGTCGGACCGTCGGCCAGGCTGGACCTCGCCAAGATCGGACAGCTCACGTTCGAGGCGCCGGACTTCGAGCGGTTCCCGGGGCTGCGGCTCGCTTACGAATCGTTAAGAACCGGACGTGGCGCGACTACGGTATACAATGCTGCGAACGAGGTGGCGGTGGCCGCCTTCATCGCCGGCCAGATCAAATTCGGGGCTATCGCGCGCCTCGTCGAAGCGACCATCAACGACTGGATTCGCTCCGGGAACCTGGCGCCTCTGAGCTCGGCCGACGACGCGATTGCGGTTGACCATAACGCACGAAATAGAGCTGCCTCCCTATTGCCTCAAATTGCCTTAAAGGCATCCTAGAGGGGTAGGGACGGGGCCTTTGGCTCTTGTCGAGGGGAACCTGATGTCTGACTTTTTTATGAATGGTGTCAATACGTTGGGCCATGGGCTCATCGGCTACATCATTCCCTTTTTGTTCGTCCTGACCATCGTCGTGTTCTTCCACGAACTCGGCCACTTCCTGGTCGCCCGATGGGCCGGCGTGAAGGTGCTGACGTTCTCGCTCGGATTCGGGCCGGAACTCGCGGGCTTCAACGACCGCCACGGCACGCGCTGGAAGATCTCCGCGATCCCGCTCGGCGGCTATGTGAAATTCTTCGGTGACGATTCGGAAGCCTCGACGCCGGCATCGTCTGAAACGCTTGATCGCATGACGACGGAAGAGCGGGCAGGCAGCTTCCATCACAAGAAAGTCGGCCCGCGCGCGGCGATCGTTGCCGCCGGTCCGATTGCGAATTTCATCCTGGCGATCGTGATCTTCACCTGCCTGTTCACCTTCTTCGGCAAGCCGAGCACGACGGCGCGGGTCGACAAGATCGAAGCCAGCAGCGCCGCTGCCAAGGCGGGCTTCCAGGTCGGCGACATCGTGACCGCGATCGATGGCAAGACCATCGGCAGCTTCTCCGACATGCAGCGAATTGTCGGCGTACGTGCCGGGGACACCCTGAACTTCACCATCAAGCGCGGTGATTCCACGCTGCAGCTCAAAGGTACCCCGGAACTTCGCGAAGTGAAGGATTCGTTCGGAAACGCCCATCGCCTCGGCGTGCTGGGCATTACCCGTGCGACCGCGCCCGGCGATGTCGTGACCGAGCGGGTCGATCCCGCCACGGCCCTCTGGCTGGGCGTGAAGGAGACCTGGTTCGTGGTCGACCGCACGCTGGCCTATATCGGCGGGGTATTCACCGGCCGCGAAGCCGCCGACCAGGTCGGCGGTCCCCTGAGAATCGCACAGATTTCGGGGCAGGTCGCGACCATCGGCCTGACCGCCCTGATCCACCTGGCCGCGGTGCTGTCGATCTCGATCGGGCTTTTGAACCTGTTTCCGGTCCCGCTGCTCGATGGCGGTCACCTTTTGTTCTATGCGGTGGAAGCCGTCCGGGGACGTCCGCTGTCGGAGCGGGCCCAGGAGATGGGGTTCCGAATCGGGTTAGGCTTGGTGCTGATGCTGATGGTGTTTGCGACCTATAACGACATCCTGCATCTGGCGGCATCGTGAGGGGGGCTTTTTTGTGACGTTGCCGATAGGCAACGTCTTGGAATGAAATTGGAATCGCACGGCGATGTCTGGTTTGCCGCCCCGGTTTAATTCGCTACAAGCAGTGCAACAGTGGGATTCTGCTGGTTCGTAGGGGTACGGGCCAGCATTGGAATGATGAGGGCGCGTTGCGCATGATGTTTGGAATGCGAGTGCGGGGGGGTCTGCTGGCCGCCCTGATTATGGTGGCCGTGCCGGTGGGAGCCACGGTGGTGGGCGCGTTTGTATCGGCGCCGGCTGCGGCTCAGACTGCTGCGTCGATCGCCGTCGAGGGGAACCGGCGCGTCGAAGTCGACACCATTCGCTCCTATTTCAAGCCGGGTCCCGGCGGCCGCCTCGGCCAGGCGCAGATCGACGACGGCCTGAAGGCGTTGATCGAGACCGGCCTGTTCCAGGACGTGAGAATCAACCAGGCAGGTGGCCGGCTGGTCGTGGTCGTGGTCGAAAATCCCGTCATTGGCCGCATCGCCTTCGAAGGCAACAAGAAGGTCAAGGACGACCAGCTCTCGGCCGAAATCCAGTCCAAGCCGCGCGGGACGCTGTCTCGCCCCATGGTTCAATCGGACGCCCAGCGGATCGCCGAAATCTACCGGCGCTCGGGCCGCTATGACATTCGCGTCACCCCTGAAATCATCGAGCAGCCGAACAACCGCGTCGACCTGATCTTCACGATCGCCGAAGGCGGCAAGACCGGCGTCAGGTCGATCGAGTTCGTCGGCAACGTCGTCTATTCCTCCTATCGCCTGAAGGACGTCATCAAGACGCGCGAATCCAACCTGCTGAGCTTCCTCGGCGGCAACGACGTCTATGATCCCGACCGCGTCGAGGCCGACCGCGACCTGATTCGCCGCTTCTATCTCAAGAACGGCTTTGCCGACGTGCAGGTCGTGGCCGCGCTGACCGAGTACGATCCCGACAAAAAGGGCTTCATGGTCACCTTCAAGATCGAGGAAGGCCAGCAATACCGCGTCGCATCGGTCGATTTCCAGACCTCGATCGGCACCCTCGACGCCAAGTCGCTGCGCAGCTTTTCGCGCGTCAACGTCGGCTCGCTCTATAATGCCGAGGCGCTCGAGAAATCCGTCGAGGAGATGCAGATCGAAGCCTCTCGGCGCGGCTACGCCTTTGCGATCGTGCGTCCGCGCGGCGACCGCAATTTCGAGGCGCACACCGTCTCGATCGTCTTCTCGGTCGATGAAGGTCCGCGAACCTATATCGAGCGCATCAACGTCCGCGGCAACACCCGCACCCGCGATTACGTGATCCGGCGCGAGTTCGATCTCTCCGAGGGCGATGCCTACAACCGCGCGCTGGTCGATCGCGCCGAGCGCCGGCTGAAGAACCTCGACTTCTTCAAGAGCGTGAAGATCGTGACCGAGCCGGGCTCGTCGACCGATCGCGTGATCCTGATCGTCGATCTCGAAGAGAAGTCGACCGGCGACTTCTCGGTGTCGGGCGGCTACTCGACCACGGACGGTGCTCTCGCCGAAGTCAGCATTTCCGAACGCAACTTCCTCGGCCGCGGCCTGTACGCCAAGGCGGCGGTGACCTACGGCCAGTACGCGCGCGGCTATTCGCTGTCGTTCGTCGAGCCCTATTTGCTGGACTACCGCGTCGCGCTCGGCCTCGACCTGTTCCAGCGTGAGCAATTGGCCAACAACTATATCTCCTACGGCACCAAGACGCTGGGCTTCAGCCCGCGGCTCGGCTTCACCCTGCGAGAAGATCTCGCTTTGCAACTGCGCTATTCGATCTATCAGCAGCAGATCTCGCTGCCGAGCGCGCTGGCGAACTGCAACAACAATTCCTCGAACTCGTTGCTTGCATTCAATCCATCGCCGGCCTTTGCGAATCTGGTCGGCGCTCCCGCCGGCGGATCGATCACATCAGGCGGACAAACCGCCACCGATGTCACCGGCCAGGGCCTGTGGTGCTATAGCGACGGCGAAGCCTCGCTGCCGGTCCGCAAGGAACTGCAGAGCGGCAAGACGCTGACCTCGTCGGTCGGTTACTCGCTGAACTACAACACGCTGGACAACAACAAGAACCCGACCGAAGGCTTGCTGATCGACTGGAAGCAGGACTTTGCCGGCGTTGGGTGGCGACGTGAATTACATCAAGTCCGCGATCGATGCGAAGTACTACACTCCGCTGGTCGCCGATATCGTTGGCCTGATCCACCTCCAGGGCGGCATGCTCAACCAGTTCGGCGGCAGCCAACTTCGGATGCTCGATCAATTCCAGATGGGCCCGAACCTCGTCCGCGGTTTTGCGCCGAACGGCATCGGTCCGCGCGATATCAACCCCTTTGGCACGCGTGACGCGCTTGGCGGCACCAAGTATTGGGGCGCTTCGTTCGAATTGCAGATGCCGTTCTGGTTCCTGCCGAAGGAAGTCGGGCTCAAGGGATCGGTCTATGCCGACGCCGGCAATCTCTTCGACTATCAGGGCCCGACGTCGTGGGCGCAGACCGGCGAAGTCAACGTGCCCGGCTGCATCGAGCCGACGCAGGCGACGGGCAATGGCTTGGGCCACTGCCGGAACTTGTTTGGGATTGCAGTACGACAACGGCAATGTCGTCCGCACCTCGGTTGGTGTCGGTTTGATCTGGGCCTCGCCGTTCGGTCCGCTGCGCTTCGACTATGCGATTCCGATCACCAAGGGTCAGTACGACCGCGTGCAACAATTCAAGTTTGGCGGCGGCACGTCGTTCTAGGGCGTCTTCAGGCGAACCGGTCATCGGTTCGCATCTGGAAACGTATCGGGACAAAGAGAGCGGTCGGTTCCGGTCTTTCGGAGCCGGCGCTCTGGTGTGAGCGCTGGCCGGACTGCGACGGGTGGAATGGCGCAGCCGATATTCTTCAAGCAACCTGCTTCATCGACGCTGGCTGAGATTGCCGCGCTGACGGGGGCGGTATTGGTCGACCCTGCACAGGGCGACCGGGTCATCAGGGGGCTCGCTTCGCTCGACGAAGCCGGTCCGATGCATCTGGCGTTTTTCGACAATCTCAAATACGCCGATCAGCTCAAGGCGACCAAGGCCGGGGCTTGCCTGGTCAGCCCGCGTTTCGAAGCAGAGGTGCCCGCCCATGTCGCGGTGCTGCGGGCCAGCCAGCCGTTCCGCGCGTTCGTGAGGCTGGCGCGCGAGTGGCATGCCGATGCGCTCCGTCCGCAGTCCTGGTTCGACAATGACGGCATCGCGCCGTCGGCCATCATCGACCCCTCAGCCCATCTGGAGGACGGCGTGATCGTCGATCCGCTCGTGGTGATCGGTCCGCGGGTCGAGATCGGCGCCGGCACGGTGATCGGCGCAGGCGCGGTGATCGGCGCCGACGTCAAGATCGGCAGGGATTGCAATGTCGGCGCGCGTACCGCGATCCAGTTTTCGCTGATCGGCAACAACGTCCTGATCCATCCCGGCTGCAGCATCGGCCAGGACGGCTACGGCTTCATTTTCTTTGGTCCTGAAGGCCATCTGAAGGTGCCGCAAACCGGCCGCGTGCTGATCCAGAACGACGTCGAGGTCGGCGCCGGCACCACGATCGACCGCGGCAGCCTCCGCGATACCGTGATCGGCGAGGGCACCAAAATCGACAATCAGGTCCAGATCGGCCACAATGTGACGATCGGCCGGCACTGCCTGCTGGCGGCCCAGATCGGGCTCGCCGGCAGCCTGACGATCGGTGACAACGTCGCGCTCGGCGCCAAGGTCGGGCATCAACAATCACATCAAGATCGGCGACGGCGCGCAGGTCACGGCGATGAGCGCGGTCAAGGACGACATTCCGGCCAACGACCGTTGGGGCGGTCTCTTTGCAAAGCCGACCAAGCAATGGTTCCGGGAGATGCTTGCGGTGGAACGCCTGGCGCGCGATGGCACGGCCGATCCGAAAGGCGAGGGGCGGGAGTAATGGAGGAGTCACCGGTCAGGTTTGAGCTCGTGGATATCAACGAGATCCTCAAGACTCTCCCGCACCGCTATCCGATGCTGCTGATCGACCGGGTGATGAACATTCGGGCCGATTACAGCGGCATCGGAATCAAGAACGTCACTTACAACGAGCCGCCGTTTCTCGGCCATTTCCCCGATCGTCCGGTCTATCCCGGCGTGATGATGATCGAAGCCATGGCGCAGACCGCCGGCGTCATCGGCATCAAGTCGGTCGAGGGCACGGAGAAGCCGCGCGCGGTTTATTTCCTGACCATCGACAAGTGCAAGTTCCGCAAGCCGGTGATGCCCGGCGATACCATCGAGTATCACATGCGCTCGATCGGCCGCCGCAAGGCGATGTGGTGGTTTCACGGCGACGCCAAGGTGAATGGTTCGGTCGTGGCGGAAGCCGACGTCGGCGCGATGCTGACGGATTGAGGCCGCACTGATTGCATTCGGGTAGGCTCGACGTCCTCACCGGAGCCTTGGTCGCTTGCGTCGGGACTCTTTTTGTTCTCCGGGGAACGAACAGGGGGCGTGATTTTCGCTCGACCGTCCGCCTAATAATTCCTTACCGGAGTTCGTCGTCACGCTCGGAATTGACGAGCGATTTGGTCAGCGATGTGCGCCGGCGCCGCAACAGGACGTAACCATACGTCATTGGACACCATCCGGATGCCGCGCTAACCACCGGAAAAAGCGCTATATTCGCGCGTTAATGGATGGGCTGGGCTGGTTTATGAATACGATCGATCCAACCGCGCGGGTTGAAGATGGCGCTGTGATCGGCGAGGGGACCACGATCGGTCCCTATTGCATCATCGGACCCAACGTCGTCATCGGCGCGAACTGCAAGCTGATCGCGCATGTGCACATCACGGCGCAGACCTCGATCGGCGACGGCTGCATCATCTATCCCTTCGTCTCGCTCGGCACACCGCCGCAGTCGCTGAGCTACAAGGGCGAACTGACCCGGCTCGAGATCGGCGCGGGCTGCACCATCCGGGAGCAGTCGACCATGAATGCGGGGACGGTCGCCGGCGGCGGCGTGACCCGCGTCGGCGAGCGCGGCTACTTCATGAACTGCAGCCATGTCGGGCACGATTGCCAGGTCGGCAACGACGTGATCTTCGCGACCTCTGCGACGCTCGGCGGCCATTGCGAGATCGGCGATTTCGTCTTCATCGGCGGGCTGTCGGCGGTGCATCAATTCACGCGGATCGGCCCGCAGGTGATGGTCGGCGGCGTCTGCGGCGTGCGCGGCGACGTCATTCCGTTCGGCCTCGTCAACGGCCAGTATGCGAGCCTCGAGGGCCTCAACATCATCGGCATGAAGCGCCGCAAGTTCACCAAGGAACGGCTTGCCAGAGTGCGCGCGTTCTACCAAAAGCTGTTTCATGGCCCCGGCATCTTCGCCGAGCGGCTGGAGGCGGTGCAGCCGCTGGCCGCAGAGGATCCCGCGATCGCGGAAATCCTCGGCTTCATCGGCGATGGCAAGCATCGCGCGCTGTGCCTTCCGGCCGGCGGTGGCGACAAGCATTGATGGCGGGGGCGCCGCAGCCATGACCTCAGCGGCTTCCGAGATTGCTTCGCCGGTCGGCGTCATCGCCGGCGGCGGCGCCATGCCGTTCGCGGTGGCGGATTCGCTTAGCCAACGCGGCATCGCGCCGGTCCTGTTCGCGCTTAAGGGCGCCTGCGATCCGGTTCGGGTCGAGCGCTTCCGCCATCACTGGATCTCGGTCGGGCAACTCGGCCGCGCCACAAAACTGTTCCGCAGCGAAGGTTGCCGCGACCTGATCTTCATCGGCACGCTGCAGCGGCCGGCGCTGTCGCGAGATCAGGCTGGACTGGGGAACGATCCGCGTCATCGGCCGCGTCTGGGCGGCGTTTCGCGGCGGCGACGATCATCTGCTGTCGGGCATCGGCCGCATCTTCGAACAGGACGGGTTCCGGATGGTCGGCATCCGCGATGTCGCGCCCGATATCCTGATGCCGGCGGGAAGCATCGCCCGCGCCATGCCGGATCCCGCCGCCACCGCCGATATCGCCAAAGGGCGGGAGGTGCTCGACGCGCTGGGTCCGTTCGACATCGGCCAGGCCGTTGTCGTGATCGACGGGCACGTGGTCGCGGTCGAGGACATCGAGGGCACCGACGGGTTGCTGGCGCGCGTGGCGCGGCTGCGCGAGGCGGGTCGCATTCGCGCCAGATCCGGCCGCGGTGTGCTGGTGAAGGCGCCGAAGAGCGGCCAGGATCTGCGCTTCGACCTTCCGACGGTGGGGCCGAAAACCGTCGAGGGCGTGGCCAAAGCGGGGCTTGCCGGCATCGCCGTCATCGCGGGCAGCACCATCGCTGCGGACTCGCAAGCCATGATCGAAGCCGCCGACAGAGCCGGCCTGTTCATCCAGGGGCTATCGGCGTGACGCCGGCGCGTGCGACCGCCGAGCGCGAAGATATTTCTGATCGCAACGGAGGAATCCGGCGATCGCCTCGGCGCCAATTTGATGAAGGTGCTGCGTCAGCGCCTTGGCGACGCGGTCCACTTCGAGGGCGTCGGTGGGCGCGCGATGGCGCGCGAAGGCCTGATGTCGCTGTTTCCGATCGAAGAGCTCTCGATCATCGGGCTCGCGGCCGTGGTCAAGGAACTGCCGAAGATCCTGGGGCTGATCAAGGAGACGGCGGCCGTGGTGACGGAAGTGTCGCCGGATATTCTGGTCATCATCGACAGTCCCGACTTTACCCATCGCGTCGCCAGGCGTGTCCGCGCCAAAGATCCGCAGATTCCGATCGTCAACTACGTGTCGCCCTCGGTCTGGGCATGGCGGCCCGGCCGCGCGCGGGCGATGCGCAAGTATGTCGATCACGTGCTGGCGCTGCTGCCGTTCGAGCCCGAGGCCTATCAAAGGCTTCGCGGCCCGCCCTGCAGCTATGTCGGTCACCCCCTGACCGAGCAGATTGTCGTCGCTCCGGCCGAACCCCGAAGAGGCCGCGCGGCGCGCGGGCTCGCCGCCGGTGCTGCTGGTGCTGCCGGGAAGCCGCCGCAGCGAAATCCGCCATCACATGGCGGTGTTCGGCCAGGCGGTGGCGCGGCTGCAGCAGGAGGGCGTGGCGTTCGAACTGGTGCTGCCGACCATGCCGCATCTGCAGGAGGCGGTCGTGGACGCGGTGAAGGGCTGGCCGGTGCAGCCCCAGGTCGTGATCGGCGAGCAGGAGAAGCGCGCGGCGTTCCGCATCGCGCACGCCGCGCTGGCCAAATCCGGCACCGTGACGCTGGAGCTGGCGCTGGCAGGCGTGCCGATGGTGACGGCCTACCGGACCGGTTCGGTGGAGGCCTGGATATTGCGGCGCGCCATCAAGGTGAACTCGGTGATACTGGCCAATCTCGTGATCGGCGAGAACGTCGTCCCGGAATTCCTGCAGGAGGACTGCACGCCGGAAAAACTCGCGCAGGCGCTGCGCGAGGTGCTCGGCGATACCGAGTTGCGGCGCAAGCAGGTCGAGGCGTTCGCGAAGATCGACTCCATCATGTCGACCGGCAACCAGCCGCCAAGCGTTCGCGCGGCCGATATCGTGCTGGAGACGATGTGGCAGGGGCGGCAGGGGTAAGCCAGCGAATCTAGGAGCAGGCGCAGAGGCCGTCGGATGGCGTGGAGCGAAGCGATACCCTTCAATACCGCTCGTGCCGCGATGGGTCTTCGCTGCGCTCTACCCATCCTACGCATAAAACGAGAAAAGCCGGATGCGACGATCGCATCCGGCTTTCTGTCTGCGTAATGCGCGTGCGCTTACTTCCGCTTGTCCATCGCGACGTAATCGCGGCGGGCGACGCCGGTGTAGAGCTGGCGCGGACGGCCGATCTTCTGCTGCGGGTCCTCGATCATCTCGCTCCACTGGCTGATCCAGCCGACGGTGCGGGCGACCGCGAACAGCACGGTGAACATCGAGGTCGGGAAGCCCATCGCCTTCAGCGTGATGCCCGAATAGAAGTCGACGTTCGGATAGAGCTTGCGGTCGATGAAGTACTGGTCGCTCAGCGCGATCTTTTCCAGCTCCAGCGCGACCTTCAGCATCGGGTCGTCGCCATGGCCGGTCTCGGCCAGCACGGCGTGACACATCTTCTGCATGATCTTGGCGCGCGGATCGTAGTTCTTGTAGACGCGGTGGCCAAAACCCATCAGGCGGACTTCGAGTTCTTGTCCTTCACCTTGGCGATGAATTCCGGAATCTTGTCGACCGAGCCGATGTCGGCGAGCATCGCCAGTGCGGCTTCGTTGGCGCCGCCATGCGCGGGGCCCCACAGGCAGGCGATGCCGGCGGCGATACAGGCGAACGGGTTGGCGCCGGAGGAGCCGGCGATGCGCACCGTCGAGGTCGAGGCGTTCTGCTCGTGGTCGGCGTGCAGGATGAAGATCTTGTCGAGCGCGTCAGCCAGCACCGGATTGATCTTGTAGTCCTCGCACGGCACCGCGAAGCACATGTGCAGGAAGTTCTCGGCGAAGGAGAGCGAGTTCTTCGGATACATGAAGGGCTGGCCGATGGTGTATTTGAAGGCCATCGCGGCCAGCGTCGGGACCTTCGCGATCATGCGCATCGAGGCGATCATGCGCTGCTTCGGATCGTTGATGTCGGTGCTGTCGTGATAGAACGCGGCCAGCGCGCCGACGGCGGCGACCATGATCGCCATCGGATGGGCGTCGCGGCGGAAACCCTGGAAGAAGCGGGCCATCTGCTCGTGAACCATGGTGTGATGGATCACGCGGCTGTCGAAATCCTTCTTCTGCGCCGGGGTCGGAAGCTCGCCGTAAAGCAGCAGATAGCAGGTTTCGAGGAAGTCGCCCTTTTCGGCGAGCTGCTCGATCGGGTAGCCGCGGTATTCCAGCACGCCCGCGTCGCCGTCGATATAGGTGATCTTCGACTGGCAGCTGCCGGTCGAGGTGAAGCCGGGGTCGTAGGTGAACATCCCGGCCTGCGCGTAGAGCTTGGCGATGTCGATGACATCGGGCCCCACCGTGCCGCTGAGGATCGGGAAATCGTAGGTCTTGTTGCCGACCGTGAGTGTTGCAGTCTTGTTGCTGGATTTTGCGTCCATCGTGAAGTCCCCGATGAAATCGTTGCGAAAACCGCGCCTGACCCTGGTGCCATTTTTGAGGGCGGAAACAAGGGAGGCCGGCTTGTCTAGAAGGCGTCGTCAGATGCGTAGCTTATTGCCCTGTGCACTGCAAGACGGCCGGAAACAGCATAAGGTAGGGGCTCTCTAATAGCGTTTTCGAGCGAAAGCCTGCCCCGGACTTGATCCGGGGTGGATCCGGTTCGCGTCAGAAAACACGTCAAAACATAAAGCAGAACCGTATGGCTCTAGCCGGCGGCCTGATCGCCCAACCGGGCCAGGCATTCCTCCCGCCCCAGCACCGCCAGAACATCGAAGATGCCGGGCGAAGTCGTGCGTCCCGTCAGCGCCACCCGGAGCGGCTGGGCGACGGCGCCGAGCTTGAGGTTATTTTGCTCTGCGAAATTTCGCATGGCCGCTTCGGTGGTATCCGCGCGCCAGTCGGTGACCGCCTCCAGCGCGGTGCGGAGCTGGCCGATCAGCGCGCGGGTTTCCGGCGTCAGCAGCGCCGCCGCCTTGGGCTCGATCTCGAGCGGACGGTCGGCAAAGATGAAGTAGGCGCCCGATATCAGCTCGATCAGCGTCTTGGCGCGCTCCTTCAGGCTCGGCATCGCCCGCAGCAATTGTGCGCGTGTGGTGTCGTTGAGCTTCGCCTTGAGGTCGGCGCCATCGGGGACGTAATCGAGCACGCTCTCGAACATCTTGACCAGCGCGTCGTCGTCGGCGTGGCGGATATAGTGCCCGTTGAGGTTCTCGAGCTTGGCGAAATCGAACCGCGCCGCGGAGCGGCCGATTGCCGGCAGATCGAACGCGTCGATCATTTCCTGCGTCGAGAAGATCTCCTGGTCGCCATGGCTCCAGCCGAGCCGGACCAGGTAATTGCGCAGCGCCGCCGGCAGATAGCCCATGGCGCGGTAGGCCTCGACTCCCAGCGCGCCGTGGCGTTTCGAGAGCTTCGCGCCATCAGGTCCATGGATCAGGGGGATGTGGGACATGTTCGGGATGTCCCATCCGAGCGCGTCGTAGATCTGCTTCTGGCGCGCGGCGTTGATCAGATGATCGTCGCCGCGGATGACATGGGTGACGCCCATGTCGTGGTCGTCGACCACCACCGCCAGCATGTAGGTCGGGTTGCCGTCGCCACGCAGCAGCACGAGATCGTCGAGGTTCTCGTTCTGCCACACCACGCGGCCCTGAACCTGGTCCTCGATCACGGTCTCGCCGGTCTGCGGTGCCTTGAGGCGGATGGTCGGCTTCATGCCGGCCGGCGCCTCGGAGGGGTCGCGGTCCCGCCACAGCCCGTCATAAAGCCGGGTACGGCCCTCGGCGCGCGCCTTCTCGCGCATCGCGGTCAGTTCCTCGGCCGTGGCGTAGCAGCGGTAGGCCTTGCCGCTGGCGAGCAGTTGCTCGGCCACCTCGCGGTGCCGGGCGGCGCGGCTGAACTGGTAGATGACGTCGCCGTCCCAATCGAGCTCGAGCCACTTCAATCCATCGAGGATGGCGGCAATGGCGGGCTCGGTCGAGCGCTCGCGGTCGGTATCCTCGATCCGCAGCAGCATCTTGCCGCCGCGCTTTTTGGCATAGAGCCAGTTGAACAGCGCCGTGCGGGCTCCCCCGATGTGGAGGAAGCCGGTCGGCGAAGGGGCAAAGCGTGTGACGACGGAATCGGTCATTTACCGGGCGGGCTGAGGGGTGAATTGGCGGTGGTGTATATCAGGAACGGTACATAACTAAAGCCTCCCCATGGGCAAAGTAGGCTTGGCTCAGGTGGGCGAATTTGGCAGAAGGTTCGTTAATCCCTAACAGGAACTCGGAATGACCACAGAACCGGTAGCGGCAGAGGCGGGACGCGATTTCATCCGCGACATCGTCCAGGCGGACCTCTCCTCGAACAAGCACAGCCGGATCGTGACCCGATTTCCGCCTGAGCCGAACGGCTATTTGCACATCGGCCACGCCAAGTCGATTGCACTGAATTTCGGCATCGCGCAGGAGTTCGGCGGGCGCTGCCATCTGCGTTTCGACGACACCAACCCGACCAAGGAAGAGCAGGAATATATCGATTCCATTCAGGCCGACGTGCACTGGCTCGGCTATGACTGGGGAACCGATCTCTATTACGCCTCGGACTATTTCGACCGCCTGTACGATTGGGCCGAAGGCCTGATCAAGGCCGGCCACGCCTATGTCGACGACCAGTCGCAGGAAGAAATCCGCGTCAAGCGCGGCACGCTGACGGAACCCGGCAAGAACTCACCGTTCCGCGACCGCACGGTGGACGAAAACCTCGACCTGTTTCGCCGCATGAAGGCCGGCGAATTTCCGAACGGCACGCGCGTGCTGCGCGCCAAGATCGACATGGCCTCCGGCAACATCAACCTGCGCGACCCCGTGCTCTATCGCATCCTGCATGCCGAGCATCCGCGCACCGGCGCCAAATGGTCGATCTATCCGAGCTACGACTATGCCCACGGCCAGTCGGACGCCATCGAAGGCATCACGCATTCGATCTGCACGCTGGAATTCGAGGATCACCGGCCGCTGTATGAGTGGCTGCTCGACAAGCTGCCGGTGCCGTCGAAGCCGCGCCAGTACGAATTCGCCCGCCTGAACCTGACCTATACGCTGCTGTCGAAGCGCGTGCTGACGCAGCTCGTGCGCGACGGTCACGTTTCGGGCTGGGACGACCCGCGCATGCCGACGATTGCCGGGCTGAAGCGGCGCGGCGTGCCGCCGGCGGCGGTGCGCGAATTCGTCAAGCGCATCGGTGTTGCAAAGGCCAACAGCGTGGTCGATGTCGGCATGCTGGAGTTCTGCATCCGCGAACACCTCAACAAGACGGCGCAGCGGCGCATGGCGGTGCTGCGGCCGCTGAAGGTCGTGATCGAGAATTATCCGGAAGGCCAGGTCGAGGAGCTCGAGGCCGTCAACCATCCCGACGACCCGCGGCCGGTACGCGAAAGATTTCGTTCGGCCGCGAGCTCTATATCGAGCGCGACGATTTCATGGAGAACCCGCCGAAGAAGTTCTTCCGCCTGTCGCCGGGCAACGAAGTGCGGCTGCGCTACGCCTATTTCATCAAATGCACCGATGTCGATCAAGAACGCCGCCGGCGAGGTGGTCGAACTGCGCTGCACCTACGATCCCGCCACCAAGGGCGGCAACGCGCCTGACGGCCGCAAGGTCAAGGCCACCATGCACTGGCTGTCGGCGGCGCAGTCGGTGCCGGCGGAAATCCGCGTCTACAATCAGTTGTTCGCCAATCCGAGCCCGAACGCCGCGAATTTTGCCGCCGACCTCAATCCGGAATCGCTTGAGGTGCTGCCCGATGCGCGGATCGAGCCTGCAGTCGCCGCTGACAATTCGAACGAAGTGATGCAGTTCGAACGGCAGGGCTATTTCGTGCGCGACAGGGATTCGGCGCCGGGCAAGCCGGTGTTCAACCGCACCATCGGCCTGCGCGATACGTTTGCGAAGGAAGTCGGCGGGAAGGGCTGAGGTCGATTGATGGCATCATCCGAGAGCAGTGCTTCCGACGCCGTCGTCTCCAGCATCACGGCAAAATGGGCGGCGGCATTCAGCAAGATCGATGTGACGGCGCTCGCATCGCTTTATTCGAGGAACGCCTTCTTCTTCGGTTCGAACCCGAATCTCTACCGTGGCCATGACGGCGTGACTGCCTATTTCTCCGGGCTGCCGCGGTGGTCTTCGCCAGACCGTTCAATTCATCGACGTCCGCGACGGCGCAGGCTGCGGCCGACCTGATCAACGTCGCGGGCACGGCGTCTTTTGTCGTCGACGGGAGTGCCGAGCCGCTGACGGTGAAGATCACCTGGGTGATCGTTCGCGAAGACGGCGACTGGAAAATCGTCAGCCACCACGTGTCGTCGAAGACGCCGCTGATCGCGCAGTAAGCCACAACGCGCTAGCAACCCCGGCAGATGCCCCGCATGGATTTGGCCAGTTGGGCATCTTCCTGCGTCATGGGTTCGTATGGCTTTTCCTGCACGGCCTGTCGAGCCTCGTTGGCTTTTTGCCGGGCGGCCCGCTCGACCTCCTGGCGCTGATAGCAGGCCTCGCGCTCAGACCTCGCCTCGATGAAACGGCATTGCTCGGCAGCCACGGCAGCGGTCGCGCGTTGATATCACGACGGCCAATACAAGTCGGGCCGCAAGCTTCATGTGGCAGCTCGTGCTGCGGTTCGGGGTTTCTCGTGTGGCATTAGATTGCTAGCCGCGCCGCATTTCCTCAGCCCTCTCCATCCATTCATTCTCCTGCATCCATTGTGCGAGCGGCCTCCGTGCACCGGCCGATCCACCCGCGGTCTCCTCGGCTCGAACGTCATCGAAGGCGGCGCTGCTCAAGCGTATCTCTCAGAATTGCAGTAACCTTTCGATCCAGGACATCAAGGCGGTTTGCTGCGGCATTAGCTTTGACGGCGAAGCTCCAGCAGTTCGTCCGCTATGAGCCGCTTAACGGTGGCTTCAACGATGGTAGACAACACGTAGCAGACGAATGCTGCGGCCAGAATCCAAGTAATGATTGGTCGAAAATCGGGAGTTACGTTCCAAACAAATAGACCGAGAATTACGGCCATGATCCAGATGACGACCTTGAAAAATGTCTTCATGTCCAAATGCTCCCTTGGAAGCGCGGCGAGCAGATTGGTCTAATTGGACCTAAGTGCCGCGCATAAAAAGACTTCATCCCTCAATGTCGTCTTCTCGCGTCGGGCCTTCTTCCCCATGCTGTCCACTTCCAATTACCCTGCCTCAAATAGGGCGATGGTCAGCATACGAACCAATGGTGTCCCGAGCGGACAGTTCCGTGGGTAAAGCGGCGTTTTGCCGGAACCTTTTTGGCGCTGGCGGACAAAAACGGCCCTGGTAGCGGGCCTGCACCGGCCCCATTTCTGGATGCGCATCCGTCACGTTGGGTAACCTACACCAAACCAGCGCGGCGATGGAGGCCTGGTTCGTCGTGATCGAACAGAGATTGCAAATTGATAAGCCTTGCGTCGGGCCGCGTTTCCTCAAGGTTTCTGCATCCGTTCCGCTAGCGGCCTGAATGCAGCGTCCGGTAGTCTTGCGGTCTCGACGGGATCGTAAGGTGTAGTTGCGTGGCGGAGCAGGGCGACACGTCGGGCCGAAAACGGGGCTATGCCGGGACGTGGCCGCCACGCGCCGCGGCGCCGGTCGGAGGCTTCGCGCCATCGCGTCCCGTCTTCTGGCCGCCGCTCATCGAGACCTTGCGCCAATGGGCGCGCGCGGAGGCCGGGGCCGGGCGGTTGCTGCCCTGGGTGCCGGTCGCGTTCGGCACCGGCATCGCCTTCTACTTTGCGGCCGATCATGAGCCGGTGCTGCCGGTGGCCGCCGTCGTCGCGATCGGGCTTTGCGCGGTCGCGGTTCTGCTGCGGCGGCAAAAATTCTTTCCGGTCGCGGTCATGATCGCGGCAGTCGCGGCGGGATTTGCGGTGGCGACGTGGAAGACGGCGCGGATCGCGCATGGTGTGCTGGCGCGGCCGATGTTCTCGGTGTCGCTGACGGGCTTCGTCGAGACCCGCGACATCCGCGAGCGCACCGACCGCTTCGTGCTGCGGGTCGTCTCGCATGGAAAGCGCGCGCGGAACGACAAAACTCGAGCGCGTGCGGCTGTCGGTGAAGAAGGGCACGGCGCCCGCGGTCGGCAGCTTCGTCGAGTTGAAGGCGCGGCTGCTGCCGCCGCTCGCACCCTTGCGGCCGGGCAGCTACGATTTCGGCCGCGACATGTTTTTCGCCGGCATCGGCGCCTCCGGCTTCGTGATGGGCGCGATCAAGACGGCGGAGCCGCCCGACGGCGGCGGGCTTCGCCTGCGCTACGCGGCTTTCATGCAGGGCCTGCGCGATACGATCGACGCGCGGATCAGGACCACGCTGGAGGGTGACAAGCGCGCCATCGCCACCGCGCTGTTGACCGGGCGGCGCGACGCGATCTCGCAGCCGGTGAACGATGCGATGTTCATCTCCGGCCTCGGCCACGTGCTCTCGATCTCGGGCTATCACATGGCCGTCGTCGCCGGCGTCGTGTTCTTCGCGGTGCGGGCGCTGCTGGCGCTGTTTCCGGCGCTCACGGTTGGTTACGCCATCAAGAAATGGTCGGCCGCGGCGGCCCTCGTTGCGGCCGCGTTCTATCTGCTGCTGTCGGGCGCTGAGGTCGCAACGCAGCGATCGTTCTTCATGACGGCCGTGGTGCTGATCGCGGTCATGGTCGACCGCCGCGCCATCACGTTTCGCACGCTCGCGGTCGCCGCCTTGATCGTGCTGACGGTGGCGCCGGAAGCGCTGGTGCATCCGAGTTTCCAGATGTCGTTTGCGGCCACGCTCGGGCTGGTGGCGCTGGTGCAGATCGGCATGCCCGGCCTGTTCGCAACGCCCGATCATACGGCAACCGCGCGGGTGGCGCTGTGGGGCGGCCGCGAGATCACCATGCTGTTGCTGGCGTCGCTGGTGGCGGGGCTGGCGACCACGCCCTATGCGGCCTTTCATTTTCACCGGGTCACGCCCTATGGCGTGCTCGCCAATCTGGCGGCGATGCCGGTCGTGTCGGCGCTGGTGATGCCGGCCGGCCTGCTCGGGCTCGTCGCCATGCCGTTCGGCTTCGATGGCCTGTTCTGGGCGATCATGGGCATCGGCATCGACTGGATGATCGCTGTGACGCAATGGGTGGCGGCGTTGCCCGGCGCGGTCGGCCGGGTGCCGGCGTTCGGCATCGGGCCGCTGATCGCGGCGAGCCTCGGCATCATCCTGCTCGGGCTGCTGCGCACGCCGCTGCGCTGGTCGGGGGCTGCGCTGGTGCTGCTGGCGGCGGTGTGGGCGGCGAGGGTGCCGCAGCCGGATATCCTGATTTCCGCCGACGGCCGCAATGTCGGCGTCCGCGGCCAGGATGGACGGCTGCATCTGATGCACGCGGCCAAAGGCACCAGGGATGCCTTCCTGCTCAGGGAATGGCTGGCAGCCGATGCCGATCCGCGAGCGGCGACCGACGCCTCGCTCACCGCCGGCGTCTCATGCGACGACCATGGCTGCGTGATGCAATCCGCCGGCGGCGCCTTTGTCGCCCAGGCGCTCAAGGCAGAGGCGCTGGCGGACGATTGCGAGCGCGCGGCGCTGATCGTGACCAACAGGCCGGCGCCCGCGGGCTGCGCGGCCTCCGTCATCGATGTCGAACGGCTGCGGCGGCAGGGCGCGATGGCGCTGCGGCGAAGCCGGGAGGGATTTGTGGTCGAGGCCGTCAAAGCACGAGGGATCGACCGTCCGTGGTCGCCGGCCGCGGCAGACGAGGGCGGCGCAGAGGCGATGATTCTCACGCGTCCCGCGACGCCGCGCGCCATCGACGCGACGCCGTCGGAGGCAGACCTGCAGGCGGAAGAGTAGGCACCATAGCGGTTTCGAGCGAAAGCCTGCCCCGGACTTGATCCGGGTGGGTACCGGTTCGCGTCAAGCAAAGAACTAGTGCTCGTCGAGCATCGGGCTGGTCGGCAGTTCGAATGCGCCGAGGTGAAACTCCTCGGGCGCATCGGGATCCGAGGGCAGCTTGACCAGCGTAAACGCCGCATCGGGGAATTGCCGCCAGATCGCCAGATCGTCCGCCGTAATGGTGAGCCAGCCGTACCTCAGCATGTACCGACCCGGGCTCGGTGACGCGCCCGGCTCTTTGCCATGTGACCTTAGTTGACCACCGACCCAGCCCCCTTGGTGCGGAGTTCCGCAACGAATGCGACAGGATCCGCCGGCCCGATCCGGCGGATCGCCTATGTGTACAGCCTAACCCGTCACGATCGATTCGGCCGCAGGCGCTTCCGCCGCCTTCGCGCGCGTTCGCTGCTGGTCTGGGTTACCGGCAATTGCAGCACGGTCGCGCGCTGGCCTTCGCAAAGCTGCGTCACCAGCACATGGCTTCCGTCAGGAAATTCGATTGCGTCGTGGTGGCGATCGTGCAGTTCGGGGTCGATCTGATTGAACTTGCCGACCCGCCAGTCGGTGGTTCGCGTCCAGATCCACCGGTTGTCGTATCTGACGTCGTCGGCGAATGCGAGTTCGGTGCCGGGAAGCATGCAGACCGCCACCGCAGGATCTCTTTCGGAGGCAAACCCGCGGGTGGATGTGCCGCGGAATGTCGTGGTGATCAGCGTCTCTCCGACCACGGCGGGACGCGTCGACACAGCATGGAGGCTATAGTCACACATCGGATGGCTCCCTCGTTTGAGATAGCTGACCCGTGTCTTCAGGAGGCACAGGCCTCTAGGTGGACTTGGGCGCCGAGCCTTTTCTTGGTTCTGGGCATTAATGCGGCCGGCGCGCCGCCCCTGCATCACAAATACGCTAACGCAAAAAAGTTCCCAACCTGCAACAAAAAACCCCGGCCGAAGGCCGGGGCCTTGGTCGACCCGTCGCGAGGCGGCCCGTTCAATATTTCCGGTACAGCCCGATCAGCTTGCCCTGAATCCGGACCCGGTTCGGCGGCAGGATGCGGACTTCGTAGGAGGCGTTGGCAGGCTCGAGCGCGATCGAGGCGCCGCGGCGGCGGAAGCGCTTCAGCGTCGCTTCCTCCTCGTCGATCAGCGCCACCACGATATCGCCGGTGTCGGCGGTTTCGTTGCGCTGGATCAGCGCCATGTCGCCGTCGAGAATGCCGGCGTCCACCATCGAATTGCCGCGCACTTCGAGCGCGTAATGTTCGCCGGAGCCGAGCATGTCCGGCGGCACGCTGATGGTGTGGCTGCGGGTCTGCAGCGCCTCGATCGGCGTACCTGCCGCGATTCGGCCCATCACGGGGACCGCGACCGGGCGGTTGCCGTCATCCTCGGCGGCAGGCGTGCTGACCGAGCGCTTGCCAAGCGTGCCTTCGATGACGCTCGGCGTGAAGCCGCGACGGCCGTTGCCGCCTCCGGCGCCAGCGAGCTCGGGCAGCTTGATGACTTCGATGGCGCGGGCGCGGTTGGGCAGGCGGCGGATGAAGCCACGCTCTTCCAGCGCGGTGATGAGGCGGTGGATACCCGACTTCGAGCGCAGGTCGAGCGCGTCCTTCATTTCATCGAAGGAAGGCGGCACGCCGGCCTCCTTCAGCCGTTCATTGATGAAACGCAGAAGTTCATACTGTTTGCGCGTAAGCATCGCGAGCATTCCCCCGGGTTGGCGTCGTTTGGCTTCGAGTCCTCAGGCCTGGCATCGCGGGAGTTCCAAACCCCCATTTTCAGACACAAGCCCTCGAAACAAATCATGAACGGACACTATATGTTCGATATGTGTTCCGCAACCACTTAATTTCTGGTGAACGCGGCACGGATTGGCTCACGGCCACCGGAATCGGCCGGTCAGGCGCTGCAAACATGCCTCGAAGATAAAGTCGCTAAATTTGCCGGCGCATGAGGCGGCAGCGCATTCACGCAAGGGCGGCGGGATGACGATGCTATCCCGTCGCGCGGGGCAAGCTGCCGTTTGCCGCGATCTCGGCCGACATCTGCTCGATCGTCTTGCGCTGCTCCATGGCGGCGCGCCGGATCAGAGCAAAGGCGGCGGGTTCCGTGACCGAGTGTGAATGCATCACGTGAAGTACCGCGGCGAGCACGACCCTCCGCGAGCGAAGCCGATCTTCCAGCTTGGCGACTTGCTGCTTCAGTTCGTTGGTGCGCTCGGTCCGCTCGAACGCCATGACCAGCGCCGCGTAGATGCCCGCGGAGCGCAGCGGTTTGACGAGAAACGATGCCGGATCGAGCTCCAGCACCAGCTTCAGCCGGCTTGGCGTTTCTGTTCCCAGCAGGGCGATGACGGGGCATCGTCCAGGCAGAGCCCGCTGCGCGGGCGAGGCGAGTGGCAGGAATTCATCGTCGATCAGCGCCACGTCCGGCTGACATTCGAGCGGGCCACCCGGCCCCCATATGAAGATGTCTATTCCCAGGCGTTCGAACTGGCGCCTGACGATCGACAGGTCACGCTCGTCCTTGATGGCAACGAGAGCTCGGCGTCCGCGTAGGGAAAATGACGACGGCTTGTTCATTTCACAACCCGCAAATGTGGAGCACTCGGCGACGATCCGTTCCTTGACGTTTCCCGTGCAAGTCCGCCCGCGATGTCGAGCTGCGTCAAATAGGGATCTGGCCTGACGGGCGCCTCGGCTTCCCAGAACAGGTCAAACTGTCCTTGCGCGTTGGAGACGGCCAGGCGTGGCGTGAGAACGCAATGGTTGTTGTCACCATCGATCCAGACCGGCCCCTGTGGCGAATTGTAGCGATAGCCGGCCGCCGCACGCCGCACCTCGCCAATACTGGAGGTGCCGGCGCGGCGGAGCGCGCGCGCCAGCAGGTAGACGGCGACATAGGCGGATTGCCCGTCGACGGAGGGGCTGCTGGCTTCACCGTAGCGCGCCTTCCAGCGCTGGACGAAGGCACGGTTCTCGGGCAGGCGGATGCTCTCGAAATAGGCTGACGAGGTGATGCATCCCGCAGATGCCGGTCCGACGATCTTGAGTTCCGGCTCGCAAAGGCTGCAGCTCAGCATCGGAATGTCGAGACCGGCGGCCGTGGTGGCGGCATGAAAGGCGCGGATGAAATCGTAGCTCGAACTGCCGACCAGCGTGTTGAAGACGACCGGAGGTTTGCGCCGAACGATCTCGTCGACGATGTGGTCGACCGCGCTCTCGCCCAACTCGAGCAGCCGTTCGGCGAGAATGCTTCCCTGCGCCGCCGTCACCAGTTCGCGCGTGACGCGATTGGTTTCCCAGGTCCAGACATAGTTGGAGCCGACGCAGAAAACATGCCGCGAGATGTTGTCGAGCATGTAGCGTACGAGCGGCAGGACGTTGTGGTTGGGTGACGCGCCGACATAGATGACGTTGTCGGAACATTCGAATCCCTCGTAACGGGCGGGATACCACAGCAGGCGATCGGTGCGCTCGACGATCGGCAGCACCTGCTTGCGCGACGCCGACGTGTAGCAGCCGACGATATGCTCGACCCCCGTGTTGCGGATCAGGTCGTCGCAAACCGCGTGATATTCCGTAATGACGCCGCGGGGATCTCTGACATGCGGCGTGAATGAAAAATCGAAATCCGCGTGATCGTTGATCTCGTCGACCGCCATCAGGGCGCTCTTGAGTATCTCTTGTCCCATGGCCTGATATGGCCCGGACTGCGAGCAGATGATGCCAACTGGAACCGATGGCTTCGTCATTGATGACTTTCGACAGAGCGACGCCTGGAGAACGTTATCATCGCCGATGCCCGTGCAGGAAGTCTTGCTCATTTGCTGCGCATGAGGCCTGCGAAATTTGTGCATCGTCTCTCGTTGACAATGTGCGGGGCGCGAACCTAGACTTTCTCCCACAGGGCTTCCTGGCGAACCTTGCTTGCTTCGATCGGGCCGATGACGTCCCGATCCCTGCTCTCGGTGCTCCGTTCGATCCAGGGCCCATGCGATAGATCATAGCTGCGGCATCAGAGCCATTCGTCACCTCGTTCGGGAGGGGCGGGTGGCTTTTTTCTTTTGCCGCAAAGGAGGTTGGCGATGCATGCGTGTCGCCAAGCCGGGGACGTATGCGCGGCGATCGGGCTGTGGATGCGTTTGAGATACGACGAGCGTGGGGGCGGATGGCGATGCCGACGACAGATCTTTGTTACCTAGGGCTGGTTGAAGTCGGGCAGGCAGATTCAAGCGAAAAAGCTGTCGCCGGTTGAAGTAACGAAGGCGATGCTCGACCGGATCGGGCGGCTCGATGGCAAGCTCAAGAGCTACGCGTATGTCATGGCCGATTCCGCACTTGCGGAAGCGGCCGTTGCCGAAAAGGAAATCGCGGCCGGCAAGATCAAGGGGCCGCTGCACGGCGTGCCGATTGCGATCAAGGATCTTTGCTGGGTCAAGGGTGCACCGTCCGCGCACGGCATGACCATCCATCGCGACTTCCGTCCGACCGAGGATGCCACCGTCGTCGCGCGCCTGAAGGACGCGGGCGCGATCATCCTCGGCAAGTTGCAGCAGACCGAAGGCGCCTACGCCGATCACCACCCGAAAATCGATCCGCCGAAAAATCCGTGGAACGCGGAATTGTGGCCGGGTGCGTCGTCGAGCGGCTCCGGTTCCGCGACTGCGGCCGGGCTCTGTTTCGGATCGCTCGGAACCGACACCGGCGGATCGATCAGGTTTCCTTCGGCGGCCAACGGCATCACGGGGCTGAAGCCGAGCTGGGGACGGGTCAGCCGCTACGGCGCATTCGAACTCGCGGCAACGCTGGATCATATCGGGCCGATGGCGCGCAGCGCGGTCGATTGCGGTGCAATGCTCGGTGTGATCGCAGGGCAGGATGCCAAGGATACCACCTCGGTGCCGCTGCCCGTGCCGGACTATCTCGCGGGACTGCCGGGCAATCTGCGGGGCGTGACGATCGGCGTCGATCGGCGCTGGACCAGCGAAGGCACCGATGAGGCCGCAACCAAGGTCTTCAGCGAAGGATTGCGCGCTGCGGCAGAACTCGGCGCGAAGATCACCGAAGTCACGTTCCCGGACCCCAAGGCCGTTATCGATGACTGGTTTCCGCTTTGCGGCATCGAGGCGGCGGTCGCGCACGAGGCGACCTATCCCTCGCGCAAGGACGAATATGGCCCCGGGCTTGCGGGGCTACTCGATCTCGGCCTTGCGCAATCCGGCACCGATTATCAGAAGATCGTGCTGCGGCGCGAAGCGTTCCGCGGCGCGGTGCGGCTGCTGTTCGAGTCGGTCGATCTCATCGCCGTGCCGGCCCAGGCTTTCGCCGCGCCGACGCTCGCCAAGATGGCTGCGCTCGGCGAAGACGCCTCGCTGATCGCCGGGTTGCTGCGCTTTACCTGTCCGTTCGACATGACCGGAAGCCCGACCATTACGCTTCCCGCCGGCTTCGCCCCGAACGGTGGTCCCGTCGCCTTTCAGTTTGTCGGCCGCCACTTCGATGAAGCGGCGCTCGTCCGTGCCGGCGACGCGTTCCAGCGCGTGACCGATTGGCACACGCGTCATCCCGCTCTCTGATCCCTAGGAGCCGTTCGCATGGCAGAAGATTGGCTGAAGAGTTCCATCATGGCAAAGCGGGCCGTCGCCAAGGGCGCGGCTGGCGCACGCCACAGCTTGACGATCGAGCAGCAGGGAAAATTTCACTACGTCTACGGCCCCTATGCGAAGCCGACCTTGTCGATTGATCCCGGAGGCGTGGTCGTCGTCGAGACCGAAGACGCTTTCGGGGGCGTGCTCACGAGCGAGAGCGACAGCCCCACGGCGAAGCTGAATTTTCCATACCTGAACCCGCAATGCGGTCCGATCGCGGTCAAGGGCGCCAAGAAGGGCGATTGTCTCGCCGTCCATATCATCGACGTCGAGACGCGCGGCGAGCAGCCGGCCGGTACCACCTGCATCATCCCCGAGTTTGGCGGGCTGGTCGGGACCAGTTCCACCGCGATGCTGAATCCGCCGCTGCCCGAACGCGTCCGCAAGCTGCATGTCGACCGGAACGGCGTGCGCTGGAGCGACAAGATCACGCTGCCTTACGAGCCGTTCATCGGCACGATCGGCGTGTCGCCCGAGATCGAGGCGATTTCCTCGCTGCAGCCGGACTATCACGGCGGCAACATGGATCTGCCGGATGTCGCACCCGGAGCCATCATCTATTTTCCCGTGCATACCGAAGGCGGGATGCTCTACGTCGGTGACTGCCATGCGACGCAGGGCGATGGCGAACTCTCCGGCGTCGCGCTCGAGCAGCGTGCGACGGTCACGCTCCAGGTCGATCTGATCAAGAACTGGAGCTTTGCCTGGCCGCGTCTGGAGACGCGCGACTTCATCATGACGATCGGCAGCGCCCGTCCGCTCGAGGATGCCGCGCGCATCGCCTATCGCGAACTCACGCGATGGATGAGCGCCGACTACGGCTTCGACGAGATCGACGCGTACATGCTGCTCAGCCAGGCCGGACGAATGCGGCTCGGCAACATGGTCGACCCGAAATACACGATGGGCGCGTCGATCCTGAAAAATTACCTCAAGGCGTGAACTGCAGCAGCTTTCAACAAAGGGACATCTAAATGAAATCGGGACATCTGTTCAGAACAGCGTTTCTTGGTGCCGTACTCGGGGCGGCGGCATTGGGTGCCGCCCAGGCGGCCGAGCCTCCGTTGAAGATCGGCCTGCTCGAAGACGTTTCCGGCGATCTTGCGTTCATGGGCATGCCGAAACTCCATGGCTCGCAGCTTGCCGTCGAGGAGATCAACAAGAAGGGCGGCATTCTCGGACGGCAGATCGAGCTTATCCATCTCGATCCGCAGGGCGACAACGCCCGCTATCAGGAATTTGCGCGGCGCCTGCTCGGCCGCGACAAGGTGGACGTGCTGATCGGAGGCATAACCTCGGCTTCGCGCGAGGCGATCCGGCCGATCATCGACCGCACGAGTACGCCGTACTTCTATACAAACCAGTATGAAGGCGGCGTGTGCGATGCCAGCATGATCAGCATGGGAGCGGTACCCGAGCAGCAGTTCTCGACGCTGATCCCCTGGATGGTCGACAAGTTCGGCAAGAAGGTCTACGTCATCGCCGCCGACTACAATTTCGGTCAGATCTCGGCGGAGTGGAACCGGAAGATCATGAAGGATCTCGGCGGCGAGGTCGTCGGAGAGGAATTCATCCCGCTCGGCGTTTCGCAGTTCGCGCAGACGATCCAGAACATCCAGAAGGCCAAGCCGGACTGGATTTTGACCATCAACGTCGGCGCCGCCCAGGACTCGTTCTTCGAGCAGGCCGCCGCAGCCAAGCTCAACCTGCCGATGGGGTCGTCGATCAAGGTCATGCTCGGCTTCGAGCACAAGCGGTTCAAGCCGCCGGCGCTCAACAACATGCATGCGACCGCGAACTGGTTCGAGGAGATCGACACGCCCGAAGCCAACGACTTCAAAAAGCGCTGGAAGGCGAAGTTCCCCGACGAGCTCTACATCAACGACATGGGCTACAACGCCTACAACACGGTCTACATGTACAAGACGCTGGTCGAGAAGGCGAAGTCGATCAAGCTCGACGACATGCGCAAGGTGATCGCGACCGGTGACGCCTGCATCGAAGCGCCCGAAGGCCAGGTCTGCATCGACCCGAAGAGCCAGCACACATCCCACCGCATGCGCTTGATCTCCGTTGGTCCCCAGCATGAGGTCAAGGTCGAGAAGGACTACGGAACGATCAAGCCGTATTGGCTTGGCGAGATCGGCTGCGACCTCACCAAGAAGAATGACAAGGACCAGTACACGCCGAGCCATCTTCCCAAGAAGTCGTGACACGCTGATGGGCACGAATCTTGCTCTTGCAATCATGCTCGATCGTGCCCATTCGCGTCATGACGTTGAATTGCACCGGTGCCGCAACGATGCGGCACCGTAAAAGGGAAGCAGGAGACCAGGATGTGGGCTGAACTATTCTCGGTCTTCTACCAGTTCGCCGACGTCTTCGCCTTTCTGATCCTTTCGGCGGCAGGCCTTGCCATCGTGTTCGGCATGATGGGCGTCATCAACATGGCGCACGGCGAGTTCATCATGTGCGGCGCCTATGTGACGGTCGGACTGGTGAAGCTCGGCGTGCCGCTGGCGATCGCCCAGGCGCTTGCCGCGCTGACGGCAGGGTTGATCGGCGTGGCCGTCGAATACCTCGTGGTGCGGCGCTTCTACAAGAGGCCGCTGGATTCGCTGCTTGCGACCTGGGGCCTCAGCCTGATCGTCACGCAATCGATGCTGCTGATCGTCGGATCGTCGATCACGGGCATCGGCACGCCGGAGGGCAGCTTTGCGATCGGCGGCTACACGTTCTCGACCTATCGCCTGGTGCTGTTCGCTTGCGCCGTTGCCGTGCTGGTCGGTCTTTATGTGACCTTCATGAAGACGCGCTTCGGCGTGATGGCGCGCGCGACGATGCAGAATGCCGCGATGGCCAGGGCATTGGGTGCGCGCACGGGACGCATCTATGCGATCAGTTTCGGGATCGGCGCCGGTCTCGCTGGGCTTTGTGGCGCGCTTTACGCGCCGACGATGACGTTGATCCCGACGATGGGGGCGACATTCGTGGTGGAGAGCTTCGTCACCGTCGTCGTCGGCGGCGCAAATGTTCTGCTCGGGACCGCGCCGGCGGCCGTGTTCCTGGCGATGATAAGAATGGCGCTGAATGCGAGCTATGGCCAGATCATCGGCCAGATCGGCATGCTGTTTGCAGTCATCCTGATCATTCGCGTCCTGCCTGAGGGCATTTCCAGTGTGCTGGTTCGTCGTGGACGCTGAGCGGGAGAGTTGATGTTCAAGTTGCTTGATGGTTCGCAGACGTTGGGACGTGGATGGACTTTCTGGTCCTGCTTCCTTGCCGTGCTGGCAGCCGCGCTGATCTATCCGGTCTTTGCGGACTCCTATGATGTCGGCAACTTCTCCTATTTCCTGATCTGGATCTTCATGGCGCTCGGTCTCTGCCTGATGTGGGGATATGGCGGCATGCTGTCGTTCGGCCAGACGCTCTTTTTCGGCATCGCCGGGTATGCCTATGGCGTGCTGGCCATCAATATGGGCGGTGGGTCGGCGACGATCGCAGCACTCGTCCTGTCGATCGTCATTGCGATGATCGCGGCGGGTATCCTCGGTTACTTCATGATCTGGGGCGGCATCAACGGCATCTTCTTCGGCATCGTGACGCTGTCGGCGACGCTGGTGCTGGCGTTCTTCCTTGGACAGACGGCAGGGCCGGAATGGCACATCGGCCCCGCGCGGCTGAACGGCTACAACGGCATGAAGGGCATGGACCCGCTCGCCATCGGCGATTACTTCATCGAGGGATCGGCGCTTTACTACGTCATGGTGGCGCTGATCGTGATCGTTTACCTCGCGCTGCGTATGCTGGTGAATTCCCGCATCGGCAACGTGATCGTTGCGACGCGAGAGAATCCGCAGCGCGCCGAAATGCTCGGCTACGACGTCCGCAAGTATCAACTGCTCACCTTCGTCATCGGCAGCGGGCTCGCGGGTCTCAGCGGCGCGCTTTACACGTCCTGGGGCCAATTCATCACCCCGTCGAGCATCGGGCTGCCGGCGGCAGCAATGCCGATCGTGTGGGTCGCATTCTCCGGCCGAAGCGACCTGACAGCGACGCTGGTCGGCTCGTTCCTTCTCCTGTTCGGTTTCCAGACCATCACCGTCTATAGCCAGCAGGCCGCGCTGGTGCTGATGGGCGCCCTTCTGCTCGCCACCGTGATGCTGGCGCCGCAGGGTTTTGTGCTCGGTGTCGGTAAGCTGGTCGCCGATCGGTGGAGCGCGCGCCGGCGGCGCGGCGCCAGCCCCGCTTTGGCGGACACGAGCCGCCTGCAACCGGACGAGACCTGACCATGGCGCTTGTCGATGTGAAGGGCGTGACAAAGCGTTTTGGTGGATTGACGGCGGTCTCCGACGTCGACCTGACGGTCAACGCCGGAGAGATCCACTGTCTGATTGGTCCCAACGGGGCAGGGAAGAGCACGCTGTTCAAGCTGATTGTCGGGCTTTATCCGCCCACCAAAGGCACAATCCTGTTCGACTCCATCGATATCACCGAGGAGCGTCCCTTTGCGCGCGTGCAGCGCGGCATGAGCATCAAGATGCAGGCGCCGAGCGTCTTCAAGGAACTGCCGGTCCGGCAAAATATCCAGATTGCGCTACAGAAGCGGTTTTCAGATGCCCAACGAAGTGCCGAGGAAGACCGGCTGCTGACGCTTCTCAATCTGGCGTCGGACAGCGGCAAGCTTGCTGGAGCCCTATCGCATGGGCAACAGCAGTGGCTCGAGATCGGAATGGCGCTGGCATTGCAGCCGCAGCTTCTGCTTCTGGACGAGCCAACAGCCGGCATGTCGCCGGAGGAAACGTTCAGGACCGGCGAACTCATCAAGTCGTTCAATGCCGAGGGCATGACGGTTCTGGTCGTCGAGCACGATATGGCGTTTGTGCGCCAGATTGCCCAACGCGTCACGGTGTTGCATCTCGGAAAGATCTTCGCACGGGGAAACCTGGAGGAGATCATTCAGGACGAGAAGGTTGCTGAAATTTACCTTGGGAAGACCCATGCCCACTGATCAAGTTCTCGAAGTCTCGGAACTCTGGGCGGGCTACGGCGCCACGCCGATCCTGCAGGGCGTGAGCATGTCGATCTCCCGCGGCGAGATCGTCGGCGTGATCGGCCGCAATGGCGTCGGCAAGTCGACGCTGATGCGATGCCTGATCGGGCTCCTTGAAACGTGGCGGGGCACGATCACTTTCATGGATCAGGATATCACGCAGCTGCAGGCCGATGCCCGGGCTCGCGCCGGCTTCGGGTACATCCCGCAGGGACGGGATGTGTTTCCGCAGATGAGCGTCGAGGAGAACCTGCAGGTTGGCGAACTTGATCGGCGGACCGAAGGGCAAGAAGCTGCCGGAACTCGTCTACGAATATTTTCCGCGGTTGAAGGAGCGCCGGCGACAGATCGCGGGCACCATGTCGGGGGGCGAGCAACAGCAACTGGCGATCGGGCGCGCGCTGATCGGCAATCCGACCTTGATGATCCTCGACGAGCCGTCGGAGGGCGTGCAGCCGTCGATCGTGCAGCACATCTGCGAGGCGCTGAAGTCGTTTCGTAGTGAACTTGGGACCACGATCGTCTTCGTCGAACAGAATCTCGATACGATCATGGCGATCGCCCAGCGCTGCTACATCATGGAAAAAGGCAAGATCACCCGGTCGCTGACCGGAGAGGACGTGACCGCGGAAAATGTCCGTGCGCAACTGCTGTTGTGACGCGAACCGCGGTTGGCGCGTAACGTGGACATAAGCGCCGGTCGATCGAGGCCGGATCACCAGGGAGGGAATCGAACATGGATTTGGGACTCAAGGGAGCCAGGGTTCTCGTCACGGGCAGCACCAAGGGAATTGGCAGGGCGATCGCCGAAACATTCGCAGCCGAAGGCGCCAATGTCGGGATTTGCTCGCGCAATCAGGCGGACGTGGATAGTGCCGTCGCGGCGCTCAAGGCCAAGGGTGTTGCGGCCTATGGCGGCGCAGTCGACGTTTCGAACGGAGCGGCGCTCAAGGGCTGGGTCAGCGATATGGCATCGAAACTCGGCGGCATCGATGTCGTCGTCGCCAATGTCAGCGCCCTGTCCATCGGGCAGGACGAGGAAAGCTGGGAGAAGGAATTCTCCACTGACATGATGGGGACGGTGCGGCTGGTGAATGCCGCGATGCCGTATCTGGAGAAGAGCAACGCCGCTGCGATTGTGACGATCTCCAGCGTGTCGGGACGCGAGGTCGATTTTGCAAGCGGTCCCTACGGCACGTTCAAGGCCGCGATCATCCATTACACGCAAGGTCTGGCGTACCAATTGGCCAGCAAGGGCATACGGGCCAATTCCGTGTCCCCGGGCAACACCTATTTCGAGGGTGGGGTCTGGAACATGATCAAGGACAACAACCCCGAACTGTACAACACCGCGCTGGCGCTCAATCCGACCGGCCGCATGGGCACGCCGCAGGAGATGGCGAATGGCGCCGTGTTTCTTGCGAGCCGGGCCGCGAGTTTCATCACGGGCACGAACCTTGTCGTGGACGGCGCCTTGACGCGCGGCGTCCAGTTCTAGGCGTGGCGTTTGTCGCCGGCTGCGAGGAAGCAATCCCGATGAAGGCAGGGTGCCAATATGTCTGCAGATGAGCTGCATTACAAATCCATGTCTGAACTCTCGGAGCTGTTTCGTCGCAGGGAACTGCTACCCTCGGAGGTCACTCAGGCGAGCCTGAACCGTATCGATAAGCTCGATGGAAAGTTTCACGGCTATGCCGTTGTCCTGGCGGAGCGGGCCATGGCACAGGCAAAGAAGTACGACAGCGAGATGGCCAAAGGCATCTGGCGCGGGCCGCTTCATGGCGTTCCGATCGGACTGAAGGACCTCTGCTACACGACATTTGCGCCGACCGCGGGCGGCACGACGATCCATGCGAAGTTCGTGCCGTCGTTCAATGCGACGATCGTCGATCGGCTCGAACGCGCCGGCGCGGTGACGCTCGGAAAGCTCAAGATGACGGAGGGCGCCTATACCAGTCATCATCCTGACGATCAGGCCCCGCTCAATCCCTGGAACGCGAATTACTGGGTCGGGTCCTCATCGAGCGGATCCGGCGTCGCGACCTCGGCCGGGCTCTGCTACGGATCGATCGGCAGCGACACCGGCGGTTCGATCCGGTTTCCATCCGCGACCTGCGGACTGACCGGAATCAAGCCGACATGGGGCCGGGTCAGCCGGTACGGCGTTTTCCCGTTGGCGGACTCGCTCGATCATGTCGGACCGATGTGCCGAAGTGCTGCGGATGCCGCGGCGATGCTGGGCGTCATCGCAGGCGCGGATGCAAACGATCCGACGGCTTTGCTGGCTCCCGTTCCGAATTATCTGGCCCGGATTGGCGATGGGGTACGCGGTCTCAGGATTGGCGTGGACCGCAAATACACGCAGGAAGGCGTGGACGCGCAAGTTGTTGCGGCTCTGTTGGAAGCGGAGCGCGCACTCGCTGATCTCGGCGCCGAAATCCGCGAGGTCAAGTTTCCCTCCTACGAGAAACTCGTCAGTCAGTGGATTCCGATGTGCTCGGTGGAAACAGCCGAAGCTCACCTGGAGACGTATCCGTCGCGCAAGTCGGAGTACGGTCCCGACCTTGCGCAGTTGATCGAGCAAGGCAGATCGGTAAGCGGCGTCGAGATCGCGGCCATTCATCACGAGCGGCTGAAATTCTCCGGCAGCCTGGCGGCATTGTTTGGGGACGTCGACCTGTTACTCGTCCCCACGATGCCGATGCCGATTCCGACGCTTGCAAAGATGGGTGAGTATGGCGCCGATCCAGGTGTACTGTTGAGTATCTTGCGGTTCACTGCCGTATTCGACTTCAGCGGCAGCCCCACGATTACGCTGCCGATGGGGATGGCTTCAGATCGGATGCCGCTGAGCATGCAACTGGTCGGTCCTCATCTTTCCGAGGACGTGCTTGCACGCGCCGGGCATGCCTTCCAGTCGACGACGGACTGGCATACGCAGCGGCCTCCCATCGGATGACGCGTGCGCTGCGGCCGACATCGGTCTGCACGCGTCATTCCGGCAGCCGCAGGATATCGCAGGGCGAGCCTTTCGCCGCCGCCGGTGCAAACGGCGGACGTATCACCAATGCCCACGCCGCGGCGAGATTGCCGAGCAGCGACGAGTCCTGATGATTGACCGGCGTGGCGATCAGCGCGCCGTCCTCGCGGCGTTCGAGGCGCGCGCGAAGATAGTCTTCGCGCTGGTCGTTGGCGTCGAGGTCGCGGCCGAGCAGGGCGGTCTCGCGCGCATGATGCACACTGGTCTGGCCCGAAAGCGCGCGGATCAACGGCACCAGAAACAGGAAGCCGCAGACATAGGAGGAAACCGGATTGCCGGGCAGGCCGATCACCCGCATCGCGCCGAGCCGTCCATGCATCATCGGCTTGCCCGGCCGCATCGCGATCCGCCAGAACGCCATGGTGACGCCCTCCGCCTCCAGCGATCGCTTGACGAGGTCATGGTCGCCGACCGAGGCGCCGCCCATGGTGATCAGGATATCCGCATTGGCCTCGCGGGCGCGCCGGATGCCATCGGTGGTGGCGGCGATTGTGTCGGCGGCAATGCCGAGATCGACGATGTCGGCACCCTCGGCCCGCGCCAGCGCCCGCAGCCCATAGCCGTTGGAATAGACGATCTGGCCGGGGCCGGGGCTTGAGCCCGGCATGACAAGTTCGTCGCCGGTGCCGAGCACTGCGACCTTCGGGCGGCGGCGCACCGGAAGCTCCGGGTAGTTCATGCCGGCGGCGAGCGACAGGTCGCGGTCGGTCAGGCGGCGGCCGCCGGAGAGCAAGACGTCGCCCTCGTTGAAATCGACGCCGGCGACGCGGATATGCCGCCCCTTCACGGCGACTTCGGTGATGCCGATGTGATCGCCGTCGATCGTCGTGTCTTCCTGGATGATGACGGCGTCGGCGCCGTCGGGAATGACGCCACCGGTGAAAATCCGCACCGCTTCGCCGCGGCCGACCTGCCGCTCGAACGGGCGGCCGGCGGCGACCTCGCCGATCACCTTCAGCCGCGCGGCAAGATCGGCGGCGTCAGCCGCGCGCACGGCATAGCCGTCCATCGCCGACATCGCCTGCGGCGGCTGCGTGCGCCGCGCGGCGAGATCGCGCGCCAGCACCCGGTGCCAGGCCGCGTCGAGCGCGATCGTTTCCTCGGGCAACGGGTCTGCGCCGGCAAGGATCGCCGCGGTCGCATCGGCAACGGGCATCAGAGCCACTGGCAAAACCCCTCAAATACCAAGCGCGGCAAGTGCCGCGGCGACGTCATCGGGCGATCTCACATGCACCGCGCTCAGGCCCCGCGCCCGCGCGCCTGCGATATTCTCGGCGGAATCGTCGAAGAACACGATACGCGAAGCCGGGATACCGATCGCTTTCACGACATGATCATAGGCCGCCGCTTCGGGTTTCCGAAGCCCGATCGCGGACGACAGGTAGATCTCGCGGAAATGACCGAGCACATCGGCGTAGTGCTGCGAAAAATGTTCGACATGCGCGCCGTTGGTGTTGGAGAAGGCATAGAGCGGCAGCCGTGCCCCGGCGCGCGCCAGCATCGCGGCGATCCCGGGCATTTCGCCGGCAAAGATCGCGTTCCATCCCTCGAGAAACTGCACATCGGTGATGTCGATCCCGAGCGACGCGCGCAGGCCTTCAAAAAAAGCGGTGTCGCTGATCTCGCCCCGTTCGTGCCGCCGCCAGGCCTCGTCGGGCGAAAACCGTCCGACGAGATGGGCGGGCTCACAGCCGGCGTGGCCGGCCCAACTGGCCACCACCTTGCCGAAGTCGATATCGAGCACGACCCGTCCGAGGTCGAACAGTAGGGCGTCGGCGGAATTGGGGAGGAGTGGCGAATTCATGGTAGTCGTTTACAAAACTGGACAGGCCCGGGCAACGGCCGGGGACTTGAACATCATGCCCAATGGCGCTTAAGCCGGTACGGGAGCTGTGCTAAGCCTTGGCCCGAAAGCTGTGGAGTGGTCGCATGAAAATCGCTGGCGTCGTGGCTGTTATGGTGTTGCTGGCCGGGCCGGTCTGGGCCCAGGATGCTGTTCCGAAATACGGGGACCCTGACAAGGATAAGACGCCGGCGGATATCGCGGGCGAGAAAGCGGCCGAGAGGGCCTACCAGCGGTCGCTGAGCAATATACCGGCGCAGAAGAGCCACGACCCCTGGGGGATCGCGCGCGAGAGCGCGCCAGCCAGTGCAGCCAAGGCCTCGCCGGCAAAGCCGAAGGCGAGCAAGGCTGAAGCCAAGTCCGCCGATACCAAGCCCGGCAACACCGCAAAATAGAAGACACGGGTTCCAGCGCGCATGCCGGGCCAATGATGTCCAGGACGAGGAAGCCCGAAATGACCGAAAATCTGCTCTTTTCCCCGATGACGATCCGCGGGGTCGAGCTCCGCAACCGCATCGTGGTGCCCCCGATGCATCAATATTCGGCCGTGAAGGGCTTTCCGACCGACTGGCATCTGATGAACGCCGGCAAGTTCGCCGCCGGCGGCGCCGGCCTCGTCGTCGTCGAATTGACCAAGGTCGAGCGGCGCGGCTGCGGCACGGTCGGCGATCTCGGCATCTGGGACGATGCCTTTGTCGAACCGCTCGGCCGTCTCGTCAAATTCATCAAGCAGCAGAACGCGACAGCCGGCATCCAGCTCGGCCATTCCGGGCGCAAGGCGCGCGCGACACGGCCGTGGGAGGGCGACCGCCCGCTGCAGCGGACGCCTGATATCGAGGATTGGGACGCATGGTCGCCGGTCGCGCCGAGCGCGCTTCCCCACAGCGAGAAATGGCCGGTGCCGAAGGCGCTGGAACGCCATGAAGTGAAAGACCTGGTGCAGGCCTGGGGTAACGCGGCGCGGCGCGCGCATGAGGCAGGCTTCGAGGTGCTGGAGCTGCACGGCGCGCACGGCTATCTCGTGCACCAGTTCCTGTCGGAGCGTTCCAACCAGCGCACCGACGAATATGGCGGCTCCGAAGCCAATCGGATGCGCTTCATCACCGAGATCACGGAATCAGTGCGCACGCACTGGCCTGACGAAAAGCCGTTGTTCGTCCGCCTGTCGGTCGAGGACAATGCCGGGTGGGGACCGGAGCAGAGCGCGCGGCTGGCAAAGATCCTCAAGGGCAAGGGCGTCGACGTCATCGATTGTTCTTCCGGCGGCATCACCGAGATGGCGCCGATCCTCGGCAAGGAAATCAAGTACAGCTATCAAGTGCCGCTGTCGGAATATGTGAAGCGCCACGCCGACATCATGACCATGGCGGTCGGCCTCATCATCCATGGCGACCAGGCCGAACAGATCCTGCGCGACAAGCAGGCCGATCTGATCGCCGTCGGCCGCGAGATCCTCAACAACCCGAACTGGCCGATGGACGCCGCGCTGAAACTCGGCGTCGAGGGCCCATTCCGCAACGTTCCGCCGCAATTCGGCTACTGGCTGGGCACCCGCGCCAAGCGCGGCTTTGGGACGCAGCCGTCGACGTGGCAGAGCGGGTTGCATGGATGATGGCCGTGAAGGCGCGACGAGTTTGCCACAAGATCGTGAAGGCACGACAAATTGCGGCGGTGCGGCCCGCGCATTAACTCTTACAGCATTGGTTTGCTCGGAGTAATTGCAATGCGCTCTGTTCTGGCCCTGGGCCTGTTGATTGCCCTCTGTGCTTCCGCCAATGCCGCAAAGGTGCGTCACGCCAAACCGCACGCGGGCC
The DNA here is from genome assembly GCA_963791165.1 of uncultured Alphaproteobacteria bacterium. Lineage (GTDB taxonomy): Bacteria > Pseudomonadota > Alphaproteobacteria > Rhizobiales > Xanthobacteraceae > Bradyrhizobium. Next base: position 115,496 of record CAWBRL010000008.1, on the reverse strand, counting down.
CTGTACGCCTGGCCCAACCTGCTCCCGTCAAGGGCTATGCTGTTCCCGGTTGGACGGACGAACAGACGCGGTACTGGATGGATAGTTTCCACGGCAGTACGGATTGACGCCGAACATTTTTCGGGGACGGCGGCCTGAAGGGCTTAATCCAGCGGGTATCAGAGGTAATGAGAGACCCGGATATGGCGGAGCCTGTCATTTGGCGCGCATTCGCGCGACCCGTTGGCTGATGCGGGCTACGCTGGGTAACCCGGCTACGGGCCGATTCGCTTCTCGTAGAAAACACTGCTCGCGATCGATTGCGGCGTCATCCGTGCATAGGCGCCGAATGCCGGACATTCCCGGAATCCCATTCGCACATAGAGACGCATCGCCGCGATCTGCCGGTCTCCCGTCTCCAGACGCAACACGGGGAGCCCGGCACGCCGGACCTCCGCTTCGATGCGAGCCAGGATAGCGTCTGCAACACCCTGTCCCCGTGCGGTGTGCCGCACATACATGCGCTTGACCTCCGCGAAATCGGGAAAGAAGTATACGCCGCCGCACCCCACCGCCGCTCCGCGCAGTCTCGCGAGGAAGAATCGGACGTGCGGTTGAAAGATCGCGTCGAGTGTCAGTCCATGTCGTTGTTCAGGCGAATACTCCGCGGAGAGCACGGCCTCCAGCTCACCGACAAGTGAGCGCACTTCGTCGGTAGCGGCCAGCGCAGGTTCGATCTGCACTTCATCGCTATCGCCCATCGTTGCCCCCTTTGAACCCGGCGGAAGCCCGACTCGGGCCATCCCAATATTGCACCCGATAGAAACTCCGCAAAATGCCTTTGTTCCGCTAAGAAAATGCTCGTGTTTCCGGTGAATCAGACAGTTAAGCCTCCTGAAGGCCGTATTGCCCCGGACGGGTGCGCCTTGATCCGACCAAAAAGCCATTGTGTGCTGGTGACGCCGGGGAGGGCGCCGATTCACAGCAATCGTGAGCGTCCTTAGAGCATGATCCGGAAAAGTGGATACCGGTTTTCCGAAAAGATCATGCTCAAACAAGACGATGACCGACGACATGTTTCAACCTAGTTGAAGCATGCTCTAGGAGAAAAAGGGACGCTTTGACGATGCGCAGGAATTTTGCCTTTCTCGTCGGCACCGCAACGGGCGCCTGCCTGGCCGTTCTCGTCATGGGGCCGCAGGGAGCGCATCTGGTTGCGGCGGCAAAGGCCGCGGCCCGTCCGGATGCCTACGCGCAGCTCAATCTGTTCGGCAACGTGTTCGAGCGGATCAAGACCAGCTACATCGAGAAGCCCGACGATTCCAAGCTGATGGAAGGCGCCATCAACGGCATGATCTCCTCGCTCGATCCTCATTCGCGCTACATGAATGAGAAGGGCTGGAGCGACATGCAGGAGACCACCCATGGCGAGTTCGGCGGGCTCGGCATCGAGGTCACGATGGAAGACGGCCTCGTCAAGGTGGTCACGCCGATCGACGATACCCCCGCGGCCAAGGCCGGCGTCCTGTCGGGCGACGTGATCACGCACATCGACGATGAGGCCGTTCAGGGCCTGAGCCTCGAGCAGGCCGTGAACCGGATGAAGGGGCGGCCCAACAGCAAGATAAGCTTGAAGCTCAGCCGCAAGAATTCGGCGGCGCCGATCGACGTCGCCATCCTGCGTGAAATCATCCGGGTACGGCCGGTCCGCTTCCACGCCGACGGCGGCGATATCGGCTATATCAGGATCACCCGCTTCAACGAGCAGACCACCGACGGGCTGAAGAAAGCGATAGCGAGCATTTCAAAGGAGATCCCGCAGGACAAGCTCGCGGGCTATGTGGTCGACCTCCGCAACAATCCGGGCGGATTGCTCGACCAGGCGGTTTCGGTGTCGAGCGCCTTCATGAACCGCGGCGAGGTCGTCTCGACACGCGGCCGTACGGCGGAGGAAACCCAGCGCTTTTCCGCGCGCGGCGGCGACATGACCAGGGGCAAGCCGCTCGTCGTGCTGATCAACGGCGGATCGGCATCGGCCTCCGAGATCGTGGCCGGCGCGCTGCGCGACCACAAGCGCGCCACCCTGATCGGGACGCGCACGTTCGGCAAAGGCTCGGTGCAGACCATCATTCCGCTGGGCGGAGGCAACGGCGCGCTGGCGCTGACCACGGCGCGCTACTTCACCCCCTCGGGCCGCTCGATCCAGGCCCAGGGCATCGCGCCCGATGTCGAAGTGCTGCAGGACGTGCCGGACGAGTTGAAGAGCCGCGCCGAACTGAAAGGCGAAGCCTCGATGCGCGGCCACCTCGCCGCCGACGGCGCCGAGCAGGCCGGCTCGCAATCCTACGTCCCGCCGAACGAAAAGGACGACAAGGCGCTGAACGCCGCGTTCAATCTGCTGCGCGGGGTTACTGTCAATGCCAATGCGCCGGCTGCGAAGCGGGCGGTGGCGAATTGAGGGATTGAGTCAGCGCGACCAGCCGTCTGCCTGCAACGAACCATTTTTGGATACGACGCCGGGAACTCGTATTCCCGTCGAGACAGCGGATTGCGCTTTCGCTAATTTGGCTCCACGCGCTGCATTCGTTCCGTCTTCGGAGATCTTCCATGGCCCTGTTCAGGCTTCCGCTTTCGGGCGACGTCGTTCAATGGATCAACCCGATCACCTGGTTCATGAGCGGGAACCAGATCACGGCCAATGTCTATCTGGGCGAGTCCAGCGCTCCGGAGGTCGAGACCGAGATTCTCGATCGGATCGGTACCTATGGCCGACAGTTAGGGCAGATCTCCGACGCCATGATTGTGCTGCTGAAGTATTTGCCCGATCGGTCGAATCTCAGCGCGCAAGAAACGGAGGCGATCGATGCCTTCGAGAAAATGGCCGGGGCTATAGCCGACATAAAGAACAAGCATAAGCGTCAGGCGATGCGACCATGAACGAGCGAGCGCAGCCCGGATGAGGGAAGCGACATCCGGGATTCTGGTTCATCCCCGCATATCGCAGAGCTCATGCGGGCACCTTGCCAAGAAAGATCGTCCTTCCACTTTAGAGACTCATCAGGCGGACGCCCCGCATTGAAAAGGTGCGGCAGCACGAACCAGACATCGCCTCCATCTGGGTCGCGCCCCCGAATTGCGTCACTGGCCTCGGACATGCTTTCAGCATCGCTGCCATAGTCCATTGCAGTCCAAACATGGATACCGTCCATCGCGCCTACGACGGGCTTAGCCCCTTCACGTCCAAATGACACTATTTGCCAAAGTGCAACTGCGTCGACATCCAGTTCTCCCGGAAGCGCCGATATCCACTCCTCCGTAGAGCGCGGTTGGCTGTGGAAGCACGAGAGCGGCACCTATGTGAAGCTCACGCAAGCCGGGCTAACTCACCATGCCCGAGTATATTGTCCGGCGGCTCGTGAGGGCCATATATGCCGGGCCACTTTGGTGTGGCGAAGGCGGTTAAGCCATCGCCACAAAGGCTACGAAACCATCGTCAGCTTTTGGTCACGTGAGGTGGAAGTCCGTGGCGTGGATCTGGTCCACGGCCTCGCCCGCGAATAGAATTTGCTGGCCAGTGCCGGTATCAAGCACCGCTCCAGCGTCAGTCTGGGTGAGATGAGCCGTCACATCGAAGTCCGCGCCAACCCCGTCGAGTTGGACGACATCCACCCCCGAATGGAAATCGGTGATCATGTCGTACTCAACACCTTCCGCCGCCGTGTTGAATATGAAAGTGTCAGCCCCGACTCCGCCGGTCAGCGTGTCGTCGCCGACACCGCCTGTGAGTTGATCAGCGCCGGTGCCGCCAATCAGATGATCGTTGCCCTCATCGCCGAACAACGTACTATTGCCGTCGACTCTGACGGATTCACTACCGCCGATTTGACCAGCGATGATGTAATCATCGCCAGCACCACCGTGAAGTTCGTTGTTCCCGACGCCGCCGACGATCTCATCGTCGCCATTATCGCCAAACATGCGATCATCGCCGTTACCTGCGCCGGCGTCATCCCCGAGCAGAATGTCATTACCATCACCACCGTGGATATCGTCGTCGCCGGCGCCGGCGATGACTGTGTCGTTCCCGTTTCCGGCATCTATAAAGTCGTTGCCGTTCCCAGCGACGATGGTGTCGTCTCCGTCAGTCCCGATGATCGTATCCGGGCCGTCCGTGCCCGCGATGATATCGAGTGGGCTCAGATGGATCTCATCAACGCCTGAATGCAGTGTACTCATGGTTGTCGACCTCTCTGTATTTTACTCTCTGTGCTTCGTTTTACTCTCTGTGTTTCAACACAGGTGACTCTCACCGTGTTTCAACGCAGTTGAGGTTCGCAGCGTCGCGTTACCGTATGATTACAACCGCACTCAAGGCGTCGTGATGGATGATCTGTTTCGCTGGCGTGGCGGCGGGCAAACGCTTTGCCTTCGACGCAGGAGTGGATGACCAGAGTTTCACATCGGAGTGAGTTGATCCGGAAAATGCCAATGAATGCAGCCTCGCTTTCGCTCGGTTACACAACCGCCGTCACCGGAGTTACGGCAGTAGCACCAAATTTCTGGATCGGCTCGAGTGAGCATCTAAACTCAACGTTGTTCACCCGCGCTTGATGATTGGGGACGGAGAACTCAAGCTATGAAGTCGATGCCGAGGCTCGCAAGGCTGGACCAGCGCGGGCGGACCGAAACGGTTCTCAGCCGTATGATCGGTTTTTGTAAGACACAGTTGCTGCTGGTGGGCTTGTTCAGCGGCATGGTGAATCTGCTGCAACTCTCCGCTTCCCTCTACACGATGCAGATCTTCGACCGCGTCATAACGACTCACAACGTCAACACTCTGATCTATCTCTCGCTGATCGCAGGCACCGCCATCCTGCTGCTGGCTATTCTGGAATTTACGCGTAACCAGATCATGCAGCGACTGTCGACCTGGGTGGAACTGAAGGTCGCGCCGGAGGGATTCGCAAGGGCGATCGAGAATGTTCTGTGCGGCCACTCCTATCGTATGGAGGCGTTGCGGGATCTCGCCACCTGCCGCGGCTACGTCGGATCGAGTGCTGCGCTCGCGTTGTACGATGTGCCCTGGGTACCTGTGTTTCTTGGCGTCATCTTCATCCTGCATCCGATGCAGGGTTTTGTCGCAACGGGCGGCGCGATCGTTCTTTTCGTTCTGACCTTGCTCAACGAACTGATCACCTCGCCACTGACGAAGGAAGCGAACACTGCCGCGATCAACTCACAGCGTCGCGCCGACAGCATCGCGCGCAATGCCGAGGCGATCGACAGCATGGGCATGATGCCGGCGGTCATGCGCCGCTGGCAGGAGTCCGTAGCGGAAATGATGACACCGCAGCGGCGCGCCGCACAGCGAGGATCGGTGCTGTCGGCCATGGCCAAATTTGTGCGGCTGGGAGTGCAGATCGCGGTGCTCGGCGTCGGAGCCTATCTGGTGCTGCAGCATGAATTGACGTCAGGGGCCTTGATGGCGGGCTCCATCATCATGGGTCGGGCGCTCGCGCCGGTCGAAATGCTGATCGGCGGCTGGAAGCAATTCGTTCAGGTGAGGCAAGCCTTCTCCCGGCTGCAGACATTCCTGCGCCAACCGCGCCTTCGCCCGCCCGGGCTTCCGTTACCGGAACCAGTCGGGCGCCTCTCGGTGGAGCGCGTCACATACGCGTTCCCCAACACGACTTCGATGATCGTCAAAGGCGTCCAGTTCACCCTCAACCCCGGCGAGAGCCTTGCGGTGATTGGGCCGTCGGCCGCCGGCAAGAGCACGCTGATCAAGATGCTGATCGGGACGCTGGCTCCCAGCGCCGGCGCCGTCCGCCTCGACGGCGCGGACGTGCATGGCTGGATGCGGGAGGATTTTGGACGATATGTCGGCTACCTGCCGCAGGCCGTCGAACTGTTTGAGGGCACGGTGTTCCGCAACATCGCGCGGATGGGTGACGCGCGTCCGGAGCAGGTATTCGCGGCAGCGCAGCTTGCGGGATGCCACGAGATGATAATGCGGTTGCCGCTGGGCTATGAGACCGAGATCGGCGAGAACGGCCAGTTTCTGTCCGGCGGCCAGCGGCAGTTGATCGGCCTGGCGCGCGCCTTGTTCGGCAATCCGAAGTTCGTCGTCCTGGACGAGCCCAACAGCAATCTCGATGGCGAATCCGAGAAAAATCTGATCGGCGCACTGGAAAAGCTGAAGGCGCTTGAAACCACCGTCGTCCTTGTCTCCCATCGTCCAGGATTGGTGCAGCACGTCGATCTGGTGCTGATGATGCGGGATGGCGCCGTCGAGATGTTCGGACCACGCACCGATGTCTTGAACCGCGTCATTGCGCGGCCCGCACTCGACAAGCGCCCGACCACCGAAGTCAGCGTCGTCAAGGTTACCGCACCGGCACGACGCGAACGGAGCCTCGCCGGATCATGACCCAGCTTCACACCCTGCCGCAGAATATCGCTGTCCCGCAGCTTGAGCAGCCGATTCCGTTGCTGCCATGGATGAATGCGCCGCATCCGCCGACGCGCAGCGTCGTGCTGCTCGGTCTCATCTCCATGGCGATCTTCATCGGTGGCTTCTCGGCCTGGTCATTCTTCGCTCCCCTGGCCGAAGCCGCGATAGCGGAGGGCGTCATCAGCGTTGAAGGCGAACATCGGGTCATCGCCAACCAGGAGGGCGGATCGGTCCAGGAATTGCTCGTGCGCGATGGCGATCACGTTCGGGCCGGTCAGGTGCTGATCCGAATGAATGACGCGCAGGCAAGTGCCACCGCCGAGACGGCGAAGGCGCAGCGATGGACGTTGCTTGCACAACTGGCTCGCCTCGATTCAGAAGCCGCGGGCGACGGCAAGATACGGTTCCAGTCGGAGTTGCTGGCCGCCGCCGGCGGTCCGGGCCTCGATGCCGCGCGAGCGGCCGACGCGATGAGCGTGCAACGCGCGCTTTTCGAGGCGCGTACCGTCAGCCTGAACAGCCAGATCTCCGTGCTGCAGGATCGCATCGACCAGCAGCTTGCCGTCATCAGCTCAGCCGAACAACAGCAACAGGCGACCCAGCAGCAACTCGATCTGATACAGCGCGAGGTCGACGTGAAGCAGACGTTGCTTTCAAAGGGGTTGGCGAGGCTGAGCGAGGTGCTGCAACTTCAACGCAGCGAGGCCGCGTTGAACGGCACGTTGGGTGATCTTGCCGGACAGATACAACGCGCGCGCGCCACCATTGCGGAGAGCCGTTCGTCCATGAGACAGACTCGAGATCAACGGCTGCAGGACGTGTCGGACGACAGGCGTGAGGCCCGTTCCAAGCTGAACGAGACCGAGGACAATTTGCGGGCAGCAAAGGATGTTGCCGTGCGGCGGGACGTTGTAGCGCCCGAAGACGGTACCATTCTCAGCATGCGCATCTTCAATGTCGGCGCGGTCGTCAAGCCCGGCGACACCGTGATGGAACTCGTTCCATCCCACGACCGGCTGGTCGCGCATGTTAAGCTCTCGCCCAATGACATCGACGTCGTGTATCCAGGCCTCAACGCGTTGATCCGTCTTCCAGCTTTCAAGCAACGCCTGGTGCCGTCTTTGGACGGACGTGTCATCTTCGTTGCGTCAGACGTGACCACCGACGAGAAGACCAAAGACGTATACTACAAGACGCAGATTCTGCTGGACCGCCATCAGCTGGATCATCTGCCCAACGTCCATCTCACGCCCGGAATGCCGGTGGAAGCGATGGTGCAGCTCGGGGAACGCAGCTTCTTCCACTACATCACCCAGCCGATCCGCGACAGTTTTCGTAGAGCCTTTACCGAGCAATAGAGGGGCGCATGGGCACCGTTACTGCTTGTCCCGGCGGGCCGTGGTTGCAAGTGGACCGATTATCACGATCGCATGCGGCTGATCACCCGGGGCGGCTATGACTGAACCCGGCGCTTCCCCCGGAGATCGCGCTGCAACATCACCGGTGAACGGCAACGCTCCTCAAGCACCTTGCGATCTTCCTCGAAGGGTCGACTTCTCTTGCTTCGGGTATCATCCCGATCTTGAATCATGACTCACGTTCCAAGGAAAGTGGGTACTAGTGGTTGCAGCCGGTAGGTTGATTAGCCGCAGGCGTAATCCGCCGCTTGATTGCAACGAAGGCGGATTACGCTATCGCTAATCCGCCGTGCGCGCTGTATGCTTGTATATGATCGGTGAAGTTGGCTAGCGCAGCGACGTCAAGGCAACGAATTGCATCTGTGAGGTGTCAAATGTCTGCACCCTGCAAGTTCGAGCTAAGTATCCTAAATCACGATGAGACAGCGCTCATAAAGACCTCGCATCACCCCGAAATTGGCGATGCGGATCGCGCGGCGCTTGAAGACCTGAAATCATCGCTGAGAAAACTCCGGGACAAGGAGCGTACGGTTGCCTTCCAGCGGCGTCGGATCAGCAAAGGCAAGGCAGAGCCACGCGGCCAGAACGTTTCGGGGACTGCCGAGCATTCTCTCCATCGCAAGCAGGTTTTCGCGGCGGCCCTGAAACGGGTCAACAAGGAGATCGCACGCCTCCAGAAATTCGAGGCGAGAAAGGAACTCGGAGAATTGGCCCGGCGAGCGCTTGCGCTTCGTCGAGCACAGCAATTCTCCCGCCCGGCAAATGAGCCAACTTCCAGCGAAGGCATGAAAGCGATTCCGAGCCGCCGACGAAGTGTCAAATTGCCGAGGTCAACAATTGGGCGAGTGTCACAGGCGAACAAGAGAGCGCAGGCCCAAAGAGATTCTCGCCGCTGACGGCGCATCCATTTCGGACCAGCCCGCAGGGCGGATTATGCTATCGCTTAATCCGCCCTGCGCGCGCCTAACCTTCATCTTTTCCTGACGTGTCGGGGTCTGCTTTTCTCGCGGCTTTACGGGCAGACCAGCGCGCTCGAAGCCGCTTCAAGGCGCGAAGCGTCGCAGGGGCGGCCGCTTGAAGCGCGAGAGAAGCGCCTCCGGCGACCAGTCCCTTGACAAGATCAAATGCCAAATCGGGCCAAAAGTACCACATGACCCCTGCGTCCTTCTTCACAGGGGCACCGCCGGCATCAGTGGGCAGAAAAAACAAATAGAAAGGCCCCGTCCGTCGCCGGCGGGGCCCAGAAAAATCCCTGTACGCGGTATTCAGCGCACGCGAAACCTTTGGTTCACCCGCTCAAGGTGGACTGAAGAATGAGTGAGGTGCACACCATGGTGACCGTGCGATTGAAACCGCGCATGACAATTCTCCCAAAGCGAAAACGTACGGCCGTAGCAGAGTTGCTTGCTTCATGGGGCAACAGCTTTCGAGACCGCGTGGCGCAAGCCCACAGAGGGCGACCAGCCACTCAACACTACCAGATTGAGCGACTCCAGTCTGTGCGCCATTTCACAACTTATCCTGCGTCTCATGGGCAGTCCGACGACGGTGCGGTCGATGCGCGTGAAGTCGATTTTCCTCAACCGATTCAACGTGACTTGCCCCGTCCAAGCTAACTCATTCTTCCGGCACGTCCCCCAAATCGCAATGCGGCAGCTTGTCAGCTCCTTCAAGGGGCGACGCAAGGTCGAGCCGGAGCGGCACTGCCGGGACTGACTGCTCCGTCACAGGGAGTTGAAGCTAGAGGCGATGAAAAAGCGACCGGCGATGACGACGTTCGATCTTGGAATAACTGCTCCTTATCGAAATATCTGGGCAGGAAAGAACCGCACATTCAATCCTCAAGTACGGAACTCGACCGCCCCGAAGAGGCGATCAATCTTCGCACGGAAGCGAAAAACGGAGATCAGCAATGCCACAATTCAAGATGCTCATCGCAATCGCTCTAGCACTGACAGCGTCGGCAACCTCCGCACTTGCCCAGCCTGCAATCTCGGAACTGGGAAACTTTGAGGCAGCATATCCCAACCGGGATCCACTGAACGGAGGCGCATTAACTCCTGCCGGCAGACTGGGCCTTGAGCTACCTGATGGAGCTTCCCCGGTAGATAACTCGTATGCAGCAATCGGTGCTGGTCCCCGATACCGGGCACCACGGCTTCACTCCTATGACCCTGCAGCAGGGACCTTGCCGAGATACAAGGGTCGTCGTCACTCGCCCGAGTAAGCAACAGCCTTTCGGCCGCGCGTGATGGCTCCCGATTCGATCAACGGACCTGCGCCCTCTCTTCGAGCGAAACGATACGGCACAGCCCGGGCTTTCGCGCCGCGGGAGTGCGGACTCATATTCTCTCGGCTGTCTGAAATCTGAACGAGACTATCTCGACGTCATTGCCTGCGACAAACGCGAAGCGTTTGCGCAAGGGAGCGCGGCGAAGACGCAATCCATCTTCCGTCCAGCGAGAATTGCCGGCTTGATGCGCTAGTCGCCGTTTCAGTCCTCCGGGAAGCCTCGTATCTGCGCATCCCAGAGCCGCGTGGCCAGTAGCCTGGCTTTGTCGAGCGGTCCCGTCCAGTTCGTAAAACTGTATGGGCTGCCCCACCACTGGTGCACCGTCGTCCTGCACTTTCTGCAAGCGAAGCGGCCGATATCAGTGCTCGGCTTCCGTTTCTGCGTAGCGTGGTAAACCGCCTTGCAAGACAGGCAACTGAAAAAGACGCGCAATGGAGTTTGGTCCGTCATGAAAAGGGGTGGCCGCTGCTTCACTCAAAAAAGATCAGGTAGATAAGGCCAACGATATTGATCGCGAACCAGGCGAGTGAGACGGCAAAGAGTAAATCCACGCGCGTCACTTCAAGATGGCCCATGCGCGGATCGACAATCGCGTTTCGCTGCGATGTCGGCCTTCAAATCGTCGGTCATCGCCCGCATCTGTTCAGCCATTCGGATGACGGGCAGGAGCCTGGCGAGTTGGGCGATCAGGTCGAAGTCTTCCGCGCCGAGCAGAAGTGTTTCCAACCGTTTTCTATGTTCTTCCATTTGGCGCGTACGCCTGCGTGCAGTTGAATCCGACCGAGACGTCTAGATGAAACGGCGGGTCGTATCTTGTGACTTCGCGCCAATTACTTGTGAACGCGCGCCTACGATCGTCCACCGCGGTTCATTTCCAAACATTAATTCCCCGGTCAGCATCGTGTAATGCGGGAAACCGCATCTACAGCGGCGTGCGGCTTTGCGCTCAATCAGCATCCTGGAGATTTTTGTGATGGACCAACGTAACCTTGTTTCTCATGGAGCGCGGAAGCGCTCCCTGTTCTCGGCACGAAAAGTGGCATTGATGGCATCGGTCGTGACCGGGCTTGCGATGTATGGCTTCAGCGCTTCGCCCGATCGCATCGATATCTTTGGCAGCGCGGCCCATGCCCAGGCTGCGAACGCCGCATCGAGCGTTACCCAGCAGCCCCTTGGCTTTGCCGATGTGGTGGAGCGCGTAAAGCCGTCGGTGATCTCGGTCAAGGTCACGATGAAGGACAAGGTGGCTGACGCCGGCAACAAGGACGATTCCGACGAGCAGGGCTCGCCCATGGAGCGCTTCTTTCGTCAGTTCGGCGGCCCGAACGGCGAAAATCCCGGGCGTAACGGCCGGCACGGTGCGATGGGACAAGGCTCCGGATTCTTCATTTCATCCGATGGATACGCGGTGACCAACAACCATGTCGTCGAAGGCGCCGACAAGGTCGAGGTAACGACGGACGCCGGAAAGACCTTCACCGCAAAGGTCGTCGGGACGGATCCCCGGACAGACCTCGCCTTGATCAAGGTCGAGGGCGGTTCGGAGTTTCCATTTGCGAAGCTTTCGGCCGGCAAGGCCAGGATTGGCGATTGGGTGCTGGCAGTCGGCAACCCGTTTGGCCTCGGCGGCACCGTCACCGCCGGTATCGTTTCGGCCAGCGGCCGTGACATCGGAAGCGGCCCCTATGACGATTTCATTCAGATCGACGCGCCCGTCAACAAGGGCAATTCGGGCGGCCCGACCTTCAACATGCAGGGCGAGGTCGTCGGCGTAAACACCGCGATCTATTCGCCATCCGGCGGCAGCGTCGGCATCGCATTCTCGATCCCGGCAGCGACGGTCAAGAACGTGGTCGCGCAGCTGAAGGACAAGGGTAACGTCAGCCGCGGCTGGATCGGCGTTCAGGTTCAGCCGGTCACCCAGGATATCGCCGACGGCATGGGCCTGAAGCAGGCGCAGGGTGCGTTGGTGGCCGATCCGCAGAAGGACGGACCTGCAGCGAAAGGCCGGTGTCGAGGCGGGCGACGTCATCACGGCGGTCAATGGCGAGCCGGTCAAGGATGCCCGTGAACTCGCCCGCGTCATCGGCGGCTTCGCACCTGGCAGCACCGTCAAGCTGGACGTTCTGCAGAAAGGCAAGAGCAAGGTCGTCAGCCTGACGCTTGGGAAACTGCCGAACGACAAGCAGGCCAAGGCCGACGTTGAAGGCGATGGCAAGCCGTCAGCGCAGGGTACCGACGTTCCGCGTCTGGGTCTCACGCTGGCACCTGCCGGCAAGGCCGACGGCAAGGACGGTGTCGTCATCGCGAAGGTCGAACCGAATAGCGCGGCCGCCGATCGTGGCGTCAAGAAGGGCGACGTGATCCTCGAGGTTGCCGGAAAGAGCGTGGCGAAAGCCGGTGACGTCAGCGACGCGCTTGAAGCTGCCCGTAGCGACAAGAAGAGCAGCGTGCTGATGCGGCTTCGTTCCGGCGACGCGTCGCGTTATGTCGCCCTGCCGCTGGCAAACGGCTAACGCAACTCGGCTGGCAGCGGCTGTTTCGTCGCTGCCAGCCATCTTTTGCTGCGCGTCGCGTTCGGAGTCCTTCGAATATCGCGGATCACCAGATGGCCAATAGCAGCGAAGTCAATTTTGCCGTGCGTTCGGATCGGGGACAGGTGTGGGCTGACGCCTGGCATCTCTGGCGGGTCATCATTCCGAGACGATCGATTACCGGTAGACTGGTTTGGGGAATGGTATGGCGGCGTAACCATAGGGGCCGCTGGATCTACAAGAAGTTCGTCGAGTATTCGTATTCCGACGACGTTGCTTAGGGCTCGGCCCGATAATGACCGGACTTGCCGCCCACCTTCTCGACGAGATGAATGCCCTCGATGCGAACGCCGCGTTCGACCGCCTTGATCATGTCGTAGATCGTAAGACACGCGACAGACACCGCCGTCAGCGCTTCCATCTCGACACCGGTCGGCCCGGTGACCTTGACGGTGGCGCGGACGATGCAGCCGGGCAGTTTTCGGTCGGGCGCAATGTCGAGCGTGACCTTCGACAGCGCCAGCGGATGGCACAGCGGTATCAGCTCCGACGTGCGTTTCGCCGCCATGATGCCGGCGATGCGCGCTGTGCCCAGCACGTCGCCCTTCTTGGCGTTGCCGGAGACGATTAAATCGAGCGTCGACTTGGCCATCACGACGCGTCCCTCGGCTGTGGCCGTGCGTTCGGTCGCCTCCTTGGCCGACACGTCGACCATCCGCGCTTCGCCCGACGCATCGATATGCGTGAGGGCGGCGCCGCCTCTGGAAGCCTTGCCTCTTGAAGCCTTGCCTCTGGAAACCTTGCGCGCCATTGGCTAGCGGGTCCCGGTCGCGCGCGGCGCGTCGGTGCGCGTCAGCAACGCGCGGGTTGCCGAGGTCACGTCGTCCTGCCGCATCAGGCTTTCGCCGACCAGGAAGGTCGACATGCCGACGCGTTCGAGCCGGGCGAGATCGGCAGGTGTAAAGATGCCGCTTTCGCCGACCATCAGCCGGTCCCGCGGGATCAGCGGCGCCAGCGCCTCGCTGGTCGCCAGCGTGGTCTCGAAGGTCCTTAAGTTGCGGTTGTTGACCCCGATCATCGGCGAACGAAGTTTCAGCGCGCGATCGAGCTCGGCGCGGTCGTGGACTTCGATCAGCACGTCCATCCCGAGCGCAATCGTGGCGTCCTCGATGTCCTTTGCCGCGGCATCGTCGAGCGCGGCCATGATGATCAGGATGCAGTCCGCGCCATGGGCGCGGGCTTCCACCACCTGGTAGGTGTCGAACATGAAATCCTTGCGCAGCACCGGCAGGCTGGTGGCCGCGCGCGCCGCAACCATGAAGTCGAGATGGCCCTGGAAGGAGGGCGTGTCTGTCAGCACCGACAGGCACGCCGCGCCGCCGGCCTCGTAAGCCTTTGCCAGCGCCGGCGGATCGAAATCGGCACGAATGAGCCCCTTCGACGGCGAGGCCTTCTTCACTTCCGCGATCAGCGCATACTCGCCGAGCGCAAGCTTTTCGCGGATCGCGCGCACGAAGCCGCGCGGCGGCGACGCCGCCTTGGCGCGTGCCTCGACGTCGGAAAGCGGATGCGCCCGCTTGGCGGCGGCGATTTCCTCGCGCTTGTAGGCCTCGATCTTGGTCAGGATATCGGACATCTGTGGCGCCCCTCGGATCAGCCGCGTGAGACCGCGACCAGGTGCTTCAGCCGTGCCGCCGCAGCACCGCTGTCGAGCGACTTGGTCCCCAGCGCCACGCCTTCCTTCAAATCCTTCGCGTGTCCGGCCACGATCAGCGCCGCCGCGGCGTTCAACAGCGCGACGTCGCGATAGGCGCTGGGCTTGCCGTTGAGCACGCTTTGCAGCGCGACTGCGTTGGCGTCGGCGTCGCCTCCCTTGAGCGCGTCGCCGTCGACGCGGGTGAGACCCGCGTCCTCCGGCGTCACCTCGAAGGTGCTGATCTTGCCGTTGTCGAGGCTTGCGACAAAGCTCGGGCCGGTGAGGGTGATCTCATCGAGCCCGTCGGACCCGTGCACCACCCAGACGGATTCCGAGCCGAGATTCTTCAACACCTGCGCCAGGGGCTGCACCCAGTGCCGCGAGAACACGCCGACCATCTGGCGCTTGACGCCGGCCGGGTTGGAGAGCGGGCCGAGCAGGTTGAAGATCGTGCGGGTGGCGAGTTCGACCCGGGTCGGGCCGACGTTCTTCATGGCGGGATGATGCGTGGGCGCGAACATGAAGCCGATGCCGGCCTCGGCCACGCAGCGGCCGACCTGGTCGGGCGTGAGGTCGATCTTGACGCCGAGCGAGGCCAGCACGTCGGCCGCGCCCGAGCGCGAGGACAGCGCGCGGTTGCCGTGCTTGGCGACCGGGATGCCGGCGCCGGCGACGATGAAGGCGGCGCACGTCGACACGTTGACCGAACCGGAGCCGTCGCCGCCGGTGCCGACCACGTCGACGGCCTCCGCAGGCGCCTTGACCCGCAACATCTTGCCGCGCATTGCCGACACCGCGCCGGTGATCTCGTCGACGGTTTCGCCGCGCACGCGCAGCGCCATCAGGAGCCCGCCCATCTGCGAGGGCGTGGCCTCGCCGGACATCATGCTGTCGAAGGCGGAGGCTGCCTCTTCACGCGACAGCGTCGCGCCGGTGGCGACTTTTCCGATGATAGATTTGAGGTCGTCCATCGCGTGCCTTCAAAATCGAGAGAGCCTCATGGTGAGGAGGTGCACGCAGGCAAGTTTACGTAGCCTGCGTAAACTTGGCTACGGCGCCGTCGCGAACCATGAGAATGCCTGATCCTTCGAGACGCGGCCAAGTGGCCGCTCCTCCGGACGAGGGAAGTGGGAAGGGTATTTTCGGTCATGCTCAGTTGTTAGCGCCCGTCGCCTGCGCGAAGGCGGCCTGGTTGATGGTGGTGCCGATCACGGATTCGATCTTGCTTACGTACTGCGCCACCTGTTCGTCGGTGAGCCCGCGCAGCAGCGTGTCCTTTAGCTTCTTCATTTCGTCCGAGGCGGTCTCGACCGGCGGCACGGTCACGTCAGTAACGCGGTACACGATCCATTCGCTGCCGCCGGCGCCCGGGGTTTGGCCTACGCCATCCTTGGCGGTCCGGAAGGCTGCGGTGACGGCGGCGGAAGGCACGCCGGGCGGCGAGGCATCGCGGCGGAAACCGGTCGCCGTCTCGACCTTCGCTCCGGCCGAAGCGGCGACCTCTGCAAACGTGCCGCCTTGCTCGAGCTTCTGCACCATCTCGGTCGCCTTCGCCCGCAGCTTGCTCGAGATCTGTTCGTCGCGCCATTTCGCCTCGACCTGGCCGCGGACTTCATCGAGCGTGCGCTCGCGCGAGGGCGTGATGCCGAGCACGTCGTACCAGACATAGCCGCCGGCGAACGAAATCGGGTCATTGTCGACGCCGACATCGCTGTTGAAGGCCTGCGACACCACGTCGAGGCCGCGCGGAATGTTGGCGACCGGCTGGCCGCTGGGGAGGCGGCCGGAGCGGTCGACGGCGTCGATCGTGACGGCGGTCAGGCCAAGCTTCTGGGCCGCCTCGACCACGTTGGCGCCGCCGCTGCGCTCGTCCTCCATCTTGTTCTGGATTTCGGTGACCTTGGCGCGCGCGCGTTCGGTCGCGACTTCCTTCTTCACCTGTGCGGCGACGCTTTCGAACGTGGGCGTCACGCCCGGCTCGATCTTGCCGATCTTGACCAGCGCGACGCCGAAGCGGCCTTGCACCGGCTGGCTGACTTCGCCCGATGGCAGCGAAAACGCCGCATCCGCGATCGCGGGATCGATGATCGCGCTTTTTGCGATCAGGCCGAGGTCGACGTCGGAAAGATTGAGATTGCGCTCCTTGGCGATATCGTCGAACGACGTTCCCGACGTCATGCGGCTGCGCGCAGCCTGCGCTTCGCCTTCGTTGGGAAACACGATCTGCGACACCTCGCGCTTCTCGGGCGTACCGATCTTGTCGCGGTTCTGTTCGAAGATCTTCTTCGCGTCCTCCTCGGAGACTTCGGTCCATTTGCCGATCTCTTCCGGGTTGATCACGACAAACGAGATCTTGCGATATTCGGGCGCGCGAAACTGGGTCTTGTGGTCCTCGAAATAGGCGGCCAGCGCCTCGGGCGAGGGCGGATCGATCGTGCCGGCCATCGCGGCGTCGAGCTTGATGAATTCGATCGAGCGCTGCTCGTTCTGGAAACGGGTCAGCGCATCGATCAGCACCTTTGGCGGCTCGATGCCGGCGGAGACGGTGTTGGCAATTTGTCGTCCGCAGCCCGACGCGGCGCTGCTCGGCGAGATAGCGCTGTTCGGTGTAGCCGAACTGCCGGATCGTGGCCTGGAAGCGTGCGGGGTCGAAGGCGCCGCCCAATCCCTTGAAGTTGGGGTCGCTGTAGATCAGCCGCATGGTCTCTTCCTGCGACTGCGCAAGCCCCATGCGCCGCGCCTCCTCGTCGAGTGCGGCTTCAGCGATGGTCTGCTGCAACACCTGCCGGTCAAGTCCGAACGCGCGCGCCTGCTCCGACGTCAGCGGACGGCCGAAACTGCGGCCGAGCTGCTGCAGCTTATCCGTGTAGATCTGGCGGAACTGCTCCGTCGAAATCTCGGTGCTGCCAATCTTCGCGAGCGAAGATTGGCCGAATCCCTTGAAGATGTCGGCAATGCCCCAAACTGCGAAACTTACAATCAAAACGCCCATCACGGTGGCCATGACAATCTTGCCGAGCCAGTTTGATGAGGCTTTCCGCATTCCTCGAAGCATGGGTCCAACTTGTTTTGCAGGAGAGGGGAACCGGGTCGTGCCCAGGGGAAACTCGATCCGGGACCGAGTTCCGCGACAGGGCGTCACCGAGTTGAAAATGCATCATAAAGTGGCCGCAGCCCCCTCGCAACCTCGCCCGTGCGGGCGAATTGAAGCGGTTAACGCTCGGGGGAACATCCGACCGGTATCTGGAACTGGCCGTGCACCTCTGCTAGCGCATTCTCCAGGCCACGAATTCTGACATTTGCGGGAAAAATGACATGACCGACGCCATTCGGCCGCTGATCGCCGGGAACTGGAAAATGAACGGCCTGAAGTCCGCTTTGGGTGAATTCGAGGCAATGATTGCCGGCGCGGGGGCATTGGCCGGAAAAGCCGACCTGTTGGTCTGCCCCCCGGCAACCCTGATCGTTGGCTTCGCCGACAGGGCACGCGGTTCAAAACTCGCCGTTGGTGCGGAGGACTGCCACCCCAAGGCCTCTGGCGCCCATACGGGCGACATCTCGGCGGAAATGCTGGCGGATGCCGGCGCCAGCGCCATCATCGTCGGCCACTCCGAGCGCCGCGCCGACCACGGCGAAACCGATGCGCTGGTACGACAGAAAGCGGAGGCCGCCTGGCGCGCGGGCCTGACGGCAATCGTCTGCATCGGCGAAACCCAGCAGCAGCGCGACGCCGGACAGACGCTCGATGTCTGCGGCGGGCAGCTTGCGGGATCGCTGCCTGATGGTTCGACCGCGGCCAATCTGGTGGTGGCCTATGAACCGGTCTGGGCGATCGGCACCGGATTGACGCCGACGGTTGGGGATGTCGAGCAAGTTCATCGCTTTATCCGCGGTGTTCTCACCGAGCGATTCAAGGCCGAGGGCGGCAAGATCCGCATTCTCTATGGTGGCTCGGTAAAACCCTCCAACGCCGCGGAGCTGATGGCGGTCGCCAATGTGAACGGCGCCCTCGTTGGCGGCGCCAGCCTGAAGGCGGCCGATTTCCTGGCGATCGCGGCCGGGTGCTAGCTCAAGCCGGCACGGTTTCCCGCAAGCGCTTCCAGTAGATCAGCGTGCCCGTGAGACCGCCGTGCGGCTTGAATGCGTAATCCGGAATCGATCCGGTCAGCTGGAATCCCATCCGCTCGTAGAGGCCGGCCGCGCCCTCATCCTCGGCGGTATCCAGCACCAACAGCCAGCGCCCGCGCTCGATCGCGATGCGCTCGGCTTCGCGCAGCAACAACGTGGCAATGCCGCGATGGCGGTGACTGACCCGCGTCATCATTTTCACGATCTCGGCGCGATGCGGCTGGTTCTGCGCGAGGTTCAGCACGAGCGTCACGGTCCCGATCAGGTCTTTGCCATCGAAGGCGCCGAGAACAATCCGCTCGCCGCGATCGGCGGCAGCCAGCGCGTCGCGCCAGAATGCTTCTGCCGTCTGTAACGGAAGCGGGTGCATGAAGCTGACCGAGCCGCCATTCGTAACGGCTTCAATCAACATTTCACTGAGCGTCGCGCAGATATCCGGCGAGGATTTCAGCGTTTTGATTTGGATATCGGGCATGAATTGTCAGCTCCGGGCAAGCGCAACGACATAGGTGCAGGGCGCGCTGGTTTCGTTGGCGAAGGTCACTTCCGCCGGCGGACCGAAGCCGAGGCAGTCGCCGGCGCCGAGTTCGTGGCGTTCGCCGCCTTCGATGATCACGAGCGCGCCCGACAGCACCCAAAGCGCCTGGCGGATATGGGCGTAGGATGAAGTCGGTAGTGTCACGTGCTGTTTTGCCGGCATTTCGACCCTGATGATTTCAATGGGATGATCGGGCCGGTTGAACACCTGACGGCGCAGATAGCCGGTCTCGGGATCGCGCCACACCGGTTGTTCGGCGGCGCGCGACAGACGTCCTCCCTGGCCTTCGGCGCGCAGCATCAGGCCTGCAAGGGTGAGGTCGAAGGCGCTCGCGAGCCGCACGAGGATAACTGCGGTCGGGCTGACCTCCGCGCGCTCGATCTTGCTGATGGTGGCCTTGGAAACCCCGGAGCGTTCGGCAAGATCGGCCAGCGACCAGCCGCGGCTGTCGCGCTCAAGCCGCAGGCGGTGCGCGAGCCGGGAGCTTAAATCGTCTATAATAGTATCCATTTGTCTATTATAAGAGAAATGGCGGTCGCTTCAAGTTCGAATGTGATCGTGGGCCAGACCCCGGATGGGGTTGCCGCCGAGCCTTCGGCAATTATCTCCGGCGCAGCGGTTGGGGGTGACAATGCCCCGTCCGATCGTGTAACACCGCGCAACTTCAGGAAAACCCGCAAGCCCAATGGTGCAGCCGAAGCCCGGCGCCCTCGGCTTGTGACGGAAGGTTAGAAATGCAGACCGTCATTATCGTCGTTCACCTCATGATCGTCGCCGTGCTGATCGGCACCGTGCTGCTGCAGAAATCCGAAGGCGGCGGTCTTGGCATGGGCGGTGGCGCCGGCTTCATGTCCAGCCGCGGTACCGCCAACCTGCTGTCGCGGACGACCGCAATCCTGGCGGGACTTTTCTTCGTGACCAGCATGACGCTGGCCTGGATGGCCGGCGCCAGTCGTACGCCGACCTCGATCCTCGGCACTTCGCCGGCAACGCAGTCGCAGCCCGGCGGCGCGACACCGGTCGCTCCGCCGACCTCTGGCGGTGTTCTGGACACGCTGAAAAAGGTCGATGAACAGCAGGGGCAGCCGGCACCGTCGGGTCCGCAGGCGCCGCGTTCGCAGTAAAGCAGGGCGGCTATGCAGGACGGCCTCTACCGTCTTGCATCAGAACTTCCCATCAATGCTCTGATTTCGCTATAAATTTCACGTCACCCACAGCCCGGCTGAATGTTTGCCCGCGCATGCGATTCGTTTTGGCGAATCGGGTCTGTGCCCTTAAAGGTTAGGTCCCATGGCGCGGTACATATTCATCACCGGCGGCGTGGTTTCTTCGCTCGGAAAGGGTCTGGCTTCAGCGGCACTTGGTGCCCTGCTGCAGGCGCGCGGGTACAAGGTCCGGCTCCGCAAACTCGACCCCTATCTCAACCTCGATCCCGGAACGATGTCGCCGTATCAGCACGGCGAAGTGTTCGTGACCGATGACGGCGCCGAGACCGATCTCGATCTCGGCCATTACGAGCGCTTCACGGGGCGTCCGGCCACCAAGGCCGACAACATCACCACCGGGCGGATCTATCAGGACATCATCACCAAGGAACGCCGCGGCGATTATCTCGGCGCGACCATTCAGGTCGTGCCGCACGTCACCAACGCGATCAAGGAATTCGTGCTCTCGGGCAACGACGAATATGATTTCGTGCTGGTCGAGATCGGCGGCACCGTCGGCGACATCGAAGGCCTGCCGTTCTTCGAAGCGATCCGTCAGCTCAAGAACGAACTGCCGCGCGATCACGCGGTCTACATTCATTTGACGCTGCTGCCGTTCATCCCGAGCGCGGGCGAACTGAAGACCAAGCCGACCCAGCACTCCGTCAAGGAACTGCGCTCGATCGGCATCCAGCCGGATATCCTTTTGTGCCGCACCGATCGTGAAATCCCCAAGGAAGAACGCCGCAAGCTCGGCCTGTTCTGCAACGTGCGCGAAAGCGCCGTGATCGAGGCGCGGGACGTCGACAACATCTATGCGGTGCCGGAGGCGTATCACGCCGCAGGTCTCGACGACGAGGTGCTGGCCGCATTCGGCATCGCGCCGAAAATTCCGCCGGCACTGCAGAGCTGGAACGTCATCAACGAACGCGTGCGCAACCCGGAAGGCGCGGTGACCATTGCCATTGTCGGCAAGTACACCGGCATGAAGGACGCCTATAAATCGCTGATCGAGGCGCTGTCGCATGGCGGCATCGCCAACAAGGTGAAGGTCAATCTCGACTGGATCGAAAGCGAAGTGTTCGAGAACGAGGACCCGGCGCCGTTCCTCGAACACGTCAACGGCATTTTGGTGCCCGGCGGCTTCGGCCAGCGCGGCGCTGAAGGCAAGATCCGTGCGGCGCAGTTCGCGCGCGAGCGCGACGTGCCGTATTTCGGCATCTGCTTCGGCATGCAGATGGCGGTGATCGAGGCCGCGCGCAATCTCGTCGGCATCGAGGAGGCCAACTCCACCGAGTTTGGTCCCACGAAGGAGCCGATCGTCGGCCTGATGACGGAATGGCTGCGCGGCAACGAGCTGGAGAAGCGCTCCAAATCCGGCGATCTCGGCGGCACCATGCGGCTCGGCGCCTACCCTGCGGCGCTGAAACGCGGCAGCCGGGTGTCGGAAGTCTATGGCGGCGCGACCGAGATTTCGGAACGCCACCGCCATCGCTACGAGGTCAACACCGCCTACAAGGACCGGCTCGAACAGCACGGCCTGCGTTTCTCCGGGCTGTCGCCCGACGGCGTGCTGCCGGAGATCGTCGAATATGAGGACCACCCCTGGTTCATCGGCGTGCAATTCCACCCCGAGCTGAAGTCGCGCCCGTTCGAGCCGCATCCGCTGTTTGCGTCGTTCATTCAGGCCGCGATGGCGCAGAGCCGGTTGGTTTAGGCACTGCTGGGTCTCAGTTGATTTTCGCAGGTCCGTTCGATATCGCTCTACCTGAGAGGGAATGTGGGGCGAAAGAAAATGTCTGATAGAGTGCGTCTTTATGCGTGGGCTGCGCCCGCTCTCGATACCAATGCGCTGCCGGACCACACATGGGTGACGACCTATGATAATCGCAAGATTCCTTATCCGGACATCAAGGCGGTGACCGCCGCTGGCGAGCATTACTGGTATTGTTGGGGAAAATTTCGGGCGAAAGGCGGAGCGCCGGGAAATCCAACAGGGATATTGGGCAACGGCGTTGGCCGTGAGTCGGTGGCCTCCTGTCTGGCCTTGCCGGACAAGGATTGCCGTTCCACGAAAGCCGCTCGTGGAACGGTCTTTCGATATGCGCGCGACGGGGTGTGCCATCAGTTGGCCAATCAGGTGCTGTATGCGGCGGCCCCTCAGGGAGGTGCGCAGGTTACTGTTGCCAAGGCGCGCGGTTATTGGTGGAGCGTCTTTCGATTTGGAACTTACGGCCGGAATGAATCTGACTGGATTGCCCAACGCGATTCTTGCAGTTCTGGCCGGTAATGATCATCTTGGAGTCAGGAGACTGATCGATGATCGCTGAGCAGGACGAGTTTGAAAAGCACGCTCGGGCGGCGCTTCAGGATAGCCCCGGCCTGGCCAATCGGCTGTTGACCTTGCGTAAACAGGTTCAAGATGAGGGCGAGAAGGCGTGGTCGAAGTCCAAGACTCCGACCGCGTCGATGCTCAATGATACCAACCGGCGCATGATCGACAAGGCGGCTTCGCTGCTGGGCCCTGCCAAGTTCGAACTCGTGTTCGGGTTTTCGCCGAACGAGAAATTCAATCTGGTTGATCCGCGGATCATGAGACCCGAGACGAAAGCAACAAAAAAGCCGGCACAAAAATCCACGAAATCTCGTGCTGTCCCGGCGGCACCGGTCGTGACCCTCAAGCATCTGGCGGCCGCGCTGGCTCAAGAGCAGCATCTGTCCAAGGTGCGCGCTGAGGCCATTTTGAACGAGCTAGTCGCCCGGATCACCAAGCACCTCAAGAAAGGCGAGCGTGTCCGCATAGTCCGTCTCGGCGTTCTGCAGGTGCATAAGCGTGCGGCCCGCATGGGCCGCAATCCGGCTACCGGCGAAGCGATCAGAATCAAAGCGAGCAAGAAAGTTGCCTTTCGCGCCTCCAAGGATCTCAAGGATGCCATATAGATCCTGGCATTGACCTGCAGCGGTGCGAATCGCCGAGACCCAGGTTTCAGCAGCCTTTGACGAACGCGCCAATTGTTGCGACAAACTGCTCCCGTGACCTGCAAGAACAACAAACCGAGGGAGCTGAAGCCGATGATCTTGGAAATGCGCGTTTATCGCTGTCTGCCGGGCCGCCTGCCGGCGCTGATGAAGCGTTTCGATACGCTGACGCTGAAATTGTGGGAGAAGCACGGCATCAAGCAGGCCGGCTTCTTCACCACGCTGATCGGCACCTCCAATCAGGAACTGACCTATTTCGTCGCGTGGGACTCGCTCGCCGATCGCGAAAAGAAGTGGACCGCATTTCAGTCCGATCCCGACTGGATCGCCGGTCGCGCCAAGAGCGAGGAGGACGGTCAGATCATCGACAACATCGTCAGCCAGCTGCTGGTGCCGACCGCGTTCTCCTCGGTAAAGTAACCGGCGGTGCAACCCTGATATTCAGGGTCTGATTAGGGTTGATCCTGATGGTGCGGACCGGCATGGTCCGCACCAGATACGAAGGAAATTCCCTTGAACGCGAACCTCCAGGCAGCACCGGTCGTCACCGTCGGGTCAGTCAAATTCGGCAACGAGCTGCCGATTTCGATCATTGCCGGGCCCTGCCAGCTCGAGAGCCGCGCGCATGCGCTCGAAGTGGCCGGCGCGCTGAAGGAGATCGCCGACCGGCTCAAGATCGGTCTCGTTTACAAGACCTCTTTCGACAAGGCCAACCGGACCTCGGGCTCGGCCGCGCGCGGGGTCGGACTGGCGCAGGCGTTGCCGATCTTTGCCGAAATACGTTCGTCCCTCGGATTGCCTGTTCTGACCGACGTCCACGAGGCCGCGCAATGCGCCGAAGCCGCGCAGGCGGTCGACGTGCTGCAGATCCCGGCGTTCCTGTGCCGGCAGACCGATCTCTTGCTCGCGGCCGCTGCAACCGGCAAGGCCGTCAACGTCAAGAAGGGTCAGTTCCTGGCGCCGTGGGACATGGCAAACGTCGTCAGCAAGATCACCGGCGGCGGTAACCCGAACGTGCTGGTGACCGAGCGCGGCGCGTCGTTCGGTTACAATACATTGGTCTCCGACATGCGCGCGCTGCCGATCATGGCGCGCACGACGGGCGCGCCTGTGATTTTCGATGCCACCCATTCGGTGCAGCAGCCGGGCGGGAAGGGCGCATCGTCCGGCGGCGAGCGCGAGTTCGTCCCCGTGCTGGCGCGCGCGGCGGTCGCGGTCGGCGTTGCCGGCGTGTTCATCGAGACCCATCCCGATCCCGATTCTGCCCCGTCCGACGGGCCCAACATGGTGCCGCTGCGCGAGTTCGAAGCCTTGCTGAAAACCTTGATGGAGTTCGACGCGCTTTCGAAGCGCGCTATCAAGAATCCGGCACGCCTGTGAGGCTGACATCGCCGTGACCGCATCCAGCCGCATGCCGCCGGCGCTCAATATTATTGCGCTTGCGACTTTTTCGGCGGCCCTGTCCGCCCGCGCGCTCGATCCGGTGTTGCCGCACGTGGCCGAGGATTTTTCGGTCAGCATCGCGACCGCCGCCAGCTTCGCCGCCGTCTTCGCCTTCACTTTTGCCATCATCCAGCCCGCTCTTGGTGCCGTCGCCGACCTGTTCGGCAAGGCGCGGCTGATGGTCGTCTGCCTGGCGCTGCTCGGCCTCGCCAACATTCTAGGCGCGGTGGCGACGTCGTTTCCGCTGCTGTTTGCGTCCCGCATCCTGGCCGGCATCGGCTCGGGTGGCGTGTTTCCGATCGCGCTGGGGCTGACCAGCGATCTCGTCGGGCCCGAGAAGCGGCAGGTCGCGATGGGGCGGACGCTGGCGGGCGCCATGACCGGCAATCTGCTCGGCGCTACGGTGTCCGGCCTGATCGGCGACTTTCTCGGCTGGCGCGGCGTGCTCGCCGTTCTGGGCGGCATTGTCATGGTGGCCTCGATCGTGGTGGCCGTCGGATTTCGCGGCGCGGCGCTGACGCGGCCGCCACGGACCAGCCTGTCCGCCCTCAAGCAAGGCTATCGCACGATCTTCTCCAACCCGAACGCGCGCATCTGCTACTCGGCCGTGTTTATCGAAGGCTGCGTCGTGCTCGGATTGTTTCCGTTCATCGCGGCCTTCCTGTTCGAGCTTGGCGAGACCTCGCTTTCGATCGCCGGTATTGTCATTGCGGGCTTTGCGGTAGGCGGCCTGTTCTACACCATGACGGTGTCGCGGTTTCTGCCGCGGATCGGCGTCAACGGGATGATGATGGCAGGGGCGACGCTGGTCGGTGTGCAGCTCATCGCGGTGGCGATGGGGCCAGGATGGAAGCTGCAAACGCTCAGCCTGATCTTCATGGGCTGGGGCTTCTACATGATCCACGGCAGCCTTCAGGTTTTCGCCAGCGAATTGTCGGCGGAGGCGCGCGCGACCGCGCTGTCGCTGCACGCGTTCTTTTTCTTCATGGGTCAGACCATCGGCCCGATCGCCTATGGGTTCGGCATCCAGCATGCGGGCAAGGAGCCGACCTTGCTGACGGCCGCGGTCATCATGATCGCGCTCGGCATTGTCTGCGCGCGGCTGTTGCGCCAGACCCGGCCGGCGGATGCGGCGCCGACGTAGCGCGCGACGCTACAGGACGTACTCGACGAAAAATACCGTCGTGGCGTAGGTGACGGCGCCGATCGCCAACAGGGCTACCGAGAGCCACACCCAAAGAGGTGTCGATTCCTTGGCCATTTTGATTTGCCCACGCCCTCAGGCGCCGCATCGTGGCAGCGCTGGTTTCCCCGGCCGGGCGACAATGGCGCAAGTCGGGCGCAAATTGCAGGAAATGGGCGGCTCGCGTCAGGATGACGCACATCTGGTGCGTGCGACAGATGCACAGGTTCAGGGCAGGTAGTCGTCCATGGCACGGGGATTGCTTCATTTCTTGCCATTTACATGGTGATGATGTGGACGCCCAAGTTAGCCAGCCGGCCAAAAGCAATTTCGTCCTCGGAAATACCGGCTATGCCAACGAGCCGCCGCTCCAGCGCTTTCTGAAGGGATGCTACGAGGAATTCAGATCGGATGATTCCGGCGCGGTCGCCGATTACATCCCCGAGCTGAAACGCGCCAACCCCGCGCATTTCGGCGTCGGTCTCGTTACCATCGACGGCCATGTCTATGAGGTCGGCGACAGCCGGGTGCCTTTCACCATTCAATCGGTCTCCAAGGCCTTCGTGTTCGCGCTTGCGCTCGACATGGTCGGTGAAGAACGCGTGTCGGCGGCGATCGGGGTCGAGCCGAGCGGGGAGGCGTTCAATTCGATCCGGCTGACCAACGACAATCGGCCGTTCAACCCGATGGTCAACGCCGGCGCGATCGCCTGCTCCGGACTGATCCATCAGGCCGATGGCGCATCCGCATTCGAGCGTATCCGCGAGAAGCTCAGCCTGTTCGCCGGCCGCGAGCTCGACGTCGACGACGCCGTGCACGCCTCGGAGACGCTCACCGGCAACCGCAATCGCGCGATCGCGTGGCTGCTGCGCAATTACCTGGTGCTGCAGGACGACGTCGATGCCGTCCTCGATACCTATTTCCGGCAATGCGCCATACTCGTCACCGCGCGCGATCTCGCCGTGATGGCAGCGACGCTCGCCAACCGCGGCGTCAACCCCGTGACGGGCGTTCAGGTCATTTCACCCAACATCGTCGCCCGCACGCTTTCGGTCATGACCAGTTCGGGCATGTACGACTATGCAGGCGAGTGGATCTATCGTGTCGGCATCCCCGCCAAGAGCGGCGTCGGCGGCGGCATCGTCGCAGCACTTCCCTCGCAATTGGGGTTAGGCACCTTCTCGCCGTGCCTCGACAGCCATGGCAACAGCGTGCGCGGCCTGAAGGTCTGCGAAGCGCTTTCGGGCCGCTTCGATCTGCATATGCTGAACCGAAGCGCCGACGTCCGCACCTGCGTCATTGCCGACTACGACATTTTCGGCATCTCGTCGCGCCGCAGCCGGCAGCCGCACGAACAGCAGATTCTCGACGATCGCCACAGCGACATCAGGGTGATCGAACTGGTCGGTGCGCTGAATTTCGCGGCGATCGATTATGTAACGCGGCGGCTGGCCGGAGAGCCGCCGAACGCGCCGCTATTGATTTTCGATTTCCGGCGGGTGCCGGACCTCACCGCGGCCGGCGCCCAGCTGCTTGGTGAGAACATCACGATGCTCGGCAATGCCGGCGTCACGGCGATATTGACCGGTGTGGAGGCAACGTCTCCGGTGTGGATTTCGGTCCGGGAGCGGACGGCCGAGCCGCAACGGCTGCGGCGCTTCGCGCTGCTCGATGAAGCCATCGAATGGGCGGAGGACCAGGTCATCTATCGCTATGGCGGCTTCACCTCGTCGAAGGAAACCAGCCACCTTGGCGAACAGGCGTTGCTGGCCGACCTGGCCCCGGAAGAAATCGCAGCGCTGGCAGAACTATCGACCGCGCGCCGCTATCAGGCCGGCCAGCGCATCGTCTGCGCCGGCGAGCCCGCCAACTCGCTGTTCTTCCTGCAGAGCGGAATGGTCAGCGTGAAGCTGCCGAGCGGCGTGCGGCTGGCCTCGCTCGGACCCGGCATGGAATTCGGCGAGATGGCGATCATCGAAAAATACCGCAGCGCCGACGTCTGGGCCGACACGCCGGTGACCTGCCTCGAACTGCCGCTCGACAGTTTTGACGACTACCGCCGGCTCCATCCGCAGATCGCGATGAAGATCATGCGGAATTTGTCCGGCCTCTTGGCGCGGCGCCTGATCCTCGCCAATGCCAAGGTCGACCTGCTCAGCGCTTATTGAGGGCAGATACCCGTTGATCCAGATCAAGGTCGGCGATCTCGATTGCAATAGCTGACGATGGATACGGTTTCAGTCGTCCTGGGGTATCTCGGCGAAATCCGCGAGCCCAAGCGGGAGAGCCGCCATTTCCGTTACGCTTACCGAAAACCTGCGGAAACTCTCCGGATCGATGATCAGGCGGTCGATCAGAAGGCGGATCGTCGCCATCGCCGTCGGTTTGATCGTCCTCATGGTGGCGACGTCTGTGCTGTCGATGGTGATGGTCGGCCAGGTCGGTCGCCTGCTCGATGAACTGACGACAAGGTACACGCCGGTCAACACCCATTTGACGCGAATCAATGTTTTGTCGTTTGAAAGGGCTCTCGCGCTTCGCCGGATGGTGATCGCAAAAATGCAGGATCCGCCCGATGAGATCGGGTACAAGACGCGCAAGCAGTTATACTATGCCAAGGATTCTGAAGTTGACAGCGAGGCGCAGGCAGCGCGCAAACTCATCAATGCGATCATAGACGACACGAGCACGCCCTCGGACAATGCAGCACTGGCGCGCGTCGAGAGTCGAATCGATAGCTTGATGAGTGAGTCCCGCCGTCATCTGAGACAGGAGTCGGCGGAACTGCTTTCATTCCTTGAGGCCCGGGACTTTGCGGCAGTGCGGCGTAGTCTGGCGCGAGCCGACGCGCTTCGCGACGAACTGGATGACAAAATCGACGCCGTTCGCGGTGAGATGGTCAAGGCGAGCTACGGCGCCATCGCGAAGATCAGGTCGGAACAGACCCAGGCGGTACTGATCTCGATGATTGTGACGGTGCTTGCGGCGATTGTCGGCCTGGTTTTCGCCAACCTCGTCAGCGGCGGCATCAGCCGGCCTGTCCGGAAATTACTCGAGGGTACGCGCGCGGTCGAGGCGGGCCGCCTCGATCAATCCATCGATGTGACGACGAGCGACGAAATTGGACAACTCGCCGCAGCATTCAACCGGATGGTTCTGCAACTGCGCGACAACGAGCGCATCAGAGAAACATTTGGAAAGTACATCGATCCACGCGTCGTCGAAGGATTGATCGACCGGCCGAACCTGACCGCGGCTGAAGGCCAGCGGCGGGTGATGACCGTCATGTTCTGCGACTTGAAAGGGTTCACCAGTCTGAGCGAAGGCATGACGCCCCAGGGGCTGGTCAAGGTCATGAACCGCTATTTGTCCATCATGTCCGAACCGATCCGGACCAATCGAGGCATCATCGACAAATATATCGGTGACGGCATCATGGCCTATTGGGGTCCTCCGTTCGTCGACGAGGCCGATCACGCCCGGTTTGCATGTCTCGCAGCCGTGGAAATGATCGAGCGCATCTCGACCCTGCGTCGCGAAATTCCAGAGTTGCTTGGCGTCCTGGGTACGCCGATGGAGACATGCGATTTGAGGATCGGCGTTGCGACCGGCGAAGCGCTGGTCGGCAGCATCGGCTCGGATGTCATGATGAGTTACACCGTGATGGGCGACGTGGTGAACCTCGCCTCGCGGCTGGAGGCCGCGAACAAGGCATACGGCACCCGCAATCTGATTTCCGAGAGGGTCCTCACCGGCGCCAGTGCAGCGATCGAGGTTCGGGAGATCGACAGGGTAGTGGTGGCGGGCCAGACCCGCTCGGAGCGGATTTTCGAGATCCTTGGACGCAAGGGCGAACTCGTGCCGCAACAACTGACGTCCCGCGACAAGTATCTTGAAGGACTTGCTGCCTATCGCGAACGGAAATGGGACGATGCGCTTCGCGCGTTCGGCGCCTCGCTCGAAGCGGTAGCCGACGACGGCCCGTCGATGGCCCTGATCAGCCGCATTGAGGGCCTCAAGGTAAACCCGCCGCCCCAGGATTGGGACGGGTCATGGTACATCGAGAAATAATCGTCACTATCCCCGCCCGCGATAAGGCGCGACACCCTGGTCCGGCACCCACATGCCCTTCGGCAATCTTCCGGTCTGCCAGAACACGTCGATCGGGATGCCGCCGCGCGGATACCAGTAGCCGCCGATGCGCAAGAATTTCGGCTTGATCTCGGCTGCGATCCGCTTGCCGATCATGACCGTGCAATCCTCGTGGAAGGCGCCGTGATTGCGGAAGCTCGCGACATAGAGTTTCAGCGATTTTGATTCCAGCAGCCACTGGCCCGGCACGTAGTCGATCACGAGATGCGCGAAATCCGGCTGGCCTGTCACCGGGCAGAGCGAGGTGAATTCCGGCGCGGTGAAGCGCACCACGTAATTGGTGTCGGCTTGCGGATTGGGCACGCGGTCGAGCTGCGCCTTTTGCGGGCTGTCCGGCCATTCCACGGCGCGGCCGAGCTGCAATGATTTTTTCGCCATCGTGATCGTCCTTTGCGATGGCTGACATGGACGCAACAGGCGTGGCCGTCAACCGTTAGCGCGAGGACGGATCGGCGAGAAATCGCACCAGCCCCTGCCGCTCGGCCACGTCCTCGATCCCGCGCATCGACATCCAGAGCCCCGGAAACATTGCCGCGGGATCGGCAAGGAAGGTTTCGAGGCGTTGTGCGTCCCAGCGCAGGCCCTCGTCACGCGCCTTCCGCAGTACCGGCGAATAGTCGAAATCGGCATCGCCGCCGATCGGGCGTCCGATCACGCCTGCGAGGTTCGGGCCGGGCAGGCCACGCTCCGCCGGATTCAGGCTGTGACAGGCTCGGCACGACCTGAACGCCAGCGCAGCCGCTTCCTCCGCGGCGGCGTCCGCGGGCAACAGAATCGGCAACAGCAGCAGAACGACAAGCAATCTCACGCAGGCGCAGCCGTCTGGATCACGACGAGCCGGTCGTTGCCGGATTCACCGCCCCAGGTTTCACCGGGCCGGCCATCGAGCTGGCGCACATTGGCGCCCAATTTGTCGCTCGGGAACGCGTTGAACTTTTCGGTCACGGGATCGAAACGCACGATGGCGTTGGCGCCGAAATCGGTGAGCCAGACCTTGTCTTTGTCGTCGACATAGACGGCGTAGGTGCGGGGATTGCTGCCCGGCAGCTTCCATGCCTTCCAGGAGCCGTCGGCGGGATCGTGAACCGAGACGTTGCCGCTGTTCCACTCGCTGACCCAGATCCGGCCCCTGGAGTCCGACCACACCCGGCGCGCGCCCTGGTTCGGCGTCGGCGGTTCGACCACGGTGGCGTTACCGCTCGCGGGATCGATCCTGGCGATGTGATTGCCGGCGAGCGAAGCGTACCAGATGTCGCCCTTGGGCGTGATCGTCATGCCGTAGGTGCCGCGGCCGCGCGGCGACTTGAACACGGTCATGTCGCCCGATTTCGGGTCGAGCCGGCCATAGATGCCGGACTGGCCGGTGAACCAGTAGATGCCGCTCTTGTCGAACACCGCGGTGTTCAGGTTGGCGTAAGCCTCTTTTTCGGGCAGGCGGAACAGCGTCACCTTGTTGTTACCAGGGTCGACGCGCGCGATCGCGTTCTGACCGCCCTCGGTGACCCAGGGCGCGCCATCAGGGCCGATGATCACGCCATGGGGTGCGGCGCCCTTGCCGAGATCCACGAGCTTGTAAGAGCCGTCGCGCGGCTCGAGGCGGCCCAGCGTGCCGTTGCGCTGGCCGCAGAACCAGATCGTGCCGTCAGGCGCGGGCGTGGTGTCGCGCGAGCCCATGCCGGCGGCGACCGGATAATATTTGACGCGGAATGGGCTTTCCTGCGCGTTCGCCTGGCGCAGAAGCGCGGGCGCGGCGACGATTCCGGCGGCGGTAGACCTGAGAAACTGGCGGCGATTCATTGCGTTACCCCGGCTTGCGAACGGGAAGGTTCTGGCGCTGATATCAACCTTGGGTCAGTCTATCCCGGCCCGGTGGGGCCGTCCGGAAAAGGCCGGCGGGTAAGCGTTCACATTTGCTTGCGCGCCGTGTAAGACGCCCTCGAACCTGCCCGAACCCTTCCAGGAAAGTGCAAGAGAAAGTAAAAGACATGACCGCCATCGTCGACATCATCGGCCGTGAAATTCTCGATAGCCGTGGCAATCCCACGGTTGAAGTGGATGTGGTGCTGGAAGACGGCTCGGTCGGCCGCGCGGCCGTGCCCTCGGGGGCCTCGACCGGCGCACATGAGGCGGTTGAACTCAGGGATGGCGACAAGAAGCGCTATCTCGGCAAGGGCGTGCAGAAGGCGGTCGAGGCCGTCAACGGCGAGATTTTCGACGCACTGAGCGACCAGGCCGTCGAGGAGCAGGTGCAGATCGACCAGATCATGATCGATCTCGACGGCACGCCGAACAAGAGCCGGCTGGGCGCCAACGCCATCCTCGGCGTCTCGCTCGCCTGCGCCAAGGCGGCGGCCGAATCCTTCGACATGCCGCTCTATCGCTATGTCGGCGGCACCTCGGCGCGGACCCTGCCGGTGCCGATGATGAACATCATCAATGGCGGCGTGCATGCCGACAACCCGATCGATTTCCAGGAATTCATGATCATGCCGGTGGGGGCTGCGAGCTTCGCCGAAGCGCTGCGCTGCGGCTCGGAGATCTTTCATACCCTGAAGAAGGCGCTGCATGACGCCGGCCACAATACCAATGTCGGCGACGAGGGCGGCTTTGCGCCGAACCTGAAGTCGGCGGACGAGGCGCTGGGCTGGGTGATGAAGGCGATCGAAACCGCCGGCTACAAGCCCGGCGACGACGTCATGCTGGCGCTCGATCCGGCCTCCACCGAATTCTTCAAGAACGGTGCTTACGTCTATGAAGGCGAAGGCAAAACCCGCTCGGTCGAAGAGCAGGCCAAATATCTTGGTGAGTTGGTCTCACGTTACCCCATCGTTTCGATCGAGGACGGCATGGCCGAGGACGATTTCGACGGCTGGAAACAGGTCACCGATCTGATCGGCCACAAGTGCCAGCTGGTCGGCGACGATCTGTTCGTCACCAACGTCGACCGGCTTTCCGACGGCATCAAGAACGGTCGCGCCAATTCGATCCTGATCAAGGTCAACCAGATCGGCACGCTCACGGAAACGCTGAGTGCGATCGAGATGGCCTACAAGGCCGGCTATACGGCGGTGATGTCGCATCGCTCCGGCGAGACCGAGGATTCCACCATCGCCGATCTCGCGGTCGCCACCAATTGCGGCCAGATCAAAACCGGCTCGTTGGCGCGCTCCGACCGCACCGCCAAGTACAACCAGCTTCTGCGCATCGAGCAGCAACTCGGCGCGCAGGCGAAATATGCGGGCAGGGCGGCGTTGAAGGCCCTGGCGTGACGCACCAGCGCATCCAGATATAACAAACACAAACGGAGAATTGCGATGAGTGACGGCAAAACCGGGCTGCAACTGCGTTCGCTGCTCAAGAAGAGCGGCGAACTTGAACTGTCGCTGGTGAATGTCCCGACGCCCGAGCCGGCCGACGACGAAGTCGTGGTCCGGGTCGAGGCCACGCCGATCAATCCGTCCGACCTGGGGCTCCTGATCGGCCCGGCCGACATGTCGACCGCAAAGGTTTCGGGCTCCAAGGACGCTCCCGTGATCACTGCGAAGATGCCGGAAGCCGCCATGCGGATGATGGCGGCGCGGCTCGATCAGTCGCTTCCTGTGGGTAACGAGGGCGCCGGCGTCGTGATCAGGACCGGATCGTCCGACGCCGCCAAGGCGCTGATGGGCAAGACGGTCTCGATGATCGGCGGCGCGATGTACACGCAGTACCGCGTCCTGAAGGTGCGGGACGTCATGGAACTGCCATCGGGCGCAACGCCCGCCGACGGTGCGTCGTGGTTCGTCAATCCGCTGACCGCGCTCGGCATGACCGAGACCATGCGGCGCGAAAATCACAAGGCGCTGGTGCACACCGCCGCCGCCTCGAACCTCGGGCAGATGCTCAACAAGATCTGCATCAAGGACGGCATCGGCCTCGTCAACATCGTGCGCAGCAAGGAACAGGCGGACATCCTGCACAAGATCGGCGCCAAATATGTCGTCAATTCCACTTCGCCCACCTTCATGGACGACCTGACCAACGCGCTGGTGGAAACCGGCGCCACGATCGCGTTCGACGCCATCGGCGGCGGCAAGCTGGCGGGGCAGATCCTCACCTGCATGGAGGCCGCGGCCAACAAGACCGCCAAGGAATACAGCCGCTACGGCTCGAACGTGTACAAGCAGGTCTACATCTACGGCAGCCTCGACAACCGTCCGACCGAACTGAACCGCGCGTTCGGCCTGTCCTGGGGTGTCGGCGGCTGGCTGCTGACGCCGTTCCTGCAGAAGATCGGCCCGGCCGAAATCGGCAGGCTGCGCCAGCGCGTCGCGTCCGAACTCAAGACCACCTTTGCCAGCCACTACACGCAGGTGGTGTCGCTGCAGGAAGTGCTGCAGCTTCCCAATATCGCGGTCTACAACAAGCGGTCCACCGGCGAGAAATTCCTGATCAACCCGAGCAAGGGCTGAGAGCCCGGCTCGCGCGTTTTGGGAAGCTGACAGGCCGCCTGAAGCGGGCGGCCTGTTCCATTTTTGCGTGCCGCTGCGACGGGGGATGACGATCTTCTCGCAACGCCCTCACAAAAGAAAATTCATGCACTTGCATCGTTCCGCCGATCAGGCTTAAGACAGCACAGGCGCTTTTGCTTCGAGAGGGAAATCTTATGGCCACCCACACCATCGTCACGATTGTCGGCAGTCTTCGCAAAGAGAGCTTTTCGCTCAAGGTCGCCAATGCGCTGGCCAAGCTGGCGCCGGCTTCGCTGAAGCTCGACGTCACCACGCTGGGCGACATTTCCTTCTTCAACCAGGACCTGGAAGCCAATCCCCCCGCCGACTGGCTTGCGTTCCGCGAGAAGCTGCAGAAGTCGGACGGCGTGCTGTTCGTCACCCCCGAATATAACCGCGCGATCCCCGGCGTGTTGAAGAACGCCATCGACGTCGGCTCGCGCCCTTACGGCAAGAGCTCGTTCCTCGGCAAGCCGATCGGCATCGTCAGCAACTCTCCGGGACCGCTCGGTGGCGTCAGCGCGGCCAAGACTCTGCAGAACATTTTGCCGGGCATTTCCGGTCCGATCCTCGGCCAGCCCGAAATCTATCTGAATGCTGTCGGTGACGCCTTCGACGACAAAGGCCAACTCACCAAGGAAGCCCTGCAAAAAGTGCTGCAGCAATATATCGACGCCTATGCGGCGTTCGTCGAGAAGCAGAACGGGTAAGACGACGGCCCATCGCCGTCATGCGAGCCAACGGGTCGGGCGAATGCCCGCCCGATGACAGGCTCCGCGAAGCAATCCATTTGTCCGTTATGCCGCGCTATGGATTGCTTCGCTTGCGCTCGCAATGACGGGGGGGCCGCGCCCGCCTCATTAGGATTTCATTAACCCGCCCTGTCGCATCTTGCCGGCATGGTCTCGCGCACCCGACTGAAATCGCTGCTTACCGGGCTTGCCCTCTACACGATGGCGGCGCTGATGGTCGGCTATTTCGGCGTCAACGCCTATACCGGCAAATACGGGTTGAACGCGCGCCAGGAACTCGATCAGGAGATCATCGCGCTGACCTCGGAACTGGCGCGGCTGAAGCGGGAGCGCGCGCAGGGCGAGCAACGCGTTTCGCTGCTGCGGTCGGACCGGGTCGACCCTGACATG
Organism: uncultured Alphaproteobacteria bacterium; assembly: GCA_963791165.1. Taxonomy (GTDB): domain Bacteria; phylum Pseudomonadota; class Alphaproteobacteria; order Rhizobiales; family Xanthobacteraceae; genus Bradyrhizobium. The sequence goes on along the minus strand of CAWBRL010000008.1, from coordinate 79,862 downwards.
CTGGACGAGCGTGCGCGCTTCCAGCTCGACTACGCCAATCCGCGCGACCTGATCCGGACCCTCAAGCCGAACTAGATCAAATTTGCGCTACATGCTCGCCGTCATCCCCGCACAACGGAGAGCCGTCGCGCGGGCTTGACGTCGAGACGCCAGTCCGCAAATTTCAAAAAACCGCAAAATCAGTTTCGAAAATGTCGCGCCGCGCTGCACTGCGGCATAGCATTATTTTCTGCAGCGCAGGCAATCCTTTCACGGCGGTTTGAGTTGGGATAGAGAGGGCTGACCGTCTCTCTCATCCGGATTTGCCATGGCCGCACCCAAGAAAAGCGTCGACAAGGAATCAGGGCAGAAGGCAAGCGGATCGCCACCGGAATTCACCAAGGCCCAGGAACTGGCCGCGCTCCGGGACATGCTGCTGATCCGGCGCTTTGAGGAAAAGGCCGGCCAGCTCTACGGCATGGGCGCCATCGGCGGCTTCTGCCATCTCTATATCGGCCAGGAAGCCGTCGTGGTCGGGATGCAGATGGCCCTGAAGCAGGGCGACCAGGTCATAACCGGGTACCGCGACCACGGCCACATGCTGGCCTGCGGGATGGAAGCCAACGGCGTGATGGCCGAACTGACCGGACGCCGCGGCGGCTATTCCAAGGGCAAGGGCGGCTCCATGCACATGTTCAGCATGGAGAAGAACTTCTACGGCGGTCACGGCATCGTCGGCGCCCAGGTCTCGCTCGGGACGGGTCTCGCCTTCGCCAACCGCTACCGCGGCAATGATCTCGTCAGCGTCGCCTATTTCGGCGACGGCGCTTCCAACCAGGGGCAGGTCTACGAGAGCTTCAACATGGCGGAGCTGTGGAAGCTCCCGGTGATCTACGTGATCGAAAACAACCGCTACGCCATGGGCACGTCGGTGACGCGCTCGTCCGCCCAGACCGATTTTTCCAAGCGCGGCATCTCCTTCAACATTCCGGGCCAGCAGATCGACGGCATGGACGTCCGCGCCGTCAAGGCCGCCGGCGACGAGGCGGTCGCCTGGTGCCGCGCCGGCAAGGGGCCGTTCATTCTGGAAATGCAGACCTACCGCTACCGCGGCCATTCGATGTCCGATCCAGCCAAGTACCGGACCCGCGAGGAGGTCGACAAGATCCGCACCGATCAGGACCCGATCGAACAGGTCCGCAACCGTCTGCTGGCCGCCAAGGTCAGCGAGCAGGAATTGAAAGCCATCGACGCCGAGGTGCGCGAGATCGTCAACGCATCGGCCGATTTCGCCCAGCGCGATCCCGAGCCCGATCCCTCGGAGCTTTGGACCGACATCTACCGGTAGGTCAAACCAAAACGCGCAGAATAAACTAAAGCATGATCCGGAAAAGTGGAAACCGGTTTTCCGAAAAGATCATGCTCAAACAAGGAGATTGGATCATGATGCGATCTGTTTGATTGCATCATGATTTAATTGGTGATTTCGGGAGCTGATATGCCCATTCAAGTGTTGATGCCTGCGCTTTCGCCCACCATGGAAAAGGGCAACCTTGCGAAGTGGCTGAAGAAGGAAGGCGAGACGATCAAGTCGGGCGATGTCATCGCCGAGATCGAAACCGACAAGGCGACGATGGAAGTCGAGGCGACCGATGAGGGCACGCTCGGCAGGATATTGATCCCCGAAGGCACCGCCGACGTTGCGGTCAATACGCCGATTGCGACCATTTTGGCCGACGGCGAGAGCGCCGCCGATCTGGGCAAGGCGCCCGCCGCGGCGCCGGCGCCCAATGTTCAAAAGGAAGTCGAGGAATCGCGCGCTCCCGTGGGCGAAGGCAAGCCGATGATCTCGGCGCCGCCGGCTGCACCGGCCGCTGCCGTCGCCGAGCCCGATCCGGAAGTCCCTGCCGGCACCGAGATGATCACCCAGACCATCCGCGACGCGCTGCGCGATGCGATGGCCGAGGAGATGCGGCGCGATCCGGACGTGTTCCTGATGGGCGAAGAGGTCGCGGAATATCAGGGCGCCTACAAGGTCAGTCAGGGGCTGCTGCAGGAATTCGGGGCGCGGCGCGTGATCGATACGCCGATTACCGAGCATGGCTTTGCCGGCATCGGCGTCGGTGCGGCGATGTCGGGCTTGAAGCCGATCGTCGAATTCATGACGTTCAACTTCGCCATGCAGGCGATCGACCAGATCATCAACTCCGCGGCCAAGACGCTGTACATGTCCGGCGGCCAGATGGGCTGCTCGATCGTGTTCCGTGGGCCCAACGGCGCCGCGTCTCGCGTCGCAGCCCAGCACAGCCAGGATTACTCGGCCTGGTACTCGCAGGTTCCGGGCCTGAAGGTGGTCGCGCCGTTTTCGGCCGCCGATTACAAAGGCCTCTTGAAAGCCGCGATCCGCGATCCCAACCCGGTCATCTTCCTCGAAAACGAGATGCTGTACGGCCATTCCGGCGAGGTGCCGAAGCTGGACGACTACGTGATCCCGATCGGCAAGGCGCGGATCGTGCGGACGGGCAAGGACGTGACGCTGATTTCGTGGTCGAACGGCATGACCTATGCGCTGAAGGCCGCCGACGAACTGGCAAAGGAAGGCATCGAGGCCGAGGTGATCGATCTGCGCACGCTGCGCCCGATGGATACGGAGACCATCGTAGCCTCCGTGAAGAAGACCGGCCGTGCGGTGACGGTGGAAGAAGGCTGGCAGCAGTCGGGCGTCGGCGCCGAGATCGCCGCCCGCATCATGGAGCACGCTTTCGACTATCTCGACGCGCCGGTGGCGCGGGTGTCCGGCAAGGACGTTCCGATGCCCTATGCCGCCAATCTCGAAAAGCTTGCATTGCCCACGGTGGCCGAGGTGGTCGCTGCCGCCAAAGCCGTTTCCTATCGGTAAGCCCAGGAAAGCTAATGCCCGGTCCCAACGAACAACCGCTGCCGCCCGACGTCGTCGGCCGCGAGGATGCCATCGAAGTCCTGCGGGCGTTCGTGGTCGACGGCGGGCTCTCGATCGCATTCCAGCGCGCGTTCGAGGAGCCTGACATGTGGGGCATGCTGCTGGTCGATATCGCGCGCCACGCTGCTCGCGCCTACGCGCGCGAGAGTGGCTACACCGAAGACGAGGCGCTGACGCGTATCGTCGACATGTTCGAAGCCGAAATCAACCGGCCGACCGATATGGGCTCTACCATGCCCCGGTCGCAACAAGGTCACTGACAATGCCGATCAACATTTTGATGCCCGCGCTGTCGCCCACGATGGAAAAGGGCAACCTTGCCAAATGGCTCAAGAAAGAGGGCGACAAGGTCAAGTCGGGCGACGTGATCGCGGAGATCGAGACCGACAAGGCCACGATGGAAGTCGAGGCCGTCGACGAGGGCACGATCGCGAAGATTTTGGTGCCCGAAGGCACGCAGGACGTTCCGGTCAACGATATCATCGCGGTTTTGGCCGGCGACGGTGAGGACGTGAAGGCGGCCAGGCAGGAGCGGGGGCCGCGCCCGCACCGAAAGCCGCCGAAGCCCCGAAGCCCGCTGCTGCGCCTGCGCCAGCGGCCCCGACGCCGGCACAAGCGCCCGCAGCAGCACCCGCACCGACGCCTCAGGCTGCCGCTGCACCTGCCAAGACCAATGGCCACGCGCGCGTCTTCTCGTCGCCGCTCGCCCGTCGTCTCGCCAAGGAAGCCGGCATCGACATCGCGCGCATCAACGGCTCCGGCCCGCATGGCCGCATCGTCGCCCGCGACGTCGAGGGCGCCAAGTCGGGCAAGGGCCTGAAAGCGCCGGCCGCGACACCCGGTGCAGCGCCTGCGATCGCGCCGGCGATGTCGGACAAGCAAATCCTTTCGCTGTTCGAGGAAGGCTCCTACGAGATCGTGCCGCACGACGGCATGCGCCGCACCATCGCGCAGCGTCTCACGGCGGCCACGCAGAGCGTTCCGACCTTCTACCTCACCATCGACTGCGACATCGGCCGGCTGCTCGACGCGCGCGAGCAGATCAATGCCGCCGCACCGAAGGACAAGGAGAAGAAGCCGCTCTACAAGCTCTCGGTCAACGACTTCGTCATCAAGGCGCTCGCGGTCGCGTTGCAGCAGGTGCCGGACTGCAACGTCAGCTGGACCGAGGCCGGCATGGTCAAGCACAAGCATTCCGACATCGGCGTCGCCGTCGCGATGCCCGGCGGGCTGATCACGCCGATCATTCGCAACGCCGAGAGCAAGTCGCTGTCGACCATTTCCAACGAGATGAAGGACCTGGCGGCCCGCGCGCGCACACGAAAACTCAAGCCGCAGGAATATCAGGGCGGCACGTCGTCGGTTTCCAATCTCGGCATGTTCGGCATCAGCCACTTCACCGCGGTCATCAACCCGCCGCAGTCGACCATCCTCGCGGTCGGCGCCAGCGAGGAGCGGGCGGTGGTGCGGAACGGCAAGGTCGAGGCCGCGCACATCATGAGCGTGACGCTGTCCTGCGATCACCGCGCCATCGATGGCGCGCTCGGCGCCGAACTGATAGGCGCGTTCAGGCGGCTGGTTGAAAACCCGGTCATGATGATGGTGTGAGACGAGGATAATCCGCACCGTCATTGCGAGCGCAGCGAAGCAATCCATCTCACCGGCGACAAGGTGGATTGCTTCGTCGCAAGGGCTCCTCGCAATGACGAAAGAGCTGTGTCGCACGATGGCAACGAGTGCATAACATGGCCGACACATCCTTCGACGTCATCATCATCGGCTCCGGCCCCGGCGGCTACGTCACCGCGATCCGCGCCGCCCAGCTCGGCTTCAAGACGGCGATCGTCGAGAAATCCTATCTCGGCGGCATCTGCCTGAACTGGGGCTGCATCCCGACCAAGGCGCTGCTGCGCTCCGCCGAAATCTACCACTACATGCAGCACGCCGGGGATTACGGGCTTTCCGCCGAAAAAGTCTCGTTCGATCCGAAGGCCGTGGTGGCGCGCTCGCGTGGCGTCTCGAAACGTCTCAACGACGGCGTCGGTTTCCTGATGAAGAAGAACAAGGTCACGGTGATCTGGGGCGACGCGTCGATCGATGCCCCCGGCAAGGTCACCGTGAAGAAGTCCGCCGTCGAGGCGCCGAAGGGCGCGCTGGGCGAGGGCGCCTATCAGGCCAAGCACATCATCCTCGCCACCGGCGCCCGGCCGCGCGTGCTGCCGGGGCTGGAGCCCGACAAGAAACTGGTCTGGACTTATTTTGAGGCGATGGTGCCGGAGCGGATGCCGAAATCGCTGCTGGTGGTCGGTTCCGGCGCGATCGGTATCGAGTTCGCGTCGTTCTTCCACACCATGGGCGCCGACGTCACCGTGGTCGAGGTGCTGCCGCAGATCCTCCCCGTCGAGGACGCCGAGATCGCAGGCCTTGCGCGCAAGCAGTTCGAGAAGCAGGGCATCAAGATCCTCAGCAACACCAAGGTAACGAAGCTGGAGAAGAAGGCCGACAGCGTCGTCGCCACCATTGACGACGGCAAGAAGCCGCAGACGGTCGAGTTCGAACGGGTGATCTCGGCGGTCGGCGTGGTCGGCAACATCGAGGGCCTTGGGCTGGAAAAACTCGGCGTCAAGACCGACCGTGGCTGCGTCGTGATCGACGGCTACGGCAAGACCAACGTTCCCGGAATCTACGCCATCGGCGACGTCGCAGGCCCGCCGATGCTGGCGCACAAGGCCGAGCATGAGGGCGTGGTCTGCATCGAGGCGATCAAGGGCTTGCATCCGCATGCGATGGACAAGAACCTGATTCCCGGCTGCACCTATTGCCACCCGCAGGTCGCTTCCGTGGGGCTGACCGAGGCGCGAGCCAAGGAAGGCGGCCGAGAAATTCGCGTCGGCCGCTTCCCGTTCGTCGGCAACGGCAAGGCGATTGCGCTCGGCGAGGACCAAGGCCTGGTCAAGGTGATCTTCGACAAGAAAACCGGCCAGCTGCTCGGCGCGCACATGGTCGGTGCCGAAGTGACCGAACTGATCCAGGGCTACGTGGTCGCCATGAACCTCGAGACCACCGAAGAAGAGCTGATGCACACGATATTCCCGCATCCGACGCTGTCGGAGATGATGAAGGAAGCCGTGCTTGATGCCTATGGGCGTGTGCTGAACATGTAGACTAGTCCCCAGCATGTCATGCGCGGGCTTGACACGCACATCCATCCTAGAGCTTGCGAAGCAAGCGTCTCGAAGAGGGCAACACGGATTGCCGGCCGTCCTTCGAGACCGGCAATGAGCAAGCTCCTCAGAATGAGGTCGTCATTCCACTCTAACAGCCGAGACAGTTCCGTGAAAGACAACGACAACCTGACCATCGAACGTCCGACGTTCGTGACCCATCTCGAATGCGCGATGGAAGGCGATCATTATCCCGCCGACCAGATCCATAACCTCTCAAAAGCAGGCAAGCCGCTGCTGGTGCGCTACGACCTGCCCGGCGTGAAGAAGGCGCTGACCAAGGACGCGCTGGCGCAGCGTCCCGCCGACATGTGGCGCTACCGCGAGATGCTGCCGGTTCGGAAAGTCTCGGATATCGTCAGCCTCGGTGAAGTCATGACACCGCTCATTCGTCTGCCGAAGCTAGGCAAGAAACTCGGCGGGGCTGAGATCATCGTCAAGGACGAGGGACGACTTCCCACCGGCTCGTTCAAGGCCCGTGGCCTCGTGATGGCGGTATCGATGGGCAAGGCGCTCGGCATCAAGCACATGGCGATGCCGACCAACGGCAATGCCGGCGCGGCGCTGGCGGCCTATGCGACCTCCTGCGGCATCAGGACCACGATCTTCTGCCCGGCCGATACGCCGGAAGTGAATGTCAGCGAGATCGAACTGCAGGGCGCCACCGTCTATCGCGTCAACGGCCTGATCGACGATTGCGGCAAGATCGTCGGCGAAGGCAAGGCCAAGGCCGGCTGGTTCGACACCTCGACGCTGAAGGAGCCGTACCGGATCGAAGGCAAGAAGACGATGGGCCTGGAGCTCGCCGAGCAGCTCGGCTGGGAGGTTCCCGACGTGATCTTCTACCCGACCGGCGGCGGAACTGGTTTGATCGGCATGTGGAAGGCGTTTGCCGAGCTGGAAGCCATCGGCTTCATCGGTTCGAAGCGCCCACGCATGGTGGCGGTGCAGGCGTCGGGCTGCGCGCCGATGGTGCGTGCTTTTGAAGCAGGCACCGAGCACGCCCCGCGCTGGGAAGACGCCCACACCATCGCATCAGGCATTCGCGTGCCGCAGGCGGTCGGAGATTTTCTGATCCTGCGCGCGGTCCGCGAGAGCAAGGGTTTCGCGATTGCGGTGTCGGATGAGAAGATTTCTGCTGCGCTCAACGAGGTGGCGCGCGAGGAGGGCCTGTTGTTGTGTCCGGAAGGCGCTGCGACGTATGCTGCCTACCAGCAAAGCCTCAGCGATGGACGCGTGACGAAAAATGATCGCGTGATGCTGTTCAATTGCGCCACAGGGCTTAAATACCCGCTGCCGCCGGTCACGCGCACGCTCGATCGTCACAAGCCGATCGACTACGCGAAATTGTAGGGTCCTCATCCTGAGGAGGCGCGAAGCGCCGTCTCGAAGGATGGCCGCGAGTCCGGTGGCCTCATGGTTCGAGACGCGCGGCGTTGCCGCGCTCCTCACCATGAGGTTTGAAATGGCGCGTTGGAGGAAGCAGATGCGAAGATTAGCCTTGGCCGCCCTGTTCGCAACGTTGGCATTTTCCGGCTCCGCAGTCGCCCAAAACTTTCCATCGCGTCCCATCACCATCATCGTTCCGTTCTCCGCCGGCGGTCCTTCGGATGCGATGGCGCGGATCCTCGCGGAGCGCATGAAGACGACGCTCGGCGAAGCGCTGCTGGTCGAGAACGTGACCGGGGCGGGCGGATCGGTCGGCGTCGGCCGCGCGGTGCGCGCAGCCCCTGACGGCTATACCATAAGCTTCGGCCATCTCGGCACCCACGTCGCCAATGGCGCGGTCTATAACAAGCTCGGCTACGACCTCGTCGCCGATCTCGAGCCGGTCGCGCTGCTGCCGAGCAACCCGATGATCATCGTCAGCAAGAACGCGGTGCCTGCAAAATCGCTGAAGGAGTTTCTGGCGTGGCTGAAGGCGCAGCCGACGGCGCCGACGGCGGGCACCGCGGGCGCCGGCTCCGGAAGCCACATCGCCGGGCTCTATTTCGAAAACATCACCGGCATCAAGCTGCAATACGTTCCGTATCGCGGCACCGGGCCTGCAATGAACGATCTCGTTGCCGGCCAGATCGATCTGATCGTCGACCAGACCTCGAACTCGATCGGGCAGGTGCGCGCGGGCAATATCCGCGCCTATGCCATCACCGACAGCAAACGCGTTGAGTTCGGCTTCCGACATTCCGACCGTGGACGAGGCGGGGCTGCCCGGATTCCACATGACGCTGTGGTCCGGCCTCTGGGTGCCCAAGGATACGCCGAAAGAGATCGTCGCGAAATTGAATGCCGCCGCCGTCGATGCCCTGAACGATCCGGCCGTGCGCAAGCAGCTCGAAAATCTGGGCCTGCAGATGCCACCCAAAGACAAGCTCACGCCCGATGCGCTCGGCGCCTGGCAGAAGGCCGAGATCGCGAAATGGTGGCCGATGATCAAGGCCGCCAACGTCAAGGTGGATTAGCGCTCGATGACGCCCTAACATGGGCGTGACGCGGGCGATGCTTGTGGGCAGGCATCGCCGTCAGCCTGCCTTCTTCGCTTCCAGGTCGCGCAGATGGGTGGTTGCTTCTTCCGCACTTTCGTAGATGTGAGGGGCCAGCGCGCGTTGCTTCAGCGCGTCGCCCAATTTGGCGCGAAGAAAGCTGCTGGTCGTGTAGCGGCTGACACCGGAATAGAAACGATCAACCAGGTCTCGCACCATGGCTGAATATTCATCGATTATGTCGGGGAATATCTCGAAGCTGTCGTAATTGACAACGGCGTAGACCTTTCGACCGAGGGGCGCCAGCTTGGTTTCGACGATCCGGAGAATCTGTTCCACGTCTTCGTGGCTGCGAACACGGTGGCCTTCGAGATTGACGAAGAACCGGTTTTCGGCAGGATGATAGGTGAACCGTTGCTCGAACGGCATTCGCAGCAGTTGGTCCCGCAGGCCCATTGGTCCGTTCGCGAAAATGCGGGGATCCATGATGGCGGGGTTGCGGACGATTGGACGGAATTCCATCCGGGCGAGGATGTCGCGCTCGATGTTGATACCGGGTGCGACTTCGACCAGTTCGAGGCCATCCGGTGTCAATTTGAACACACAGCGCTCCGTCACATAGAGCACGGGTTGTCCCCGACGCATCGCGTAGCGGCCGGAAAACGAGCGATGTTCAACTTCATCGACAAACTTCGTCACATTGCCGTCCTGGACCACGCGCAGGCGCCCGTCCTCGACCGCCACGCGGAGGCGCCCCGCCGTGAAGGTACCAACGAACACCAGCTTCTTGGCATTCTGGCTGATATTGATGAAGCCGCCGGCGCCCGCCAGGCGCGTACCAAATTTGCTCACATTCAGATTGCCTTCGCGGTCGGCCTGCGCGAGCCCAAGAAAGGCTGCATCGAGCCCGCCGCCATCGTAAAAGTCGAATTGATAGGGCTGATCGATAACGGCTTGTGCGTTGACTGCTGCCCCAAAATTGAGTCCTCCTGCTGGCACGCCGCCAATGACGCCAGGTTCAGCCGTGAGTGTGAGCAAATCGGCAATTCTTTCTTCGTTGGCGACGCTTGCGATACCCTCGGGCATGCCAATGCCGAGATTGACGACGCTATTTGCATCAAGTTCGAGCGCCGCACGACGTGCGATGATCTTTCGCTCGCTCATTTCCATTGACGTCATTGAGCCCATGGGAGCGCGAATTTCACCGCTGAAGGCCGGGTCATACTGAACTGAAAAGGTCTGCCAGTGGTTCTCCGGCTTGGCCAACACCACGCAATCGACGAAGATTCCGGGAATTTTCACTTGCCTTGGATTGAGCGAGCCGCGCTCGGCTATTCGTTCCACCTGTGCAATGACCAGCCCGTCGGAATTGCGCACCGCCATGGCGATGGCCAGCGCTTCCAGGGTGAGCGCTTCCCTCTCCATGGTGATATTCCCATCGGGATCGGCGGTCGTGCCGCGGATAATTCCAACATCGATGGGGAATGCGCGATAAAACAGAAACTCCTCGCCCTCGACCTCGATAAGGCGGACAAGGTCTTCCCTGGTGCGTTCGTTGATCTTGCCGCCGCCATGGCGCGGATCGACAAATGTTTCGAGCCCCACGCGTGTAAGATGTCCGGGGCGCTTTGCCGCGATGTCGCGAAAAAGGTGCGAAATGACGCCCTGAGGAAGATTGTAAGCCTCGATCTGATTGGCGATCGCCAATTGCTGCAGTTTCGGCACCAGCCCCCAATGCCCGCCGATCACGCGGCGCACCAGACCTTCGTGGCCAAGGTGATTGAGTCCCCGGTCGTTGCCGTCACCCTGACCTCCGGCGTACACCAGCGTGAGATTGCGCGGCTTGTTGGTGGCAGGAGCCGTCTGATTCCCCTTCGCGAGGAAGAGCGTCTCTATTGCCATCGCAATTTCTTCGGCGAAGCCGATGCCGACAAAGCCGCCAGTTGCAACCGTGTCCCCGTCTCGGATGAGGCTGGCTGCTTCTTCAGCGCTGACAATCTTCCCGCTGTCCAGGGCTTTGACCGGCGCAAGCGTTAGACGAACTGCATCAGTTGACATGAGGCCTCCACAGGCTTCCGCCTCTTCGACTGTTGACCTCTTTTGGTGCGCAACAGCAGCAAACCGCAGGTCAGGGGTGTTATCCCCGGAGGTCAGCCTCTGCGGTGCTTTCTCAGTAGATCCCGGTCAAATAGAAGAACGCGATGGCAACGAACACCGCCGCGGTTTTCGTCAACGTGATCACGAACACATCCTTATAGGCTTGCCGGTGGGTCAGGCCCGTCACAGCAAGCAGCGTGATGACGGCCCCATTGTGCGGCAATGTGTCCATGCCGCCGCTCGCCATGGCTGCGATACGATGAAAGACTTCAAGCGGAATGTCTGCCGCCTTTGCGGCTGCAATGAACTCCTCGGACATCGCGGCAAGGGCAATGCTCATGCCGCCGGAAGCCGAGCCGGTGATGCCGGCGAGCACCGTCACGGTGACGGCTTCATTGACCAGCGGATTGGGGATCGCCCTGAGCGCAGCGGAAACCGCCGCAAAGCCCGGCAACAGCGCAATCACCCCGCCGAAGCCATACTCGGACGCGGTATTGAGCGAGGCAAGCAAAGCCCCGGCAACGGCCGCCTTGCTGCCATCCGCGAATTTTGCAATCACCGGGCGCCAGGCAAAGATGAACACCGTCAATATGCCCAGAATCAGCGCGCCCTCGACCGCCCATATCGCCGCCACCGGACCAATCTGCGTAACGATCGAATGGCCGCCGAGTGTGACTTCGTGCTTCGCGCCGTAAGCCCGAGGCACCAATTGCGTGAATATGAAGTTCGTGACGCCGACGACGACGAGCGGCGCGACGGCGATCCACGGGTTGGGCAGTTCCTCCGCCTCGAACGGCTCCGGCTCGTTGAGAAGTTCCGTGCCGTAGCCTTCTCCGCTTTTCTGTGCCGCACGTCGGCGGTTCTCGATATAGGCAAGACCAACGCCGAAAACGAAAGCGCTGCCGACGAGCCCCAGCACCGGGGCGGCCCACGTCGTTGTATTGAAGAATGTCGTGGGAATGATGTTCTGGATTTGCGGCGTCCCCGGCAAGGCGTCCATCGTGAAGCTGAACGCGCCGAGCGCGATCGTGCAGGGGATGAGCCGCTTTGGAATATCGCCCTGCCGGAACATCTCGGCTGCGAACGGATAGACCGCGAAGACGACGACGAACAACGACACGCCGCCATAGGTCAGGATTGCGCAGACGACGATAATGGACAGTACAGCGCGCTCTCGGCCGAGCACGCCGATGACGGCCGCGACGATCGACTTTGAAAAGCCCGACAACTCGATGACCTTACCGAAGACGGCGCCCAGCATGAAGACGGGAAAGTAATTCTTCACGAAACCGACCATCTTCTCCATGAAGACGCTGGAAAAGAGTGGCGGAACGAGCGAGGGATCCGTCAGCAACACCGCGCCGAGGGCAGCGATCGGAGCGAACAGGATGACGCTGTAGCCGCGGTAGGCCACAAACATCAGAAAGATCAGAGCGCCCAGCACAATCAGGAGATTCATGACGACACTTCCGTTCCAATGGTAAGCCCGTGTCTCCAGGCATGCTCAAGCTGTTGACGTGAACACGGTCATGCGTTCCCGCTCAAGTTCAGCGATGACCTTGGCGTGGTGCTGGACTGCCTCGGCCAACAAGTCACGGATCGAGATAACGGTAATGGGAGTGTTGTTCTCGACCACTGGAAGATGACGAACGTTGTGCAGATGCATCAGCTTCAGACAGTCCCCAAATGTCTTTGCAAGATCAATTGTGATGACTTCCCGGACCATGACGTCCGCTACCGGAGTAAGTTCTGGAGTTTTTCCGGCAAGTACAAGCCGCCGGACGCAGTCACGTTCAGAAAGAATGCCTGCGATCGCCCCATGCTCCAGAACCACGACGAGGCCAATGTTCTTCTCGGCCATCAGACGCATGGCCGTGAGCGCGTTGTCCTTGGGGCCGACGGTCCACAGCGATCGCGGCTTTGTGGCAATGACCTGTTTTAACGAACGATACGCCAGAATTTGGTCCGGCCGTCTGAGCGGATTATCCATGACGCCTCACTTCCCGGGAACAAAAGGCGTGGATCGAGCTTGCAATCCTGTCTGGGTGAATACAGGAGGTGCCGCTCGTCAGGCTTGGACCCTCGCTCCCGGATTCGAAAAAAAGTTGCATCCCGCATATCGGTGTCAAAGCAATGGGCTAGGGGCGTGGGCGGGCTCTTCGTTGATCTATGTCAAGCCGTATGCCGGGCGCACACCAAACATTTTTACTTTGTCGATCGCCGTGGCTTGGCGCGATAATCTCAATCGATCGGCTCGCTGGCACCGCAACGACCAGCATAAAGAGCCATTCCGGGAGGCTCACATGACCAGCTCATCATCCCCAGATGGCACCTCGGCCTATCTTGAGAGCCTGATGCGTGCCGGCCAGCAATCGGTAAAACAATTCGACGATGCGATGGCCAGCGCCATGGGCATAGAGAGCAAGCCTCCGGCGCGCGAGCCATGGCCGTTTGCCTTCACGACAAACATGCAACGGCAGTTCTGGTCTCCCGTCACGGACTTCTGGAAAGGCTTCCTCGGCGACGCATCGGCGGAAGGTTCCCGGCGGTCGGGTCTGGAAAGGCGCTTCCAGGACGAGGCTTGGCAACACTCGCCTTACTACGAACTGGTCAAGAAATCCTACCTTGCGACTTCAAAGCAATTGGCTGAGTTCGTCGACGAGGCCCAGGTCGACGAAAAATCGAAGCTGCAGCTTCGCTTCTACGCGCGGCAATTCATTGATGCGATGAGTCCGTCGAATTTCCCGGCGACCAACCCGGAAGTCATTCGAACGGCTATCCAGACACGTTCGGGCAGCCTGGTGGCCGGGATGCAAAACCTCATCGAGGATCTGCAAAAGGGGCGCATCACCCGGGTCGACGAATCCGCCTTTGAGGTCGGCCGCAATCTGGCGGTCACGCCCGGATCTGTCGTCTTTGAGAACGAGCTGATTCAGCTCATCCAATATACGCCGCAGACGGCGGACGTCGAGAAAACACCGCTCCTGATCGTGCCGCCTTGCATCAACAAGTACTATTTGCTCGATCTCGGCGCGGGAAATTCGTTCGTTGAGTATGCGGTCTCTCGGGGGCACCAGGTGTTCCTGATTTCCTGGCGAAGCGCCGTTCCAGAGATTCAGAATTTGACATGGGACGACTACCTGAACCTCGGGGCGTTCAAAAGCATCGAGGTTGTGCGCGAAATTGCAAAGGTCGATCAGATTCATTCGCTGGGTTTCTGCGTCGGGGGCACCATTTTGAGCTGCGCCGCGGGCGTTCTGGCCGCGCGCGGAGAAAACAAGCTCGCAACGATAACGCTTCTGACGACGATGGTAGATTTCGCGGATACCGGGGAAATCGGCCTGCTGATTGACCAGAATTCCGTCGCCCTGCGCGAAGCAACGATCGGAAGTGGCGGTATTCTGCCTGGCAAGGAACTCGCCTTTACCTTCGGAACCCTGCGCGCCAACGATCTGATCTGGCGCTATGTGGTCGAGAGTTATCTGAAGGGGGCGACGCCTGACGCGTTCGACCTGCTCTACTGGGATTCCGATAGCGTCAGCCTGCCGGGCCCGATGTACTGCTGGTACACGCGCAACACCTACGTTGAAAACAGGATCAAGGAGCCCGGCGCGACCACCCAATGTGGTGAACGGGTCGACCTCTCAAAGGTGAAGTCGCCGATGTTCATACTGGCCTCTCGCGAGGACCACATCGTGCCCTGGCAGAGCGCGTTTCGCTCAAAGGACCTGATGGGAAAAGACCCGCGCTTCGTGCTCGCCGCCAGCGGTCATGTGGCAGGCGTGATCAATCCGCCGGCCCGCAACAAGCGAAGTTATTGGGTCAATGACAATCTGAATGTCGACGCGAAAAATTGGCTGGAACACGCCGATCAGAAGCCGGGAAGCTGGTGGCCCGACTGGGATGGCTGGATGAAAGGCCATTCCAGCGGCACGGTTCCTGCTCCGAAGGAATTGGGTAACGCTGCTTTCCGCGTGATCGAGCCCGCGCCTGGCCGGTACGTAAAGCAAAAATCAAACTAAGGCATTATCGGTTCTGATTGAATCAGAACCGAAGCTCCAGCTTCTCTTTGACGCGCTTTCTTCCGCAGACAGGTCGACGCCATCTGCGCAAGCAGGGAATGCAAGGGCCGGAAGCCGGCCCTTGCAAGGTGATTGTGTCAGCAAGTGCGTCGTGCCTCGTTGGCCTTACGCGTTGGCGAGCATGTTCGCCATCGCGGTCATTCCGTTGTGGTGGCCGCCGTCGCTTCCGCCGTTCGGCAACACGCCGTCGTCCTCGATCTCGAAGTGAACGCCGGCGCCGAGTTCACCGACCTTCTCGTAGGCGCCATAGACGGTCTGGGTAACCGCGATGTCGCTTTGCTTCACCAGGTTGCCGTAGACGGTGATGGTGCCGAGCAGATCCTCGTCATGCGCGCCGGCATTGCCTTGCTGGCTGATGATGGTGATCACGCTGTAGTCGTTCTTGCCGTCGCCGTTGCTGTCCTTGTACTCGATGGACTTGACCTCGGCGGTGTGCGCCGAGATTTCGATCTTGTCGCCCTGGGCGCGGTTGAAGTCGCGGATCACGTCGTTGCCGAAGCCGTCGACCCAGTGGTCGTGGGTGGCGTTGTTCTCGCCGGTGACGCCAACCCAGTCGATCGTGCCGTCGGCATTGACGTGCTTGGCGACGATGTCGTCCTTGGCATTGACCATACCTTCGAAGCGGAAGGTGTCGGCGCCACCGCCGCCGGTGAGCGTATCGTTGACCGCCTTGAACGCGGCGGTTTCGGCGGCGAAGATCTGGGTCTTGCCGTCCTGGGCAGCGACCATTTCGCCGGCGTCCGAACGGCTGAGCAACACGTCGTTGCCGTTGCCGCCGTCCATCCTGTCGGCGCCGAAGCCGCCGATAAGAGTATCGTTGCCTGAGCCGCCGGACAGGCTGTCGTTGCCCGAGCCGCCCCACACCTTGTCGTTGCCGGAGCCGGCGTTGATCGTGTCGTTCCCGGCCATTCCGGCGACGTCGTCGTCACCTTTGCCTGCAAACAAGGTGTTTCCGCCCGTCGTCCCGTTCATATGATCATGACCAGAGGTGCCGCCCGTAAACCGGGCGAAGAAATCCTCGAAGCGGTCATTGTTGAGGAAGCTGTTCAGATTGAAGCGTGCCATTAGTAAACCTCTTACTCAGGCCTCACGGACTACAAACGACTACCACCGAGTCTTGGGAATCCTGGTGATGCGCGCGGGCAAGACGTGAGGCGTGACTGCTTACCCGCGTTGGGGAAGAAGACAGTCAAACGGGTCCTCGGCTGGACCAGCGCGCGGCGGATTTGCGCGAGGCAGGGGCACTATTGTGACGCGAAAGGCGAACGTTTGATCAATGCTTGAACGCATCTGCGGATTCCGCCAGCGATCGAACAGCCTTTGATAAATCGCGTACAGCGTTGTTCTGTCGTGAGATATGGATGATGTCGGCTTGCGCCGGGCGCGGCGGTCGGTGTTTGCTGCGTGACGAGAACTGGCGCAAAAAGTGCCCGATGCACAAAAATGACGCGATCCCCCTCGAACACGTGATGTCAAACGACGTAACTTGCAGTCGTTTGCGTGGTCGCAGCCGAGTGATCGAAGAGTTTACTGCCGCGAATCGCGTCGTTCTGCCCGCGCGTGATTCGGTGCTAGCCCGATCCTGCGCGAACTCAGGGCAGGAGCAATCATCTGGAGTTTCGTCGTCAGGTTGCAGGCCGCCCGGCAACAAGAGCACTCTGACATTCGCGAGCCCGGGATTTGCTCTCGGCTCCGCTCCAATAAGCGCCGACAATGGTTGCCGTGGCGCCACGATTGTTGCGTGACCGCAACAGTTAGCGAACATTTAACCGTTCTCACCCCCGGGTCGTGCTTGCGCCGCTTTTTAGCCACACCCCTCCGTGAAATCATTCTAATCGTTGCCGATGGCCGCAGTGCTCCGCGAAGGCGAAGGGAACCGCTTCTTTCCCCGAACCGTTGAGGAGATGGCTGGGGAAACAGGTTGAGCGGATGGACGCCAGGACCGACATCAAGAAGAGGTTGCCGAGCCGTCACGTGACGGAGGGGCCGGAGCGCGCGCCCCATCGGTCCTATCTCTACGCGATGGGCCTGACGACCCAGCAGATCCACCAGCCCTTCGTCGGCGTGGCGTCGTGCTGGAACGAGGCCGCCCCCTGCAACATCTCGCTGATGCGCCAGGCGCAGGCGGTCAAGAAGGGGGTTGCGGCCGCCGGCGGCACCCCGCGTGAATTCTGCACCATCACCGTCACCGACGGCATCGCCATGGGCCATGACGGCATGCGCTCGTCGCTGCCGTCCCGCGAATGCATCGCCGATTCGGTCGAGCTGACGATCCGTGGCCACGCCTATGATGCGCTGGTCGGCCTTGCCGGCTGCGACAAGTCGCTGCCGGGCATGATGATGGCGATGGTCCGGCTCAACGTGCCCTCGATCTTCATCTATGGCGGCTCGATCCTGCCCGGCAATTTCCGTGGCCAGCAGGTCACCGTGCAGGACATGTTCGAGGCCGTCGGCAAGCACTCGGTCGGCGAAATGTCGGACGAAGATCTTGACGAAATCGAGCGGGTGGCTTGCCCGTCCGCCGGCGCGTGCGGTGCACAATTCACCGCCAACACCATGGCGACGGTGTCCGAGGCGATCGGGCTGGCGTTGCCCTATTCCGCCGGCGCGCCTGCGCCTTACGAGATCCGCGACGCCTTTTGCTCCGCCGCCGGCGAGAAGGTCCTGGAGCTGATTTCGAAAAATATCCGGCCGCGCGACATCGTCACCCGCCGCGCGCTGGAAAACGCCGCGGCCGTCGTTGCCGCGTCGGGCGGAT
This sequence comes from uncultured Alphaproteobacteria bacterium, assembly GCA_963791165.1. Lineage (GTDB taxonomy): Bacteria > Pseudomonadota > Alphaproteobacteria > Rhizobiales > Xanthobacteraceae > Bradyrhizobium. Next base: position 62,280 of record CAWBRL010000008.1, on the reverse strand, counting down.
CGACCAATGCTGCGCTGCACCTGCCGGCCATCGCCCACGAGTGCGGAATCAAGTTCGACTTATTCGACGTCGCCGAAATCTTCAAAAAGACACCATATGTCGCGGATTTGAAGCCAGGGGGCCGTTATGTTGCCAAAGACATGTTTGAAGTTGGTGGCATACCGCTTCTGATGAAGACGCTGCTCGACAATGGCCACCTGCACGGAGATTGCATAACCGTTACGGGCCGTACGATCGCCGAAAACCTCAAGAGCGTGAAATGGAATCCGCACCAGGATGTCGTGCGGTCCGCCGACAAGCCGATCACCGTCACAGGCGGTGTGGTCGGCCTGAAGGGTAATCTCGCGCCGGAGGGTGCGATCGTGAAGGTCGCGGGTATGTCGAAGCTGAAATTTACCGGTCCTGCCCGCTGCTTCGACCGGGAAGAGGACGCTTTCGAGTCGGTGCAGAAGAAGACCTACAAGGAAGGCGAGGTCATCGTGATCCGCTACGAGGGGCCGCGCGGCGGTCCCGGCATGCGGGAAATGCTTTCCACGACGGCGGCGCTGACCGGGCAGGGGATGGGCGGCAAGGTCGCCCTGATCACCGACGGCCGGTTTTCGGGCGCCACCCGCGGGTTCTGCATCGGCCATGTCGGGCCGGAGGCGGCCGTGGGCGGCCCGATCGCCCTGTTGCAGGATGGTGACATCATCGAGATCGACGCCGACGTCGGCACTCTTAACGTAAAATTGACCGACGCCGAACTCTCCGAACGTAAAACCAAATGGACGCCTCGAGAGACTAACCACACGTCGGGTGCGCTGTGGAAATATGCCCAACAGGTTGGGCCGGCGGTGGCTGGGGCTGTAACCCATCCGGGCGGTGCGCACGAAAGACAGTGTTATGCGGACATCTAGGCGTATCATTCTTGCGTTGATGTTAGGAGCCGCGCCGGTGGCGGGTCCCGGATTCGCGTTTGACGGTGCTCCGGCCAAGCCGGATGCCGCACTTCCGGGTATTAACCAGCCTGCCGCCCAAGCCCTCAATTCCCAGGCCCTGAAGAAGGCCGCTCCGCCGGCGACCACGACGGCGGCTGCCGCGACCGCGGTTGTGGAGCCCTCGCTGAATTCGCTGCAATACGCGGCCGAAGGCGGCCATCCCGTGGCGCAGTGGAAGCTCGGCCGGATGTACGCCAACGGTGACGGCGTCATCCAGGACGACCTGCGCGCCTTTGAATATTTCAGCCGCATCGCCAACCAGCACGCCGAGGACAGCCCGTCGGCGCCGCAGGCGTCGATCGTCGCCAACGCTTTCGTGGCGCTGGGCCGCTACTATCTCAACGGCATCCCCAATTCCAAGATCAAGGCCGACGCCGACCGGGCGCGGGAGATGTTCTCCTATGCCGCGTCCTATTTCGGCAACGCCGACGCGCAATACGATCTGGCGCGGCTCTATCTGAAGACCCCGGACGCTTCGCGGGATGATTTCCGCTACGGCGCGCGCTGGCTCGGCCTTGCCGCCCAGAAGGGCCAGCACCAGGCGCAGGCGATGCTCGGCCAGATGCTGTTCAACGGCGACCGGATGCCGCCGCAGCGCGCCCGCGGCCTGATGTGGCTGACGCTTGCGCGCGACAGCGCGCAGCCCGACGAAACCTGGATCCGGGAAAGCTACAACCGGGCGATCGCCAAGGCGAACGACGACGACCGCGCCATGGCGCTGCAGATGCTCGAGCACTGGGTGCAGGGCAAGAAGGACTGACGGCCGTATCGGCCTCGTCGGGTGGGCGCAGCGCGCCCACCATCTCTCCAAACGATCTCTTGAAATGGTGGGCGCGCTGCGCTTTGCCCCCTACCGCTTCACGGGCCTCTTACGCCCCCTCGAAATCAAAATCCGCCCAGACCGGCACATGGTCTGACGGCTTCTCCCAGGCGCGCACGTAGCTGTCCACGCCGACATTGGTCAGGCGGTCGCTGGCCTGCGGTGACAGCAGGAGATGGTCGATCCGGATGCCCCAGTTCTTCTGCCAGGCACCGGCCTGATAGTCCCAGAACGTGTATTGGCCCGGCGCATCGGTGACGGCGCGCAGCGCGTCCGTCAGCCCGAGGCCGAGCAGGGACTGAAAGGCCTCCCGGGTCTCGGGCTTGAACAGCGCATCATTGGCCCATGCGGCAGGGTTGTAGACGTCTGCCGCCGCCGGAATGACGTTGAAGTCGCCCGCGAGCACCAGCGGCTCTTCCGTCTTCAGCCGCTCCTTCGAATATTCAAGAAGGCGCGACATCCATTTGAGTTTATAGGGATATTTGTCCGTGTCCGGCGGATTGCCGTTGGGCAGATAGAGGCAGGCGACGCGCACCACGCCGTGCTTCAGGGTGACGACACCCTCGAGAAACCGGGCATGGGCGTCCTCGTCGTCGCCGGCAAGGCCCGATTTGGTCTCGTCGAACGGCAGTTTCGACAGCAGGGCGACGCCGTTGAAGGTCTTTTGGCCGTGGGTGACGACGTTGTAGCCGAGCTGCTCGATCTCCAGCCGCGGGAACGCCTCGTCCACGCATTTGATTTCCTGCAGGCAGACGACATCCGGCGAGCAGTCCTTGAGCCAGGTCAGGAGATGGTCGAGCCGCTGCCGGATCGAGTTAACGTTCCACGTTGCAATACGCATTCAATTGGACCCGGAATTGTAACTACACATTTTCCCCTTCAGTGGCATACCATGTGCATCAAGGCTGTGATAACCGTTTACAAATAAGGCGCAAAAGTCGCCGTCAAGGGGCTGAAGTAGGCCGTCCCGTCCCTGGAGGACCGGCGAGCGTGAAAAAACATGAAAAAACGTAGCTTGATACTCGTTGTCGGCGCCGTCGCGATCCTTGCGGCGGCCGGTTTTGTTACCCGCTCCTCGTGGATGGGGGGGAGCTCCAACGCTCAGGGGCCGCAGCGCCCGCGCATGATTTCCGTTGAACTCGCCAAGGCGGAGCGCAAATCCGTGCCCGTCGACGTCGACGCGATCGGGATGGTGACGCCGATCTCCAGCGTGGCGCTGAAATCGCGGCTGGAAACCACCATCGTCGCGGTGCATTTCGAGGACGGTGCCAAGGTCAACGAAGGCGATCTGCTGTTCACGCTCGATAGCCGGCAGATCGACGCCCAGATCGAACAGGCCGAGGGCGTACTCGTCAAGGACCAGGCGCAGCTCGAGGGCGCGCAGCGCGACCTTCGCCGTTTCAACGACCTCGTCGGCAAGGGTGCCACCACGCAGGTCAATGTCGATAATGCCAGGACCCAGTCCGACATCCTGACCGGTACCATCAAGGCCGATCAGGCCGCGCTCGACAATCTGAAGGTCCAGAAAAGCTACACCATGATCCGGGCGCCGTTCTCGGGCCGGATCGGCGCGGCCAATGTGAAGGTCGGCAATTTCGTGCGCCCGGCCGATCTCACGCCCCTTGCCGTGATCAATCAGATGGCGCCGGTCTATGTGTCGTTCGCGGTTCCGCAGCGCGTGCTGGTCGACCTGCGGGAGTCGATGGCGAAGGGCGCCTCCGGGGTCACCGCGACGATCCCGGGCCATCAGCGCTCCGAGACCGGCAAGGTCGCGATGGTCGAAAACACCGTGGATGCGACCACCGGCATGGTCACCGTGCGCGGCATCATGAACAACGAGAACGAGAGCTTGTGGCCGGGGACTCTGGTCGCGACCAAGCTCGTCATCCGCAGCGAGGATTCGATCGTGGTGCCGACGGTCGCCGTGCAGCGTAGCCAGAGCGGCAATTTCGTGTTCGTCATCAAGGACGGCACAGCCAAGGTTCAGCCGGTCAAGGTCGACCGCACCGCGCAGGGCATGTCGGTGATATCAGAAGGGCTCGCCGGTGGCGAAAGCGTCGTGGTCGACGGGCAGTTGCTGCTGTCGGACGGATCGCGGGTTGAGCCGCGGACCAAAAAAGCCGGGGCATAGCCGATGACCCTGTCCGAACTCTGTATCCGCCGGCCCGTCATGACGACGCTGATCACGGCGTCGATCATCGCGTTCGGCATTTTCGGCTTCCGCCTGCTGCCGGTCTCGGCGCTGCCGCGGGTCGATTTCCCGACCATTGCCGTGACCGCGACCTTGCCGGGCGCGAGCGCGGACACCATGGCAGCCTCGGTCGCAGGCATCATCGAACGCCAGCTCTCGACCATCGCCGGCATTTCCTCGATGTCGTCGAGTTCCTCGCAGGGCACCAGCGTCATCACCATCCAGTTCGACCTCAACCGCAACATCGACGCCGCAGCGCTCGACGTGCAGACCGCGCTGACCATCGCGCAGCGCCGGTTGCCGATCGAAATGACGATTCCGCCGAGCTTCCGCAAAGTGAACCCGGCCGACTTCCCGGTGCTGTTCGTCTCGCTCGGCTCGGCGACGCTGCCGCTGTCCGCGGTCAACGAGTATGGCGACATCACCATCGGGCAGACGCTGTCGCAAATTCCCGGCGTGGCGCAGGTGCTGATTTACGGCGCGCAGAAGTTCGCGATCCGCGTCCAGGCCGATCCGGAAGCCGCCGCCGCGCGCGGGCTGTCGCTCGACGACATCAGGACCGCGGTCTCGCGCGCCAATTCGTCAACGCCTGTTGGCACCCTGAACGGGCCGAAGCAGGACGTCGCGCTGCAGGCCTCCGGCCAGATGGACAAGGCGGCCGACTACAGCAAGATCACCGTAAAGTATGTCAACGGTTCGCCGGTCAAGCTCGACGAGGTCGCAAAAATCTACGACAGCGTCGAGAACGACAAGATCGCGACCTGGCTGAACGGCGAGCGGGCGGTGGTGCTCGCGATCCAGAAGCAGCCGGACGCCAATACCGTGGCGGTGGTCGATTCGGTGCTGGCGAAACTGCCGGCGCTGCGGGCGCAGATTCCGCCCTCGGTGACGATGCAGGTGATGATGGACCGCTCGGTCTCGATCCGGCAGGCGGTGGCCGACGTCGAGGAGACGCTGCTGATCGCGGTCGGGCTCGTCATCCTGGTGATCTTCCTGTTCCTGCGCTCGGCCTCGGCCACCTTCATTCCGGCGCTGGCGGTTCCGATTTCGCTGCTCGGCACCTGTGCGGTGATGTACGCGCTCGACTATTCCATCAACAACATGACGCTGCTGGCGCTGACGCTCTCGGTCGGCTTCGTGGTCGACGACGCCATCGTCATGCTGGAAAACATCGTTCGCCATATCGAGCACGGCATGCGGCCGTTCGATGCCGCGCTGAAGGGCGCGCGCGAGATCGGCTTTACCATCATCTCGATCACCTTTTCGCTGATCGCCGTGTTCATCCCGGTGCTGCTGATGGGCGGCATCGTCGGCCGCGTGTTCCGCGAATTCGCGGTGACGGTATCGGTGGCGATCATCGTATCCGGATTCGTCTCGCTGACGCTGACGCCGATGCTGTGCGCGCGCGTGCTGCGGGCGCATGACGCGACGAAAAAGCCGAATATCGTGCTTCGCGTCTTCGAGGCGATGTTCGATTCCTGGCTGCGCGCCTATGAATGGACGCTCGACTGGGTGCTGGCGCGGAAAGCGCTGATGCTGGTCGTGACGCTGGCCACCCTCGGCGGCACGGTCTACCTCTACATGATCGTGCCGAAGGGCTTCTTTCCGCAGGAGGACACCGGCTTCCTGATCGGCGTGACGGAAGCCGCCACCGACACCTCGTTCGAGGCCATGAAGGAGCGGCAGCAGGCGCTGGTCGAGGTGCTGAAGTCCGATCCCGCAATCGAGTACCTCAACTCCACCGTCGGCTCCGGCGGGCCCAACCCGACCGCGAATTACGGCCGGCTGTTCATTGCGCTGAAGCCGAAGAAGGAGCGTGACAATCTCAGTGCGATCATCGCGCGGCTGCGTGTCAAGGCGCGGCAGATTCCGGGCATGCAGGCGTTCTTCCAGCCGATCCAGAACCTCAACGTCGGCGGCCGGATTTCGAAGAGCCAGTACCAGTATGTGATGCAGAGCGGCGACACCGAGTCGCTGTACCGGCTGGCGCCCGAGATGCGCGACAAGATCGAGAAGCTGCCGGGCCTGCTCGACGTCACCACTGACCTCTACATCAAGAACCCGCAGATGACGGTCGATATCGACCGCGAGAAAGCGGCGGTCTACGGCATCACCGTCGATCAGGTCCGCAACCAGCTCTACAATGCCTATGGCTCGCGTCAGGTCGGCACCATCTACATGCCGTCGAACGACTACCAGATCATCCTGGAAGTGCAGCCGCAGTTCCGCGTCGATCCGTCGGATCTGTCCAAGCTCTACATGAAGACCCAGAACAACGTGACCATCCCGCTGTCGGCGGTGGCCAAGCTGGTTCCGACCGTCGGTCCGCTGCAGATCAACCATCAGGGTCAGCAGCCCGCGGTGACGATCTCGTTCAATCTCGCACCCGGCGTTTCGCTGGGCTATGCGGTCGACAAGATCACCGAGCTCGAACAGAACTCGAACCTGCCGGCAACGATTGCCACCGGCTTCTCCGGCACGGCGCAGGTGTTCCAGGATTCGCTGCGCGGGCAGGGCGTCCTGATCCTCGCCGCCGTGTTCGCGGCCTTCGTCATCCTCGGCATTCTGTACGAGAGCTTCATCCATCCCATCACCATCATCTCCGGCCTGCCGTCGGCCGGCATCGGCGCGATCCTGACGTTGATGCTGTTCGGGATGGAGTTGTCGGTCATCGCGATGATCGGCATCGTGATGCTGGTCGGCATCGTCAAGAAGAACGCGATCATGATGGTGGATTTTGCGCTGGAGCGCCGCCGCGTAGGCCTGAGCGCCGAGCACGCGATCCGCGAAGCTGCGCTGTTGCGTTTCCGCCCCATCATGATGACGACGTTTGCGGCGATCTTCGGCACGCTGCCGATTGCGCTCGGTGCCGGCGCCGGCGCCGAACTGCGCCAGCCGCTCGGCATCGCCGTGGTCGGCGGCCTTTGCCTGTCGCAACTGCTGACGCTGTACATCACGCCGGTGATCTACATCTATCTCGACCGCATCGACCGCCGCCTGAAGCGCAAGCTCGAACCGCAGCTGGAAGAGACCGGCGAGGGCGAGCGGCCTCACGTCGTCGCGGCCGAATGATGATCGCCGGGCGCGGGTTCGTGTCCGCCTGGCGATGCGTTGCCTTGCTGGCCGCCTTCGTTTGCGCAGTGAGCGCGGTCGATCGGGCCAAGGCGGCCGACGAGCCGATCGAAATCTTCGACGCCCATATGCACTACAATTGGGAGCCAAAGCCCTTCTACAGCGTCGACGAGGTGCTGGCGCTGTTTCAGGAAGCACCGCGTCACCGGCATCCTCGCCACCAGCCGCCCCAACACCGGGACGCATGCGCTGATGGAAGCCAAGCCGCCGGGCCTGCAGATCGTTCCCTTCATCCGGCCATATCGCGTGCGCGCCGACATCCAGACCTGGTTCGGCGATCCCTTTATTTTCGACCTCGTGCAGGACGAGTTCAAGCGCGGCTATTACCGCGGCATCGGCGAGTTTCACATCTCGGGCAAGGCCGCGGAAGGCGAGTGGGTGAAGAAGACCGTCGACTTCGCGGTTGCCAACGACCTCTATCTGCACGCCCATGCCGATGATATCGCCGTCGAAATCCTGATGCGGCACAATCCGCGCGCCCGCATCATCTGGGCCCATACCGGTTTTGGGCTTCCGACCGAACGCGTCGCGGAGATGCTTGCAAAATATCCAAAACTCTGGGGCGAACTCTCCTACCGCAGCGGCATCGCCGACGGCGGCGGAAAGCTGACGGCGGAATGGCGCGCGCTGTTCGAACGCCATCCCGACCGCTTCCTGCTCGGCTCCGACACCTGGGTCAACCAGCGCTGGGAAAGCTACGGCGAGATCATGGCGGGGTATCGTGCGCTGGCTGGTGCAGTTGTCGCCAAAGATCGCGGCGCAGATCGCGCATGGAAATGCGCGGGCGTTGTTTGGTGTAGAGCGCTGAGGGACGGGGCTGCTGCGGCATGTTGCGCGGAGAGCGCCTCGGACAGCCGAAAACCCGGGCTCCGGACGTTGCGCGAAAGCGCCGATTTCACCAAGCGGATCAAAGTGATTTGGGTGGTCCAGTCCTTCGCGAAAAAACATTCCGCTTAACCCGTCGGGCAAATCAACGCTATGACTTCGCGGCATCCTGTCCCGCCAGAGGGGCGTCGGCCATCGTCACGAACGTTGGGACAGGTTGCGGTGGACGCGAGACGCCATGACTGACGAGGGTGGCTGAAGCGTACGGCGAAGTCGTGTGGTCCTGACGCCGCGGTGCTGGCGTCAAGTGATGCGGAAGTATCCGCATGATGACGGTGGCAAGAGAGCCGTTCACCGGGGAGAGCTCGAAGTAAGCCGTAAAGCCACTGCGCAGGGAAGGCCGGGATGCTCCCGCTGAACCTGTATGCTCGTGTGCGCGTTTTCTGTGCGCTATTGCACACGAGACCGCGGGTGCAGCGCGCACCCGGTCTTCCCTGCGCCCTCTGTTTCGATGGAGGGTGAAACGAAGATGAAAAACTTCGGGCGCGATGCGCCGCGAGAACGCGAATGTGCGTCTATCGTAGGATGGGTGGAGCGAAGCGATGACCCATCGCCATCCGCACCGGCGTTGATGGGTATCGCTTCGCTCCACCGCATCCTACGGGACTGTGTTCGGGTATGACGACCGCGATTGGGTCGAATGAACGTCGCCCTCACTCTCAGATCGAAAAACTCGTCCCGCAACCGCACGACGCCGTCGCGTTCGGATTGACCACGCGGAACGAGGCGCCGATCAGATCGTCGACGAAATCGACTTCGGAGCCCGCGAGGAACGGCACCGAGGCCGGATCGACCAGCACCACCGCGCCCTCGCGCGCGATCACGAGGTCGTCCTCGGCCTTGGCGTGGTCGACGTCGAATTTGTACTGGAAGCCGGAGCAGCCGCCGCCTTCGACGGAGATGCGCAGCATGGCGCCGTCGCCTTCGACTTTAAGGATTTCGCCGATGCGGCGGGCGGCCCGCTCGCTGACGGTGATGGCAGTGGTCATGTCATGCTCTCCGGCCGTCATACCCAATTCATTTGGTCTGAGGCATCAGACATAGTTAAGTGCGTAATCCCGTGGAATCAAATGGATAAGGACTAATAAATCGTGTCGGTCGGAATGGCTGCCCCCCGCGCGCTCTATGCCTGCGACCCCAATTCCAGCCGGGGCCGGCTGTTTGCCGAGCCGTCGAGCAAGACCCGCAGCCCGTTCCGGCGGGATTGCGACCGGGTGATCCATTCCACGGCGTTCCGGCGGCTGAAGCACAAAACGCAGGTTTTCGTGTTCCACGAAGGCGATCATTACCGCACCCGGCTGACCCATTCGCTCGAAGTCGCGCAGATCGCCCGCGCCCTGGCCCGCCAGCTCGGGCTCGACGAGGACCTCACCGAAACCCTGGCGCTGGCCCATGACCTCGGCCATCCCCCGTTCGGCCATGCCGGCGAGCGGGCGCTCGACAAATGCCTCAAGGCCCATGGCGGCTTCGATCACAACGCGCAGGCGCTGCGGGTGATAACCTCGCTGGAGCACCGTTATCCCGAGTTCGACGGGCTGAACCTGACCTGGGAAACGCTCGAAGGGCATCGTCAAGCACAACGGTCCGCTGGCCGAGCGAAGCGGGGCGCCTGCCGGGCCATACCGCGATGGCGGGATCCCGGTCGGCATTTCCGACTTCAACCAGAAGTTCGACCTGGAACTATGGAGCTACGCCTCGCTGGAAGCGCAGGTCGCAGCCTTTGCCGACGACATCGCCTATGACGCCCACGACATCGACGACGGCCTGCGCGCCGGCCTGTTTGGCGTCGACGATCTCAAAGTGATGCCGCTCACCGAGGCGATCATCAAGGAGATCGACCGGCATTACCCCGCGCTCGATGATGCCAGGCGCGGCGCGGAACTGGTGCGCGAACTGATCTCGTACATGATCGGGGCCGTCATGGCGGAGGCGACCAGGCGCCTTTCAGCCGCAAAGCCGCAATCGGCCCACGACGTTCGCCACCACCATCAGCCGCTGGTCGCGTTTCCGCCTCGAAGTCGCGCAGGAGGAGGCCGGGATCAAGGCGTTCCTGAAACAGCACATGTACCGCCATACGCGGGTGATGCGGGTGATGGGCGAGGCGGAAGCGATCCTGTTCGACCTGTTCGCGCGCTACCAGGCCTCGCCCGGGGACCTGCCGGCCGAATGGGTCGAGGGTACCGAGCGCGAAAGCGAAGGCGAGCGGGCGCGCCGGATCGGCAATTTCATCGCCGGAATGACCGACCGTTTCGCCCTGATGGAGCACCAACGGCTTTTTGACTCGACCCCGGATTTGCGTTAGGCGGCGCCCATGTCCGACAAGTCAGCCTCACAACACCTGTTTGCCGATGTGCTCGCGCGCGTGCACGCGATCTGCGCAGGCCTGGCGGCCGAGGGCCAATGGCCCGCCGGCATCGATTTCTCCCGCGTCGTGGTCGAGCCGCCGCGCGACGCGACCCATGGCGACATGGCGACGAATGCCGCGATGGTGCTCGCCAAGGAAGCGGGGACCAAGCCGCGCGATCTCGCCGACAAGATCGCCGAAAAGCTGCGCGCCGACGATCTGGTCGCCTCCGTCGATGTCGCAGGTCCCGGCTTCATCAATCTCACCCTCAAGCCGCAGGTCTGGGCCGACGAGTTGCGCACCGTGCTGCGCGAAAATGTGTCCTACGGCAAAAGCGCGATCGGTAGCGGCGCCAAGGTCAATGTCGAATACGTCTCGGCCAATCCGACCGGCCCGATGCATGTCGGCCATTGCCGCGGCGCGGTGTTCGGCGACGCGCTGTGCGGCCTCTTGCAATTCGCGGGCTATGACGTCACGCGCGAATATTACATCAACGACGCCGGCGCCCAGGTCGACGTGCTCGCGCGCTCGGCGTTCCTGCGCTACCGCGAGGCGCTCGGCGAGAGCATCGGCGAAATTCCGGAAGGGCTCTATCCCGGCGATTATCTCGTGCCGGTTGGGCAGGCGCTCGCAGCCGAGCATGGCGACAAGCTTAAGGCGATGGCAGAAAGCGCCTGGCTGCCAATCGTCCGCAATAAGTCCATCGCCATGATGATGGACATGATCAAGGGCGATCTCGCCGCGCTGAACATCAAGCACGACGTGTTCTTCTCGGAGCGGTCGCTGGTCGAGACCGGTAACAACAAGGTTACCGAGACCATCGATTTCCTGCGTTCCAAGGGCGATATCTACGAAGGCCGCCTGCCGCCGCCGAAGGGTAAGCCGGTCGACGATTACGAGGACCGGATCCAGACGCTGTTCCGCGCCACCGCCTATGGCGACGACGTCGATCGTCCGCTGATCAAGTCGGACGGCGGCTATACCTATTTCGCGTCCGACATCGCCTATCACAAGAACAAGATCGATCGCGGCTTCCTCGACATGATCGACGTGTTCGGCGCCGATCACGGCGGCTACATCAAGCGCATGCAGGCGGCGGTGAAGGGCGTCAGCGGCGGCAAGGCCGCGCTCGACGTCAAGGTCGTGCAGCTCGTTCGTCTGTTGCGCAACGGCGAGCAGGTGCGGATGTCGAAACGCTCCGGCGATTTCGTCACGCTTCGCGAAGTGGTGGACGAAGTCGGTTCGGACGCCGTGCGGTTCATGATGCTGTTTCGCAAGAACGATGCCGTGCTCGATTTCGATCTCGCCAAGGTGATCGAGCAGTCCAAGGACAACGCGGTGTTCTACGTGCAGTACGGTCACGCGCGCGGACACTCGATCTTCAAGAACGCCCGCGAGGTGGTGCCTGACCTGCCCGAAGACGATGCGGCGCGGGCGGCCTGGCTGGGGGATGCCCCGGTGGAACGGCTGACCGATCCGGCCGAATTGGACCTTTTGAAGCGCTTGGCGCTCTATCCCCGGATCGTCGAGGCCGCGGCGCTAGCACATGAGCCACACCGAATCGCTTTTTATCTATATGATTTGGCCAGTGAATTTCATGCGTTGTGGACTAAAGGGCGGGATTTGCCCTATTTACGCTTCATTATGACTAATGATGCAGAGATTACGAGGGCGCGTTTGGCAATGGTTCAGGGCGTCGTCTCGGTTCTGGCATCGGGCTTGGCCATTCTAGGCGTCCAAGCTCCGACCGAGATGCGGTAGGCAGGGGCGAAGGCCCTCACGGATGGGGGTTCGTGGGGTATCTGGCAGGGGCCAATTCGCTCGTCATGGTTTGTTGACATGGCGGGTTGGCGCTGTCCCGAAGGGGCATCATCACGATGGCTGAACGATATCAGGAACGACCTTATCTCGCCGCTGACTATGATCGCGGCGATCCCCACGGCGCAGGCCGTGGTGAGAACGATCCGCTGGCGGAGCTGGCGAGGCTGATCGGACAGACGGACCAGTCCGGGTCTGCTGCCAGGCAAGCCCCGCATCCGCTGCAGTCACGCGCGAATATTCGCCCGCAGTATAATCCACCCGAGCAATATGATGTGCCCGAGGAAGTCGACAGCGCTCCGCCGAGCCCGCCGACATGGATGCAGCGCGCCCGGCATGAACCCGCGCCGCCGCCGCCGCAGGACTACGACGACGAGCCGGAATACCAGCCGGCGCCGGTGCATCCCTTGCATCGCTACGCGCCCCAGCAGCCGCAGGCGCCTGCGCAGGACTACGACGAGCAGCCGCAATATGCCGAAGCCGAGCCGCAGCAGGATCCGTCGCGTTACGACGATGCGCTCTACGGCCGGATCGAATCCGGTGAACACGACTATCAACGCGATCCGGCCTATCCGGACGATCCTTACGCCTATCAGAACGGCTACGACGAAGAGCCCGCGCCGAAGAAGCGCTCGAGCGGGCTGACGACGGTTGCCGCCGTGCTGGCGCTGGCCGTGGTGGGGACGGGCGCTGCCTTTGCCTATCGCACCTATGTCGGTTCGCCCCGCAGCGGCGAGCCGCCGATCATCAGGGCCGACAACAGCCCGACCAAGGTGGTGCCGGCCCAGTCCGATGGTGGCACCTCCAAGACCCCTGACCGCATGCCGACGGGCGATGGCGGCGAAAAGCTGGTGTCGCGCGAGGAAGCGCCGGTTGACGTCAATTCCAGGTCCGGCGCGCCGCGCGTGGTATTTCCACAGCTTAACCAGAACAGCAGCCCGCCCACGGTTGCGAGCGTATCTCCCACCGGCGCGGCGCTGGCGACGGCCGCGAACGGTACGCTGCCGAACAACGAGCCGCGCAGGATCAAGACGCTCGCGGTGAAGGGCGACGCGGCCGAGAACGGCGGCATCCCCGCAGGCGCTACGGCGCCTCCGCCACGACCGGGACCGGCGACGCGGTCCGTTGCGGCCCCGGCCGCTCCAGCGGCCGCGGCGCCAGCCGTCCCGCCTGCTGCCCCGGGCGCGCGCAATCCTGCCTCGGCCAATGCCAGCGCGAATACGCCGATCTCACTGGCGCCGCAGGCTGGCCAACCGTCCGATTCCGCGCCGACCCGCGTGGCGGCGACCAATCCGACCCAGACGGCGCCGGCGGCGCCAACGGCAGCGGCTATCTGGTTCAGGTCTCCTCGCAGAAGAACGAAGCCGACGCGCAGGCCTCCTTCCGGGCGCTGCAGAGCAAGTTCCCGAACGTGCTGGGCTCCAAGTCGCCAGTGATCAAGCGCGCCGATCTCGGCGAAAAGGGCGTGTACTATCGCGCCATGGTCGGTCCTTTCGGCTCCCCCGACGAGGCCTCGCAGTTCTGTGGCAGCCTGAAGACCGCAGGCGGGCAGTGCGTCGTCCAAAGGAATTAACGGCGGTTTCCTTGACCGCAGGGCTGCGAGGGGCCTAATCGGCCCCCATGAGCAGCCGCGCATTCATCACGGGCGTATCGGGACTTGAACTGAGCGCCTCGGAGCGCGAATTCATCCGTGCCGAGCGGCCTTGGGGCTTTATCCTTTTCAAACGCAATATCGAGACGCCGGATCAAGTATCTGCGCTTGTTAAGGAATTGCGGAATTGCCTTGGCGAGGCGGATGCGCCGGTCCTGATCGACCAGGAAGGCGGCCGGGTGGCGCGGCTGGGTCCACCGCATTGGCCGGCCTATCCGCCCGGTGCAGTGTTCGGCGCGCTGTACGACCTCGATCCGGCCCTGGGCTTGCAGGCCGCACGCCTGAGCTCGCGCCTGATCGCAGCCGACCTGATCGACCTCGGCGTCACCGTCGACTGCCTGCCGCTGGCGGATGTGCCTGTGGCTGGCGCCGATGCCGTGATCGGCAACCGGGCCTATGGAACGGAACCGGCCAAGGTCGCGGCGATCGCCCGGGCGGTCACCGGGGGGTTGGAACTGGGCGGCGTTCTGCCCGTTCTGAAGCACATTCCCGGCCATGGCAGGGCCACCGCCGACAGCCATTTCCGGCTCCCGACCGTTGATACGCCGCGCGAAGAGCTGGAACGGACCGATTTCGCCGCCTTTCAACCGCTGGCGGACCTGCCGATGGCGATGACCGCGCATGTTGTGTTTAGCGCACTAGACCCCGCCCAACCGGCGACGACTTCTGCGACAATCATCCGGCAGGTGATTCGCGGCGCAATTGGGTTCCAAGGTTTGTTGATGAGTGATGACGTGTCCATGAATGCGTTGGCGGGATCGATCACTGAGCGGACCCGCGCCATCGTCAACGCCGGCTGCGACATGGTTCTGCATTGCAACGGCAAGCTCGACGAGATGCGCGATGTGGCGCGCGAGACGCCGGAACTGACCGGCGAGGCCCTGCAGCGCGCCAACCGGGCGCTGGCCTCGCGAAAGCAGCCAGAGCCACTCGACCGGCAGGCGGCGCGGGCTGAACTGGACGCGTTGGTAGATCGGGTAGGAACGGCATGACCGCGGAAATTCTATCGTTTGAAACCGGACGGCCCGCCGAGGTCACGGACGGCGAGGCGGCGCTCGTCGTCGACGTCGAGGGCTATGAAGGTCCGCTCGACCTGCTCCTGACGCTGGCGCGCCAACAGAAAGTCGATCTCGCCAAGATTTCGATCCTGGCGCTGGCCGATCAGTATCTGACGTTCATCGAGGCCGCGCGAAAGATCCGCCTCGAACTCGCGGCCGATTACCTCGTGATGGCTGCCTGGCTCGCCTACCTGAAATCGCGCCTGCTGCTGCCTGAACCGCCGACGCCGGACGGACCGAGTGCGGAAGAAATGGCGACCGCGCTCGCCAACCGGCTGCGCCGGCTCGAGGCCATTCGTGAAGCCGCCAACCGGCTGATGAACCGTCCGCAGTTCCAGCGCGATATTTTCCCGCGCGGCAATCCGGAATCGATCGCCGAAATCCGTCATCCGAGATTCACGGCAACCCTGTTCGATCTGCTCACCGCCTATGCGGCGCAGCGGCAGCAGCGCGTGCTGGCGACCGTGCATCTGACCAAGCGCACGGTGTGGTCGCTGGCTGAGGCGCGCGCATCGCTGGAGCGGCTGGTCGGCATGGCCGAGTCCGAGGACTGGAGCTGCCTCGACGATTACCTGCTCAACTACGTCGTCGATCCGTCCCAGAAAGCGACCGTGTTTGCGTCGAGCTTCGCCGCGGCGCTCGAACTGGTGCGCGAAGGCGAGATGGAGCTGAACCAGAAAGAGGCGTTCGCGCCGCTTTATTTTCGTAAGCGTCCGTCGCA
Organism: uncultured Alphaproteobacteria bacterium; assembly: GCA_963791165.1. Classification (GTDB taxonomy): domain Bacteria; phylum Pseudomonadota; class Alphaproteobacteria; order Rhizobiales; family Xanthobacteraceae; genus Bradyrhizobium. The sequence continues at coordinate 46,683 of CAWBRL010000008.1, read as the reverse complement.
AGCGTCCGGAGCGATGTCCGCGCCGGATCTGTCGGTCGAGTAGTGGAAGGAAACCTAGCCATGGCAAGTCTGGCGGAAAAACGCATGGAAGATGCCGAGGATCGTCCCGCCGACGAAAATATCGATCCCGTGGCCCGGCCCGAGGAATTGCGGCTCCTCGAAGCGCTGTTGTTTGCCTCGGCCGAACCGATCGACACGGCGACGCTGGCCAAGCGCATGCCCGATGGTGTCGACGTCAAGGAGGCATTGGCGCAGTTGCAGGCGGAATACGCCCCGCGCGGCGTCAATCTGGTGCGTGTCGCCAACAAATGGACCTTCCGCACCGCCGGCGACCTGTCGTGGCTGATGACGCGAGAAAGCACCGAGACGCGGCGTCTGTCGCGCGCGGCCATCGAGGTGCTCGCGATCATCGCCTATCACCAGCCGGTGACGCGCGCCGAGATCGAGGATATCCGCGGCGTGATCACGTCAAAGGGAACGCTGGACGTGCTGCTGGAAACCGGCTGGATCCGTCCCCGCGGCCGCCGCAAGACGCCGGGCCGCCCGCTGACCTTCGGCACGACGGAAGCGTTCCTGTCGCAGTTCAGCCTGGAGGCGCTGGGCGATCTGCCGGGCCTCGAAGAGCTGAAGGGCACGGGCCTCCTGGATTCGCGGCTGCCTTCCGGCTTCAGCGTTCCAACGCCGTCGGACGATGTGGCGCTGCGCGAGGACGAAGACCCGCTGGATGCCGGCGACAGCCTGGAACTGTTGCTGGCGCCGGCCGCCGAGCCTGAAGAGGGCGGCGGAAGCTAGTTCCGAAAGCTTCGCCGTCCGTTGCGGCAAGCGGGGTTAATAATAGCAATAATACGTAGCCGCGACAGCGATTTGCCGCGGCATGGGTCCTTGTTTTTGACACCTCCCGGGCCTACCTTCCGCCAAAGCTTGGCCGGCTTCCGGCCGTCTATTTTTGGAGGGTTGCAGGATGGGTTCGCTTAGCATTTGGCACTGGATCGTCGTGATCGCAGTGGTCCTGCTTTTGTTCGGCCGCGGCAAGATTTCCGACCTGATGGGCGATGTCGCGCAGGGCATCAAGTCCTTCAAGAAGGGCTTGCAGGACGATGACAAGGCCCCCGAAAAGCCGGCCGAGCCGGTGAAAACCATCGATCACAATGCGACGCCGGCGCCGACGGCGGCCCGGACGGATGTCGGCAGCAAGGCTGTCTGAATCAGGCATCCCGGACCAGGCGTCTTGGACCCGGCATCGGTTGAAGAACGCCGATTGAGAAAAGGCGCGACCAGCTCCAAATCTTGCTAGATAAGGATTGGGGCGCGGACGTCTCGCGCGAGCGGAAGAATTCATGTTCGACATCGGGTGGAGTGAACTGGTCGTCATCGCGGTTGTCGCGCTGATCGCCATCGGCCCGAAGGAGCTGCCAGGCGTGCTCCGCATGGTCGGGCAATGGATGGGCAAGGCGCGCAAGATGGCTGGCGAATTCCAGGGCCAGTTCCAGGAAGCCATGCGCGAGGCCGAAATGGCCGACATCAAGAAGAGTTTCGACGAGGTCAAGGATATCGCAACGGGTGTCGCCCCGGGCAACCTCATGACCTCGCTGCAAAAGGACGTCGGCGACGCCCTGCAGATCGGCGACATCGACAAGCCGGCCACCGATAAACCCGTCGATGCGCAGGTGGCGTCCGCGATCGACGAGCCCGTCACGCCGACGACGCCGGCAGCGCCTGTGCCGGAGACCTTCGTCGAGGCCGAGGCGCATACGGCTGCCTCCGAGCCGCTGGCGATCACGCGTGAAGTGCAGGCAGCGGCGCAGGACGTTGCGCCCGCGACCCCCGACATTCTCAAGGACGCCAAAGCGTCATGACCATCGAGGACATTGAGGCCAGCAAAGCGCCGCTGATGGATCACCTGATCGAGCTGCGTTCGCGGCTGATCAAGGCGCTGCTCGGCTTCGGCATCGCTTTCATCTTCTGCTTCTTCTTTGCCAAGCAGATCTACAACGTGCTGGTCTGGCCGTTCGTCTGGGTCGCCGGGCCTGAGAACTCGAAATTCATCTACACGGCACTGCTGGAATATTTCCTGACGCAGTTGAAGCTTGCGCTGTTCGGCGCCGGCTTCATTTCATTCCCGATCGTGGCGACGCAGATCTACAAATTCGTGGCGCCGGGCCTCTACAAGCACGAGCGCGGCGCGTTCCTGCCGTATTTGATTGCGACGCCGTTTTTCTTCGTGCTGGGATCGATGCTGGTCTATTTCGTCGTGCTGCCGATGCTGGTGCGGTTCTCGCTCGGCATGCAGCAGATGGGCGGCGACGAGACCGCGCAGATCCAGCTATTGCCCAAGGTCGGCGAATACCTGTCGCTGATGATGTCGCTGATCTTCGCCTTCGGCGTCGCGTTCCAGCTTCCTGTGATCCTGACGCTGCTGGGACGGATCGGCATCATCACCTCCAAGCAGCTGCGCGAGAAGCGGCGCTACTTCATCGTCATTGCCTTCGTCATCGCCGCCGTCCTGACGCCGCCTGACGTCATCAGCCAGGCCTCGCTCGCCATCCCCCTGATGGCGCTCTACGAGGGCTCGATCGTCGCGGTCGCCATCGTGGAGAAGCGGGCCGCTACGGCCAAGACCGCGGCCGGCACGCCGCCCTCCGCGAGCCCGCCGCCGCCCGAGGCCAACCCGGCGGAGTAGGGGCGGACCGGCTGCGTTTTGCCTATCATCGCGGTACGCTTCCACGATTCGTCATGCCCGGGCTTGACCCGGGCATCCACGACTTGTTCTAAGGCAGCAAAGACGTGGATGGCCGGGATGAACCCGGCCATGACGGGAAATTGGTCATGCACGACATCAAATCGATCCGCGACAACCCCCAGGCGTTTGACGCCGGCCTGAAGCGCCGCGGGCTGGCGCCGTTGTCGGCTTCGCTGCTCGCGATCGACGAGAAGCGCCGTGGGGCGATCCTGGCCTCGGAGCAGGCGCAGGCGCGGCGCAATTCGGCATCGAAGGAAATCGGCGAGGCCAAGAAGGCCAAGGACGACGCGCGCGCCAATAAGCTTATGGCTGAGGTCGCCGAGCTCAAGACCACGATGCCCGAGCTCGAGCTTGCTGCAAAGACGGCGGACGAGGAGCTGGCGTGCGAACTGTCTGCGATCCCGAACCTTCCATTCGACGACGTGCCCGACGGCGTCGACGAGCACGGCAACGTGCAGCGTCATGTCTACGGCAAGAAGCGCGACTACGCCTTTACGCCGAAGCCGCATGACGATCTCGGCGGCGCGCTCGGCTATATGGATTTCGAGGCGGCGGCGAAGCTGAGTGGCGCGCGCTTTGTCGTGCTGAAAAAAGGCCTCGCACGACTGGAGCGGGCGATCGGGCAATTCATGCTCGACCTCCACACCAACGAGCATGGCTATGCCGAAATCAATCCGCCGCTCCTGGTGCGGAACGACGTGATGTTCGGCACGGGACAGTTGCCGAAATTCGAAGATGACCAGTTCTGGGCCATCAAGGGCGAATTACTCGCGGCTCCCGACGAACGATTGAAGACCGAGCGTCTTGGCCTCATTCCTACGGCCGAAGTCTCGCTGACAAATCTCGTTCGCGAATCCATCGTCGATGAAAAAGAGCTGCCGATGCGGCTGACCGCGCTGACGCCGTGCTTTCGCGCCGAAGCAGGCGCGGCGGGGCGCGATACCCGCGGCATGATCCGCCAGCATCAGTTCACAAAAGTCGAACTGGTCTCGATCGCAACCCCCGAGACCAGCCGCGACGAGCACGAGCGCATGTTGTCCTGTGCCGAGGAAGTACTCAAACGGCTCGACCTGCATTACCGCGTCATGACGCTGTGCGCCGGCGACATGGGCTTTTCGGCGCAGAAGACCTACGACATCGAGGTCTGGATGCCGGGGCAGGGCGAGGGCGGCGCCTACCGCGAGATTTCGAGCTGCTCGGTGTGCGGTGATTTCCAGGCGCGGCGCATGGATGCCCGCTCACGCGGGCCCGATGGCAAGCCGCGCTTCGTGCACACGCTGAACGGCTCGGGCACGGCGGTCGGCCGCGCGCTGATTGCTGTCATGGAAAACTATCAGCAGGAAGATGGTTCGATCGCAGTCCCCACTGTGCTGCAGCCCTATATGGGCGGCCTCAAGGTGATCGAGCGCGACAAATAGCAAAAGCACAAATGGCGTTGCATCGCGACATCCATTGGATCGGCAGGCAATGGGCTGTCACCGGCCACGGGATGCAATTGATCGACCAGAAGCTGCAGGGCTTCTTCGACATCGAGGTCATCAGGTTGTGGGACGAAAGTCTCATCGCCAGCATGCACGCCAAGGAATGGCTCAATGCGGCCGATTTCGACAAGGGCCTCGCGGTCGCGCGGGCGCGATTTCCGCAATCGACGCTTCCCGTGACGCCACGGCCGGAAGCCGTGTCGGCACCCGCGATCAAGCCGATTGCGCCGCTTCCGCCGGTTGCGAGGCCGGACGCACCAAAGCGCGATGAACCGCCGCAACCCGACAAGCCCGCTCCGGTCGCGGCGGTACACGCGGCGCCGTCACGGCCGGAGCCTGTGTTACCGGCGGCTGTATTCACAATGCCCGATCCCGTCGAGCCACCAGCAGGAGAAGCCAGCGGATTTCCACATGCGGTTCGATGGCCGCGCCAAATTCGTTCGTCCCTGGCGTGTCTGGATGAAGCGGCAAACATAGGGAAAACGGGCCGGTTTGCCTCGGCGGCGATAGCCGGTTAAGACGACGCCCAAAGGCAAAAGCCGGCCGCGACCCGAACAAAAGGCATTTTGACGGATGCGAATCCTCTGCACCAATGATGACGGCATCCACGCCCCGGGCTTGAAGGTCGTCGAAGAGATCGCGCGCGCCCTGTCCGACGACGTCTGGATCGTGGCGCCGGAGCTCGATCAATCCGGCGTATCGCACTCGCTGTCGCTGAACGATCCCTTGCGCCTGCGCGAAGTCGGCCCGCGCCATTTCGCGGTGCGGGGCACGCCGACCGATTGCGTGATCATGGGCTCGCGCCACATCCTCGGCGAGAAGGGCCCCGATCTCGTGCTGTCGGGTGTCAACAAGGGCCGCAACGTCGCCGAGGACGTGGTCTACTCCGGCACCATCGCCGGCGCACTTGAGGGTACGATTCTGGGCATTCCGTCATTTGCCCTGAGTCAGGAATTTTCCATCGAGACCCGCCACGCGCCGCTGTGGGACACCGCACTGAAGTTCGGTCCGGATATACTGCGCAAGGTGATCGACGCCGGCGTGCCGAAGAACACCGTGATCAATGTCAACTTTCCCGCCTGCACGCCCGACCAGGTCAAGGGCGTCCGCGTGACGCGGCAAGGCAAGCGCAACCTAGGTTTTCTGAAGGTCGACAAGCGCCATGACGGCCGCGGCAACCCTTATTTCTGGATCGGCTTCGAACGCGCCGCGATGATGGACACGCCGGCCGAAGGCACCGATCTCGCAGCCCTCGCGGCGCGCTATGTCTCGGTGACGCCGCTGCGGCTCGACCGTACCGATGAGGCATTTTCGGACGCGCTGACGACGACGTTGAAGTAGTGCGCAGTAGCCCGGATGGAGCGAAGCGCAATCCGGGATCAGTTTAACGGTTTGCGAGACCGCCCCCGGATTTCGCTTCGCTCCATCCGGGCTACGCGCAGTCGCATGTGTCGCCTAAACCGGCGCGCTCTTCAGCGTGCTGGCGATTATCTGTGCGAGCGTTTCCAGCTGGAACGGCTTCTGTAGCGAGGGGCGATCGCGATATTCCTGGGGCAGGCCTGAGGAGCCGTAACCGGTTGCGAAAATGAAGGGGAGGTTGCGCGCCTTGATCAGCTCGGCCACCGGCGTGATCACCTTGCCGTTGACGTTGACGTCGAGGATGGCGAGATCGAATTCGGTCGATTGCACGAGTTTGACCGCTTCGCCAATTTCGCCGGCCTCTGCGGCAACGCTGTGGCCCAGCTCTTCCAGCATATCGGCAACCATCATCCGGATCATGACTTCGTCTTCAACGAGGAAAACAGAACAGCCCGCCGGCCGTATCGCTACCATGATGGAATCCTTGCCCTTCCGAGTGTCAAGGTTCGCAAAAAACACCCGTTGGTGCAACGTCGAGTTGGACTGGCTGCCGCCCAAACTAAAGCCTGTCCGTAAGGATTTTCCGTGCCCTAACGCCGGGCCGCGGCAGCAGTTCCAAGATCAGGAACCAAAATCCTGAGGAAATTCTTCCTTAAATCCGTGGACGCTATTATGAAGCACAGGATCGGCGGCTGATCCCCGCCACGAGACCGCAATGTCCCAAGAACCGCCCGAAAAGATGATGTTTCAGCTCACCCTGCGGCGGCGCGGGATCAGCGACCAGGCTGTGCTGCGTACCATGGAAGAGGTGCCGCGCGAGGTTTTCGTCACGGCCATCGACCGTAGTCACGCCTACCGCGACAGCGCGCTCGGGATCGCCTGCGGGCAAACCATCAGCCAGCCCTTTGTGGTCGCCTACATGACCGAGCAGCTGCAGCTGAAAAAGGACCACAAGGTGCTCGAGATCGGTACCGGCTCCGGCTATCAGGCCGCGGTCCTGTCGCGGCTATGCCGGCATGTCCTGACCATCGAACGCTACCGGACGCTGGCGGATGGCGCCCGTGCCCGGCTTGAGAAACTCGACTATCACAACATCGAGGTGATGTTCGGCGATGGCTTCGACATTCCGCCCGGCGCCGGCGATTTCGACCGCATCATCGTGACCGCCGCGATGGAGCAAATCCCTGACAAGCTGCTGGCGCGGCTCGTGCCCGGCGGCATCCTGATCGCGCCTGTCGGGCCCCATCACGGCACCCAGACGCTGGTCCGGGTCGTCAGGACCGACAGCGGTTTCGATCGCAAGGAACTGGTCGATGTCCGCTTCGTGCCGGCCCTGCCGGGGATCGCGCGCGAACTGTAGAATCCCAGATTGGCGGTTCCCGCCAACGTCTTATTCCGAGGGTTAAGCGGTTATTTACTCCCGACGTGTTTACTCAAAAGAGTATTTTGTTGCGTACGAGTGAGTAACCATGTCCCGTATCGCCGAGTTGCTTCGCTCGCGTCGGATGCCGCAGGTCGCGGTGCTGACGCTGATGTCGGTTGGCTTTGCCGGCTGCAGCGCCGATATGCAGACGCGCCTTTCCGACGCTTCCTTTTCCAATCCCTTTGCCTCGCAGCCTGAAGCGACCGGTTCGGTCCGGTCGCCCCCTGCCGAGCGCCGCGAGCTGCCGCAATATTCGCGGCCGCAGGCGCAATCTTCGCAATTCCAGTCCCAGCCGCTGCCGCCGCCCGCGGCTGCGCCGCACTCTTATCCAGCCAGCTCAGGCGGCGTGTCGGGAGGAGGGCGCGGGATTTCGTCCTATGCGCCGCCGTCCCGTCCGCCGATTGAAACCACGGCTACGGTGCCGCCGCGTTCGATTGCGGCCACCCGTCCGTCCGCGCAGGGCGGTACCAAGATCATCGTCGGCACCAGCGATACGCTCGACCTCCTGGCGAAGCGCTACAATGTCTCGAGTACCGCGATCCTGCAGGCCAATGGCTACAAGGGCCCGCGCGCGCTGTCGCCCGGTCAGCAACTGATCATTCCGCGCCAGACCGCTTCGGTCGCGACGCCAGCGCCCACGCTTGCGACGCCGGCCAGCAAGCCTGTTGCCGCCGCTGCGACGCCGTCGAGCGTCCATGTCGTCAATCGTGGCGATACCCTGATGAGCATCGCGCGCCGCAATCAGGTGCCGGTCGCCGAACTCGCCAGGGCCAACCATCTCGATCAGTCCGCCAAGCTCAGCCTCGGCATGAAGCTCACGGTGCCCGGTACGAAATCCGCTTCCGTCGCTCCGGCGGCGCAGCCCGTCGCCGCAGCACCCGCCCAGCCGGTTGCAACGGTTGCCCCGCCCGCCACCAAGCTGGCGTCCGCCGGTGGACCGCCGCAGAGCGCGCGATTGGCCTCCGCCACGACCAATGTCGTGGAAGAAAAGCCCGTCGTTGAGGCTGTGTCGGTCAAGCCCAGCGAAGCGACCGGCGCGCTGCCGACCTTCCGCTGGCCGGTGCGCGGCAAGGTGATTACGAGCTACGGCGCCAAGACCAACGGCAAGTCGAATGACGGCATCAACCTGGCGGTGCCCGAAGGCACGCCGGTGAAGGCGGCGGAAGACGGCATCGTCGCCTATTCCGGCAACGAGCTTAAGGGATACGGCAATCTGGTTCTGGTTCGGCACTCCAACGGTTACGTCACCGCATATGCCCATGCGAGTGAACTGCTGGTGAAGCGCGGCGACACGATCAAGCGCGGTCAGATCATTGCCAAATCGGGTCAGTCGGGTGAGGTGGGGTCGCCGCAACTCCACTTCGAGATCCGCAAGGGATCTTCGCCGGTTGACCCGCTTCAATTCCTGAACGGGGCGTGAGGCACGAGCGGTAGTCGCCCCGGACTGGCGTCGCCCGGCTTACCGGCGATCCAGAATCCAGAGCATTCTCCGTTGAGCCTAAACCGTTCCCGGATTGGCTGCGCCGCCTTCGCGGCGGCTGACGGGCTCGACTGGTCCTCGGCAACTCGGTTCTTACTTCCCCGCAAGCCTCACGCCCAGCCTTCCCGCCAGTTCCTGCGTGAACTGCCAGGCGACGCGCCCCGAACGGGAGCCGCGGGTGGTCGACCATTCGAGCGCCTCGCGCTCAAGTTCTTCGTCGGCGAGCTTGATGCCGTAATGGCCGCAATAGCCGCGCACCATCGCCAGATACTCATCCTGGCTGCAGCGATGGAAGCCGAGCCAGAGACCGAAACGATCCGACAGTGACACCTTCTCTTCGACCGCCTCGCCCGGGTTGATCGCGGTCGAACGTTCGTTTTCGATCATCTCGCGCGCCAGCAGATGCCGGCGGTTGGAGGTGGCGTAGAGGATGACGTTGTCGGGGCGTCCCTCGATGCCACCCTCCAGCACTGCCTTCAGCGATTTATAGGAGGCGTCGTTGCCGTCGAAGGAGAGGTCGTCGCAGAACACGATGAAGCGGAAACTTGAGTTGCGCAGGAGATCCATCAGGCCGGGCAGGCTCTCGATGTCCTCGCGATGAATCTCGATCAGCTTCAGCCGGTCGGCAGGCTTGCGATCGGTATTGATATTGGCGTGCGTCGCCTTCACCAGGGACGATTTGCCCATGCCACGGGCCCCCCAGAGCAGCGCGTTGTTGGCCGGCAGGCCGTCGGCAAAGCGTTCGGTGTTTTCGATCAGGATGTCGCGCATCCGGTCGATGCCCTTGAGGAGCCCAAGGTCAACGCGGCTGACACGCAGCACCGGCGCCAGTCGCCCATCGGGGTGCCAGACAAAGGCGTCGGCGGAGCCGAACGACTCGAGCGCCCCACCCGCCGGAGAGGCCGCGGAAAGGTGGATGGCGATGGCTTCCAGCGCAGTTGCGATGCGCTCGGCGGTGGCGTCCCTGGGCGTACTCGCCGGACGTTTTGTCGCGGTTTTTGCGCCCCTGACGGTGACCGCTTTGGAAGTGGCGCGAGGCGTTGTTTTCTTGGGTTTTTTCGACATTTCTGCAGTTCCTGACCGCGCAGCCTTATCGGGCCTTGGAAGGTCCCGCAAGCGGCCTAAATGAGGGGCCTGGCCACGTTGCAATTGGGCCCGCCGCCGCTATAGTCCGCGCGAATTTGCCCGAACCGGCGACGTGCCCAAGCCGCTATGCCCAGGCATGGCCGGTTCTTTCCTGTCTGACGAGGATTGTTCGAATGCTGATTACCCCTGCGTACGCCCAGGCTGCAGCCGGTGGCGATGCCAACAGCATGTTGATGTCGCTGCTGCCGTTCGCGCTGATCTTCGTGATCATGTATTTCCTGATTCTGCGCCCGCAGCAGAAGAAGGTGAAGGATCACCAGGAACTCGTGAAGAACATCCGGCGCGGCGACACCGTGGTCACCTCGGGCGGCCTCGTCGGCAAGGTCACCAAGGTGGTGGACGACGACCAGATCGAGTTCGAGATTTCGGACGGCGTCCGCGTGCGGCAGATGCGGCAGATGATTTCGGGCGTCCGCGCCAAGGGCGAGCCGGCCAAGGAAAAGACCGAGACCGCCAAGGACGAGACGTCCGCGAGCTGAGTTTTCCGCGCCGCTTGTCGCGGCGCATTTTCCTGGATCTGACGGGTCTACGTGATGTTGTATTTCTCGCGGTTCAAGGCGCTGGCGATCATCATGACCGCTCTCGTCGTCTGCCTGTTCGCTGTTCCGAATTTCTTCCCCGAAGCCAAGGTGAAGACCTGGCCGGTCTGGGCGCAGCGCCACATCGTGCTTGGCCTCGATCTGCAGGGCGGTTCCTACCTGCTGCTCGAAGTCGATTCCAACTACGTGAAGAAGGAAAAGCTCGATCAGGTGCGCGACGAGGTCCGCCGCGTGCTGCGTGATGCCAAGATCGGCTATACCGGCCTGGCTGTCCGTGGCGACGCCGTCGAAGTTCGCGTCAAGGAGGGCGACCAGCAGGCGGCTCTCACCAAAGTGCGCGAGCTGTCGCAGCCGCTTGGCGGTCTGCTCGGCTCCAGCGGGCAGCGCAGCCTCGAAGTCTCGGATGCCGGCGGCGGCCTGATCCGTCTCACGGTGCCGCAGGCCGCCATTACCGAGCGCATACGGCAAACGATCGAACAGTCGATCCAGATCGTCGAGCGCCGTGTCAACGAATTGGGTACGGTCGAGCCCCTGATCCAGCGCCAAGGCACCGATCGTATCCTGGTCCAGGTGCCGGGATTGCAGGATCCAACCGAACTGAAGCGCATCGTCGGCACGACCGCCAAGATGGAATTCCGCATGGTCGATTCGTCGGTGTCGCCGGATCAGGCCCAGCAGGGACGGGTACCGGCCGATTCGGAACTCTTGATGAGCGAGCAAACCCCCAAGGTTCCCTACGTCATCAAGCGGCAGGTGCTGGTGTCCGGCAGCGACCTGACCGACGCGCAGCCGGCCTTCGACCAGCGCACCAACGAGCCGATCGTGAACTTCAAGTTCAATAGTTCGGGCTCGCGCAAATTCGCGCAGGCGACGTCGGACAATGTCGGGCAACCCTTTGCCATCGTCCTCGACAACAAGGTGATTTCCGCGCCTGTGATCCGTGAACCGATCACCGGCGGCCAGGGGCAGATTTCCGGCAGCTTCACGGTGCAGGCGGCCAACGAGCTCGCGCTGCTAATGCGCGCCGGCGCGCTGCCGGCGCCGCTGACCGTGATCGAGGAGCGCACCGTCGGTCCCGGCCTCGGCCAGGATTCGATCGAGAAGGGCAAACTCGCAGCCTATGTCGGCTCGATCATGGTCATCGTGTTCATGCTGGTGACCTACCGTCTGTTCGGCGTTTTCGCCAACATCGCGGTCGCCATCAACGTCGCTATGATCTTCGGCATCCTTTCGCTGCTGAATGCCACGCTGACGCTGCCCGGCATCGCCGGCGTCGTGCTGACCGTCGGTATCGCGGTCGACTCCAACGTGCTGATCTACGAACGCATCCGCGAGGAGTTGCGCGGCGGGCGCACCGCGATTTCGGCGATCGACGCCGGTTTCAGACGGGCGTTGTCGACCATTCTGGACTCCAACATCACCACCTTCATCGCCGCTGCGGTGCTGTTCTATATCGGCACCGGCCCCGTCCGCGGCTTTGCCGTCACGCTCGGCATCGGCATCATTACCACGGTCTTCACAGCGTTTACCCTCACCAGCCTGATCGTTGCCGGCTGGGTGCGGTGGACGCGGCCCAAGACCGTGCCGATCTAGGGACCCCATTGTGACTCAATTCGTTCTTATTGCGCTGGGCGTTCTGATCGTCGTGCTGACCGTAGTCGCCGTGTTCGATCTGCTGCCGCCGCTGCGCATCGTCCCTGACGACACGCATTTCGATTTTACGCGTTTCCGCCGCATCAGCTTTCCGATCTCGGCGGCGCTTTCGATCGTCGCGATCGTGCTGTTCTTCACCCACGGGCTGAATTTCGGCATCGACTTCAGGGGCGGTACGCTGCTGGAAGTGCAGTCCAAGTCGGGTTCCGCCGACATCGGCGCGATGCGCGCATCATTGAGCACGCTCGGGCTTGGCGACATCCAGTTGCAGCAGTTCGGCGGTCCCTCGAACGTGCTGATCCGGGTGGCCGAGCAGCCGGGCGGTGACGCCGCGCAGCAGGCGGCCGTGCAGAAGGTCCGCGGCGCGCTCGGCGACAGCGTCGAATATCGCCGCGTCGAGGTGGTGGGGCCGCGCGTTTCGGGTGAATTGCTGGCCTACGGCATGATCGGCCTGATGCTCGCGATCTTCGCGATCCTGATCTATCTCTGGTTCCGGTTCGAATGGCAGTTCGCATTGGGCGCCATGATCGCCAACGTCCACGACATCGTGCTGACGATCGGCTTCATGTCGATTTCCCAGGTCGATTTCGATCTCACCAGCATCGCGGCGCTGCTCACGATTCTCGGCTACTCCCTGAACGACACGGTCGTGATCTACGACCGCATCCGGGAAATGCTGCGGCGCTACAAGAAAATGCCGATGCCGCAACTGCTGAACGAATCCATCAATTCGACATTGTCGCGCTCGATCATCACCCACGTCACCGTGACGCTGGCCTTGCTGGCGCTGCTGCTGTTCGGCGGCCACGCGATCCACAGCTTCACGGCGGTCATGATGTTCGGCGTGGTGCTGGTCGGCACCTACACCTCGATCTTCATCGCCGCGCCGATCCTGATCTATCTAGGCGTCGGTGAGCACCGCGACGCACCGGATACGCCTGCGAAGAAGTAGTAATCATGGCTAGCTCCTCGGACGCTCCGCATCTTCCGAGGTCGGCGCCGATCGAAGCCTACGGCAAGGGCGGCTTCGCCTTCGCCGACATGTCGCATCGCGGCTCGCTGTTGTGCCTGCCGGACGGGATATGGGCCTGGCCGGTGACGAAGCTGACGGAGATCGACGAATATTCGCTCGATCGCGTATTCAAGGCCGCCAATTCCATTGACACGCTCATCGTCGGCACCGGCACGGAAGTCTGGGTGCCGCCGCGCGGCCTGCGCGAGGCGCTGCGTGCGGTCCGGGTCGTGCTCGACCCGATGCAGACCGGGCCTGCCATCCGTACCTACAACATCATGCTGGGCGAACGCCGGCGGGTCGCGGCGGCGCTGATCGCGGTGCCATGAGCGCGGGCGAGCCGTCGAAAGATTCCGCTGCGTTCTGCGCCGGTCTGGTGCGCACGCATGATTTTGCCCGCTACGCCTCGACGCTATTCCTGCCCGCGGTCCAGCGCCGCGCGCTGCTGGCCGTTTACGCCTTCAATGTCGAGATATCGCGCGTGCGCGACCAGGTGAGCCAGCCTTTGCCGGGCGAAATCCGGCTGCAATGGTGGACCGACATGCTGGAAGGCGCGGGCCATGGCGAAGTCGAGGGCAATCCGGTCGCGGCCGAACTGCTGCAGGTGATCCGCGATTTCCGCCTGCCGGTCGAGCCGCTGTCGCGCCTGATCGAGGAACACCAGTTCGATCTCTACAACGATCCGATGCCGTCGATGGCGGCGCTGGAAGGATATGTCACCGACACCTCGTCGGCCTTGCTGTCGCTGGGCGCGCGGATCGCGGCGCCGCCGTCGGAGGCGATCGACCATCTCGCACGCCACGCCGGCCTCGCCCAGGGCATGGCGCAGGTGATCGCCGCGCTACCGCTTGATGCCGCGCGGCGCCAGCTATTCCTGCCGCTGCAACTGCTGCAGCAACACGGCAGCGGGATCGAAGAGAGTATTTTCGGGCAAGCCGACGCGGGGGACGCGCGCGGCGATCGACCAACTGTGCGGCGAGGCGCGCAAGCATCTTGCGACCGCATTCGATCTGCTCGCGCACGTCCTGCCGCAGGTACGGCCGGTATTCCTGCCGCTGGCGCTGGTCCGCCGCGATCTGCAGCGAGTATCCCGCGCGGATGCCGATCCCTTTGTGCCGCAGGCGACGTCGCGATTCGCGACCCTATGGACGCTGTGGCGCGCATCGCGATCGCGCGAGTTTGGCGGGTAAACGTCATTGCGAGCGAAGCGAAGCAATCCATCCACCGAACAAAGAGAGAATGGATTGCTTCGTCGCTGAGCTCCTCGCATTGACGCCGGAGTATCTACTGCGAATTCAGCTCGCTGCTCTCAAAATTGAACCGGTCACGCAGATTCTTGCGGCTCTCGAGAATGTCTTTCATGAACGCCCGGTCGACCTCATTCGTGATCAGCGGCTCGATCAGGTCGAGCTGGTTCATGGCGACGAGCTGCAATATCTCCGTGCGCGGCTTGCCGGCGGCATCGCGGGGCAGGGCATGCACCACCTGGATATGCTCCGGCGGCCTGACGCCCTTTGCCGAGGAGAGCTCGCTGCGCAACTGCTTCTCCAGCGCGACGTTGTCAGCCTCGACGAAGGCATAGAGCCCGACACCGGTACGCCGGTCGGCGAACGCCACGATCGCGGTGTCGCGCACTCCAGGGTTTTTCCGGATCAGATCGATCAACACCGGCGCATCGTTGACCAGCCGCCTGCCGCCGCCCTCGCGATCGGTGAAATTGAACAGGCCGCGGGTGATCGCCTGGTAGACCTTCTTGCCGGTCATGAGCCAGATGCTGGCGACAAAGGATTTGCGCGCGAGAATCTTGCGCTCCATTGGCGTCAGTGCCGACGGCGCGTAGCTGCGCTTGTGTTTGAGGAGATGCCGCAGATCCTCATAGGCGGCGATCCGGAACAGCCGGCTGCGCGTCTTGAAACAGGCGGCCAGTTGAAAATCGGTAACATGGGCCCGGCCGTCGCTGCCACGGAGCCAGTTCTGCTCCTTGGCCAGATCATTATGGCAGATGCCGGCGCGGTGCAGCTTGCGCAGGGCGAGCTTGGCGGAGCGGAAATAGGCGAGATCGCCATGGGGCTTTGCCAGATGCAGCGCGACCCCGTCGATGAAGCCGCGCACCAGCGCCTGCCGGCCGGCCCATAGCAGTTTCGGCCCGACGTCGAGATCGCGCGCCAGCGCCAGCGCGCGGCGCTCGCGGGCGAACAGATGGCGGGCGAGCGGGTAGGACCAGGCCGGCACCTGATCGAGCCGGCGCAGCACCGCATCGACCTCGCCGGCATCGTCGCGGAAACGGCCGCGTTCGACGGTCGAGAACACATCGCGCTTCAACAGCACGCCTTCGGTCCAGCGCGCCGACAGAATGGCGGCATCGTCTTTGGGCAAGCTCATGATGTTACGCCGCCGCCGCTACACGAAGATGATCGGCGATCCAGTGATCGAGATCGGCAAGGGCGCGGGCGCTAAGCGCCTGCTTCTTGGCGACCGTCTTCTCGTTGCCGCGCAGCCTCGTGCCGTCGGGCTTTTTGGTCGGCGGGCTTACAAGCGGCGGGAACAGGCCGAAATTGATGTTCATCGGCTGGAACGAGCGCGTTCCGGATTCGATTGTCTCGATGTGGCCGCCGGTGATATGGCCGAGCAGCGATCCCAGTGCCGTGGTCACAGGCGGCGGTTCGAGCGACATCGCCCGCGCATCTGCCGCGGCATAAAGGCCGGCGATCAGGCCGATGCTGGCGGATTCCACATAGCCTTCGCAGCCGGTCATCTGGCCGGCAAAGCGCAGCCGCGGCTGCGCGCGCAAGCGCAACTGGCCGTCCAGCAGCTTTGGCGAGTTCAGGAAGGTGTTGCGATGCAGGCCGCCGAGCCGGGCGAATTCGGCATTCTCGAGGCCGGGAATGGTGCGGAAAACGCGCTGCTGCGCGCCGTAATTCAGTTTGGTCTGGAAGCCGACGATGTTGTAGAGCGTGCCGAGCTTGTTGTCCTGGCGCAGTTGCACGATCGCGTAGGCCTTGACAGTCGGGTTGTGGGGATTGGTCAGCCCGACCGGTTTCATCGGCCCGTGCCGCAGGGTTTCGGGGCCACGTTCGGCCATCACTTCGACCGGCAGGCAGCCGTCGAAATAGGGCGTGTTGGTCTCCCAGTCCTTGAAATCCACCTTCTCGCCGGTCAATAGCGCAGAGACGAAAGTGTCGTACTGCTCTTTCGTCATCGGACAATTGATGTAGTCAGCGCCGGTGCCACCGGGCCCGACCTTGTCGTAGCGCGACTGAAACCACGCCACCGACATATCGATGGATATCCCTGTGCACGATCGGCGCAATCGCATCGAAGAACGCCAGCGCGTTCTCGTCCGTCAGCTCGCGGACGGCGTCAGCCAGCGGCGCCGAGGTGAGGGGGCCGGTTGCGACGATGACGTTGCCCCATTCGGCCGGCGGCAGACCGGCGATCTCGTTTCGGTCGATCTCGATCAGCGGATGGTCGTGCAATGCCTTGGTGACGGCTGCGGAAAACCCGTCGCGATCGACCGCCAGCGCCCCGCCTGCGGGTACCTGGTTGGCGTCGGCGGCCCGCATGATCAGCGAGCCCAGCCGGCGCATCTCGGCATGCAGCAGGCCTACGGCGTTATTGGCGGCGTCGTCCGAACGGAAGGAATTTGAGCAGACGAGTTCGGCCAGGCCTTCGGTTCGGTGCGCCTCGGTCATCCTGACAGGGCGCATCTCGTGCAGGACGACGCGAAGGCCTGCGTTGGCAATCTGCCAGGCGGCTTCCGAACCGGCGAGGCCGCCGCCAACCACGTGGACGGTGTCAGTTTGGGGAGTGCTGGAAATCATGCGCGCAGGGTTAGCGCGTTTTCACGCGAAGCGCACCTGTCATAGCGTTTTCGAGCAAGCCATGCCCTCGGATTTGATCCGTGGATTGATACCGGTTCGCGCGAAGAAAACGCGTCTAACCAAAGGCCCGAGACGACAACGCCCGCAGCGAGGCGGGCGTTATCCGTTCGTCAGGCGGCTGATCTGGGATCAGCCGTTATAGGTCCCACTGGCAACGCGCGGAATGTCCGAACGATCGAGGCCGATATCGGCCAGTTCGCGATCGCTGAGCTGGGACAGTTCGCTGACGTTGCGCTGATAGTCCCGGAACGCCTGGATCATGCGGATGAGCGAGAGAAGCATGGTAGTCTCCTTGTAGTTACGATTCAGCCTTTGAGGGCGGCTTCATCGTTGAAATGAATATAGCTTAGATTTCGCAGTGCAGAAGTTCCAATGCTGCGATGCAGCTAGACCTCCAGCGCATGGCTAAAGTAAGGACCGCTTAACGTTTCGGCATGGCTGTTCGAATGGTCGGCCAAGGAACTCGCAACAACATCTGAATAAGGCCCGTTAGGCCTGTAAAACAGCTGGATTATCGCAATCGTGATATAACGTTACCAGCCGGATAAAATGGTGGTCAGGAGGCGCTGAAACCAGTCAGTGGGGCGACCAAGCAGCCAAAATGTGCTCAAAAGACCCGGACTTTGGAATTTTCTTATGCGTGATTCGCATGCGGGTTACGACATTTATATGAATATAAAATCATTTCTTTGTATTGCCAGCTCGCTAGAGAGCGATGCTCGGGTCACGGTGGCACGGCCCACCGGACCGACGCGCGTGATCAGCATTTACCGGGGACAGTATCAGCATGGCCTCACGCGACGCTGGCTCGCCCCGGCACGCGTGCAGGCCTGGTTGTTGTGAATTTGTCTATCGTCGCATGCGTTGGCGCGAAGTGCGCTCGTTGTGCTGACTATTGTCGTCCCCCTCGCGCGGCCTGGATCGCAAGCGAACGATGATCAGTCGTACTGCCGTGCTTCGTCGCCCGTCGTTTTGTTACCGGACCGTAATGGAAAAGCGCGGTTGCGCATGAGGCTTTGCGCCCGGCGCTCAACTCCTCGCGTGAAGTTCATTCCGAAGTTTTCCCTCGTCGGCGAACAATCGCTTTGCAGACCGGCATGGCGCCAATTCTGTCCGAAAACAAAAGGGACGTAAAATGCTCAACAAATTGATCGCAGCCGCCGCAATGGCTGCCATTGCCTACGCCGTCGTTCCGGCCAACGCTGCGAAAGTCAACGCGGGTTGCAGCGGCGACAACCTCAGCAAGACTGAAACCATGATCGAGAACATGGCGGACGGTGAGGGCAAGATCGCCGCTCAGAAGGAAATTGCTGCCGCCCAGGATGCCATGCTGAACGGCAAGATGAGTGCCTGCGCGTCACATCTGAGCAAGGCGATGCACGTCGGCACTGCGAAGTAGTTTGGCCTGCAAAGGGCCGGTCGGCTTGAGATCGGCCCTTTGAATTTTTCTGTTCAAGGCGCGCGCGAAAGCTGCGTGGCGAAATAGCCGATGGTCTTCGCGTAAACTTCGCTCTTGTTCCATTCCTTGATCACGGCGAAATTGGCGCTGCCAGGCTCCCAATCCTTGCCCTTTTGCCAGCCATGGCCGGCGAGGAAATTCGCAGTCGAGGCCAGCACGTCCTGCGGGCTGCGCAGGAGATCGCGGCGTCCGTTACCGTCGAAATCGACCGCGAACTTGATGTAGGATGACGGCATGAACTGAGTCTGGCCGATTTCACCGGCCCAGGCACCCCGCATTTCCTGGGGGGCGATATCGCCGCGCTCGACGATGCGAAGTGCGTCCATCAACTCGGCCTTGAACATGTCGGTGCGGCGGCAATCATAGGCGAGCGTCGCCAGTGCGCGGATGGTGGGAAATTTGCCGATGTTGACGCCGTAATCGGTTTCCAGCCCCCAGATGGCGACCAGCACTTCGCCGGGTACGCCATAGGTCTGTTCGATGCGCGCGAGCACCGAACCGTATTGCTTGAGCATGTTGGCGCCGCGCGTCAGCCGCGGCGGCACCATGCGGCCGGAAAACTCCTCGAAGCTTTGCGTGAAGACCTTTTGCGACTGGTCGCGGGCCAGCACACTTTTGTCGATGATGATGCCGGCCAGGCCGGTTTGAATGGCGGAGGCCGAAATACCCTTGGCGGCGGCTTCCTTCCTGAAGTCCTCGAGCCAGGCTTCGAACGAGCCGGTACCGCAGGGCGCCGCGAGCGAGGGCGCGGCGACTGTCAGCAGCAGCGCGCCCAGGGTCAACGCGCGAATGGAAAGTCGAGAGGTCATCGTGTCGTTCGCTCCGAGGTCGATACGCCATCGACGTTAGTGTCGAAACCACATCGAATGTTCGTAGCAAGAGCGGCCAAAACATGGCTTCTCATCACGGCTTCAGATGCATTACTGTCCGGACGGTCAATTCATCGTTAACCTGCCATCGGAGCGTCGCTGCGCATCGCGAATGGCAGACCGCCAGTCAGGTATTGACCGGCGGTCTTGTCAAACCGAGTTCCCTGCGCACTACTTGTGCCGCCAGGGGAACAGGTTAGCCGGGAAATCGGCAGCAGGCTTACGCTCACGCGCGAGCGGCTGCGGATTGAGTTCCGGTTCAATCGTCTCCCGATAGAGGTGCCAGGTGGCGTGCCCGAGCAGCGGAATGACGACGGCGAGGCCGAGGAAGGCCGGCAACGATCCCGCCACCAGCAGCAGCGCAACGATCAACCCCCAAGCCGCCATCGGCACGGGATTTCGCGCCACCGCGCGCAGGGAGGTCACCATGGCATCGCCGGCGCCGGCGTGACGGTCGAGCATCAGCGGGAACGAGACCACGCTGATGCAAAGTGCGATGAGGGCGAACAGGAAGCCGACACCGCAGCCAACCACGATCAGCCACCATCCCTGAGACGTCGTCAGCACCCGCGTGAAGAAATCGGAAATGCCGGTCGCGCCTTCATAGCCGAACGCGGCGATATAGATCGCCTGCGCGGTCGCCACCCAGGTCACGAACAGCGCCAGCAGCAGCGCGCCAAGTCCGAGCATTGCGCCGAACGACGGTGACCGCAGCACCTCGAGCGCATCCCATGCGGTCGCCTGTTCGCCGCGCTCGCGGCGGCGGCTCAGTTCATAGAGGCCGATCGCTGCGAATGGACCGAGCAGGGCGAAGCCGGCGGCGAGCGGAAACAACAGCGGCAACACGGAGTAGCCCAGCACGGTACGCGCCAGCACAAGTCCGAGCACGGGATAGATGATGCACAGGATAACGGCGTGGCTTGGCACGGCCTTGAAATCTTCCCAGCCGCGCCGCAGCGCCTGATGGAGATCAGTGAAGCCGATGGTTCGGATGACTGGCGCGGCAGCGGTGTCTGGTCCGCTCTGCGCCATTGATGTGACATTGCCGTCATAGGTCGCCATGGTCACTGTCTCCCTCGTGGTCGCATCGTGCGCCAATTGAAAGACGCGCATGCGCCGTTTCACAAAACGATCACGATCAGACCGGGCGCGAAGACAGGATGGTGGAACTGGCCATGTCGCGAACTGAGCTATCAGCGTACTCCCAAACAGGAACAAACACACTCACGCTTAGTTGAATGTTACATTGGCAAGTCACGTCGGGCTGGCTAAACTCGTTAACGATCCCGGCGTGGTGCTGCCGGTCAAACAGCGCCGCCAGAGACTCAGACCATCTTCAAGTCACCCCATCTTCAATACATTGGGAGCGAACGATGAGCATTTTCGGAAAAATCATGGGCGCAATCTTCGGCGCCAAGGCGGACGCCGCGCCGGCCGGCGGCGGAGCGGCTGCGGGCGCAGGCTCGTCCAGCGCAGGCTCGTCCGGCGGATCGGCGGCGGCGCCGGCGGCTGCGACTGTCGACGTCGCGCCGATCCTGGACAAGGCGGTCGCTGCCAAGGGCGAGAAACTCGCGTGGCGCACCTCGATTGTCGACTTGATGAAGGCACTCGACATCGATTCCAGCTTTGCCGCGCGCAAGGAACTGGCGAAAGAACTCGGCTATACCGGCGACAGCAATGATTCCGCGAGCATGAACATCTGGCTACACAAGCAGGTCATGACCAAGCTCGCGGCCAATGGCGGCAAGCTGCCGCCGGATATCAAGCACTGACGCTTCGTCAGGTTCAGCCATGCAAAGGCCCGCGGCAACGCGGGCCTTTTTTCTACGCGACCGCGTGATGGCGCACTACCATCGAGCAGTTCATTGCAACGCAACAATGACGATACGTCTCCACTTCGTCCTGAGAACGCTGTAGATAGGCGCCGGCACCAAGACTCGGAAAACAAGCAAGACTCGGAAAACAAGGAGGACTCCCATGAGCAATGTCGATCGCAGGACCATTCTGGCAACCGGTGCGCTGGCGCTGGCTGGTGCGGCCGCGGAAGGTAGCGCGGCCCATGCGCAAGCCGGTCCGAAGTCGATCTTTCCGGTTGGTACGACGACAATTCCGATCGTAGGTGAGACCGACGTGTTTCCCGTACGGCGGATCTATTGCATAGGTCGTAATTATGCCGCGCACGCGCGCGAAATGGGTTCCGACCCCAACCGCGAGCCGCCGTTTTTCTTTCAGAAGCCGACCGACGCGATCCAGAACGTCGCCATCGGCGCGGTCGGCGATCATCCCTATCCCTCGCTCACCAAGAACTATCACTACGAGGTCGAACTGGTGGCGGCGCTGAAATCGGGCGGCACCAATATTTCGGCGGAGCAAGCGCTCGACCACGTCTACGGCTATGCGCTCGGCCTCGACATGACGCGGCGCGATCTGCAGCGCGCGATGGGCGACGAGAAGAAGCCATGGGAGATCGGCAAGAGTTTTGATCGTTCCGCCGTACTCGGGCCGATCCATCCCGCAGGCAAGACCGGGCATTTCACCAAGGGCGCGATCTCGCTGGCGGTGAACGGCGCCGTCAAGCAGAACTCGGACCTGCGCAACATGATCTGGAGCGTCGCCGAGCAAATTTCAAAGTTGTCGGAGGCGTTCGAACTTAAGGCCGGCGACATCATCTATTCCGGCACCCCGGAAAATGTCGGGCCCGTGGTCAAGGGTGATGTGCTCCTGTGCAAGCTCGATGGCCTGCCGGATATGTCGATCCGGATTACGTGACGGCGCACGTCATTCCGGGTACGACGCTTTGCGTCGCACCGGAATGACGGTGCGTGTCACCCCGTCAGATCGGCAAATTCCGGGTTCTTGCGCAGATAATCGACGACGAAGCCGCAGCCGGCGATGACCTTGTGTCCGTCGGCGCGGATCAGTTCGAGCGCGCCCTTGACCAGTTCGGAGGCGATGCCGCGGCCCCGCAGGGCGCGGGGCGTTTCGGTATGGGTAATGATGACCGCCGCGGGGGTCACGCGATAGTTCGCGAACGCCACCGCGCCATCGACGTCGAGTTCGAAGCGATTTTGAGCCCTGTTGTCGCGGACGGCAGCCATGCGGATGATTCCCCGTGATTCACCTCTGCATGTAGGGGCGTGAACCGAGCGATGCAAACCGCGACGAGCCTTGGAACTCGCTCGACGAGGATTGGCCGAACGCGCGATAAGTCGCACCCGCTGAGCAGGCAGGGCGAGCAAGATCGTCGTTGGCGGGTCTTGCAGGAGGGGGTAGGGTTCCTAGGTGTTTCTTCAAGACATACGCCCCGATGCGGCCGCCTCTGGTTCGAATTCGGAATTGTTGTGTTCGCGGGCCGCCGACGTATGCCTCTTTGCAAGGGAGGTCTACCATGTCGGACTTTCGTTTCTTCAGTACGCATCGAACTTGGGAAGACTGGCTGGGCATGCTGCTCGGCGTGCTGATCGTGGTTTCGCCGTGGTTTCCGTTCTCCAATCATGACGTGATGGACGCCGAACGCAGCACCATGATCCTCAACACTTTCGTGGTCGGCATGCTGATCTTCGGGCTCGCCCAGCTCGAATATGTCGCACTGCAGCGTTGGGAGGAGGTGGGGGAAATCGCGCTTGGCCTCTGGCTGATCGCCTCGCCCTTCATCTTCGGCTATTCCGGCGACGAGATGCTCCGGATCTGGCACATCGCGCTCGGGGGAATCGCGGTCCTCCTGGGCGGGCTTCAGCTCTGGCAGGATTGGCGCCTGAGCGATCAGGAACTCGCCAATCATTCGCAGTAGCGCATTCGCGATGGCCTGCCGGTCTCCCCGCGGCCGGCCACCGCTGGAAGCCCTCGTATTTGAGTGAAGCGGCGAGCATGCCGCGGCGGACCATGGCCTGCCGTCAGCGGAGCCCTTGATGTCGTCGATCTTCCATTGGCCGGCATCGCGGACGAAATCGTAACGCATGGTCTGATCGGTCGGCATGGTCCGCGGGCCCTGATGGCCTTCGATCGTGACGGCGATGGCCGCCTTTCAAGCAGGCCGGCTGTTCCCCACAACACCAGCTCTCGACGGCCAATCATGCGATCCCTGAAATCGGTTGCGCAGGGTTATGGACGGCACTGCCTGGCTGGATCATGGTGATGCCTGCAACGCGCGGGGGGAGAAGATTATGGCCAATGAAAAAGGGCCGAACATCAAGAAGAAGCAGAAATGCAAGAATTGCGAGGGCAAGGGCCTTCTGAAGAAGGGCGACAGGGTCGTCAAATGCCAGCGCTGCAAGGGGACGGGGGTGCGCTGACGCCGCCCGGTTGCACGCCGCGGGGGGGCCCTGCCGTGCGCTGGCGGGCGCGGGGCTTTCTGCTATCGTTTGAATGAGGTGTTTGATGTCTGTTTTGCGATGCGCAAAGGTTGATTGGCGTGGCGTGCGCGCGCCTGTTTCGGCGGTCCCCAGATGAGCGGGGCCGTGACCATGGCCACCCCGCGCGGCGGGCTGGCGCGGATGTCGCGCCGGGTGATGAATCTCGCGCACATGCTGACCCAGAATGCCCGCCGCCACGGCGACCGCGTTGGCTTCATCTGGGGCGACAAGTCCTGGACCTGGCGCGAGATCGACGCCGCCGTTTCGGCGCTCGCGGCGGCATTGGCTGCGCGGGGCGTCGTCAAGGGCGACCGCGTGCTGGTCCATTCCAAGAATTGCGACGAGATGTTCTGGTCGATGTTTGCGGCATTTCGATTGGGCGCGGTCTGGGTGCCGACCAATTTCCGCCTGATGCCGGACGAGGTCGCCTATCTCGCCACCGCCTCCGGTGCCAAAGCGTTTTTGTGCCACGGCGATTTTCCCGATCATGCCACGGCTGCGGCAAACCCGGCGCTCGAATTCACCTGGCGGATCGGCGAGGGCGGCTTCGGCGAGAAGTCGGTGAGCGGGGCGATCGCCGATCATGCGGGCGCACGGATCGAAAACGCGGCGGTCGACTGTGACGACCCCTGCTGGTTCTTCTTCACCTCCGGCACCACGGGGCGCTCCAAGGCGGCGGTGCTGACCCATGGCCAGATGGCGTTCGTGGTCACCAATCATCTCGCCGACCTGATGCCGGGCACGACGGAAACCGATGCCTCGCTGGTTGTCGCGCCGCTCTCGCATGGCGCCGGCGTGCACCAGCTCGTGCAGGCCGCGCGCGGCGTGCCGACCATCCTGCTGCCATCGGAAAAGTTCGACATCGCGGAAGCGTTCCGGCTGATCGAGAGGCATCGCGTCAGCAACATCTTCACCGTGCCGACGATCCTGAAGATGATGGTCGAGCATCCCGCGGTCGAGAAATACGATCATTCCTCGCTGCGCTTCGTGATCTATGCCGGTGCGCCGATGTACCGCGAGGACCAGAAGGCTGCGCTCAACAAGCTCGGCCGTGTGCTGGTGCAGTATTTCGGTCTCGGTGAGGTCACCGGCAACATCACGGTGATGCCGGCCAATCTGCACGACGTGGAGGACAGCCCGCAGGCCCGCATCGGCACCTGCGGTTTCGAGCGCACCGGGATGCAGGTCTCGATCCAGGGCGACGACGGGCGCGAACTGAAGCCGTTCGAGACCGGCGAGATCTGCGTGATCGGTCCCGCCGTGTTCGCCGGTTATTACGACAACCCCGAGGCCAATGCGAAGGCGTTCCGCGACGGCTGGTTCCGCACGGGCGATCTCGGCCACATGGACGAGGAGGGCTTTGTCTACATCACCGGCCGCGCCTCGGACATGTACATCTCCGGCGGCTCCAACATCTATCCGCGCGAGGTCGAGGAAAAGATTTTGACTCATCCCGCGATCGGCGAGGTCGCGGTGCTCGGCGTGCCCGACCCGTTCTGGGGCGAAGTCGGCGTTGCCGTCTGCGTCGCGCGCGAGGGCGCAGGCGCGGTCAGCGAAGCCGAGCTTGCGGCGTTCCTGGCGCCGAAGGTGCCGCGCTACAAGATGCCGAAACGCTTCTTCTTCTGGGAGGCGCTGCCGAAATCCGGTTACGGCAAGATACCGAAGCGGCTGGTCCGCGACGAACTCGAAGCGCGAGGGTTGCTTGAGACCAAAGCGTTTTCGAGCGAAGTGGCTTCCGGTTCGCGTGACGAAAACGCGTCCAATGATAACGTCTCCAAGACGGGAAGTTGAGCCGATGCGAAGCATCGCCCAGCCCGGGCCGCCCGCGCCCGAGCGTATCCAATGGGTCGAGATCCGCGGTCATGCGTTTTCATTCACGCTTGCCGCGGGTCTGCCGCTGCTGGAAGCCGCTCGCCGCGGCTTTGCCGAGGCCGGGTTCGCCGGCGGCGTGCTGAGCATGCGGGGAGGGGCGCTCGGGCCCTTTGCCTATGTGATGCCGGCGCTGTCGAGGACCGGCGCGAATGCCGCGTTCTACAGCGACACGTTTCGGCCTGCGGGCATCACGCGTCTCAAGCTCGGGGCCATGACGCTCGGCGAGCGCGACGGCGCGTCGTTTTTCCATTGCCACGGCCTGTGGACCGAAACCGATGGTCATCTTCACGGCGGCCACGTTCTCCCCGACGAGAGCATTGTCGCCGAATCGTTCGAGGTGGAGGCGTTCGGCATCGAAGGCGCCATGTTCACCGCCGAGCCCGATCCCGAGACCAATTTCAAGCTGTTCGGGCCGGTGGCCCGCGCGGCCACGGACGTCAAGGCGGATAGCCGCGCGTTTGCGCTGCGGCTGCGGCCGAATCAGGATTTCGCCGCGGCGCTGGAGACCTTCTGCCGGCAACGCGGCATCCTGCGCGCGCGAATTCATGGCGGCGTCGGCTCCACCATCGGCGCGCATTTCGCCGACGGCCGCACCGTCGTGCCGTTCGCGACCGAACTCGCGATCAAGGCTGGCGCGATCGCGCCTGGCGCTGACGGTACGCTGCATGCGGAGCTCGATGTCGCGCTGGTCGATTATCTCGGCGGCATCGCCGAAGGCCGCCTCATGCGCGGCGACAATCCGGTGCTGATGACGATGGAGTTGGTGCTCGAGGTGGTGTGAGTCGCTTCAGCAGGGTGGGCCAAGGCGCGGTTGCGCCGTGCTAACCATCTCACCAACCGTATCGTCGTTACCAACGCAATCTTTTTGGACGGTTGGCACGCGAAGCCTGTCATCGGGTGCGCATTCGCGCGACCGCGTGGCTTTTGCCCGCTCCAGGGCTTTTGCCCACGCCTGGGCCCGCTGTCTCTGCAACAGTGCGCGGCATAGGACAAAGCCGGACAAAGCGGGGCACCATTTTCCGCCCAATCCCCTGATATCCCTTGTTTAAAGCCTGTTTGTCCGGCATTGTCCCTAATACTCTCGGACAAGGCCAGACAGCGTACTGTGTTATCCCATTGTTATCCCGTGGAAGCCAACAGGAGGTCATCGGGAAAATGACGAAAGTTCTCACGCAGCGCACCGTGGAAACGCTGAAGGCGCCAAAGAAAGGCCGCTGCAGCAAGGCTGACGGGATCGTGCCTGGGCAGCGGTTCATCGTGCACGCCGGCGGCAAGAGGAGCTTTCGGCTGATCGCGCGCATCAACGGGAAACAGGAGAATCTTGAGATCGGTGACGCCACCGTGCTGACGCTGGCCGAGGCGCGTATCAAGGGCAAGAAGCTGCTTGCTGCGATCGCCAACGGCGAAGACCCGCGCGAGGTTAAGCAAGAAGCCGTCAAGGCCGCGGCGGAAACCGTTGCAGTCGTAGCGCGGAGATTCGTCGAGCGTCACGCCAAGGCCAATACCCGGCGATGGCAGGAAACCGAACGTCAGATCGAGCGTGAGATTATACCGCGCTGGGGCAGGCGGCCGATCAGCAGCATCAGCCGGCAAGACGTTGCGGCTCTGATCGATGTCATCGCCGACCGTGGTTCACCCGTCATGGCCAACAGGATATTCGCCACGGCGCGGAAGATGTTCTCCTGGGCCTGCGACCGCGGCACGCTCGAATCTTCACCGTTCGATCGTCTTAAAAAGCCATCAGCGGAGACGAAGCGCGACCGCACGCATACAGACGCCGAACTCTCACTGATCTGGCGCGCCGCCGACACCGTTACCTATCCGTATGGGGCGATCGTCCAGCTTCTGATTTTGACCGGAACGCGGCGCGAGGAAATCGGCGGCATGAAGTGGTCCGAGCTCAATTCCGATCGGACCATGTGGACGATACCTGCTAGCCGCGCCAAGAACGGGATTCAGCATCAGGTGCCGATCGTGCCGTGGGTGCGAAGTATTCTCGCCGAGCTGCCGTGCTTCGCCGGTTCCGATCTCGTATTCACGACTGCCGAACGGCAGCGGTTCGACAACTATTCTCGATGCAAGCGCGCGCTCGTCGCAAAGATCGCCGAGATGAACGGCGGCACACCGATCGCGGCTTGGACCTTGCACGATTGCCGGCGAAGCGTTGCATCCGGCATGGCTAAGCTGGGCGTCGCGCTGCCGGTAATCGAGAAGATCCTGAACCACGTTTCAGGCCCGTCATTCGGCGGCGTCCAAGGCATATACCAGCGACATACTTTCTCGGACGAAATGCGCGCGGCGCTGGAAGCCTGGGCACAGCATCTGCTGACACTAGACCTGGTCGATCGCCCTGTTGCTATCGCCAAGCCGCTGCGATCGCGCGGCATGGCCTGACCGGCCATGCGCAAGTGGATGTCCTTCGCAAAGGCGGTGGCAGGCGCGGGGTCGTTCGAGGACCTGCGCGCGCTTGTGCGCGAGAAGCATATCGTTTCGCGTGCCGCGGATTTCTTCATGAACGGCAGCTCGACGAAACGGGCCGACCGCAACATCCCTCACGACTGGTGGGCTAAAGATGTAGCACACGACATCGACCCTGCGGCCGGGAGGGCGTGTTTCAGCTTGGATGACGCCAACTTCGGCGCATATGAGTTGCTTGCTATCGGGATCGAGTTCGAGCGTGGGCCTGTCGACGCACGGTGGCCAGTCATGCCGAAGCCGGTCGCGGCAGCCAGGAAGGGTAAGACGTCAGTAGACAAGAAGAAGACGTCGGCAGCCGGAACGAAGGAATCGCCATTGTGGAAGGCCAACATCGTCCCCCACCTGAAAACGTTATTCCCCGGCAAACCTTATCCCAGCAAGAACGAGTCGTTTCATGCAGCCAAGGACTGGCTGTTTAAGAACCACAAGACGATGGTCGACAGCACGATAAGAGAGGGGATCAAACGGCATTTCCCGAAGTGGTTTCCCGACGACGACGACGATTGATCGTCGACGGCAATTGAAGCGTAATTGAATTGCAATTCAATTACCGTTGAGACGCATCGACCGTTTTTTGCTCTGTGTCGACAAATGTCCACGTCAACACGGAGCGTTCGATGATGCTTACTCATGCACCGCCCAAGCGGCTGATTAGCACCCGCGCTGTGGCCGAGCGCTATGGCGGCCGCCATCCCCGCACCGTGAAGCGCTGGTGGCAGCAGGGTGTAATCCCGCCGCCCGATCAGACCATCAACAATCGCCATTACTGGGACGAGGCCGCACTCGATCGCCACGATCGCGAGCGTGTCGCTGATCGCGCCAAATAAATTGAAATCTGAAAAAGGAGGGCGGCGACCGGGAGGAAGGGCTCGTTAACACAAACGCCCGGTCGCCGACTAATCAACCCGCTTTCGCAGAGCAGGAGAGATCAATGCACGATATCGCAACGCCTTCCACAAGTGTCAAGACCGATAGGCTGGACTGTCCAGCCTATCACCCCGACGAAGCCGTCGTTCGCGCTGGTCAGGAGGCGTGGTGTCGCCTTCGCAGCAACGCGACCTGGGACGATTGGAAACAGGTCGGCAAGGCTCATGCGATTGGGCGCCACAAGGCAATGATCGAGGCTGGGGTTAATCAGCCGATCGGGCGTCGATACAACGATGCCTTTAGCGCATGGCAGCGCGAATTCGGGTTTGAAAATCTGGACAGCGGAGATCGTACGCGGCTCTTTGAAGTTATGGGCCACCTTACCAAAATCGAGGCGTGGCTCGCGACCCTGACAACAAGCGACCGGCTGCGCCTCAATCACCCGACCACCGTATTGCGCAAGTGGAAGGCCGCGACCGCTGTCCCGGACCCGACCGCTACGCCGAAGCCGTCGCCCTACGCACAGCTCAAGGACGCCCACGCCCAGTTGATCGAAGAGAACCACCGCCTTCAGCACAGGATCGAAGCCGCTGACGGCGACCTGTGGAAGGCGACGGACACGGCTTCGGACATTGCCGGCGTGATGATCGCCGCGCTGTCGCCGGCGAAGGCGGAACGCACTGCAAGAGAAATTCTCAAGAAGCTCAAAGAACGGAAGGCCATGCGGCCCAGTGTCGAGGCGGGTCGTGTGCAGGAAGGGTCTGGCTTCGACGCACACTGAGAATCAGACAAGAGGAGATCAGATCATGGCTAAGAGCGTAAAGCACAGCGGTGCTGGTGCCGGTAACGGCGGCGGCATGAACGAAGACGACTTCAACGATATGTACGGCACCAAGTTTCTTGGGCCGGACGACGTGAAGCCCACCAGAACGGTCATTGACACGGTTGGAAAAGAGATCTTCGACCGCCCTGATGGGAGAAGCGAGGCCAAGCTGTTGCTGCACTTCAGGGCCTTTCGAAAGCCCCTGCCTTGCAACAAGACGAACGCCAACAACCTGGCGTCTGCCTACGGCAAAGCCCCCGCTGCCTGGGTTGGCAAGCCGGTGCTTGTGAAGACCGAGCCGACAAGCTTCGGCGGTAAGCCCACCAAGGGAGTTCGTGTCTACCCGGCCGACCCTGACGACATGAAGGGCGACAGCATCCCTTTTGATCGCTGAGGCTTGAGGCCCATGAGCACCACGCCGACCCGCCCTTTACCACCCGAGGTTCGCGACAAGCTCGGCAAACTTCTGCCGCTGCTGTCGTCGGAACACAACGGCGAGCGGGTCGGCGCAGTGGCCGCGATCGAGCGGGTGTTGAAAAGCAACGACCGCGACTGGCACGATCTGGTCGCACTGATCACCACACCGGCACCAGTTCGCGAGCCGCCGCGACGTCAGGCACGCCGGGACGACGACTCAGACACCGTAGACGCCGAGGAATTGGTCGATCTCGTCACCAGGCTACGCGACAGCGGCGCCATGCTCGGATCCCGATCGGAAGAGTTTCTTGATGGACTACTTGCACGCGCCCGCCGCTACGACGCGGTCTTCCTCAGCGCCAGGCAGCGACAATGGCTTGATGACCTCGCCCGCAGAGCCGGAGTCGCGTCATGACAGTCAGCGCGCTCAGCATCGCCCTGGGTTACATCAAGCGCGGCTGGTCGCCGGTGCCAGTGCCGTACCGGCAGAAGGGGCCGGTGATCAAGGACTGGCAGAAATTGCGGCTGACCAGACAGACCGCGCGGCGCTACTTCAATGGAGACCCGCTCAATATTGGCGTCATCCTCGGGCCACCGTCCGCCGACTTGTGCGATGTTGATCTCGATTGTCCCGAGGCGATCGCCGCGGCTGCGGCACTACTGCCGCCGACCGCACGTTTCGGCCGGCTTTCCACGCCAGGCGCGCACTGGCTCTATCGCGTGAAGTTTCCGGCCGGCACCAAGGCGGTGCTGCCGTATGACGACCCGGTCAAGCAGCGCAGCGACGCCAAGGCAGCGCGCCTGGTCGAACTGCGGATCGGCAGCGACAAGGGCGCACAAACCATCTTTCCCGGCTCGGTGCATGCCTGCGGCGAGCCGATCCGCTGGGAGAGTGGCTGCGAGCGAATGCCACCGGCCGAGCTCGACAGTGCACAGCTGATCAAGCTGGTCGGCCATGTCGCCGCAGCGGCGCTCCTGATCCGCTACTGGCCGCCGCAGGGTAACCGGCACGACCTGTCTCTGGCGCTGGGCGGTTGTCTGGCGCGGGCCGGCTGGGAGCCGCAGGCGATCGAGGCGTTCGTCCGCACCGTGGTGCAGGCTACCGGTGATCCGCGCCCGGCGGATCGGGTGCGCTGTGCCAGGGACGCCGCCGAAGCGGTCGGCAACGGCGAGCCGGCCTATGGCTTTCCGAAGCTGAAAGAAATCCTCGGTGACGCAATCGCCGCCAGGCTGGCCGAGTGGCTCGGGCTGGCGGTCGGCAATAGCAGCGCCTACGGCAACAACCCGGTGATCCGCTTGGACGCCGAGCTCACCAGTGCCGCGGAAGCAGCCGAGCGCGCCATTCATCGACGCCGGCCTGCCGCTGTTTCGCCGTGACACCACGCTGGTGCACCCGCTGCATCTCGAGGCCCGCGGTGCCGACGACAGGCCGGTGCAGACCGTGGGCCTGGCGCCGGTGAGCGTCTATCCAGATGCGCAGCTACATGGAACAGGCTGCGCGATTTGAACGCCACGACAGCCGGCAGAAAGCGTGGGTTCATACCAAGCCGCCAAGCGACGTGGCCGAGCTCATCCTCGGCCGTGCCGGCCGCTGGCCGTTCCCGGCTGTGCGCGGTGTGCTGGCAGCGCCCTCGCTGCGGCCAGACGGCTCAATCCTCAACAAGCCTGGTTACGATGCCGCCACCGGCATGTACCTGATCGAGCGCGCTGGCGCTGGCGGAGATGCCGCAGCGTCCAACCCGGGCCGACGCCGAAGCCGCACTGGCGCTACTCGAGAAGCTTCTGGCCGAGTTTCCCTTGGACGACGACGACGCGAAGGCGGTGGCGTTTAGTGCCCTGATCTCGCCGGTGGTGCGCGCCGCATTGCCGACGGTTCCACTACACGCGATCTCGGCGCCGGAGAAGGGCAGTGGCAAGAGCTACCTGTGCGACCTGGCCGCCGCAATCGCGACAGGTTTCTGCTGTCCGGCGGCGGCAACCGGCCGCGACGAGGAAGAACTCGAAAAACGACTCGTTGCCGCGGTGCTCGACGCCCAGCCGATCCTGTCGCTCGACAACGTCAGCCGGCCGCTCGGTGGCGACTTCCTGTGCCAGCTATTGGACCGGCCTCTGCTCAAGGTGCGAGTGCTCGGTCAGTCGGCAGGACCGCGGATCGAGCCGCGCCTGATCGTGCTGGCGACCGGCAACAACCTGACACCCACCGGCGACATCATACGCCGCACCGTGATCGCGCACATGGACGCCGAGACCGAGGAACCGTGGCAGCGGCAGTTCGCCGACAACCCGCTCAGCCGGATCATGGCCGACCGAGGCCGTTACGTCGCCGCCGCACTCACGATCTGTCGCGCCTTCATGCTGGCGGAGCGAGCCGCCGGCCAGGCCGCTGCCGTCGTTTGTCGCCTGGTCGAATATCGTGCGGTCGGCGCTGCTGTGGCTCGGCTGCGGCGACCCGGTACGCACCATGGCGGCTGCGTCCGAGGACGACCCGGAGCGGCAGGCATTCGGCGCCGTGCTCGAGGCCTGGGCAAAGGTTTTCGAGGAGGACAGCGTGACCGTCGCCGAGATCATCAAGCGCGCCGGCGAGCGCGACAGCACCGGAAATCTTGTGAACGAAGCGCTGCACGACGCACTCATGGCGGTAGCCGCCGCCAGGTCCGGTAACATCGACAACCGCCGTCTCGGCCACTGGCTGCGCACCCACAAGGATCGGCGCCTCGGTCGCCTGATGCTGCGGCGATACGGACTGGCACGGGTCAACTCGGTGCAATGGCAGGTCAAGGCGACCTCGTAGAGTGCAGGGAATGATGGGAATGCAGGGAATGTTTTTGCCCACGCGCGAGAATTTGGCAGAGACAAAAAAGGGAATAAGGACGGAAACAAGCCCTGCATTCCCAGCATTCCCTGCGCCAGAGAACCGCGCCGGTGGCCGCCGGCAACACCCAACTGAGCAAGGAGAGTGTCCATGGCACTTGAGATTTTGACGCCCGCAAGCCCGCGCTGGAGCCTGTTCGTCAGACTGCTCGGGGACACCATCACTGACGGCTTGCCCAAAGGAACGTGGCGCTGTGGCAATGACGGCAGCGGCGCTCAAAGCACCGCTATGCGGAAGCCGTGCTGACCGAGCTCGGCGGGATCGACATTGACGGCACGCTGGCGTTTTTCCGACGGCATGGCGGCTACTGTGACTGCGAGGTGTTGCTCAACGTGGATCCCGATCTGCCTGACGCCGGAGATGCACCCGCTGCCGCCTGAGCTGGTTTGGTGTATTGTTGCACCATGCCCCGAACAAAACGACACGATCACATGCGCGCCGGCAAGGTCACGCCGGCAATGCGGATCTACAATAGCAAAGGGTGGAAGACTGCGCGTCGACAGGCGATGCATGATGCCGAATATACCTGCCAGGCTCCAGGCTGCACCGAGGCGCTGATTGGTCCTGGCTGCTGTCACGTCCATCACAGGCGACGGCTGCAGAAAGCCTGGAGCCTGGCGTATGAACCTGCAAACCATCAGGCACTCTGCCCGTCGCATCACTCGATCGAAACAAACAAGGAGATTGCCGAGGCCAAGGGCAAACCCGAACGCAGTGGCTGTGACGAGCGAGGCTGGCCGACTTCACGCTCGCATCCGTGGTTTCGTAATTGACGGGGGGCGGTTCCCGCTTCCTAGGCGGTGGCGATCCAAAGCGGGGCCGTGCCAATCGCTCACAATCCCGCACTCATTCAAATTCTCCGGGAACGGAACTAAGCTCACCCGATCGTTCCCGGTAACGATCGAGGCGAACCATGCCCCGAATCCCTATGATCCACATCGCCGAATGGAAAAAGCTCGCGCCGTTGCTGCCGCCGACTGGCGGCCCTGGCAAACCCAGATTGGACGATCGCTTGATGCTTTCGGGCATTTTCTATTCCGAGGCCTGCCGGTGCAGTCTGGATTCTTTGCCGGCGGCCTATGGCAACCCGCGATCGTTGAGAACCCGGAAGCAACGCTGGGCGGCGGACGGCACGCTGCACCGGCTGATGGAAGCCGGTGAGCCCATCGTTGCAAGGATGAGGGCCGACTATTGGGGCCTGATCCGCGGCGCCACTCTCGACGCCAGCGCCAACAACTACCAAAACTCGCGAGAGTTCTGGGGCAAAGGAATCATGCCGAAACAGCCGCATTTGCAGCCAAAGGGCCGATATGCCGGCCGGCAGCGGTGATCGAGCGCAGATCGGTGCGCGATGCTATGCATTGCCCGCCAACAGCGTCCGGTTCTGTTCCGGCGTCCGGCCGAGGCGGTCGAGTTCGGCGACCCAGTTTCTCATGCCGACGATGACCGTGAACCCTTCGGCGGTGGCGACCAGGTAGGCCGTGGAGGCCGCGGCGCGCAGCATCATTTCGATTTCGAGCAAGTCGGCGTCGGGATTGTCGGCCAGCACCGCCGAGATGGCGTCGGCGATGGCGACGGCATCGCGTGATTGCTCAATCCGGAGCAAGTCGCGGCGTTGGTGGGCTGTGAGCATCACGCGACCTTGCCGTGCCCGCGCGCCCAATGGTGCACGCAATAGCCCCGACCGGGCACCGCCACGCCGCCGCAGTACTGCACCGCGACCTCTTCGATGTCGCCGAGCGGCCAGTGGCACCGTGTTGCGTCGAGTTCGAGGATGGAGCACGGCCGCATGTCGAGTACGTCGTTGACGGGTGGCGTCGGCTTTGCCGGTGCGCTTTTTAGCTGGCGCATTTGCGCCAGCTGCGACCGCGCCCGCCACGGTTTCACGTCGTATTGCTTTGCCACGCCGCCAGCCGGCAACAGACCCTCGTGGCGCAGTCGGCTCGCCTTGCCGCTAACCGCACCGACCGCCCGGTGCAGCCGCCTTGCGATCTGCGCGGCGGAAGCTGTCGGCCACAGCCGAACGAGCTCACCGATTTCCTCGTTGGTCCAGTCGCTCATGATGGCAATCCAGCGCGTGGAAAGCGGCTTGATTTAGGCGTTGCATCCGCGCGGCGTCGGCCTAGATTTACCGCGCGTTGGTTCGCGGTCCCGTCGACGGGCGGCAGATACCCCTCGATCCAAATAGCCCATGCGATTTTCGCACGGCCACAAGCGCCGAGGGCAAAGCCATGGGCTACACCAGCGAATAGATCCGACCTTCCGAATTGACCAGCATCCGCGCCGAGCTGATCGGGATGAACCGCGCTCGCGGTCGACGGCAGTCTCGGGCAAATTACGATGGTGCTGAAACTGAAAGCCGCGGGCCCGCTGGCTCGTCGTGGTGGCGGTGGCCCGGAATGGTACGCCCGGCCAGGCCGCGAGGCGCAGGCGGCTGCGGTCACCGCGATCCGGCTGTAAAATTTTGGCGCTGCATTGCGCGGAAGCCGGTAGAAACGAGACGTGATTGACACGGCCCACGCAAGCGCGAATATTGAGATAAGGCGTTCGCGGGAACGGGTTTCATGAACTCGAGACTGGCTTTGCGCGCTGTCTTGCTGCTGGTTATCTGCGTGACAACCGTGTTGATCGCAGTCCAGCCACCAGCGTGGATAGTGCTGCCGCTCGGCTCGCTGGTATTGGCTGCGCTCTATATCGTCGTAAGAATAAATTCGCGCTACGAGCCGCTTGATCCCCGCTTTGGCAGTTGCATCCCACCAATCTCGACGAAGCCGAGAAATCGGAGTTGATCTGGCAGCGGTTCGCCCCCGTCCCGGTTTTTGGTGGACCGCCGGCCTTTTTAGCCAATCCAACCAGCATCAACTGTCAGCACCGACGATGAACCGCCATTTGGCTTTGGCTTGCTTGGTGTATGGTGCTCTGCGGTTTGGCGGTCTGGGTGCTATTTCCGCTATGATCGAAGATATCTCGCAGGACCATCCGGACCGTATGCGCATTGTGATGGCGCTCAACGCCGGGCGATGTCCGGATTGCGACGGTTTCGACCTCAGACCGCGCGTCGGTATGAGCCGGAACATTTTCTGCAAGGCCTGCGACCAGGGCTTCAACATCTCGCCAGACGCGCCGAAAGTGTATTTCGTGCAGCGCATTGGCCGCCGGCGCGCGCGTGAGCTCCGGTTAAGTCGGCTCGCCCGCCAACGCTTGCCGGTTCTGTTCCGGCGACATGCCGAGCCGATCGAGTGCGCTACGCCAGGCCGGCATGCCGATCACGATGGTGAGCCTGGGCTTGCCGATCAAATAGACGGGCGAGCCGGCGCCGCGGAACACCATTTCGATATCGATCGGGCTTTCTTCAGGGCTCGTCGCCAGCACGGCATCGTCAGCCTCGGTGATCACGGCGACATCGCGTGATCGTTCGGCTAGGAGCAAGGTGCGAACCTGGGCAAGATCAAGCATGCCAGGAGGATGCCCGCTTTAGGTGGTGCGCGCAATAGCACCGCCCTGGCACCGTG
The DNA here is from genome assembly GCA_963791165.1 of uncultured Alphaproteobacteria bacterium. GTDB lineage: Bacteria > Pseudomonadota > Alphaproteobacteria > Rhizobiales > Xanthobacteraceae > Bradyrhizobium. Next base: position 10,448 of record CAWBRL010000008.1, on the reverse strand, counting down.
TCGCCGCCGCAGAACAGCGTCGCGACCTGGTGCACGTCGCCGAGCGGCCAGCGGCATTGACCGTCGTCGAGTTCGAGCAGCGAGCAACGCCGCATTTCCGGCGGCGGCACGGTGGCATCGATCGGTAGCGTCGGCTTTGCCGGACTGATCGATGTTACCGTTGTCTTGGCGGAAACCGGCCGCGTCTGCACCGCCGGGTTCACCTCGAAATGCTTTTCCAACTCGGCCTGCAGCACGCCATCGCTGCGCAACCGCATTGCCTTTCCGAATACCGACCCGCGCGAGCGGTTCAACCATTTCGAGATTTGCGCGGCGGATGCGGTCGGCCAAAGGCCGATCAGTAGGGAGATTTCTTGGGTGGTCCAAGGTATCATTGCGAACCTCGCAAACTGCCCTGAAATTGGCGAGCATTCGCCAAAACCATCGTGCTGCTCCGACGAGATGCGCGCGCTCGGTCTGGGGCGCGGAGGTGGCGATTGAACCGCTGCGGTTTTCTCGCCGGAGACGCGCATACTATGAAAATCGAAACGCCATTCGGAAAGCCGGCAGTCTGGATATGCCAATTTTAGCAATAGTCGGTGGAACGGTTTTTTAACCTCGATCGAGTGATCGCAGCGATCCCACGCACAACCTGCCGCTCGGCCTCGACGTTGCAGATGTGTGGCGCGCAAAAACAAATAATCGGCGCGCAATCACAAGACTGCGCGCGGGTGTTCCGGTAACCCATCAGCACCGCCGTGTTCCGCACTCGCCGCTAGACCAACATCATCTGGCAGAACCGGACTATGACCCGAGACGACGTCCTTGTTTGGCTTTCGCTTGCTGGGGTGTTCGCTGCCTACTGTGCGTCGTTCTGGGTGTTATTTCCGCTTTGACGGCTGCAATTCGCGGCTAAACCAGCATCAATTCGCCGACGATGAACCGAGACGACGCAGTTCTCTGGCTTTCGCTTTTTTCGTTTGTCGCTCTCTGCGGTTTGGCGATCTGGGTATTGCTTTCGCTTTGATGTCTATGAGCCGCAATCGCTGCGCCCGAGCTACGCACTGACCTTGTCGTAAAGCCAGTAGGGTTCAAGTGGCCGCTTCATTTGCGCGCTCCGTATTAGCCCGCTAACGCTGCCCGGTTTTCTTCTGGCGTCATTCCTGCCGCGGCGAGCGCGGCCAGCATTGCCGGCATACCAAACACGATCTCGAACCTCTCGGTCGTGAGAACCAGATACGTCGTTGAAGCGACCATCCCGAAACGCCAACTCGATTTCGAGCAGGCTGGCGTTTGGATTGTCGCGCAGTGCCACCTCGATCGCCGCAGCAATTGCTGCGGTGTCGTGGCCGCGGTCGGCGAGCAGCAATTGGTGACGCTGGGTCGAGGAAAGCGCATGCGGTCGATGATAGCACCCATCAAGTCGAGCCGGTCCGCGTTCACCCTCTATATTGTCGAGCGCAACTGGCGTCCGCGGTCGTTTTTCCGGGGACCTTTTTCCTTCAAGACCATCCAAGCTAGCACGCACAGCGCCGATGAGAGCCGATGAGACAGGTAAGCGGGGAGGCGAGCCTGCAGGCGGACCCGTTGGCGCGGGACGGTAGTATCTTTACCATCACCAAGGAGGTAACAAATGGCACAGGCGCCTTCGACTTCTATCACGAGACGCAAGGTGGTCGCAGGGCTGGCGCTGAGCGCTGCCCCAGTCGGTTTGGCGGGGGCTGATAACGCCTACGCGCAGGCCAAGGAAACCACGAAGGAAACCACGTCTGAGAAAAGTCTGTACGAGCGGCTCGGGGGCGTATTCGCCATTGCGGCGGTGGTGGATCACTTCAGCGACGCCATTGTGAAGAACCCCGTCGTCGGCCAGAAGTCCAAGAACCCGCAACTACGGGAATGGCACACCAAGAACCTGAAAAGGTTGCCCGGCCTCAAGTTCATGCGCACGCTTTGGGTTTGCAACGTTTCAGGTGGGCCCTTCCAGTTCACTGCCACCAAGCCCGGCAAGACGCCTGTTGGCCTGGAGGAGGCCCATCGGGATCTCCGGATCTCCCCGGCCGATTTTGATGAGGTCGCAGCCGAACTTGGACGGACGCTGGACTTTGCCAAGGTTCCGAAACGCGAGAAGGCCGAAGTCCTGGCAGCGTTCGCCGCCCACAAGGACGAGGTCACCGCCGGCTACGTCGCGGGCGGCAAACGCGGCTGAAGCGTCCTGTGTTTCCAGGCCAGACGATCCGCCCGGCAAAGCTAGGGGATGGTCAGCTGCGCTGACGAGTGATCGAGTAAGGAAACTTGCCCGTGTCGGGTTCCCACTTCGAGCTCGGAGACGAGCTCGGAGAAATGTGCGTGTAGTCCGATCGGTTTTGATCCGCCGTAGCGAGTGCTCCACCTTAGCGGAACCGTTGCCGCTGCAGACCGTTGACTTCAGCGGGCAGGAAGGAGCGGATCATGAGATACGTTTTTGCCCTGCTGGCGGTTGTGAGTACGTGCAGCATCCTGCCGGCCCGCTCACAAGAATGCGAGCCTGAAATAAGTCTGGCATCGCTAGACGGCGCCTACACGGTGGGATCGGTTCAACACCGTGTGGAGTTGGACCGGAGCACAGCAAGCGTCAAAGAAGGTGAGTTCGAGACTCCAGAGACGATTGCAGCCATCGAGAGAAATCGCGAGGATCGAGAGCGGACCGTGGTCATTGATCGCTAACTTGCCCCAAGGGTGGTTTGGTGGCTGATCCACGCCGCGAATAGGCGTTCGACTAAGACACGCTCCGTCCGGTGAAACGTCGGACGGGGGATTTAAGGCCCGCGAGACATTGCATGCAACGCACGTCGGCGTCCCAGAAAGTTTTCGTCCGTCATCCCAAAAAGACTTGCACTTTTGAGACATGCTCACTTTCCCTGACGACGTCCGTTTACAGGGGAAGACCGGAAGTCATCTGTACGCGGCCAAATCGACGCGACTGACCCATCTCGGTCATCGAGTGATTGCGTTGCGACAATGCGCCCCATCCCATCCCAATGGCCAATTCGCAACGAATACCCGTCGTGAGCCAATCAACCGCGCCCGAGGCTGCCAACCTGGGCTTGTAGGACTTTCAATCCCTTGCATTGTGAAGGGAACCATGCAGAACTCGCATGGCTGCTGCCTGAAGGACGCAGGTCACCGTGTGCCGGCGCGAACCAACGTGCCGGTTTTGGGTGGAGACCGACATGGCCGATGGCGGATCGTTTGACACGTTCCCCAAGTTGCTTCTGCGAAACGCCGCGCAGTTTGGTAATCGTCCGGCGTTTCGGCATAAGGATCTTGGCATCTGGCAGACGTGGACCTGGACCCAGGTTACCGAGATCGTACGTGCTTATGCCGCGGGCTTGCAGCGACTTGGATTGCAGCCAGGCGACACGATTGCCATAGTCGGTTCCAACCGGCCGAAGCTCTACTGGACCGTGATGGCAGCGCAGTCGCTGCGTGCGATTCCGGTTCCGGTCTATTCGGATGCGGTGGCTCACGAGCTTGCCTATGTCCTCGCTCACGCCGATGTCAAGTTTGTCGCAGCGCAAGATCAGGAGCAGGTCGATAAAGTTTTGTCCGTATCCGACCAGGTGCCGCATCTCCGCAAGATTGTCTATGACGAGCCGCGTGGAATCCGCGACTACGATCACAGCCGATTGATCGCAATCCACGATGTCATCGAAGACGGTCGCGCCGCGCTTGCGGCCAACGCTGCGCTTGGCGAGCAGATCGATGAAATCATCCGGCAGGGTGAAGGTTCTGACATCTCAATCATCCTCTACACCTCGGGAACAACCGGCGCGTCGAAGGGCGTCATGCTGTCGGCGCGAGGCTGCATCGATGCTGCGACGGATACTGTCAGATTCGACCGATTGACCGACAACGACATGGCGTTCGCCTACCTGCCGCTCGCCTGGGTGGGCGATCATTACCTCAACTATGCACAGGGCCTTGTCGCTGGATTCTGCATGGCGTGTCCCGAGAGCGGTGAGACGATCGAGCAGGATTTGCGCGAGATCGGACCAACTTTCTATTTCGCTCCGCCGCGCGTTTTCGAAACCATGCTGACGCGGGTGATGATCCGCATGGAGGACGCTGCGGCAATCAAGCGGCGAATGTTCAACTACTTCCTTGGCATTGCGCGGCGGCATGGCGAGTCGATTTTGACCGGAAAGCCGGTGCCGCTGTCAGGCCGGTTGCTCTATGCGCTCGGACGCTTGATGTTCTACGAGCCCCTTAAAAACGTTCTTGGCCTGTCTTGCGTGCGCGTTGCCTATACTGCAGGTGAGGCCATCGGTCCGGATCTTTTCGCGTTTTACCGCTCGATCGGACTGAACCTGAAGCAACTCTACGGTCAGACCGAAGCGTTCCTCTATGTCACCTGTCAGCCTGACGGAGAGATCTACTCCGATACGGTTGGTCCGACGGCGCCGAACGTCGACATCCGCATTGCGGAATCAGGTGAAGTGCAGTTCCGCTCACCCGGCATGTTTGTCGGATATTTCAAGGATCAGGCGAAGACCGCGGAGGCCATGACGTCTGACGGTTACGTCAAGACCGGCGATGCCGGCTTCTTCGACGAGAAGACGGGACATCTGAAGATCATCGATCGTGCGAAGGATGTCGGTCGGCTGGCCGACGGCACGATGTTTGCGCCGAAGTATATTGAGAACAGATTGAAGTTCTTTCCCAACATCAAGGAAGCGGTCGCTTTCGGCGATTCCAGGGAGTTCGTTTGCGCCATTATTAACATCGACCCGGCCGCTGTGGCGAACTGGGCCGAACGTAACAACATCGCCTACGGTTCCTACCAGGAGCTGGCGGGGCATCCGCTGGTCTATGACATGGTGGCGAAAGATGTTGCCGAGGTGAACCGCTCCCTCGCGAAGGAAAAGGTGATGGCGGGCGCGCAGATTCGCCGCTTTCTCATTTTGCATAAGGAACTCGACGCAGACGATGGCGAACTGACCCGCACGCAGAAAGTTCGCCGCGGGTTCGTCGCCGAGCGCTATGCTCCACTGGTCACGGCGCTCTATGACGGTTCGCATGAAGCCGAAATTTCCACCGAAGTCACTTTTGAGGATGGCCGCAAGGGCGTGATCGCGGCGCGGGTCAAGATCCGCGACTTGCAAACAGTTGGTTCGACGGAATCTCTGGGAAAGGCCGCATGAGGGCGCCGGACACGAACGAAATCTTGCTTCAGGTCGAGGGCGTATCGCTGGTGTTTGGCGGCGTGAGAGCGCTGACGGACGTTTCGTTCGACATCAGGAAGGGCGAAATTCGCGCCATCATCGGACCGAACGGCGCCGGCAAAACCTCGATGCTCAACGTCATCAACGGCTTCTATCATCCGAATCATGGCGCCATCACCTTCAAGGGTCGGACCCGCGCTAGGATGCAACCTTTCGAGGCGTCCCGTGGCGGCATCGCGCGCACCTTTCAGAACGTCGCACTGTTCAAGGGAATGAGCGCGCTCGACAATATTATGGCTGGCCGCGCGTTGAAGATGCGCCGAGGCCTTCTGTGGCAGATGCTGCGTTACGGCCCGGCGCTGGCAGAGGAGATCGAGCATCGGCACCGGGTCGAGGAGATCATCGATTTTCTGGAGATCGAGGCGATCCGCAAGGTGCCGGTTGCGCGTTTGCCATATGGCCTGCAGAAGCGCGTTGAACTCGGCCGCGCCCTTGCAATGGAGCCCGATCTTCTTCTCCTCGACGAGCCGATGGCAGGCATGAACCTCGAAGAGAAGGAGGACATGTCGCGGTTCATCATCGACGTGAACGATCATTTCGGCACGACTATCGCGCTGATCGAGCACGACATGGCTGTGGTAATGGATCTCTCCCATCGCGTGGCGGTGCTCGATCATGGCGTGATGATCGCCGACGGCACGCCGGATGAGGTGAAGAAGAACAATGCCGTCATCGACGCCTATCTCGGCGTCGCGCGCTAAGGAGCATTGTGTGATCGCGTTGGGCCAATTTCTCGAAGTGCTGATCGGCGGATTGCTGTCCGGCGTGCTGTACTCGTTGGTCGCGCTCGGCTTCGTGCTCATCTTCAAGGCATCCGGTGTCTTTAATTTTGCCCAAGGCGCAATGGTATTGCTCGCAGGGCTGGCGCTGGTCCGCTCGCTTGACTTCCTGGTGGTCGCGGGTTTCCCGCTTTGGGCTGCGATCATCATCGGCATCGGCTTCGCCGCCGTGATCATGGCGATAACGGCCTGGCTGATCGAGCGGTTCGTGATCGGACCTCTTGTCAACCAGGACGGCCTCACGCTGTTCATGTCCACTATCGGCGTGACATTCATCCTCGAGGGTGCGGCGCAGATGATCTTCGGTTCCGATGCTTACCCTTTGCGGCTGTTTCCGACGGACGCCTGGTTCCTGTTTGAAAACCTCTTTCCGGGCGGAATTCTGGTCAACAAGCTGGATGTCTGGGGCGGCTTTATCGCCGGCATTCTGGTCGCCGGCCTCGCGATCTTCTTCCAGCGTACCAAGACCGGTCGCGCACTCAGGGCGGTTGCCGACGACCACTTGGCCGCGCAGTCGGTCGGGATTCCAATCAGCTGGATCTGGTTCGTGGTTTGGTTTGTTGCCGGTCTCGTTGCGCTGGTTGCAGCGACCGTGTGGGGTACCAAGCTGGGCGTACAGTTCTCCATCACTTTTCTCGCGCTGAAGGCCTTGCCGGTTCTGATCATTGGGGGCTTTACCTCCGTTCCAGGAGCCATCGTCGGCGGGCTCATTGTGGGTGCGGGCGAGAAGATCGCCGAGGGGTTCCTGGGGCCGCATATTGGGGGCGGTATCGAATATTGGTTCGCCTATGTGCTGGCGTTGGCGGTGCTGCTCGTGCGGCCGCAGGGTCTGTTCGGCGAGCGGATCATCGAACGTATCTGAGACGAGGAGTTAGTTGTGCTTTATCGCGAGGCTGGCCAATTCAAGACGACCTACGCGGAGGATATGGCGATCTTCCCGATCCGCCAGGACCGTATGGCGCTCGCCATCTTGCTCGGTATCGCCTTCATTGGCGTGCCGCTGCTGGCCAACTTCCACATTTGGCCGTTCGGCAGCGACTATCTGCTACGGGCCATTCTGCTGCCCTTCCTGATCCTCGCACTCGCCGCTATCGGCGTAAACATTCTTGTCGGCTATTGCGGCCAGATCTCGCTCGGCAGCGGCGCGTTCATGGCCATCGGCGCGTACTCTGCCTACAAGTTGGGGACCGGCGTTCATATTCCGCTTGCCTGGCTTGGCTTCGCGATTTCGATCCCGCCGTTGCCCGTACTGCTATCCATTTTGCTCGGCGGGCTCACGGCGGCGGTTGTCGGAATCCTCTTCGGTGTTCCCAGTCTGCGGATCAAGGGCCTCTATCTGGCGGTTGCAACGCTCGCAGCGCAGTTCTTCTTCGACTGGGTGTTCCTGCGGGTGTCGTGGTTCACCAATTACGCGCCGTCAGGGTCGGTCAATGCACCGACACTGAATTTCTTCGGTCTGGTCGTGGGCACGCCGATCGAGCGTTATCTACTCTGCCTGATCTTCGTAACGGTGTTCGCGGTTCTGGCGAAGAACCTCGTTCGCGGCAATCTCGGCAGACAATGGATGGCGATCCGCGACATGGACATTGCCGCCGAGCTGATCGGTATCCGGCCGCTCTACGCAAAGCTCACGGCTTTCGCGGTCTCTTCATTTGTCATCGGCGTGGCGGGCGCACTCTGGGCGTTCGTCTATCTAGGTTCGTGGGAGCCGCTCGCGTTCTCGATCGACCGTTCGCTGCAGCTTCTGTTTATGGTGATCATCGGCGGACTGGGATCGATCATGGGTTCGTTCGTAGGTGCGGCCTTTATCCTCATTCTACCGATCATGCTGAACCTGATTCCAACCCAGTTCGGCGTGCCGCTGTCGACCGAAACGATCACACACCTGGAATTCATCATCTTTGGATCGTTGATCTGCTATCTTCTCATCAAGGAGCCACATGGCTTTGCCCGGCTCATCTCGCTTGGCAAGGAGAAGCTCAGACTTTGGCCGTTTCCCTACTGAAGGGGCGGTCAGCGCAAGGAAGCCGGAGATCGCAACGCGGAGCGGCGGTCGTTGGCAGAAGGAGCAGGGAAGCCCGCAAAACAGGATCCGGCACCGCAAAGCCGAGCTGAAGGAGGAGGACGTCGATATGGCACGCAACAAACTGATACTGGCGGCAGTCGTACTATCCGGCGTGGCGCTTGCAACTCCGGCTGCAGCGCAGAATGAGCAGTTCATTCCGATTCTGTCCTACCGGACGGGCGCGTACGCCGTGAATGGCGTACCGTTCGCAAACGGCATGTCCGACTATTACAACCTGATCAATGAGCGCGACGGCGGCATCAACGGCGTCAAGCTTCTGGTCGAGGAATGCGAGACCGGCTACGCCACCGACAAGGGCGTTGAGTGTTACGAGCGCCTCAAGGGCAAGGGCCCAACCGGCGCCGCCTTCTTCAACCCGCTGTCGACCGGTATTACATTCGCTCTCACCGAAAAGACCGCGACTGACAAGATCCCGATCATCACGATGGGTTACGGCCGTGCCGATTCCAAGAACGGCGCGGTGTTCTCGTACAATTTTCCGCTGCTCGGGACGTACTGGTCCGCGGCCGATATCGCGATCCAGCACGTTGCCAAGGAGCTCGGCGGCTTCGACAAGCTGAAAGGCAAGAAGATTTCGCTGGTCTTTCACGACAGCCCGTACGGCAAGGAGCCGATCCCGACGCTGCAGGTGCTGGCGCAGAAGCACGGTTTTGAGTTTACACCGATCCCGGTTACGCACCCCGGTGTCGAACAGAAGTCGCAATGGCTGGCGATCCGCCAGAACCGGCCGGACTATGTTTTGCTGTGGGGCTGGGGCGTCATGAACGGCACGGCAGTCAAGGAAGCGGCGGCCGTTGGCTATCCGCGCGATAAGATGCTCGGTGTTTGGTGGTCAGGCGCTGAGCCGGATGTGACGCCCGCGGGCGATCAAGCCGCTGGTTACAAGGCGCTGATGCTTCAGCATGGCGCAGGCAAATTCTCCGTGCATGCCGACATGGAGAAGCACGTCTATGCAAAGGGCAAAGGATTGTCGGAGCCTGGCAAGGTCGGCGAAGTTCTCTATAACCGCGGTTTGGTGAATGCCATGCTCGGCGTGGAAGCGATCCGCAAGGCGCAGGAAAAGTTCGGCAAGAAGCCGCTGACGGGCGATCAAGTTCGTTGGGGTCTTGAGAACCTCAACGTCTCCGATGAACGTCTTAAGGAACTCGGCTTCGAGGATATGTTGAAGCCGATCAAGATTTCCTGCTCCGACCATGAGGGCGCGCGCGAGTCGCGCGTACAGCAGTGGGACGGCAAGGGCTGGAAAATCATCTCCGACTGGTACACGGCCAACCAGTCCATCACCGAACCGCTCGTCAACGATGTTTCCGCGAAGTATGCCGCGGAGAAGAAGATCCAACCCCGCGACTGCTCGAAAGAGAGCTGAACGCTTCTCAGCGATCCGGGAGGAGCGTTCGCCTCCTCCCGGATCTCTCGAAAGCAGCAACCGTTTGGAGAGGGCCGCGTGTCAATCCCTAAGGCCGCGACGGCGACAGAAGCGGCAGCGCTGTTTCTATCGGTCAACAATATCGAGGTTGTCTACAGTCACGTCATCCTCGTGTTGAAGGGTGTATCGCTTGATGTGCCGCGGGGTGGAATTGTCGCGCTCCTTGGCGCCAACGGCGCGGGCAAGACAACGACGCTGAAGGCGGTTTCCAATCTGCTGCATGCGGAGCGCGGCGAGGTCACCAAGGGCTCGATCCTGTTCGACGGCGTCGAAGTGCAATCCCTGTCGCCAAGCGAGCTGGTGCGGCGCGGCTGCATTCAAGTGATGGAGGGGCGGCGTTGCTTCGCCCACCTCACTGTCGAAGAGAATCTCCTGACCGGCGCCTTCACGCGCAAGGACGGCAAGTCCGCGATCGCGCAAGATCTCGAGCGAGTATATGCCTATTTCCCCCGTCTCAGGGAGCGGCGTGGCTCGACCGCCGGCTATACGTCCGGCGGCGAACAGCAGATGTGCGCGATCGGCCGCGCCCTGATGTCGCGCCCGAAGATGATCCTGCTCGACGAGCCGTCGATGGGCCTCGCGCCGCAGATCGTCGAAGAGATCTTCGAGATCGTGAAGGGTCTCAACGTCAAGGAAGGTGTCTCGTTTCTTCTCGCCGAGCAGAACACCAATATGGCGCTCAAATATGCCAACCACGGATACATCCTCGAAAATGGCCGCGTGGTGATGGACGGCGAGGCGCGGGCGCTCGCTGCAAATGAGGACGTCAAGGAATTCTATCTTGGCGTCGCCGGGGACAAGCGCAAATCATTCCGCGATGTGAAGCACTACAAGCGCCGCAAACGCTGGCTCGTTTAGGCAATGACCCTGAATGATCGGCCTTCGTTGAGCGGTCCGGAGCAAATGTAATGGAGGGG
>CAWBRL010000007.1:0-154095 GCA_963791165.1 uncultured Alphaproteobacteria bacterium | reverse complement strand
GACATGCGCGCGTGCAGTTCGGCGGCGACCACGGCAAGGCACTCGACATCGCAGCCGGCGACGTCGCCGATCCTGCCTGCCGGGCACCGGCACGTCTAGTCCATCTCGGCCAGCGGAAGATTTCTGCGTGGTCGGCGCCTATCCGCCGGGACCGGCAGATGCAGATCACGCGGCCGACGCCGGCAGAACCACGCGAAGGCGCTGAAGACGATCCCGGAAGTGAAAGCTGCCGAACACCGATCCGGTGCGGGGAGCGCAAGGTCCGTTGCTCGCGGTTGTGGAAACGAGACTGACCCTTCGTTCAATTATTCTTGTTCAATTATTTTTTTGAATCCATGCACGCCACCGGGCTTGACGCTCTCTACCTCGGGTAGACAGTACGCGCGACCGTTGTTTGATTGCCTGCGTATCTCATTCGTCTCGACATTAGGTAATTTTGATGGAGGGTTCTCATGTTCACGAACCAATGTCGCTGCATCAACTGCATTACCCCGCCCCACATCCTGAAGAAGCTGCTCGAAAATCCGGACAGCAGGATTCGCGACGCCGCGTTGCGAAAACGCCGCTCGCCGACCTCACGCTTGCGCGGCGAGCGAGCTGTGAGGGGGCTCCTTGGCGCCCGCCATGGCGACCTCGACGCATGGCCGGCGCACCGTCTTCGACTGCGCCAGCATGCACCTCTCTTCCGTCGGCAACGCGTTGCGCGGACCGAGGATGGTCCCGCCTCGGCGGACAACTCGGTAAATAACGCGTTCGACGGCCTCGGCAACACGCGCCGCTTCTTCAAGGAGGTGCTCGACCGCAATTCCATTGACGTCAACGGCATGCGTCTGGACGGCTACGTCCACTACGGCAGCGGCTACAACAATGCGTTCTGGGACGGCCGTCAGATGGTGTTCGGCGACGGGGACGGCGATAACTGTTCACCGACTTCACCAGGTCCCTCGATGTGATCGCCCATGAGCTGACGCACGGCGTGACCGAGAACACGGCCGGACTGGAGTACCACAACCAGTCCGGCGCGCTGAACGAGTCGATGTCGGACGTCTTCGGCTCGCTGGTGAAACAGTGGGCGCTGCGGCAGACAGCGGAGCAGGCCGACTGGCTGATCGGCGCGGAAATCTTCACGCCGGGCATCGAAGCGGATGCGCTGCGATCGCTGAAGGCGCCGGGCACGGCCTACGACAACGAGGAGTTCGGACGCGATCCGCAGCCCGATCACATGAGCAGTTCGTGCCCGCTGCCCGACACCGAGGAAGGCGACTGGGGCGGCGTTCACATCAATTCCGGCATCCCGAACAAGGCGTTCTATCTGCGCCGCGACGGCTCGGCGGTTACGCGTGGGAGGCGCCGGGGCACATCTGGTACGCCGCGCTGAAGGCGTCGAGCCAACACCAATTTCCAGGAATTCGCCGATACCACCCACGCCAAGGCCGGCCAGCTCTACGGGCCGCGAACAGCGATCAGCAGGCCGCGGTCCTCCACGCCTGGGACGAGGTCGGCATCCGCATCAGCGGCGCCCAGACATTGGCCGCAACAACCAGCCGGATGCGCTACCAACCAGCCGCAGCGGCCGCCAATGGACGCCGCGATGATTCGGCGGAGGTGGTGCGGGAAGATCGAGCAGCTCTCGAGCCAGCTATCGAAGCTGTCGAAGGAGGTCGCCGGCTTGAGATCCAAACCGCATTAGCCGCGGCGAGATATGAGCATTGCCTCGCCCCTGACCCCGTCTAGGTAGCTGAGCATGAAAGTTACGCTTTCCAAACACGGCGGGCATGCGGCGGGCATCTATCTGCAGCGTCCGCCCCAGGTCGTGGATCCCGCGGCCTTGGACGAAACTCCTGGGGCTTCCGAGCTCAAGCGGCTCGCGGCATCGGCCGTCTCAGCCGCAGTGCCCGCGCGCTCCGGGCGAGCGCGAGATGAATGAGCTACACCATCACCATCGAGGATGATGGGCGCGAAACCGTGCTGTCGCAGCCCGACACTGCGATGTCAGCCGAATTCGGCAGGCTGCTGGCTTGGTGCAGCGTCATTCCGGCAAATAGCGCTGCGACCGAGTGTGCCGGGTCACGCGTCCGGCAATCGGGGCAATGCGGCACAACAGTTACAATATATCGGCCGAACTGTCCGGTACCCGACTATCAGTCCCGAATTAATTGGCTATTGCCGTTACTTGCGCCCACTGTGGGTCTATCGCCGGACACTGCCCCGGGCATCGGTGACAGAGAGAGTTGAAGCTCCCGCCTATCTCGCGCTGGAGCTCTTCGTGGCCGCTGAAAATCACCTTCTGGGTTTGCTGGATGCCGCCGCGCTGGCCCTGCTGAAGCCGCACATGCGGACGATATCAGTCGAACATGGCGAATTGCTCCACGGCTCCTCGTCTGAAATCGAGTCCGGCTACTTCCCGCGCTCCTGCATCGTTTCCGTTCTTGCCAGCACCGACCAGGGCGCGACCGCCGAGACCTCCATCGTCGGCCGCGAGGGCATGATCGGATCCTCCACCATCCACGGCATCACGACGTCGTTTGCAGATTCGATCGTGCAGGTCGCGGGCGACGCCGTCCGCATCCCTGCCGCTGAAATTCATCGCGCCGGCCTCGCGAGCGAGAGCTTCCGGAAAGTCGTTGCGATGTTCGATCTCTCCTTGCTGGCGCAGTCGCAGCAATCGACCGCCTGCCAGGCGCTGCACCAGGTGGAAAACCGGGCTGCACGCTGGCTCATGCAATGCAGGAAGCGGCTGGGCAGCAACGATATCCGCCTGACCCAGGAGTTCTTCGGGCAGATGCTCGGGTTTCAAGCGCACCACCATCAATCTGGTCGAACGCACCCTGCAGAATGCCGGCCTCATTCAGATCGGCCGGGGCCGTATTTCCATCCTCGACGCCAAGGGACTGCACGCCGTCTCCTGCGACTGTTACGATCGCATCGAGCGGCGGTACGAGGAACTGCTGGGTCCGCTCGACTAAAAATTCCGCCCCGCCCCCGGAACTAAACGACAAAGACCGTGTTGGCGTCTTGCGGTAGTGTCGGATACCCGACATTTTAATGCCATCACGCTCCGCTCAGCTTTACGGTCGATCCCAATGCAGCGCAGCGCTCGCAGGCGACCTGTCGTGCTCATCGTCGAGGACGAAGTGCTGGTCCGGATGGGCACCCGCGAGACGGTCGAGACCGCGGGATTTGAGGTCGTCGAAGCAGGCAATGCGGACGAAGCGATCGCCCGCCCGCGACGATATCCATCTCGTCTTTACCGATGTTCACATGCCGGGTTCGATGGACGGGCTGAAGCTCGCTCATTTCGTGAGGAACCGCTGGCCCCCGGTCAAGATCATCGCGACGTCGGGCCACGCCCGGATCACCGAGGGTGACCTGCCCGAAGGCGGACGCTTTCTGCACAAGCCTTACACCGTTGCAGAGATCACCACGACATTGCGTGAGTTGATCCCCTAGCGCGTGAGGTTTGAGTTCTGATTGAATCAGAACCGGGCTCTAATCTTTTGATTTTTGACGCGTTTTCTATACGCGAACCGGTGCCCACTTCGCTCGAAACGCTATAGAACGGGTATTCAACGGCGGCTGGCGACCTGTAAATTCGAACTGACGGACTCCTCCGGCGCGGGCTCGCTTGAGGCAACGCGCATCGCCGCAACCCGGGCGACAAAAAGCCCAATGACGAGATTGGTCCGCTCGATTTCCAGTTTGTCTCGCACCGGCCCGTTCGGAGCCGTCGCGCACAGCGACTTGATACATTCGAGCGTGCGGGACAGGGAGTTGACGACTGCCCATATCGGTTCGACGGAGAGCGGCTGTGTCGCTTGCGATCTCACTGCTTGAGATGCCGCGTCACGGAATTCGATGATCTTCTGCATCGTTGGATCCAACTTGAGGGCCGGAGCGGTGGCCGGGTGCACCCGACATTCTGAACTGGTCGACGGCCGGCATCCATCATACCGGCCATCTCGCGCACACTCGCTTAAATAGACTATCGGAATCCCGCAACGAAATGGTTACGCGCGCGCCATTTCCACGCTTTTATCCGGTACCGACTGTTCTGTGGCTCCTGGCCGCCCCGTGAGACCAAGGAATCGTGACCGACCATCCGGCTTGATCGGCCATAGCGATGATCCTGTACTGCCACTACCACGGCACCGCTATTTCGTGCGACGCCTCACGCGAATGTCGAAGTCTTCAATTGCGACACTGGTGTGCAAGCCGCGGCGTAGCGCTGCGGCTAAAGATCGGGTTCCATGCATGCTAAAGTGTCTCGCATAGGAGCCTGCGTAACGGGCAGTTGAAGCGGCCCTTTAAGCGACCGACCGTCAGCCTGATCGCATTTACTTTTTATCGACCCTGTTTTGATTTTCGCATGCGCCCATAAGGCGTTTTATGCAGCCGATGCTGCGTGCGCCTTCGGTGGAGATACTCGACCTCGCTTGCCCAAGCGCGAATGCCTCAAGTCGTTCCGGTTTTTTCGCACAAGGAATGATGTCAATGCATCTCCGCAAAAGATCGGATCGAACCTTCGCGATCGTCACTGCCCTCCCTTGTCCCGACGCTGCCGCGGCAAAAAGCAAAACTATTCTCAATCCAATGCCAACGGAGTTGATCCCATGAATATCACCCGTCGCTACGAACGATCGGCGGCCTCAGCCTGCTCGCCGGAACATCGATGAGCACATCGAGTCATGCCGACCTCGGCGAGTTGCTGGGCATCGGCGAGGGGCTCGAAGATTTCTGGCTCGCGACCGACGCCTACATCTCGGCTATCCGCTGGTGACGATGGAGATGACGCGGCGCGTCATCACCAACGTGGCCACCGGTCGGGACGCGCGGCGCCGATGGGCCAGATCATCAAGCTGCGCCAGTATCCGGACGCCTCCTTCCGCGACGTCACGGCGCCCAACGCCGACACGCTCTACACCACCGCGTTCTTCGATGTCGGCAAGGAGCCGTGGGTCCTCAGCCTGCCCGACATGAAGGACCGCTACGCCTGTTCCCGATGCTCGACGGCTGGACCAACGTGTTCCAGGTGCCGGGCAAGCGCACCACCGGCACCGGTGCGCAGACCTATGCGATCACCGGCCCCGGCTGGAAGGGCACGCTGCCGGCCGGCGTCAAGGAGTACAAGTCGCCGACCAGCATCGTGTGGCTGCTCGGCCGCATCTACTGCACCGGCACGCCCGAGGACTATGCCGCGGTGCATGCGCTCCAGGACCAGTGCAAGCTCGTGCCGCTCAGCGCCTACGGCAAGGACTACACGCCGCCGCCCGGCAAGGTCGACCCGTCGATCGACATGAAGACGGCCGTCCGCGACCAGGTGAACCGGATGGACGCGGTCGACTACTTCACCCTGCTGCGCAGCTGATGAAGACCAACCCGCCGGCGCGGCGGATGCGCCAGAGCTCGCGCACTTCGCCAGCATCGGCCTGGTGCCCGGCCAGGACTTCGACGCGAGCAAGCTCAAGGCGGACTTCGCCAAGCGCATCCCCGAGATCGCCTTCGACCGGATCATGCTCCAGTTCAAGATCAACAAGGACGTCAACAACATCAACGGCTGGGCTTTCACGACCAAGACCGGCATCTACGGCACCGACTATCTGATGCGGGCGCTCGTCACCGCGATCGGCCTCGGCGCCAACCGGCCGCAGGACGCCGTCTATCCGACCTCGCTAGAAGGACGCCGAAGCCGGAAGTACAACGGCGCGAACAAGTACGTCATGCACTTCCCCAAGGGCCAGTTGCCGCCGGCGCAGGGCTTCTGGTCGCTCACGATGTACGACGCCAACTACTTCTTCGTGAACAACCCGATCAACCGCTACTCGATCAGCGCGCGGCAGAACCTGAAGTCCAACGCCGACGGCTCGATCGATCTCTACATCCAGAACGACTCGCCGGGCGCGGACAAGGAATCGAACTGGCTGCCCGCCCGCCGGCAAGTTCATCCTGATGCTGCGGATGTACTGGCCGACGAGAAGAACCCTCGATCATCGACGGAGCGTGGAAGTCGCCGGCGGTGAAGAAGGTCGGCTGAACGACGTTCGCGCCGGCGGCCGTCGTCACCTGATGATCGCGGCCGGCATTTCGTTGATCAGCCTCAAGCCAGGATCCATGTACCCCCAGACACACACAAGTTCGACCACCACGCGTAATGCGACGACGGCCTGACGGTGCGATTACCCGTTCACCCCGACCACTCACCCATCTGCAGGCACGTCAACAAGCTGACATAGCTCGGCGTGCCGCCGATGCTTTCTTGCGAGACACAGCTTGCCCGGCTCGGCGCGGGGAATTTCGACCACTGGCCCGCGAGCTGCCGCTTCGCCCGCTGTTCGTCGTTCACGCAGCTCTTCAAAGACTGGTCGACGGAGAGGCCGGTGGTGGCGGCGACGTCGAGCTTGCAACTCCGCACAATGTCGAAGTTCGGCACGCCGTCTGCCACCGCAACGACCAACTGCGAACTCATGACGATCATCGAGAAAGAGATAGGCATCTTCCGTCTCCGTGGGGCTGTAGCGAAGCGACGACCGCCTCGGATCGAAGCTGCAACGCCAAGCCTATCGCAAAGCCCGCGCGACGGGAATTTCCATCGAGGGCAAGCACGGCAGGACGTGGGCCCGCGCCAGCGGGTCGCGCCGTGCGATCCCGTTGGCCGGCCCGCGTACCCGCGAAGCGCAGCCGCGCTTACGCCGCGTTGGCGCCTTCCTGACGGCTGGCCTCGAACAGGAACCAGGTGCGGCGCTCGGTCTCGTCGATGAAGACTTCGAGCAGGCTCGCGGTGCCGGAATCCTCATGATCGTCGCAAAGCTTGTGCGCTTTGCGCATCGCCGCCGCCATTTTCTTGTTGTCTTCCATCAGCTCGCGCAGCATTTCGCGCGGCGGCACGTAATCCTCATTGTTGTCCTGGATGGTCTGCAGCTTCGCGATCTGCCCGATCGAGCGCAGCGTGACGCCGCCGAGCTTGCGCACCCGTTCGGCGATCTGGTCGGTGGTGGCGAAAATCGCGTCCGACTGCTCGTCCAGCATCAAATGATAATCGCGGAAATGCCGGCCTGAGACGTGCCAGTGGAAGTTCTTGGTCTTCATGTAGAGCGCGAAGGCGTCGGCCAGCAGCGCATTGAGCGACGCCGAAATCTTGCCCACGGCGGCCTGCGGCAGGTCCGTCGGTGTATCGAGGTCGGGGGATACCTTGTCGGATTTGTTGTTTTTGCTCACGTTGAACCTTCCTGTTAGGAACCGGACACCGGCGGCGGTGGACATTGGCCGCCGAACGACCTAACGCATCACTTTCCTCCCGGTTCCACCCACCGGAACCAGCCTGCCGGACGCCGTACGCTATGGATGAATGGATCGACTACTACGATTCAACGCATACGATTTATGCGAGCAAGCTGCATCGCGATCTGCATTTCCAGGTCATCGCGCGCGACATCATCGGCTACATCTCCTCTGCGGATCAGGTGGTGCTGGACTATGCCTGCGGCGAGGCTCTCTTTGCCGCCAGGGTGGCGGATGCCTGCAGCAAGCTCTTTCTGGCCGAGCCCGCACCCGGCGTCCGCGGCCGGCTGATCGCGCGATTTGCGCCGAACACCAAGATCCGCGTTCGCTCGCTGGATGACTTGCGCACCATGGAAGAAAAGTCGATCGATCTCGTCGTGATGAATTCGGTCGCCCAGTACATGACGCCGGAGGAGCTGGATTCCGCCTTTGCCGTCATTCGCCGCCTGTTGAAGCCCGCCGGACGTCTGGTGCTGGGCGACATTCTGCGGCCCGAGGTCGGCATGGCCCAAGACGTGCTGGCGCTGCTGAAGTTCGCAAAGACCAACGGCTTCCTGAAGGACGCCCTTTATGGCCTCGCCAGTACGGCCCTGTCGGACTACCGGCAGCTGCGCAGCCGGGTCGGGCTGCAGCGCTACAGCGAAGACGAAATGATCAGGAAGCTCGCGGCTTCCGGTTTCTCGGCCTCGCGCGCCCGTTCCAATATCGGGCACAATTCGTGGCGGATGACGTTCGTGGCGCGGCACGCCCTGGTGCGCGGCGCGGAGCAAAGCGGTTAAAATTAGGGTTAAGACGCGGTAGGTCTAGTTCAACCGACCGTGATCGGCGATGATTGCCGCGGCCCGGTGGCGGAAGCGTCGACGCGGGAGCAGTGCAATGCTCTTTATCCTGGTTCAAATCCAGGCCGGGCCTCCACGCTTCGCCCTGACGGGCTACGCGTGGCGCAGCCACGCCGGAGACCGTCAGGTCGGAGCGTGTCCGGCGTAGCTTGAGCGAAGCGAAAGCGTAGACGGACCGGGGCCGCACGCAGTAGAGCGCCTTCCCAAACCCTTCGAACCCAAAATCCCCGTTGATGGCCCGTTTTTGGGGGTTTCGCGGGTGCGGAATCTGGTCTAAAGACCACCCCGCGCGCGAGGGTAACCCGCGCTCTTGGCTTAGGGGACGCGCAGCATGCGCGCCCTTTTTTTGTGCCTGAAATCCAGTCTGAGAGCTGATGCCCAAAAGAACAGATATCTCCACCATCCTGATCATCGGGGCCGGTCCCATCGTGATCGGCCAGGCCTGCGAATTCGACTATTCCGGCACCCAGGCGGTGAAGACACTGAAGGAAGAGGGCTACCGCATCGTCCTCGTCAATTCCAATCCCGCCACCATCATGACGGACCCGGAGCTGGCGGATGCGACCTATATCGAGCCGATCACGCCCGAAATCGTCGCCAAGATCATCGAGAAGGAGCGCTACGTCCTCCCCGGCGGCTTTGCGCTATTGCCCACCATGGGCGGACAGACCGCGCTGAACTGCGCGCTGTCGCTGCGCCGCCAGGGCACGCTCGACAAATTCGACGTCGAGATGATCGGCGCCACCGCCGACGCGATCGACAAGGCCGAGGATCGCCAGCTTTTCCGCAATGCCATGGAGAAGATCGGCCTGCAGACGCCGAAATCGCGGCTCGCCAACGCCTCGGCGCTGAAGAAGTCCTACCGCGACAAATACCTGGCCGAACGCGAAAAGCTGTCCGGCGCCGCGCTGGAAGAGTGCGAACGGCAATGGACGATCGGCGAAAGCGAGCGCCGCAAGCGCTACCAGGAGCACGCGCTCGGCCAGGCGCTGATGGCGCTGTCCGAGATCGGGCTGCCCGCGATCATCCGCCCCTCCTTCACCATGGGCGGCACCGGCGGCGGCATCGCCTACAACAAGGAAGAGTTCCTCGACATCATCGAGCGCGGCCTCGACGCCTCCCCGACCAACGAGGTGCTGATCGAGGAATTGGTGCTCGGCTGGAAAGAGTTCGAGATGGAGGTGGTGCGCGACAAGAAGGACAATTGCATCATCATCTGCTCGATCGAGAACCTCGATCCGATGGGCGTGCATACCGGCGATTCCATCACCATCGCGCCGGCGCTGACGCTGACCGACAAGGAATACCAGATCATGCGCGACGCCTCGCTGGCGGTGCTGCGCGAAATCGGCGTCGAGACCGGCGGCTCCAACGTGCAGTTCGGCGTCAATCCCGCCGACGGGCGCATGGTCGTGATCGAGAT
Organism: uncultured Alphaproteobacteria bacterium; assembly: GCA_963791165.1. Taxonomy (GTDB): domain Bacteria; phylum Pseudomonadota; class Alphaproteobacteria; order Rhizobiales; family Xanthobacteraceae; genus Bradyrhizobium. The sequence goes on along the minus strand of CAWBRL010000007.1, from coordinate 144,558 downwards.
GAACCCGCGGGTGTCGCGCTCCTCGGCGCTGGCCTCGAAGGCGACCGGATTTCCGATCGCAAAGGTCGCGGCCAAGCTCGCAGTCGGCTACACGCTCGATGAAATCGCCAACGACATCACCGGCGGCGCGACGCCGGCGTCGTTCGAGCCGACCATCGACTACGTCGTCACCAAGATTCCGCGCTTTGCGTTCGAGAAATTTCCGGGCGCCTCCGACACCCTGACGACGTCGATGAAGTCGGTCGGCGAAGTGATGGCGATCGGCCGCACTTTCCAGGAGAGCCTGCAAAAGGCGCTGCGCGGGCTCGAGACCGGGCTGACCGGGCTCGACGAAATCGAAATCGAGGGGCTGGGCCGCGACGACGACAAGAATGCGATCCGCGCAGCCCTCGGCACGCCGACGCCGAACCGCATCCTGCAGGTGGCGCAGGCGATGCGGCTCGGCTGGTCCGACGAAGAGATCTTCAATTCCTGCAAGATCGATCCATGGTTCCTTGGCGAGATGCGCGGCATCATCGAAATGGAATCGAAGATCAAGGCCAGCGGTCTGCCGGCCAACGCGTTCGGCATGCGCACGCTGAAGGCCATGGGATTTTCGGACGCGCGCCTTGCCGTGCTGTCCGAGACGTCGGAGGCCGAGGTGACGGAGAAGCGTCGCGCGCTCGGCGTTCGCCCGGTGTTCAAGCGCATCGACACCTGTGCGGCCGAATTCGCCTCTCCCACCGCCTACATGTATTCGACCTATGAATCGCCGTTCGCGGGGACGCTCGCCGACGAGAGCGCGCCTTCGAACAAGAAGAAGGTCATCATTCTCGGCGGCGGGCCGAACCGGATCGGCCAGGGCATCGAATTCGACTATTGCTGCTGCCATGCCTGCTTCGCGCTTGCGGACGCCGGCTATGAGACCATCATGATCAACTGCAACCCGGAGACGGTGTCGACCGACTACGACACCGCCGACCGCCTCTACTTCGAGCCGCTCACCGCCGAAGACGTGCTGGAAATCATCGCAACCGAACGTCAGAACGGCACGCTGCACGGCGTGATCGTGCAGTTCGGCGGCCAGACCCCGCTCAAGCTGGCGCGCGCGCTGGAAGCGGCCGACGTGCCGATCCTCGGCACCTCGCCCGACGCCATCGACCTCGCCGAAGACCGCGACCGCTTCAAGCGCGTGCTCGACAAGCTGCGCCTGAAGCAGCCGAAGAACGGCATCGCCTATTCGGTCGAGCAGGCGCGGCTGGTATCGGCCGATCTCGGCCTGCCGCTGGTGGTGCGCCCGTCCTACGTGCTGGGCGGCCGCGCGATGCAGATCATCCGCGAGGAAAACCAGCTCAACGATTACCTGCTCGGCACGCTGCCCGAGCTGGTGCCGGCCGACGTCAAGGCGCGCTACCCCAACGACAAGACCGGTCAGATCAACACCGTGCTCGGCAAGAACCCGCTGCTGTTCGACCGCTATCTGTCCGACGCCACCGAGATCGACGTCGACTGCCTGTGCGACGGCAAGGACACCTTCATCGTCGGCATCATGGAGCATATCGAGGAAGCCGGCATTCACTCCGGCGACTCCGCCTGTTCGCTGCCGCCGCATTCGCTCGACGCCAAGATGATCGAAGAGCTCGAGCGGCAAACCCGCGAGCTCGCGCTCGGCCTCGACGTCGTCGGCCTGATGAACGTGCAATACGCCATCAAGGACGGTGATATCTACGTGCTCGAGGTCAATCCGCGGGCCTCGCGCACCGTACCGTTCGTCGCCAAGGTGGTCGGCACGCCGGTGGCGAAGATCGCGGCAAGGATCATGGCCGGCGAGAAGCTCGCCGACTTCAAGCTGAAGAAACGCAAGCTCGGCCATGTCGGCGTCAAGGAATCGGTGTTTCCGTTCGCGCGCTTCCCCGGCGTCGATACCGTGCTCGGGCCGGAGATGCGATCGACCGGCGAGGTGATGGGCATCGACAGCTCGTTCGAGGTCGCCTTTGCCAAGAGCCAGCTCGGCGGCGGCACCCGCGTGCCGCGCAAGGGCACCGTGTTCGTCTCGGTCCGCGAGAGCGACAAGCACCGCATTGTGGATGCGGTCCGCCTGCTGCACTCGCTTGGCTTCAAGGTGATGGGGACCTCGGGCACCCAGCGCTTCCTTAACGACAGTGGCGTGCCGACCGAAAAGGTTAACAAGGTGTTGGAGGGACGGCCGCATATTGTCGACGCCATTACCAATGGCGACATCCAGCTCGTCTTCAACACCACCGAAGGGCCGCAGGCGCTGGCCGACAGCCGTTCTCTGCGGCGGGCTGCCCTCTTGCATAAAGTGCCGTATTACACCACTCTTTCAGGTGCTGTGGCGGCCGCCCAGGGCATCCGCGCCTATCTGGGCGGGGATCTTGAGGTCCGCACCCTGCAGAGTTACTTTTCCGAAAACTGATCGTTGGCCGGGCTGAAATGCCCGCTAAACGATTGGCAATAAAGCCATATGGCAGGAACTCACCGCTCGTTTGGATGTTGAATAGGCCCTTGAACGGGCCGAAATTTAGTAGGCTGGTGGGCTCACGCTGGGCCATGAAGGCCCGAATCGAAATCTAAAAAATGCCTCGTGCGCGCGCCGGTAACGGTTCGCACGATGGAAGGACGGAAAAGATGATGGAAAAGGTTCCGATGACCGCGAGCGGCTATGCCGCCCTGGAGGTCGAGTTGAAGAAGCGCCAATCGGTGGAGCGTCCGCGCATCATCGAACATATCGCCGAGGCGCGCTCGCACGGAGACCTTTCGGAGAACGCGGAATATCACGCCGCCAAGGAAGAGCAGTCGCATAACGAAGGCCGCATCGCCGAGCTCGAAGACAAGCTGGCGCGCGCCGACATTATCGACATCAGCAAGCTCTCCGGCGACACCGTCAAGTTCGGCGCCACCGTCACGCTGGTCGACGAAGACACCGAGAAGAAAACGGTGTGGCAGATCGTGGGTGAGCCGGAAGCCGACGCCAAGAAGGGCCGCATCTCCATCACCTCGCCGCTGGCCCGCGCCCTGATCGGCAAGAAGAAGGGTGCGACCGTGGAAGTCGTGGCTCCGGGCGGGGCCAAGGCGTACGAAATCACCAAGGTCGAGTGGCGATAGTCACCTGCAAGTTACCGTGCAACAAAGCCGCGTTTTGCCACGCGGCTTTTTTGTTGCGGCGGTCCTGACAACGGAATCGTGACTGGAGGTGCGGCGCATTTCATAATTACCTGATTTTCGATTGATTATTTCCTGTAACTAATCAAGAGATCGCCTTGCCGTCGCGGCGCAGCGACACGCTTCGTCAACCCGCCGCAACGAGGGCGCGGCGCAAGGCTCGCTCCGACGAGCGGAAGAAGGCCGCGTGCCGCAAGGCTGCGTTGTTGCGCTGCAATCGCCACACGGTCGCCAACCGGTCACGCGCGAGGGGAATGATTCAATTTCACAGGTGTTGTGTCGGCATCACACGCGATCGACCAACACTGTGTAGTATCGTGATGCTGGCTTCCAGCGGGTCAAACAGGGGGACAATGACATGGACCAATTCGACAAGATGCTTGCGAAATATCAGCCGGTGGCGCTGAGCCTGTTTCGTTTCTTCACCGGGCTGCTGTTGTTTCAATACGGCATCGCCAAGATCTTCAAGTTTCCGGTATTGCCTTATTTCGCCAACATCCCGCCGCTGATCACCGTTGCCGGTACGATCGAGCTCGTGCTCGGCGCGCTGCTGATGATCGGGCTGTTCACGCGCATTTCCGCGTTCATCCTCTCGGGACAAATGGCGTTCGCCTATTTCCTCGGACACATGTTCAAGGATGTAGCCAAGCCGGTGTTCCTGCCGCTGCTCAACGGCGGCACCGCTGCGATCCTGTTCTGCTTCGCCTGTCTCTATTTGGCGACGGCGGGCGGCGGACCGCTCAGCGTTGACGCGATGCGGAAGAAGTAAGTTGAGACGAACGCCGTTTGTGCAAGCACGTCTTTCCGGGGCGCGTCGAAGACGCGAACCCGGAATTCTTCCGAGATTCCGGGTTCGATGCTTGCGCATCGCCCCGGAATGACTCTCGGTTTCAGCTCACGACCTTCACATCCAGCGGCACCGCCGCCTCATATTTCGAATTGTGCAGCACCAGCGACGTCCGCACGTTGCGCACGTGCGGCGCCGCGGTCAGGTGGGTGACGAAATCCTGAAACGTCGCCATGTCAGGTGCGACGCATTTCAGGATGAAGTCCACCTCGCCCGAGAGCATCCAGCATTCCCGCACCAGCGGCTCGGCGCGGACGAATTCCTCGAACGCGCGCAAGTCGGCGTCGGCCTGGCTCGACAGATGCACCGACGCAAACACCGTGACGTCGAAACCGAGCCGGCGCGGATCCAGCAATCCGCGGTAACCCCGGATGTAGCCTTCTTCCTCCAGCGTGCGGACCCGGCGCAGACAGGGCGGCGGCGAAATGCCGACGCGTTTGGCCAGTTCCACATTGGTGATTCGGCCATCGGCCTGGATTTCGGCAAGAATTCTGAGGTCGATTTCGTCAAGATTCTTCGACACGCGCGTCCGGTTCCCTGGGGCTGGGTCATCTAGGAAGGTGGTACTTGCAACACTCTTAGCCCAGTCGGCGGCAGGTGCGCAATTTTATTGCGCGTGCATTGCGCCATTTGGTGCAGTTCCGGGGAAATTTCGCTTATTTGGATTGCAATTCTTGCATAGCTACCCAGATGTCTTAGACTTGGATTTGACACTTTCAGCGCCGCCGCGAAGCCATTCCCGGCGCTTTCTGCCCAAGCCCTGAAAAGCCCCCCGTACAAGAGAGGGATCTACCGATGCCCGCGCCTATCCATGCCAAGGTCGTCATTATCGGTTCCGGCCCGGCCGGTTACACCGCAGCGATCTACGCGGCGCGCGCGATGCTGGAGCCGGTTCTGATTCAGGGTATCCAGCCCGGCGGACAACTCACCATCACCACCGACGTGGAAAACTATCCGGGCTTCGCCGACGTCATCCAGGGCCCGTGGCTGATGGAGCAGATGGAGAAGCAGGCGGCGCATGTCGGCACCAGGATCGTCACCGATCACGTCAACAAGCTCGAACTCGCGCAGCGGCCGTTCCGCCTCACCTGCGACTCCGGTGACGTCTATCTCGCCGAAACAGTGATCCTCGCCACCGGCGCGCAGGCGCGCTGGCTCGGCATTCCCTCGGAAGAAAAATTCAAGGGCTTTGGCGTCTCGGCCTGCGCGACCTGTGACGGCTTCTTCTACCGCGGCAAGGAAGTGGTCGTGGTTGGCGGCGGCAACACCGCGGTCGAGGAGGCGCTGTTCCTGACCAATTTCGCCTCGCAGGTGACGATCGTGCATCGCCGCGATCATTTCCGCGCCGAGCGCATCCTGCAGGACCGGCTGTTCAAGCACCCCAAGATCAAGGTGGTCTGGGATAGCGCGATCGACGAGATCTGCGGCACCGAGAACCCGGGCAAGGTCACCCATGTGCGGCTGAAGAACGTCAAGACCGGTTCGCTGACGGAGGTGCCGGCGGACGGCGTCTTCATCGCCATCGGTCACGCGCCGGCCACGGACCTGGTTGCCGGCCAGATCAAGCTGAAATCCTCCGGCTATGTCGAGGTGGCGCCGAACTCCACCGCCACTTCGATTCCCGGCCTGTTCGCTGCGGGAGACGTGGCGGACGAAACCTACCGGCAGGCGGTTACGGCCGCAGGCCTTGGCTGCATGGGGGCCCTCGAGGCCGAACGTTTCCTGGCTTTGCGCGCGAGCGATCGCGCGGCGGCAGAATGATCATGCGTCGAACCCGAGACGGATTTACGGACATGGATTGGGACAAGCTGAAGGTGTTTCACGCAGCGGCGGAGGCGGGAAGCTTTACCCATGCCGGCGAGCAACTCGGACTTTCGCAATCGGCGGTGTCGCGGCAGGTCAGCGCGCTGGAGCAAGAACTCGCGGTGTCGCTGTTCCACCGCCATGCGCGCGGGCTCATCCTCACCGAACAGGGCGATCTGCTGTTTCGCACCGCGCATGACGTGTTCATGCAGTTGCAGGCGGCGCGCGCCAAACTGACCGACAGCCGCGAGCGGCCGAGCGGCGATCTCAAGATCACCACGCCCCCGGCGCTCGGCATCAACTGGCTGATTCCGCGGCTCGACGAATTTACCGCGCTCTATCCGGATATCCGGATCTCCATGATCGTCACCGACGAGGATCTCGATCTGTCGATGCGCGAGGCCGACGTCGCGATCCGGACCCGCAAGCCGACCCAGCCCGACCTGATCCAGCGCAAGCTGTTCACGATCGGCTTCCACGCCTATTGCTCACCGGAATACATCAAGCGCTTCGGTACGCCGCGCACGCTCGACGACCTCGACTCGCATCGCATCATCATGCTCGGCGATGCGCAGGTTCCGGCGCATCTGCAGAACCGCAGCTGGCTGATCGACGCCGGCCGCAACGGCTCGGGTCCGCGCGAGGCCTACTTCAAGGTCAACAACATCCTGGGCCTTGTCCGCGCCTGTCAGCAGGGGCTCGGCATCGCCGCCCTGCCCGACTATCTGGTCGAGGAAAACAACCGCCTGGTGCAGCTGTTCGGCGAAACCGACTCGATCGCGATCGACACCTATTTCGTCTATCCCGAAGAGTTGAAGACGGTAGCGCGGGTGCAGGTGTTCCGCGATTTCGTGGTGAGCAAGGCGCAGCGCTGGCCCTCCTAGCAGTGGATGACGGTCGTCATCCCGCTTCCGGATTAGCTGTTTTTATAGAGGGCCCGCTCTCCGCATGTCAGACATGCGGCTCGGACGGTTGCTGCCGGGCACTGATGGGGATCATACTATCTCCACGCTGATCGGTCGCGTTGCGCATATGTCCCCCTCCTCCAGTGGCGCGGCAGTTCAGTAATCCCTCTTGGAAGGTGATTGTGTCGGCCTCACGTGGCCAATACCTTAAGCCGGGCTCGTTCGAGCCCGGCTTTTTTTCGCGCCATCGTCAGGTTCGCGGGTTGGTCATCCCGCACGCGGATTGACAACCATGCGCCCCGCCATCATCATCGGCACATGATCACGAGTTCGTGCGCAGCCTTGTCGTCGAAAAAAGGTCCCCACCCGGGGACCGGAGATCGACGCGCGCGTTAAACCTGCCGCAACCATGATCCCGAAAACCCCGCCGTCTGGACGGGGTTTTTTATTGTCCCGTCTCCGGCTCTTGAACCCCAGAGGAGATGGAACAATGACTGACCGACCCAAGACCAATCTGCCCAAGACCAATCTGCCAACAACCGATCTGCAGAGCCAGCTACAGGGCCTGTGGCTGCCCCTGATCACGCCGTTTCGCGACGGCGCGCTCGACGAGCCCAGCCTGCGCCGGCTTGTCGGGCACTATGCCAGCGGCCCGGTCGACGGCTTGATCCTCGCGGCGACGTCAGGCGAAGGCATGGCGCTTGGCATTGCCGAACTCGAGCAGCTGGTCATGGCGGTTCGCGCGGAACTATCCGCCAGCCAACGCTACATGCCGGTCTGCCTCGGGCTATCAGGCGCCGCGACCGCGAAGATGCTGGATACTCTGGACGAGACGGCCGCCTGGCCGATCGACGGCTACCTGATCGCGAGCCCATATTACACGCGACCCTCGCAGCTCGGCCTGGTCAGGCATTTCGAGGCGCTCGCCGATCACGCCTCATGGCCGCTCGTGCTCTACAACATCCCCTACCGGACTGCGGTCAACCTCACCAACGAGACGCTGCTGCAACTCGCCGAACATCCGAACATCGTCGGCATCAAGGATTGCAGCGCCGACCGCGCGCAGTCGGTCGAGTTCCTAAGCCGCAAGCCGTCAGGCTTTCGCGTGCTGACCGGCGAGGACGCGCACTATCACGAGGCGCTCACCGACGGCGCCGACGGCGCCATCCTGCTGTCAGCGCATCTGGAGACCGAAGCGTTCGCCTCGGTGCGGACGCTCCTGAAGCAGGGTGACCGTGACGGCGCGCTGGCGTGCTGGGAGGGAGTTTCCGAACTGACGCAATTGCTGTTCGCCGAGCCGAGCCCGGCGCCCGCAAAATACTGGCTGGCGCGCAGCGGATTGATCGACAGCGCGGAAGTTCGCCTGCCGATGGTGGACGTGAGCCCGGAACTGGCGGCGCGGCTCGATGCGGAATTCGAACGGCGCAGGCCGCCGCTGTTGCGACGCGCGTAAGATCCGATCAACTCCCTCTCGCCTCAACGGAGAGAGGGAGAAGCGCCGTCAGCCGACCAGCAGGCGATAGGTCAACACCGGCGTGAAGCCGAGCACCATCGCCCACATCGTGAATGACGACACCAGCAGCACGTCCTGCACTCTCTGGGCGTACAGGCTGGTCGGATATCTCTTGTCGTGATTGGTCATTGGTATCCCCCCGTGTTTTTCTTGAGGGCATATCCATATGCGTAAAATTCTAATGTCGCGGTTGGGCCTTCGCTCGACTTTGAAGCCTGGCGGTGACCGGCCGTTAACCAGGATAAGGCGGTGGTTAATCGGTGGTAGCACCTGCGGTCAAATGCGAGTGAAATTCGGACCGGGATCTTAAAACCGGTCGCGTATCAATATCCCCACAACAACAAAAACGCGGGGGCGCGCCGTGCATTTCGAATACAAAGACACCATCCCTCAGGACCGAGGGTTTTCGACCGAGGATATCCTCTGGGCCGTCGGCATCTGGTCGGTGATCCTGACGGCGTCGCCGGTCGTCGTGTTCTACATGCTGATGGTGGCGTAGGCGTCTGTCATTCCGGGATGGTGCGTTAGCACCAGACCTCAGATGCGCAATTGCGCATCGGAACGAATTCTCAGATGCGCAATTGCGCACCGAGTTCGCTGCTTCGCATCGCCCCGGAATGACGATCTCGCACAAAAAAGAAAAACGCGCGGGGCTCGCGCGTCTTTGTCAGTCCGAAAAAAGCAAGCGGCGTTGTTACGCCGCCTGCTTGTGCATGGTGCCAGAAGCCGACGCTGTTCCGCGGATCGCCTTGATCGAGCGTTCGATCGCGCCCCAAAGCCTGGTGATCTCGGCCGCGGCCCGGCCTTCCGCGTAATATTCGCGGGCGCCTTCGCCTTGACTGAGCGCCATGATCAGATCGGCGCGGTTGGTGATCTGGCCGCTCCACACCGGCGCGCGGAATTTCGCAAGCGCCTCACGTGCGATGGTGACGATGCGGCTTTCGACGCCGTCGCGTTCGGCGGGTGCGCCGTTGACCACGACCGCGTAGGGCTTGCGCGCCGAACGGCAGGTCTGAATCGTTTCCTGCACGGCATTGACGTCGAACACGCCGGGCCGCGCCGGAATGATCACCATCGTTGCGTTGCGGATGGCGTCGTCGACGACAGCCGAAAGATTCGGCGGCGTGTCGATGAATACCCATTCGATGCCGTCGCGCTTGGCTGCAGCGACAATGCCGCTGACGGAATTCACCGCGGCCTTGATCGGCGGTTCGTTGGTGCCGCGCAGCTTGTGCCAGAGAGTAAGCGAGCCCTGCGGATCGGCATCGACGAGCAGGATGGGTTTCGTTGCCTTGTGAACATGGGCAGCGAGGTGAGCAGCCAGGGTACTTTTTCCCGAGCCCCCCTTACGCGAAGCAAAAACTATGACGTTCATACCTTGGCCTCCAGATTGACCCCAGAAGCCGAAAATGAATCAGCGCGCTGATTCGTGAAAGATAAATTTACAGTCTGCCGCGATGAAGCCACTTAATTGCCAACAAGGCTGGTTTTTGAGTCACACCGTATGAGTGCCCTGCAACCGAAAATGGAATTGGTTGAAGGTCTTGGTGAGCTCATTGCGCGCTTTTTGCGCGCTCCCGTTCGAGCTTTGCCCGCTGGCGTTCGAGCCATTTTCGTTCGATCCATCCGAGCCCCTGCGCCATCGGCTTCTGCAACGGCGGCACGTCCTGTGCGAACAAAAGGAGTCCGAGCGGCAGCATCCAGAGTCCAAGCACCGGCAGGAAGCTGAAAACGCCGCCGACTATCAGGAATATGGCGAGCGGAATCCGGACGTAGATCGATGAGGGCTTGCGCACCCAGCCGACGAACTTCGCCGGCCGCGACGGCAGCTTCTTCTCGAACCAGGCAAAATGCCGGTCGAGTTCTTTTTGATGTTTGCTCAACGAACCCTCTCCTCTTGCCGAGGAGATGTTCATTGCATGGGCCGCCAACAAGGGTCGGTCTGCCGCGCGAGGGGACCTTGAAATAGCACGCCGCTATCAGGTCCTGGCGGGTTTTGCGGGCCTTGTCGACGTGCGCGCCTTGGCACTTGCAGCCCTGGCACTTGCAGTCTTGCGCACTGCTGGCCGGATCACTGCCGGCCCACGGGCCTGGCCACGGCTTCGCGCGGCTCGCCATCGGGCCTGAAATGAGCCCGGCAGGCCGGCGAGAGCTGGGACTTTTTGGCGACCATGCAGGCCGTCACACGGCCGACATCGGGAATTTCGGCGCTGCAAAGGCGGAACGCGTCGGGGGTGCAGGCCTGCTCCTGTTCGGGCGTGTAGGCCTTGGCTGCGGCAGGCCACATCGAGACCGAGAGCGCCGTTGCCAGCAACAATCCAAACTGAAAATTTCCGTTCCGGAAAAGCATCATCAATCCCCCACCCCGATGAACTGCAGAAATTGTGGATGAATGCCGGTGATTCGCAAGCGCAGGTAAGCCACACACCACGGTCGAAGTGTCGCGGCCGTTCGGTCGGCAATTCAGCTGCGGGCGGCCGTCTGGGGCATCCGAGCCCTTGCCGGTCTCGACCTCCGGAACTTGACCCTCGACTTCTGCTTGATCTAGCGAACGACCAGCGTTGCACGCGAGAGCAAAGCATCGGGAACTGTCAAATTAAAGCTTTGCGCCGACTTCATGTTGATCACCAGGTCGAATTGATTGGGCTGCTCGATGGGCAAGTCGCCTGGGTTGGCGCCCTTCAGGATACGGGCGACAAGCGAGGCGGCGCGCCTGTACAGCAGGGCCCGGTTTGGTCCGTAAGCCAGAACAGCCCCCGCCTTGGCCATATGCATGTAAGGCGAGATCACGGGAATTCGATATTTGAATGAGAGCGACACGATCCTGTCCGAATTGTTCGCGGCCATGGGATCGGACAGCGCCATCATGGCGGAGGCCCCCTGCTGTTTTGCCGCGCCAAATGCTCCTTCCAGCTCTTGCATTCCGCCAAGCTCGAACACCACAAGGTCAATGCCGAGCTGGCTCGAAGCCGTGCGTGTTTCGCGGACTTGCAAATCACGCGCGACGTTCGCGGAATGGCGTATCAGCGCGACCTTGCGCGCAGCGGGCATTAACTCGTTGAGCAACGCCAACCGGGGGTGGCTAAGCTTCCATGACCTCGTGGCGACGCCTGTGACGTTGCCCCCATGCCGTTCGTAGCTCGACACCAGGCCCAACTCGACTGGATCTGATCCTACCGGGAAGACAATGGGAATAGTGCTCGTTGCCGATTTGGCGGCCTTGATCGCCGGGGGAGTAGCCGAAACGATCACGTCTACCCCAAGCTGCACAAGTTCGGCGGCGAACGCAGGCAATCGATCGAAGTTTCCTTCAGCGAACCGGGAAACAAACGCGACGCGTTTCCCCTCGGGATAGCCGAGCTCGGTCAGGCCGTCCTTGAACGCATCCCACACGTCTTGCTCTGCGTTGGCGTCCATAGGAGAAAGAATACCAACTCGGTTGATGATCGTCGTTTGGGCTTGGGTAACATTCATGTCGCCCTCAACAAGCAGTTATCAATCGCCGCCTCGGACAATTCACTGAGTGAAGGGGTGGTACAGTTGGGTGGGCTCGAACCACCGACCTCCTGTTCCACAGACAGGCGCTCTAACCAACTGAGCTACAACTGCATCCTGCGCGAAGGCCCCTTGCGAGAGGGGGTCGCGAATGGGCCGGAAACTAGGTGCAACGCCTCGCTTTGGCAAGGCCGCGGAGTGACGGATTATAGTCGTCCTGAGGGCGTTTTGCATTCATTTGCCAAGGATTCTTGCCGCTGCCCGGCGTCCCGGTAAATCCTTAACCAGGCAGCAAAAAGCCCGGGCCGATCGCCCGGGCTTTTCTCAAGGGCATGCCGGATCAGGTCAGGCGGCCGGCTTGTAGAATTTGGACGCGGAGGCCTTGATCGGCTCGACGGTCTCGGTCGCGACCTTCTGGCCGAGCTCGGCGAGTTCCTTGGCCTGCGCGGTCAGCGTCTCGTACTGCTTCTTGGCCTGCGCGGTCCACAGCTCGAGCGCTTCCGCCGGCGTCTTCACGCCGAACAGCTGCTGCGCGAAATCGAGCGAGGAAGAGGTGTTGGCCTTGAAGAATTCGATCAGCTTGGCGGAGTATTCGCTTGAGCCCTTGCTGGCCGAAGTGAACACGGCCTCGATGGTGCCGTTGTGGGTTTCGGCGGCATCCTTGAACTTGGCGTAGCTGTCGCGGGCCTGCGAGACGCCCTTTTCAGCGAACGCGCGCATCTGCTCGGGAACTTCGAAGGGGATAATGGAGGCGGAGAAAGGATCGGTCGAACTGGTCACTTGCATGCATCCTTCACAAATGGGGTTAAATCGTCCCCCTCGCGGACGCCGCAGGCAACCGGCCGAAACGCGCCGAAGGGATCACGTACACACACTTACGGAAGCGCCCATCCTCGGGCTTGCCCAATAAACACCCGCATCGTGTCAAATTTGTGCAACGCACCGCAATTTTGGGTGCGTTGCCGCAGATTTAACCCGGCCCGGATGCGCTCTCGTCGAGCAGCCCAAGGGCGGCCATTCAGCTTGCCGGAGATCAGGTTTTCGGCTTGGCGGCTTCCATGGCGGCCTTGGTGACGGCCTGACCCATCTCGCTGGCCTGCTCCGCCAGCGCGCGCATCTGACCCTGCACATACTCGCTGTGCAGCCGCATCACCTCGGTCAGGTCCTTGGCCTTCAGCAGCGACTGCGCATAGTCCAGCGAGGCCTGCACGTTCTTTTCGGCATAGGCGACCGCCTTGCTGCTGATGTCCCTGGCGCCCGCGCGCGCCGTGGCGCTGCGCTCCTCGACGGAACCCGCAGCGGCCTGCGCGGAGGCAACGAATTTCTCGAAGGTCTTGCGGGCCTGCTCGAAGCTTGCTTCCGCCATCGCCCGCATGTCCTTCGGTATCTCGAATCGGTCTCGCCCTTCGTCGCTCATGGTGCACTCCTGTTGCGTTGGCAGGGATTACGTCCAGATGGCGCGGTCTCGGCAGGTACCATGATGGGCCTCTGACGGACGCTTGCAAGCGATTCAACGCGGTTGAAGGCCTTGGGGTTCGGCCGGGTCAAAAAATTCAGCCGGGTTAGGGTTATCCGCCGCTTTGAACGGTGCAGGCCCGGCCGGGCCGTGGACCTGCCGTCCCCCGCTTGCGATACTGCGATTCCCTGGGCTGTCTGGTTTTTGGCGGCCGCTTTTGGCGCCGGACGGTCATGTAGTCGCGATGGAAGATGCGGAATTTCAGGTGCACGGGGCCGACGATCCGCGACTGACGGCCTACGCGAGGAGCCCGCTGCCTGCATGGTTGTGGACGGCCGACGGCAAACGAATCCTGTGGGCCAATGCGGCCGGCATGCGGATGTTTGGTGCGGCCGATGCCGCAGCGCTGGCCGAAAAAACCTTCGGCCCGGCCGACCGGCACCGGCGTCAGATCGCGCGGCTCGCAAACCGATTGCCGGCAAGCGGCGCCATCCGGCTGGAGCGATTGCAGGGCTTCGGCGCGGCGCCCGGCGGGCTTGCGACCTGCGGCTGCCTGCGGTTCGATTTTGCCGATGGCAGTCACGGCGTCCTGATCGCGGCAGGCAGCATCGCACTGATCGCGCCGCTGCCGGCGCGGACTGCGCCTGCGCCGCCCCACAGCGTGGCGCCGTTGGAAATCGCAGTGCCCGAGCCGGTTTCGCCGCCGAGCGCGCCCTTCGTCGCGCAAGCCATCGCCGCAGCATCGGCAGCCGATGAGCAAGCGCCGGCGCCATCGGGCGAAGCGCCCGCCGGGTTTGCATTGTTCGACGCCTTTGACGAACCGCCCGCGGCCGAAGCGCCGCCCGGACTGAATCTGGAAAGCGTGCTGGAGACAAATCTCCCGCACGTCGAAGCCACGCCGCGTCGAGCGCCCCCGGCCGAAGAGATATCTCCGATGGAAACGCACCCGAACGATTCACTCCCTGTCATCGAAACCGCCGACGACGCGCTGTTACTGGATGCGCCCCGTGTGCCGCTGCGCTTCACATGGCGAATGGATCGGGATGGCCGCTTCACGCCCCATGCGGGAGACTTCACCCGCCTGGTCGGCCCGCGCCTATCGGCTTTCGGCCGGCCATGGAGCGAGATCGCCGCGACCTTCGGGCTCGATCCAGAAGGCCGCGTGATGCAGGCGGTCGCCACGCGTGAGACCTGGAGCGGCATAAAGCTGAGCTGGCCGGCCGACGGCGGCGACCGGCTGCCGGTCGAATTGTCCGGCGTGCCGTTCTTCGATGCTGCGCGGAATTTCGTCGGCTATCGCGGCTTTGGCGTCTGCCGCGATCTCGACGCTCTCGCGCGGCTCGTGGCCCGCCGCCGCAATGAACCGTTCGGCGAAACGGCCGCGCCGCAGGAAACGCCGGCTGCGGATTCATCCGACCAGACCGGCGCCACGCCGCTTTCGCTTGCGGAAATACCTGACCCGATCGTTGCCGAGATTTCACATCAAACCGATTTGGAAGCGCCCGTCGAAACTCCGCAGAGGACAGATTTGCGCCGATTTGAACGACGCTCGAAGCAGGACGTGAAGGACATTCTGACGGAGACGCCGACGGAATTGCCGCCAGACGACGCGCTGAAGAACGTCGTGCCGTTCCGTCCGGCCGGCGAGACGAAGTCGCTATCGCTGTCGCCGGTCGAGAACACCGCCTTCAACGAACTCGCGCGGCAATTGTCGGCGCGGCTCGAAACCGAGAACGGCAATGAGGCGGCGCTGGCCGCGCCCATCGAGGCCGTCTTCGAACCATCGGCCGCATCAGCGGCGCGCGAACCCGCCGGCGAGCCGCCCGAGTGGCTGGCGCCGCCCGAACCGCCCGCACAAGGCGAAGCCAGGCGCGACAAGGCGCTGCTCGATCTGCTTCCCGTGGGCATCCTGATCTACCGGCTCGACCGGCTGCTCTATGCCAACGCGGCGTTTCTGGTGCAGATGGGCTATCCGGGCCTGCATGCGCTGGAAGATGCCGGCGGCCTCGACGCGCTCTATGTCGAACCGGGCGTGTCGAGCGCCTCCTCGACCTCGGACACCGGCAAGCCGGTGAGGATTTCCGCGACCCAGCCCGCCGACAGCGATGCGCCGCCAGCGGCGGCCGATGCCCGCCTCTACACGATTTCATGGGACGGCGATTCCGCCCTCGCCTTGATCTTTTCGAACACGCGCCAGGAAGCCGAGGCAATCGCTGTGGCGATCTCCGATGCAACGCCGGCAGCGGAGGCCGGCGTCGTCGAACCCCGCGTCGACGAAACTGATGTCGACAAAGCCGACGTTAACGAACCGTCGGCGGTCGGCCATGCCAACGCCGAAGAACTCGCCGCCATCCTCGACACCACGGCCGATGGCATCGTGATGTTCGACGCCGAGGGCAACATCAATTCGGCCAATCGCAGCGCCGAAGCGCTGTTCGGCTATGACGGCGAGGAGCTTGCGCGCCGCAATCTGGCGGAGCTGTTCGCGCCGGAAAGCCGGCACGGCGTGTTCGAGTATCTCGCCAGCCTCAAGGCGTCCGATGCCGCCAGCCTGCTCGACCACGGCCGCGAGATGCTGGGCTGCGAACGCAAAGGCGGCATGATCCCGCTGTCGATGACCATGGGGCGCACCCGCGCCGATGGCCCGAATTTCTTCGCCGTGTTCCGCGACCTGTCGGAGGCGAGGCAGACCGAGAGCGAACTGCGCGAGGCGCGGCGGCTGGCCGAGCGCGCCACCAGCGCCAAGGCCGACGTGCTGGCGCGGATCAGCCACGAGGTGCGCACGCCGCTCAACGCCATCATCGGCTTTGCCGAAGTGATGACCGGCGAGCGCTTTGGCGCACTCGGCAACGAGCGTTACCGCGAATACATGAAGGACATCCGCGCTTCCGGCGAACGCGTGATCGCGATCATCAACGACCTGCTCGATCTCTCCAGGATCGAAACCGGCAAGCTCGATCTGGCTTTCACCAACCAGAACCTCAACGAGATCGTCGAGAGCTGCGTCGCCGTCATGCAGCCGCAGGCCAACCGCGAACGCATCATCATCCGCACCTCGCTGGCGCATACGCTGCCGCTGGTTCTCGCGGATACGCGGGCATTGCGCCAGATCACGCTGAACCTGATCGGCAATTCGATCCATCTCGCCAATGCCGGTGGCCAGGTCATCGTCTCGACCGCTCTGTCCGATTTCGGCGAGGTCATGCTGCGGGTCCGCGACACCGGCCACGGCCTCAACGACAATGAAGTCGCCGCCGCGCTCGAGCCGTTCCGGACGCAGGCCCCCTCGGATCAATCGGACAGCTCGGGCGTCAGCCTGTCGCTGACCAAGGCCCTGGTCGAAGCCAACCGCGCCAAATTCCAGATCAAGACCGGCGGCCGCTCCGGCACGCTGATCGAGGTGGTATTTCCGCACGCGGTAGCGCGGGTCTGATCCAGGCCCACCCGCGCTCGACGCGGGAATGTGTCGCGCCCAAGCGGCTTGGCGCGGCACAAATTTTGCTCGAATCGGCCTGACTGAATGCATCTATAGCCAAATCGCCTGTTTTTGAGGCATTGGATTTCATCATCATGCGCTGCCTCGTCGTTGCAGATCTGCATTATTCATTGCCGCAGTTCGACTGGCTGCTCGCGGCTGCGCCGCAATTCGACGTCGTCATTTTCGCCGGCGACGCGCTCGACATCGGATCGATGGTCGATTTCCGCGCCCAGATCCTGGTGGTGAAAAAATACCTGACGCTGCTGTCCGGAATAACCCGCGTCATCCTCTGCTCGGGCAATCACGATCTCGACGAACGCAGCGCCGAGGGCGAAAAGATCGCGCGCTGGATCGGCGAAGTCCGCGAACTCGGCATTGCCTGCGACGGCGATAGCCTCGTGATATCGGACACGCTCTTCACGGTGTGTCCGTGGTGGGACGGGCCGCTGGTCAAGAGCCGCATCGAAAGCCAGCTTCGCGACGCCGCGGCGCAACGGCTGCAGCAATGGATCTGGGTCCATCATGCGCCGCCGGCGAATTCACCCACGAGCTGGGGCGGCAAGCGGTTTTTTGGCGATGTCGAACTCGTGCAGTGGATCAAGGACTACCAGCCGTCGATGGTGATCTCCGGCCACGTGCATGAGTCACCTTTCATCCCCGACGGCTCCTGGTTCGACCGGCTCGGCACCACCTGGGTATTCAACACCGGCCTGCAGCACGGCCGCCCACCGGTCTGCATCGTGCTCGACCTCGATGACGATGCGGCCTTCTGGCTAGCGGCAGGCGAAGAGCAATGCATCGACCTGCGCGCGCCATTGCTGCGACCGGCCACGCCGATTCAAGATCCGCCGCCCTGGCTCATATCCTTGGGTCGGATTGCCGATCCGAGCCTGGCGAGACCTGCGACGGCGGCAGGTTGATCATGCTCTGCAACAGTTCGCCGACCATCGAGAGATGATTGTCGTGACCGGCATATTGATGCATCAGGTCGGCAAGATAGGTCGTCGCGACATTGAGACGCTGCGCCAGCAACCTAGCGATCAGCAATGACACGTCCGGCTGCTTGCGCAGGAACGCGGCGGCGTCATCGAATTCGTAGATCACAGAATCGGAAGCGGCGCGCACCGTGGCCGTATGCGGCTGATCGAGCAGCACGGACATCTCCCCGAGCACGGCGCCCGGCTCGGTCAGGACCGCGACGACGGCATCGCCCTTGACCACCTCCAGCCGTCCTTCCAGCAAAATAAACAGGTGTCCGGTCTTGCTGCCCTCATGCAGCACAAGCGTGCCGGCGGGGGCCTCCCGCCTCGTCCCTCCGATGCAATGGTCCAGAATCGCGCGCATCAGCAGCATCTCCGTTTCCATCTAGCCTAGGCACGAAGGATGCCAACGTCGAACGGATAACATGCGCTCGTTGCTCAAAATGTCGGCATGGAAATCCAGTGCCGACGCAGCGAACAGTAGCTTTCAACCGAGTGACTGCCGGGTTGCCATTCGCCCCGATCGCGCGTTGCCGCGAAACAAGGCAGCAGACGAAGGTCCTTCTGGACACCGAGAGGTTTTCCGGCTGATATGCGACCAAATGACACGGCGCGGCGAATGATCGACAACCGCCGCCCTGCATAGCCCGGAGGACCCCCAAATGACCCCGTTTCACACGCGCCTCTTCGGCGCGGTCGTCGCGCTGACCCTTGCGGCCGGCTCGCCTGCGCTGTCGCAGCAGCTCGAACTCAAGCTGATGGCGCCCGCCGCCCCCGGCGGCGGATGGGATCAAACCGCGCGAGCGATGCAGCAAGCCCTGGTCGCCGCCAAAATCGCCCGCAGCGTCCAGGTCACGAACGTGGCAGGCGCCGGTGGCAGCGTCGGCATCGCGCAGTTCGTCAACGGCGCCAAGGGCGACGGCAACCAGTTGATGGTGAACGGCTTCGTCATGGTGGGCGCGCTGGCGATGAACAAATCGCCGGTGACGCTCGACCAGGTGACGCCGATTGCGCGCCTCACCGAGGAGATCCAGGTCATCGTCGTGCCGGCGAATTCGCCGATCAAGACGGCGCAGGATCTTGCCACTGCGCTCAAGGCCGACATCGCCAAGGTCACCTTTGCCGGCGGATCGGCCGGCGGCGTCGACCATGTGATGGCGGCACTGTTCGCGGGCGCGATCGGCGCCGACGCCAAGAAGGTCAACTACATTCCATTCTCCGGCGGCGGCGAGTTGCTGGCAGCGATCCTTGGCGGCAAGGTCACCGCAGGCATTTCGGGATTGAGCGAGTACGAAGGCCAGATCAAGTCCGGCAAGCTGCGCGCGCTCGGCGTGACGTCGGAGAAGCGTATCGCGGGCAGCGATATTCCGACCTTCAAGGAGCAAGGCATCGACCTGGTGCTGGCCAACTGGCGCTCGGTGGTCGCACCTCCCGGCATTACCGCGGAACAGCGCAAGACCCTGAGCGATGCGGTGGAGAAGATGGTCAAGTCCGACGCCTGGAAAGACATCCTCAAGCAGAAGGGCTGGGATGACGCCTATCTCGCCGGCGATGCGTTCGCCGATTTCCTGAAGAAGGAAAATGCGCGCGTCACCGACGTGCTGAAATCTGTCGGCCTCGTCAAATCATGACGGACCTGCCGCAGGGGCCCGCGGCGCGGCGCGTCGATCGTGCCGGTGTCGTCATTGCGCTGGCGCTCGCCGCACTTGCCGCGGTGCTGGTGTGGGACTCGCGCCAACTGCAAACCACCACGATGTACGGCATGGGGCCGGAGGTGATGCCGGTCGTCATCGCCATCGGGCTCGGCATTCTCGCGATCGGCAATCTGATCGACGCGCTGCGCGGCAATCTGCCGGCGCGCGAGAGCGCCGATCCCAAGGCGGTGTGGCTTATTCTCGCCGGACTTGCGCTTCTGATCGCCATCATCGGCTTTGGCGGCGGCTTCATCCTTGCGACATCAGCGCTGTTCGTCACCACGTCGGCAGCCTTCGGACGGCGCGCCATTCTGGCGGATTCCGCCATCGCGCTGGTGATGACCACGCTGATCTATCTCGCCTTCGATCGGCTGCTGACGTTGAGCCTTCCCGCCGGCCCTCTGGAAAGACTGCTGTAATGGAAACCTTTGCCGCGCTCGCGCATGGCATGGCCGTCGCCGTCCAGCCGATGAACCTGCTCTATGCGCTGATCGGCGTGTTTCTCGGCACCGCCGTGGGCGTGCTGCCCGGCATCGGCCCCGCGCTTACGGTCGCGCTGCTGTTGCCCGTAACCTACAAGCTCGATCCCGGCGGCTCGCTGATCATGTTTGCCGGAATCTATTACGGCGGCATGTATGGCGGATCGACCACGGCGATCCTCATCAACACGCCCGGCGAGAGCGCATCGATGGCGACCGCGCTCGAAGGCAACAAGATGGCCAAGGCCGGCCGCGGCGGGCCTGCGCTTGCCACCGCCGCGATCGGCTCGTTCGTCGCGGGCACCATCGCCACCATCGGGCTGGCTTTTCTGTCGCCGTGGCTGGTCGATTTCGCGGTGCGCTTCGGGCCTGAAGATTATTTCGCGTTGATGTGCGTGGCCTTCGTCACGGTGTCGGCGACCTTCGGAGATTCGCCGATCCGCGGACTGACCAGCCTGTTCATCGGACTGACGCTCGGGCCTGATCGGCATCGACAAGCTCACCGGCCAGGCCCGGCTCGCTTTCGGCATCCCCGAACTGCTCGACGGCGTCGAAGTGACGACGCTTGCGGTCGGCCTGTTCGCCCTGGGCGAAGCGCTCTACGTCGCATCGCGCCGTCATCACACCGAGGAAAAGCTCGAGCCGGTGCGCGGCTCGCTATGGATGACGAAAGAGGATTGGAAGCGGTCGTGGAAACCGTGGCTGCGCGGGACGATGTTCGGTTTTCCGATCGGCGCGCTTCCCGCCGGCGGCGCGGAGATTCCGACATTCCTGTCCTACTCCACCGAGAAGCGGCTGGCGAAACATCCGGAGGAATTCGGCAAGGGCGCCATCGAAGGCGTCGCGGGGCCGGAAGCCGCCAACAACGCCTCCGCCGCCGGCACCCTGGTGCCCTTGCTGACGCTCGGCCTTCCGACATCGGCAACGGCAGCGATGATGCTGGCGGGCTTTCAGCAATATGGCCTGAACCCGGGACCGCTGTTGTTCGCGGAGCGGCCCGATTTGGTGTGGGGGCTGATCGCCAGCCTGTTCATCGCCAACGTCATGCTGCTGGTTCTCAACCTGCCGCTGGTCGGCCTTTGGGTGAAACTGCTCGCGATCCCGCAGCCGTGGCTTTACGCCGGGATCCTCGTGTTCGCGACCATGGGCACGATCGCTGCGAAGCCATCGGTCGTCGAACTGTCGATGCTGGCGGCTTTTGGCGTGCTGGGCTTCCTGATGCGCAGGTTCGATTATCCGATCGCGCCCGTCGTCGTCGGTCTCATCCTGGGGCCGATCGCCGAAAGCCAGTTGCGCCGTGCGCTGGCGATCAGCCTCGGCGATCCCATGACGCTGCTGCAAAGTCCGATGTCGGCAACACTGCTCGGCATCGCCCTGATCGCGCTCGTGGCGCCGTTCGTGCTGAAGGGATTGGGACGGTTCAAGGCGAGCGAGGATTAGCTCGCCGCAGCGCGAAGTTTTGGCGAAGGCAGGAAATCGCCAATCGCATTCAGGAAGACATCGGGCGATTGCAACTGCGGAACATGTGCACAGCCCGGAATGATATCGAAACGTGCCTGTGGCAGGCCGGCCGCCAGTTCCAGTGACATCGGCGGCGGCGTCGCCTCGTCGTGCTCGCCGACCAGCACGAGCACGGGGACTTTCACTTTGCCAAGCTCCGGCCGAAGATCGAGGCCAGCCAGCGCGTCACAGGCGGCGCGGAAAACTTCGGGATCGGTTCGCAAAAATGCCGCCCGGCGATCTGCCATCAGATCGGGATGGTCAGCCTGAAACTCCGGCGCGAACAGCCGGCGCATCGCGACATCGGTGATCGCCGCAAGCCCCTTGGCCCTGGAGGCCGCCGCCATGTTGCGGAAGGCTTCGCGGCCAGGCTCTGAAAACGCTGCGCCGCAATCGGCGAGGATGAGTTTTGTGGCGATGCCGGGATGGCGGATCGCCATCTGCAGCGCGACGAAGCCGCCATAGCCATTGCCGAGCACGATGGCCTCGTCGCCTGCTGCGGCGTCTTTCACCGCTTCCGCCATCCGGTCAGCGATCTCGGCAAGACCTCCGCCGACCGCCTGCGATCGGCCAAACCCCGGCAATTCCGGCACGATCAGGCGAAACGATCGCGACAGGTTCGGCGCGATGGCGTCAAAACTCGCGCGGTCCGACAGCAGCGAGTGAAATAAAAACAGCGGGGTGCCCTCGCCGATCTGCGCCGCATTCACTGTGCCGTTGGCGAAAAGCCGATCCATTCCGGTCTCTCTTTCAATATTTGCTGGCCTGCAGGGCCCAATGCCCATCTGGGGTGTCCTGCGCCGAACCGCTCTCCTGATAAATCAAAATTCAGCTTTTTCAAGCCTTTGTCACTTGACGTGATATTTCACGATTGCGATATTAGTCTCACAGTTCAGGAAATTACGATGCTTTTACGGGAAAATGTCTACGAAAACCTCCGCTCTGATATTCTTACCTGTCGCTTGGCACCGGGTGATGATATACGGGAGCAGGAGTTGGCCGAGCGTTATGCCGTCAGCCGCCAGCCGGTTCGCGAGGCGCTGGCGAGGCTGGAGCGGGAACATCTCGTCACGGTGCAGCCGCGCCAGGGCTACCGGGTCAATCCGATCTCGCTGTCGGATGCGCGCGACCTGTTGCGGTTTCGCTTCGCGCTGGAGCCGGCCTGCGTTGCCGAAGCGATTGAGAGCGCCAGCGACGACGTCCTGAAGTCGCTGAATGAATTCCGTCTGTTCGCCGGCAACCATGAAGACTTCATCGCCTACAACCGCGCCTTCCACTCGGCGCTGGCCCACGCCTCCGGCAATCGCCGGATGGCGACGGCGCTGTGCGACCTGATCGGACAGGCCGACCGCCTGGTGCGCGTCAGCGTCGCCAATGTGAAGGGCCACGATCCGACGCAACTGGTGGCCGAGCACGTTGCCCTGATCGAGGCGATGCAGCGGCGCGACGGGCGAACCGCCGCCCGCATCATCAAGGCGCATATCGCGCAAACCGAAAAACGCGTGCTGCCGGCGCTGAGGCGCAACGCAGTGATCGTCGAAGGAAGAGACCTATGAATATCCCCGCCAAACATTCCGCCATCGAAGTCGAAGTCCACGGCAACTTTGTCGACGGCCAGGAAATCGAGGCCGGTGCCGGCCCAATGCTCGATGTCCGCAATCCCGCCACCGGCGACGTGATCGCGCGGATTCCGAATTCAACCGCCGAAGATATCGACCGCGCGATGAAGAGCGCGCGGGCCGCGTTCGAGGGCAAGAGGTGGGGCGGCATGGACATCCGCTCGCGCGCGAGACTGGTCAACCGGCTGGCTGACGCCTTCGAGGCCAATCTGGATACGCTGTACCGGCTGGAAACCCTCAACAACGGCCGCCCGGTCAACGAGACGCGGGCGCAGCTCTCGCGGCTACCGGATTTCTTCCGCTACTTTGCGGGATTGGCGCTGTCGCGCCGCGACTCGGTCATTCCCGTCGAAGGCTCGTATCTGAATTACACGCTGCGCACGCCGATCGGCATCGTCGCCAACTGCACGCCGTTCAACCATCCGCTGATGATCATGTGCAAATCGCTGGCCGCCGTGCTGGCAAGCGGATGCGTCACCGTGGTCAAGCCGTCGGAATACACGCCGCTGACGACATTGAAACTGGCGCAGATCTTCACCGAAGCGGGGCTGCCGCCCGGCGTGTTCAACGTCGTGCTTGGCCTTGGCCAGAGCGCCGGCAGGATGCTGGCGGAACATCCCGATATCAACAAGCTGGTGCTGACCGGCGGCACCGAAGCCGGCCGCATCGCCGGCGGGGCTGCTGCAAAAGTATTTGCGCACCAGACCATGGAACTCGGCGGCAAGACACCGGTGATGGTGTTCGATGATTATGACGTCGATCAGGCCGTCAACTATGCCGCTTTCGGCGCCTTCATCGGCGCCGGCCAGACCTGTGTCTGCGCCTCGCGCCACATCGTGCAGGCGTCGATCTACGACGAGTTCGTCGCGAAACTGAAGACGAAGACGCAAAACATCCGCATCGGCGATCCCTTCGATCCCGCAACCCAGCTCGGACCGGTGATCTCGGCGCGGCAGCGCGATCGCGTGCTGTCCTATTCGCAATACGGTCGCGAGGACGGCGCGCGGCTGGTGACCGGCGGGATCGCGGCAAAAGTGCCCGGCCACGAGAACGGCTTCTTCGTTCAACCAACGGTATTCGCAGATGTGACGTCGGACATGCGCATCTTCCAGGAAGAAGTGTTCGGTCCGTTCACATCGGTGACCCCGTTCAAAGACGAAGCCGACGCACTTCGGCTCGCCAATGATTCACCGTTCGGGCTGGCGGCGGCGATTCGCACCCGCGACGTCGGCCGCGCGCATCGCGTGGCATCCGGCGTCAAGGCCGGCATCGTCTGGATCAACGATCATCACCGGCTCGACCCGGCCTCGCCCTGGGGCGGTGTCGATGACTCAGGCATCGGCCGCGAGTTCGGCACCGAAAGTTTTGACGATCATTTCAACACCAAGAGCGTGATGGTCGCGACCCACGACCAGCCGTTCGACTGGTATCGCGACACGGCAACCCAACGACGATTGAACTGAGCATGATCCCGAAAAGCAGGCACCGACCTTCGGAAGGGATCGTGCTCCAACAATAAGCGACGTTTCGCGGCGCACGGTCCGAAGAAGACCGAAAGCCGCATCGATAAACAAGAATACAGGGGAGTGAGTACATGTCTGCGTCAGTCAATACTGGTGGCCGTCTCGACCGGTTGCCGATCGGCCCGTTCCACCGCCGCATCATGATTCTGATCGGCATCGGGATGTTCTTCGACGGTTTCGATATTTATCTGGCCGGCACCGTGCTCGGTGTCACCTTGAAGACCGGCTTCTCGACACTGCCGCAAAACGCGCTGTTCATTTCCGCAACCTTCGTTGGCATGATGCTGGGCTCGTTTGCGACGGGCTTTCTCGGCGACCGCTACGGACGGCGGTTCACCTACCAGTTCAATCTCCTGATATTCGGCATCGCCTCGCTGGCGGCGGCGTTTGCCCCGAACATGACGGTGTTGATTGCCTGCCGCTTTGTGATGGGTTTTGGCTTGGGCGCCGAAAACGTTGTCGGCTATTCGACCATGACCGAATTCGTGCCGGCAAAAACGCGCGGCAAATGGCTCGGCCTGATGGCGGTCTGCGTCGTGACCGGCTTGCCGGTCTCGTTGCTGGTCGCATCCCTCGTAGTGCCGGAGTTCGGCTGGCGCGCCATGTTCGTCATCGGCGGCATCGGCGCCTTGATCGTCTGGTACATGCGCAAGAGCCTGCCCGAGTCGCCGCGCTGGCTGGAAGCCGTCGGCCGCACCGAAGAAGCTGAAGCGCTGATGCAGTCGATCGAACGCGAGGCAGCGCAGGGCCGGCCGCTACCGGTGCCTGCGGCTCCCTCGACTGTTGCGGTATCCGGCGACCTCGCGACGCTTTTCACGGCGCCGCTACTGTCGCGGATGATCGTGGGCGCGGTCTGCCTGATCACCATCAACACGCTGCTCTATGGCTTCGTGACCTGGCTGCCGGTGTTCTTCATCAAGCAGGGCCTCTCGATCGCGACCTCATTCGGCTATTCGCTCCTGATGGCGCTAGGCGCGCCAGTAGGTTCAGCGATCGGCGCGCTGACCGCGGACCACTGGGGCCGCAAGCCGACCATCATCGGTGCGTCGCTGATCTCGGTCGCGCTCGGCATCATCTATCCCATGATCTCGGACCCGGTGCTGCTGCCAGCGGTCGGATTCGCGCTCACCGTGCCGATCTACGTGCTGGTGGCGCTGCTGTTCGGCATCTACATCCCCGAACTGTTTCCAACCGAAGTGCGCTTGCGCGCTTCCGGGATCGTCAACACGCTCGGCCGCGGCGCCACCATCGTGACGCCGTTCCTGGTGGTGATGCTGTTCGAGGCGCGGGGCGTCGCCGGGGTGATGGCGCTGATGATCGGCCTGCTGGTCGTGCAGATCATCACCGTCTGGGCGCTCGGCATCGAGCCGCGGCACCGCAGCCTGGAAGAACTCAAGCGCGACGAGACGGCACCGGGAGTATTGAAGGGGACTGGGGCGGTTCAAGGCGAGTGAGGAATAGCCCCTCCGCCGCCCCAGGCATCACACTTTGGAATCCTTCTAAATCAAGTACTGGAATCGCTCTAAATCGAAGCGTTCGCGACACAGCGTCGCTCCCTGCGAGGCAGCCGCTGCGCTACTGAAAACGGCATCTTCACCACTCTGCCGGAGCCGCTTTCATGAAGAATTTTCGCGCCTACGCCGCTACCGCGGCCGTACTTTGCCTCGCGGGGGCCGTCGTCTCGACGGCCTCGGCCGACAGCGGCGAAGTCAACGTCTACACCTACCGCGAAACCAAGCTGATCCAGCCGCTGTTCGATGCCTTCACCAAGGACACCGGCATCAAGGTCAACGTGGTTTCGGCCAGTTCCGGCCTCGAGCAGCGCATGAAAGCGGAGGGCGCCAATAGCCCCGCCGACGTGCTGCTCACGGTCGATCTCGGTCGCCTCGACGACGCCGTGCAGGCCGGCGTTACCCAGCCGATCAAGTCCGTGGTGATCGACGAGATCGTGCCGGCGCAATACCGCGATCCGGACGGCCAGTGGGCCGGCATCTCGATGCGCGCCCGCGTGATCTACGCCTCGAAGGACCGCGTCAAGCAGGACAAGATCACCTATGAAGAACTCGCCGATCCCAAGTGGAAGGGCAAGATCTGCATCCGTTCCGGACAGCACATCTACAACAACGGCCTGTTCGCGGCCTACACGGCGAAGTACGGCGAGGCCAAGGCCGAGGAATGGCTGAAGGGCGTGAAGGCCAATCTGGCGCAGAAGCCCTCCGGCGGCGACCGTGAAGCCGCGCGCGACGTGGCCGCCGGCAAGTGCGACATCGGCATCGGCAACACCTATTACTGGGCGCTGATGATGAATAACGACCCCGAGAAGAAGCCGTGGGCGGAAGCCACCAAGGTGATCCTGCCGACGTTCGAAGGCGGCGGCACCCACGTCAATCTTTCCGGCGTCATCCTGGCAAAGCACGCGCCCAACAAGGCCAACGGGTTGAAACTGATCGAGTGGCTGGCCGGCGACAAGGCGCAGCAGATCTATGCCGATTCGAACTACGAATACCCGATTCGATCAGGCGTCGCCGTCAACCCGACCATTGCAGGCTACGGCAAGCTCACCGCCGATCCGATGCCGATCGCCAAGATCGCCGCCAACCGCAAGGCGGCCTCGACGCTGGTGGACAAGGTCGGGTTCGATAATTGATCGCATCCGTTCGCGAAGGAACTTCGGCAAAAACGCCCTCTCCCGTCATGGGAGAGGGCATAATACTGCATGGGCTTCCGGCTTCATGCGGGCGTGAGCCGGCGTGAACCGAGGCACGCGTTCGGGGCGGATCGCAGCGGCGATTGCGGCAGGAACCGCCATCCTCGTCGCCGCCCCCGTCATCTCGATCGTCGCTCTGGCGATGCAGCCTGCGCCGGATGTCTGGCAACATCTGATCGATTATGTGCTGCCGCTGACGCTTCTCGATACCGCAGTCTTGCTCCTCGGCGTCGGCGCCTTGTCGCTCGCGATCGGCACCGGCACCGCGTGGGCGATCTCGCTGCATGAATTTCGCGGCCGGGCGATACTTTTGTGGCTGGTGCCGCTGCCGCTCGCGATCCCCACCTATCTCGCGGCTTACGTCTATGTCGACCTGTTCGAGCCGCTGGGCCTGGTCCATCGCACGCTCGCGGTCTGGTTTCCGCTGCAGGACGCGGTGCGCATGCTTCCCAGCCTGCGCTCGCTGCCCGGCGCGATCATCGTGATCGCGCTGGTGCTGTATCCTTACGTCTATCTTTCGGCGCGCACGATGTTCCAGTTCCAGAGCGCGGAGTTCACTGAGGCAGCGAAGACGCTTGGCGCCGGCCGCTGGACCACCTTCTGGCGGATCTCGCTGCCGATGGCGCGGCCGGCGCTCGCGGTCGGGGTCGTCGCTGGTATCGCTGGAGACGTTGAACGACATCGGCGCCAGCGAATATCTCGGCGTCCGCACGCTCACGGTTTCGGTGTTCACGACCTGGCTCAATCGCGGAAGCCTTGCCGGCGCGGCGCAGCTTTCCTGCTTCATGCTGGCGATCGTGGCTTGCCTGATCGCGATCGAGCGTTACGGCCGCCGCAATGTCACGACGGAGTTTTCCGCCGAAAGCCCGCGGCTGACGCCGCGAACCCCGCTCACCGGCATGCGCGGCGGTTTCGCATTCGCCGCCTGCCTGCTGCCGGTTACGCTGGGATTTCTGGTGCCGCTGCTGTATCTCGCGCATCAGAGTTTCAAGCGCGGACTGTTTGCGAATTTCGACATGGCGTTGTGGCGCGATGCCTTCAACTCGGTGGCGTTCGCCAGCATCGCCACGCTGACGGCGCTGTTGCTCGGCTTTGCGACCATTCTGGCCTGGCGCTGGCGGCCCACCGCGCTGCGCTTCGTCGCGATGAACATCGCGCAAACCGGCTACACGCTGCCGGGACTGGTGCTGGCGCTCGGCCTGCTCGCGCCCCTGCTCGCCATCGACAACGCCCTGAACGCGCTCGCCGGATGGCTCGGACATTCGCTGCCGGGACTGATCCTGATCGGCTCGGGTGCTGCCGTGGTCATCGCCTATGTGATCCGGTTTCTGGCGGTGCCGACCGGCTTCATCAAGGCAGGTTTCGAGCGGATTCCGCGCGATTACGACGACAGCGCGCGGGCGGCCGGCGCCGGCCAGTCCACGACGATGCGGCTGATCCATCTGCCGCTGCTGCGCCCCGCCATGCTCGGCGCCGTCATCGTGGTGTTCGTGGATTGCCTGAAAGAATTGCCGGCGACGCTGCTGCTGCGGCCGATGAACGTCGATACGCTGGCGACCTCGATCTACCAGTACGCCAGCCGCGGCAGTTTCGAGGAAGGCGCGCTCGCGGCCTTGCTGATCGTCGCCGCCAGCATCGGTCCGGTGGCATGGCTGACGCGGTTTTCGGACGTGCCGGCAGGGCCGGCGTGAGACCGAGAAATAAATCTTTCGTCGTCCCGGCGAACGCCGGGACCCAGAACCCCGGTCATCTGTTGCTTGAAGAAGGTCTCTGCCGTCAGCGCTCTCTCGATAGGCCGCGGCGTATGGGTCCCGGCGTTCGCCGGGACGACGACTGAGCTTCGCCTTTAGGCGTTCTTCAGCGCCACCCGAAATTCGGCTTCGGTCTTCGACTTCACCTCGTCCAGCGTAACACCGTCGGCGAGCTCGATCAGCGCCATGCCGTCCTTGCCGTGCTTGTCGATGGTGAAGACGGCCAGATCCGTCACCACCATGTCGACGACCTTTTCGCCCGTCAGCGGCAGGTTGCACGTCTTCAGAAGCTTCGGGCCGTCCTTGGCCGAGTGCTCCATCACAACGACGACGCGCTTGACGCCGGCGACGAGATCCATCGCGCCGCCCATGCCCTTCACCATCTTGCCGGGGATCATCCAGTTGGCGAGATCGCCGTTCTGCGCCACCTGCATCGCACCGAGGATCGAGAGATCGATATGGCCGCCGCGCACCATGGCGAAGAACTCGGCAGACGAGAAATAGCTGGTGTCGGGCAGTTCGCTCACCGTCTGCTTGCCGGCGTTGATGAGATCGGCGTCTTCCTCGCCCTCATAGGGGAACGGGCCCATGCCGAGCATGCCGTTCTCGCTCTGCAGGCTGACGTCGATGCCGTCGGGGATGTAGTTCGAGACCAGCGTCGGAATGCCGATGCCGAGATTGACGTAATAGCCGTCGCGCAACTCTTTTGCGGCGCGAGCGGCCATCTGTTCACGGGTCCAGGCCATGGGGGGCTCCTCAAATGCTCTTTGGTTTGCGCATGATCTTTTCGGAAAACCGGTTCCCACTTTTCCGGATTATGCGGCGGGGCGCGGGCGGGTGTTGCGGAACTCGATCCGCTTCTTGCCGGTGCCGACTTCGACGATGCGTTTGACGAAAATGCCGGGCGTATGGATATGGTCCGGATCGAGTTCGCCGGCCGGCACCAGGTGCTCGACCTCGGCCACCGTGACCTTCGCCGCGGTCGCCATCATCGGGTTAAAATTGCGCGCGGTCTTGCGGTAGATCAGGTTACCGGCGGTGTCGCCCTTCCAGGCGTGGACGATGGCCAGATCGGCGAACAGGCCACGCTCCATGATGTACTTCTCGCCGTCGAATTCCTTCACTTCCTTGCCCTCGGCGATCAGCGTGCCGACGCCGGTCTTGGTGTAGAAGGCCGGGATGCCGGCGCCACCGGCGCGGATGCGCTCGGCCAGCGTGCCCTGCGGATTGAACTCGAGTTCCAGCTCGCCGGCGAGGTATTGCTGCGCGAACAGCTTGTTCTCGCCGACATAGGACGAGATCATCTTCCTGATCTGCCGGGTTTCCAGCAGCCTGGAGAGGCCGATGCCGTCGACGCCCGCATTGTTGGAGATAACCGTCAAATTCTTGACGCCGGAATCGCGGATCGCGTCCGACAGGGTCTCGGCAATACCGCACAGACCGAAGCCGCCCGACATGATCATCATGCCGTCCTTGAGAACGCCATCGAGTGCCGATTTGGCGTCGGGGTAAACCTTTTTCATGGATATTTGACCTGATGGAGGAAACGGCCGAATGCTCGCATTGACGGGATTATTAGGCGAATTTTTCGCGGTGCGTCAATGCGCTCAGCCGCCAATAACGCCCTTCAGACCGGCATACAGGGACCCGGCCGCGGTCCCCACGATACCCACCATGGGACCGGCCGTCGTCATCAGATCCTGAATGATGCGCGCGCGGCGACGCAGGTGCTCGGCGCCGACGTGCCGGCCGACGAGCAGACCTGCAGCCTTGTAGGCGAGCGGGTTGGGCTTGCCGCCGCCTTGCGTCACCGTTTTCGGCAGCACATCGATAATCAGGAAGCCGAGGATGTTGCCGGTCACGAAAGCGAGCGCGATGCTGGCGGCATATTCGATCACCTCACGCCACTCGACCCAAGGCCCGGGCACGATCGGAACGTTGTCGTTGACGCCGGTCACGACCAGCATGCAAGTCACCGCGAACCCCGCCGTCAGGATCGCGACCAGGATGGCACCACGCCAGCCGACCTTGTGACGCGCATAGATCAGGAAGCCGAACGGCAACGGGATCAGCACCGATGCGAGCCGCAGATAGACCGGGCTGGTGTTCAGCGTGATGGTGACGAAGATGTGCGCGGCCACCAGAAAAATGACCGGGGTCAGCACATAGGCGAGCGTGTGAACGGTGTAGTAGCGGACAGGCGTGGCAAACCGCGCGATGCGTGCCCGGGTGCGGTCGAGTTCACGCTGCAGGGTGTCGAGTTCGACAACGATTTTCTCGATCTCGATGATGACGGGGCGTACGACCCGCAGATCCCGCGAGCAATGTTTGCAGACGACCGCCTCGTCCTTGATGGTTTCGGCGCAGAACGGACATTCCATCAGGCTGATCGATTTTTTCTGCGGCGCATGAGCGCCTCAAGTTCGCTTTTCGCCCGGTCCAGTTCGAGGCGCAGCGTGTCGCGCTTGTGCGCCAGTTCGTCACGCTCCGCCATCAGCGATTGCGGCACCGCGATCTCCCGCGAGCAGGAGCCGCACACCACCGCCTCGGGCGGATTTTCCCTCGCGCAATATGGGCAGGCGGCGCTCAGGGGACGACCTTGAGGATGAAACTCGTGGTCCCGACACGGCCGTCGGTGTCCTTGATATCGACCCGCACCATATGCTCGCCGGCCGGCAGTTCGACCTCCGGCATATCGATTCCGCCCGGCCCGACGAAGGATTTGACGCGCGAGGTGAGATCGACGTTCGGGGTCCGGAGATAGGTCATCTTGATCGAATCCGGATCGATCTTTGCCCCGCCATAGGGTTCGAATTTGAGTTGAAGCCGCGTCGGAGACCGGAGTTGCCCGCTGCCGGTCACGAGATCGACCTTGGGCCCTCGCGTGATCCCGCGCCGCTCTGTCGCGACCGCGCCTTTCGGCGGCGGCAACGCGGCTTCCTCGGCCGTGATCAGAATCTGCGCCGCTTCCGCCGGCATCGAGCCTGCGGTGGTAACAGCAATACCCGCCAGCAGAAGACCCAAACTCCAAATTTTCACAATCGTAATTCCCATGCTCTTCATCAAAATTATCTCACGCCGCCATCGCCGATGATGGTGTACGGCGCCCAAAACAGCGGATGGGCGTAGGCGAATTCGGTCTTGCCGTCAGCGCCGGCATAGCCGGGACCGTCCACCAGGGCCATCGTTGCAAGGCGCAGTGCTTCGCCACGCGTTAATTTCGGATCCTGCGCCTGCCGCCGGAACAGGTCCGTCACCAATTCACGCGCC
This sequence comes from uncultured Alphaproteobacteria bacterium, assembly GCA_963791165.1. Lineage (GTDB taxonomy): Bacteria > Pseudomonadota > Alphaproteobacteria > Rhizobiales > Xanthobacteraceae > Bradyrhizobium. The sequence continues at coordinate 112,376 of CAWBRL010000007.1, read as the reverse complement.
GACTGCGAGTGAACCGACCAGTTGGTCACCAGCAGCGCGCGGGTGCCGGCGTAGAAAAACGCGCGGCCGAGGCCTGAGGCGGCTTCGGCGCCGGCGCCTGCTCCGGCGCCGGTGTTGCACGCCGACAGCACGACCCAGTCGGCGTCGAGCTTCAGTCCAAGGATTTCCTCCATCGTGAGCAAGCCATCGCCCTCGCCGCCGGTGACGGTGGGCGATGAAAGCGCCAGCGCCGGCTGCGACAGGCCGTTCAGTTCGCCGGGCACGAGGCCATGGGTGGCGAACGCCAGCACCTTGAAACCCGAAAGATCCATCGTCTTGACCGCCTGCTCGCTGGCCTTCTTGCCCAGATTGAGGACTTTCGACGGATCGGCCTGCAGCGCCAGCGCGATCGATTTCAACTCGTCCGACGTGTCCGGAAGCCGCGGCAACATGGCCAGTTCGGCGCTGTCGACGCCATCGAGTTTCGGACTGTTGCGCCGCTTCAGGGGCCCGCCGCGCGTCGTGTTGCCGGAGGCATCGGCAACCCTGACCTTGTCGGCGTTATCAGCCTCGGCTTCCTGCTCCTTGCTGAAGTAAGGATCGCCGAACGCGATCAGTTCGCCGCGGTCGGGTTTGCCGCGCGGCAGTTGACGCAAGGTGCGCAGCGCAGCCGCCGAAGGCACCGTGGTCACCGCATGTGTCCGCGCCAGCCACGGCACGTTCTTGTAGCTTGCAAACAGCGGGTCGTCATCGCTGCGGGCCTCGGCCGGCGCGGTCGGCAGCAGCGACAGCGGCAACAGGCCGAGCGCACCATTGGTGACGAGGATCAGGTTCTTGGCCGGCTTCCATCCGCTTTCGACCGGCTGGAGCAGCAGCGAATAGAGCTCGTGCGCAAGCTTGAGATCGAACGGCGGAATGTCCGAGATCATCGCCGCCTGCGGCTCCAGCGCCTCGCGCAGCTTGCGAACCTTGCTCTCGATGTCGCCGCTGGAAGCCTTGATCGCGGCGAACGCGACCGGGCCATTCTTCGGGACGGCCCAGACGAAACTGCTGGTCTGCCCGAAATAGAACGACAGCATCGCCTCGCCGTCGGTCAATGTCGCCTTGATCTGCTCGACCGAGGGCGGCTTCGGCGAAACGAGATCGGCATAGGCCGGGAATCGCCGGCTGATTTCCTGCCGTGCCTTGAGCCGTTCGGCGCGCAGTGAGTTGATCGAGGCGTTGATCGCCTGAACGCCTTTCTCGTCGCGTTCGCCGGACGGCAGCGACAAGGCGTTGGTCAGCGTTCCCAGTTGCGCATTGATCTGCTTGCCGAGGTCCTGTTCTTTCCGGACCAGTTCGGCCAGCGCCGGATCATTCGCAGTCGCACGCGCGCTCGACGCCGCCAGCGCCTGCTGCACCGAACGGCCGCGAATGGCATCGGCGAGGCTGAAGGTTTCGACGCCGACATCGCCGGTCGCGTTTTTCTCCCGCGCCAGCATGTTCAGATAGGCTTCCACGATGCTCTGCAGGCGCTGGCTGCGCGCCGCGATCGCCGTGGTGTCGTCATCGTCGGCGTTCTCGCGCGAGGACGCCATCAGGACCGGTATCGCTGCCTTGAATTCGCGGATCGCATCCTGGTCGCGTCCCGCCCGCATCAGGCCGATCGCCAGCGTGCCACGCGCCGAGGCGGTACTGAAATTGTTCTCGCCGACCCGCGCAATCTGGTTCTTCACAAGCTGTTCGGCCGCAGCGATGCCGGCCTCGATCTGTCCCGAAGCATAGAGCGAGTAAATGCGACCGCCGTTGAGTTCGAACGCCTGCCGCCGCCCCGGCTCCCAATTTGCGATCGCCTTGTCGATCTGCGCATAGACCGTGATCGCTTCCCGTCCCTTGCGCTGCAGGTTCAGGATGCTGCCGAGCTGCGAGAGCTGCTGGACATAGGTGACGGCGTCGCCGGCAACGCCGACGGTCTTGCTGATCTCGAGCGACACCCGCGCCAATTGTTCGGCTTCGGCATAGCGTCCCTGCTCGACCAGGATGTCGGCAAGGCCTGCGATGAAGCGCGGCGTGACCGCGTTGTACTTGCCCTGGTTCTTCAGTTGCGACAGCAGCGCGCGGCGCGCATCGACCTCGGCTTCGCCGAAACGGCCCTGCCGCGCCTTCATCCGGGCCTGGCTGAGCACGGTGAAATCGACCGCGAGCACCAGGCTGGACTCCGAGGGCGGATTCTGCCCGGCCAGTATCGGCTTGATCGCCGCGCGTTTACGCAACTCGCCGACCTTGTAAGCGGCCTCGGCGTCGCGGAACTGGCCGCGCGCCTCGGCCAGCATGGCGCGGCCGAGTTCAATTTCCGCTTCCCAGTTCTGGCCGTAGGTATTGTAGGCCGCGCGCGCCATCGGATGCCCGCTGGTCCGCGCCTCCTGGAGCTGCGGCTGGCTGCGGCGAAGAAAACCTTCCGCCTGTTGAATGTCTCCCATCTGGATCAGGATGCCCGCGATCGCGCGGTTGGCGCCGAACTGAAAGCCCTTGGCCCCCTTCTGGGTGGAGATCTCGCGAAGCTGCCGCTGGTAAAGTTCGAACGCCTTCTTGGGATCGCCGGCTGCGGAGTATTGCTGGGCCGCCAATGAAATCAGCCGTCCCATCATGTTGGCGGAGACCGCACCGCGGCCGGCCTCGATGGCCTTGTTGGCGTCGGCGATGGCGTCCGCGAGCCGGCCAAGTTGAACGCGCGCATTGGCGCGATCGAAGAAGAATTGGGCCTGATCCTCGCGCGATTCCTTACCCGTCGGCCTGGCATCGGCCTCGGCCTTCAACTCCTCGATCGTCTTGGGATCGGCCTTCTCGCTGTCGAGGATGGCCGTGATATCGGTGATCGTGCGCGGCGGCGCAACGAATGCGGCGGGCAGCGCGCTGCCGGCTGCGGCTTTCGGTGCGGCTTCGGTCGGAACCGCGACGGCGACATTGGCGCGGCCATTGGTCGCGTTCAGCGCCGATTTCATGCAGGCCTGGACCGACGGCCTCGCCTTCTCGCGGCAGGCTTCGAGATTTCCGGCCCCACCCGAGCCTCGCATGCAGGCCTGAACAATCGGCCTGCCGACGGTCATCCTGCAGTTTTCCCGGGCGGCTTCGACGCTAAGGGCTTGCGCGGCCGGCGCCGTTACCGCAAGGATAGCTGCCGAAATAACGCATCTTGAAGTGGCACTGCGGGCTGCCGGGAAGTTTGCGGACTTAAGGCGGAACAAAAGAGAATTACTGTCTGAGGGCATTAATGACCCCAATCAAATCGACGATCTGCAATTGGGAAACACTAGCAAGTTTGCCCCGGGGTGTCATGAAATTCACCGCCGGCCTCCGGAACCTCGTGTCCCAGGCGAGCCGCCGCCGCACGCCTTCGTTAATCAGGTCGCCTGGACTGTGATCTTCCCCGGGAACCCGCCTTGATGGCCTTGAAAGCGTCAAGAAAACCCTTCAAGTTGTGTGGGTTGGCACGGGCTTACCGACGCGGCGCCTGGCTTCACCAACACGACCGTTAATCAACATGACCATTACGCTTAGCCCGAGTTCGGTTTAATCAGATCCGGATATGTCATTGACGATGGCCCAAGGAATGAAGCGCCTGGGAATGCCGGTTGCGGCATTGTTCGGCGTAGCTTTGATCGGCCTGATCGGCACGTCCTGGTTCCTCAACCGGGATGCGCTGCGGCAGGCGGTCGAGGCGCAAATCCGCGCCGTGACCGGGCTCGACCTGGTGGTCGCGGGCCACATCGACGTTTCGGTATTTCCCGGCAGCTACGTTTCCTTTCACGATGTCGGCCTGAAGGGCGGCGGCACCACCGACCCGGCGCTGCAGGTCGACGTGCTGACCGCGAATTTGCGGCTGCTGCCGCTGTTGCTGCGACGCTTCGAAATCGCCGACGTCATGATGCTGCGCCCGCACATCCGCGTCGTCAGGGACAGCCATGGCGACAGCAACTGGACGCCGTTTGTCGAGCGAATAGCGCGCACCATGAAGCCCGGCGCCGAGAACCAGGTATCGTTTTCGGAAATCAGGATTCAGGACGGCGTGCTCAAATATGAGGACGCCGCCAATCACGTCACCGAGCAACTCGGCGATATCGATCTCTCGCTGGCGTGGCCGTCGATCTCGCGCTCGTTCGCGGCGACCGGACAGTTCGACTGGCGCGGCGAACGCGTCGACGGCTCGATCTCGGCCGGCGACTTCGTGGCGATGCTGTCGGGCGACCGTTCCGGCCTGAAGGCGCGGCTGGTCTCGGCGCCGGTGAAGCTCGCCTTCGACGGCTCGGTCGCCAACCGTACCAGCCTGATGATGGAAGGCATCGTCACCGTCGACAGCCCGTCGCTGCGCAACGCGCTGCGCTGGGCGGGACAGCAGCCGCCCGGCAGCGGCGGCTTCGGCCGTTTCGCGCTGAAGGCCCGCGCCAATGTCGTCGGCGCCTCGATCGCGCTGACGAACGTGAATGTCGAACTCGACGGCAACGTTGCCGAGGGCGTGATGACGGTTGCCAACAACGGCCGCCAGACGCTGCAGGCGACGCTCGCCGCCGGCAACCTCGATTTCACGCCCTATATCTCCACCGTCCGCCTGCTCGCCAGCGGCGCGCGCGACTGGAACCGGCAATTGTTCGACCTCTCGTCGCTCTCCACCACCGACCTCGACATGCGCCTGTCGGCGGCGCAGGTCACGGTCGGCGCGACCAAACTCGGCCGCACCGCGATCGGCGCCAATCTGCGCGGCGGCGCGCTGGCGCTCTCGGTCGGCGAGGCGTACGTGTACGGCGGCATCGCCAAGGGCTCGTTCGGGATCGCGCGTTCGGACGCGGTGGCCGACGTCAAGGCGCAGCTCCAGTTCACCGACGTCGACCTGCAGGCCTGCGCCAGCGAATTGTTCGGCAGCAGCAAGCTGTCCGGCCGCGGCAACCTCAACCTCTCGCTGGTCGCGTCCGGCGCAAGCCCGTTCGGGCTCGCCTCGTCGCTCGACGGCAACGCGACGCTGACCGGACAAAACGGCGCGATCGCAGGCTTCAATGTCGAGCAATTGCTGAAGCGGCTGGAACGGCGGCCGCTGTCCGGCGGCGGCAATTTCCGCTCGGGCTCGACGCCCTACGATAATCTCACGGTTTCGGTGAAGTTCAACGACGGCATCGCCACCGTGGAAGACGTCCGCGTCGATGGCCCGACGACGCGCGTGACGCTGACCGGCACCGCCTCGGTGCCGGCGCGCGAATACGATCTGAAGGGCGTCGCCAGCCTGACCTCGGCGCCCGGCGGCGACACGGGCTTTGACCTGCCCTTCGTGGTGCAGGGCCCGTGGGACGACCCGCTGGTGTTTCCCGATCCGGAAAGCCTGATCCGCCGCTCGCCCGGCGCAGCGCAGTTGCTCGAATCGATCAAGGACAGCAAGGCCCGCGATACCGTGCGTTCGGTGATCGAACGATTCACGGGCGGTGGTCCGCGACCGGCGGCGCCTGCACCAGCTGGGGCGAAGGCGAATTGACGCCCAATCGGGTACCGACGCAGATCACGGCATTCCAGCAGCCCAGCCAACCGACGCAAATACGGCGTGACCCGCGCTAGGCGTGATGGTCGAATTCACTCAGCGCAATTCGTACCTCACGGGCAAAATCGATGAGCGATACGACGAAGGCGCCGAGGGAAATGATGAAGAGGACGGCAACGCCTCGCTCGTGCTGGATCTGAAAAAAGGCGCTTACAAAGGCCACGATCACCATCAGCGCTATCGTGATGCTGCCGATGACGGCCCAGAAGATGGCCCTGTTGATCATGGCCGCACGCCGCATCAGACGCGGAAGATCCGCCTTGAGCCGGGACTTGGCGGCGTCGTTGTCGGCGATCGCGTTCAGAACGATGGTTCGATCGACGATCCTGTTGAAGCGCGAAATCAGCACCGCAATAAAGGCCGCCAGCGCCCCGAGCAGGAATGCAGGCGCCGCAGCCTGCGAGATGACCTGCGACAACTGACTGACCGAGGGCAGTTCGGGAACCATGGGAAATCCTGTCTAGGTGCCAGCTGGAATCAGGACCTCCCCGGATGTTCACCTGCCTTTGCGTAATCGGTATCGTCGTCGAACCGGGCGGTGCTCAAACTGCGGCTCCTTAGGGCGTGATCCGTCGCTGACGATATGTGTTCTTATTGGGCGGCCATGGCCTCGATCTTCTTGATGGCTTCTGCGCAACCGCTCGAAGCCGTCGATTTGTTTTCAATCAGGCACGTCGCGATCCGCCCCTGGCCGGGAACTGTCTTTCCGCACACGCCGGCTATCTCGGCCTTGCATGCGATCACGCCGTCCTTGAGGGCGTCAGCCGTAATTTGCACGCTCGCCGCGGCATCCCCCAGTTCGAACGCGCATTTGGGACTTATCTTGTCCTCATGAGCATGCATGCAGTAAATCATTCGGCCTTCGCCGGGCGTCACCGTCCTGCAGTATTTCTTGATGTCCTTGGCGCACGCGCTCTCGAGTTTCGATACTTTCGCAGTCAGTTTTTCCAGAATCGTTTTTCCGACACTCGACTGCGCCGAAACGGAGCTGATCGACAATATCGCCAACAAGGGCAACCCGACATTGGCCAGCAAACGCATTGTGAACTTCATCGAATATCCTCTGATGATTGGCTCCGAACCGGCAGCTCGCGCGATAGGAGCTGACGATACAGGCGGAGGGGTGTTTCTGGCTGATATCCTCACTGTGCCAGAGCGAGCGTGAGACTTGAAACTCCCAGCGACAGGTTGATCCCAACCGAGCCTTCAACGGAAAGCGGTTGTAACGCGATCGAACGGTTGGACCCTCCGAACAAGAGGTTGGCACCAACTCCGACACCGACGCCTACGGCGCCGCTCGCGCCCACGTAGGTGCCGGCTAGTTTGCCCCGCATTGGGCCTGCCGTCGGCGCCAATACGCCCCATGCCAGAACGCCACCTGCGGTGATGCCGATATCGAGGCCAATCGTGCCCATGACCCCGACATAAGCCTCCGGCGGGTATGGACCATTGGGAGCGAAGCGGCAGGCCATCCGCTGCCGGGATCCGAAAATCAGGCCGATCGAAGGCGCCATCTGGCAGGTCAGCGTGCCGGCACTGGTCGTCGGTGGGGTCTGAGCTTGTGCTGGAGAAACGACCGCGGCAAGCGCAACAAGCACCAGCGCAATGAGGGACTTTAACATGACTAAACTTCCCGTTTTCTGGAATTGTTTGCTGTCACTGCACATCTACGATCGTCAGAACTTGTAGCCTACGCGCGCTGTCACTTGATTGGTACTCAGCTCCTGCTTGAAGCCGACGAAGCCGAGATTCAGGATCGGTATGGGGTAAACGAAGTTTTTGGCCTCGTATTGCGAGTAGCGGTATTCGATGCCGGTGAACCAGTTGTTTGTGAAGGCGTAGTCAAGGCCGCCACCGACCGTCCATCCCAAACGTGTGCCATCACCTCCGATAGAGATGCCGGTCGTTGGAATGGAGGTTTCATTGGAGACAAACGCTGCACCGCCGGTCAGATAGAATAGAGCGCGATCGGCGGCGTAGCCGAGCCGTCCACGGATCGAACCACCCCATTTGCTGTGTGCCGTAAGAAAATCGCCAGTGATCGCAGTGTACCGTACCTTGCCGACGGTCCAGCCGGTGAAGTCACCCTCGACGCCAAGGACCACTTGCCCGACCTGATAATTGTAACCGCTCAGGATTCCGTAGCTCAGGCCGTTCCTGCTGGATGAGGACGAGACGACGAAAGGCGTCCCCAACACGACAGCCCCGGTAGTGTATTCGGGGTTCGTTCCGATCCACCCGAGCGCGCCCCCGAGATAAAACCCCGTCCACGAAAACGCCGGTACATAGGCGACAGGCGCAGCCGGCTCCATTCTGGCCGGAAGATCGGCAGCCAGCGCGGACAGACTAAAAAGGCTCGCAATAGTCGAAAGCAGAGCGGTACGGGTTAAACGGCGCATCACGGGCCTCGGTTGCTGGAGCAGTGGATTTCTCACATCTCAGACCGCAACAGACCGATTGATACCGATCCGTTGGATGTCCATCGCGGTCGTCCTGTCAGTAACACGGTGGATAGGGATAATAGCCGCACGCCGGGCGAGCGTACACCGGCGGAGGCGCGTACGCATAGGGCGCAGCATACGCCGCCGCTCCCATCGCGGCAACGCCAACCGCAGCACCGGCATACATTGCACCGCGAAATGCCGTGTGTCGTCCGACACCGGCAAACGACATCGGCGTGAACGGCCGGCCGATGATGTCGATAAGAGGGCAGCCCCACGAGAGTCAGCCGTGCAATCAAATCGTCCGGCCATGCGCGGGTTTCACGGAACGCGGCAAAGGCGATGGCGGAAAATCCGCTTCGACCTGACGGCATTGATTAGCGAATTGCCTTAGCGCTTCCGGAGGCTGCCAACCGGACTGGGGCAAAGTGTTGGAGCATCCGATACAAGGGGCCTGGTCGCGCGCACGACTCGCTGACGGCTCGTGGATACCGTCGCCCACGGTTGAGCAGCGAAAAGGTACGATGCGACCGCAGCCAATGCCCACTTTGGACGAAAGGCCGGGCTTGGACGAACTGACGCTTGTGGCGCAAGCCCCGCCGACCGCATTTACGCGCTTCGCGGCCACGCTGATGTCCTCGACATCGAAGTAATAGGGCCAACACGCCGCCAACAACTCGTGCCAGCCCACGCGCCCCGGTAGCGGATCAAGATCCGCCCTTAGCGCGGCCTACCCCGCAGCCGCATCGATCTGATGCCGCGGGGCCGTTACGTCAGGTGCAACGCCCTCGCGTTTGCTTTCCGGCAGTCCGGCGAAGCGGCGCAACGCATTCGCCATCTGCGTGCGCGCGCCCACGCCAGTGATCACCACGTCGACCATCATCAGTGACGAATGGATGTGGCCGCGGGCCTTCAGTTGCTCGACCGGTACGCCCGCGGCAGCAAGCGCTTCGGCGTAAGCGATGCCCTCGTCACGCAGCGGATCAAACTCGCAGGTCGCCACGAACGCCTGCGGCAGATTCTCGAGCTTGCCGCGCAGCGGCGAGACGCGCGGGTCGGTGCGGTCCGCGGGCGAACAATAGATGTCCCAGAACCAGTACATCAGCGAGCGCGTCAGGAAATAGCCCGTCGCATTGTCGGTGTAGGACGGGCGATCGAACGAACTGTCAGTGACCGGGCATATCAGAAGCTGGCCCGAGATCTGCGGACCGCCGCGCTCGCGTGCTAGCTGGCAGGTGACGGCCGCGACATTACCGCCGGCGCTCCAGCCGGCGACGATCACCGGTCCGGGCTTGCCGCCGAGTTCAGCGGCGTGCTCGGCGACCCAGCGCGTTGCCGCGTAGCCGTCTTCCACCGCCGCCGGGAAGCGGTGTTCGGGCGCATGACGGTATCCGACGCTGACAAAGATCATCCCGGTGCGCCGGCACATGTCACGGCAGAACGGATCGTCGGATTGCTGGTCGCCGAACACCCAGCCGCCGCCATGGAAATAGACCACGATCGGGTGTGGCCCCGGCGTTGCCGGCCGATACAGGCGATACGGCAGCGGACCATCGGCACCCTGCAGCATGCCGTCGCCAACCTCGCCGACCGGCCGCCCCGCTGGACGGCCCTTGTTGAACTCATTCACGAAGTCGCGCGACCCCTGCGCGCCGAGCGACTCGATCGGCGGCAGGTTCATCTCCGCCAGCATGCCCAGCACCAGCCGCACGTCCGGCTGCAGGCGAACGATCTCGCCGTCGTTGCATTGCTCGGCACCATTGGGACCGGTGAGCCTGAAGCCGAGCATGCCACGGCTGGCGACCTCGTTGCAGATGCTGCGGTACGGGCCGACGCCGCCGGTATAAGGCATCACACCCCACGCCTTGCCGGGAACGTTGGCGCCCGTGTACCAGGTGTTGGCCAACCGATGCAGCGTGAGCGTGGCGCAGTCGGCCATGTGCTGCGCCCAGCCGGCTTGCGCGGTTTGAGTCGCCTCGAGCGTCGTGAAGCCGGCCTCCCGCATCGCCACCAGCCGGTCGACAACCCAATCGGCGTGCTGCTCGATCGACACCGTCATGTTCGACAGCACGGACGGGCTGCCAGGCCCGGTGATCATGAAGAGATTCGGGAAATCAGCCACGGTAAGTCCGAGATAGGTCTGCGGCCCGTCGGCCCAGACGTCGGACAGCGATTTTCCGTTGCGGCCGGTTATCGGATGCACGGCCCTGATGGCGCCGGTCATGGCGTCGAAGCCGGTGGCGAACACGATCACGTCGATGTCGAACGTGCGCTTGTCGGTCGCGATGCCGGAGGCCGTGATCTGCCTGATCGGCTCCTGCCGCAGATTCACCAGCGTAACGTTGGGCCGATTATAGGTGGCGTAGTAGTTGGTATCGAGGCAGGGACGCTTTGCGCCGAACGGATGATCGAAGGGACTCAGCGCCGCGGCCGTCTCGGGATCCTTCACAATGCCACGGATCTTCTCGCGGACCAATTCGCAGACGTGCGCGTTGCCGTCGACATCAACTCCCTGGTCGGCCCAAAGCTGCGTCAAGATGTAGATGAGATCACCCGCGGCCCACGCCTGCTCGAACCGCTCGCGGCGCTCGGCATCGGTCAATTGCCAGCTCACCGACATCTGTTGCGGATACGGGACCCCCGTGAGCGACCAGCGGGCCTGCTCGCGGTAAGTCGCGCGATCGCCTTCCAGCAAGGCGGCGCGATCCGCCGGCGCAGCACCGTTGTGGGCCGGCAAGGCAAAGTTCGGCGTGCGCTGGAAAACCGTCAGATGCGCCGCCTGCTCCGCGATCAGCGGAATCGTCTGGATCCCTGATGAGCCCGTGCCGATGACCGCGACGCGCTTGCCCGCGAGATTGACCTCGTGATGCGGCCAGCGGCCGGTGAAATAGACCTCGCCCTTGAAGGCCTTGACACCATCGATCTCCGGAGGTTTCGGCGCCGAGAGGCAGCCGGTGGCCATGATGTAGTAGCGGCATGACATCGTCACGCCATCGTAGGTCTCGAGTTGCCAGCGCTCCGTAGCCTGATCCCAGTTCGCCGCCGTCACCTTGGTGCGAAAGCGGATATCGCGCCTGAGATCATAGCGCTCGGTCACGAAGCCGAGGTAGCGCAGGATTTCCGGCTGAGTGGCGTATTTCTCCGACCATTTCCACGCGCGCTCCAGCTCCGGATCGAAGGTGTAGCTGTAGTCGATGGTTTGAATGTCGCAGCGTGCGCCGGGATAGCGGTTCCAGTACCAGGTGCCGCCGACATCGCCGGCTTCTTCCAGCACGATCGCGCTGAAGCCGGCCTTGCGCAACCGATGCAGCAGATACAGTCCGGCAAAGCCGGCCCCCACCACCGCGACGTCGACCTGTTGCGTCGTGCCGCCGCCCGTGGCCTGTGAAGAAGATGCTGCGACCGCTGCGTCTGGCATGCCACTCCTCCCGGGTATTTTTATATTTTGGTGTTCCGGAGAGCCTATCGCTGCATGCCCGGTTTGTCATCAAGACAATTCAATCTTGGGTAGCTGCACGCGGATTCATCTAACTGCCGACTTCGTAACCAGGGCGGTTCCTTCACGAGGCCTGGATGAGACATTCGTGCAACAACCGTCGTCCTAAATTCCGGAAGGTACATCGTTAAGAAGCGACTGCCTCCTAATGCAGATATAATCGCAGCAACGAATCCAGAAGGAGTTTTCGATGTCGAAGTTTGCGATAGGCGAGCAAGTCGAAAACGTTGCCAACGATCACGAATCGGGCACGGTTGTCGCGGTGTTTCCCACCGTTGACGGAAGCTTCAGATATGCCGTCGACACGGAAGGTTACGGCACACTCCAGTTCTTCGCCGAGGAGAAGCTGGCTGTCGCCGTTACGAGACGGGGTGCTGCATGACCGGCCGTGCAACCACGCAAGCGATCTCCGCAGCGGAACTGACGGAGGGCGACAGCGATACCGTGCGCATCAGGCATCGGCTCGAAGCCCTGGCCGATGCCTCAAATCGTACTCCGAGACTAGTGACGCCCATCACGGAAGACATCGGCGTCGAACCATCCGCCAAGGCACCGGCAACGAAACGCAGCCGCGCCGCTTCGGCGTCCGGCCGCGCCAAGTCCACCAGGACCGCCAAGGCCAAGGCAACGAAGGTGACCGAGGTCACTAGCGAGCCAGAGGCGCCCGGCGCGCCGCTCGATCAGCCGCCGATGGTTTCCGCCGCGCCCACCATGCCCGCAGCGGTTCCTGCCACGCCCGAGCGCTCCAGCCGCGCCTTTGCGTTCATTGCAGCGCTCGCGCTGGCAACGGTTGCGGCATATTTTTCAGTCACGGGCATGGCTGAAATATTTCCCGGCGCGCCGGTTGCCGTCATGGTGTTCGCTGCCACGATGGAGGCCGGCAAGCTCGTCATCGCCGGATGGCTGGCCGCGCACTGGCGCCGCGTCGGATGGAGCATGCGCGCGGTGATGGTCACTCTCGTCGCCGGCCTTGCGCTTATCAACGCCGCCGGCGTGTTCGGCAAGCTGGTGGAGGCGCATGTCACCGTGGCGGCATCGACGCATTCCAGCGTTACCGAACGTATTGAAGCGGTCGATGCCCGCGTCAAGGCGCAATCGGCTGTTGTGGCTGACCTCGACAGCCGCGTTGCGCAAATCGATCGCGCCGTCGACGAATCGACGCGGCGCGGCCGGGTGAGCCGGGCCCTCGACATAGCCGCGCAACAGCGCGTGACGCGGGATGGACTGGATACGCAACGGCAGGCGGCAACGGCAACGCTGGTCGGACTACAGGCGCAACGCGCCGCGCTGGCTGGCGAACGTGTCCGCATCGAAGCATCCACAGGCCCGATGCAGTATCTCGCGCTGATGGTCGGCGCCGCGCCCGAAGCCGCGGTGCGATGGCTGATACTCTTGATGGTGCTGTGCTGCGATCCCGCGGCAATCGCGCTGACCGTAGCGGCGAGCGGCTCACGACGCTCGCGCATTAACGCTTCTGTTTGAACGACGTCAGCGACGACTAGCCTGAAGCAAGCAGTCGGTGTATAGTGTTCCCATGAGTTGGGATGCGAACGACGTAGCACTGCTCAAGAAACTCTGGGCCGATGGTCACAGTGCTGGCCAGATCGCAAATCGGCTTGGCTTAAGCCGCAATGCTGTGAGCGCCAAGTTGAAGCGCTTGGGCCAGAAGCGCGGTCGCAAGCCGCCAACCGCCAGCCCGAAGATCGTGTCGGTGCCGAAGCGATATCCGGCAACGTTGGCGGCCTGTGCTCGCCCGGTGGACAGGGTCGTGTCGCCGCGCAAGCAGGTCGCAAGCAAGCAGACTGCAAGTCAGCCCAAGGAATTCACCAAGCGCCAGCTTTACGCGATGTTGGCTGACGCGGTCAGGAATACAGGCCGACGCCTTTAGCCCTTGCACGCTGATCGTCGCCGTTCATTCGATTCACTGGAACGTGATTGCTTCGTCCTGTCGCAGGGTGAGGTGCAAATAGATGCAGGATGCGCGCTATTTGATCTCGCAATAGTGCCTGCCAATACCTATCTCTGATTCAGGTAGGAAATTCGCCCCAAGGACAACTCCGCAAAGGAGCCATCTCATGGCGAACGCACTAACCACTGGGGCCTTGTTTTCTGCCCCGACCAAAAAGCCCTCATTTTTTTCGCGATTATTGCGTGTTCAGGTCGAATCCCGGCAGCGACGGGCCGACCGCGTTGTCGAGCAGTATATCGCTACCCACGGGCTGCAAAAGCTGTCGGATGACGGAGAACGTCAGATCAGCCGCCTGCTCTCCAAGGCATGGCAATAACCATGGTCACACTCATCATCATCCATCTGGCAGGCAAGCTTGCCCGTCTCGGCAAAGGGGTTCGTGAGACCTGGCACGAAACTCGGCGGCTTCGTCGTAGCCTCGCCGGCCCCGCCGAGGAGTAGGCCCGCGCGGTCCGTTCGACCCGCGCGCAAACGTTGGCAGCACTCCTCGGAATTCCATCCAGCGGCGGGCATTCCGTCGATTGGATGTTGAGGACTGCCCAATGAAGACTGCTCAAGTCCATTGAACCCTCGACGGCGGACATGTTCGCCGCAGTCGGGGGCGGGTCCTCGCAACCCCTTCGGCACATGCAGGATGCCGCCTGTCCGGTATAATGCGGTCCTGACCGCGACAACCGGAGGCATTCGAGAATGGCGAAAATCAGGGTCGGCCTGGCCGGCTGCGGCTTCGTTGCCGAGCTGCACATGTATGCCTACCGGCGCGTCTACGGCGTCGATGTCGAGGTCAGGGCCGTCGCGGCCAGGGGCGACCCCGTCGTCGATTTTGCCCGCCGGCACCAAATTCCGACTACCTACCGCAGCTTCCGCGACCTGATCGCCGATGACGAAATCGATGTCGTCGACATCTGCACGCCGCCCAATCTGCACGGTTCGATGATTGTCGAGGCGATGCAGGCCGGCAAACATGTCATCTGCGAAAAGCCGTTCGCCGGCTATTTCGGGCGCGACGGCGACAAGGCGCCGATCGGCAAGCATGTGCCGAAGGCATTGATGTACGCGCGCGTGCTGGAGGAAATGGAGAGTATCCGCACGGCGATCGGCAAGACCGGCAGGCTCTTCATGTACGCGGAAGACTGGATCTATGCGCCGGCGGTGACCAAGACCGCGGAGATCCTGAAAGCCACCAAAGACAAGATCCTCTTCATGAAGGGCGAAGAGAGCCACAGCGGCTCGCACGCTGCACACGCGGCGCAATGGGCCATGACCGGCGGCGGTTCACTGATCCGGATGGGCTGCCATCCGCTTTCCGCGGTGCTCTATCTCAAGCAAGTCGAGGCCAAGGCCCGCGGCGAAACGATCGGCGTTGCCAGCGTGACCTGCGACGTCGGTAATGTGACGGCCTGCCTGCGGCCCGACGAACGCAGCGTTCTCAAAGCCAATCCGGTCGACGTCGAGGACTGGGGCACGCTGACCGTCACCTTTTCCGACGGCACCAAGGCCACGGTGTTTTCCGGCGACATGATCGTGGGCGGCGTGCGCAACCTGATCGAAACCTATACCAGCGGCGGCGCCCTGTTCGCCAACATCACCCCGAACACGCACATGATGAGCTACCAGACCAGCGAGGAGAAGCTCGCGGGCGTCTACATCACCGAGAAGGTCGACCGCAAGACCGGCTGGCAATACGTCTGCCTCGAGGAGGAATGGACGCGCGGCTATTTGCAGGAAATCCAGGATTTCATGGAATGCACAGCCACCGGCCGCCAGCCGCTGTCGGATCTCGACTTGGCCTTCGAGACCATCAAGGTCAACTACGCCGGCTATTGGGCCGCCGAAGAGGGACGGCGCGTGATGCTGTGAGGGGCGAGAACATTTTTTCAGTTCGGCGGTTTCACCACACGGCTTGTTGAGACCCGCCTCCTCCCCAAGTCAGCCTGCCGCCATTGATTTATCGTCGCTTTCGAGTTCAATTTCTCCATGCCCCTTGACGGTGGAGGCGAAGATGAGCGGGATGGAGTACACCAAAGAAAACGCGAAACGGCTGGAAAAACTCTATCTCACAAGGGACGTGAAGGCTCAACGCTCGGAGACCATTCGGCAACTCAATTTGTCTATCGGTGAGAGCGTTCTGGATATCGGATGCGGCCCGGGCTATCTGTGCGAAAGCATGGCGCAAATCGTTGGGCGTACTGGTGCTGTCGTCGGGATCGATATTTCGACCGACCTGATAGCCGTCTGCAATCGGCAAAAAGCTTTTACATCGATTTCATATGCCATCGGCGACGCGACTGAATTAAGTCAGGCGGATGCGTCCTTTGATGTCGTCGTATGCACCCAAGTTGCCGAGTACGTGCCCAATGTTGACCGCCTCCTGAAAGAGGCATTTCGCGTCTTGAAGCCGGGCGGCCGAACGATTTTTGTCGCAACGGATTGGGACGCTGTTGTATGGCATTCTGAAAATCCAGAACGCATGGCTTCGGTCATGAGGTCATGGGAAGCGCACTGTGCTCACCCGCATCTCCCAAGATCCATGGCCCGCAAGCTAGTCAATGCAGGATTTCGCCTGGATGGCGCATCCGTCTTTCCGATCCTCAATTTGCAATATGACGATGACAGCTACAGTAAGGGATTAGCCAAGGGCATTCGGGATTTCGTTGGGCGCAGGAACGACGTTTCTGCCGATAATCTGAACGAGTGGCATGGCGAGTTCGAGCGCCTAAGCGAGGCAGGAAGATACTTCTTCAGTACCAGCCGATATATCTTCAGAGCGTCAAAACCTACGGCGCACACCGGTTGAAATGACGGCTCTCAGCACGCTTGAGACATGCCGCCACGTTCGCTATGCCGCCGCTCCGGACGATGCCTGCTCGCCACGAGGCCACAGAATACGCCGTCATGGCTCCAGCCCGACGCAGCCTGCCCTACGCGCCGTAGGTCGATGATTTCGGCAGCGGGAATACCGGGTCCTGCGTCCTGATGTTGGTCGGCCAGACCACCGAAATGTGTTCGCCGGCGTTTTGCATCACGACCGGGGTCGAGCGCTCGTTCTGGCCGGCGAGCGGCGTGCCGGGCCGGAAAGAATTTTACGCCGTAGCCCTGGATGGTGCCGCCCGGCGGGATGTCGACGTCGAGCGCGGCCTTGCGAATGGCCTCGGGATCGAAGCTGCCGTATTTCTCCTTGGCGACCGGCAGCACGTTGTTGAGCAGGATCCAGGTCTGGTTGAAGCCCATCGAGCAGTGCGGCGGAACGTCGGTCGCGCCGGTTTTCTCCTTGTAGCGCGCCACCATCGTCTTGGTGAGGTCGCCGATCCCGGGCGCGAGTTTCGAGGGATCGAGCAGTTGCGCGGGCACCGGATCGATGTTGCAGAAATTGTCGATGTCGGCGCCGAAGGTGGCGCGCAACTTGTCGAGCTGGCTGTAGCCCGCGCCGGCGCCGAACAGCATCTTGAAGCGCAGGCCGCTCTCGCGCGCCTGGCGCAGGAACAGGGTG
Source organism: uncultured Alphaproteobacteria bacterium (assembly GCA_963791165.1). Lineage (GTDB taxonomy): Bacteria > Pseudomonadota > Alphaproteobacteria > Rhizobiales > Xanthobacteraceae > Bradyrhizobium. Next base: position 95,441 of record CAWBRL010000007.1, on the reverse strand, counting down.
ATATCGGGGTTGTATCCGGCGTGCGAGATCACGTCGGGCCGGGCGCGCTTGAGCTTGGTCACCAGCACGGAGAGGTCGGGCGCGGACGCCGAATAACCTTCCCTGAGCACGATCTGAAGGCCGGCCTCCTTGGAATAAGCCTCGTCGGCGGCGGCGACGCCGACGCCGTAGGGACCGTCCTCGTGGATCAGCGCCACCTTGACGTCCTTGGGCTCCATGCCGAGCTTGGCCTTGGCATGTTCGGCGATAAAGCCAGCAAAAGCCTGGCCGTACTGATCGGAATGGATCTGCGCGCGGAAGACGTATTGCAGGTTCTTGTCCTTGAACACGGCGGTCGAAACCGCGGTCGTGATCCAGAGGATTTTCTTCTGCTGCTCGACCTTGGCGGCGAGCGGGACCGCGTGCGAGCTCGCATAGACGCCGTTGATGATGTCGATCTTCTCCTGGTCGATCAGGCGCACCGCCTCGTTGATCGCCACCTCGGGCTTGCTCTGGGAATCGGCGGAGACAGCGGCGACCTTGTACTTGCCGCCGACGCCGCCCTTCTCGTTGACGAGGTCGATCGCAATCTGCGCGCCGATCGAGGAGGCGACCGAGCCGCCCGCCGCGAACGGACCGGTCAGGTCGTAGATCAGGCCGATGCGCACCGTTTCGGCTTGCGCCTGTGCGCGCGTCCAATCGAAGCTGAATGCAGCGGCGGCAGCCGCTGAAGTCTTCAGCAGCGTTCTGCGTGAAGTCGGCATCGCATCCTCCCCTGAACCGTCGTTTTCCGACTGGCTGTTGCTTTCTTGGGTCAAGTATTTTGACAATACGCCGGAAAGTCAACACAGGCGGTCTCATCATAACGGCGTGTCGCGCCCGCCTGCCCAATCTGTTGCGCCGCAAACGGACTTCGCCGCGCGCGCCATCGCCGCGACGGCGTTGAGCAACTCGACATATCGACCTGACGGGCAGCGCGGCCCGATCGGGCACGAACACTGCGCACCACCTGCCCGCGAAACCGTGATGCGAAGGCGTTAACGATGCTGGAGCTTGCCGCTGCCAAGACCGGGCGTTTAACAAGCAGTTAAGACTTTTGCGCAAATGATAGACAACCAGCGCAAAATTTAGATCGCCGCAAGAATTGCAGCGGAACTCAGGCCCCTCAAGAAGGGATTAGCATGAGAACGCTTCTCATTGGTGTTCTGGCTGCGACCCTGGTTGGCTGTAGCTACCCTTTATCGCCGCAGGCGAGCATGGACGCTGGCACGGACCCAAACGGATTGGGCTGTGGCAGCAAGACGGCGGCCGCGCGGCCGATTGAACCGGCGCCAGCTTCATCGAAGACCAAGTCGGCGGCAACAAGAGCCAAGTCCGCGATCGCGGCGAAGACGGAAGAGCGGTCGACTGCCGCCGTCCGCGACAGGCCTCAACTCGCGGAAAAAAATGCAAATCCGCCCGTGATCGAAGCCAAGCTCGAGGCTCCCGCGTCAAGCCGGCCTGCGGAGATACCCGATCCAGTCCTTGTCAAGGCGAAGACCACGATTGCTGCGAAGCTGGAGGATCCTGCGTCTGCCGAGTTCGGCGAGATGAAGCGCGCGATGCGCAAAAATACGTTCGGGAAATCCGTCGACACCATTTGCGGCCGTGTCAAACGGAAGAAGCCGTCGGGCGAGGATGCCGGAGACTGGCCGTTTCTGTATCTCGTAACGGAAGATGAGGCATACGTCGTCAACGGCGCTGTGAATTCGGCGGCGGCGAGCGCGTATCGCAATATTTGCAGCTAGCCTGGGACGACAGAAAGGCTGCTAGGGATTTTTGAAGGACCAGAAGGTCCGCCGACGACATTGCTACGAACGGGTTTGAAAGTCGGGGCAACGTCGCAACCAGCGGCAACTCGCTGCAGAGTGTGTGGGGCAAGCTTGCCCCATGGAAAATGGGAATCAGAACTCGTGAAGTGACTGAGCCGCACTCTGAACTCGGGGATATCATGGACGATTTTACCAATCTCGCGGAACTGGCCGAGGTATCGCAGAAAGCACCGGTGCTCGTGATCATCGAGCAGCACATCCTGGCGCGTACCTGCATCCTCAATATCCTCAAGAGAGAACTCGAGGGGTTCGAAATCGTCGAGATGGCAACGACGAGCGGTCTGAGCTGGTTCTCGGGCAGGGATATCCGCCTGATCGCGCTGAATATCGGCGACAAGGAGATCACCGACCCTGCGGTCGAGGTCAGCCTGGCGTTTCTCGCAGAGTTCTGTCCGAAAGCATCGGTAGCCCTGTTGTCAAGTCGAGATGACGAGATGACGATCTCGGCCGCGATGCAGCGGGGGATCCGTGGCTTTTTCCCGAAATCGATTCCGGTCGAAGTCGCCATCGCCGGATTGCGCCTGGTTCTGGCCGGCGGGGTCTACCGGCCCTTGCCGATCGTGGGAAAAAATGGCGCGCCGGGCCTCAAAGCGATGACGGAACAGCTCGACGTTGCCGAGCTATCCGCGATCCACGAGGGCAGCGGCGCCACCAGCCTTATGCCGGAGCGGACCATGGTCGGCCTTACGCCACGCGAAACAAATGTGCTCGAGGCGCTGCAGCTCGGCCTTCCCAACAAGCTGATTGCCGTCAGGCTCAACCTTTCGGAAAACACCGTAAAGATGCATATTCAGCGCATCATGCGAAAATGCTCGGCACGCAACCGCACCGAGGCGGTGCTGCGCTGGAGCCGGCAAACTAACGGTCTTGCGCCGCGCTTGCGCGTTCAGTCATCTTGAGCGCTGGCCGAGTTCTGGTCCGGCGCTAATCCTCGCGGAACGCGCCGTGGAAGCTGTCGAGCAGAGGCCTGAGGGCGTAGAGCGCCACGGTGCCGCGACCGGTCTTGATGAACACCTGGGCCGGCATTCCCGGAATGATCTGGACACCATCGAGCCCGAGATGCGCGGGGTCCTGCACGCGAATTTTCGCGGCGTAGTAGGGCTGATCGGTGCGCTTGTCGACCAGACGGTCGGCGGAAACGTGCATCACGGTCCCGTGCAGCCGTGGTACGCGGCGCTGATTGTAGGACAGCAGATTCACTTCCGCGCTGAGGCCGGGACGGACCACATCGATGTCTTCGGGCCGAACACGCGCAATCACGATGAGCCGATCCTGCCGGGGAACCAGATCCATGAGAGGGGCGCCGGCGCCAATGACGCCACCTGGGGTATGAACCCTCAGCTCGGTCACCACGCCGTCCTCGGGCGCCTTGACCGCCGTTCGCGAAAGCTGGTCGTCGGCCGCCTGCAGCCGCTCGCGTATCTGGAAGATCTGGTTTTGTACCTCGCGCAGCGACTGCGCGATTTCGTTCTGACGGTCGTGCTCCAGTTTGAGGAGAACCGCCTCGGACTCGCTGATAACCTGCCCCGCACGCGATATCTGCGCGACAATCTCTCCCCGCCGTCCCTCGATATCGGCGATCTCCCGTTCGAGGTTGAGAAGCCGCGGGCGCCGCTCAAGGCCCTTGCTGACGAGCGTGGCGACGGTCGCGGCTTCCTCGCGGACGATTTCGATGCGCCGTGAGGCCGCGCTTTCCTGCGCCCTGAGGCCCTCGATCTCCTTTTCGACCTGCGATCGCTTTTCCCGGTTGACGAGCGCCTGCGATTGAAAGACCTGCCGACGCGTTTCGAAGATGCCTCGCTGGCCAGCAAGCACCGCCACTACCGACGGGCTGGCCTTCTGCGCGATCTCCAGCTCGGCCGGAAACGACACCTGGCCTTCGCCGTTTTGTTCCGCCCGCAGCCGCGCTTCGCGCGCCGTCGCTTCCCACAACTGGCCTCGCAGGCTCTGGGCTTCGGCCCGGGCCTTGGTGTCCTCCAGCGAAATGATGGTTTGTCCGGCGCGGACAACGTCGCCGTCCGCGACCAGGATTTGCCTGATGATGCCGCCCTCGAGGTGCTGAATTGTCTTGCGGCTCGATTCGGATTCGACGGTGCCGGCAGCAATCGCAGCGCTTTCGAGCGGGGCATAGGCCGACCAGCTACCGAGCCCGACGACGAAGCCGCAGACCAGCAGGTTTCCAGTCCAGGTGACACCGCGCAGCCGGTCGCGGAGATCAGGCGGCGCCGATCTCAGCCAGCGCGGGACCTGCCAGATCTCGGCGTGGACGAATGCAATTTTCAGACGATCCCATGCCGGCCGGGCAAAGCGGCGGTAAAAGCGTTTGGTGCGGATCCAGGCGACACGGCGCAGCCGGTCACAGCGCACCTGCGCCGCCGATCTCAGCCACCGTGGAATCTCCCGAACATCGACGTGAGCCAATGAAATCTTCATGAGGCAAACTCGCGCGCGGTAACCTGGGGTCTTGCCAGACACCGTTCGAAAATTTCCCTGCTCTCACCGAATGCGCTGACCGCACCGCCCTCCATGATGGCAAGCTTGTTGGTTGCGCCGAGGATTCCGATCCGGTGGGTGATGATGATGACCGTCGTATTGGCCGCCTTCATCTGTTCGATGGCATCGAACAGCATGCGCTCGCCGAGACTGTCCAGGCTGGAGTTCGGCTCGTCGAGGACCACGAGGTGCGGGTCGCCGAAAAACGCCCGTGCAAGGCCGAGGCGCTGGCGAAACCCGCGTGGCAGATGGGCCCCTCCGCCGGTGACGACCGTATCGTACGCCTGCGGGAGCCGAATGATCGTCTCGTGAAGGCCGGCCAGCTTCGCCGCTTCGATGACCTTCTGCAGATCGGCGTCGTCCAGCCGCGCGATGATATCCTTTACCGTTTCTCCGAGGAGATCGATATCCTGCGGCAGATAGCCGAGGCGCCAGCCGCCGCCCGAATCGTGCAGCGCCAGGATGTCGATGCCATCGAGCAGGACCGAACCTGCCGTCGGTGCGGAGATTCCGGTGATGATCCTGCCGAGCGTGGATTTGCCGGAGCCCGATGGGCCGATGATACCAAGGCATTCACCGGGCGCGAGACTGAATGATACATTCTTCAGCATCCAATGGTCCGATCCCGGGGCGGCGACGCCGACATTGTTGACAATGAGGCTGCCCTTCGGCCTCTCCGCGAGGGCCCTGACGTTCGCAACCGCAGTGACAGCGGACATGACGCCGTTGAGCCGGCGGTAGGCGGCGAGCGCCATCGCGAACGCCTTCCAGCCCGCAACCGCACCTTCAACGGGCGCGAGCGCGCGTCCGAACAACAGGGTCGTTGCAAAGATGATGGCGGGACTTCTGTTCTGTTCCAGCACGAGCCAGGCGGCAGCACCCATGACCAGCACCTGCGCCAGCGCCCGCACGGGTTTGGCGATCAGCATGAAGGTTTCGTGGCGGCGCTGGACCACCTCCTGCTCGCTCCTCGCATCCTGCGCAGCCTGTCGGATCAGGCGCATGGCGCCGTCGAGCATTCCCATCGCCCTGATCACGTGGAGGTTGCCGACGGCCGCGCCGAACCATCCCTGGCTCCTCGACAGCGCGCCGGCCGACCGCGCCAGCGGTGCTTCCGTGAACCGGTCTTCGACAAGCCCGAGACCCAGCAGGAAGAGCACGCTGAGCACGCCGATCACGCCCAGCAGGGGATGCACCAGGAAGAGAACGCCGAGAAAGAGCGGTGTCCAGAGCGCATCGAACAGGGTCGAGCAGGCGCTTGATTGGGCGAACTGACGCAGCATCGCAAGATCGCGATAGGCTTCCGATGCCCGCGCCCGGTCGGCATGGGCGCATTTGAGGCACGCGGAGAGCGCTGAGGGGTGAAGTTCTTCTTCGAGCCACTCGCCCATCCGGCCCAATGCGGCGCGGCGCAGCGCATCGAGCACGCCGCCCACCACGACGGTAAACGCAACGATCAGCGTCAGCATCAGGAGCGTGGCGCCGCTGCGGCTCGACAGCACGCGATCGTAGATCTGCAGCAGATAGATCGAAGGCGCAAGGAGAAGCAGATTGTAACTGCAGCTGTAGGCGAAAACGAGTCCGAACGCCCCCACGCAGGCCCGCAACGCCGACTGCAACGGCGTCCGCGGGGGCGACATCGTCTGCAGCTGGAGCGGTGGCATCAGCATGGGTCCCGCCAGAGATCTGAAGTCTGAAACTTCCGCGCCATTCTTCGTGGGCTACGCGACGAATTGAGAACCGGCGGCACTCGGCCGCCGGTCCCACCCCTCGCAGGTATCGATCAGCTGAACATGCCTAAATCGTCGATGTGGAAATACTTGGAGTCGTTGAGGACGTCGTTCAGGTTGGCGGATTCGATGCTGGCCTTGAAGTGGATATCGCCACCTTCCGCCTTGTTGTGGTCTCCGCCGTCGCCGCCGATGCCGGCCATCACGTGCTGACTCTGGTCCACACCGAGCCAGTTGTCCTGAACGGCCTTGGTGTTGGCTTCCACGTCGGACTTGTTATGGCCGCTTTCGGATGACTGGTCGCCATTCGAATAGGCCTTTCCGCCCTCTGCCTTGGAATATTTCTCCGCCTTCGCACCCGCGCCGCCGGCGTCCCAATATGCCTTCTGGGAAACGTGATCGCCGTTCTTGACGCTGACGTCGGCGCCCTCGGCCTTGTTAGTCGGGTCGAACTTGATGCTCGGGTTGCTGACGATCATGCCCGAATTGTAACCGTCTCCACCGTTGCCTGCTTCGTTGCCGCCGGTCGATGCCTTGAACGAGATCGTGTCGGAAGGAAATGATGCCTTTGCCATGTGAGTCTCCCTGATGTGGTTTGCACACTGTGCGTCCCAATGTGGACGGCAACGATCTTGGATTTCGGCACCGGCGCGGTCTAGCCGCCAAAGCTGATGCCATCCGAGCCGAAGGTGTACGCCCGAAGTGCTGCCCTCTCGCCGCCGCGATACAGGCAGCGCCAATGCTGTTCAGGCGTTTTCAAGAGAAGCGGAGAAATGCGCGCCGGGAAGGCGCGTCAAAATCAAGAACTCAAAATCAAGACCTGGAGCGACGTTTCGATTCGATCGAAACGGAAACGGCGTCAGGCAAGATGATCGAGCAAGTGAAGATCCGACAACAGATGCATGGCGAGATCGCCGCCAAGCGCGGTGTTGCCATGGCCGCCGTCACCGCCGACGCCGGCGATCTGGGTCGCGCTCTGATCGAGCTGGACGTGGTTGCTCTGGGTAGCCTCGGCCGTCGAATTGTAGCCGGCCACCGCAATGTTGATCGGGGCGTAGATCGCCACGTTGATATCGACGAGATTTCCGGAGAAGTGGCCGTTGCCGCCGTTGCCGGCGCTGTTGTGGCCGGTCGCGACAGTGTCGGAGCCGATCAGGTCGAAGATGGAAGAGAACATGTCCGCGCTTCCGCCGGTCGCGGCATTGCCGTTCCCGCCGTCGCCGCCGACGCCGGCCATCTGATGCGCGGATTGATCGATCACCACGTCGTTGGTCTGCTCGGCGTGGGCACTGGAATTGTATCCGGCCACCGCGATGTTGATCGGATAGTAAAACGCGAAGGTCGCGTGAACCAGGCCGCCATAGGCGTTTCCGTCGCCACCATTGCCGGCGCTGTTGTCACCGGTACCGGTCGCGCCAGGGAAGACGCCAGGGACGGGTCCGAACGCGCTGACGCTTCCGCCCGATGCGGCATTGCCGTTGCCGCCATCGCCGCCAATGCCCGCCATCTGCGTCGCGGATTGATCGAAATGGGCGACGTTGGTCTGATGGGCGTCGGCGGTCGAATTGGCGCCGGCCACCGCGATGTTGACCGGGCTGTAGACCACGACGGGCGCATGCACCATCGATCCGGAAAAATAGCCATCGCCGCCATTGCCGGCGCTGTTGTCGCCGCTACTGAGCTCGCCATGGGCGGGCCCAAACGCGCTAACGCTTCCGCCCGACGCGGCATTGCCGTTGCCGCCATCGCCGCCCACTCCCGCGATCTGCGTCGCGGATTGATCGAGATAGACGATGTTGGTCTGATAGGCGTTGGCTGTCCCATGGGAGCCGGCGTGCGCCACGTTGAGCGGCTCGAAGGAAGCGTAGCTCGCGTCGATCATGCTCCCGGCAAAATGGCCATTGCCGCCATTGCCGGCGCTGTTGTCTCCGGTGTCGGCTGCGAAACCTGGCCACGAATCCCCGGAAGGCAACCACGAGACTGGCGCGTTATGTCCGGACATATTGTTGTGGTCGAGATGGACGCCGGGAACGGGGCCAAACACACTCCAATAATTCATGGCTGTTGCCCCACCGAAATCGCTTCGCGCCGACTGGACGGACGCCTCCCGCATTCAACTGGGAATGTCGCCTCGGCAAGGCAAAAAGCCGAGTCGTCAATTCGGGTCGCAAACGTTCGGAGGGTGGACATGATATCGGCTACACCCGTTTGGGCGTAGGCCGTAAGCGATCCGGCCTTCAGGGAATGTTATCGCGCCTGTTGTCGCCGATGCCATACGGCTTGTTGAGAAAGTAACTTCGGTTGCCCAGCGCGGCTTCGGCGTATTGGTCGATGGCGACAATGATCGCCTGGACGTGAAGGTGACACCAGCCTTCCCGCGTCGCCCTGATCCGGACCTCCGCCAGGGCTTTTATCCATGGCGGGTTGTCCGCGCTGCGGTCGTACCATTTGAGCGGTGCTGGCATCGCTGGCCCCTGTTGATGAAGTCTTCGAGCTCCGCGCGCTTGCGCGAGAGCAGGAGCTGCGCCCTCGCGCTGTTCAGGCCGGCTTGACTGAGCTGGCGGGCGACTGCCTCCAGTTCGATAATCTGCCTGCGCAGCGTTGCGACCGGATCATCGCTCACGGCGGCCAAGCACCCCGTTCGAGGGCTTCCGGCTCGCGGCGCGGCAATCCATCTTCAGCCGTTCATCGACATTGAGCAGCCGCTCTTCCCCACCAAGCCGGTTCCGCTCCGCGATGAGACCGAGCATGACCACCCGCATCGCCATCAGATGAACCGCGGCTTCCGCGCAGTCCTCGCCGCGGTTGACCTGTTTGCGAATGTTATCCTCCGCGCCCAGCATCTCGGCACGTAAGAACCTGATTTTCCTGCGGGTTTCGCTAAGTTTGTTGTCCATGGGCCACCTCGGTACGGTTGAACCCTATAAGAACAAATAAAGAACAAATTTCAAGTTAAGATGCGTACCGAAGCAAAGAATCTTTTGGAGTTCCCGATGCCCCGTCTTCCGGATCAGGTCGATGCGCCGATGACACCCCGCCAACTGGCGACGCTGCGCACGCTCAGCGCCGAGGCCTACCAGCCAAAACTGTTCGAACAGAACCTGACGGCAAGAGAAGCCGAGCGCCGAATTACGGCGCTGAGAGCGGAGATCGAGCTGGCGAATTCGTTTTGAAGCAAGCGCAGCCCGGATGAGCGTGGCAACATCCGCGGCTCATCATGCGTTCCCGCATATCGCGGAGCCTCTCATCGGGCGCGCGTTCGTTTCCATTTCAGTAACTCGCCACCTGTAAGGTGCACTGCAGGACGGGAGGCTTGCTTGTATTTGCGCCTCCGCAACCTGACGTTTGATGTAGTGCTTTAGCGGCAATTAATCCTGCTATTGCAGGAGCTACGCCAAATGTCCTTTGAGTTCGCATGAAGTTGCTGGCGCTAACGCAGCAAGCGTAGGCCGGATAGCGAACGGGTCGCGCGAATGCGCGTCGAGACCTCAATCCTTGATCGAGCTGATCGACGCAAGCGCCTGCGAAACATCGAATTGTGAGCCTTCGCAGCCAGGATGAGCAAAGCAATGCGGGCTAATTGCCTGTCAGCCGCAATTCCAGACCGGCCCGATCGGCGTCCGTGTCCAGCAAGGACCGAAGGTGCCGCCATTGTAGCGACCGCCATAAAAGCCGGGCCGGCCGAAATAGTGCCAGTCGCCATCATACCCGTAATATTGCGGAACCGGATCGATATACCAGTGACGCCGGTTCTGGCGCGCCATGCGCGCAACCGCAGCCCTCTGCGCGTAAGCTGGAAGGGTATTATTGGGAGGCTGTTGATAGCCCGGCAGAAAGCCATAGCCGTGCCAGCGTGGCGCCGGCCTTTTTTGAGCCGGCGCAGCCGGCGCGACGATCGGCAACAGCGATAGAACAACGGCGATCAACAGAAGCATCAGGCGAGACATCGGCACAGCATAAACGGCCGGCTGTTGTCATGCGATTCAAATCTGGGTGCAGGTCCAGCGCTAGTGGCGGCCGGCGCTATTCAGCCTTGATGCCTGCGGACTTGATCACCCTCGCCCACTTTTCGGTGGCATCCGAGAGAATCCTGCCGAATTCCGCAGGCGAGCCCCCAAGCGGCGTGCCGCCCAGTTCGACGATCCGGGCTTTGACCTTGCTGTCGGCTAGGCCGGCATTGAGCTCCTTGTTCAGCATATTGATGATTTCGGGCGGGGTGTTTCTTGGCGCGCCAATACCCGCAAAACCGCTGGCTTCGTAACCGGGCACGAAGTCTGCCACCGTTGGAACGTCCGGCAACACGTCCAACCGGGCCGAGGTCGTCACCGCCAGGGCGCGCAGCTTGTCGGCCTTGATGTGCTGGATCGATTCCGACACCGGAGCGAAAATCACCTGCAGATGGCCGGCGACAAGATCGGTGGCCGCAGGCGCGCCGCCCCGATACGGGACGTGGACCAGATCCACCCCGGCCATCATCTTGAAGAGTTCGCACGCAATGTTTTGCGGCGTGCCGGGGCCGGCCGAGCCGTAGTTGATCTTGCCCGGGTTGGCCTTGGCGTATGCGATGAATTCAGGGATCGTCGTGGCGGGCACCGACGGATGCACGACGACGACGTATGCCAGCCGCGCGGCGCAGATAACCGGCGCGATGTCGCGGATGAAGTCGAAATTGAGATTGGTGTAGAGCGCGGCATTGATCGCATGCGGGGTCACGATCTGCAGCAGCGTGTAGCCATCGGCGGGCGCCTTGGCGACCGCCTCGGTCCCGATGTTGCCGCTGGCGCCGGCGCGGTTCTCAATGATGAATTGCTGGCCGAGGCGATCCGACAGCCATTGACCCATCAGGCGCGCCTGGATGTCGGTAGCGCCGCCGGCGGCAAAGCCGACGACGATGCGCACCGGCCGGGACGGATAGGCTTGCGCCCGCGAAAGGCGGGGCACGGCCGGCAACGCGGCAGCACCCGCGGCCAGCTGCAAGAATGTGCGGCGGGGAAATTTCATGATGCTTCCTCCACAGTGCGCTACGTCGCGGATTTGCAATCCATCTGGACGCCCTGCGGGAACAGACTACACCTGTCTTGCGAGGAGGTGGAAGGGGCAGCTTGGGAAATGTCTCCGTGGGCGGCTTATGGCGATCAACCGATCCAAATTCTCCGGGCAAACAGGGCGGTGTTCATAAACAACAACGCACCGAAAAGCCCTATCACTCCTGCTAAAAGCCACTTCGCTCGCAATCCGAAATCCGCCAACACCACGAACAGGGGAAATGAAACCAGATTAAATCGGCTCATTGAGACGAAGCCTGCTGGCCCACCGCTGAGTGTCAGATATGGCAACAACAGCACAGCCATGGCGAACAGTGTCCAGCTTGAGCGCAGTCGGGACCAGCCCAAGACAAGCAGGACAATGAACAACAATGTAAACCAGCTAGCTTGCCCCCACGGATTCCAGTCATTGAGCATCATTCGTGTAAAGGGCTCGAGCTTCAATGCCGCAACCAATCTCGTCGTTAGCGTCGTTCCTTCATGAAAGGCCATCTGCCCATCCGCAAAAGCAAACGGAGTTCCGAAAGCGCTCCAGAGATAGATCATGAATAGCCAGATGCCGGATGTCGCAAGAAGGACGCATGGCAGGAGAGCAGGAAGAAACGGCTTCTTATCGCGATTGCGCCATATTTCCCAAAGCAGGACAGGCAACAGCACAATGCCGGTCGATCGGGTGGCGATTGCCAGGCCTGCAAGCAGCGCTGCCGACAAGTAGTATTTTTGTTTCAAGGCAAGAAAGAACGAGACGATCAGCAGCAGTGCCAGGGGCTCGGTATACCCGGCTGACAGCAAGACCGAAGCGGGAAAAAAGCCGAGCAGCGCGATTGTGGCAAGAGCGAGTTGATCACCACATTCCTCGCGAACCAGCTTGAAAAGCATGATGATCGCAAGCAATCCCGCGACATTCGACACCAACAGCATTGCATCCGCAGGCGCAAGACCGCCAATCGTCGCCAAGCCCCGTGCGAGCATCGGAAACAGCGGGTAAAAAACGATGTTCTGTTGAACCGTCGGATCGCCGTTATACTGATAGCCATCCTTGACGATCTTGAAATACCACTCCGAATCCCATTGCAGCAACTGGTGGTACCAGAGCGGTCCCGCCGACCAGTATTCGATCGAGTTGGTCAGATATTTTTGAGAGAATACCAGTCCGAGTGCGACCACCAGCCGCGAACAAGAAAATATCAAGATGGCCCAACAATAGGGAATCCAGGAACGGCCCTTCCAGTCCAAACTTCGCATCTCCATACCCATGTCCATACTGTCGCTTGGCAAGAGCCCAAAATCAATCGCCCCAGTTGCAAGGCCTGCCGCCAACTGCCCTGTTGCCCGTGTCCGATCCATCCGCCTATATGACGACCAACTCCGTCATCTCGCGGGATGGCGGCAACTTGGCGCGCCGTGATCGGGCGCGCATGACCGAAACAGCAAGGCCCGCCCAGGCGGAAACCGACGGAGTATCCGCATCCATGACTGATCGAGCCGACGCCATTGCCGCGAAGATCGAGGCTTTCATCCGCGCCGACGTGATCCCCTACGAGAAGGATCCGCGGACGGGTCCGCACGGCCCGAGCGACGAACTGGTGCAGGAACTGCGCGACAAGGCACGCAAGGCGGGCGTCCTGACGCCGCACATTCTCTCCGATGGGTCACATCTCACGCAGCGCGAGACCGCGAAGGCCCTGATCAAATCCGGTCTCTCGCCATTGGGGCCGCTGGCCTGCAATACGATGGCGCCCGATGAGGGCAATATGTATCTGCTCGGCAAGGTCGGAAGCCCCGAACAGAAGGCGCGCTTCCTTGAGCCCTTGGTGTCGGGCAAGGCGCGTTCGGCATTCTTCATGACCGAGCCGGCAGACGCGGGCGGTGCGGGATCCGATCCGTCGATGATGCAGACCACGTGCAAACTGGATGGCAATCACTGGGTCATCAACGGGCGAAAGAAGTTCATCACCGGCGCCGAAGGCGCCCGGGTCGGCATCGTCATGGCGAAGTCGGACGATGGCGCGTGCATGTTCCTGGTCGATCTGCCTGATGCCGCGATCCGCACGCTGCGCGTGCTGGATACGATCGATAGTTCGATGCCCGGCGGACATGCCGAGATCGAGATCGAGAACCTTCGCGTGTCCGCCGACCAGATGCTCGGCGCCTCCGGCGACGGTTTCAAATATGCGCAAATCCGCCTCAGCCCGGCGCGTTTGTCGCACTGCATGCGCTGGCTGGGCCTGGCGATCCGCGCCAACGAGATCGCCACCGACTACGCCTGCCGCCGCCACGCGTTCGGAAAGCCGCTGGTCGATCACGAAGGCGTCGGCTTCATGCTGGCGGAGAACCTGATCGATCTGAAACAGTCGGAGCTGATGATCGACTGGTGCGCAGGCGTGCTCGACACCGGCTCGCTCGGGACGGCCGAGAGTTCGATGGCCAAGGTGGCGGTGTCGGAAGCGCTGATGCGGGTCGCCGATCGCTGCGTGCAGGTGATGGGAGGCACCGGCGTTTCGACCGAAACGATCGTCGAGCAGGCTTTCCGCGAGATCCGCGCCTTCCGTATCTACGATGGCCCGACCGAAGTCCACAAATGGTCGCTCGCCAAGAAGATCAAGCGCGACTGGAAAGCCGAACAGCATTGACGCGGCAGCGCGGGTGCCATGGCGTTTGAACTGCGAGGCCGTGTCTCTGACTGGTCTCGCAAGAATGGGGTCGTGGGACGGCAAACCATCGACGTCCGGCTTGCGACCCATCGGCGCAAACTGCTTTTCCGCTGAGCGGAGCTTACCTAGTTCAGGCCAGCCAAGAACGCGTTGAGCGCGTCAGCGCCTTGCTTTGGCTGTTGGCACATCCACCAATGGCCCGCCCCTCCCAGAACGGCCACCTTCGCCCCGGCGCGCTCAGCGGAACGACGCGCGAGCTTCTCGCCTCCGCAGTAAAAATCTTCGGTCGCGATTAGCGCCAGGCCGGGTTTGGCGGCTGCCCGAGGCAAGCCGATTCCCAGATCGCGCATCACTGGCTGAGCGGCCGATCTGTACAGTGCCAGGATTGCCTTCCCCAAATCCGCGTTCGCGCCCGCAACCACTTTCCGTGCTATCTCAGGTGTGACGCCCAAGCTTTCGTAGCGCTCGACTCGGGCCTCGGCCGGAGTGTTTTTCATTTGCGCAACCGCCTGCTCGCCGACTTCCGGCGTCTGCCAGACCTGCGCCAACTCGTGCCAGACGTACTCACGATCGAACACGCCCAGAATATCGCTCGTCCAAGATCGTATTAGATTCGAAAAGTCCATTGCGATGCGTACGACATGCCCCCCACCCCAGTCGTGCCCCACGAGATCGATTGGTTGGGCCAGCTTCTTGAGTTCGCCGGCAAGCCAATCGCGATAAGCGTCAACAGAACAGTCAAAGCCGGGGGGAATGGCGGAGCCAAATCCGGGTGGGGACAGGCGAACAACGTTGTCGTCGCGCAGATGCGGGACGAGGTCGTCCCAGATGGCTTCCGTTTCAGGACTTCCGTGAACGAGAACGATGGTCATCCGAATTTCTCCGTAACGATCTAGTGCACAACCGTTCGTCCGAAAGTACTTCGTTTCAAATTATGAGTAGCGTGACCAATCTACAATAAAGCGCCTCCCCGCACCAAGCCACGATGGCAGCCAATCTCCGTTTGCGGCCAGAAACGGTCATTCCCAAGAGTTGCGCTTTTGACCCAGTTGCGGACATGCTCAACGAACGTTTTCCGCCGAACCGGGCGTTCGCTCCAATGTGGTCGAGTGACCCGGAGCGGCCCTTATCAGCCGGTCGATCCAGCAGTGAACACCGCCATTTGGGCATCGAAAGCACGCCTGAAGGCCGGCCGCGCTTCGCCGCGGGCGACATAGGCGGCGAGGTTCGGATACTCGTTCAGTATATCCGATCCATTCAACCTGCGCAGCACGGTCACCATCAGAAGGTCACCGGCGCTGAACGCGCCATCGAGCCAGTCGGCATCGCCCAGGCGACTTGAAAGTTCACCCAGCCGGTGACGAATGCGATCCTCGACGATAGGCAGGCGCTGCTCGTACCAGGTCTTGTCGCGCTCCAGGAGCATGGCTGCTCCCAAATCGACGATCGGCGGCTCCAGCGTGTTGAGCGCGGCAAACATCCAAGCGATCGCGCGCGCACGGGCATTCGCATCGTCTGGCAACAGGCCATCATTGCGGTCCGCGATATGGAATACGATTGCGCCCGACTCGAACAAAGCGAGATCGCCTTCTTGGTAGGTCGGAATCTGCCCGAAAGGATGAAGCGCACGATGCGCGGGTTGCTTCATCTCGCTGAACGAAACGAGACGAACGTCGTAAGGCTGGCCCACTTCTTCGAGCGCCCAGCGAACACGCATGTCACGTGCCTGTCCCTTGCCGCGGTCGGGCGACCGTTCAAAGGCTGTGATGGTGGGGGTCATTGGAAGGCTCCGGGGTAATTGCATAGCCACTTTGCATCCGGAGGACGAACGACCGGTGCGGATCCCGACAACCTACCTTGTTTTTCCTGGCCATCGGATTTCGCTGTCCGAACCTTCTGCGCGCGGCCGTTACGGGCGAACGACCCAAATCCTTCCGTCGGCGAAGAGCTTAGTCGCACTTGGCCGACATCGCCGTCTCACCGAATGTCTGCTTTGCACCACCAGCAGCGGGCGTCGGATCCTCCTTTTGCCGCGCGGACCGAATGGCCAGCGGACGCCGGTCCGCTGGCTGTGACTTACGATTCACTCGCGATTCACTCGACGAGATATCGGCGACGTTTTTAGGGTTTAAAGACGTACCCTGGCCCAATGGCGGCCGCGTCAGGAATTGGCGGCAGGTCGGAAAACAGCTCCGGATGATCCTTCATCACCTTCAAGATGTACTTCGGCTCGATGTGTGCATTAACATCGAAAGTGGATTTCAGGATTCCAAGCTTGGCCAACCGCTCTTCGGCGCTGAAAAGCGCGCGATAATTGTTGGCCGATAATCGGCGATCCGCTTGCTGGATGTTGAATTGCATTGCCGCTTCGGCGATTTCGGGCTTGAGCCCAGGAATCCACCGGGTGGCAACCTGAGCGGCCAGCTTCGGATTCTTTCGCATCCATTGATCGGCCTCAGAAACGGCGGCGAGGAATTTCTCTATGGTTTGGCCATTGGCCTGGACCCAGGGCCGGAGCGCCACGTTGAAGCCAATATACGAGATCACGTCACCACCACGAATGAGCTCGAAGGCCCCCGGCACATCCTTGCCGGCCACGATCGGCCATGGATCCCAACCTGAAAATGCGTCGATGCCCTTGGCAAGCAACGCCACCGTCATGTCCGGGGGCGGCGTATTCACCAGCGTGACGTCCTCTGGTTTCAGTCCGGCCTTCTCGAGGGTAGCAAGAATATAGAGATGGTTGATGGTGCCGAACGACGCCGCAATCTTCTTGCCGCGCAAGGTCGACAGGTCACCCTTGACGATGCCCGAACCCTCGCGGGCAACGATCGCAACGGTGGCGTCAGAGCCGGCCTTGGTTGCGTTGCCACTGTAATTGCCCAGTGCGACAAGGTCCATTCCGCGCAATACGGCGCCGATCATGGGTACGCCGACCTGCACGATCTCGCTTTCACCCGCCTGCAAGGCGTTGAGGGCGTCGACACCGGTGGCATAAGGCCGTGCGATCGTCACATCGAGGCCATTCTTCTCGAAGAAGCCGCGCTCCAGTGCGATCGGCAGGCCGATCTGATCTATCCCGGTCACCATGCCGGCCTTGAGTTTCGTCAGTGTTTGCGCGCCGGACGGCGTCCAGACAAGCGCGAGCGCTGCCGCAAGCATCACCAATCGTTTCATTGTCATCCTCCCTGTTTTATCGGGCCCACCGCAGTCACCCAGTACGGCCGGGCAACGGCGTTGAGGTCCGTTCGTTTGACACCACGCAGTTCGATCGAATGGTCATCGGTGCCGGTGACCCTTCCATATCGTTGGAACGCCAGAACGTGAAACCTCTCGGGCACGAACGGGAGGTCGACTTGTACATTGACCTTTTCCGAAGTGCCGCCGAGCTCGGGCGAAATCTTTCCGGGTGCAGCCAGTGTTAGCCAGAGCTGGAAGCCGGCCCATGCGGCGATTACACCGAGGACGATGCGAACCTTGCTTGAGCCCAGAGCTTCAGAGACAAGGATCATGCCGCACGCACCATCTGCAGCACTCTCGCCGACAGGCGCTTGAATTCATCATCGTTGACGAGGTCGTCCCATATTCGGGGCCGCCGCAAGTCGACTTCTACCTGGTCGAGAATGCGTCCTTTCGACAGCACGACGACTCGATTGGCCAGAAAGACCGCTTCGGCCACGTCATGCGTGATGAAAACCACCGTCGGCCGGCGTTCCTGCCAGATGCGCGTCAGCTCCTCCTGCAACGTCATGCGGGTCTGCGCATCGACGCTGGCAAAGGGTTCGTCCATCAACAGAACCGCGGGATTGTTGGCCAGTGCCCGTACCACACCGACGCGCTGCTGCATGCCGCCCGACAATTCGTTGGGATACCGATTTGCTGCATGCGAGAGTCCGGCAAGCGCCAGATACTCCCGAGCGATCCGGTCGCGCTCGGCCTTCGGTACGCCGCGCATTTTCGGACCGAAGCCAACATTGTCGAGCACAGTCTTCCAGGGGAACAATGCGAACGACTGGAATACGACGCCGCGTTCCGGACCGGGCCCAATGACAGGTTTGCCATCGAGCAGAATTTCGCCGCCGGAATAGGGAATAAAGCCGGCGATCATGTTGAGGATCGTGGTCTTGCCGCAGCCGGACGGACCGACGATCGAAACGAACTCGCCCTGCTGAACGTCGAGCGAGATATCGTGGACTGCCGTGACGTGAGCTCCCGCGTAAGGATCGAAATAGGTCTTTGCCAGATTGCGGAGTGAGAGCGTCTTCATGATGTCACCAATCCCCACCGCTGGCCCGTTGCGCGTTCAAGAGGCGCCAGGATCCAGGCGTCCACAATGTACCAAAGCAGGCCCAGAATGATCATCCCGAGCAGAATTTCAGTGGTGGAGCCGGCACGACGCGCATCGAACATCATGAAGCCGATACCGCTAGTGCCGACAATGATCTCGACTGCAATGAGCGCACGCCAGCCATAGCCGAGCCCGTTGCGCAGGCCGGTGATGATATTGGGGAGCGCGCCGGGCAGTGTCACTTCCCAAAGCACGCGCGCGGGGGACGCTCCCAGACTGCGCGCGGCTCGCCCAAGATCGCGTGGCACCGATTCCACCCCGAGAACAGTATTGAGCACCACCGGAAAAAGCACGGTATAGACGATCACAAACGTCATTGTCGTCAGCCCGAAGCCAAACCAGATCAGGAGGATCGGAAGCCAGGCAATGTCTCCGATAGCCTGGAAAAACAGAAGAACCGGCCAACAAATGCGGTACGCCCACCGGCTGGTGCCGATCAGAACGCCAAGGGGAATTCCGAGCGCCATGCCCAGAGCAGCGCCGGTGAAAAGACGGATCAGGCTGTCCTGCAGGTAATCAGGCAGAATGCCCTTATAAGTCAGTGTGACAAACGACCTGACGACGTCGAGCGGTCCAGGCAGGAATGCCCGCGGAAATACTCCGGCTTCGGTGACGACTGTCCACAGCGCGACCACGGGAATGAACGGAACGATAGCGGCAAGCGCGGGCCATCGCTGCGTCAGCCGTACATACCCACTCCAGCACTGCAACCAGACGTTCATGCGCGCCTCACCATGCCCCAGCGCTCGATGGTCGATCGCTCGAGCGGAACCAGCAGAAGGCGGTCGATCAACAGCCACAACACGCCGATCACAATCATGCCGAACACGATGACTTCGGTCCGATAGAAATCACGGGCCACGAACAGCATGTAGCCAAGACCGACATTGGTCGCGATCATCTCGGCAGCGATCAGGCCGCGCCACGCAAAACCCAGCCCGGTGCGGATGCCGGTGACGATGTTCGGAAGCGCGCCGGGCAGCAGGACCTCGGTCAGCACTGCCCAGCGTCCGGCGCCGAGCGAAGCCGCCGCGTTACGCAAGGTGTGCGGAATCGTTTTCACACCGAGCAGGGTGTTGTAGGCCACGACGAAGAATACCGCATTGAAGATGACGAACACGATCGCGCCGAAGCCGTAGCCGAACCATAGCGTCGCAATCGGAATCCACGCGATGCCAGCCAGAACCGAGAAGAACCGAAACAGCGGCGTCAGGAAGGCGGCAACCCCCGCGCTGACCCCCATCGCAATTCCGAGCGGAACGGCCGTGATGATCCCGATCAGGGTGCCGAGGCCAACGCGCAGCAGGCTTGCACCGATATGGGCGATCAGCGTGCCGTCACGGATGGACTCGAGCGCAGCAGTACCAACCGCGCCGACGGACGGAAAGACGCGCGGATTGATCTGGAACAGCGGCACTACTACGGCCCACACCGCGACAAGCGCCAGCAGCGGAGCCGCAAACATCGCGGCCCCCGCGAGCGAATTCACGCTCCGCACGATCCACGGCCGCCGGGTTTTCGCTTCCGTCGTCACCTGCACGTCATCTCCCCGCACGACACCGACGTTTTTGCCGGCCTTATTGTTGTTATCGCTTACGGAATGGCTTCGCCGCCATCGAACGTCAGCGCGGTCTCTTTACATTACCGTACATGACGCTTTCTCTTTACCTTGGCAGTCGCGATCACTACGCCACGATTGCGCATCGGGCCGGAGGCTGCGGCCTTCTTGTTGGAAATCTTGAATTTCGTGTACCCGAGCACCCGCTCCATCGCGACCCGCGCCTTCTCGGCGTCACCTGCATCGATCGCGCGCGCCGCGGCCGCGTGGTTCGGCAGATTGTCCTTGAACCAGCCGGCGCTTCCGATGGCGACAACGAATACCGTGCTGAGGATTGTATCGATCGCGCCCCTGAAGCCCTGCAATACCGGGTTGTGCGTCGCGTCCAAAATCGCGAGATGGAATGCCTTGTCGGCGGCGGTCGCGCTGGCGTGATCCTTCGAGGCTTCCATCGCCGCGAGCGCGGCGTTGATCCGGCCGCGATCGGTCTTGGTCGCACGTTGGGCCGCCAACGCAGCAGCAGCCGGCTCGATGATGGAGCGGACTTCCTGGATCGCCAATAACAGGTCGCGATCCGGCTCATCCTGCCCCATCAGCCAACTCAAGACATCGCGATCGAGAAGACTCCATTGATTGCGGGGCAGTACATGCGTGCCATGGCGCGGGCGCACGCTGACGAGGCCCTTCGCTGCGAGTGTCTTGACAACTTCGCGCACCACTCCACGCCCAACACCAAAACGAGCTTCGAGGTCCGGTTCGGGTGGCAGCGCAGTGCCGACTGGAATGAGGTCCTGCGCGATCTCGCGGCCAAGCGTCGTAAGTACGGTCCCAATGCGACCGGGCTTAATCGGCTTGTCTACGGCGTTCAGCCGCGTCCTGGCCACGCGCTTTCCTCCCCTCCTGCCTGTTGCGCAGGTGAGCAGACCGCTTAGCACGCAAGCAGACTTCTTGGCAATCATCGGATGTTTAACATCGGATGATTAGACGTTTGGACGGCCTCGTTAATTTCCCGAATGTCTGCCTTGCGCCGGAAGCGGTCATGGCCGCGAGGCCAGCCTTTGACCGTGTCGCCGAATTCAGCGCATGATATCGTTGCCGACATAAGGGGAGGAACCATCCATGCCCAATTGCATCGTTGTCGTTCAGTTCGATTTGCCGAAGCGCTCCGAGGAGCAGGCGGTGAAAGGCGGCACGTCAACCGCGCCGACCTATCGCGGCCTCGCCAGGAAAGGATTGATCCGAAAGGACTACCTCAACGGTGAAAACGGCACCGGCGGCGTTTATCTCTGGGACAGCCGTGAATCGGCGGAAGCCTGGTTTACCGAAGAGCGTGTGGCGGAATTGACCAAGCGCTTTGGCGTCCGCCCTCGCCTCACCTGGTACGACACCCACGTCACCGTCGACAATCTGAAGGACGAGACCCGCGTCAACGGCAAGGCGATCGAGGCCGTGGCCTGAAACAAGCCGATCGCGCCACAAGGGGACTGCTCCGATGATAATTATCGACTCCCAGGTCCACGCCTATGAGGCGAACACGCCGAAGCGGCCCTGGCACAGCGTGCCGAACTGGCCGGCTCACGTCACCGGGGACGAGATGGTGGCGGCGATGGACAAGGTCGGCGTCGATGGCGCGATCTTCATCTCGGCCTTCTCGTTATACCGCTACGACGCCAGCTACGCCGTCGAAGTGCAGCGGGCGCATCCCGGCCGGCTCGCCATCATCAAGCCGGTCGACCCCGATGATCCCGCCGTCGAAGACGTCATCGCGGAATGGAAGAAGACGCCGGGCGCGGTCGCAATCCGCATCTGGCTGACGAAGGATGCGAAACGCGCGCCTGATGACCCCGCTCTCGACCGGATCACGCGCGCGGCGGTTCGCCATGATTTTCCGGTCAACATCCATTGCTGGGACAATCTGGACGCGGGCATGGCGCTGATCGATCGTCATCCCGACACGCGTTTCATCATCGACCATATGGGCATCCTGCAACCGCGCGTGCCGCCGGCGCCGCCCGAACCTTGGGCCGTTCTTCCGAAAGTGCTGGAACTCGCCAGGCGCCCGAACGCCGTGATCAAGGTCAGCGGCGCCTGCACGCTGTCGCGCGAGCCGTATCCTTTCCCTGATATCTGGGACCCGTTAGCCCGCATATTCGATGCCTGGGGTTTCGATCGCTGCCTGTGGGGCACCGACTGGACGCGTGCGTTCGCCGTCGTCAACTACGAACAGGCCGTCGAGCCCTTCCTGAGGACGGACCGCCTGAGCGGCACCGAGCGGGCAATGCTGATGGGCGGCGCCTGCGCCAAGGCCTATGGCTGGTCACCGACGAAGGGCTAGCGCGGCCACAGGCTTCGCGCCGCTAACCAATGCTGCTGATCTGGAACACGGTGCGGCCCGGACGGGAGGAAACATCGAGCTTTGCGTTCAGCCGCCGCACGAACGCCTTGACGACCTGCATTCCAACGCCCTTGCTGCGATCGATATCGAAGCCGGCCGGCAATCCCTGTCCTTCGTCCGAAACCTGCAGACACCATCCGGTCGCGGTCTGCCTGAAGTCCACCGCGACGATGCCGTGCTGTCCGTCGGCGTAGGCGTGCTTGAAGCTGTTGGTGACGAGTTCGGCCACCAGCATGCCCATGCCGCTTGCCAGATCGGAACGGAGCTTGGCGTTTTCCGCGGTCACCTTGATCGCCGCGATGTGCGGGGGCGCCGTACTCTTCAGGCTTTCGCTGAGGCGATGCAGGAAGGCGTCGAAGTCGATCTCTTCCAGGCTTCCGGTCAAATGCAGTTGCTTGTGAACGGTTGCAATGGCGAGCACGCGATTGCTGGCCATGTTGAGTTGCGCCTTTGTTTCCGCGCTGACCGCATGGCGGCTTTGAAGGCTCAACACGGATTGCACAAGCTGCAATGAATTCATGACGCGATGATCGCCTTCCCGGATCAGCGTCGCGTTTTCCCTGACCAGTTCCTCGGCCTGAAGCCGGGCGGCGTGTTCGTGCGCATTGATCCGGCGCAGTTCAAGCTGCTTCATGACCTGGCTCGCCATCAACCGCAAAAACGCCTTCTGCTTCTCGTCGAGTTCGCGCGGTTTGTAATCGAGCACGCAAACCGTGCCGAGCGGAAAGCCTTCCGGCGTCTCCAGCAGCGCACCGGCATAAAACCGCAAATGCGGGTCACCCGTGACCAACGGGTTGTCTGCGAAGCGTGGATCCAGCCTCGTATCCGGAATGATGAACAGGCCCGGCTGCAGGATGGCATGGGCGCAGATCGAACTGTCGATCGGGGTCTCGCGCACGCCAAGCCCGACCTCCGCCTTGAACCATTGGCGGCCCTGATCGATCAGATTGATGACGGAAATCGGCGTCCCGCAGATCGCGGAAGCGACCTCGACGACGTCATCGAAATCGGCCTCGCGGGGCGTGTCGAGAATGCCGTAGTTCCGCAAGGCGGCCAAGCGGTACGCTTCAGCACTGTGCAACGCCGCTTTCACCGACCGATCTCTTTATCTGGAGATAATGTGGGATAGTGTGGGCTGAGAAGTCGAGTGAGTCCATGACGTTCGCAGCTATGGGACCCAAACTATAGTGCAACCCGTGCGAGGCCGCCGGCATGGCGGCCTCGTATCGGCTTTCTAGAGGTCTGCCTCCGCTTCGACATTGACCACGGCCTTCGCGAGGCTGGTCAACGCGGCGTCCGTGGCTTTCTCTTCCTTGAGCGTCGCTTCCAGCAGAGCCGCGGCATCGGGCATGCCCAGTTCCTGTGCCCAGGTCCTGAGCGTTCCGTAGCGGGACATCTCGTAATGCTCGACGGCCTGCGCGGCAGCGGCGAGGCCGGCATCGAGCGCGGGCATGCCCTTGTAGTCGGTCATGATCTCGGCGCCTTCCTTGGTGATGCCCATGATGGCTTCACACTTCTTGGCTTGGGGCTTCTTGCCGAAAATCTTGAACACCTGCTCGAGCCGCTTGACCTGGCCCCGCGTCTCCTTTTCGTGCTTGACGAACGCTGCCTTCAAGTCTTTCGAATGCGCGGCCTTTGCCATCTTAGGAAGTGTTTTCAGGATTCTGTTTTCAGCGAAATAGACATCCTTGAGGGTATCGTGAAAAAGTTCGCTCAGCAGCTTCGGCTTTTTGGCCATGGTGATTGCCTCCAATAAAAAAGCCCCTGCAAGGCAGAGGCGGTCCAGTTTCGATTTTTGTGCCTGCTCACCGAGCGGCAACAGTCGATGGAGAACTAGGTTCCACCGGCGCCGAACAATAGGAACGCTCCCATAGTTATTCGACGCTTATCTGCTTTCGAACCGCAACGACGGTATGATGCATGAAGCTGCGTGCGAGCGCTTCACAGGCTGGCGCATCGCCACGCAGCTGCATGACCGTTTACTCAGCGATTCATGAAGATCGCGAGCAGCAAAATGATCGGCAGTGGGATGCCGATAAGCCAAAGCAACGCACCTTTTCCGAAACCCATGGTCGCCTCCGTTGTTTCACTGCAGATGAAACTCGTGCTCGTTCCTTTGGTTCCCACGAGGGCGGGCTCATTCGTCGATTTCGTGCAAGCAACGGCGCGAAGTCTTGCACGGCAAAGAGCGCCAGACTTTCCGCGGAGAAACCTCATGAAACTCGCGATCAAAGCCGAACTGGTCTACGCGTTCGCGCAAGCGACCCAGATCATCGCCAACATCGAGGCGTCGCAAACCAACGATCAGGCCATCCTCTCCGAATCGCTGGAGATCCAGCCTCCGATCCAACTGCTGTCCGACAAGACGCCGTATGGGGACCGCAGCATCCGCGCCTCGCTCTCGGGCGAAGTGACGATCCTCTATCAGGCGATGGTGGAGAACAATCTGCGCCAGCTGCTGCCATCGTCCGGGCGCCAGCATTTGTGGTCGGACCTCCCCAATGACGTGCTTCCGTACCTGCTGCCCAGCCGCTTCTGTCCCTCGGACAAGTTCATGCGATTTGCCCAGCGTGAATTCGGCGGAGCCGGCGACGGCGTGGCGCGGGTGATGGCAATCCTCGAATGGATTCACCGCAACGTCGATTATGTGCCTGGAGTCAGCAACGCCGAGACGACGGCGGAGCGGACGTTCGTCGATCGCGCGGGCGTGTGCCGCGACTTCACGCATTTAGGCATAACTTTATCCCGGGCGCTGGGTATTCCCGCCCGTGCCGTCAGCGCCTATGCGCTTCAACTGGAGCCACCCGACTTCCACGCCATCTTCGAGGTGTTTCTCGAAAACAACTGGTGGCTGATCGACCCAACGCGGCTTGCTCCGATCGAAGGCATTGTCAGGATCGGCAGCGGCCGGGATGCTTCGGATATCGCCTTTCTGACCTCGGACAAGCAGTGCCAGGTGTTGAGGCAAACGATAGCAGTTTCGAGCGCTCGATAAGGTGTGGCCGCTACTCAGCCACCTCGCCATTCGATTGAGTTCAAAAGTGCACTTAGGAACCTACTGGAGCTGAAGAAGGAGACGCGGTCGCTAAGCGTCATTAAGTTTTGAGACGTAGGATAATTCAATCGCGCTTCGACCACGCGATACATGTGCGAGAAGCCCGCCGGT
This sequence comes from uncultured Alphaproteobacteria bacterium, assembly GCA_963791165.1. Lineage (GTDB taxonomy): Bacteria > Pseudomonadota > Alphaproteobacteria > Rhizobiales > Xanthobacteraceae > Bradyrhizobium. Next base: position 70,202 of record CAWBRL010000007.1, on the reverse strand, counting down.
TCCAGCCGGCGGGCTTCTTCGTTTCGGCCGTTCAGCCTGGGTCTGTAAGTACCCTGCGCCTGTCATCTCGTATTAGCCACAATCGAAACTCAAGTTAGGCCTGCTACACAAGAGTTTCTTGCAGCAAGCGATTGATTGTTCCGATACTGACATTTGGAGGTTGCCCATGAATGCCCTCTCAAACGTTTCCATGCGCGCCATTCCCGATGACTTCACTCGCGCAAATTCCGCCAACAAATATTTCGCGTCGCGCTGAGCGCATCCTTCTGTGTAACGGAGTACGGCCTGGATTTAAGCCCGGTTTTTTCTGACGGGCAGTTGCGACGATCTTGCTTCATCGAGATCGGTTGACGCGCACACCCCCGCGATCCGCAGCAGGGACTTTTGAACCTCTCGCGTCCTCGATCGCCTGCGACTGATCGGCGACGCGAACATATATATTGAATGGAGTAATCATGTCGAAGAAATGGATTTATCTGACCTGCGTGTTGTCCCTCGGTTCGGTCGAAACTTCACAAGCCCATCCGCTGGATTCGCGTGACATCGTTTATATCGACGGATCGCCATGTAACAGCGCCTGCCAGTCCTATATGGCCTGGTCGCGTCAAACCTTGTCCGCGTCGGGTCATCAGGCACCCACGCAGCTCCGGCCGCGCCCGGCGAGCGGAGTAGCTCACCGCGCGACGACGGCAGGAAGGCAGGTCCGCGTAGCAAGGCAGGCCGTGCCACTGCCGCCATCCAGAATCGCGATGTCGCAGCCCGCAGATGAGGTCGCGGGCAAGTCCGATGGACCGCCGGACAAGCTTGGCGCCGTGGCCAATTTCAACGCGACCAAGGCAATGCCAGAACACGCAGCGACGGCACCTGCGCAGCAGGCGACCGCCGCGACGGTGGCTCCACCGCCCGAACAGAAATCGAATAATGACGATGCCGCTGCTTCCAGCCGCTCGGAGATCGTGCCGCCTGGCGATGTCGAGAAAACCGGATCCGCGCCGCCAGACAACGTCAGCAGCGTGGCTACCCTTCCCGCGGGTGAGGCCGCTGCCGATTCCAATACCCGAACGCCACGGGAGCAGGTGACGGCGGTCGCGGAGCCGGTGACGGCCGCCGCGGCGGTCCCGGCACCCGATCAGAAGGCTGACAGTGGCGACCCATCCGATCGCTCGGAAACGATTGGGCTCGGCGATACCAAAAAGGCCGAGTCCGCGCCGTCATATAAAGTGGCAAGACTGGATCCCGCGGGTGGCGCCGTTGCCGATTCCAATACCGGAACCATACAGCAGCAGGTGACGGCCGCGACGGTGATCGCGGAGCACGTGGTGACGTTGCGCGATGCCGAAAAGGCCGCATCGGGGTCGCCAAGCAACACTGACCAAATGGTTGTCGTCCTTATCGCTCGCCCGGAAATCAACGCGATATCCGATCTCACCGGCAAGGACATTGCGATAGACGACAGATATTCCGCATCCAGCGACAAGGTCCGCACCGCCATCGCAGCAGCGGGGGCAGTCGAAGTCCAGCTCAGCGAGGGGCAAACGAGGGCGATCGAACGGTTGACCCGTGGAGAAGTGCCGGCTGCAGTTTTGACTTTGCTGTATCCAGAAACAGGGTTTCCCCAATTCGCGGGATTCAAGATCTTTCGTATCCCGCTCGTGCCTCGCTCACCGACCGCGCGGCTCTAGTCAATGCGGCTTAACGATCGCGCGCACGGCCGGCAGCCTGCGCTCGGCCCGGACTAGTCGCTTCTGCGCCGCGGTACGCAATACAACCAGCGGTACACTGCGACGTGTCAGATGCATACCAAAAGCAAGGAGTGTCCACCCAGGCTGATGTCGGTTATTGACTCCATCGCAAACATTCAGCGTCAAAAGCCGCCCGCCCGTCTCGACTTGGAACTCTCGTGCCTCTAACGTTCCCAAGAGAGCAACGGGGCGAGAAATGGCAAAGAAAACCGTGGTCAAACGGAAGACCGGCTTAAGAAAAGCGACGCCGAAGAAATCGACAATAAAGTCCACCGGCCGCAAGAGCGCAGACGCAAAATCACAGACGAAGCCTGTGTCGCGAAAGTCCCCCAAAGCGCGCCCGCCCAAGGGACCGATCTGGCAATGGTCGGCATTGCAGACGGCAGCCGCGATCGGCTCGGGTGCGATTTCCTCGACCGAGGTCGTAGAAGCCCATATCGCGCGAATGCGCGACGTCAATCCAAAGCTAAACGCGGTTGTCGTCGATCTGTCGGAGGAAGCGCTCAGGGCGGCGAAAGCCGCCGACAATGCCCAGGCAAAACAGAGAGAACTCGGCCCGCTGCACGGCGTACCGATCACCATCAAGGAAAATGTCGATTACGAGGGGCGGCCCAACCCCAATGGTGTGGCCGCGCAAATGAACATCATCGCTCCCTCCGATGCGCCGGTCGTGCGCAATCTCAAGAAGGCCGGCGCGATCGTTATCGGCCTGACCAATACGCCGGAATTTTCGTTCCGCGGCTTTACGGAAAACCCGCTGCACGGGCTGACGCTCAATCCGTGGGATCCCGACATCACGTGCGGCGGCTCGTCGGGCGGCGCCGGTTCGGCGGTAGCAGCCGGTATCGGAACGATCGCACACGGCAACGACATCGGCGGTTCGTTGCGCTGGCCGGCGCATTGCAACGGCATCGTCACCATCAAGCCGACGCAGGGCCGTGTCCCGGCCTTTAACGAGAGCGCCGCGGCCGAGCGGCCGATGCTCGCTCATCTGATGTCTGCGCAAGGACCGCTGGCGCGCAGCGTCGCGGACGTCAGGATGGCGCTCGAAGTGATGAGCCGGCGCGATCCGCGGGATCCGTGGTGGGTCCCTGCGCCTCTGGCCGGGCCGAAGCCGAAAGGACCGATCAAGGTCGCGCTCGCGAAGCTACCTGCCGACATGGACGTCGATGCTTCGGTGCACGCAGCACTCAGGCAGGCGGCAGACCATCTCGAGCGTTCCGGCTATCGCGTCAGCGAGGTCGAGGTTCCCGATATCAACGCGGTCTGGCAAACGTGGTGCGACATCATCACCAATGAAACCGCGGTGTTGCAGGAAGCCGCCATGCTGAAGGTGACTTCGGCTGATTTCCATGCCGCCTGGAGCGGCGTCAAGGCAGGTGCAAACACGCTCGACCTGCCGGGCTGGATGCGCGCTACAGCCGCGCGCAGCACACATATCCGGGCCTGGCAGTTGTTCTTCGAGGATTTCCCTGTCGTGCTTGCCCCGACGACGGTGAAGCCTACGCCGGGCCCTCGCGAGGATACGATCAGCGCCGAGCGTACGCGCGAACTGTTCTGGAACGACCTGCGTTTCATTTCCGCGATCAATGTGCTCGGCCTGCCCGGCGCTGTCGTGCCCGTCACGGTACATGACGGCCGGCCGATCGGTGTGCAGCTTATTGCGGGGCGCTATCGCGAGGATCTCGCGCTGGATGCGGCGGCGGCGATCGAGAAGCGCGCGGGAATACTGGTGCAAGAATTGTGGGAGAAGATGGGCTGAGCGAGCGCCAATCACCATTAACCTTGTGTTAAGAGATCGTTCGCCGCACCTGCGCCATTGCTGCGATTTTCTGCGATACTCCCACTCGCGATGGATCCGGCGAGTGGGGGCTCAATGTGATCAGGACTGTTTGGCTTGGCCTGTTATTTCTGGTTATTTTGGCTGCGGTAAGTTCGTTCAGGTTTGCCTTTGGCCACTTCGATGCCGCCAATGCTTCGGGCTTTGTCGGTTCGGCGGGCGATCGCGCCGCCGGCACAAAGACCGTTCACGAAACTCTCACGAACGCTGATCGGTCGGTCGCTTACGTCTCTTCTCGACCCGACGCCGGATTCGCGAACACCAATCACAGGAAGGCCGAATTGCCGTCTCCAGCGCCGCGCATCGCCAATCGACATCGGCACCAACCTGCTTCTCGCGCAATTCGGCAGGCGAGCGATCAAAAGCCAAAGCGAGAGAACACGAAGATAGATGCTGCCGCCGACAAACCTCAGGCGGCAACCGAGGCCAAGGCCTGCCACCAGGCGGATTTTGATGCAGTTCGCCGGGCATTTAACCTGCCAGCAGGCTGTCACGGCTGAGCGCAGTCCGGCATTGGGCACTTAGCTTACGTCAATCATTTCCCAGAGGTCACTCATCAACGATCTGTCCGCCGTCATAACCGCAAGCGACCCGTCCAAGCGCCGCGCGAAACTGCTCGGTATCGACTGTGGACGCGAGCGCCGCGAGGTCGTCGGATTCCGTAATTCGGCGGGCGCGGGCCAAAAGCGACGTTATGAGGCTTGGATCGAGATAAGGCAGGCTCGCCCAAAAGCCGCGCGCGAGATCTTGCGCCAACGCGTGATCGGGATGTTGCTTGTTTTCGGGCGCACGGCCGATCTCGTACATGTGACGAACCGCGTGCCACGGTGCCCGCTCGGACGGAAGGCGCGCCAGGATCTCACGCTGTTCCTGCGCGACATAGAATCGGTTGAGCGTATCGAACAGAACGAAGTGGTAGCCCTGAGAAATAAGGAACGGTTCCCAGTCCTGCCATCCCTGCTCTGACGCCAGGGGCGTCACCGCTTCGGCGACGATCACCTTGGGTCGAAAACGTTTCCAATCGCCGCCGAACAGAACATCGCCTTCGGCGCCCTCGACATCGATTTTGAGGAAGTCGATGGTACCCAGATCGTGTCTTTCGCATAATCTCGCCAGCGTGGTCACAGGCATGCGAACGGTCTGATAGTCGACGCCGAACGCTTTTGCTTTTTGCGCAACGCTTTCCACTGTCGTCGAGAGCCCATGCAGACGCTCGACCACATGGAAGTCGATTTCGCCGCAGTGTCGTCCGACCAAGCCACGAATCGCGAGATCCCGCGGGCGCAGCCGCTGGTACAGCGCCGCAAGTTCAGGCTGCGGCTCGACTACAATGCCCTGCCAGCCGCGTTCGTAGAACCAGAACGACACGTTGTCGGCAATCGGATGCCCTGCACCGACATCGATATAGGTCCCGGTGGTCTGTCCCGCGAAGGCAAGCGAGAGATGATAGTCCTCGAGATTCTGTGCGTAGGATAGCTCCATTCGCTTCCTCGTTTCTCTCCGTCTTGCCGATATGTCCTCAGCCTGCGAGCCGGCCCGCCCGGCGGCACGCCGGCATTCCGTCCATTGCTTCATTGTGTTCTAATTTCGGGACTTGGTGTCAATGTGAAACAAAACGACAGCCGGGCCGGCGTGCAGCCTGAGGCACGATTGACCTGCACGCCAACCGTATCCATATGGGACACAAGAATCGGATGAAGCCTTCCGTTTCGCACCAGCCAAGACGCGGCCAGATATCTCGGGCGGTGTCGTCAACGTAAATGGCTTCATTCGGGAGTTGCTATGACGACACTGTCCATTCTCGATCTCGTCCGCGTCACCGAAAACACCGATGCGCGCGGCGCGCTCTATAATGCCCGCGATATTGCGGTCCACGCCGAAGCCTGGGGCTATCGCCGCATCTGGGTGGCAGAGCATCACAACATGCAGGGCATCGCGAGCGCCGCGACATCGGTTGTGATTGGTCATATCGCAGCGGGAACAAAAACCATCCGTGTCGGCGCGGGCGGCATCATGCTCCCCAACCATGCGCCCTACGTGATCGCCGAGCAGTTCGGGACGTTGGCGCAACTGTTTCCAGGCCGGATCGACCTCGGGCTGGGGCGCGCACCCGGGACCGACCAGCTCACGCTGCGCGCCTTGCGCCGCACGCCGGAAGCCGCCGAAAACTTCCCGCAGGACGTTCTCGAGGTGCAGGCTTTCCTGGCTCCAGCCGGTCCAAATCAGCGCATCCGGGCCGTGCCGGCGGCAGGAACGGAAGTGCCGTTGTGGATCCTGGGATCGAGCAACTTCGGTGCGATGCTGGCGGGTGAACTCGGGCTTCCCTACGCCTTCGCCTCGCATTTCGCGCCCGAACTGCTGATCCCGGCGCTGCAGATCTACCGGAGCCGTTTCAAACCTTCCGAGCAGCTTGACCGCCCCTATGCGATGGTAGGCGTCAACATCATCGCGGCCGGCAGCGATGCCGAAGCCCGCCGGCTGGCGACGACGCAGCAGATGTCCTTCACGAACATCTTTCGCGGCGCGCGCGGCCTCAGCCAGCCGCCGATCGACGATATTGAAAGCTACTGGTCGCCAGCGGAAAAGGCGCAGGCCATGAACATGCTCGCGCGCTCCATCATCGGCTCGCCCGATACGGTTCGTTCCGGCATCGACGCGCTCGTTGCAGAAACCGGCGCCGACGAGCTCATGATCGTGTCCGACATCTACGATCACCCAACCCGGCTGCGCTCGCTCGAGCTCATTGCCGGCGCGGCGGGCATCTCCCGCTAGCTTTATGCCGGTTTCCAGGAGTTCCGTTCTACGCCGACGCAACCCTTCCGAGCCAAACTTTACCGGACGAGGTAACTTGGCCCTTGACGGGTCTGTGCTTCGTCACCGACCATGAATTCCTGGCGTATCCTACTCGAAAGGATTTCCGAGCTTGAGCGTTGCCTTCACCAAGGAGGACAGTGCTGAAACGGCGTCGGAGACGCTGTTACCCGATCGCCCCGTTTCACCTCATCCGAACCTCGTGACCGAAGCGGGATTAAGGGCACTGGAATTTCAGCTCGATCAGGCCCGCGAGTCATACGAGGCCGCGCAGAAGATCGAGGACGTGAATGAACGACGGCGGCAAGCCGCGATCCCGCTGCGCGACGCGCGCTACTTTGCGGCGAGAGTTCGGACGGCGCAGGTCATCAGCCCCCCTTCGTCAAATGATACTATTGCGTTCGGGAGCACGGTGACGTTCAGGCGCGAAGACGGCCGCGTGCAAAAATATTGCATCGTGGGAGAGGACGAAGCAGACCCCAAGGCCGGTTCAATTTCCTTCGTATCCCCAGTGGCGAGGTCACTGATGGGCAAAGCTGTCGGGGATGTCGTCGACGTATCCGGTCAAGAGCTCGAGATCATTGCGATCTCGTAGCGCGCCCGCGAGCGCCGGGGCAGCGCGAGCTTTAACCGGGCGATCATGCTCCGGATTCCGAACGACCGTTTCGCGCCAACGAATTACTCGCTGGAATCCCGTCCTTCGCTGACGGGCGCAGCCGCCGGGAATATGCTTTCGTAAATGGCGCGGGCCTCCCGAATCAAACGGGCCCGCTCGAGCTCGGCTTTTGGAATAAAACGAATAACTTCACCCATTTTTGCACCCAATTGGAGGACGTCTCGGATATGAGATGTCGAACATCATGCCAATTTGCAAGATTGGTGCCGCGAGCAAATTTGCATCCCCACCCGCTGAAATGAAGGAACAAAAGCTTGTGACCGCGCCGTGAAAGGCCACGGAACCTATGCGGCATTTCCCGTGAATCCACGGGCCTGAGGCGGGATTCCTTCGGAGCAAACGCAGCCCGGATGGGGGTACCGATATCCGGGGACGTCTCAGCCGTGATACGCAAACAGCTCGATCGGGTCGTTGAAGCCGCGCACCGGATGTTCGCCGACGTGTTCGAGATCGAAGTCGCTTTCGACGAAGTCGGCGAACGCGCGGGACAGCAGCACGGTTCTGCCCAATTGTTTGGTGAGGGTTTCGAGACGCGACGCCATGTTGACCGCCGGACCGATGACGGTGAAGTCGAGCCGGCTGCGCGACCCGATATTGCCGTACATGACGTCTCCGACGTGGACGCCGATGCCGTAATTCAGCGGCGCACGACCGGTTTCCCCGTTCTTTTCGTTCAGGGCAATCATGGCCTGACGGGCCTCCGTCACGGCATGCAGCAGATTGGCGCAGGCCGATGGCTGGCTGAGCGGAAAAATGGCGAGCAGCCCGTCACCGATGAATTTCAGTATTTCCCCGCCATGTCGCGCAATCGGCTCCGACATCGCGTCGAAATAGCCGTTGAGAAGCTCGATGACGTCATCGCGCGGCCAATTGTCGGAAATCCGTGTGAAATCCCGCAAATCGCAGATCATGATGGCGGCACGAACCGTCGTCCCGCTTCCGCGCCTGGTGGCGCCGGCCAGAATGAGTTCGCTGGCGTGCGACCCGACATAGGTTTCGAGCAGCGTTCGCGCCAGCCGGTTCTTCATGCGGATTTCGCTGACCAGCGCCAGAACCGGCAACAGTTTCGACAGGCCGGCGATATGCGTGTCGTCGAAACCACCTGATCGGTCGGTTGCAAAGGTCACGATATGCCGCTTGCCGAGCGTGTGGTACAGCGGCCACGCCACATAGTCGGTCAGGCCTTTCGCCCGCATCTCGTCGTAGACCGCGTGCTTGCGCCCCAGCGAGGGGTCGCGCTCGAGATTTTCGCGCACCTCGGTGGCACCATCGAGGATTTCGTTGGCGGGACTGCCGATGTATTCGGATCGCTCCCTGACATCGTAGTCGACTCTCGCAAGCTCGGCCTCGCGCATCCCGTCGGCCCACATGATCCGGGCACCGAGCCATTGCGGATGGTGGATCAGGATATGAAGCGACGCCCGCTTGACCGGAATGCCCGCCCGCTGGAGCCGGATACACAGCTCGGCAAAAATATTGTCAATGAAGCGCTCGTCGCGCGTCTCGTTCGTCAGCCAGTGCACAACGTCGCTGTCGGGGTGCGCGGTGACGGAATCGATGTTTGGCGGCGCGTCCATAGCTTGCTCCTGGGCAGTGACCTCGGTCGACGGTACGGGATATGTCGTGTCCTCGCCCGACGGCGTCAACTGGCCGCCATATATACCGGAGGTTATCAGGCGCCTGCTGGGCGCTCTCGTCGATTGCGGGAGGCACGCAAGCGTGCATACCTCAAATGTCGTGGGGGTGTAGGTGGCACCAGATCGAGTGCCGCCGGCAGCATCAAAGCAGATCCCCTGCATTGGACCGGGGAGAAGACTCGACAACAGCCCTGTCCTTTGTAACTCTAATTGTGATCACAGATCACGGCAAGCGAAGCAAAGCGCTCCTGATAGAATGAGCGCGCGTTTGCCGGAAAAAACAGCCGCGTCGCGCGGCCGTATCAGGGAGACGAAGGCTGATGTCAAAAAGCAATCAATTCACGCGCCGTAGCCTGTTGAAGACCGCTGGCGGTATTGCGCTGGTGTCGGGAATTTCCGCGCCGGCGATTTTGCGCGCCCAGACCTCCGACGTCATCCGGATCGGCCATCTGACGCCCCGCACCGGCTTTCTCGGCCCGCTCGGCGAATACGCGGTGATGGCGATCGATCTCGCGGTGGAAGAGATCAACGCGTCAGGCGGCATGATGGGCAAGAAGGTCGAACTGCTGAAAGAGGATTCGGTCAATCCGCAGACGGCTTCCACCAAGGCCGAGCGCATGATCGAGCGCGACAAGGTCGCCTGTATCATCGGCGAGATTTCCTCCGCCTCCTGCCTGACGATCGCGCAGGTCGCCTCGCGCAACAAGACGCTGTTTATCAACACCGGCGGCAATTCGGACGCACTGCGCGGCAAGGACTGTCAGCGCTACATGTTCCACGTCGAGTCGCAAAACTCGATGTATGTGAAGACGGTCGGCCGCTCGTTCCTGCGTGACGGATTGGTCAAGGGCAAGAAGTGGTACTCGCTGACGGCGGATTACGCGTTCGGCCATGATCTGTTGAAGGTGTCCAAGCGCTTCATGGAAGCCAATGGCGGCAACTTCGCCGGCGACGATCTGGTGCCGACAGATGCCACCGACTTCTCGGCCTACCTGCTGAAGATCCGCGAGGCCAAGCCGGATCTTGTCGTGATCAACCTCGCCGGCAACCAGATTACCAACTTTCTCAAGCAATATGCCGAGTTCGGCCTGACCTTCCCTGTCGGAGGATTCGGTTTCGATACCGCGCTGGCCTGGGCCGCCGGCAAGGGCAATTTCGTCGGCACCTGGCCCGTGGTCTGGCATCATCTGATTGATACTCCCGGCACCAAGGCGTTCGTCGGCGCCTTCACCAAGAAATACAACAAGCCGCCGGAGAACCAGGCCTGGGGCGATTACATCGCCACCAAGATCGTGGCCCAGACCGTCAACGAGCTGAAATCGGCGGAATCGCCGAAGATCATCGAGCATTTGGAGAAGGGCGCGAAGTTCGACGTCCTCAAGACGCGGCAAGGCTACTTCCGCGGCTCGGATCATCAGTTGATGCACGAGATGTATGCGGTTACCGCCTTGCCCGCCGACAAGATCAAGAACCAGTGGGACATCTTCGCGTCGAGCCCGGCGGTACCGGGCCCCAACGAAGACCTCGAAGTCATCGCCGCTACCAAGGAAGAGAACAGCTGCACGTTCCCGAGCTGACCGTACATCGCTGCGTCTCTCCGGACCTCCGGAGAGACGCAGCCTGTTCCGCCATCCTTGTTCGCAATTCTCCCTGGCGCGCTGCCCGCGCGTGGTCCAGTAGCGGGATCAAAACATGTCCGCCCTGTTGTTAGCGCAGCAAGTCCTCAACGGGCTGCTTGACGGCGTCTATTATCTCCTGATCGCGCTCGGTCTGTCGCTGATCTTCTCGCTCGGCGGCATCGTCAATCTGGCGCATGGCGCGTTCTACGCCATCGGCGCCTACCTCACGCTGGTGCTGTCGCCCTATATCGGCTTCGGCGGCTCGTTTATTGTCGGCCCCCGTTGCTGTGGCCCTGTTAGGCATGGTGGTCGAGCGCACGCTGTTCCGCCGCTTCTATCGGTCCGATCCGATCCTCTCGCTGCTGATGACCTTCGGGCTTGCGATGGTGGCCGAGCAGGCGCTGCGCATGATCTTCGGCGCGCCGCCGCTGTCCTTCTCGATTCCGCCCTGGCTGCGCGGACAGGTCGCGGTCGGCAGTTTCATCTATTCGTTCTACCGCGTGGTGCTGCTCGGCATCGCCGCGACCTGCATCGCCGGGCTGTGGCTGCTGCTGCAAAAGACCTCGTTCGGCCGCGTGGTGCGCGCCGGCGTGCAAAATCCTGATATGGTCGGCGCGCTCGGCATTTCGCTGCAGCCTTATATGTCGGCAGTGGCCGCACTTGGCATCGGGCTCGCGGGCCTTGCCGGCGTGCTGCTGGCGCCGATCTATTCCATCCATCCCGCGATGGGTCAGGAGATCATCACGCCGGCCTTCGTGGTGGTGGTGATCGGCGGTCTCGGCTCGTTCTGGGGCGTCGTGGCCGCGGCGCTGCTGGTTGGGCTCGTCAAGGGCGTCATGGTCGGCATCGGCTATTCCGCCGCCTCCACCGCGGCGATCTATCTGTTGATGCTGCTTGTGTTGCTGTTCCGGCCGCGCGGCCTGTTCGGCGAACGCATCACGCGGTTCGAGTGAGGCCGGCCATGTCGAAACGCCTGCCCATTCCCTTGCTGATTGCCGCCCTCGGGCTTCTGGTACTGCCCTATCTGTTGCTGGCGCTCGGCCTGACCATGACGTCGGCCTCCGAAGTCGTGATCTACGCCACCGCCTGCATGGCGCTGAACATCCTGGTCGGGCATACCGGCCTGGTGTCGTTCGGCCACGGCGCCTGGTTCGGCCTTGCCGCTTACGCCGCCGCGCTCCTGCAGCGCAACTGGATGCACGATTCCTTTTTCGGTCCGACCATTGCGGGTGTTCTGATCGTTATGGCGGTTGCCGTCGCTTTCGGATTCCTGATCCTGCGGCGGCGCGGGGTCTATTTCTCGCTGCTGACATTGGCGCTGGCGGCGATGCTCTACGCCGTATCGTTCCGATGGACGGATGTGACCGGTGGCGAGAACGGCCTTGGCGGCATCACGCGGCCGACGCTGTTCGGCTTCAACCTGGAATCCTCCACCAATTATTACTGGTTCGTGGCGGCAATCGCCTTCCTGATCCTGGTCCTGCTCTGGCGTTTCCATAATTCGACCGTCGGCAGCGTGCTGGTCGCCATCCGCGAGAACGAACAGCGCGCGCGTTTCCTCGGCTATCCGACCAACCGTTACAAGCTGGCCGCCTTCGTATTGTCCGCAGGGATCACCGGCCTCGCCGGCATCCTCCTGCTGTTTCAGAACCGCATGACGTCGGCCGATCCGATCTCGGTATCGTTCTCCGGCGATCTCCTGGCCATGGTCGTGATAGGGGGAATGCGAAGTTTCCTGGGGCCAGCCCTGGGCGCGCTGTTCTTCATCCTGTTCCGCGAATTCCTGGGGATCTACACCGAGAACTGGCTGTTCTGGTTCGGCCTCGTGTTCGTTGCCTTCATCGTGTTTTCACCTACGGGTCTCGTCGGCGTCGGTGAACGGCTGCTGGCGCCGTTCCGCAAGAAGGTGGTCGAAGACGCCGCGATGTCGGCGCGCCGCATCGAAGTGCTGCCGCTGCCGGAGTTCCTGCGGCCGACATCCCACATCGAAGGGCCCGTGCTTTCCGCCCGCCACATCGTCAAGAGCTTCGGCGGCATCAAGGCGGTCCAGGGCGTCGACATTTCCGTTGCCGACCGCACGCTGCATGCCCTGATCGGACCCAACGGCGCCGGCAAGACCACCGCGTTCAACCTGTTGTCCGGCATGTATCCACCGGACCAGGGCACCGTATCGCTGCTGGGGCAGCCGATCGCAGGTCATACGCCGGAGGAAATCGCGACCGCCGGCATCGGCCGCTCGTTCCAGATCACCAATCTGTTTCCGGCGCTCAGCGTCGGCGAGAACATTCGCCTTGCCGTGCAGGCACGGCATCCCCGCCGTTTTGATCCCCTCACCAATGCGCTGTCGATCGAAGCGATCAATACCGAAACCGACGCCACGATTCGCTACCTCGGCCTTGCCGGCATCGAAAAGGCCGAGGCCGGCATGCTGTCCTACGGCGGCCAGCGGCTGCTCGACATGGGCGTGGCCCTCGCCACCGCGCCACGTGTCCTGCTCCTGGACGAGCCGCTCGCCGGCCTCGCGGCCGCAGAACGCGAGCGCATCGGCGCCATCATCAAGCGCATTTCAACCGACCTGCCGGTATTGCTGGTCGAGCACGACATCGACCGCGTGTTCCAGCTCGCCGACCACGTCACCGTGATGAACGAGGGCCGTGTGCTGCTCGACGGCACGGTCGAGGATGCCCGCGCCAGCCCCAAGGTGCAGGAAGTCTATATCGGGTCCGGCGCCACCGCCGTCGCCGCCAAACCGCGCGAAACCGCCGCCAGGGTCAATGCGCTGCTGACGGCCACCAAAGTCGATACGTTCTACGGCAAGAGCCACATCCTCAACGATGTCAATTTCACGCTGCATGACAATGAAATCATCGCCCTGCTCGGCCGCAACGGCGCCGGCAAGTCGACGCTGCTCAAGACATTGATCGGCATTGCGCCGGCCTCGAACGGATCGATCAGGCTCGCCGAAACTGAATTGATCGGCCATTCTTCCGCGCAGAACGCGCGTCTCGGCATCGGCTACGTGCCGCAGGGGCGCGGCCTGTTCGCCGGCATGAGCGTCGAGCAGAATCTCGAACTCGGCGGACTGAAGCGCCAGACCGGCAACGGCGTGCACTGGACCCGAGAACGCATCTACGAATATTTCCCGAGGATTCGCGAACGCCTCGACAGCCCGGCGGATTATCTCTCCGGCGGCGAGCAGCAAATGGTCGCGGTCGCCCGCGCCCTTTCGGGCGACGTCCGGGTCTTGCTGCTCGACGAGCCCTTCGAGGGTCTGGCACCTGCGGTGGTCGAGCAACTGTTCGAGACGTTCGACCGGCTGCGCAAGGAAATCGCCATCATCATCGTCGATCACCATCTCGACCTGGCGCTGGCATTGTCGGACTCCACGGTAGCGCTGGAGCGGGGCCGCGTGATCCATCAGGGACCGTCGAAGGCCTTGCGGGACGATCTCGATTTGCGCCGCAAGGTGCTCTGGCTGTGAGCCGACACGCCGGTATCGAGTGGCCGGCCGAGGCATAACTCAATACCTGTTCGCGGCCGCTCATTTGACGGGTAGCTTCGCACGAGCAGGCGCCACACTTACGAACCAGTCGTACGAAGTCCGAATGCGGCACCCGGCAACGGCCAACGTCGACGCGAATGCCCCATGGCGGGCGTATAGGCTTTCCCCGTAATCGACGGCCGATAAACAATCTCGGCGTGTTGATTTAGATCAACACAGACATTCTGCTTGCGCTACCGTTTGGCTGTTTCGCCCACAACGGGATGCTCACTCTTAACCATGGAGGCTCATCCATGCCCACCTATATCTCGCTAATCAACTTCACGCAGAAGGGTGCCGAGACGATCAAGGACGGGCCCAAGCGCCTCGAAGCGGCAAAGCAACGCTTCCGCGATGCCGGTGCCGAGTTGAAAGCCTTTTACCTCGTAACGGGCAAATATGATGCCGTGTCCATTGTTGAAGCACCGAACGACGAAGTGGTCGCAAAGCTCGCCTTGGGGACCGCGGCCCTCGGATTTGTAAGGGCGCAGACTTGTCGGGCGTTCGCAGAGGACGACTACAAGAAGATAGTTGCATCTTTGTAAGAGAACTTCATCCCTCGAATACAAAGCCCCGGCCTCGTGCCGGGGTTTTGTTTGATCGCAGCAAAAGCGGACATCGGTCTGGACCGCGCGGAGGTCCGAAATGATCCATGTCGAAAGTCGAGCAGCCGCGTCCGCGGCGGGTCGCGGTACTTATCCGATGTCCGGAAGCATGTCCCAACGCGACGATGTCGGTTAGGATCGCTGCCGGATCGAGCAAACTCGGTCCTCAAAAAAAGACGCTCTGTTTCTCGCGATGCAAAATGTCGCCAATGGCCCAAACAAGCGATAAGAGCGGCGAGAGATATCCGCTTTGGGGCGGCAGGCGGTAGTCGGCGGTATGCAATCAACCGACGCGATTGATCCGAAGTGGACATTTAAGACGGCGCTCCCTCCAGACCACGCAGGAATGTCGCCAATGCGTTATTAGTTTCAATGGGCGCTTCCTGCTGGACCCAATGACCAATGCGAGGAAGGATTGTAGCGCCACGGAAATCCGCACATGCAATTCCAGGATTTGCAAAGAGGTCCGTGCCAGGAACGAAAGAGCGGACTAGATCACGCTCGCCTGCTATGAAACATGAGGGCTGAGTGATCGTCTTCCCGCCGAGTTCGGCGAGATCGGAGTAGTCAAGGACCTGAGCCCGATACCGATTGATCGGGCCGCGGAAGCCGCTGCTTTTGAAGGCATCGATGTAGACCTTAAGGTCGTTCGCGCTCATCCATGTCGGATAGGGGTCCGGGTCGATAAATCCGTCCAGCAGTTTGGCGTTGGCCGGCTTGGGCTCCAACCACTTATTGAGCGGCGCGTCGCCTGAGGCGGCAAAATACATCTTGCGCAGGGAACTGCTGACGTCGCGCTCCAGTTCGGCTTCAGCGACGCCCTCCGGCTGAAAATAGATCTGGTAGAAGAAACGACCCTTATAAATGGTCTTCATGATTTCGAGGAATGGAGCCGGTCCCCGCGGAAAGAAGGGCACACTGAGGCCGGCGACCGCTGTGACCCGACCCGGGTGGAGCAAGGCCGTATGCCAGACGATAGGCGCGCCCCAGTCATGGCCGAACAGGATCGCCTTGCCGTTGCCAAGCTGATCGATCACGGCAGCGACGTCGGTCGCAATGTTGCGCAAGGTATAGTCGGCAATTTCACGTGGACTGGAGCTCTTTCCGTAACCGCGCACGTCAAGCGCAGCCACAGAGTATCCGCGTGCAGCGAAATATTCGATCTGGTGACGCCAAGAGTACCAGAGTTCTGGAAAACCGTGTACGCACACGATCAGTGGACCATTTCCGGCAAGGGCGACATTAAGTTCGATGGGTCCGTTGCGGACGCTGACGAAATCCAAAAACGCCTCCTGATCGAATTTCGAAACGGGGTGTCTCGTTGTTCGAGAAGTTAGCCGACGTCTCTATCCGGAGATAGATCCTACGACGTTCATGTTGGCGATCAATCCAGGATTTCCGCCAATCAGGGTGGTTCGACCAGCAAAGGGCCTGGAGCGGTCGTGCTTCGTCCCTTCGCATCAACTGTCAGCTGCAACACGGTAATCCCGCATTGGCTCTTGATGGAAAGGCATTCCACGCTAAGATTATATGTGTCGCTTTATAGCCTGTTTGCATTTGATTTCGATGCGGCAAGACGACGGCACGCCGGAGCGGCAGCGGCTTGCGAAAGGTTCTGGGGAAGCCAATGAGCGAGCGGGTTATCGAAGCTGACTACTTGATCATTGGTGCGGGTGCGTCGGCAATGGCCTTCGCGGACGAGATACTTTCCCACAGCACGTCAAGTCTCGTCATCGTCGACCGACGGGACAGCCCAGGGGGACACTGGAACGACGCCTATCCCTTTGTCCGACTGCATCAACCGTCGGAATTTTACGGTGTCAATTCCCGCGAACTCGGCCAGCAGGTCAAGTACGTCTCCGGATTGAACAATGGCCTCTATAACTTGGCAAGCGGCTCGGAAATCCTTGCATATTATGACCAGGTCATGCAGCAGCGTTTCTTGCCCTCCGGCCGCGTTCGATACTTTCCCATGTGCGACGTAATTAGCGATAGCCGCTTTCAATCGATACCAACAGGCCAAGTGTATTCGTTCATGGCGAAGAAGGGCATCGTCGATGCCGCGTATTGCACCTTCGAAATTCCATCGACACACCGGCCTAATTACACTCTGGCGCCCGGCGTCAGATCTGTCTCTCCCAACGAGTTGCCGAAAATCGCCCGCCCGACCGACAGGTACGTCATCGCCGGAGCCGGCAAAACCGCCATCGACGTTGGTCTTTGGCTTCTGGAACGAGGCGTAAATCCTGATTGCATTCGCTGGATTATTCCGCGTGATTTTTGGTTCCTCAATCGCGCGAACATCCAGCCAGGGGAAGAATTTTTCGTGCAGAGTTTCGGGAGCGTTGCGGCTCAACTCGAGGCCGTCGGAGCGGCTGCGAGCATCTCCGATCTGTTCGATCGGCTCGAGTCTGCCGAGCAGTTACTACGCCTCGATCCTGATATTCGTCCGACTGCCTATCGTTGCGCTGTGGTCAGCAAAGAGGAGCTGGCGCAACTCAGGCGCATCAGGAACGTCGTGAGGATGGGCCATGTTCGAGATATCCAGCAAGAGCGAATTACTCTGGACAAGGGCCAGATAGCCCTGACCGCCGCCGACGTCGTCATAGACTGCACTGCGAGCGGTATCTCGCGGAGGCCCATGACGTCGATCTGGGCCGACAAGAAGATCAACCTGCAGCTTGTGCGGACTTGTCAGCCGCTCTTCAGCGCTGCCTTGATCGGCTTCGTAGAAGCTACCTTGGACAGCGATCAGGCGTTGAAGAATTCGATTTGTACCCCTGTTCCGTTTCCTGTTGTTGACACCGATTGGCTCACGATGCTGGCCGTATCAACGAAGAATCGCGTGGCATGGAGGAAATATCCGGAGATCGAAAAATGGTTGGCTCAATCGCGGCTAAACGGTTTCTTTGCACTTGCGGCAAGAGCGAAACCTGACGAATCCGAAAAAATGATGGTCCTTCAGCGGTTTCAAGTGGCAGCGAGTGCCGCTTCATCAAGAATGCCCGCGCTTTTGCAGGCCCTAAATTAGGGCGGCAGGCGGCGGCCTGGCCGGTCTAGATTTTTGCAAAGCCGCCGGTCAGCTTTTGGCATCGCCGTGTGATCACTATTTGCGCGTCCCGTCCTCGATGATCTGGACGATCCGCGACATGTCTTGCTGTGCGCGGCCCTGAAAGATGCCGTGCTTCAGCACGAGCCGTACCGCTTGGCTCACCCACATCGGAACGCCGAGTTCTTCGCCCTGCTCGATGGCAAGATCGACGTCCTTCATAAGGATTTCGATGGTTGCGCCAAAGTCGTAAGTGCGTGGCAGTACGGCTTCGGGGAAAAGATGCATCGTCGCAAAATTGCGGCCGGTTCCATTATTGAGAATTTCCAGCATGGCGTCGTCTGGAATGCCTGCTTTGCCCGACATCGTCATCGCCTCTGACGTAGCGACAAGGGCGACGGCACAGAGCATGTTATTGGTGAGCTTCATGATCTGCGCAGATCCCGGCCTGTCACCGGCAACGACGATCGTCTTGCCCCATTGCTGGAACACCGGCATCAGGTCGAGCAATTTTGGCGGGATTTCCGGAAACCATCATGGCCAGCGTGCCGGCCCTGGCTCCCCCGACGCCGCCGCTGATCGGGACATCGATCACCGTGACGTCGGCCGCTGCGCATTTTGACTCGACCTCGCGGACAAAAGCCACGCCGACCGTGCAGGTGTTGACCAGCGTTTTCATGGCCTTCCCCGCGAGTAAGCCGTCAGGTCCGGAAAGCGCGCGCCGAAAAATCTCCAGTGTCGGCAGTGAGACAATGACCGTGTCGCACGTATCGGCCAGTTGCTTCGCGGAGGTCGCCCGTCGCGCCTGACGTTCGAGAAGCGGGAGCATGGCGTCCTCGCGGACATCGTAGACCCAGAGCTCGTGCCCGGCGTCGAGCAGCCTGCCCGCCATTGGTTGACCCATGTTGCCGAGGCCAAGACAGCCGATGCGCATCATTTCACTCCAGTGAACGTAGCCGGGAACGTCGGCATTGAGCCCGGTCCATGGTCTCGGAACGGCTATGGAAAATTACGATTATCCCTTGGGCTCCTTATAATCAGTCTGGTGTACTTCCACGATCGTGCCGTCAGGATCCTGCAGGAAAATCTGATACCAGCCACCGATGGCCCAAACGCCGTAGTCGGCGAATTGAATATTTTTCTCCCTTAGCATGGTCTTGAACGCCTCGATGTCATCCGTACGAAACGCGATGTGACCGCGATCGAGCGGATTGAGACTCTGTTTGGTTCGGAATGCGACGCCGAGATCCTGCGGCGCGATGTGAAACTCGGTCGTGCCATCGGTGAGAAACTCGACTTTGCGATCATAGCCTTGCGACGTGATTTGCGCGTCTCCGTAGCTAGGCACCGGCTTCATATTAAACAGGGATCGGTAAAATTCCGCGACCGCGCCCACATCCTTGGTTGAATAGTTCACATGATGGAGTTTCAGTTCCATGGGATTTCCCTTTCTCTCGATCTGACAACAGCGTATGCCGAAATCTGTCGATCATGAAGGCGGCTGCGTTGAGATAAGAGGCTTCTTCAGAAGCGGCGGATGCTGGACTTTTCGGCGAACCGCAGGGATGTCGGGTCTCCGGGCGAGCCGCGCGGAGATCGTCTGATCTTCATCGGCCCAACTCCGACAGACAGGTCTGCGCCGAAACCGGCCAGCGTCCCTTTGCGCGCCACAAGCCGGGATGAGCGTAGCGGGAATCATCTTCATGATCCCCCATATCGCTGCGCTAATGGCGCTGCGCCCAAACACGAATTTCTCGAACCAAATCAATTCGATTCCACCCGTCCAGTCCCCTCCCTCAAAAATATTCCGCTTCTCTCTCACCCCAAATCAGCGCCATAATTCGCCCATCTCATCCTCTCCACGAGGGGCGTATCGCGATCGTCACGGACGTTGGGATGGGATGCGGTGGACGCGGCAGCGTCGGGCGCGAGGTGTGTTCGCAGGGCGGTTTTCCGTGAGCGGTCACAGCGCGCAGGACGAATGACGTTGTTGCGTACGGCAAAACCGTGTGGTCCTGGCACCCGTTGCTGGTGTCAAGTTGAGCGGAGGCGAAGTCGACCCGACCGGGCTTGATCAGCCGCTAATTCGCCAACGACGGTGACAAGACGAATTCGTCGCCGAGGAGAGCACGGCATAAGCCGTAAAGCCATTGCGCAGGGAATGCCGGAGTGTTCCGACTGTACCTGTATGCTCGTGTGCGTTTTTTGCGCACTATTGCACACGAGACCGCGGGTGCAGCGTGCACCCGGCATTCCCTGCTCCCTCTTTTGGGAGAGAAGGTTTTGAAAAACTTCGGGCGCATCGCGCCGCGAGATCGCAAAACTGCGTCTACCGTCATTGCGAGGAGCGAAGCGACGAAGCAATCCATACCTCAGCAAGCAGCGAAATGGATTGCTTCGCTGGCGCTCGCAATGACGCGGATAGGCCGCGGCGTACTGGATGCCCCGCTTTCGCGGAGCATGACAGTCTTTGTGTGGAGACAGCCCGCCACCTTCGCCCGCAATGACGCCACAAACCGCCCCTCCCCTACGCAAGTCTGGCATTTGCCATCTGGATCGCGCCGCGTGGTTGCGCTATCTTTTATCCAACCGGTTAATAATCCGGCGTTTTCAGGGAGAACAACGTGATATCCAGGAGATTAGGTGCGCTTTCACTCGCGGTCGCTGCGGTCGGGCTGTTTTACGCCGCTGCACCCGCGATCGCCCAGCAAAAGACCATCACCGTCTGGTTCGGCAAGGGCTTTTACAAGTCCGAGGACGACGCGCTGCTGGAGGCGATCAAGAAGTTCGAGGCCAAGACCGGCATCAAGGTCGAACTGTCGCAATACGCCATTCAGGACATGATTCCGAAGACGGTGGCGGCGCTGGATTCCGGCACCGTGCCCGACGTCGCCTATTCCGACAGCTATGACGTGCAGGCGCAGGGCAAGTGGGCGTTCGAGGGCAAGCTCGAGGACCTCACCGACATCATGACGCCGATGAAGTCGGCTTTCGCGCCGAACACGCTGGAAACGGTGCTGCTCTATAACGACGTCGCCAAGAAGAAGGCCTATTACGGCTTCCCGCTGAAGCAGCAGAGCATGCACGTCCAGATCTGGGGCGACATGCTGGAGCAGGCCGGCTTCAAGCCGAGCGACATCCCGACCAAGTGGGAAGATTACTGGTCGTTCTGGTGCGACAAGGTGCAGGCCGCCAGCCGCAAGGCCACCGGCCAGCGCATCTATGCCGTCGGCCAGCCGATGGGCGTGGAATCCACCGAACTCGTTCCAGTCGTTCTACACCTTCATGGACGCCCATAACGTCAAGCTGGTCGACGACGACGGCAAGCTTCTGGTCGACGATCCCAAGGTGCGCGAGAACCTGACCAAGGCGCTGAAGGACTACACCGATACCTATGTCCGCGGCTGCACCCCGCCCTCCTCCACCACCTGGAAGGATCCGGACAACAACGTCGCGTTCCACAACAAGACGATCGTGATGACGCATAACTTCACGATCTCGATCGCGGCGAAATGGCTGGACAACTCCAACAACGCGGCCCTGACGCCGGAACAGCGCGCCATCGGCAAGAAGAACTACGACGAGACCATCATCACCGCCTCGTTCCCCAACAAGCCGGACGGCACGCCGATCAAGTATCGCTCCGACGTCAAGACCGGCCTGATGTTCGCGGTCGCCAAGAACAAGACCGAGGGCAAGGAGTTCATCAAGTTCCTGATGCAGGAGGAAAACCTTCGGCCCTATATCGAAGGCGCGCTCGGCCGCTGGTTCCCGGTGACGACCGCAAGCCAGCAGAGCCCATGGTGGCAGGCTGACCGGCATCGCAAGGCGGTGTACAATCAGTTCACCGGCGGCACCACGCCGTTCGACTTCACCAAGAACTGGAAGTTCACGATCCTCAACAACGAGAACGTCTGGGCCAAAGCGATGAACCGGGTGGTGAGCGAGAAGGTGCCGGTCGACAAGGCCGTCGACGAACTGATCATCCGCATCAAGCAGGTCGCGGGTTGATGTAAACGATGCCGGCCGCCGCTACGTCGTCGTCCCTTCCTAGTGCGCAATTGCGCACGGGCGCAGGGACCCATACGCCGCGGCGGCCGTTTTGAAGGATGCTGGTCAACGGCTTGCGCAACAACAACCGCCTGTGGTTATGGGTCCCTGCGTTCGCAGGGACGACGATGTAGCCGCGGCCGGCATCACGTTCCAGGACTGTAAGAGTAAACGTATGGCGATCACGCTTTCGGGCGATCACGCGCTGGCAAATCCGCCACTCTCGGCCCGGCTGACCACGCCGCAGGTCTGGGGCATTGCGCTGATCGCGCCCTATATCCTCGTGTTCCTGGCCTTCGTGGTCTATCCGGTCGGCTACGGGCTGTGGCTGGCGCGGCATCCGGCGAGCTATGTCGCGCTCTGGCACGATCCGATCTTCGCGCGCGCCGCCGTCAACACGCTGATCTTCCTCTTGGTCGGCATCAACATCAAAATGGCGATCGCGCTGTTCCTGTCCGGCTTCTTTGCGCAGCAGCGCACCTGGATCAAATGGCTGTCGGTGCTGTTCATCCTGCCCTGGGCGGTGCCGTCGATCCCGACCATCCTCTCCGTGCGTTTCATGCTCAATCCCGAATGGGGCATGGTCAACACCCTGATCTTCAGGCTCACCGGCGATGACGGCCCGAACTGGCTGAACGATCCGACGGTGGCGCTTTCGATGGCGATCGGCGTTCACATCTGGAAATCGCTGCCGTTCTGGACCCTGATCCTGATGACCGGCAGGCTTGCAATCCCGCACGACATGTATGAGGCGGCCGACGTCGACGGCGCCACCTGGTGGCAGAAATTCCGCTTCATCACCTGGCCGTCGATGCAGACGCTCTACATCACCTGCACGCTGCTTTCGATGATCTGGACGCTCGGCGATTTCAACAGCGTCTATCTGCTCACCGGCGGCGGCCCCGCCGATCTCACCCATGTGCTGGCCACATTGGGCATCCGCTATCTCCGGCTCGATCAGCTTTCGCTCGCGATGGCTTCCATCGTCTGCGCGCTGCCGTTCGTGCTGCCGCTGATGTATTTCATGATGAAACGGTTGTCGCGATGAAGCTGCCAACACTCCGCGAAATCGGCACCGAAGCGCGCCTGCTGCTGATCGGCATTCCCGTGCTGATCTGGACCATGGTGCCGATCTACCACATGTTCCTGTTCGCGATCTCGCCGAAGCAGGACGCGTTCTCCGGAAAACTCTGGCCGGATCATCCGACGCTGCACAACTTCAAGATTGTGTTTTACCAGCAGCATTACTTCCTGCGCGACTTCTGGATCCAGTTCTGGAATTCGGTGGTGATCGCGCTTGCGGCAGGCGCGCTGACGCTGCTGATCGCGACTGCCGCCGCGTTCTCGATCTCGCGGCTGCGCGTGCCCGGCGGCCGCTGGGTGATGAATCTGGCGCTGCTGACCTATTTCATCCCGGCGGCCTTCCTCGCCGTGCCGATGTACCGCACCATGGGCAATTACGGCCTGCTCAACAATCACTGGTCGCTGATCCTGGCGATGGTGACCATCGCCTCCCCTTACGCGATCTGGGTGCTGAAGCAGGCCTCCGACAAGCTGCCGGTCGAACTCGACGAGGCCGCCACCATGGATGGCGCCACCACGTTGCAGCTATTTCGGTTAGTCTATGTGCCGCTGATGATGCCGTCGCTGGTCGCGATCGGCACCTACGCGATCCTGCTCGCCTGGAACGAATATCTCTACGCGTTCCTGCTGCTCTCCAAGGACACCGAGATCACGTTGCCCGTCGCGCTCGGAAATTTTCTGGCGGCGGATGACTCGCCGTGGGAATTGCTGATGACCACCGGCTTCATCTACGCCCTGCCGCCGGCCGCGATCTACTACGCGTTCAAGCGGTATATGGTGGGCGGATTGACTGCGGGTGCGGTGAAGTCGTGACGCGCCTACAGCGGCGCCGCGCTCTCGCCTTGCGAGCTCGACAGCTTCGAGGCGAATGAGGCGATAACGATCACCACCGCGATGAATGCGATCACCATGGTGCAGATCGCGTTGATCTCGGGCTTCACGCCCAGCCGCACCTCGGAGTAGATGCGGATCGGCAACGTCGCCGAACCCGGCCCGGTGGTGAAGCTTGCGATCACGACATCGTCGAGCGAGAGCGTGAAGGCCAGCATCCAGCCCGCCGCGATCGCCGGAACGATCAGCGGCAGCGTCACGGAAACAAACGCCCGCACCGGATCGCAGCCGAGATCCATCGCGGCCTCCTCGAGGCTGCGGTCGAGCGAGGCGAGGCGCGACTGCACCACGACGGTGACGAAGCACATCGTCAGCGTAATGTGGGCGACGGTCACGGTCCAGAAGCCGCGCTCGGCGTTCAGCGCGACGAACAGCAACAGCAGCGACAGGCCCGAGATCACCTCCGGCATCACCAGCGGCGCATAGAGCATGCCGGAAAACAACGACCGCCCCCTGAAGCGCTCACCGCGCACCAGCCCCACCGCCGCCAGCGTGCCGAGCAGCGTCGCGATCGTGGCGGAAACCGCCGCGACACGCAGGCTCATCCAGGCCGCGTCGAGCATGGCGCGGTCGTTGAAGAACTCGCGATACCAGCGCAGCGACCAGCCGCCCCACACCGTGACCAGCCGCGAGTCGTTGAACGAATAGATGACGAGGATCACGATCGGCAGGTACAAAAACGCCAGCCCGAGCGCCAGCGAGGTGACGTTGAACGGCGACAGCCGGTTGACCCTGCGCGCCATCAGCCCGCCCCTCCGAGCGTACGGCGCTGCAGCCGATCGTACAGCAGCAACGGCGGCACCAGCAGAACCAGCAGCGCCACCGCCGTGGCCGATGCCACCGGCCAGTCCTTGTTGGTGAAGAATTCCAGCCACAGCGTCTGCCCGATCATCATCGACCCGGAGCCGGCCAAGAGATCCGGGATCACGAACTCGCCGACGATCGGGATAAAGCAGAGTAGAGCGCCGGCGCCGACGCCCGGCAAGGACAGCGGAAACGTCACCAGCCAGAATGCCTGCCGGGGCGATGACCCCAGATCGCTTGCGGCTTCCAGCAGCGAGGCGTCCATCCTGGCGAGCGTCGCATAGAGCGGCAGGATCATGAACGGCAGATAGGAATAGACGATGCCGAGATACATCGCGCTGTCGGTCGAGAGCCACACCACCGGCGCCGAGACCAGATGCAACGCGAGCAGAATCTTGTTGAGCAGGCCGTCATGCTGCAAAATGTTGATCCAGGCATAGATGCGGATCAGGAACGAGGTCCAGAACGGCACGATCACCAGCATCATGGCGATCGGCTGCCAGCGCTGTGGCAGCCGCGCCATGCCGTAGGCGATGGGATAGCCTATCAATAGCAGGATCAACGTCGACGTCACGGCGACAAAGAGACTGCGCAAATAGGAGCTGATGTAGAGACTATCGGAAACCAGCAGCCTGAAATTATCCAGCGACAATTGCGCCAACGCCGCCTTGATCGCCTCCCAGCCCTCGGCGAGATCGAACAACGGCACATAGGGCGGCTGGGCGATCGCGGTCTGCGACAGGCTGATCTTCAGCACGAAGCCGAACGGCAGCAGGAACAACAGCACCATCCAGAGATACGGCGCTATCGCGGCGTAACGCGCCGGCTGTGCGAAGATGCGGCGCGCGCTCATCGTTCCAGCACCACGCAATCGTCGGGCGCGAACCACGCCACCACGCGCTCTCCCACGCTATGGCTATCCCTGTCGAGCCGCGCGGTGTTGGCGATCGACGCGCGCACCACTACGCCGGAGTCGAGCTTGACCTTGTAGACCGTCAGCCCGCCGAGATAGCTGACGTCGGTGACCACGCCTTCGAGCCGGTTGATCGAATTGACCGCGTCCGACACCGGTCCGCGGCGCGACAGTTTCACCTTCTCGGGACGAATGGCGACCGAGACCACCGTCTCGGTTATCGGATGGCGCGGCGCCGCCACCACCAGCGCTCCGCCGTCACGCGTCGATACGGTCAGGCGATTATGCTCGCGCGAAGCGACCTCGCCGTCGAACAGGTTGACGTCGCCGACGAACTCGGCGACCCAGCGCGACTGCGGCGCCTCGTAGAGGTCGCGCGGGGTCGCGACCTGTTGGAGCCGGCCGGCATCCATCACGCCGATGCGATTGGCCATCGTCATCGCCTCCTCCTGGTCGTGGGTGACGATGATGAAGGTCATGCCAAGGCGGCGCTGCAGCTCCATCAATTCCAATTGCGTGCTCTCGCGCAATTTCTTGTCGAGCGCGGCCAGCGGTTCGTCGAGCAGCAGAATCTTCGGCCGCCGCGCCAGCGAGCGCGCCAGCGCCACCCGCTGCTTCTGGCCGCCGGAAAGCTGATCCGGCTTGCGCTTCTCCATGCCTTCGAGCTTGACCAGCGCCACCATCTCGGCAACGCGGGTATCGATGGCGGCCCGCTCCAGGCCTGCGCGTTTCAGCCCGAACGCGATGTTGTCCCGCACGTTGAGATGCGGAAACAGCGCGTAGTTCTGGAACATCATGTTGACCGGCCGCTCATGCGGCAGCACCGGCGCGATATCGCGGCCGCCGAGCAGGATGCGGCCTTCATCCGGCGTCTCGAAACCGGCGAGCATCCGCAGCAGCGTGGTCTTGCCGCAGCCGCTCGGCCCCAGCAGGGCGAAGAACTCGCCGGCCCCAATGTCGAGCGAGAGCCGGTCCACGGCGCGGAAATTGCCGAACGCCTTGGAGACGCCCTCGATGCGGAGCAGCGGCACGTCGTCAGCCGCTTCGGCGGGCGGTGCCTGCTTCGCCGGCGCTGCAGGCACATCGGTTTTCGATGTGTCGATTTCCGGCGATTCCTCAGTCATGCCACCTGCCAGTCCCATCGTGGCCGCACGCTAGCGGCGGATCGGCTTCCGCTCAACGCCTCACAACGCGCGAGCCACAATATTCTGGGTGCCGCCGCTCCCCGCTCTGGTAAGGTTCGAAGCTCGCAGAAAGCCTGCCTTGCGCGGCAAGAAAGTTCGCGGAGGAACATTGATGATCGTTCGCTATCTGCCGGCCGTGACGGCGATCTGTTGCCTGCTCTGCGGCCCGGCCGCCGCCCAGGAAGCGCTCGTGACCTACAAGTCGCTGAGCCCCGAACTGGCGCAGGATCTAGCAAAGGCAACGCTGGCGGATTGCCGCAAGCGCGGCTTTCAGGTGACGGTCGCCGTCGTCGACCGCTTCGGCATCACACAGGTGCTGCTGCGCGACCGCTTTGCCGGCCCCCACACGGTTACGACCGCCACGGGCAAGGCATGGACCGCGGTCAGCTTTCGCACCAGCACGACCGAACTCAGTGCCATCAGCCAGCCCGGGATGATGCAGGCCGGAATTCGCAGTCTTCCTGGCGCCGTCATCATCGGCGGCGGGTTGACGGTCGAAGCCGGCGGTGCACTGCTGGGAGCTGTCGGCGTCTCCGGCGCCCCCGGCGGCGACGCGGACGAAGCCTGCGCTAAAGCGGGCATCGATGCCGTCCGCGACAAGCTCGATTTCTAGACGCCAGTCCTACCGTTCGCTGCCTGATGCGGATCGGCGCGGCGGAATTGAAGGACGTGGAGCGGGACTATTTCGGCGCGGCGCAGCCCTCTGCCATGTATGCCGCCAGCGCCTCGCGATCCGAAGGTTGCATCGTGAGCCCGAGCTTGGAGCGCCGCCACAGGATGTCGTCGGGAAAACGCGCCCATTCCCTGCTCATGAGGTATCGCACTTCGGCACCAGTTAGTTCCGGTCCAAAGGCCGGGCCGAGATCGCTGCGCTCTTTGGCATCGCCGAGGATCGCCTTGACGTTCGAACCGTAGGCCGCGACCAGCCGCCTCGCCTGATCCTCGCCGAGAAACCGCCAGCGCTCGCGCGCCTCGTCGACCTCGTGGTCGAAGCGATCCCACGCGAAATCGCCGCCGGGCAGCGGCGACTTCGCCGTCCAGCGCGCCGACATCGGATAGAACGGCGCAAGCTTCGTGACCGCCCGCTCCGCGCGCAGCCGCGAGGTGGTGACGTCGCCGCCGAAAATCGTGATCAGCGGCGCCTTGTCGCGCCGGTAGTCGAGCGTCATCGCGCCATCCCGCTGATATTGCCGGCTCACAGGCTTCATCACCATGTTGGCGCCGGAAAGCGTGCGCACCACGTCGACGGCTTCGATCCGCTCGCGGAAATAGCGGTTCGCCGCATCGCAGAGATAGGCAACGTCGCTGGCCGCCATCGCGACGATGGCGGGATCGCCCCTGAAGGCATGGCTCGTGGTGCCGATCAGCGTGAAATCGCGCTCATAGGGGCTTGCAAAGATCAGCCGTCCGTCGCTGTTCTGAAACACATAGACGTTGTCGCTGTCGAACAGGCGGCGGACCACGATCTGGCTCATCTGGACAGTGGCGACCTTCGGCGGCGGCACGCGCAACACGGTCTCGGCGACAGACGCCGTCCAGGCCCCTGCCGCGTTGACGACGGCCCGTGCCGTGATCACCTTGCGAAAGCCGCGATCTTTCGTCACCAGCCGCCACTCCTTGCCGCGTTCCGCCCGGGTGCAGCGCGCGCCGGTACGGATCACGGCGCCGCGCGCCGCGGCATCGACGGCGGTAAGAACCACCAGGCGGGAATTGTCCACGACGCAGTCGGAATATTCGAAAGCGGTGCCGAACGGCCGCTTCAGCGCGTTGCCGACCGGATGGTGGGTGACATCGAGGGTGGCGGAAGGCGGCAACGGATTGCGCGAGGCCAGCCGGTCGTAGAGCAATAGCCATGAGCGCAACTGCCAGGGCGCGCGCTCTTCCGAGTGGGAGGGAATCGCAAAGCGCATCGGGCGCACCAGATGCGGCGCGATGCCGAGCCAGACGTCGCGCTCGGCGAGCGCCGCACGGACACGAAGAAAATGCCGGCGCTCGAGCCTCGCCAGATCGCCATGGATCAGCCGCGGTGAGGCCGAGGAAGCACCCGCGCCGAGATCCCCCTGCTCCAGCAGGATCACGCGCAACCCGCGTCCAGCGGCGTCGCGCGCGATGCTGACGCCGTTCAACCCGCCGCCGATGATCGCAAGATCGTAGTCCGCCATACGCAAGGCTACTGTTGAGAACAGAAGTTCTCCACACTAGGGCATGATCGCGACGACAAGATACCGGTTTCGGGACGAGATCGTGTCAACACAAACGCGCGTCGGGTACGACAGAGGAATCAGGCCCGGGCCAGTTGGCGCGCCGTCTCCAGTTCGCTCGGAGCGCTGCGGCCGACGAGCGTGGCGTACTGCCCGATCGGCAAGGGCTTGCCGAGGAAATAGCCCTGCACCGCGTCGCATCCCTCTTCCGACAGGAAGGTGAGCTGTTCCTGGGTCTCGACGCCCTCGGCGACAATCGACATTTCGAGGCCGTGGCCGAGGTCGATGACGGCGCGCACGATCGCCGCCGATTGCGGGTTGCGCCCGAGATTCATGACAAAGGCCCGGTCGATCTTGATCTTGTCGAACGGGAACGCCTGCAGGTAGCTCAGCGAGGAATAGCCGGAACCGAAATCGTCCATCGAGATACGCACGCCGAGCGCCTTCAGCCGACGCAGCAGCGCGAGGCCGCGATCGAAGTCCTCGATCAGCACGCCCTCGGTGATTTCGAGCTCGAGCCGGTCGGGCGACAGGCCGGTTTCGAGCAGGATCGAATGTACCAGGCTCACCACGTCGCCGCGCATGAACTGCGCCGGCGACAGATTGACGGCGATCTGCAGCGGCACCGGCCAGGACGCGGCCTCGCGGCAGGCTTCGCGCAGGATCCAGACGCCCATTTCGACGATCAGGCCGCTTTCTTCCGCCAGCGGGATGAACTCACCCGGCGACACGAAGCCGCGCACCGGATGCATCCAGCGCGCCAGCGCCTCGAAGCCGATGATCTTGCTGGCGGCGACCGTTGGGCCCGACGCGGCCTGCGGCTGATAATGCAACGACAATTCGCCGTTCCTGATCGCCATCGAGAGGTCCTGATGCAGTACGCGGCGGTCGCGGATCTGCTGGTCCATCTCGGGCGCGAAAATGCCGATCGAGCCGCGCGACTTCTGCTTGGCGCGGAACAGCGCCGCGCCGGAATTGGCGAGCAGCGAAGCCGCATCCGAGCCATGATGCGGAAATACCGAGATGCCGGTGGTGACGCCGGTACGCACCGACTTGCCGTCGATCAGGAATTCGTCCGACAGCGTTTGCGCGAGCTGTTCGGCCAGCGCCTTGCCGGCCTCGGGCTGCTTGCCGTCGATGATCAGGCCGAACTCGTCGCCGGAGAGCCGGGCCACTACGCCGCCGCGGGCGGAAGCCTGGATCCTGCCGGCCACCTCGATCAGGAGCTTGTCGCCCATCGCGTGGCCGAACACGTCGTTGATTTCCTTCAACCCGTCGAGGTCGACGCACAGCACGGCGAATTCCTCGTCGGTGCCGGCGCAGGCCTCGATCATCTGCGTCAGCGCCTGCAGGAAGGAAGCGCGGTTCGGCAGATCGGTCAGGCCGTCATGATAGGCCATGTGCGCCATCCGCGATTCGGTCTGGCGGCGATCGGTGACGTCCTCGTGGGTCTTGATCAGGTATTGCGGCTCGCCGGCCTCGTCGAGCACGGTCATGCGGCGGGTCAGGAACAGCCGCAAGCCGTCCTTGGTGGAGATCGGGTGCTCTTCGGTGAGCAGGCCGCGCTTCTTGATCGCGGCCTCGTCGCGCGCGATGATCAGCTTGGCTTCGCGCGGATTGAAGATGTCGGCGGCGGTCAGGCCGGTGGCGTCCTCGCGGCGGCGGTTGAGGATGGTCTCGGCGCTGCGGTTGGCGAGCAGGTACCGTCCGTCGCTGACGCGCTCGACGATCAGCGAGACCGGGATGTTGTCGACCACGAGTTCGAGGAACTTCTTGGTGCTCTCCAACTCGCGCGACAGCGACCGCCGGTCGGTGACGTCGTCGAACAGGTTGATCAGGAACTCCGGCTGGTTGTTCTCGTTGCGGGCGAGCACGCGGTTGGAGGAGATAACGCGCTTGTCGTCGCCCCGTTCGACGAAATATTCGCTGCGGTGATAGCCTTCCGGCGCATTCAGCGCCGCCGCGTCCGCGACCTTGATGCTCCTGGCGGTTTCCGGCCGGAAGATCTCTTCGGCGCGCCTGCCGACGATGTGATCGCGGGAGAAGCGCGAGAAGCGCTCGAACGCACGGTTGACGAAAATGTAGCGGCCGTCCTCGATGTTCTTGGCGGCGACGCAGACCGGAACGTTGTCGAGCACCGATTCCAGGAACTGCGTGGTCGATGCCAGCTTGCGCGACAGCCTGCGTTGCTCGGTGCAATCCTCGTGGGTCCCGATCGTCCCGCCATTGGGCAGGCGAGACATCTTCGAAAGCACCGATCGCCCATCCGGCAATTCGACGACGACGCCTTCGGAGCGGCGGGCAAGCGCGCCGAATTCCTCGGCGGAAAGCGTCATCAGGCCCCGCGCGCGCCGCAACTCGACCAGATCGTTGCCGCTCATGTCGCTCGAAATATCGGTGCGACTGAATCCATAAATTTCGAGGAAGCGGTCATTGCAGAAAACCACGCGGCCCTGCGCGCTGGTTATTATCACACCCTGATTGAGATTGTTCAGGGCGGAGCTGATGAATGCACTGCGCCGCAATTTGGCGTCCCTGGCCCGGCGCAGCGCCGACAACGTCCAGAACCCCAGCGCCGTCAGGAAGGAGACGATGGCAATGCCGCCGAGCAGCAACTCCCAAGGCTGGTTGGGATCGAGCGCACCGATATAGCTTGCCGGCGCAAAGTCGCCGGGCTGCGGTGCGCCCCACGCCCCACATGGCGCAGCAGTGGCGATCAGGCATGCGAGGGCCAGCGCCGGAAACGAATTCCTCCCGCCTGCCTGCCAGTTCGCGTCAGCCATCACTCACCCGAGAATTTGCGGGCGGAGTGTCTGGCTTGACGGGTTTGGATCGGGTAAACGACTACCCTCGCAACTGCAGAATGCGACCTGAATTACGGCAATTGCCCTGACATGATTAATGCTTCACTAACGGGACCGCGTTCGAAGCGTATTTCGAGGCAAACCAACGGGTTGTTGGGGCACTTCGGCGAACGAGACAATCATAACCGGGCGCGGCAACTGCCGATTTCCGCGCCGGATTCCCGGACCCGAAACTGACATGGAAAAGGTTGATTGCGTCGTCATCGGAGCGGGGGTGGTCGGCCTTGCGATCGCGCGGCGGCTGGCCCAGGCGGGCCGCGAAGTGATCGTGCTGGAAGCCGCCGAGGGCATCGGCACCGTGACCTCCTCGCGCAACAGCGAAGTGATCCATGCCGGCATATACTACCGCGCCAACAGCCTGATGGCGCAGATGTGCGTCAGCGGCAAGCACGCGTTGTACCGATACTGCCGCGACCACGGCATCCCGCATCGCAATTGCGGCAAGCTGATCGTCGCGACGACACCGCAGGAAACCGAAAAACTGCAATCGATCCGCGCGCATGCCGAAGCCAACGGCGTCGACGATCTGCAACTGATCCCGGGCGACGACGCCCGCGCGCTGGAGCCGGCACTGAATTGCGATGCGGCCCTGTTGTCGCCGTCCACCGGCATCATCGACAGCCACGCCTACATGCTGGCGCTGCGGGGCGATGCGGAAGACGCCGGTACTGCATTCGCGTTTCACACGCCGCTGCTGCATGCCCGGGCCAGCGCCGGCCACATCGAAATCGAAACCGGCGGCGACGCGCCGATGACGCTCGCGTGCAACCTGCTGATCAATTCGGCCGGACTGGGTGCGCCGACGGTGGCGCGCAGCATCGATGGCATGCCGGTCGGGCTGATTCCTTCGGCCTATCTGGCCAAGGGCAATTATTTCAGCTGCAGTGCACGATCGCCGTTTTCACGCCTGATCTACCCGGTGCCGGAGCCCGGCGGGCTGGGCGTGCATCTGACGCTCGACATGGCGGGACAGGCGCGGTTCGGCCCCGACGTGGAATGGGTCGAGAGCATCGATTACACGGTGGATCCGGCGCGCGCGGAACGGTTCTATCCCGCGATCCGGCGCTACTGGCCGACGCTGCCGGACGGCGCGTTGATGCCGAGCTATTCCGGCATCCGGCCGAAAATCGTGCCGCCGGCGGTCGCCACACAGGATTTTCTGATCCAGGGCCCGCAGGACCACGGCGTTGCCGGGCTGATCAATCTGTTCGGTATCGAATCGCCTGGGCTGACATCATCGCTTGCGATCGCCGATCACGTCGGCGGGTTGGCCGAGCCGTGAACGGAGGCCGCAACAACCCCACAACCAGTGGATGAGCGCATCGGCGCCCATCCGGTTGCGTGGCGTTTTCGATACTCTGCTGGACTGACTAGTGGAGAGTTCTCGCAAGCGGATTGCTTCAACCGCTGGATCTCATCCTTGACCATCAACTTGCGGCGCTTCAACTCGACAATGTGGAGGTCGTCTGTGGAAAGGTGCACGAGCGCTTCGTGCAATTCATTCTCGAGGCTCTTGTGTTTGCGTTCAAGTTCAACAAGATGCGCCTGTAGTGCCATACGAAACCTCCTCGGTGGGTGAAACCTCAGATTCGATCCGGACAAGAGAGTGTACACCAGCCGCCGAAGCTGTCGATGGCTATCCAGAATCCGACCTCTCAATATTTTCGGATTTATCTGTAACCAATCGTGACTATGGAACCAGGTCAGCTTGCGGACTGGCCTCGCAGGGACGATATTCATCGTCAGCTTGTGGGAATCCGCTCTCAACCTCATCGTGCTCTTTAGTCAACGTACACCATGACCGACGAAGATGAGCGCGAGCTCGAAAACGAACTCGCCCGCCTGCAACAGGAGCATCGCGATCTCGATGCAGCGATCGACGCGCTGCACCAGTCGCCGGCGCCGGACCTGCTGCGGCTGCAGCGGCTGAAGAAACGCAAGCTGCAACTGCGCGACCGTATCGCCTTCATCGAAGATCAGATCACGCCTGACATCATCGCCTGATCGTCACGCAGCATTGCCCGATCGTTACGCAGCTTTTTTCCGCGGCAACAGTTCAATCCAGCGTTGTCGGTCAGGTCGCGCGCGACACACCGGCAAGTTGGTTCGGCGAACAGGATTTTCGGAAGTTACCGCCCGCCTTCCCGCAGATCCTTTTCCCCGACATCCACAAGGCTGGTCACGACGATCATGATCGGAAGCTGCGTCTCCGACGACGCGGGGCAACTTCATCGGCGGAAGAGCTTAGTCCTCCCACGCGATCGCGCGAGATTGGAAAATGCGCTTTGGCTCAGCAACACGGCTTGACTCCAATAGAACAAAAAGAGAACATATCGATCTGCCGCCAGCAAGGGAGTCCCCGCCATGTCCGCCTCGCCGACCCTGTCCGATAACAGCCACTACGAGCAGGCCTGCGACCAGGCCATCGCGATGTGCGACGGCAATCTGCGCTCGACGATCAAGGCGCTGATCATGGTGAACGAATATCTGGAAACCGAGCTGGAGGAATTGCAGACCGCGATATCGGCCGGATGCGTGCCGGGCAAATTCACAGGCAGCAACGCGGCCTGAACTGGAGCGATCACACCGGAGCGATGCCATGGCCGATGTTACCTATTACGTCGCGATGCCATTCCTGCAGGACGATAGCGGCTCGCCGGTGGCGGGCGCAGCGGAGGAATGCCAGAGCCCGAACACCGCGATGCGGCGCGCCGAAACGATGTCGCGAATGGCCGGCAGCATCGGCGCCGTCGCCTTCAGCCGCAGCGGCGATCCCATGATCGGCGAGTTCGGCGACGCGCAATTGCTGCGGAAATTCGGCAACGTGCCCGACGATCTCAGCGGGCTCTAGGTTTACGAAAGCTCGTGCCGCCTTAGCGCCTTGCGCACATACATGGCGCTATCGGCCGCTTCCAGCGCGCGGCCGGCTTCCGAGTGGATGTCGAGGATCGCAACGCCGGCGGATGCGCCGGCGGTGATGGTGCGGCCGTCGAAGACGAAGGTGAGGCGATCGATCTCCTCCTCGAGCGAGGCCGCCTTGGCCTTGGCGTCGGTCTCGCTGAGATTCCACAACAGCAGCGCGAACTCGTCGCCGCCGAGCCGGCCGATCACGTCGGATGAGCGGACCTGGCCCGACAGCGTCGAGACGATGGCCTTGAGCACCTGGTCGCCCGCGGCGTGCCCGAAGGTATCGTTGATCGGCTTCAGGCGATCGACATCGAGCACGATCAGCGCGCCGCCGGCGCGATAGCGCTTGATATAGGCGATGGCGCGCTGCAACTCGCGCTCGAAGCCGCGCCGGTTCGGAATATCCAGCAGGAAGTCGGTGTCGGCCGAGGCCTGCAGTTCCTCGATTTGCGCCTGCGTTTTGGCCAATTGCGCCTTGAGGCGGCGAATTGTCGCTTTGGCGTCGTCGCTGGACGCGGCCGGCAACGGTTCCGCCGCCGGCGTCCGCCGCGGCGCGGTTTTTCGCCCGGAAGCCCCGCTTTTGGGGCGTTTTGCTGCCCCGGAGGCGGTAGCCCTGGTTTTTTTCTTCATGGCCTTCCCTGTGCAGGCTTGCTTATGAAGGCTTGCCGGGATTCACCAAGACAGGATAGTCCATTCCTGATCCCTTGCCACGCCTTGGATGAGCCCCGGGCCGATCCTATAATCGGCCTATGTTTCTGGATTCCCGAACAGAATTGACAAGATGACCGCACCAATCGCCATCATCATGGGCAGCCAGTCAGACTGGGACACCATGCGCCATACAGCCGAGACGCTGACCGCGCTCGGGATCGATTGCGAAAAACGCATCGTCTCCGCCCATCGGACCCCGGACCGGCTGTTTGCCTTCGCCAAGGGCGCCAAGGCTGCGGGCTTCAAGGTCATCATCGCCGGCGCCGGCGGCGCGGCGCATCTGCCGGGCATGGCGGCGGCGCTGACGGAACTGCCGGTGTTCGGTGTTCCCGTCGAATCCAAGGCGCTGTCAGGTATCGATTCGCTTTACTCGATCGTGCAGATGCCGGCCGGGGTTCCCGTCGGAACGCTTGCGATCGGAAAGGCCGGCGCGATCAACGCCGCACTGCTGGCGGCCAGCGTGCTCGCGCTGAACGATCCGGCGCTGGCGACGCGGCTCGCCGCTTGGCGCAAGCAGCAGACCGACGCCGTCAAGGAGCATCCGGAGGGATCGGCGTGACGGCTTCAGGCAAGGTGAAGCTGAAGCCGGGCGACAGCATCGGAATTCTCGGCGGCGGACAATTGGGCCGGATGCTGGCGATGGCGGCGGCGCGCCTTGGCCTCAGGTGCCAGGTGTTCTCGCCGGATCCGGACTCGCCCGCCTTCGACGTGGTGCTGAACGCGACCTGTGCCGAATATGCCGATGTCGAGGCGCTGGAACTGTTCGCCAACGATGTCGATGTCATCACCTATGAATTCGAGAACGTTCCGGCCGCCACCGCCATGGTGCTGGCCGCGCGGCGTCCCGTGCTGCCGGCGCAGAAGATTCTCGAAACCACCCAGGACCGGCTGGTCGAGAAGGATTTCATCAAGCGGCTCGGCATCGGCACTGCCGACTACGCCGACGTGTCGTCGGTGGAGGCGCTGCGCGCGGCCATTGCGCGCATCGGCCTTCCCGCCGTGATCAAGACCCGCCGCTTCGGCTATGACGGCAAGGGCCAGGCCATCATCCGCGAAGGCGACGATCTCAACCAGGTCTGGGAAGACCTCGGCACCAAATCCGCGATCCTCGAAGCGTTCATTCCGTTTGAGCGCGAGGTCTCCGTGATCGCCGCGCGCTCGGCGGACGGCGAGGTCGAATGTTATGACGTCACTGAAAACGAACACCGCGACCACATCCTGAAAATCTCGCGCGCGCCGGCCGCGATATCGGATGCGCTGGCCGCAGAAGCGCGCGCGGTCGCCGAGAAGATCGCGACGGCGCTGGACTATGTCGGCGTGCTCGCGGTCGAGATGTTCGTGGTGGCCGGGAGTGGCGGGCCGAAGGTGCTGGTCAACGAGATCGCGCCGCGGGTGCATAATTCCGGGCACTGGACGCTGGACGGCGCCTCGATCTCCCAGTTCGAGCAGCACATCAGGGCCATTGCCGGCTGGCCGCTCGGCAAGCCGATCCGTCATGGGAAGGTCACCATGACCAACCTGATCGGCGACGATATCCTGAGCTATGAGGAGTGGTTGACCGTTCCGGGCGCGACCGTGCACCTCTACGGCAAGGGCTCGCCGCGGCCGGGCCGCAAGATGGGGCATGTCACCGAAGTGACGCCGGCAGGCAAGAAATAACCGCCTGCCGCTGTTGTTGCTGCAAACATCGAAGCGGGATCGCCACGCGTGCGACCCACCACCGACGGTCAGGCCCGCCTTACGCCTTCCACGATGCCGGCGGGCTCCTCACTGAGCCAGCGATAGAGCACGCCGCCGATTGCGCCGCCGATCAGGGGCGCTACCCAGAACAACCAGAGCTGTGCCACCGCCCAGCCGCCGACGAACAGCGCCGGCCCGGTGCTGCGCGCCGGATTCACCGAGGTGTTGGTGACGGGGATGCTGACAAGGTGGATCATCACCAGTGCAAGGCCGATCGCCAGCGGTGCAAAGCCGGCCGGCGCCTTGCCGTGGGTGGAGCCCATGATGATGAACAGGAACATCATGGTCATCACCACCTCGGTGATGAAGCAGACCACCATGTTGTACTGGCCGGGCGAATGCGCGTCATAGCCGTTGGAGGCGAAGCCCTTGCTGACGTCGAACCCGGGCGCGCCGCTTGCGATCACGTAGAGTACCGCCGCCGCCACGATCGCGCCGATCACCTGCGCAACGACGTAAGGCAGGATCTGGCCGGTCGGAAAACGCCCGCCCGCGGCAAGCCCGACGGTGACGGCCGGATTAAGATGACAGCCGGAGATATGGCCGATCGCATAGGCCATGGTCACCACGCTCAGGCCGAAGGCCAGCGACACGCCAACGAGCCCGATGCCGACCTGCGGAAACCCGGCCGCGATGACCGCGCTGCCGCATCCTGCAAAAGTAAGCCAGAACGTGCCGATCGCCTCGGCGGCATATTTCTTGGTATTCATTATCTAGCCTCCCTGTCGGTTTGAATTGCTGGAACGCACGGGAACGTTAGGAAAGATCCCGTGATGGGCTCGTTAGTTCGCGTATTCGGACCATGGAGCCCGAATCACGCCATATTAAGCGGGTTTCTTTGGCTTTCCCGGAGCAAATGCCACCTTCTCCGGTGGACATCCGCGGTTTTGTCTGCTAAATGCCCGCGCTCAGGGTTAAGGGCCAGGCCATTTGCCGGCCCTTCGCTTTACCAGAATTCCTATCCGATCAATTGAAAGAGGATGCCGCGTGCAGGTTCTCGTCCGCGATAACAACGTCGATCAAGCCCTCAAGGCGCTGAAGAAGAAGATGCAGCGCGAGGGAATTTTCCGCGAGATGAAGCTCCGCGGTCATTACGAAAAGCCCTCCGAGAAGAAGGCCCGTGAAAAGGCCGAAGCCGTGCGCCGCGCGCGCAAGCTGGCCCGCAAGAAGTTGCAGCGCGAAGGCCTGCTGCCGATGAAGCCGAAGCCGGTGTTTGGCGCCGGTCCCGGTGGCGACCGTGGTGGCGCTGGCGGTCGTGGTGGCCCGGGCGCTGGTCCGCGCGGACCGCGCTGAGCGCTTCGAAAGATTGATTTGAAAACGCGGGCCCCGGGCCCGCGTTTTTGTTTTTGGCATTTTTGTTTCTGGTATCGGCGATTGGGCCAAGGCGGCTACGCATCGTTGCGCAACGCCAGTTCGGCCATCCGCATCGCCGCGATCCGCCGTTGCGGCTATTTTGACCAATGCATTTTTTTACCGAGCGGGCTACCTATGGCGGCATCGGACGCGCGGGTATTCGCTAGATGGCCACTACGGTTTGCACTGCCTTCTCCCGCGCCTCGCGCTTTGCTGTTGCCCCCGTCGGGTTGCTCGCGATCGCCCTTCCCCTTGGCGGCTGCTCGTTCGATTTGGGATCATGGGGATCCGGCCATGACAAGCCATCGCTCCTCGAGCAGAAGCCGACCGGCACGATCGGCGGACAAGGCATCAGCGACGCCCAAGGCTACGCCACGCGTGGCCAGGCGCTCGCCAAATCCGGCCAGACCGAGGAAGCGCTTGCGCAGTTCGAACGCGCCCTCGCGCTCGATCCTTACAACGTGCAGGCGTTGTACGGCCGCGGCCTGATCTATCAAACCGAAAAGAAACACCAGCAGGCGATCGAGGATTTCAGCGCGGCCAACGGCCTCAAGCCACAACAGATAGAGCCGCTGCTGGCGCGTGCGACCAGTTACCTCGCGCTCGAAAAGGCGAAGGAAGCCGCTAGCGATCTCGACGAAGCGGTCCAGGCTGACCCGAGCAACGCGCCGGCCTGGTCGGCCCGCGGCGCTACCTATGAGCGGCTTGGCGACAAGGCCAAGGCGTCCGCTTCCTACGGCCGCGCGCTCACGCTTCGCCCCAGGGACGAAGCCGCGCGAAGCGGGCTCGCGCGGACCGGCGGCTAAATTCCAGTAATTTTTATTTCGGCAGTACGGCGTGGAAGAGCGACTTCGCCGTCGACAGCACCTCTTCGGCGGCGGCCGTGGTGCGCTCGCGCACCGAAGGCTCCGCGGCTTCGGCCCGCAGATCGAGCGGGCGCGAGAGCGGAATCTCGGCCGGCGGCGTCGGACGGCGCGGGTCTTCAGCATTGGCCGCGTAAGGCGGCCGCTGCGGCGCAGCCTGACCATAGGGCTCGCCGGCGACTGGAGGGGCCGAGACCATGACCGGCGGCGGCAACGGCCGAAGCGCCGGCGCAGCCGTGACCCTCGGCGCATCCGCCCTGGGTGCGTCCGGAGTCTTGGGCGCGTCGGGAATCCGGGCCACTTCGGGCGCCCGCGGAGAACCTTCGTTGACGCGCAGGCGCTCGATTGCAGCACGCGCCAGATCGTTGGCGTCGCGCCGCTCATCCGGCGCCACCGCAGTCTCGACCGGGGCTACGGGATTTGGCGCAGCCGCGACCGGCGCCGGGGCTGATGCATTGGGCTGGATGGGCGACGGCAGTACGACCCTGATCTTTTCCTTCTCGCGCGGCGCGGCCTGCTCGCGCGGCGCGGCCTGCTGACGGCGAGGCTCGGCGGGCGTGCTCGCAGTCTCGGCAGGCGCTTCGGGGGACTTCGCGTCAGGCTTGATATCGGCCTTGGTGTCGACCTTGGCGGCGTCAGCCTTGGCAGTATCGACCTTGGCCTCAGCCTTCGCGTCAGTCTTTTCCTGCGCCTTTTCGACCACCGCCGGCCGTTCGGCGGCGGTCTTTTCCATGATGGCTTTCTCGGAGATGCCCCTGGCCTTGACCCCCGCGGCCGGCAGATTACTGACCGCAGCCGTGCCCTCCGCCGGTTTCGGCGTCCGGCGCCGATTTGGCTTCGGCCTTGGCTTTGTTCTTCGAGTTGGCGGCGGACACCGCAGCGGCCGGCGCATCCGCGCCGGGCTTGCTCACGATGTAGTGGTTGACGATGTAGGCCCCGATGACGGTCGCAGCCACCGAGGGAAAAATGTCTACCGCGAATTTCTTCAGGTAACTCAGCATTCCGGCCACTCCCGAGCCCTGTTTGATGCTGGAACTTTGAGGCACATTCAGGGATCAACTGCGACGGATCGGTGGCAATTAGCGGTTTCCCAGCACCGTTTCGTGTTCCCGACCGGGTAGGCTTTACCACCCTTTACCGGCTGGGCGCCGCCCGGGGAGCGGCGGCGGCCGCCCGGCTGGCGCCAACTCCGCAACGCGCCGCGGCGGACAATCAGGGCTTCAGTTCGACCTCCAGAAACACGATTTCGCTGGCCGTCTCGTTGAGGACGTCATGCTCGACGCCGGCCTTGCGGAAATAGGATTTGCCGACCCCAAGCTGCGCCTTGGAGCGCTCGCCGTTCGGCGCGACGATGGTCATTTCGCCCGAGGTCACCGGCACGATCACGTAGTCCATCCCATGGGTGTGATGGCCGGTGGCACTGCCCGGCGCCAGCCGCCACTCGGTGACGCGTACTTCGGGGGTATCGACCTGAACGTCGGATTTGGCGCTGAGCATGGTTATTGTTCTCCGATCGGGACGCGAACTGAAGGCTCCTGCATAGCGCGTTCCGCCTCACCTGAGAACCGGCGCGACCGGCAGCAGGGTCAGCAGCAGAAACATCGGGATCAGGATCACGGACGCCCAGAGCATGTATCCGAAGAAGCTCGGCATCCTGATGCCGCGCTCGATCGAGATCGCGGCGACCATCAGGTTCGGCGCGTTTCCGATATAGGTCAGGGCCCCCATGAACACCGCCCCCATCGAGATCGCGGCCAAGGTCCCAGAAAATTCGCCCATCAGTGCCTGCGGGTTGCCGCCCGCAAGCTTGAAGAACAGGAGATAGGTCGGCGCATTGTCGAGAAATGCCGACATCAGGCCGGTGTACCAGAAGTAGGCGACCTCGTGCGGCGTGCCATCTCGCTCCGTCACCGCCGACAACAGCCATGCAAAGAAGCCCCTCCTCCCGGCATCGAGCGCGGCCAGCACGGGGATGATGGTGGTGAAGATCGCGGCAAATAGTTTCGCGACTTCCCTGATCGGCTCCCAGGTGAACCCGTTCGCCTCGCGGTGCTCGTCCGGGGTCAGCCACAGTGAGAGCAACGCGATCAGCAGCAACGCCGCGTCGCGGATCAGGTTTTGCAGTTCGAGCCTGGTGCCGAGAATGTCGACCGCGATGCCCGGTCGCCAGTTTGCGGACAGCAGAATGGCAGCGACGATGGCTGCAATGAGGGGTACGTTGACGAGGCCACGAACTCTGATCGGGCTTCGCGGTCCGGCAGGACCGGAGACAGGTTCGGCACGGTACCGCCAGATATCCAGCGCACAGAACATCGCGAGCAGCAGGCCGGCCACGAGCGCGGTCTGCGGCAGCAGGTGCCGCGTGGTCCAGAAGAAGTCTACGCCATGGAGGAAGCCGACGAACAGCGGCGGATCACCGAGCGGACTCAGCGCGCCGCCGACATTGGCCACCAGGATGATGAAAAACACGAACACATGGGTGTTGTGTTGCCGCGCGATGTTGGCGCGGATCAGCGGCCGGATCAGGATCATCGCTGCGCCCGTGGTGCCGATGACGCTGGCCATCACGGAACCTAGCGCGAGGATGGCGGCATTGTTCCAGGGCGTGCCCCGGATATCGCCGCTGACCAAAATCCCGCCCGCAACCGTGTACAGCGAAAACAACAGCACGATGAAGCTGAGATACTCGGCCAGCATGGCGTGAACGAACGCCGCCAACATCGCCCCGATCCCGCCAAACCAGCACAGCGAGGCCAGCGTCATGATCGACCAGGCGGCCGCGATCTTTCCGTAATGCGCGTGCCACAATTTGGGAAACAGCAGCGGCCAAAGCGCGATCGACAGCAGCAAGCCGGCAAACGGCAACGCATACGGCCATGTCAGCGCCGCGCCATCGAGGGTCGCGGCGCGCGCTTCCCCCGGGACGACGAACAGCATCGACG
Organism: uncultured Alphaproteobacteria bacterium; assembly: GCA_963791165.1. Lineage (GTDB taxonomy): Bacteria > Pseudomonadota > Alphaproteobacteria > Rhizobiales > Xanthobacteraceae > Bradyrhizobium. Next base: position 28,176 of record CAWBRL010000007.1, on the reverse strand, counting down.
CAACGAGCGCCCTGCCCCACGCTTTCGGCTGGTTCACGGCACCAGCACCATGAACAGGAAGACGGCGAACACCACCATGTGCACCAGGCCGAACAGGATGTTGGTACGGCCGGTACCGAAGGTGAGCATGCTCAAGGCGAACGTGAGCAGCAGCAGCACCGTCCCCGGACCGTCGAGCCCGAGCACGAGTTCCTTGTCGAGCGCATAGGTGGCCACGCCGACCGCCGGAATGGTGAGCCCGATGGTCGCCAGCGACGACCCGAGCGCGAGGTTGATGCTCTTCTGCAGGTCATTGTTGCGCGCCGCCGCAATGGCGCTGACCCCTTCCGGCAGCAGGATAAGAAGCGCGACCAGCACGCCGGCGAATGCCGGCGGCGCCCCGATCATCGCGGTCCCAATATCGACCACAAGCGAGAACTTCTTGGCCAGCAGCACCACGGCAAGCAGGGAGACGAGCAACAGCGCAGTGCTGAGCGTCAGCATCCGGTTCGACAGGGGCGTGCTGTCGCTGGAGTCGTTCGCGCCTCCCTGGATGAAGTAATCGCGATGCCGAATGGTCTGGGTATAAAGAAACACGCCGTAGAGCATGAGCGTGACCACATCCACGAAGGCGAGCTGCGCCGCCGAATAGACCGGCCCGGGCGTCGTCATCGTGTAATTCGGCATCACCAGCGTGATCGTCGCCAGCACGAACAGCACGCTGAGATACAAATTGGCGCCCGAGACCTGAAAATCCTGCTCGCGGTAGCGCAGGCAGCCGATGAAGATGCACAGGCCGACCAGGCCGTTGCAGACGATCATCACCACCGCAAACACGGTATCTCGCGCGAGTGCCGGCACCGGCTTTTCGCCAAGCATGATGGTCGCAATCAGCGCCACCTCGATGATGGTGACCGCGAGCGTCAGCAGCAACGTGCCGTAGGGCTCGCCAATTCGCTCGGCGATGACCTCGGAGTGATGGACTGCCGCGAACACGGTGCCGAACAGAACGGCAAGCAGCACCGCCGCGAACACCAGTCCGCCCGGCGAGGGCGTGAACTCGTACCCGGTGACCGTGACAGCGCCAAACAGCGCCACCGCCACCAGAGGAAAGATCCACGACGATTTCGGCATCGGGCCGTGCGCACTCATGCCATTGATTCCCTGCATCTCGCTGCGGGCCGACTATGCAGCAAACAACCGCTGCCGTCAGCCTTTTGCGGCGTTGATGAATTGCCGCGCCGTTTCGATCGCGCCGAAACTACCGAGATTCTCATGCCCGCCGCCGGGAAACCGGACGAACTGCTTCGGTTCACGGGCAAGAGCAAACAGCCGCTCGCCGAACCCGATGGGAATGGCGAAATCGTTGCCGCCATGCATGATCAACAGCGGAACGGTGACCCGCGCGATGCGCTCGTCGGAGCGGAACTGATCCCGCATCACCAGCCGCACCGGCATGAACCAGAACAACGATGCGGCGATATCCGCGGTCGACGTAAAGGGCGCTTCCAGGATCAGCTTTCCGATCCGTTGCTCGGCCGCCAGCGCCACCGCAACGCCAGTGCCAAGCGAAAAGCCCCAGACGACGATGCTGTCCGCACTGTATCGCGCCGTCGTGAAGGCGTAGGCCGCGGCAGCATCCAGCAGCAATCCACGCTCGCTCGGTTGCCCGCTCGATCCCGCATAGCCGCGATAGGACAGCGCGACGACCCCGGTCCCGTCGGCGATCACATCGCGGAAGCGGCCAAAGAAGCCGGCGAGAAAATCGCCGTTGCCATGGAAGTAGAGAATGACCGGATGGCCGGGCCTGGCCGGGACATGCCAGACGATGACTTTTTCACCGTCCGCCGTGGTCAGGACATGCTCCTGCGCTTCCGGAAAGCCGGCAGCCTGCGGCGTAGTGCGCTCGGCCGTAGGAATCGGAAACAGGAACGAGCGTTGCGCGAAAAACAGCACAACGAGACCGCAGGCATAGCCGGTCAAAACGACAATCAGGAGCCATTTCAGCGCGGTCATGACTTCCCGCGGCCGGATTACATCCCCTTGACGATGTTCTCGGTGACCTTCTTGGCGTCGCCGAGCAGCATCATGGTGTTGTCGCGGTAGAACAGCGGATTGTCGATGCCGGCATAACCCGATGCCAGCGAGCGCTTGATGAACATCACGGTGCCGGCCTTCCAGACCTGCAGCACCGGCATGCCGTAGATCGGCGAGGTCTTGTCGTCTTCCGCAGCCGGGTTGGTGACGTCATTGGCGCCGATCACGAAGGCGATATCGGCTTGCGCGAATTCGGAGTTGATGTCCTCGAGTTCGAACACCTCGTCATAGGGCACGTTGGCTTCCGCCAGCAGCACGTTCATGTGGCCGGGCATGCGGCCAGCGACCGGGTGAATGGCGTACTTCACCTCGACGCCTTCCTTCTTCAGAAGGTCGCCCATTTCGCGCAACGCATGCTGGGCCTGCGCCACCGCCATGCCGTAGCCGGGCACGATGATGACCTTCTGGGCATTCTTCATGATGAAGGCCGCGTCGTCAGCCGAACCCAGCTTGGCGGGCTTCTGCTCCCCGCCGCCACCGCCGGCCGCGGCGGTTTCGCCGCCGAAGCCGCCGAGGATGACCGAGATGAAGGAACGGTTCATCGCATGGCACATGATGTAGGACAGGATCGCGCCGGAAGATCCCACCAGCGCGCCGGTGACGATCAGCGCCGAATTGCCGAGCGTGAAGCCGATGCCGGCGGCGGCCCAGCCGGAATAGGAGTTCAGCATCGAGATCACGACCGGCATGTCGGCGCCGCCGATCGGGATGATCATGAGCACGCCGAGCACCAGCGCGATGATGGTGATCAGCCAGAAATCGAGCGCACTGCCCGACATCACGAGGCCGACGATGAAGAACACCAGCGCGAGCGCGAGCACGATGTTGATGGCGTGGCGGAACGGCAGGATGATCGGCGCGCCGCTCATGCGCGCCGACAGTTTCAGGAACGCGATCACCGAGCCGGTGAAGGTCAGCGCGCCGATGGCGACGCCGAGCGACATTTCGACGAGACTCGAGCCGTGAATGGCACCGGGCTTGCCGATGTCGAACGCCTCCGGCGCATAGAACGCGCCGGCAGCGACCAGCACCGCGGCCATGCCGACCAGCGAGTGGAAGGCCGCGACCAGTTCCGGCATCGAGGTCATCGGCACCCGGCGGGCGATCACGGCGCCGATACCGCCGCCGATGGCGATGCCGAGGATGACCAGCACCCAGGCTATGCCGTCCGCCGGCGGATGGACTGCGAGCGTGGTCGCGACCGCGATCGCCATGCCGATCATGCCGAACAGGTTGCCCTGGCGGGACGTGGCGGGACTGGACAAGCCGCGCAGCGACAGGATGAACAGCACACCCGCAACGAGATACAGAATTGCAGCCAGATTGGCGTTCATCTCAGGTCCCCATTGTCTTCGTCACCACGAGGCGCGCGCCCGCTCGCCGGTCATTTCACTTGGCCTTCTTCTTGTACATCGCCAGCATGCGCTGGGTGACAAGGAAGCCGCCGAAGATATTCACACAGGCGAAGATCAGCGCGATGAAGCCGAAGCCGCGCGCCCAGCCGCTGCCGCTCGATATCATCGGGACGCCGACCGCGAGCAGCGCGCCGACCACGATCACCGAGGAGATCGCGTTGGTCACCGACATCAGCGGCGTATGCAGCGCCGGCGTCACCGACCAGACCACGAAGTAGCCGACGAAGACGGCGAGGACGAAAATCGAGAGCCGGAATACAAAGGGATCGACGGCTTGGGCGACATGCTCCATGACTTCTCTCCTTAGGCTTTCGGCTGGAAGTTCGGGTGGATGACGGCGCCGTCCCTGGTCAGCGCGGTGGCTTTCACCAGTTCGTCGTCCCAATTGACCGCGAGCGCCTTGTTGGCCTTGTCGACCAGCGTCTCGATGAAGTTGAATAAATTGCGAGCATAGAGGCTCGATGCCGATTGCGCCACGCGACCGGCGACGTTGGTGTAGCCGACGATCTTGACGCCATCGGCGTTGACGACTTCGCCCGCCTTGGCGCCCTCGACATTGCCGCCGCGCTCGACGGCGAGGTCGACCAACACCGAACCCGGCTTCATCGACTTGACCATCTCGGCGCTGACGAGTTTCGGCGCCGGCCGGCCCGGGATCAGGGCGGTGGTGATGACGATGTCCTGCTTCTTGACGTGCTCGGCGGTGAGCGCGGCCTGCTTGGCCTGGTACTCTTTCGACATTTCCTTGGCGTAGCCGCCGGCGGTCTGGGCGTTCTTGAATTCCTCGTCCTCGACCGCGAGAAATTTTGCGCCGAGCGATTCGACCTGCTCTTTCGTAGCCGGGCGCACGTCGGTGGCGGTGACCACGGCGCCGAGCCGGCGCGCGGTCGCGATCGCCTGCAGGCCGGCGACGCCGACGCCCATCACGAACACCTTTGCCGCCGGAACGGTACCGGCCGCAGTCATCATCATCGGGAAGGCGCGACCGAAGGATTCCGCCGCCTCGATCACCGCGCGATAGCCTGCAAGGTTCGCTTGGCTGGACAGCACGTCCATGACCTGCGCGCGGGTGATGCGCGGCATCAATTCCATCGCAAACGCCGACACGCCGGCGTCCGCAATCGTCTTCAGCGCCGCCTCATTGCCGTACGGATCCATGATCGCAATGACGAGCGCGCCGCGCTTATATTGCGCAAGCTCGCTGGCTTCGGGCCGCTTCACCTTGATGATGATGTCGGCATCCTTCAGCGCATCGGCGCTGACGGTGGCGCCGACCGCGGTGAATTCGGAATCCGGCAGGCCCGACTTGATGCCCGCGCCCGGTTCGATCGCCACTTCGGCGCCTAGTGCCTTGAATTTCTTCACGGTATCGGGGGAAGCGGCGACCCGCGGCTCGGATGGATCGATTTCCTTGGCAACGGCAATCTTCATGGGGCCTCCCGCGGCACGGCGAGCGCGCGCGCAAGCAAACTAGCGTTTTTTTCGCTTAGTTGGATACCGGTTTCGTCACCGGATGGCGTGCAAATTTTTGGTCACCGCCGGGTCGGCGGTGCAGGCAGCGATGGCGTCAGGTCAGGAAGAAGCCCATCAGGGCGACGATGATGACGACGGCAGCGGTGCCGTATTTGACCAGCATGATGAACCCTTCATAGGTCTGCTCATGGGCCGGATAGTCGTTGCCGTCAGCGGTCGTGTAGGCCACTTCGTTATGGTCTGCCATCGGTGTCCCCAGTCAAATCCACGTTTCTCGCGTGCAATTACCGCAAAGCGTTTGGCAGGGCAACGGCCTACGAGCCGCTCGCCCTGCTTATCGGCTCATTCGGAAGGCCAATTGTCCCGGATCCAGCGGGTCAGGCTTTCCTCGCTGACCTCGCCTGCGGCGAGGGAGAGGATGATCGCCGTGGCATGCGCCGGATCGGGTGCAAAGGGTATGTCGTTGCCGCGCAAGAAGACCATCATGGCGTGGAACGCGATGCGCTTGTTGCCGTCCACAAAGGCATGGTTACGGGCAAGTCCGAACGCGTAGGCTGCGGCAAGTGCAGCCATGTCCGTCTGTCCGTAATTCCATTGGTTGACTGGCCGCAAGACAGCCAACTCGAGAAGGCCATGATCCCGAATGCCTGCCGGTCCGCCGAATATCGCCAGTTGCTCGGCATGCATGTCGATGACTTCATCGACGTCGAGCCAGATCGGCTCACTCATTTTGCAAGCGCGGCAAACGTATCGCGATATTCGTGCATGACCTTGCGGGCGATTTCCATGGTCCGCGCGTGCTTGGGATTGAATGGCGAAAGCCGCAAACTGCCGTCCGGCTGCTCGACCGGATAGAACTTGTCTCCCTCCTTGAGATTGAGTCCGGGCAAGCAGCTCCTTCGGCAGGATCACGCCAACCGAATTGCCAATCTTCCGAATTTGCAGGGCGGTGTCCTCAAGCTTGTATTCGCTGGAGGCTTCATTCAGGCCGCGAGGGATCTTGGTCATGGCACAGGCTCCGTTATACAGAATGTATAACACAGATCGACCGCTGTTCAACAAATGTTTTACGCCGACAAATTAGCCCTACCCGACCACGAAGTCGAACCGTCCAGCTAGCGCGCCCGCGTTCTTGGCCGTGCGCACCAGCAACTCCTTGCGAAACAGGCCGTCTGAGCGGTTCTGCGCTTCGCCGGGGAAATAGAGCTGGGTGGTCAATATGCGGCCGCCGGGCGGCTGCACCTTCACATGGATATGGCGCGTGCGGCCGGGATAAACGCCGGGCACGATGCTGCGCAATCGATAACGTCCTTCCGCATCGGTGAACTGGTGGCCGCGCAGGCGGAAACCGGCATTGTCATACCGGCCCTTGTCGTCAGCCTGCCAGAATTCCAGCAAGGCTCCGGCGAGCGGCTTGCAGCCGCGGGTGAGGACGAAGCCAACCAGTTCGATCGGCTGCCCGGCCATGCCTTCTTCAAGTAGCTTGACGCGCTCGGGCGATGACGGCTTGAAGTATGGCCCTTCGGTCTGCGCCAGCGTCGCTTCGTTGCCGTCGTGGCATGCGGGCGTCGCGGCGAGCGGGGTCTGGGCAACGCTGCGACCGATCGCGAGCATCGAGCCGGCCGCGAAGACCCCTGCTCCAAGTCCTCCTGCTGCTCCAAGTCCTCCTGCTCGAAGTAAGGCGCGCCGCGTCGGCGTGTCGATCATGAGTTCTACTCCCGTCGCCACCATCACCATGGAGCGAGACGACGGCCGAAATTGTGTCCGCGCCTATCAATTGTGTCCGCGCCTGTCACAAGTCCGTTTCGTGGTTTCGCTCTTGCCCTTGCGCGGCGCGTCAGCGCATCGTTTCCAATTCGTCGATCATGCCCGCGATGACGGACAGCCCGCCGTCCCAGAATTTGGGATCCTTGGCATCGAGCCCGAACGGCTTGAGCAGTTCCGAATAATGCTTGGTGCCGCCGGCTGCGAGCATCGCGAGATAGCGCTCGGCGAAACCGTCGGAGGCGTTCTCGTAGACCGCATAGAGCGAGTTCACCAGGCAATCGCCGAACGCGTAGGCGTAAACGTAGAACGGCGAATGGATGAAATGCGGGATGTACATCCAGAAATTTTCGTATCCCGGGCGGATGTCGATGGCCGGCCCGAGGCTCTCGCCCTGCACGCTGAGCCAGATCTCGCCGATACGTTGGGCGGTCAATTCGCCGTTCTTGCGCTCGGTGTGCACGGCGCGCTCGAACGAGTAGAACGCGATCTGCCGCACCACGGTGTTGATCATGTCCTCGACCTTGCCGGCCAGCAGCGCCTGGCGCTGTTTGGCGTTCTTGGTCTGCGACAGCAGCCGCTTGAAGGTCAGCATTTCGCCGAACACGCTGGCGGTCTCGGCCAGCGTCAGCGGCGTCGGCGCCATCAGCGCTCCATTTTTGGCGGCCAGCACCTGATGCACGCCATGGCCGAGCTCATGCGCCAGCGTCATCACGTCGCGCGGCTTGCCCTGGTAGTTCATCAGCACATAGGGATGCGCCGACGGCGTGGTCGGATGCGAGAACGCGCCCGGCGCCTTGCCCGGCCGCACCGGCGCGTCGATCCAGCGATCCGTGAAGAAACGTTCCGCGATCGCGGCCATCTCGGTGGAGAAGCCGCGGTAGGCGGTCAGCACCATCTTCTGCGCGTCGGGCCAGCCGATCGTGCCGGTCGCCGCAAACGGCAGCGGCGCGTTGCGGTCCCAATGCGCAAGCTTCTTCTTTTTGAACCAGCCGGCTTTCAGATTGTAATAGCGATGCGAGAGCCGCGGATAGGCCGCACGGACCGAACCGACCAGGGCATCGACGACCTCGCGTTCGACGCGGTTATTCAGATGGCGCGAATCCGCGACATCCTGAAAGCCGCGCCAACGGTCGGAAATTTCCTTGTCCTTGGCCAGCGTGTTGGTGATGAGGGCAAAGGTTCGCTCGTTGTCCTTGAAGGTCTTGGCCAGCGCCTGGCCGGCCGCCTTGCGCTTTTCCGGCGCGCGATCCTGCAACAGGTTCAGCGTCGGCTCGATCGCCAGTTCCTTACCGCCGACCTTGAAGCGCAGGCCGGAGATGGTCTGGTCGAACAGCCGGTTCCAGGCGGCGTAACCGCTCTGGGATTTTTCGTGAAACAACTGCTCGACGCGATCTTCGAGCTGATACGGCTTGTCCTTGCGCAGATCCTCGATCCACGGACGGTAATACCCGAGTTCCGGCGTCTGCATCGCACGCTCGATCACGGCGTCGTCGACGCGGTTGAGTTCGAGCCCGAAGAACAGCAGATGCACCGATGCCGCTGTCAGCCGCTCCGAAACGTCGCCGTAAAACTTGGAGATGGTGGGATCGACGCTGTCGCCGGCATGGACGAGGCCGGCATAGGAGCCGAGCCGGCCGGCAAGATCGTCGATCGCCTCGTAACGCCTGACCGCTTCGGCGAGCCAGTAGCCGCCGTCTTCGCTGGCGACGCCTTCCGCCAGCTTGCCTTTGTAGTCGGCCTCGAACGCGGCGCAGTCTGCATCCATCTGTTGCAGGTCGCGCGCGACTTCGGGGGCGTCGATGCCGGCATAGAGATCGGCCAGATTCCATTCCGGCAGCTTGCCGGTTTTCGATTTGGCCGCGGCCGCCTTGCCGGCGGCGGCTCCCTTGCTCATGGCGGCTTTGCGGGACGTCTTGCTGGCTCGGGATGTCGCGGAAGATTTCGAAGTCATGGACACTTTCAAGTTGGCGTGACGATCGACGGAGAAGATCGGATCGGACGATTAGATCGAATTGGCGATCAGGCGAGAGCCGCGAGCTGCGGTGCGACTTGCACCAGCAGTTCCTCGGTCTCGGCGAGCATCGGCTCGAGCTTTTCGTGAAACACGCTCCGAACCGCACACCACAACGTGATCATACGAACCATAAGCCACGACGTGGACGGGACCGCGGCCCTGGCGTGCAGTACGACGAGATCGAGGTTTCGATGCTCGAACAACACCCGGCCCGCGCCATCTTCGAGGATATATTGCCTCCCGATTCGTGACAGGCATAACTCGCAGGCCTGATCAGGAAGCGAACCCAGCAGATAAAACTGAGCATCGCCGTTTTCCGTCGTGCCGGTTTCCCATTGGCGACCGGTTGCCGGCGCCAGCGCGGCGCTCAATGCCGCGACGATGGTGTTGAGTTCGCTTTCGCTCCACACGCCGGTGATCGGTTTGCGCTCGAACGCAACTACGCTCATTTGCTCTCAGCTCCGAACAGCAGCCGGTACATTTCCGGCTCGTAGTACATTAACAGATGCCTCGCGAACGCCGCCTGTTCAAGACCCAGTTCGCTGGCCCATGCTCCCATGATTTCGATTGGAACACGGCTAAACCCGTTCTCAACCTGTGAGATGAACGTGTAGTATTTCAGGCCAAGACGTGCAGCGAGATCCGCCTGCGACAATTCGGCATCCGCCCTGCGCTGCTTGAGCCAATCCCCGGCCAGTTTCCGCAATTGCTTGCCTTCCGGCGCGGGCTTGCCTGCCGGCCGTTCAGTGAAAACATCTTGATGTTTTACTCGTTTCATGATTACTAAACTATCCAGACTGAATTACAGGGTGGGTGATGTTCCCTACCACAATCTCAGCTCGCGAATAAGAACCGATGGCCTTCCTGGACCGCAGTCAGATTGTCCAAACGAGCGACCGAGCCCCTCAGGCGCGTGGCAAGGAGCTGTTTGCCGGCATTCTGCTGGCCGCGCTGATCGCGACCGTCGGCATCCGCAACGTTGTGCCGGCGGACGCGCTCGAGCCCGCGATCGTTACGCTCTTGTTTGCGGTTGCGGCGACGAGCGCCGGGCTCGCGCTGCTTTGCCGGCGCGATCGCTTCCGCATCATGTGGTTCGACCTCGCCGGAAGCCTGACGTTCATCGGCGTCGTCCTCTCCGTTCTGATCGAGCCGGACCAGATGGTCAGGCTTTTCACCCTCTCGGATCAACCTGAGTAACGGGAACAACATTTCCGCAGTCTGACTGCGTCGTTTCTATCTGCACGTCCAAGCCCGGGCCCCTCTGGCAGTTCAAGCGAACTGCGATGTCGGATTGGACCATCAACGGAGTGGCCCGCATGCTGGAACTAATCACCTCACAACACCTGACAGCGCTTTTCCAGGTCGTCATGATCGACCTGGTGCTCGCCGGCGACAACGCGATCGTCATCGGGCTGGCAGCCGCCGGGCTGCCCGAGGGTCAACGCAAGAAGGCGATTCTGATCGGCATATTGGCCGCCACGCTCCTGCGCATCGGCTTCGCTTCCGTCACGGTTCAACTGCTGCAGATCATTGGACTGCTGCTCGCGGGCGGCGTATTGCTGCTTTGGGTATGCTGGAAGATGTGGCGCGAGTTGCGCAACTCCCATCATCAACCGACGTTTCAAAGTTTGTCGTCCGCAAGCACGATTGATGCGACAGCCACGGCAGGCCGTCAAAAGACGCTGGGCCAGGCCGTCTGGCAGATCACGCTCGCCGACGTGTCGATGTCGCTCGACAACGTGCTTGCCGTCGCGGGCGCGGCGCGCGAGCATCCGATGATCCTGATATTCGGTTTGGCGCTTTCCATCGCTCTGATGGGGCTCGCCGCCAGCTTCATCGCGCGGCTTTTGGAAAAGCATCGCTGGATCGCCTATGTCGGCCTCGCGATCATCCTCTATGTGGCTGTCGACATGTGCTATCGCGGCGCCCTCGAAGTGTGGCCGCATCTCAACGTTTAGCTGCTCCCCAACACAGCCGCGCCTCGAACCATTAAGTGTGCGTTAATCGGCATAAGCGACAGTGCCCCGATTCGATACAGCTAGCGTAACGCGCGGGGTACACCATGGCTGCTACCATCCTGATTGCCGATGACGACGCCGTGCAGCGCCGTCTGGTTGAAAACATGGTGCAGAAGTGCGGCTACGAGCCGCTCGTCGTCGAAAGCGGCGATGCGGCCGTGGCCTTGTTGACCGCTCCGGACGGGCAGGCGATCGACGCGGTCGTGCTCGACCTCGTGATGCCGGGCCTCGACGGGCTCGGCGTGCTTGCAAAAATTCGTGAAGCGGGCCTGAGCATCCCGGTCATCGTGCAAACCGCGCATGGCGGCATCGACAATGTGGTTTCGGCGATGCGCGCCGGCGCGCAGGATTTCGTCGTCAAGCCGGTCGGCTTCGAACGGTTGCAGGTGTCGCTGCGCAATGCGCTCAACGCCAGCGCGCTCAAGGGCGAATTGCAGCGCATCCGCCACAGCCGCGAAGGCCGTCTCACATTCGCCGACATCATCACCCGCAGCGAAACCATGGCGGCCGTGCTGCGCACCGCGCAGAAGGCGGCCGCTTCCAGCATTCCGGTGCTGGTCGAAGGCGAATCCGGCGTCGGCAAGGAATTGTTTGCCCGCGCCATCCATGGCTCCAGCGAGCGCAAGTCCAAACCCTTCGTCGCGGTCAACTGCGGCGCCATCCCCGACAATCTCGTGGAATCGATCCTGTTCGGTCACGAGAAGGGCGCCTTCACCGGCGCCACCGAGCGCCATATGGGCAAGTTCGTCGAAGCCAGCGGCGGCACGCTGTTTCTCGATGAGGTCGGCGAGTTGCCGCTGGCAGCGCAGGTGAAACTGCTTCGCGCGCTGCAGGAAGGCACGGTCGAGGCGGTCGGCGGCCGCAAGCCCGTCAAGGTCGACGTGCGCATCATTTCGGCGACCAACCGCAAGCTGCTCGACCTCGTGAAGAGCGGCGCGTTCCGCGAGGACCTGTTCTACCGGCTGCACGTTCTGCCGCTCACGATCCCGCCCCTGCGGATGCGGCGCGAGGACATCCCGCATCTGTTGCGACATTTCCTGGCGCGGTTTGCCGCCGAGGAAAACCGCACCATCACGGGCATCAGCGGCGAAGCCGTAGCGCATCTCGCGCAGCTCGACTGGCCCGGCAACATCCGCCAGCTCGAGAACACGGTGTATCGCGCCGTGGTCATGAGCGAGAGCGATCAGCTTGGCCTGCCGGACTTCCCGCAGGCCGCAGGCCAGGTGGCCGCGGAAGCCCATGTCGCGCACGGCGAACCGCTGGTCATCGCGCCTTCGACGGCGCCCGCGATGGTTTCAGGTAGTGAAATACCGATCGCGCCGCTCGGCCATGCCGGCAGCCTTGTGATGCTGACGGCGACCGGCGAGGTGCGGCCGCTCGAGGACATGGAGAACGAGATCATCCGCTTCGCGATCTCGCATTATCGCGGCCAGATGTCGGAGGTCGCGCGCCGCCTCAAAATCGGCCGCTCGACGCTTTATCGCAAGCTCGACGAGGCCGCCGCCGCCGACCCGGCCGAAGGGAGCGCCCACGACGCCGACTGAGCGAACCGGCGATTGTGGCACCGAGGTGGCAAAGATGCTGACGGACCAACGAGATGGCAGTTTCAGAACCTTTGAACCGTGGCTTGCAGGTGACAGACAAACGACGGGGGACGTGGCAAAACCGCGCTACCCGAATGCAATTGGGTTGTTTGAGGTCAGTTTGTCGTGAGTAGTCCCGCATGGCGCTGGCTGCATGAAAGGGGCACATGTATCGTCTGCGTTTGAATCGTGATGTGCAGGCGTACCGACTGAACCGCTCGAGGCCGGCGCTTCCCGCGCAAGCTGTGACGAACGATACCTAACGACTGTTCCATGCCGGGGCAGTTTCGCCCAAGGGGGTGTGACGATGCGTGACTGTTCGACGAACCGTGCTGGCTTTGACCGCGTGCTGATGGCTGTCGCGGCAACGTTCCTCGCGGTTTCCGCGACATCGGCCCTGGCGGGCCCGTCGGATACGCCGCGCGCCAGCGCCGCCGAACTCGCGATCGACGCGGCAATTCCTCGCCCCGAGCCGGCGAACGTTCCGCCTCCCAGCATCGGCGACTTCAAGATGGACTCCACCGCGTCGGTGCCCGACGCAGCCAAGGCAATCGACAAAGCGGCCGCGAAGCCGAGCGAGCCTTCCTCCAGCGCGCCTTCCTCCAGCGCGCCTGCCTCCACCGCAAAGGCCGCCGAACCCGAGACCAAGCCGGCCGAGATCGTCACCGCGCCTGCGAAGACCAACGACACCGCGACCGCACCGCCTCCGGCTGCAACCACGACGCCTGCGACCGCCACGGCGCCGGCTGCCGAACCCGCCAAGGAGCCTGCAAAGGCTGCGAGCAACGTCGCCCCGGCCGATCAGCCGGTTGCCGAAAAACTGCGCGAAATGCTGTCTGCCAAATCGCTGCGCTATTTCGATCGCAAGAACGAGCGCGCGGCGGTCGAGAAGTTCTATTCGGCGCGTGAGTACGCGCCGCAGTGGACTCAGGCCGGAAAATTGACCGACGCCGGCAAAGGCGTGATCGCCCGCCTGAAGGGTGCCGCCGCCGACGGCCTCGATCCGGCCGAATATCCGACGCCGGATTTCGCTGCCGCCACCTCGCCGGATCAACTCGCGGAAGCCGAGTTGAAGCTGACCTCCAGCATGCTCGATTATGCCCGCCAGGCGCAGAGCGGCCGGATGCACTGGTCGCAAGTCTCCGGCGACATCCTCTATCCCGAGCACCCGACCGATCCCGCGGAAGTGCTGGCCAACATCTCGACCGCCAAGGACGCTTCCGCCGCGCTCGACAGCTACAATCCGACGCACAAGCTCTACAAGGATCTCAAGGCAAAGCTCGCCGAGTTGCGCGGCGACGGCGACGGACCGGTGACCCAGATTCCGCAAGGTCCCGCACTCGCGTTCAAGGCCGCCACCAAGAAGCAGGGCGCGGTCACGCCGGAAGATTCGCGCGTACCGCAACTGCGCGCCAAGCTCGGCATCCACGACAACGCCGACGATGCGAAATACGACGCCCAGGTCGCCGCTGCCGTGCGCAAATTCCAGGATAGCGTCGATCTCAACCCGACCGGCGTACTCGACGACCGCACGGTGAAGGCCATCAACAGCCCGAAGCGCGACCGGCAGATCGATCTGGTGCTGGTCAACATGGAACGCCTGCGCTGGCTGCCCCGCCAGCTCGGCGCGGCCTCGCTCGGCAACGCCTATGTCATTCTCAACGTCCCCGACTTCACGCTGAAGGTGATGCAGAATGGCCATCAGGTCTGGACGACGCGTGTTGTGACCGGAAAGGCTGGCAAACATGCCACGCCGATGCTGACGGAGACGATGAAGTTCATCACCGTCAATCCGACCTGGAACGTACCGCCGTCGATTATCTACAACGAATACCTGCCCGCCCTGCAGCAGGATCCGACCGTGCTGCAACGCATGGGCCTGCGGCTGGAGCGCAACCGCGACGGCAGCATCCATATTTCGCAACCGCCGGGCGAAGCCAACGCGCTCGGCCGCATCCGCTTCAACTTCCCCAACAAGTTCCTGGTCTATCAGCACGACACCCCGGACAAGCATCTGTTCGCCAAGGAAGAGCGCGCCTTCAGCCACGGCTGCATGCGGGTGCAGAACCCGGATCAATACGCATCGACCCTGCTCAACATCACGATGCCGAACGAGCGCTACTCGCCGGAAAAGATCCGCAGCATGTACGGCCGCAGCGAGATCGATCTGAAATTCCCGACGCCCATCCCGGTCAACATCACCTACCAGACCGCATTCGTGGATGACGCCGGCAAGTTGCAGACCCGCAAGGACATCTATGGCCGCGACGCCGTGATGTTCGGCCTGCTCAAGAACAGCCGCAACAAGGACCTCGAGGTCATGGTCTCCCATGCCCAGCCGAACTATTCGCGCCCGAAGGACGGGTTGCCGCCCGGCGTCAACTTCGCCAGCGACAACACCTACTCTTCCGGACCCAACTTCTTTGAGCGCCTGTTCGGCGGCCCATCGCAGATGACGCCGCCCGCCCCGGTCGGCCGACGCCCGCAACAGCGGTTCACCCGCTAGTCCGGATCATGGGTTGACCGCCGAATTTCCGAACGAATTCAACGACCTTGCCCCCGGGCGAGGTCGTTTTCATTAACCATTATCCATCCGTGAATCGGCACTGGGCACTTTTTCGCCACAGTCGGCGCGTTAGTTAAGCATACTTGGGGGCGGGTCGGTAAACCTCGGTTAACCTTCCCGCTTTAAGAAAGCGTTCACCCTCTTTTGCCGGGGTCTGCAAGAGAACACCGTGAACGCTCGTCGATCGGGTGGGCTATATACGTGCTGATTGGTTTCGCGCGCCAATTCAATCTGCTTGCTCTGCCAAAGGCCGGATACGGAATCGGCCTGAGTTCACTGTTGCTGCTCGCAGGCGCAGGCTCGGTGCATGATGCGACGGCGTTGAACGAGACCCGCACCCTCTCCTTCCACCACACCCATTCCGGCGAAGACCTTACCGTCACCTTCAAGCGCGACGGTCGCTACGACGAAGAGTCGCTCAAGAAGCTCAATCAATTCCTCCGCGACTGGCGCAGCCAGGACCAGACCACGATGGATCGTCACCTGTTCGACATCCTCTGGGAAGTCTATCGCGACGTCGACGGCAAGAAGCCGATCCAGATCATCTCCGCCTACCGCTCCCCCGCCACCAACTCCATGCTCCGCCGCCGCTCATCGGGCGTGGCGCGCTTCAGCCAGCACATGCTCGGCCACGCCATGGACTTCTACATTCCGGACGTACCGCTGGAGCAGATCCGCGCCGCCGGATTGAGGCTGCAGCGCGGCGGCGTCGGCTTCTATCCGACCTCGGGATCGCCGTTCGTCCATCTCGATACCGGCAGCGTCCGTCACTGGCCGCGCATGACCCAGGATCAGCTGGCCAGGGTGTTCCCGGACGGACGCACGGTGCATTTGCCCTCCAATGGCGGTCCGATGAAGGGCTATGAACTGGCCCGCGCCGACATCGAACGCCGCGGCAATGGCGACGATGCCACAACCGTCGGCAAGATGCCGAACCTGTTCGCCTCGCTGTTCAAGAGCGGCAAGGCGACGACCGAAGAGGATGACGAGGGCGCCAGCGCTCCCGCCAAGAACGACAAGACGGCCGCGGCAGCGCCGGCCAAGTCGGCGGATCCGGTTCCGACCCCGCGTGCCAAGCCGCCGGTCGCAGCCACTCTGCAATTGGCCTCGGCCGACGCCCAGATCGTGCCGGCGTCCAAAGCCAAGCCTGAGGCAAAGCAGCAGGTCGCGCAGGCCTCCACCGACAACAGCGAGCCGAAACCGCAGACACCGGCCGATATCATCAATTCCCGCGGCTTCTGGGACGACCCGCCGGCTGCAGCTAATCAGGCGACCCCGGCCCAGATCGCGGCGCTGCGCGCACGCGAGGCCCTCGCCGCCGCCACCGATCCGCAGCCGACCTCCAGCGTTTCCGAAGCGTTCAAGAAGGCGCTGGCCTATGCGCCGGCCGCGACCCCGCCGGCCGACCGCGCCAACGTCGTCACCGCCTCGGCGCCGATGCCGCGCCCCACCCGTCCGGCGCGCAACGCGGATTCCGTCGCGACCGAGATCAACACCGTGATCGCCAAGGGCGCGCAGGGTCAGGACAGCGCAGTCGCAACCTCAGCACGCCTCGCCGCCGCGCAGGGTAGCAGTATCTGGATGCGCGTCGTGATGCTGGCGCCCAGCGCAAGCAGCGCAATGTCGACGACGGTGCTCGGCGATACCGAGATGACCCAGATGCGGAGCTACTTCGTCAAGCCGCAGATATCGATCGCCATGACCTTCTCGGATGATCCGATGATGGGCATGACCTGCGATCGCTTCACGGGATCGGCGACCGCGAAGCTTTCAACCAAATCGTTCGTGCTGCGTACCGCTGCGCTGCGCTAGGCGCGCGTCGTCGTCATCGATTCGCAGTCATTGCCCGCGCAAGGCATCCCGTGATGCCTCACAAGCCGTAGCCCGGATTTCGCTGCGCTCCATCCGGGCTACGCAACTACGCTGGCGCCTCACAGCATGCCCAGCGCCTGCATGTATGTTTCCAAAATGGTTTCCTGTTCGGCGCGCTCGTTGGCGTCCTGCTTGCGCATGCGTACGATGGTGCGCAGCGCCTTGGTGTCGAAGCCGTTGCCCTTGGCTTCCGCATAGACGTCGCGGATATCGTCGGAGATCGTCTTCTTTTCTTCTTCCAGACGCTCGATGCGCTCGATGATGGCCTTGAGCTGGTCTTTGGCGAATTTTGTCGCGGGCTCGTCCTGGACGGCGGCGGCGGAGGTGGCCATCGGGTACTCCTGAATGGAACTGAAGGTGAGGCTTAAAGATCAAGCGCCGCACGCGTTACCGCACGGCGCTTTTCCAGAAATGACCCTCAAGATCGCAGGCCCTTGCGTCAAGGCGACATCGTGCTCATCCACAGCGCGCCCACAGGAGATGCGGGCACATTGTTGCCCGGGCTTGACCCGGCCATGACGGAGAAACCAACTGCTATCGCACGAGACAGTAAGAAAGGTTCAATGCCCGCTGTGGGCCTTCTTCATCGCGGCCAACTGCTCCGCCGTGGCGGTGCCCTGATGTTTCGTCTTCCACTCTTCGTAGGGCATGCCGTAGACGGCCTCGCGGCTCTCGTCCTTGCTGACAGCAACGCCCTTGGCGTCGGCTTCTTCCTTCATCCAGTTCGACAGGCAGTTGCGGCAGAAGCCGGCGAGATTCATCAAATCGATGTTCTGGACGTCGGTGCGGGCCTGCAAATGGCCCACCAGACGCCGGAAAACCGCGGCTTCCAGTTCCGTTCTGGTTTTGTCGTCGATCGTCATGGCCGTCGGTCCCGTTGGTTCACCAAGCATATCGGCATCAGATGGGAATTGTCACAGATTTTGCCATATCTGCGCGCAAAAGAGGGCATCCCGGGCGGTATTCTGGTTTCCCACAGCGCGGGAAATGCCCGTCCTGCCGTTGACAGGTCCAGCCGGGTAACGCGAAATCGTCAATCATTTGATGTAGCTTTCCTGCATGACTGCAAAAGATTCTGTCCGCCTGGCCTCCCTCACCGCTCGCATGACCGCCGGCCTGATGCCGATGCTCGCGTTGGCGGCGACCTGCGCGTGGAGCAGTCCGGCGGCGGCCGACTTCCGGCTCTGCAACAACACTTCCAGCCGGGTCGGCATTGCGCTCGGCTACAAGGACGCCGAGGGCTGGACCACCGAAGGCTGGTGGAACGTGTCCTCGCGCAGTTGCGAGACGCTGCTGCGCGGAACCCTGGTCGCCCGCTTCTATTACATCTACGCTCTGGACTATGACCGCGGCGGCGAATGGTCCGGACAGGCCTTCATGTGTTCGCGCGACAAGGAATTCACCATCAAGGGCACCGAGAATTGCCTGGCGCGCGGTTACGACCGCACTGGCTTTTTCGAGGTCGACACCGGCGAACAGCGAGCATGGACCGTGCAACTGACCGAAGCCAACGAGCAGCCGGCGCAGCGCGTGCCGGGAATTCCGGGCACCGTGGGACCAGGCGGTCCGGGCGGGGTTCCCGGCCTGGGCACACCGGGTCTGCCGCCGCCAGCCGTGGCGCCCAAGCAATGAGGCGGCTCCGTCGTATCAAGATTCTCGCAACGCTCGGCCCGGCATCGTCAGACAGCGCGATGATCCGGAAGCTGTTCGAGGCCGGTGCGGACGTGTTCCGCATCAACATGAGCCACACCCCGCACGACAAGATGCGCGAACTGGTGCAGACCATCCGCAATGTCGAGAGCAGCTACGGCCGGCCGATCGGCATCCTGGTCGACCTGCAGGGACCGAAGCTGCGGCTCGGCGCGTTCGCCGAAGGCTCCACCCAGCTCAAGAACGGCCAGAGCTTCGTGCTCGATTCCGACAAGGCGCCGGGCGACAACAGCCGCGTGCAGCTTCCGCATCCGGAAATTCTCGCAGCCCTGCGGCCCGGCCATGCGCTGCTGCTCGACGACGGCAAGGTGCGCCTGATCGTCGAGGAGACCTCGCCCGACCGCGCCCTGACGCGGGTGGTGATCGGCGGCAAGATGTCGGACCGCAAGGGCGTCAGCCTGCCCGATACCGACCTGCCGGTGTCGGCGATGACGCCAAAAGATCGCGCCGATCTCGAAGCAGCCCTGGTGACCGGGGTCGACTGGATCGCGCTCTCCTTCGTGCAGCGCGCTGAAGACGTCATCGAAGCCAAGCGAATGATCCGCGGCCGCGCCGCCGTAATGGCCAAGATCGAAAAGCCGCAGGCAATCGACCGGCTCGGCGAGATCATCGAGGCCTCCGACGCCCTGATGGTGGCGCGCGGCGATCTCGGCGTCGAACTGCCGCTGGAGCGCGTGCCTAGTCTCCAAAAGCAAATGACGCGAATGGCGCGCCGCGCCGGCAAGCCGGTGGTGGTCGCAACGCAGATGCTGGAATCGATGATCCAGTCGCCGGTGCCGACGCGCGCCGAAGTCTCCGACGTCGCCACCGCGGTCTATGAAGGCGCCGACGCCATCATGCTGTCGGCGGAATCCGCCGCCGGCAAATTCCCGGTCGAGGCGGTGTCCACCATGAATCGCATCGGCGAGGAAGTGGAGCGCGACCCGACCTATCGCTCGGTGCTGACAGCGCAGCGGCCCGAACCGGAGAACACAGTCGGCGACGCCATCGCGGATGCTGCGCGGCAGATCGCCGAGACGCTGGAACTGGCGGCCATCATCTGCTGGACCTCGTCGGGCTCCACCGCCATCCGCGTGGCGCGCGAGCGGCCGAAGCTGCCGGTGGTCGCGATCACGCCGAATATCGCAACAGGGCGCAAATTGTCTGTGGTGTGGGGCGTGCACTGCGTGGTGGCGGAAGACGCCCACGACCAGGACGACATGGTCGATCGCGCCGGCTCGATCGCGTTCCGTGACGGCTTCGCCAAGGCAGGCCAGCGCGTGATCATCGTCGCCGGCGTGCCGCTCGGTATCCCCGGGACCACCAACATGGTGCGCATCGCCACTGTCGGTTCCAGCACCGACGTGGAGATGTGAGGGGTATCGTCATTCCAGGGCGCGTGTCAGCGCGAACCTGGAACGACGACGGCAATTACTGCAGCTTCGCGTCCAGCGTAATCTTCGTGTTCAAGAGTTTCGACACCGGACAGCCGGCCTTGGCCATGCCGGCAAGCTCCTCGAACTTCGCCTGATCCGCGCCAGGGATCTTCGCATTCAGCGTCAGATGCACCGAGGTGATGGCAAAACCATCGCCCTGCTTTTCCAGGGTGACGTCGGCCTTGGTCTCCATGTGTTCGGCAGTGAGCTTGGCCTCGCCAAGGATCAGCGACAGCGCCATGGTGAAACAGGCGGCGTGCGCCGCGCCGATCAGCTCCTCCGGATTGGAGCCGGGCTTGCCCTCGAAGCGGCTCGCGAAGCCATAAGGGTAATCATTGAGCGCGCCGCTCTTGGTCGAGATCGCGCCCTTGCCGTCCTTGATGCCGCCCTGCCATTTGGCGGATCCTGATGTCGTCGTCATCGCATGCTCCTCATCGCTGATTGGACCGTTGATAAAGCAGCAGAGTGACAATTGGTTGCGGCAAAGACGTGTCGCGTGTTCCTAAGCGCCTACCAGCGCCTTCGCCGGTAGCACGGCCGGCAGCACCGCCTGCACCACGAGGCCGCGGGCGCGGGCATCCATCACGCCGACGGCGCGCAGCGCCAATAATGTGACGGTTTGCACGGCGTCACGCAGCCGGGCCGGATCGTCCATGTTCTCCGGCGCCAGCGGGCCGACCAGCAATTCATGCAGCGCACCGAGCAGCGCGGTGGCGGCGAGCGCCGTGTCCTGCGCCGGCAGATGTCCGGCGCGGACCGCGGCATCGATCCTGGCTGCGATCTCGCCGGAGATTTCTCGGCGGCTGGCGAGCCGCGAGACCGACACGTCGACGTCAACAGGCTCGGCCAGGATGCCCCAGGCGAGCTTGCGCTGCGACAGCACGTGCACGGCAACGGTGGTGACAGCGGCGGCCAGCGCCGAGGACGGCCCGGGTGCCGCATCCGCCGCGCGGCGGATCGCCGCCAGTTCGTCGCGCGAGACTTCGGCGATCAGTTCGGAAATCAGGTCGGCCTTGGAGGGAAAATAGCGGTAGACGGTGCCGGCCGCGACATTGGCGCGAACCGAAACCGGCGCGATCTGCACCGCGGCCATACCGCCATCGGCCGCAGCGTCCCGCGCCGCCGCCAGAATCGCGCTGCGCCGTGCCGCCAGCCGTTTTACCACCTGATGGGTTCGCCGATACACCATGGCGCGTATTCCGTCCCCTGGCGCGCCCCTCAAGCCCGATGGACCGCCAGAACGCACACATCTTCAACGTTTTGAGCGAAAAGAAGCGCTTTTCGCTTTGAAGAAGTGAACACCTATTCACGACAGATGACAAGCTGGTTTTGCAGGGCCTGCGGGATGATGAAAGCAGCAGCGAGGAAAGCGGCAGTCATGGCTACCTCCCAGGCGCCGCCTTAGGCGCCGGCCGCAACCAGGGCTGGCACTGGCTCACGCCGCCACCACGAACCGGCGCGGCCCAGGATGAGGCTCGAGACGATCAGCGTGGCGCCGAGCCCCGTCGGGGTGGCGGTGAATATGTAGCATCCAATCAGAACGAGCGCGCCGCCCAGCGCCGGCAGTTCGTAGCCACGAAAGCCGGTCTTCAATCCGATGCGGACCAGGAAGGCGACGGCAATGACCAGCACCATCATGTCGTACATGAAAAGATAGGGCGTGGTCAGCAGCGTGCCCGCGGCAAGCGCAGCGGCCTTCAAGGTGTAAGGCACACGGCTTCGCCACATCAGCGCCAGCACCACCGCTACGGAGGCGGTGAGCACCCACTGGAACGCCCACGCCAGTTGTTCGGTGCCGCCGAAATAGCGCACCATCGAAAAGATGCTCTGCAACTTCCACCATGTCGCCTTGCCCTCGGTCAGGAAGGCTTGCGAGAATCTCGGCACCCAGTGAAAGAACGCCAGCCAGCTCTCGGTGCCGAAGGCGAGCCAGGAAATGAAGACCATCGCGATCGCCGTGACGCCGGCGCTGACGAACACGCGCCAATGCCCGGCCGCGATCAGCACGACCGGAAACAGCAGCCCGTATTGCGGCTTGTACGTCAACAGCCCGAGGCAAATGCCGGCAAGCACCGGACGTATCGGAATCAGATAGAGCGTACCGCCGATCAGCGCCGCCGTAAGAAACCCGTTCTGTCCGGCCAGCGCATTGATGAACACCATCGGAGCGGCGAGCGCGAGCACAATGCCGAAGTTGCGGCCGACGATCGCGCGTATCACCGCAAGATAAGGCAGCATGCTGACCAGAACCCAGCCGAGAAATCCCACCGAATAGGGCAACTGCGCCAGCACAGATGCGACGAACAGGAACGGCGGGGGATAGTGCCAGGCATAGTAGCCGACAAAATCCTGACCCAGCTTCGCGACCTCGATCTGCTTCTGGATGTCCCAGTCATAGGCCTGTGCCGGGAGACCATCGAGCACCAGACGCCCGGCAGCCCAGACGTTGATGAAATCGATCGGGATGCCGAGGCCGTCCGAATCGTAGATCCACCAGTGCGAAAAATACGCTACCACGCCAAGCGTCAGGTTCACCACGCACAGCGCAAAGCACACCCTCAGGAGCCCCGCCGGAATCTCAGGTTGCTCCGGCGCGATTGCGAGGGTGGGGCGGGAGGCAGCCATGCGAGATCCTTGGTCGGGAGCGCCTCCTGTCCGAAGGCGCACGCTCCAAAGCAATAAGCCGACCAGAATTGAAGAATTCTTAAGTTTTCGCGCCGCGCCGTCGGATTTCTGTCGTTCCTGCGAACGCAGGAACCCATAACCACCGGCGCCGAATATTTGCAAGGGCGTCTACCCGATCACCACATTGAGACATCACGCGGTTTGGGTCCCTGCGTTCGCAGGGACGACATTTGAGAGCTGCAAGAACTACCCCCTACTCCCAGCTCAGCGCCCCGCCGTTCTGATACTCGATCACCCGCGTTTCGAAGAAGTTTTTCTCTTTCTTCAGGTCCATCGCCTCCGACATCCAGGGGAACGGATTTTCGGTTTCGTCGAACACCCGCGCCAACCCTAGCTGCGCGCAGCGGCGGTTGGCGATGAAGTGCATATAGGTCTCGCAAAGCGCCGCATTCAGCCCGAGAAAGCCGCGCGGCATGGTGTCCCGCCCATAGGCCGCTTCCAGCTCGGCCGCCGCGCGAACCATATCGCGAATTTCCTCCTGGAATGCCTTGGTCCACAGATGCGGATTCTCGATCTTGATCTGGTTGATGACGTCGATGCCGAAATTCAGGTGAATCGATTCATCGCGCAGGATGTACTGATACTGCTCGGCGATGCCGACCATCTTGTTGCGGCGGCCGAGCGAGAGGATCTGCGCAAATCCCGTATAGAACCACATGCCCTCGAAGATGACATAGAAGGCGACGAGATCGCGCAGGAACGCCTGGTCGGACTCCGGCGTCCCGGTCTTGAAATCGGGATCGTCGAGATGCTGGGTGTGCTTCAGCGCCCACGCCGCCTTGTCGGTAATGGAAGGCACCTCGCGGTACATGTTGAACAGCTCGCCCTCGTCAAGCCCGAGACTCTCGACGATGTACTGAAAGGTGTGGGTGTGCACGGCCTCCTCGAAGGACTGCCGCAGCAGATACTGCCGGCATTCCGGATTGGTGAGATGGCGATAGATCGCCAGCACGATGTTGTTGGCGACGAGGCTTTCGGAGGCCGCGAAGAAGCCGAGGTTGCGCTTGACGGCGCGGCGTTCGTCCTCGGTGAGACCGTCGCGCGATTTCCACAAGGCGATATCGGCCTGCATCGAGACTTCGGTCGGCATCCAGTGATTGTTGCAACCGGCCAGGTATTTCTCCCACGCCCATTTGTATTTCAACGGCAGCAATTGATTGACGTCGGCGCGGCAATTGATCATCCGCTTGTCGTCGACGGACACCCTGCCGCCGTGGCGATCGATGGTGCCGAGGCCGGTTTGATCGGCCCGGGCAATTGGTTGCGCCGGGAATGCCGGAATTGCCTGATGTCGGGCTGCACTTGGTTCAGACCAGTCGAGCATTGTCGTTTCCTTTTGTTCTTGCTGCTTACTGGCAGGCTTCGCATTCGGGATTGTCGATCGAGCACGCCACCGCACCGGATAGATCCGGCGCGCTGGCAGCCGGCGCGACGATGATGGGGGCTGGCGACATCATCGTCACGGACGCGACACTGTTGAGCTTGCCGTCGGTGCCCCGGAGCGTGGACTTCTCGACATGCGTGGCGCTGCGCGAGCGCAGGTAATAGGTCGTCTTGAGGCCGCGCGCCCATGCCAGGCGATAGAGCGCATCGAGCTTCTTGCCGGAGGGATTGGCGATATAGAGATTGAGCGACTGCGACTGGTCGATCCATTTTTGCCGCCGCGAGGCCGCCTCGATCAGCCAGGCGCTGTCGATCTCGAAGGCGGTGGCATAGATCGCCTTGAGATCGTCGGGAATGCGATCGATCGAGCCGAGGCTGCCGTCGAAATATTTGAGGTCGTTGACCATCACCTCGTCCCACAGCCCGCGCGCCTTGAGGTCGCGCACCAGGAATTCGTTCACGACAGTGAAGTCGCCGGACATGTTGGATTTGACGTAGAGGTTCTGGTAGGCGGGCTCGATCGACTGCGCGACGCCGCAGATGTTGGAGATCGTCGCTGTCGGCGCAATCGCCATCACGTTGGAGTTGCGCATACCGCCCGATTTGACGCGCGCACGAAGTGCGTCCCAGTCGAGCGTCGTGCCGCGGTCCATCGCGACGCCGCCGCGCGCATCCGCCAGTAGTTCGATCGAATCGATCGGCAGGACGCCACGGCTCCACAGCGAGCCGTCGAACGAGGGATAGCGTCCACGCTCGGCGGCAAGATCGACCGAGGCGGAAATCGCATAATACGCGATCGTTTCCATGCTGGTGTCGGCGAAAGCAACCGCCGCATCGGAGGCCATCGCGATCCGCATCGCCTGCAGCGCGTCCTGGAATTCCATCAGCCCAAGGCCGACCGGCCGGTGCCGCAGGTTCGAGCGGCGCGCTTCCGGGATCGTGTAGAAATTGATGTCGATGACGTTATCGAGCATTCGCATCGCAATGGTCACGGTGCGCTTCAGCCGCGCGTCGTTCAGCTTGCCATCATGGATGTGATTGAGCAGGTTGACCGAGCCGAGATTGCAGACGGCGGTCTCGTCATCGGACGTATTGAGCGTGATCTCGGTGCAGAGGTTCGAGGAATGAATGACGCCGACATGGCGCTGCGGAGAACGTAGATTGCAGGGGTCCTTGAACGTGATCCAGGGATGCCCGGTCTCGAACAGCATGGTCAGCATCTTGCGCCAAAGATCCGTGGCGCGGACCTGCTTGAACACACGGATTTCACCGCGCGCCGCCTTGGCCTCATAGGCCGCGTAGCGCTCGGCGAACGGCTGGCCATAGAGGTCGTGGAGATCGGGCGTCTCGTCCGGCGAGAACAAGGTCCACTCGCCGTCAGCCTCGACGCGCTGCATGAACAAATCAGGCACCCAGTTCGCGGTATTCATGTCGTGGGTGCGACGGCGGTCGTCGCCGGTGTTCTTGCGCAGATCGAGAAACTCCTCGATGTCGATATGCCAGGTCTCCAGATAGGCGCAGACCGCGCCCTTGCGCTTGCCGCCCTGGTTGACGGCAATCGCGGTGTCGTTGGCGACTTTAAGGAACGGCACCACGCCCTGGCTTTCGCCGTTGGTGCCCTTGATGTGGGCGCCAAGCCCGCGCACGCGGCTCCAGTCGTTGCCGAGCCCGCCGGAATATTTCGCCAGCAGCGCGTTGTCCTTGACCGACTTGAAGATGCCATCGAGATCGTCGGCAATCGTGGTGAGGAAGCACGACGACAGTTGCGGACGTAACGTGCCCGAATTGAACAGCGTCGGGGTCGAGGCCATGAAGTCGAACGACGACAGCAGGTCGTAGAACTCGATGGCGCGCGCCTCGCGGTCGATCTCGCGCATCGCAAGGCCCATGGCGACGCGCATGAAGAACGCCTGCGGCAGTTCGATGCGGTTGCCGCCCTCATGCAGGAAGTAGCGGTCGTACAGCGTTTGCAGTCCCAGGAATTGAAACGCCAGGTCGCGCTCCGGCTTCAGCGCCGCGGCGAGTTTTTTCAGGTCGAAGCGCGCCAGATCGGGATCGAGCAATTCGGCCCTGATGCCGGTCTTGATATAGGCCGGGAAATATTCGGCGTATCGCACGGCCATATCGGCCTGCGAGGCCCTGGTCGGCGACGCCAGCACGAACGACAGCACCTCGGTACGCAGTCTGTCGAGCAGCAACCGCGCGCTGACATAGGCGTAATTGGGCTCCAGCTCAACCAGCGTACGCGCGGCCATCACGGACGCCAGCGCCAGTTCGTCCTCACTGATGCCGTCATAGAGATTACGCTGGGTTTCCGCGAGCACCGGCGCCGCCTCGACGCCCTCGAGGCCGGCGCAGGCTTCGTTGACGATCGATACGAGCCGCGCGGTATCGAGCGGCACTTTCGTGCCGTTCGCCAGCGTCACTTGCAGTATCGGTCCGGACGATGGTTTGGCCGACTTGGCGGCTTCCTGCTCGGCGCGCTGCCGGGTCCGTTGCTCGCGATAGAGTACATAGGCACGCGCCACCTTGTGGTGCTCGCTGCGCATCAAGGCCAGTTCGACCTGATCCTGCACGTCTTCGATGTGGAAGGTGCGGCCTTCGCTGATCCGGCGCGACAGCGCACCGACGACTTCAGCCGTCAGTTGCTCCACAACCTCGTGCACCCGGCGCGAGGCCGCCGCGGTGTGGCCCTCGACGGCGAGAAACGCCTTGGTCATCGCGACCGAAATCTTGCTGGCGTCGAATTTTGAAACCGTGCCGTTGCGGCGAATTACCTGCATCGGCAGCGCGCCGTCGGGCGAGGCTGACGATTCGGTACGCAACTGGAGAAAGGGAGCGGCTTTGGCTTCGAGCGAGACGAGTTGAGAAGATTGCGACATCGACAGACCCCGAGATGTTGTTGGGGCTGGATGTCAGGAGGGACGCTGCATCGAATGCGCGGGCGGCAAGCGCCGGCATGGATCTGCAAGCGACCGCCGGACACCCCGCCCGTGGACGTTTTTTGGTGTCGCGGCAGGTCTCCTGGCTTGCAGGTCGTCGTCGCACCCGGCCTTCCCAATGCGTGGCCGCATCAGTGACGTAAGAATTGGGGGCAACTCACTGCTTACAGTTGCGGGGGCAGCGCCGGATTCTCGCAGGCAAACATGCGATACACCGGCTTCCCTCTTAGCTACCAAATCTTGCGATCTGGTAGACCGTGACGCCTACATGTGGTGTTATTCGCCCGCGAGTGTCAATGGGGTCGAGAAGACCTATGCCCGCTATTTCAAGAAATTTTCACAAACCAGCCGGCGCAGGGGCCAGCAGGACCAGATTCTGCCGCCGCCTGGAAGAGGTTTTCCCCGATATCCCAGGCCGGTCCACTCCCAGACCCCGGGTCACGTCGTGGCATAGGGCGCAAAGCGGGATCGTGTCTCGTCGATCCGCAGCGCCCGGCCGATCGGGGGAAAGGCGCGCTGCGCGCAATCCGGACGCTCGCAGACCTTGCAGCCCATGCCGATCGGCGTTGCATTCGAGGCCTTGAGGTTAACACCTTCCGAATACACCACGCGCTCGGCATGCCGCACGTCGCAGCCAAGGGCTATGGCGAACGTCTTGGTCGGCGCGCCGTATTTGCCGCGCGCGTGCGACACCGTGCGAGCGATCCAGAGATAGGTTCGATCGTCCGGCATGCGCGCGAGCTGGGTCAGGATACTTCCGGGACTGGCAAACGCTTCGTAGACGTTCCAGAGCGGACACGTGCCGCCGACCCGCGAGAAGTGAAAATCGGTCGCCGATTGCCGCTTTGAAATATTTCCGGCGCGATCGACCCGGATGAAGAAGAACGGCACGCCGCGCGCGCCCTGCCGTTGCAGCGTGCTCAGCCGGTGGCAGACCGTCTCGAAGCCTACGCCGAACTCGTATCCCAGCAACTCGATGTCGTAGCCGCGCGCCTCGGCCGCCGCCAGGAAACGCCCATAGGGCATGATCAGCGCGCCGGCGAAATAATTCGCAAGCCCGATGCGCGCAAGCCCGCGCGCCTCCTGGCTGGTAAATCCGGCGCCATCGACCAGATCAGTCAATTCCCGATCGAACGCCAGCATCGCGATCTGCGTTCCCAACTGGAAGGCGCGCTGGCCCGGCCGCAGGCCAGGTGCGAGATAAAGCGTGTTGGTCCGTGAATTGAATTTCCGTTCATTGCCCGACGGCAGATCGTC
>CAWBRL010000006.1:0-276314 GCA_963791165.1 uncultured Alphaproteobacteria bacterium | reverse complement strand
CTGCGGCCTCCAACGCGCTCACCCGGGTGTGCATCGGCCGAGCCGGATCGAACGCCCCGCGATCCGCCAAAGCCGGGAATTCAACATGCGTCTGCGTCTCATCGTCGCCGGCGAACCGCATCCAGAGATAGAGGTCGACGCTGAACGAATTCTGCTTCACGTCGATCCGGCTGACGCGAATAATGTCGATGCCGGTATAAACGACGCGCTGAATCCAGTAGTGTCGGTTGCCGAAGGTGGCGACATGGCCCTTCTCTCGTTCCGCGGCGAGATCGATTCCATCAGGCTGATCGATGCGCACGAGTTGCAGCGGCGCCGTGACGAACCAACCGTAACGGAAGAAACCCATTCGGATCGGGCGCGGAATGTCGCGGTTCGCGTTGAAATAGAGCTGCCCGGTCAGCCCAACGACCGCCGATTTCGGACCGTCGATCGCGGCGAGCGCGACGCGCACACGGTCGCGATCTACGACCTTGCTGTCGGATCGATTCTGAACGGCAGCCCGTTTCAGCGCATCGATCATCAGGCGCGCGGCATCATACGAGCCGCCGGCAACCCAGCTTGGCGAGGTTCCCGCTTTCGCTTTGTAGCCGGCGGCAAAAACCTGCGCCGCCACGCCGGCACTGTCGAACATCAGCGATGAAGCAGCATACAGATTCTCGCTGAAGAAACCCGGATGCGCTTTCTCCTCGGGCTCGTTGGCGAAATTCTGCAAATAGCTTTCGCGGGCCGCGGCTTGGGATGCGATGATCATTCCCTTGATGCCGTGGCGGCGGAGCGCCTTGACGATGTCTGCGCTAAAATCGGTTGCCGCGCCGACGACGATAACGCCGGGTCCGGACTCCTGCGCGGCAGCGTATAGCGCCTCATCCATCGATCCGATCTGACCGGCTGCGACGTCCAGTCCGAACACACGCAAATGCTCCGCCGGATAGGCCTCCGCAAATCCATGCTCAAAACTCTTGCCGTAGGAATCGCGCGTGTGAACGAGGCGGACTCTTGGCTCCTTCATCACGGCGCGCAGATGTTCCGCGATCGAGCGCGCCTGTGCGGAGACCGGCGCCAGCGCACGAAAATAGTAATCATTGGTGGATGTCAGATCGTCGACAGCCGCGCTCCCCGTGAGCGCCGGGATCCGCGCATCCTTATATATCGGCCCTGCTGCAAGCGAGGCGGAGCTGAGATAATGACCGAGCACCGCGACGGACGGGCTGTCGGCGATCGCCTGCGCATTCGCGCCCGCCACGGCTGGATTGCTTGCGTCGTCGAACAGAAGGAGCTCAATCGGCCGTCCGTTGACGCCACCCTTGGCGTTCACCTCGTCGATTGCAAGCTGCGTCGCGACCAGGCTTTCCGTCCCGGCCGGGGCGGACGGGCCAGAGAGCGAATTGGCGAACGCGATGCGAATAGGCTCCGGGCGGGTCCAGAGGATGGCGGCCCAGGCGACCGCGAGCACCAGGACAACGCCCGCAACAACGGCAAGCCACATTATAAGCCGCTGCCTCATCGTCGATCCTTGCATCGATCGGTATAAGTCGAAATTCTCCCAGATTGAGGCCTTAGTCAGGCCGAGATTGCCGCCGCGGAGAGCGTTTTTCAAGTCCGCCCCATCGCCGCCCGGCAAGATCTACGACCGCTCAAAGCGGATGAAGGAAAAGCACGTGGTGCCGAAAGTCCAAGCCGTCGGCCGTGGCCTCGGTCATTCACATAGCCGGCGTGATACCCGACGGACAGCGAGCGAGTCGCAGAAACTGGCGTTGGCCGACGCCTGCAAGGCATGATGTCCATTACGGGTCCAGACTGTGTGAAAACGTCGAAGAGCAATGAACGCGCAGAATTGTGTTCTCAATTGCCCTCTTCAGAAAGAGGATGCCAGTACGATTGATTTTCAGATCGACAAAATCCAGACAGAATTTCTACGCTCAACTTGACCGTCAGGGTTTTCACACAGCCTGGGTCCTAACCGGACTTGCATCAAACTGCGCGCCAGTTAGCGACGTGGCGAACGTCTCTGCAGTGGAAAGCGAACATAGTGCCCGGCGGCCGCGACGGGGGGGTTCTCTTTTGCCCGCCGCCGGTGTTTGCTCTTCGCGGTTGGAGGACGGGCGATGCGGGGATCCCTCGGAGAGAAGATCGGCGAAGGCGTCTTTGCGGACGTCCACGCCTGGACGCCCGGTCAGGTGGTGAAGCTGTTCAAGGCCGGCGTTTCGCAGCGGCTCAGCGGGCACGAGGCGCGAGTGACCCGCGCCGTGTTCGCCGCCGGCGGCCCGGCGCCGGAGGTGTTCGACGAGGTGACCCTCGAGGGGCGCTTCGGCATCGTGCTGCCGCGCCTCGACGGACCGACCCTGCTGCAGCACTATCGGAGCGGCGCCATCACGTTCGAGCAGGCGGGGGCGATCCTCGCGTCCCTCTACCTGTCCGTTCACACGACGCCCCCGCCGCCGGACGTACTCTTTCTGCGCGACTATATGGACGGCTCGTTGCGGCGCCCCGGCGGCACCGTTCCGGAGCACATCGCCACCGGCATCCTCGCCCTGATCGAGCGCCTGCGGCCGGGGGACGGTTTGCCGATCCCCGCTTCGCCAGAGACCAACACCACCTGACCTTCACCGCGGTTGGCCCGAGACCAGTCCGGAAGTCGTCACCGGAAGGCGCTATCAATGAAGCTCGAACCCTATGGCACCTCGATGCCGGGAGCGGGCGCCGTCCACCACATCAATAACGGAAGTGCCATCACCAATTCACGACCATTTAATTAGTTCGTTTCGGACCGACAAAGGTTCTGGTCGGCATGAGAAGGCGCGGTGCGACCTTGTTTGGCATGCCTGACGAAACCAAATCCAAGGGCAGTCTCTTTCGGCATCGCTCAGGCCGCAGCAAGGCGTACAGCAATTAACACAGCAAGCAGGCAGCAACGATCGGGAAAGCTGCTTGCAACGGGCGTTCCCTGGGGCACGCTCATAATCAACGTGACCGGCTCATTTTTGATTGGCGCGTTCGTCGGCCTGTTCGCAGCCAAATGGGACTTATCGCAGGCAACGCGGATATTCCTGACAGTCGGCATCTGTGGTGGCTAAATGACGGCAAAGGGCACCTAACGAAGACAATACGGCAGCTCGCGCGGCGTGTCGTCAAGCTCTGGATATTGTCTCGGGCCGCTTCTTGGATACGAGCTTTCGCAGATCACGCAGCAAATCATCACCCAATTCTAAAAGGCTGTTGATTTCCTTTTGCGCGTCGATAGCGTGCTGCCTGCACAGCTCCTTCGATTCATTTTTAGTCGACGCAATCGCGTGCAGGTGTGCGGCAAGGCTTCCGGCACGCGTGAAGAAATAAGCAATCCGTCGCTGAATTGCGGCATCGAACAAATCCAGTCGATCCGCATTTAACTCGTAAACCGAGAACCTCGGCAATGTGAAAGCGCCGAGCTCGTCAAGGTGTTCGTCGGCTCCGATCTCCATACCCTCAAGCTTCCTGACTTCTTCAAAGCCTTCCATATCGTCGATGACGGCCGCGATCTCTCCGATGAGAGCTGACGCAAGGCCTCGTCTCGAATGGCTGCGTCCGAGGTGCATCATGGCGTCCTCTCCCAACATTGGTGACCGCAGCGTGCGGGGGAGCGAATAAAATATCCTAACACCAGACCTTCGGTGGACGCCATGAGCACGGTGGCAGCTGGCGGCGTCAGGTGCACCGCAAGACGCCGTTCAACGGCGCCCTCAATGGGAAAGCGATCCTGACATATGAAGCGACTGCACGGACCAACTTCCGCTAGACTGTATGTCCCCTCCACAAATGAGGCGACTCACCCTCGATGTTGCGACGAGGGTTGCCCGGATAGGCCGGGCAGAGCCTCAAACAAGGAGGGCGAGTCGTGGGGCATCATAGCGAAGCCTTCGTCGGAATCGATACGTCAAAATCGCGTAATGCAGTAGCAATTGCCGATGGCGGCCGTGGCGGCGAGGTGCGGTATCTCGGGGAGTTCCCTGCCACGGAGGCGGCGATCCGAAAGCTCGTGGCCAAGCTTGCAGCGAAATACCGTCGCTCTGACGTTTTGCTACGAAGCAGGACCGACAGGGTATGGGCTCTACAGACTGCTCAAGAGCCTCGACCACGAGTGCCTGGTGGTGGCTCCCTCGCTCGTTCCGAAGAAGCCCGGCGACCGCGTGAAGACAAACCGACGCGATGCGGTCAGCCTCGCCAAGCTGTTGCGCGCCGGCGAGCTCACCGCTGTGTGGGTGCCGGACGAGCGGCACGAGGCCATGCGCGATCTCTCGCGCGCCCGTCAGGCCGCGAAGAAGGACCTCCAGGGCAAGCGCCAGCAGATCTCGTCCTTGATGCTGCGGCTGGGGCGCATTTATCCGGGCAAGACGACGTGGGGGCCAGCCCACATGAGGTGGCTGATGGCGCAGAAGCTCGAGCATCGCGAGCAGCGCATCGCATTCGAAGAGCTGCTTGAAGGGATGCGCCAGGAAAGCGAGCGCGTCGAGCGTTTGGAAAAGGCGATCCGCGAGGCGGTGCCCGAGTGGTCGCTTGCCGAGGTTGTCGCGGCCCTGCAGGCGATGCGCGGGATCGATCTCATTGCGGCTGTGGGGGTGCTGGCCGAGATCGGTGATCTCTCCCGCTTTCAAAATCCGCGCGAGCTGATGGGCTATCTGGGTCTCGTGCCCTCAGAAAGCTCCACCGGCGACAAGGTCAAGCGCGGCGGCATCACCAAGGCCGGCAATGGGCGGGCGCGACGCATCCTGGTCGAGGCGGCCTGGAGCTATCGATATCCGCCGCGCGTGAGCCGAGAGAAGCAGCCAAAGGTGGCGGCCGCACCGAGACGCGTGCGCGAGATTGCGTGGAAAGCGCAAACCAGACTGTGCGGGCGCTTCCGGTCACTCGAGCGGAAGGGCAAGCGGCGAACCGTCATCGCCACGGCGATTGCCCGCGAGCTATCGGCCTTCATTTGGGCGATCAATCGCGAGCTCATGGCACATCGACAGGCGTAACGTCGTCCGGGGCTGTGGACCGCTCGAGTCGTGAGGTGCGCTCGACCGGCCCACAGCCCCTCCGTTGCAACCAGAATCAAGGGGGAGTAGCCGCAGACATCAATCGTGCAGAAGTGAGGGCGGGACCACGGCAGGGGAATTCCTGAAACCCATTATGTGGCCGATCATCTGATCGACGCCCGACGCTAGACCAGGACAGCCCCAGACGAAAAAACGGAAATGCGGTATCCAACCCGCGCATCAGAGCCTGTTCACCGACGTCTTCGGGTCCCGCCCTCTCCTCTGCACGATCCATCAGCGCAACAACTTCACGATGAGTTCGCGTGGAGACGGGAAAACCGCGCGCTGTGTGCTTGACTGGGGACATCAGAATGGGATGGTCCGGCCGTGCTCCTGCCCCGCCAGCAAGCGAAGCTGGCAAGGGGCGCCAAAGACAAAGGAGCACGCCATGTCTCGGACACCCAATACCGCGATTGCCGTGATCGGCATCGATATCGGCAAGAACACGTTCCACGTCGTGGGCCACGATGGGCGCGGCGCCATCGTGCTGCGACAAAAGTGGTCGCGCGGCCAAGCGGAAGCGCGGCTCGCCAATATACCGTCTTGCCTGATCGGTATGGAAGCCTGTGTCGGCGCACATCAAGACGGCGCATTGTCGCGAGCAC
This sequence comes from uncultured Alphaproteobacteria bacterium, assembly GCA_963791165.1. Taxonomy (GTDB): domain Bacteria; phylum Pseudomonadota; class Alphaproteobacteria; order Rhizobiales; family Xanthobacteraceae; genus Bradyrhizobium. The sequence continues at coordinate 270,655 of CAWBRL010000006.1, read as the reverse complement.
CGCAAATCTACGCCGACGGCGCGCCGATGCAACGCCAAAATGCCGCCGCTTTCCACGCGCTGGTTTGCCATCATGAGCGATTGGACCGCCGAGGAAATCAGCACACTGATCAGCCTATGGCCGGTGGCGAGCGCGGCGCAGATCGCCAGGCGGCTGCACCGGCCCACCGGCGCGATCAGCGGTAAAGCGAGCCGGCTGCGCCGGGAAGGCGTGCTGCCGGCTGGCGGCGTGGCAAAGCGGTACGACGTGAAGCCATGGCGGGCGCGGTCGCACCTGGTGTGTCACCCGACACACCTGAAAAGCGCACCGGCAAAGCCGCCGCCATCCGTCGACGACGCGCTCGACATGCGGCCGTGCTCGCTGATCGAGCTCGACAATACCAGGTGTCACTGGCCGCTCGGCGATATCGAAAAGGTCGCGACGATGTTCTGCGGCGGCGTTGCGGTGCAGCGGGGTTATTGCCGGCATCATTGGCAGCGAGCGCGGGGCAAAGCCGCGTGACGCTCACACCCAACCAACGCCGCGACCTGCTACGCATCGAGCAAGGCCGTGACCCTGCCGCCATTGCCGCGGCGATCACCGCGGTGCGGCGCGACAATCCAGACGCCGACCTGCTCGAAATTGAGCAAATGCTGCGCGCTGCCGCATCCAGCGCGTTCGTGATCGCCACCGACGACGGCTTTCGCATCGTGATCGGGATGCAAGCCTGGGTCGCTGAACTCAATGCGCTCGGCCGGTCGCCGGAAGGGAATCGGGCGCTGTTGGCGGCGAGGTAGGCGGCCGAGGTGCCGCGCTCTGAGTTCGTTACATAGGCCGAGATCCCCGCCGCCTTATGCCTGCTGCTGCGGTCCATGATCCACCACGGCGATGAGCCCGTGGTGCCACTATGGTCACGGTGGAGTCACTGATGCTTGAGGCGTTGCTGATAGGAACTTTGGTGTAAGCTACGCGAGATGTGGACAAGCTGATGAGGGCAAAACTACCTAAATGACCAAGGCTACAGCAGATATTCGATCTTTGGCGCGGGCACAGACCGCGCTGGCCATCCGCACGCTGACAGGCGTCTGCGGCTCCAAGGCCGCCCCAGCGGCGGCCCGTGTGTCGGCGGCCAGCGCCCTGTTCGATCGCGGCTGGGGCAAGGCCCCGCAGCAGTACACTGGCGAGGACGACCGGGCCGTTCACGTCATCATCCGGGACATAGTCGAGGAGCGGCGACAACAGACCTTCTTGACCACGACGGTGCCGCCTACGCCGCCGCGCCAAATTCCAGGCTCTGGCTCTCTTGACGGCGGCGGAGTTGTCGTCAGACACCGCCATCCGCACAACCTCGTCGAGGGCCGCGATAAGGATTGACGTAGGTCTGCTGCACAATGCTGAACGCAGCGCGGCCTCATCAGATGCGGCTCGGAGGAGTCCGATGGTCCTATCGCTGCGCTGGGTCTAGGTGCGCACGCGGGTGTCACACGTAGTCTAAGCCTCTTGCGATGGGCACGCTGCCGGCACGTCTCTGAGGCAGAACCGCGAACTAATTCGGTGCGGCTCGCAAGGCTTGCGGCATTGCTCGCAGAACTCTGTTGCGCCGTGAGGGGATCATCTCGTCCTGGCCGCGCCCGTGGAAGACCGCCCCGCGGCGGCCCGTGTGTCGGCCGCTCATGCCTGGCTCGATCGAACCTGGGCAAGGCGCCGCAGCCGCACACAGGCGAGGACGACCAGGCCGTTCACGTCATCATCCGGGACATAGTCGAGGAGCGGCGACAACAGACCTTCTTGACCACGACGGTGCCGCCTACGCCGCCGCGCCAAATTCCAGGCTCTGGCTCTCTTGACGGCGGCGGGGTCGTCGTCAGACACCGCCATCCGCACCACCTCGTCGAGGGCCGCGATAAGGATTGACGTAGGTCTGCTGCACAATGCTGAACGCAGCGCGGCCTCATCAGATGCGGCTCGGAGGAGTCCGATGGTCCTATCGCTGCGCTGGGTCTAGGTGCGCACGCGGGTGTCACACGTAGTCTAAGCCTCTTGCGATGGGCACGCTGCCGGCACGTCTCTGAGGCAGAACCGCGAACTAATTCGGTGCGGCTCGTAAGGCTTGCGGCATTGCTCGCAGACTTCTGTTGCGCCGTGAGGGGATCATCTCGTCCTGGCCGCGCCCGTGGAAGACAGGGCCGCTCTTATGCCTGACATCGAACCTGTACCAGGCGTGGTTGTCCTTGCCGGTGTGCTTCGAGCCCTCGATCCATTTCAGGCGAGGGAGGATCACGAAATCCGAGCAGCGGGGTGTACTGTGCCGCCTGCTTGGTCGCCGACCAGTCGTAGTCGATTAACAGCCACGTCGGCGCTATCCGCTGGAAGTGCAGGATCATCGCGTGCATCAGCTTGCGGTGGTGGAGGGTGTCGTAAGGCGTTCGGCGGAGAGGTCATCCGCCAGCATATCTAATAATATATTGATTCATATGGATTATTTGTACGAAGTTTAGTCTTGGCCCCCAAATTAGCCCCCAAACGATGCGTGGCCAGGCGGTGTTGGGGAAGATTGGGCGTCGTCGCACTTGCGGCGCGGTGCTGTGGCCCAACCGGTGGCAGTGGCGACAGGCGAACACGCCCGCGACGATGTCCAGCCGGATAACCGGCGCCTCATCTTCCGCTCCCTTTTCCGTCACCGAATAATCGAAATCAAATCCGGCGCTGCCGCCTGTGGTCAAATTGACGTAAGCATTGATCCGAGTAGCGTTTCTGACGCTTTCTGCGCCCCGGCGAATCCAGATCGGCGCGCGGGCCAAATGAAGCGACAACAACCCGCCCGATCGCTCGCTGAACCCGCGCCAATCCTTGGCCTCGCCAGCCCGACGCCGGGCGCCTCCGCCTCATCCAGGATCTCGAACTTGATCAGCGGGCCGCGGCGCCGCGCGGCGCGATTTTACAACCACCACAAACAGGAGTGTGTCACCCTCGCGTATCGTCGCCCCCTTCTAAGGAAGGGGGGCGATACGATACGCAAAGATTTGGGCCTCGTATCGCGCTCCGCGTATCACCTGATACGGCGCCTTTTCAACGGCTTAGCTCGTATTTTCGCGTCGCGTATCGCCGCGTATCGTATCGCGGTCGCGTATCGCCCGCGTACCGCGACTTTTTTCAGCCTCTACAGGTTGCGTCGCAGCCGCCTGGTTGTGGTGTGGCCTGTTGAGCACCGGCTACCGCCTAGCCTTACAGCATGGGTTTCGTGCCCTGTTCCGGGCTGGTGGCGGCTTCCATGGCTGCAGCGGCAGCGGCAGCGGTAGCAGTTCCAACGGCGGCGGCAGCGGCGGTGGATCCCTTTTTCGTCAGCTTCGCCCCGTCGCGGTCTACTTCCACCAATCGGTCAGCCTTGTTGCCGCGCGTCAGGTCCTTCATCAGCCGCTGGACCTTGGATTTATTCGGATGATTGTCGCTGCCAACAACCCAGCCCAGCTCCCTTGCGATGTCGTTGAGTGACGTCGACTTCGTCCGCCGGAACAGCAGGACCAGGATGGCGTCTTCGTCCGAGCGTGCTTCGCGATTCTTCTCGCGCTGATCGTCCTTCGACAGGTCCCTGGCGATCACGGTCGGCATATGGTGGCCCTTGGCGTTGAGCAGCTTGCGGGCGGTGACTGAGAGCAGTTCGAAGGAAGTCGGTTCGAAATCGACGCCGCGGAACTTGCCCTGGTAATGCATCGTCACCAGCATGTCGGTCTTGTGGGCGCAAAGATTGCCGTCCATCGAATTGATGAAGGCGCCGCCGCCGGCGGGGACTAAATTGTCGTTCTGGGCACCCTTTACAGGATGGCAAAGCGTGATGACGGTGGGGGCGCCAGGCAAATTATGCAGCCGTCGCGTCATCTCGGCGTGATCGCGCATTTGGATCCGACTGTTTTCGTCCTCACCCACAAAATAGGCCGGCGAGGTGTCGATGATCACGAGGATCACGCCGCCGATCGCTGCGACCTCCTGCCGGATCCTCAACTCCAGTTTGGCAATATCGAACGTGCCAGAAATAAAATGTGCATCAATAGTGTCGGCATCGAAGTTCAAATGCTGCGCCATCGCGATCCAGCGCATGCGGACGTCGTCGGAGTTTTCTCCGGCGAAATACAGCACGGTGCCCTGCGTAACTTCACGGCCTGCGAAGTCCTTGCCGCGGGCGATCGCTGCCGCCAAAGCCAACATGACGGCGGTCTTGCCGTCGCCGGTCCGGGCGGTGAATGAGTAGACAAAGCCGCGCAGCAGGATCCCGTCCCATAGGTAGTCCGGCGGCACGAAGCCGCGGGTGAATTCCTCGCTCGACAGGATGAGCTTCGGTGCGGCCATCGCCTGTTGCGTCGGGGCGTCGTCTGGTTTGTCGATCACCTGGCTTGCTGTCGCCAGGCTTGCTACTGTCCGGCTTGCCGTAGGCGCGGAGCGCTTCTGCGGCGACGCGATTGCCCGCAACATACTTGTTCGCGATGCCGTCGGGGTATGTGTTGAGCAGTGCGATGATGTCGTCGGGCGACCATTGCAGATCCTTCAGCCATTTCACCGCGTGAAAGAACTGATCCGAGCGCCCGCCCACCGGAACGCCATCACGAACCAGCTCCAGCAGTTCGAGCGGCAATGAGTGTTCGAGAAATGGATTGATCTTGCCGTCGTCGACGTGGACGTCGCGCGACGACGGGCGGAGCACCGCTGTTTGTGGTGCTGGAATTCGGGCGTACCGTTGCCGGTGCCGTTCTCCCGATCCAGTTCCTCGACCACGCTGGTGATCACCGCGTCGATGTTGCCGAGATCCGGCATGTTCGGCTTGACGCCATCGAGCGTCATTCCGGAGATCGTTATATATCTCTCGCAATATCTATAGCTCTCGATCGACACCTTGCTGCCGGCGATCTTCTGTTTGCGGTTGACCTATTTGGTGCCGCCGCGGCCGATGACGCGCAGTCCGGTGCCGGAAACGGTTTCTTCGACATAGGTCGCGCCGCAGCGCTTGATCAGCACCATCGCTACCGGACGATCTTGCCGGTGATAATGTCACGACAATCATCGATGTCGAACGCGCAGATGTTGGTTTCGAACAAGCAGAAACCGATGCCATCGGCCTTGCTGGCTTCAACATTGGCGACTGCTTCAGCGAACGTGCCCCAGGTTCTCTTCTTGCTGTGGTCTCGCATGCCTGGTCGGATCACTCGGCTGGTACGGCACCTTGGTCCAGGCGGTGCCTTTTCGTTCAGCTCCCACTTCCAGTTGACCCAGTTCGGCAACGGCACCAGCCGCTTTACGACCGCGGGATGCAGCTGTCGAAGGTCGCCCTGATGGGTGCGCGGCTTCGCATCGACGAAGTACTTTGCGATTGGTCGGTGCCTGCTTGTGCGGCTTCCGAGGCGGCGTTCCATCCGGCAGTCGTCCGCAAGGTCGACGCTGGCACCGTCGAATTCGTTGGAGTTCATTTCTTCCACTACGATCGCCCTCCCTTGCTTGAGAGGGGCTATTTCGTTCTGACCTTCAGCCGTTGCGAGCCAGGCCGCCTTGCGCGCGGCAATTACTTCCTGGCGCAGTTTTTTCTCGCGCCGCTCACATTGACAGAGCCGATCGAGGTCGGCGTATCGCGGATCTACGGGAGCGCGCCACACGCGGGCGGCGGCGCAGATGTGACAGCGACAGCTCCTGCGCCTGGCGCAGCAGGCAGGCGGCAGGATCGGGAGACTGCATGCAGGGGCAGCGGAATGGATTTCGCGGCGCGCTGGCCCGCCAACGGGCGAACTCGAGCAAGTGGAAATAGGTTTCGTCTGAAAGCATGGACGCAATCCTCACCTTATGTGAGGCTGTGCGGCCGGCTAGGAACCAAGGTCGAAGCGTGGTATTGGATCAGATTAGTTCGATATGACCTCATTAACGCTTGCGACTTTGGCTGTCCGGCGCCGACCGGGCAGCGATTTCTTTTCAGGCATGCACGTTCTCGACCTTGGCCGACTTCGTGGGCTTCACCTTGGATTTAGTATGGGCCTCACCAGCGGCGTTGCATTCGCGCGCCACCAAATCGCGAACGATCTCGGCCATGGTCTTGCGCTGGCTAACGCACTTCAGCTTGAAAGCCAGGTGCAAATCCGCCGGCAATGAAACCGGAAAATTTGACATCTTCGTCGACATCTTGCGCATCGCCATAACCTCCTCGACACGAGTTCGCGACTCCTCGTCGGGATGCTGCCAGCGTTGCGATGGTTTTGGAACGGAAAGCGGTAGGCTGATTTTCGGCGAAGCTGCGGAGCGCTGGTTGCTTTCGCGGCGAGCTTCTGCCACGGCGTTGAGTTTCGAGGTCCGTGCAATCGCGTTGATCCCGGCATCGGCGGGACGTGGCGGTGACCCTGGCTCGATTTCCAGCCAATCGAACAGTGCTTTCGTCATGTGATTTAGCGGTAATTTGCGCGACGACGGCGCGATGCGGTTCTTTTTCAGGAACAGAATAAACGGTTCGACCACAAGCTTCCTTATGTCTCGCTTGCGGTAGCTGGCGCTGAGCCGATATGCGATGGCCCGGTCTTCCTCCTCTTCGACCTCGGCGGGACTGGGTTGTGCCTCGCCATCGTTTTTGAGATCCTCCACTTGCTCGCGTAGCTCAAGCTCGTCGGCATCGGGATTTGCCCGAAGCCACCCAGCTATGACGATTTCATCAGGGTTAAAGCCTTTTCGCTGCGCGCGTCGCTTCGCAGTGTCTGCGCGAAACTTCCTGAGCCGTCGGTTCCTTCGGCTGTCAATTCGCCGGGTCGCTCGGCGTAGGCAGACCAGATTTTTTCCAGGGCAGCTATGAGAGGGTAACGCTGGAAGGGGTTGAGGTCACCCTTGCCGATCGCGGCCAGGAGCTCGTTTAGCAACACGTCGGAACGGCTGCCGGGCGGCTTTCTGCTCTTGCTCATCGAGGCTCACGCTCGCGGGCGACACGAAAAAGGCCCCGCCGCTTTTCCTGTACTAGACCGCGATGCTGGGCCAAATTCAAGCGCATGACGCGCTGTGATATGCGGTGAGAGGGTGCGTGATGGGCAAGCCTAGTCAGAAGAAAAAAAGAAGTACCGCTGGCTGATCGGATGTCACTGTCGCCGGAGGAAGCGAGCGCGCTCACCGGGATCGGAACGACCCGCATCCGCGAGGCCGTCGACGATCAAGTGCTAAAGGCGCACAAGCACGGGACACGGATAATCATCCTGCCGGACGATCTGAAGGAATGGCTGAAAGCGCTGCCGATGGCGGGCAAGATGGCCGACCCCGTCGAGGGGTAGTGTCGCCCAAAACGCTAGAAAGGCGCTAAATAAAAACCGGTATCAATCAACTAAAATATTGATTTTGTTGAGCTTCCTGACGCTCCGTCACGGATCATGTATCCGGCGCCACGGATCGTGTGCAGCAAGGGCCGTTCAAAACCCTTGTCGATCTTGGAGCGCAGCCGTGAAATATGCACGTCGATGACGTTGGTCTGCGGATCGAAATGATAATCCCAGACGTTTTCGAGCAGCATGGTGCGCGTCACCACCTGGCCCGCATGCTTCATCAAATATTCGAGCAGGCGAAATTCGCGCGGCTGCAGCGTCAACTCGTCCTTGCCGCGCGCGACCCGATGCGAAAGCCGGTCGAGTTCGAGATCGCCGACGCGGTAGGTGGTCTCTTCGGCCGGGCCGACATTGCGGCGCGACAGCACTTCGACGCGCGCCTGCAATTCGGCGAACGAATAGGGTTTTGGCAGATAGTCGTCGCCACCGGCGCGCAGGCCCTTGATGCGGTCATCGACCTGGCCGAGCGCGGAGAGAATCAGGACCGGGGTGCGATTGCCCTTCTCGCGCAGCGCACCGATCACGGACAGGCCGTCGCGCTTGGGCAGCATCCGGTCGACCACGAGCACGTCGTAGTCGCCGCCGTCGGCCATCGACAGGCCCTCCTCGCCGTCGCTGGCGAGATCGGCGACATGGCCGACTTCACGGAACGCCTTGACCAGATAGTCGGCGGACTCGCGGTCGTCTTCGATGATCAGCAGGCGCATTTGCGGGGCAGTTGCGGTCACGGGGAACATGCTTTCTCTCACCATGGCGCGGTCGCCCTGCACATGCAAGGCGACCGGCCGTTCTCAATCCGGATCATGCTCTCAAGTGAAAAAAGCGGGCGGTGAAGCTGGGGGACCTCACCGCCCTTAGACCCTTCCGACGGAGGGGGGCGTATTCCACCGGAAGGTAGCCGGAGGGAGCGAGCTTTTGGCCCGCTCCCCGGAAGGAGCCGTCGGCGGGGGCGACGAATGCCGGCGAAACCCTCCATCTCGTATTTAACCCTTGGCCAGCGGCACCGCCACGAAGCGCGACGAACCGCCGCTCTTCACGCGCATGAGAACGCTGTTCTTGTTGTCGGTGCGCGCCGCATCGATCGCTTCGCGGACTTCGCCGACGTTGGCGACGCTCTTGCCGGCGACTTCGAGAATGACGTCGCCTTCCTTGAAGCCGCGCTCGGCGGCCGCGCTCTTGGGGTCGACTTCCGTGACCACGACGCCGTCCTTGCCGGCGCCAGCGACGCTGTTGGCCGGGGCGAGCGTCAGGCCGAGTTTCGGAACGCCGGTTCCCTTGGTGGCGCTACCCTTGTCGTCCTGATCGATATTGGCCTTGGCCTCGATCGTGTTCGGCAACTGGCCGAGCGTAAGGTTGACGACCTTGTCCTGGCCCTTCTGCAACACGTTGAGTTTCACGGCGTTGCCGGGCGCCAGACCGCCGATGGTGCGGGCGAGTTCGCGCGCATCCTTGACCGGCTCGCCGTTAACAGCGGTGATGACGTCGCCGGACTGGATGCCGGCCTTGGCCGCCGGCCCGTTGGCCTGCGGTTCCGCGACCAGCGCGCCTTCCGCCTTCTTCATGCCGAGGCTGTCGGCGATGTCAGAGGTCACCGGCTGAATCTGCACGCCGATCCAGCCGCGGCTGACCGTGCCCTTGTCCTTGAGCTGGGCAATCACGCTCTTCACCGTCGAAGCGGGGATCGAGAACGCGATGCCGACGCTGCCGCCGGACGGCGAATAGATCGCGGTGTTGACGCCCATCACTTCGCCATTGGTGTCGAACGCCGGACCGCCGGAGTTACCCTTGTTCACGGGCGCGTCGATCTGGATGAAGTCGTCGTACGGGCCGTTGCCGATGTCGCGGCCGGAGGCCGAGACGATGCCGGCGGTCACGGTGCCACCGAGACCGAACGGATTGCCGACCGCGAGCACCCAGTCGCCGATCCTCGGCTTGCTGTCGGAAAGCTTGGCGAACGGGAAGTCAGTGCGGCCGGCGACCTTGATCAGCGCGAGGTCGGTGCGCGGATCGCTGCCGATCACCTTCGCGGTGTAGGTCTTGCCGTCGTCGAGCGTGACCTCGACCTTGTCGGCGCCATCGACCACATGGTTGTTGGTCACGGCAAAGCCGTCGGCCGAGATGAAGAAGCCGGAACCCTGGCCGGTCATCGGACCACGGCCGCTGCGGGGACCACCGCGCATGCCGGGGGGCAAACCGTCAGGCCCGCCGAAGCGCTTGAAGAAGCGCTCCATCGGCGACCCCGGCTGGAACGGCGAGTCATCGTCCTTGTTGGCGCTGTCGTCACCCTTGGAGACCTTCTCGGCGATGTTGATCTTGACCGAAATCACCGACGGCTTCACGCGCTCGACGATGTCGGCAAAGCCGATCGGCCGCTCGACCTTGCGGACTTCATTGTTGACCTGCGCGTGCGCCGCGCTGGTGAAGACATCGACCGGACCCTGCGGGCTGAAACCGTACACGGCGGCGCCGAGGCCGGCGACGACGGAGGCCATCAGCGCGAATTTGCGCGCCGAAAACAGCGAACGGCGCCGTGCGCCGTAGGACGGAAGCGAGGAAAGGTCGACGGGACGTTCGGTCATGTTGCAAAGATCTCCAGAGCCAGAATTTCGACGGTGCGTGGGCGAGCACCTGACAGGCCCAAGATGGGGTCTCGCGCCTTACCGCGCGCTGGCTAGGAAATTAAACTTTTGTAATGGAGGGAGTTATTGATGCGGCAGTTTAGCGCAGCCTATCAACGGCTTAGCGCAGGCTGAAAAACGGCTTTCGAAGGGCAAAATGCCCCCTCGCCGGCCGGAACCGCCCGGCCGATGCGGTTCCTGGGATCGAACGCCCGTCAGCGGGACGGCGTCCCGCCTCCGGCCGTCCGGGCAACCGCTCACTTCTTCATCTTGAGCCGGCCCATGAAATCCCGCTTGCCCAGGGGAACGCCGTTGGTGCGCAGGATGTCGTAGGCGGTGGTGGCGTGGAAATAGAAGTTGGGAAGCGAGAACGACATCAGGAAGCCCTCCGCCGTGAAGGGCAGTTTGTGCTCGCCGAGGTTAAAGACGACGTCGCGCCCGCCGAGCGCATTGACGGCGTCAGGCGTCCACGCCGACAGCGCCTCCTGGGTTTGCGCGATCAGCCCCTGCAATCCGGCGTAAGCGTACGGCGTCTTGAACGAGGGCGGGCGAAATTCTCCGCTTTGCACACCCTCGATGGCGCCGCGGGAATGTTGCGCGACGGAAATGATCTGGAAGCGTAACGGCAGCATGTCCGGCGCCAGTCGCGCCTCGACGATCGTTTCGGGATCGACGCCTTTTTCCTGAAAATGCTTGAGGCCGCGCTCGAGGAAGCCGCCGACGGCACCAAGGATCTGGAGATAATTCGCCACGCTGGCGTCGTAGAGTGAAAGCGCCATGTCCGGTTTCCTCCTGGGAGAAGTTTTTTCTTGCACCCGGAGTCATAGCCGAAACCGGCTCGCTTGCAATGAGGGCTGCTAGCCCTTCTTTTCCGACGCCTCCACTGCGATCAGGCGCTCCAGCCGAGCCTCCTCCTCTTCGCTCAATTTGAGCAAGGATGGATCGTTCGCGCCGGATGATTTCGAACGACGCCGGCCGAAAATCCACAGCGCCAGCGTGCCTCCAGCCAGTGCCAGCGGCGGCAACAGCCACAGCAGCAGCGTGTGCGGCGTGAAGCGCGGCTTGAGCAGCACGAACTCGCCGTAGCGCGCCACCAGAAAATCGATCACCTGATTGTCGCTGTCACCGGATGCGATCCGCTCGCGCACCAGCAGCCGCAGGTCGCGTGCCAGCGGCGCATCGGAATCGTCGATCGACTGGTTCTGGCACACCATGCAGCGCAGCTCGCGCGACAGGTCGCGCGCCCGCGCTTCCTTGGCCGGATCCGCCATGATCTCGTCGGGCTGCACGGCGTAGGCGGCCGGACCGCCCAGCATCGCGGCAACGACGAATACGCATGCAAGGAGCTTTTTCAACAGCTCACTCCGCCGGCTGCAGCGCGCGGGCGGCCTTGGCAGGCTTTGGCGCGCCGACGCGCAGGCGGCGGTCCGAGAGCGACAGCAGGCCGCCGAACGCCATCAGCACCGGTCCCCACCAGATCAGCAGCACCAGCGGCTTGTGATAGATGCGCACCGCGATGGCACCCTCGGCATTGGTTTCGCCGAGCGAAACGTAAAGCTGGCTGGCGCCGCGGGTCAGCAACGCAGCCTCGGTGGTCGATGAGCCCCGCGTGGTGAAATTGCGCTTCGACGGCGTCATGACACGAAGCCGCTCGCCGTCGAGCGAGACCGTGAACTGGGCGATCATCTCGCGAAAATTCGGCCCCTGCCGCTGCGTGACGCCGTCGAGCTTCAACTGATAGCCCGCGACCTTGGCGACATCGTCCGGCTTCATCGAGCCGATATATTCGCTATTCCAGGTGGTTTCGCAGACGATTCCGATCAGGGCGATGCCAACGCCGGCATGCGCGAATGCCGTCCCCCAGGTCGCGCGCGGCAATCCACGCGCGCGGGCCATCGTCGTCGCCAGGGGCGCGCGGAACAGCGCTGTGCGTTCGGCGAGATCGGTCACGGCACCTGATATGACGAAGACCGCAAGCCCGATCGCGAGCGGCGCGAGCGTGGCGCCGCCCCAGGTCCATGCCCACAGCACGGCGATCGCGATCAGCGCCGCAATGCCGGCTGCCGTCAGCCGCTGCGCCGCGCCGAGCAGATCGCCGCGCTTCCACGCCAATAGCGGCGCGAACGGCATCGCAGCCATCAGCGGCACGAAAAGAGGACCGAAGGTCAGGTTGAAGAACGGCGCACCGACCGAAATCTTGTCGCCGGTCAAAACCTCCAGCGCCAGCGGATACAGCGTCCCGATGAAGACGGTCGCACAGGCCGAGGTCAGGAACAGGTTGTTGAGCACCAGCGCACCTTCGCGCGAGATCGGCGCGAACAGCCCGCCCTGCTTCAGCGCCGATGCGCGCCAGGCGTACAGCGACAGGCTACCGCCGATGAACAGGCAGAGGATGAGACAGGATGAAGACACCGCGTGCCGGATCGGTCGCAAACGCATGCACCGAGGTGAGCACGCCCGAACGCACCAGGAAGGTGCCAAGCAGCGACAGCGAGAACGTCAGGATCGAAAGGAGTATGGTCCAGACCTTCAGCGCGTTGCGCTTTTCCATCACCACGGCCGAATGCAGCAGCGCGGTGCCGGCGAGCCATGGCATCAGCGAGGCGTTCTCGACCGGATCCCAGAACCACCAGCCGCCCCAGCCGAGCTCGTAATAGGCCCAGTACGATCCCATCGCGATGCCGAGCGTGAGGAATATCCACGCCACCAGCGTCCATGGCCGCACCCAGCGCGCCCAGGCCGCGTCGATCCGGCCTTCGATCAGGGCTGCGACGGCGAAGGAAAACGAGATCGAGAAGCCGACATAGCCGAGATAGAGCATCGGCGGATGGACCGCGAGGCCGATGTCCTGCAGCACCGGATTGAGATCCCTGCCCTCGATCGGCGGGCTGGCGATGCGCAGGAACGGGTTCGAAGTGACCAGGATGAACAGATAGAACGCGCTGGCGATCCAGGCCTGCACCGCCAGCACATGCGCGCGCAGCGACAGCGGCAAATTGTTGCCGAAGGCCGCGACCAAACCGCCGAACAGCGCCAGGATCGCGACCCACAGCAGCATCGATCCTTCGTGATTGCCCCACACGCCGGTGATCTTGTAGAGCAGCGGCTTCATCGAGTGCGAATTCTCGAACACGTTAACGACGGAGAAATCCGATACGACGTGCAGCATCACCAGCGCCGTGAACGACGCGGCCACGAACAGCAATTGCGCCAACGCGGTCGAGCGCGCGACGTTCATCAGGGCGTGATCGCCCCACCGCGCACCAAGCATCGGCACCGTGGACTGGATCAGCGCCAGCGCGAGCGCCAGCACCAGCGCGTAATGTCCGGCTTCCGCGATCACCGCGACGCCCCCTTGGTCGGCGCGGGCGCGGCGGCAGTACCCGGCTTGGCGCCGTAGTCGTCTTTCCAGTGGCCCTGCTTCTTCAGGGCATCGGCGACATCCTTGGGCATGTAGGTCTCGTCATGTTTTGCCAGCACGGTATCGGCCTTGAAGACCCCGGAGGCATCGAGCACGCCTTCGGCGACGACGCCCTGCCCTTCGCGGAACAGGTCGGGCAAAATTCCCTTGTAGGCGACCGGCAGCGTGGCGCTGCCGTCGGCGACGCTGAAATTGACAGCGAGATTGTCGCCGCGCACCAGCGAGCCCGGCTGCACCAGGCCGCCGAGGCGAAACCGCTTACCGGGCGGGATTTGCTTCTCGGCCGCCATCGAGGGCGTGGAAAAGAACACGATGGAGTCGCGCATCGCGTTCAGTACCAGCGCCGCCGCAACCGCGAGCACTGCGAGCGAACCGCCGATCATGGTCAAACGCCGCTGCTTGCGGGTCATGAATTTCCTCTGTCTTCGCCCTTGCGTCGGCGCATCCTGCCTATCCATCCAGCCCGAGATTCTTTGCGCCCTCATTGAGCTGGCGCAAGCGTTCGGCATCGCTGGCAACCGCCTGGCGCGCGTCAACCAGCACGCCCGCGGCCTTTTCGCGCTCACCCATCACCATATAGGCCCGCATCAGCCGCAGCCATCCCTCGACATCGTCGCCGTTCTGCTTCAGCCGTGTCGCCAGCCGATCGACCATGCCGCGGATCATGGCGCCGCGGTCGCCTTCGCTCATGTCCTTGGCGGCGGCCATCGTGTCGTTGGAAAGCGCCGGTGGGGCCGGACCGCCGACCCGTGCCAGCGCCGACTGGAGCAACGGCCGCCACGGCGCATCCGCGGGCGCCTTGGCAAGCATGCCGCGCCAGATCGAAGCCGCGTCAGCGGCCCTGCCGTCCTGCTCCGCCGCAAGCCCGAGGAAATAGCTTGCCTTGGGATCGTCGGCGCTCTGCGCAACCGCGCGTTCGAACTCGGCCTTGGCCTCCGCCGTCACCACCCCACCCGCCGCACCTGCAAGCGCTTCGCCGAGATCGGCACGACGTTCGGCGCTGTCGCCGGCGTAATTGATGGAATTGCGATAGGCCCGGACGGCGTCATCGTAACGGCCGAGCCGCGCCAGCACCGGCGCCAGCACAGTCCAACCGCGCCCATCGGTCGGATTTTTTTCCAGATGCGCTTCGACCTGCGCCACCATGTTGTCGAGCGGCTGATTGGCGTCCACGGAGCGGGTGCGCGACGCCAGCGGAAAGTCGCCGAGCCGCGGCGATCCGAGCGACAGATAGAACGTCACCGCCGCGACCGGCAGCGCCACCAGCGCCACGACGGCCGAGGCGCGGCGCAAGCCGAGGTTCGACCGCGCCGGCAGATCGCGTTCGCCATCGACGGCGGCCAGCAGGCGGCGGCCGATTTCGACCCGCGCAGCCCCGGCTTCGGATACCCCGATCAGGCCGGCCGCGACATCCCGATCGATCTCGGCGAGCTGGTCCTTGTAGACGGTGGCCTCGTTGCCGCCGGGCTGCGGCGCCGAGCTGCGGCTCAACGGCCAGAGCACGGCAAAGATCGCCGCGACCGTCATCAGCGCGAACACAAACCACAGCGTCATCAAGCAGTTCCCGGGCGGAACGACGCATTTAGAATAGGACTAAGCGCCGATGCGCCGCTTTACACCACCGGCGGCAAGGCCGGCAATTGACAATTGCGGCAGCCGGGAACCGCAAGCCTCGGGCTTCCGGAATGGCTGGCGGCATGTCTGGGCGGCGCTACTTGGCCTGGCTCGCCCGGGTCGACGCCTTGCGCTCGCCGGTTACGGCATTCTCGGCCGCCCGGCTCATCAGCGACGCATAGTCCTGGCCGAACAGGACCTCGCAGAAGCGGATCGCCGCCTTGACCTGCATCTGCCGGTACGCGCGCGCCCTGGTGTCGCCGCCACGCAGCGCCTGCACCAGCCCCTCCGTGGAGTGCTCGACGTATTGCTGCAGATCGGAATAGGTCCGCAGCGTCACTTCGTTGATCGCGAGTTCGCTGGCATAGGTACGGCACACCGCCACGAAGTCGATCAGCGCGGCGGTTTCCTCGACTTCGGACGGGTCGATCTTTGGCGCGGAAGCAACGTCCTTGTCGGCGCGCTGGCGCAGGATGCGGCGGACGCGGCCCGGCACGCTCTCGATCTCCGACTGCAGCGAGTTGGAGATATCGGCGCGGATCGACGTCAACTGCCGGCCCCATGCGGAATCGTTGCGCAGGTCCAGCTCGGTACGCAGGCCGCGGACGCCGTCGTGCAGGATCTTCAACTGGTCGCCGACATTGTCGAACTGGCTGCGCCTGATGTCCGCGCGCAGGCAGGCCGCGAGGAAAGAGAGATCGTGCAGCGCGATCGTGACGGCGACGCCGTAGGGCGTGGCGGCAACGCGAAGCTCATCGTCCGACGCCGCCATCTTGATCGCGAGACGGATGATCTGCCACGGCGCCGCGAGCCGTTGCATGATCAGCGACAGCGCGAACGGCAGCATTTGCTGCGTCTGCAGCGAGGGGACGTTGAGCGCCGCAGTCACCGTTGCAATCTGCGCATCCGCAAGCACCCGCATCTGCCTGGGAAGCCGGCTGCCAAGCGTATCCAGCGCCTCGCGCGCCCGCAGTACCGTGCCGATCAACAGCAGATCCTCGACGACATTGAGCGGGCCGATACGGGCCAGCGCCCGATGCCTGTCGTCGGCCGCTGCCGGCGTGGCGATCTTGACGATCGCTTCGGCTGCGGCGAGCTGGAATTTGCGGGTCGCGGCTTCGAGGCCTGCGGTCGAACCGGACTGCCGGATTTCGGCCAGCGCCGCTTCGAATGCGGCTGCGGCCTCGGGCGCGGCATCGCGGCTCAGCCATTGCCAGACTGGCAGCAGCGACGCACGCCGGATCTGGCCGGCCCGCACCGGAAAACTGCCCTCGACGAGAAACGGTTCAAGTGGACCGTACAACAGGCGCGCCGGATCGTCGGTCCGCGGCCGCGCCTCGTCCTCTTCCTCGGTGCCACGCACGACCTTGCGCAATTGTTCGAGCACGAAGTTGGCGACGACGACGTCCTCTCCACGCTCGATGGCGCGCTCGAACTCCCGCATCAGCAGCGCCTGCGCCTGCGGCGGGAGCTGGGCGAGATAGTCCCTCAGCCGCTCTGTCGATGTCTGGCTCATGCGCCTGGTGTGGATATGGTCGTGTCGCGCGGACGGCACAACGCGTCCGCTCCCAATCTTAGGGTGAGCGCGTTAAGAAGGCGTTTAGGAATGACCAAATCGGGAGCAGGATGGCAGGTTCCGGCCGATCCGCAGTACGGACGCGCACTCACACGCCCGGCAGCACCAGTTCCGCCCGCAAACCGCCGATCGGGGCATCGCCCAGCGACAGGCTGCCGCCGTAGAGGGCGGCAAGATCGACCACGATCGAGAGCCCAAGCCCGGAGCCCGGCTTGGATTCGTCCAGGCGCTGGCCGCGCCGCGAGACCTGCGCGCGCTCGGCGGCGGACAATCCGCGGCCATCGTCATCGACCACGATACGAAGCCGGTGGCCGCTACCGGGCTCGGCCGGCGGCTCCACCAGCACCTCGATCAGGACCTGCGAGGCAGCCCATTTGCAGGCGTTGTCCACGAGATTGCCGGCCATCTCCTCCAGGTCCTGGCGCTCGCCGCGAAACTTCGCCCGCGGATCGGCCTCGACCGTGATGGCGATGCCACGATCCCGGTGGATCTTTTCCATGGTCCGCCGCAGCGCCTCGATCGCGGGAGCGACCTCGGTGACGGTGCCGACGATGGTGACGCGCGCGGCGATCCGCGCCCGCTCCAGGTGATGCGCGACCTGGTCGCGCATGACACCGGCCTGCTCCAGAACCTTGCTGGCAAAGGGATCGACCGCGTGCGCCGCGGCCTCGTTGACGATGACGGATAACGGCGTCTTGATGGCGTGGGCGAGATTGCCGACATGGGTGCGCGCGCGCTCGACGATCTCGCGGTTGGCGTCGATCAGTGCATTGGTCTCGCGCGCCAGCGGCGCGATCTCGACCGGAAACTCGCCCTCGAGGCGTTCGGCGCGGCCGGAGCGGATATCGGCGATCGATTCCGAAATGCGCTTGAGCGGCGCCAGCCCGAAGCGGACCTGGAAGATCGTCGTCAGCAGCAGCACGATGCCCAGCGCTGAAAAAGTGCCGCCGAGATAATAGTCGAACGCGCGAATTTCATCGGAAATCTCGCTGGCGTCGCCGGCCACGCTGATCAGGAACCTGCCGTCGGCGCCGAGATCGACCGGCCGCTCGACCACCCTCAGGCTTTGGCCCTCGGGACCGTCGACATAACCGAGGCGAATGCCGGCAGCGGTCAGCTCCACGCCCTGATCTTCCAGTTTCGGCAGCTTCTTGTCCCACAGCGAACGCGAGGCCCGCGTCTCGCCTTTTTCGTCGGTGCGGACGACCTGCCAGTACCAGCCGGACAACGGCAGTTCGAACAGCGGCTCGCCGAGCGACTGAAACTGACGGTCGGGCGGCTCGTCCGGCGTTGCGACTTCGGCGATCAGGGTGCGAAGATAGAGATTGAGGCGGCGATCGAAGGCGCGCTCGGTCGCGTTACGATAGACCGACGACAGCACCACGCCTGTGATCACCAGGATCACGACCACCCACGCGGTCGCCGACAGGAACAACCGCGTGGCGAGCGAGCTTCCGCGCATCAGAACATGATCCCGAAAAACCTATCCCCGGGCTCCGATCCGATCGATCGAGGCCGGGGTTCGGATAAGACCATGCTCAAACAAAAGAGCAAGCGCGTCAGGTTCCCGGCGTCGGCGGCGTCAGCAGATAGCCGAGCCCGCGCACGGTCTGGATGATGTCGACGTCGAGCTTCTTGCGGATGCGGCCGACGAACACCTCGATGGTGTTGGAGTCGCGATCGAAGTCCTGGTCGTAGAGATGCTCGACCAGTTCGGTGCGCGACACCACGCGCCCGGTGTGATGCATGAGGTAGGACAGCAGCCGGTATTCGTGCGAGGTCATCTTGATCGGATTGCCGGACACGCTGACGCGGCCGGTGCGGGTATCGAGCGAGACCGGACCGCAGGTCAGTTCGGACTGGGCGTGACCGGCGGAACGGCGCAGCAGCGCGCGAATTCGCGCCAGAACTTCTTCGAGGTGAAACGGCTTGGCGACGTAATCGTCGGCGCCGGCATCGAAGCCCTGCACCTTGTCGCTCCAGCGGTCGCGCGCGGTGAGGATCAGCACCGGCATCACGCGCCCGTTGCGGCGCCACGCCTCAAGCACCGAGATGCCGTCCATCTTGGGCAGGCCGATATCGAGCACGACGGCATCATAGGGTTCGCTGTCGCCGAGAAAATGCCCCTCCTCGCCGTCGAACGCGCGATCGACCACATAACCGGCACCCGTCAGCGCCGTCGTAAGTTGACGGTTGAGATCCGGGTCGTCCTCAACAACGAGCAGGCGCAAGCTGGCCTCCAATGGTGAGCTGTACGATATCAGATCTCATGATGAGGCTAACCGGCGTGAACGGGCCATGAACGGGGAACGGAGTGCAATGTTACTTTTTCTTCATGCTGCCCGGCGGCCGGGTGGGCCCCAGCGGAGCTTGGTCCAAACGCCTAACATGCCGGATCGGATGCCCCAAGGGGGCGCCAGGAGCACAGCACCACGGCAGACAAAGCCGCAACGCCGGTCCGGGCGGACCGAAGGTTGGGCGCAGGGCGCGCCCGGCCCGCTACCGCTCAGGTCCGGAAGAACACGAACCAGACGACGCCCAGGATCAGGATCGCAAGCCCGGTCGAAACCGTCAGCAGCGCCAGCACGGAGGGGCCGGGTTCGGCCTGACGCGCCTCGGTCGGGGTTTCGATAATCTGGCCATGCCGTTGCGTTGCCATAGGGTCTCCGTTTGATTTAAGTGCCTGTAATGCCAGCGAATGCTTCGACACCGCCTGTCCAAAGCAACGCCCGATGGGAAATGATGTTCCGGATTTTCGGGCTGGGCCTGACGGCCAAAGCGTCCAAAACGTCGCAGCGCGGGATCGGATGCGGTTAACGCCGTTGCGGGATTCCTCGTCTTCACCATGTTTGAGACGGGGTCCTTAGGTGTTATCCTCGGTCGATTGTCTGTTGCGTTTTTTGGAGTAGCCCATGGCCCCCCGCGCCAATTGGAAGGGTTTTCTGCGCCTGTCTCTCGTGACCTGCCCCGTCGCTCTGTACCCGGCGACGTCGGACACCGAGAAGGTCTCGTTCAACCAGATCAACCGCAAGACCGGCCATCGCATCAAATATGCGAAGGTCGATGCCGACACCGGCGAGGAAGTCGCCAACGAAGACATCATGAAGGGCTACAAGATCGACACCGATACCTACATCGAGGTGTCGAAGGACGAACTCGACGACATTGCGCTGGAATCGACCCGCGCCATCGAGATCGACGAATTCGTTCCGAGATCCGATATCGACAGCCGCTATGTTATCCGCCCCTATTACCTCGTGCCGGACGGCAAGGTCGGCCACGATGCATTCGCGGTGATCCGCGAAACCATCCGCACCATGGACAAGGTCGCGATCGGCCGCGTGGTGCTGACCAACCGCGAGCACATCATCGCGCTGGAGCCGCTCGACAAGGGACTGATGGGAACGCTGCTGCGCTACCCTTACGAGGTCCGCAGCGAGAAAGAATATTTCGAGGATATCCAGGATGTGAAGATCACCAAGGATATGCTTGATCTCGCCAAGCATATCGTCGAGCAAAAATCCGGATCGTTCGAGCCCGAACAATTCGAGGACCGCTACGAGCAGGCGCTGATCGACCTCATCAACCAGAAGCGCAACGGCGTGAGCAGCACGGCCAAGGCCGCACCGAAGAGCACCGGCAACGTCATCAACCTGATGGACGCGCTCAAGCGCAGCCTTGCCGGTGAAAAGCAGCCCGCCCCTGCCGCCAAGGGCCAGGAAAAGGCTCAGGAGAAGTCCAAAGGCAAGAAGCCGCGCAAGGCTGCGGCCGGCCAGCGCGAAATGCTGTTGCCGATCAGCGGCAGCGGCAAGCGCGCCGCCAAGGAGACGGCGAAGGAAGCGCCGAAAAAGGCCGAGAAGCCGGTGCGCGCCGCCGCCCGTACCAAGAAGGCTGGATGATGACGCGGGAGCTCGCGAGATAGCGAGTTCCTGGCCGCGATGCCGTGGTCAACCCCGTTCGATGAACCTGTACCGCTGCGCGGCGGACGCAGGCTCGCGACGCTGCAACAGGCCGCCGATTACGTCATGGCATTACCGAAAGACGCCCAGCACGCGCCGCACTGGCAGATCGCGGTCGAGAACCTGATCAATGCCGCGGAGATCGGCGGCGGCTGGCTGATGTTCGCCCGGATAGCGACGATGCGGGCGCTTAATGCGGACAAGGAAGAAAACGGGTAGCCCCGCTTCTATCCCGCCGCCTTCCCGTCCCGCCGTCGAATTCAAAATCGCCGCCGCGAACGGGTGCTCCAAGCGGCCCAAACGCATACCAGCACTTCCGCGCCCAGGCGTCGGCTGCGCTTTACCGGGCTGGAAAATCCTGTTCCAACTGTCGCAAATCGGCTGGAGTAACCAGTCCGTCATTTTGGGGAGAGACCGTCATGAAACTCGGCGCCGCCATTGCGGAAATCATGAAGCGCGAGGGGATCGAAATCCTCTGCGGCTATCCGGTCAACCATCTCATCGAATATGCCGCCAGTGCCGACATCCGCCCGGTGATGGTGCGCCAGGAACGCATCGGCGTTCACATGGCGGACGCGATCTCGCGCGTCACATCGGGCCAGTCGATCGGCGCCTTCTGCATGCAACACGGTCCCGGCGCGGAGAATGCGATGGGCGGCGTGGCGCAATGTTACGGCGAATCCGTGCCCGTGCTGGTGCTGCCGATGGGCTATGCGCGCCGGCTCGCCAATATCGACCCGAACTTCAATTCCAGCCAGGCGATGAAGGCGTTTTCGAAGTCTTCCGAGCCGATCAACATCGCCGCTGAAGTCTGCAACATCTTCCGGCGCGCTTTCACCAAGCTGAAAAACGGCCGCGGCGGACCGGTCATCGTCGAAATCCCGGCCGACATGTGGAACGAGGAAGTGCCGGAGCCTCTGAACTACACGCCGGTGCTGCGCACCCGCTACGGCGCCGATCCGGTCCATGTGAAGGAGGCAGCCGCGCTCCTGGTGGGCGCCAGGCGGCCGGTGATCTATGCCGGCCAGGGCGTGCACTACGCCAAGGCCTGGCCGCAGCTCAAGCGGCTGGCCGAGCGTCTCGCCATCCCGGTCACGACGAGCCTGGGCGGCAAGTCGTCATTTCCCGAGACACACCCGCTGTCGCTGGGTTCGGGCGGCCTCGCGGTGCCGCGGGCGGTGCCGAAATTCCTCGGCGAAGCCGACGTGATCTTCGGCATCGGCTGCTCGTTCACCGAAACCTCGTTCGGCATCGCCATGCCGAAGGGCAAGACCATCATTCATTCGACGCTCGATCCCAACCACCTCAACAAGGACGTCGAGGCCAAGATCGGGCTGGTCGGCGACGCCGGCCTGGTGCTCGACGCCTTGCTGGAGGAGATCGGCAAGAGCGTCACCTCGGACCGCGATGCGACGGCGGTGGCCGCCGAGATCGCGGCCTCGCACAAGGAATGGCTGGCGAAATGGATGCCGAAGCTGACGCATAACGACGCGCCGCTGAATCCCTATCGCGTGTTGTGGGACCTGCAGCACACCGTCGACATCAGGAACACCATCATCACCCACGATGCCGGCAGCCCGCGCGACCAGCTCTCGCCGTTCTGGAAGGCCGTCGAGCCGCTGTCCTATATCGGCTGGGGCAAGACCACGCAGCTCGGCTACGGCCTCGGCCTTGCGATGGGCGCCAAGCTCGCAAAACCCGACAAGCTCTGCATCAACGTCTGGGGCGATGCGGCGATCGGCTTCACCGGCATGGACTTCGAGACCGCCGTGCGCGAGCGCATCCCGATCATGTCGATCCTCTTGAACAATTTCTCGATGGCGATCGAACTGAAGGTGATGCCGATCTCGACCGAGAAATACCGCTCGACCGATATCTCCGGCGACTATGCCGCGATGGCGCGCGCCTTCGGCGGCTATGGCGAGCGGGTGACGAAGCCCGAAGACATCATCCCCGCCATCAAGCGCGGCATTGCCAAGACGAAGGAAGGCATCCCGGTGCTGCTGGAATTCATCACCAGCAAGGAGACCGAGGTCTCGAGGCCGGGGACCTGAGGCGCAACAAGAAACCGCAGATCCGATGCCGCGTGTCACGATCATAGAAACCGGGATTGTCAGTCCCAGGAACCGCGAACTCCACGGATCGTATCCGCAGATGTTCGAGCAGATGATCGGCGCGGCTGACGCCTCCGTCACGTTCGATACCGTCAGCATTCCCGCCGGCGAGGCGCTGCCTGATATCGGCGGGCTGGAGGCGATCCTCATCACGGGATCGCCGGCCGGCGTGTATGACGGGTTCGACTGGATCGCGCCGCTGGAAGCGTTCGTGCGCACAGCCCATAAGGGCAACGTGCCGATGGTCGGTGTCTGCTTCGGCCATCAATTGATTACGCAGGCGTTGGGCGGCACGGTGTGCAAGTCGGAGAAAGGCTGGGGGCTGGGAAGGCACGTTTACGACGTGGCGGCCGGCAACGGGGTGATCGAGGGCCCGCGTATCGCCCTCGCCTGCGCGCACCAGGATCAGGTCATCACGCCGCCGGCGGGCGCCAGGACGATCATGTCCTCGGATTTCACGCCTCACGCCGGACTGCTCTACGCCGGCGACACCACGCTCTCGGTGCAGGCACACCCGGAATTCTCCATCGGCTTCGCGATGGCCTGCTGCGAGATGGTGCGCAGCAAGGGCGATGCGCCCGACAGCGTGGTGACGTCAGCGCAAGCCTCGCTCGCCGAACCGCTGGAGAGCGCACGGCTCGGCGGCGCGATCACGCGCTTTCTCACCGGCTCAGCCTAGACATGCAGACACGCTTCGGCGCTGCACCGGGACGCCCGACACAAAAACTCGCAAAACAACCCCATGCAAAGTAGACACGCCTGAAGGCAACGGTATCCCCTTACTCCGCCAGCTCCGCAGGCGTCGTGGGGCCGGCCAGCGGCCGTTCTTCCATGAGGAGGATGCACAGCGCGGCGCAGGCCAGCAGCGCGGTGGCGGCGCCGAACACGTAATGGAACGCGGTGACCATGTCGGCGGCGGGAATCGCATTCGCCGGTCCCCGATGTTCGCCGAGCGAGATGCCCGGACCCAGCGCCATCAGAAGGATCGTGCTGAAGGCGGCGACCATGAACGACGACATCAGCGCGCGAAAGAAGTTCATCGCGCCGGTCACGGTACCGATCTGCGTGCGGGCGACGGAATTTTGCAGCGAGACCACGCTGACCGGGAATGTGGTGCCGAGCCCGAGCGCGAACAGCGACAGCACGATCAGCAGGCCCCATAGCGGCAGCGTCGTCACCGTCAGCACCAGGCCGAAGATCGTCGCCGCGGAGGTGCCGGCGATGGCGACGCGCTTGTAGCGTTTGGCGCGCGCCATGGTCCGGCCGGCGATCGCCGCTCCACAGGTGGAAACCGCCGCGAGCGGGATCAGGGCAAGCCCCGCTTCGCTCGCGGTCAAATGATAGACGACCTCGTAATACAACGGCAGGTGCACGGTCAGCGCCGTGATGGCGCCCAGCGCGCAGCTGCCGGCCGCCATCGCGTAAGGCACCACCGTTCCGCCCAACAGTGACAGCGGCAGAAACGGCTCTTCGGCATTGCGCGCGTGCCAGACAAAGGCGAACGCCAGCGCGACGGACGCACCGATCATTCCCATGATCGCCGGCGACAGCCAGGCGTAGCGGTGGCCGCCCCAGCTCAGCACCAGCATGACCACGACCGCAGACGCCATCAACAGCACGCCGCCGAGCCAGTCGACCTTGCGGCGGCGGTGGAACACGGGGATCTTGCCCATCTTCGGCAACAGCAGCACCAGCGCCCCCACCGCCAGCGGCACGTTGATCCAGAAGATCATCGACCAGTGCAGATGCTCGGCGAACACACCCCCGAGCACAGGGCCGAGCAAGCCCGCAGCCATCCAGACGCCGCTGAAATAGGCCTGATACCTGCCGCGCTCGCGAGGACTGACCACGTCGGAGATCACGGTCTGTACGACCGGCATGATGCCGCCGCCGCCAAGCCCCTGCAGGCCGCGCGCGACAATCAGAACAGTCATGTTCGGCGCCACCGCGCACAGGATCGAGCCCGCCGTGAACAGGGCAAGCGAAACGGTGATCATGGCGCGGCGGCCATAGATGTCGCTCAGCGTGCCGAACACGGGCGCTACCGCGGTCGACGCCAGCAGATAGGCCGTGATCACCCAGGAAAGATTGCTGACGTCATTGAATTGGCGCCCGATGGTCGGCAGCGCCGTCGCCACGATGGTCTGGTCGAGCGCGGCCAGGAACATCGTCAGCAGCAGGCTCATCAGGATGGTGCGGACCTCGTCCGGGGTCAGCGGCGCAGGCGGCGCGATCGGCGGCGCATCGCTGACATCGATGACCTCGGTCGTGATGCGCGCGAGCTCTTCGCCGATATCCTCTGGCAATGTCGTCTGGTCGGCGGGCTCTCGGCCCTGCCGTTGGTGCTTGTTCATGTCGGACGTAATATTGTTTTCCGCGCGACCAAAGCCGCCGAGATGGAATCGCCATATTGGCTGCACAATAGGGCGCAAATTTCCTTCGCGGCAGACCCTGCGCGCATGGGTGCATCCCGCCTGCCGCGCCATCGCGCTGAAGTGATCGAGAGCAGCGCGGGAGCGACAGGGCCGGCTTTCACCAGGAACACCCCGCAAAAGGATTCAGGTGCCGGCCTGATCTACGAATACATCAGTGCGGTCTGACCGGTCTGGCCTGGGTGCACGAGACGCAGCCGGGCAATGTAGTTCCGCCCTTCGAACAGCTTGTGCGTGATACTCGCGTTTCGCTCTTCCCCGCTGTCGTCGTCGCAGGAAAGAAATCGTGGCGTCCCGTCGACGACCTCGAACAGCGCGAGCGTCGCATCGTACCTCGGCCTTCGGCCGCTTTTTCAGCCGCGCCCGCTTCGGCAGCAGCGCCGGCCATTGCACGATATGGTCTTCGAGATCCTCGTCGGGGATCTCGTCCTCGGTCCCCTGCACCCGCCCGCGCACCGAAACCCCGGCCTCATGGACGGTATTGGGGTCGCCCGAAATCAGCGGATGCCACCAGTAGAGATCGCGTCCCTCCGCAACCAGTTTGTAACCGCAGCTCGGCGGCAGCCAGTTCAGGGTGCGGACGTTCTCAGGGGTCAGGCGGACGCAATCCGGAACCTTGTCGGAACGGTTCGGATAGTCCTTGCAGGCGCATAGCCCCGAATCCAGCAGCTTGCAGGAAACATGGGTGAAGTAGATCTTGCCGGTATCCTCGTCTTCGAGCTTTTCCAGGCAGCAGCGCGCGCAGCCATCGCACAGGCTTTCCCATTCGGCGTTGGACATCTCCTCCAACGTCTTGGTTTTCCAGAAGAATCCCTCCTGGCCGGAAGCTCGCTTGGGCGGTGTGGTCATAAGGCCTGATATTTTCCGGGTCGCGTTCGGCTGCAGCCCTTCTAGGGGGTCCGGCAACCAAGGTGCAAGCGGGCCGACTACGGACGCAAAAAACACCTGGAACGCGTTAGGGCTGACTACCAAATGGTGAGCGGGAGCATTGGTTTATAAACCCTGCTCGGATAGAACAGTTGCGAGTCCCAAGAGTCCTAAAAGCGCCTTGGGTTTGCCGCAACGTCGAAGCATGACGTATCGATAGCGCCCAAGGTGGGCGCGCGAGCGTTTCGAACCGACCAAAGGTACCAGTGCCGCCGATTTGAAGTTCCTGCACCACCCGCGGCAGGCACCGTCAGGAACTTCAAATCGATAAGCGGCACTGGAACGTTAGGTTTACTAGTGCCCTTTGTTTTCCGAAGTTCGTACAAGGGGTGCGGCCAAGTATTACGAACTTCGGAAAACGGGCACTCGTGCGCCAGATCGTACCTCCGCAATGGAAGCAGAAGATCCGGAATTTCCTTCTGGATCTGGATGCACGCATCGACTCGACGCTGTTTTCGTCGGGCAAGGGCGTGCGCGAACTGTACGAGCGCTATTCCACCTTCATGGACCGCTTCTACGTCGGCCGCTGGAAGCGCTGGGTCTTCATCGAGCCGCTTTCGGAAGCCGCAACCATCGGCCTCGGCGGGCTGATCGTGATGCTGGCGCTCGCGGTCCCCGCCTTTCGCGAAACCGCCGACGACGACTGGCTCAAGAAATCCGATCTCGCGGTGTCGTTCCTCGACCGCTACGGCAATCCGATCGGCAGCCGCGGCATCAAGCACAACAACTCGATCCCGCTGGAAGATTTTCCGGACAACCTGATCAAGGCGACGCTCGCCACCGAAGACCGCCGCTTCTACGACCATTTCGGCATCGACATCGCCGGCACCGCGCGTGCGCTCGTTACCAACGCGCAGGCCGGCGGCGTGCGCCAGGGCGGCTCGTCGATCACCCAGCAGCTCGCCAAGAACCTGTTCCTCAACAACGAGCGCACCATCGAGCGCAAGGTGAAGGAAGCCTTCCTCGCGATCTGGCTGGAGACGCGCCTCACCAAGAACGAGATCCTGAAACTCTATCTCGACCGCGCCTATATGGGCGGCGGCACCTTCGGCGTCGACGGCGCGGCGCATTTCTACTTCAACAAGTCGGCGCGCGACGTCAATCTGGCGGAATCGGCGATGCTGGCCGGCCTGTTCAAGGCGCCGACCAAATACGCCCCGCACATCAACCTGCCCGCCGCCCGCGCCCGCGCCAACATCGTGCTCGACAACCTCGTCGATGCCGGCTTCATGACCGAAGGCCAGGTGTTCGGTGCGCGGCGCAATCCGGCGATCGCCGTCGACCGCCGCGACGAAAATTCACCGAACTATTACCTCGACTACGCCTTCGAAGAAATGCGCAAGCTGGTCGACACCTTTCCGAAATCCTATGTCGAGCGCGTCTTCGTGGTCCGCACCGCGATCGACATGAACGTGCAGCGCGCCGCGGAGGAAGCGGTCGAAAACCAGTTACGCCAGTTCGGCCGCGACTATCACGCGACGCAGGCCGCCACCGTGGTCGCCGATCTCGACGGCGGCGTTCGCGCGATGGTGGGCGGACGCGATTATGGCGCAAGCCAGTTCAACCGCGCGACCGACGCCTTTCGGCAGCCGGGCTCGTCGTTCAAGCCCTACGTCTACACCACCGCGCTGTTGAACGGGTTCACGCCGAACTCGAAAGTGGTCGACGGCCCGGTCTGCATCGGCAACTGGTGCCCGCAGAACTACGGCCACTCCTACTCGGGCTCGGTCACGCTGACGCAGGCGATCACCCGCTCGATCAATGTCGTGCCCGTGAAGCTGTCGATCGCGCTGGGCGGCAAGTCGCCGAACCCCGCCAAGGCCGGCCGCGTCAAGATCACCGAGGTGGCGCGGAAGTTCGGTCTCACGGCGCCGCTGCCGGATACGCCGTCGATGCCGATCGGTTCCGACGAAGTCACCGTGCTCGAACATGCCGTCGCCTATGCGACGTTCCCGAACAAGGGCAAGTCGGTCAAGCCGCACTCGGTCCTGGAAGTCCGCACCGGTGCGGGCGACCTGGTCTGGCGCTTCGACCGCGACGGCAAGAAGCCGCTGCAGGCGATCCCGGCTTCGGTCGCCGCCGACATGGCGGGCATGATGAGCCACGTCGTCAGCGAGGGCACCGCCCGGCGTGCCGCGCTTGATGGCATTCCGACCGCCGGCAAGACCGGCACCACCAATGCCTATCGCGACGCCTGGTTCGTCGGCTACACCGGCAACTTCACCTGCGCGGTCTGGTACGGCAACGACGACTATTCACCCACCAACCGCATGACCGGCGGCTCGCTGCCGGCCCAGACCTGGCACGACATCATGGTCGTCGCCCATCAGGGCGTAGAGGTGAAGGAAATCGCAGGGATCGGCATGGGAACGAAACTGCCGCCGCCTGCCGCCCCCACCACCGCGGCCGCGAATGCGCCAAGGATCCTGGAGACCAAGCCGGGGCCGCCGCCGGTACTGACCAGGCGCGGCGCGGATATCCTGGTCCGGGTCGAGAAGCTGCTCGACGACGCCGGCAAGGCCGCGGGCAAGACGTCGTTCAACGCTCCGTCGAAGCAGCCCGCCACGCCGATCACCTCGGGCGCGCTTGCTTTCCCGGAGAACTATATTGCGGCCGCCGGCGACCAGCCCGCGCCGCAGCAGAAAAACTAATCGCATGATCGGGAAAAGTGGAAACCTGTTTTCCGCCAGGAACATGCCTGAACAAAATGAAGCGCATCAAAATCTGGTCCAACCTGCTTGAACCAAAATCTGATGCCGTGAGATTTCGGAGCACAGGCCCTTGCGGCTGATCTTCATCACCTTGCTGGCGCTGGCGCTTGCCACCGTCGTCGGCCTCGGCTCGACCTTTATGACGGCGACCCGCGGCACCGACCTCGGCACGCTCAAGATCGGCGCCTGGACCGCGCGGCCCAAGAGCGGCACCGCCGAGGTCGACCCCTATTCGCGCGCCTCGATCGCCCGCAGCGGCGAACTGCCGATCGGCACCGGCGACGGCATCGCCTTCTCGGCCACGACGGACGACAAGAAGAAGCCGCTCGACGGGCGCTGCGACGTGGTCGTCAGCGGGGTGACGCCAGCGGCCCGGTTCTGGACGCTGACGCTGTTCGACCGCAAGGGCCACCTGGTTGCGAATTCGCTGCAGCGCTACGGCTTCACCAGCCAGGAAATCGTCCGTGGCTCCGACGGCCAGTTCGAGATCCGCGTGGCGGCGCGGTCGCGCGCCGGCAACTGGCTGCCGACCGGCGGCATCGAACGGTACGCGCTGATGCTGCGGCTCTACGATACGCCGGTTGGCGTCGCGACGCGGACACAGCGTGACGCGCCGATGCCCTCGATCTCGACGGTGGGCTGCCCATGATCCGCATCCTGTTCACCATCATCGCGGGCGTGCTGCTGGGCGGCGTGGTGCATCTGGTCAGCGTACTGGCGCTGCCGCGCATTGCGACCCAGGACGCCTATTCGCGGCTGACGCCGATGACCAAGCTCAACGCCGTGACGGCGCTGCCGCTCGCCGATCCCGGCAACGCGCCGATGCCGTTCATGGACCCGGCCTTTGCGGTTGCGATCTGCCGCTACGACCTCTCCGACGGCGCCCTCAAGCTCACGGTGCCCGTCAGCCAGGCCTACACGTCGGTGTCGTTCTACACCCGCAACGAAGTCGCCTATTACGCCATCAACGACCGCTCGGCCGGCCGCAAGGTGATCGAACTCGACCTGATGACGGAAGATCAGCACGCCGAATTGCCGGAGGACGAGGAAGTCACCGCCGCCGACCGGCTGATCATCAACTCCCCGACCACGACCGGATTGATCGTGCTGAAGGCGCTGGCGCCGGAGCCCGGCCTGATGCCGCAGGCACAGGCGGCGCTCGCGGCATCGAGCTGCAAGCTGCAGACCGAGCCTGTGCCGGTGAAGCAGGAACAGCCGGCGCCTGCGCCGGCCCCCGCGCCGGCACCGCCCCGAGGCCGGGGCAAATAACGCTGCGCGCGGTTGGCTCAATGCTGGCCGCAGCGACAATTCTCGTAGTCAGCCAGCAAGGCCAGACGATAGTTGCTGAGGGAGCGATCAATCCATGTTGTCAGGCGGTTGATTCCGTTCGGCGTTCCGGCCCATCCATACCGTCCGGCCTTCTGACAGCTCCGCCGGCATGATCGACCGAAACCCCATCTTGCTCCAGAAAGCCACCGCGCGCACGTTTGCCCGGTTGATGCCGACGTGCATTGCCGACACCCCATGCTTCTCTGCCAGTCGCAGCCACGCGTGAAACAGCCGCGTCCCGACGCCGCGCCCCTGGAGTCGTGGTGCAAGGTTCAGATGAAGATGCGCCGGAAATTCCCGCACGACCTGTATCGGCGCGTGCTCGGGATTGTAAATCATGGATATTCGTCGTTGATCTGCATTCCAACTGCCGCGTGCTTCCGGGTTGGGTGCGGGATACTGCCGACGCAATCGCGGCCACCAGCTTCGTTCCAAGCGCTCTTCCCAGGTCACGGTATCGATAGCACCCAGGACGAAGCCGCCTACGCCTTCTTCGTCAGCAGCCACCACCACGAGATCAGGATCGAGTGCCGCATACGGTGCGGAGTAGATGGAGCCGACGAGCTGTTTGTCATGATAGAGGCGTGAAGCATCGGCGCCCACATCTGCCGTCGCGAGCGAAACAGCATAGAGCGCATCAACATCGCCCGACGCGTATGGCCGCAATATCAGCATCCATCCATTCTAGGCTTGAGTGCGAACGACCGCCACGGTGAAGCCAGCGCGAGGATTTCGCCTGGCAACCTTTCGTCTGCATCGATCCCCTAGCCCTTCACCGTGATTGCCCGCCCGATCACCGGCTGGGCGGCGAGCGGCGGATTGGCCGTCAGCGCCGCGAGTTCGCCGATCAGGCGGTCGGCGTCGGCGGCGAGGCCATCGGGTGCCTGGATCACCAGGCGCTCCAGCGCCCAGCGATACGAGGAAATACGCTGTTCCAGGCATTGCTGGACCCATTGCACGATCAGCGTGTTCTCTTCCATGCGCGCGATCGCGTCGGCCTGCTCGCGCGGCGACAATTCCGACACCATCCTGAGACCGGCGCTGCGCTTGCGGTCGAGTTCGACCACGCGCCCGGCCGACGCAAAGAACGGATCGAACCGCGTGATGTCGTTGCGGACGTCCTCGATGAGCTGCTGATAGCGCGAGGTGTGCGAACGGTGCGGCTCGTCGATCAAGGTACGGCCGTACATGGTGCGGTCGAACACGACCTTCTGCCGCCATGGCGAGGGCAGCGGCTGGTAATCGCCGAACACGCTCTTCCAGGCCGGGCGCGAACGCGGCGGTTCGATCATGGGATAGGCGAGGTCGCGAAGCTGGCGTTCGTTTTCGGTGAGCTGGAAGTGCGACGACTTGAGGCCGATGCTTGCGGTGGCCTCCGCGCCCAGCCAGCGGTGCATGTCGTCGTTGCGCATGTCCGCACGGGTGCGGCCGAAATCGCCGCCGCTGCAGCCGGCAAGGGCTGCGCCCACGAGCAGGACCATGAGAGCCGGGAGTGACCGAAGCCCGGCAGTCCGGATCGGATGGCACATGACCGGCATTGCAAACGTCCGTCGTTCAGGGGCGCCGACGGCGACGGCGACCGGGTGCTGTGCCCTCTTCCGGTCCGCGCCCGTCGCCGGTTTCAACGACTTGGCGCTCAATGCGGACAACAGGAAGGATCAGTACGGTTCCCAGGCTATCGCGTGGAGCGCCATCCATGGTTGAGCCCAGCCGCCGCGAAGCCGCATCCGCCGGAAATTCAATGATGGTGCCCATGTTCCGTTCTCTCTGGTTGCCACCAGGACGTAATCTTGCCGGCGACATGCCATCATTCAGAACAGAACGTGGTTAACGGCATCTTAATTTTCGCAGACGGTACAGTTACGAGTCCTGGTTCCGGGCATTGCCTAAGATTTTACGGGATGTCTTCACGGGCTGTTTTCCTTAACCAACTCTTAAAGCGCCCTGCGTAGGCTGACGCGAGGCATTTCCGAAGTCGCGTACACCTGACATGACCGCAGCTCCATTGTTCCCGGGTTTCGACGGGCTAATGACGCTCTCGCGCCGCGAGGGTGTCGATATTCGCCCGACCTTGTTGCGCGTGCTGACCGACCTGTATGTTCAGACCAGCGCACATTCCGACGACGAGGAACGGCAGTTCGTCGAACTGACGTCCCGCCTGATCGACCAGGTCGACGACGCCACGCGTGCCGCGGTGCGGGCGCGGCTCGCGATCTATCCAGCGACGCCTGCAGAAATCATGGACAAGCTCGGGCTGCGGCGTCCGCACCAGCCGCTGCCGGTCGCAGCCGCGATCGCCACCGCGCCGGCCGGCGCGCCGCCGGAGAAGGCGCAACCGACCGAAGCCCAGTTGCGAATGGCGTCCAGCCTGGCGATGCGGCCGAACGATGCCGCCGAAATCAGCGACATGTTCTTCGCGGCGAGTTCGAGCGAACGCGCGCTGATCCTGCACAATCTTTCCGATACACCGCTGAAGGCCTCGGCGCGAATTCCCGCCGCGCGCGCGGTGCGCGCGATCCAGACGCTGGAGATGGCGGCGTTCGCCGAGGACAAGGAAAATTTTGCGCTCGAGATCGGCGAGGCCCTGATCCTGCCGGTGCGGATCGCCGAGCAGGTCGTCAACGATCCCGGCCGCGAGCCGCTGGCGTGTGCGGCGCGGGCGCTGGACATGCCGAGCGCGGCCTTCCAGCGCGTGCTGATGTTCCTCGATCCGGAATTCGGCTCCTCCGTGCACAACGTGTACCGGCTGTCGCGTCTTTACGACCGGCTGAGCGAGCGATCCGCCCTCGTGATGCTGGCGGCGTGGCGCGGCTCGACCATGGCCGTCACCCGCGCCAAACATCGCTCCTCGCTGTATGATGACGAGCGCAATCGCGCGCGCATGGCGAGCCCGCAAACACGTCCTGCGGTGCAGCCCGGCAGCGCCCCCGCCATTCGCACCGGCACTGACGGTTCGAAACGCTAGAGCTTCGGTTCTCATTGAATCAGAACCGAAGCTCCAGATTCTTGTTTTGACGCGTTTTCTACCGCAGATAAGTCTACGCAATCTGCGCAAGCCTGATTGCTATGCGAACCGGTACCCGCTTCGCTCGAAAACGCTCTGTCAGACCTTTGCAATATCCAGAAAGTGCCGCCCTGCCCGGTCCTCGGTCTCGACGATCCATGCGTCCGGATCGAAGCGGAGTTCCTTGGCGAGACGTTCTTCCACGGATTGCTCCGGCACCGGCTGCGGCGAGGCCGGCGCGAACAGCCGCTCGGACGGACGGCTCTCGTCATAGACGGTCTGAGGCGCGGGCGCGTACAGCACGGCGCTGCCGTCAAGCAGCGCGACCTTGACGAAGACGGCGCCCGCCTCTTCCGCGCCGCGCTTGCGCACGGCGCCAAAGATTCCCTCGGTCTGGCAGCGGCGCAGATAGGCGGCCACCCAGATGGATGATTTCAATCGCATGGGATCGACGATAAGCCGGCAAGAAGACAGAAGCTAGTCGATCGGGTGTCCGACCATCGCCGAGAGTTCGCGTACCAGCCGATCGGACATCTGGCCGGTAACCTGGAGCTTGCGCTCACGCTCGAATTTCGAGATCGCGGCCTGAGTATCCGACCCGACGGCGCCGGTCGGCTTCAACTGGCCGTAGCCATATTGGGTAAGCGTGCGCTGCACCGCCGCCACGCGGCGCGCACCTGCGCTTTGCGCGGTTACCGGAATCGGCGCCGGTGGCCGTACGACGTTCGCAGGCGTCGTGGCGGGCGCGCCGGTTGATTTGACCACCAGGTTGGTCATTGCATCAGGGTTCTTGGCATCAGGATTTCTGGCATCAGGTTTCTGGCATCGGCGTTTCTGGCTTCAGGATTTCTGGCCTCAGGGTTTCTGGCATCGGCGTTCCTGAGATCGACCTGCCTCGGCTCCGGCAGCTCCGCCTCGACGACCGGGCGCGGGCGCGGCAACGGGCTTGCGACGGCGGCTTGCGGCGCCGGCAGCGTCACGACGGTGCCGAACATCGGCGACGGATGGCGGCCGGCCTGCAGGAACAGCGCATTGGTGACGATGGCACACACGGCGGCGGCCGCAATCAGGCCCGCGACCATGTCTTTCGGACTGTGCAGGAGAACGCGCATCACCAGGCCGCGCCCGTCTTCCGCTTCGATCGCAACCGCTTTCGCGCTCCGGCGGCGGCGGCGGCGTGGCACCTCTTCGTCGTCATCAATACGTCTAGGCACGTTTCTTCACCTGATGGGCCAATTCCTGTGATCCGGTACGCAACGCCGGCTTCAGCGTGGCGATATTGCTTGAAGCCACCGATGGCGGCGCGAAGTCAAGCGGCAAGGCCACCTTTACCGTGGTCCCCTCGCCGAGCTTGCTCTGCACGCTGATCTCGCCATCGTGCAATCCGACCAGGCCCTTCACGATCGACAGGCCGAGGCCGGTGCCTTCGTGCCTGCGCTCAAACGTCTTGCCGGCCTGGAAGAACGGATCGCCGAGCCGCGTCAGGTCGTCGGCGCCGATGCCGACCCCGGTATCGACGATACGCAGGATCAGACGCGATCCCTCGACCGCGGCCGAGACGGTGACGCTGCCGCCGCGCTCGGTGAACTTGATGGCGTTGGCGACGAGGTTCAGCGCGATCTGCTTGAACGCGCGCGGATCGCCGTTGATCACGGGCAGATCCTCCGGCGCGCGGGTGATCAGATCGACACCGTTTTCCCGCGCCTTCAGCGCCAAAAGATTGCAGCAATGCAGCAGCGCCGCGCGGGGCGCGAACGGCTCCGGCGAAATTTCGAAATTGCCGGACTCCATCTTCGACATGTCGAGGATGCCGTTGACCACCGACAACAGATGCTGGCCGGAATCGTTGATGAGCTGCGCGTATTCCTTGCGTTTGACGGCATCGATCATCAGCACGTCTTCCTGCACGATCATCTCGGAGAAGCCGATGATGGCGTTCAGCGGCGTGCGCAATTCGTGACTCATGGTGGCGAGGAAGCGGGTCTTGGACGCATCCGCCTGTTCGGCGGCGGTGTGCGCCAGCTCGAGCGCCTGCTGCTGCATCTTCCGCTCGGTGACGTCGCGCATCACGGCGACCACTTCGGCCTCCGGCGCGGCCTGGTCGAGCGGCCGGCAACGCATCTCGACCCAGATGAAATCGGCGGAGATGTCGTGGCCGCGGACCGCATCGCGGCGGATGCGGAACTCGACGCTGCGCAATTCACCGCCGCGCGCGGCATCCGACAACGCCGTGAGATAGGCCGGCCGATCGACGACATGGACGCGATCGAACAGGCCGTAGCCGGTGAGCCGCGTCACGGATGTGCCAAGCAAGGCTTCCGCCGCGGGCGAAACGAACTGCACCGTGCCGTTGGGGCTATGACGCGAAATCACGTCGCTCATGTTGAGCGCGAGCAGGCGGTAGCGTTCTTCCTCGATATTGAGCAGCGATACGGAGGTGCGCGCCAGCGATTCCGCGCCAAACGCAAGCCCTCCCGCATAAAGGATGGCCGAAGCCACGCCGGCTGCCATCAGGACCCCGCGCAGCGCCGCGTTCGGCTCCGACACCGGCAACAGATGAAAATATCCAAGCGCGATCAGCAAGACGACGCACGACAGCGCCAGCGCCGCGGCAAACGCCACCACCCGGCGCGAGGCCGACAGCGCCGCTTCCAGCGGAATGGCGACCAGCCAGATCGCGGCAAACGATTCGATGCCTCCCGTGGTCACGGCGACCATCATGACGAGGCCTCCCATCGCCAGCGACGACAGGATATGCGCGCCCTCATAGCGGCCGGTGCGCGACAGGAACCAGGACAGCAGAATCGGCGCGATCAGCCAGGCGAATGCCGCGACCTCGATCGCCGTCGGCGCCCCGCGCATCGCCAGATAAATCGGAAAGGCCGCGAGCGCGACCAGGCTGCCGAGCAGCCGCGGCGCCATGAACGCGCGATGCCGGGCGCGCGTCAGCGCGTCATATCGTGCCGAGGGATGCAGCAGCGCATCAAGACAATCGCGGATGATACTCAAAACAGTCACTGCTTTCGCGCTTCGGCTTGTTCGTCGGACAGACGCGCCGGAACGCCCCCTTTAATATTTACGCCACCGTGTCAGAGCGAAATTAAGCGAACGCTAAGGCTCGGCGGACGGCCGCCAAACACCGTGCATTCGTGGAGATTTCACGCCTCGTGCGCCGTTCATTTAACGCGGATGGTGAACGTCTGGTTTCCGGCCCCGTTCGATCTATGGTTTCGAAATAGTGGACGCCGCGCGCGCGCCCCGCAGCACTTCTCGCGCCATCAATCAAAAATTTACGCCGAATCGAATCATTGCAATTTTCAGAGAATTTTCGCCGGCTTTACCGCTCTGCAAACACTTGCGGTTTATCGACGGCTGTTAATCAGGAACCAACCTGCGGATTAACCGCAATAGAACCATAAGAGACGACCGGGGTCGCGAGATGTTCTTTCTGCTTCGCATGGCGTTTTGGCTCGGGCTCGTGCTCGTGCTGTTGCCCAGGGAAAAGACGCCAGAATCAGAAAAGCTGCCGCAGATCGGCGCCTCGGAGGCCATATCGGCCGCGACCGCAGCGGCCTCCGACATGGGCCAGTTCTGCAAGCGCCAGCCCGCGGCCTGCGAGGTCGGCGGCCAGGCCGCGACCGCTATCGGCCAGCGTGCGCAGGATGGCGCCCGCCAGTTGTACAAGATGATCACCGACAAGAAGCCGCCCGACCATACCAGTTCGATCGGCGGGGGCGACGCCGAGGCTGCGGTTGCGGAGGCGTCACCCCGAGAGACGCTGACGGAAGACGATATCGCGGTCGAATACCGCGGCTTGCCGACGCACTAGCCTCAAATAAGGCCACGGAACCGGTTCCATTTTCGTCGCTTTCGACCGATCCGCATCCTATATAAACGTTTTGGGATTGGACGCGGGCCACGATGACGATCGACGAGATCAGGGACAATTTCGAGCTGCTCGAGGAATGGGACGACCGCTACCGGTACGTCATCGAACTCGGCCGCATGCTCGATCCGATGCCGGAGGCGGAGCATTCCACCGCCAACAAGGTGAACGGCTGCGCCAGCCAGGTCTGGCTCTCCAGGCAGATCGATCGCAGCGGCAACGGCGAACCGCGCCTGAAATATCTCGGTGACAGCGACGCCCACATCGTGCGCGGCCTGATCGCAATCCTGCTCACGCTTTATTCCGGCCGCACGCCGCAGCAGATCCTGGCAACCGATGCGCTTGCGGTGTTCGACGAGTTCGGATTTCGCGAGCACCTGACGCCGCAACGCTCCAACGGCCTGCGCTCCATGGTCGAGCGCATCCGCTCCGACGCACGAGAGGCGCTGGCCGCCGCCTCGTAAGCGAAGCGCTTGTACTTGACGCGTTTTCTTGCCGCGAGCCGGTATCCACTTCGCTCGAAAACGCTTATGCCTACTTCTGCTTCCGCGCCTGCTGGCCGAGGCCCATCTTCTTGGCGAGCTGCGAACGCGCCACGGCGTAGTTCGGTGCGACCATCGGGTAGTCGGGCGGCAGACCCCATTTGTCGCGGTATTGCTCCGGCGTCATGTTGTACTGCGTCCGCAGATGCCGCTTCAGCGACTTGAAGCGTTTGCCGTCCTCGAGACAGACCAGATATTCGGGGGTCATCGACTTCTTCACCGACACCGCCGGCTTGGCCGGTTCCAGCGGCGCATCGACGCGTCCGGTCGATACCCGCAGCAGCGCAGCGTGAACCTGGCTGATCAGGTTTGGGATTTCCGACGCCTGCGTCGGATTGTTGCTGAGATAGGCCGAGACGATACTGGCGGTCAGTTCGGCGGTCGTTTTGCCGGCGGAATCGGTCATGGCTCAACCTTCCTGGATCGCGAATGCACCGACGGCCGCTGCGATTGGGACAGTATCCGGCCGCGGCTATACATCAGCGGAACCTATCAAGACTTGCAATATCACTTGACGATTATGAACGGACTACCGGGAATCTGACAAGAAGGCGGCGTTTTATTTTCGATACGGCGTTCGCGGCAAGTATTGCCGGTTCAGCCCCGCTGATCGAGATGCGCGCGCAACTCGTCGATCGATGCGAAGCGCATCATGCCTTCCGGCATCTGGGCCTCGATCGAGCCGTCGGAATAGAGCGAATAGGCCATGCCATCGACGATGCCAGACTTCAGGACCGTCGCTGCCGGATGATCCTCATTTCGGGCCGATACGGCGTTGGCCTCGTCGAACGCCAGGGGTGTCCGGCGCCGCGGCGACGGCACTTCGCCGGGCCTGGCGCGATCCGGTCTGGACCATGCGTCGTCGAACGCCGCGGGTTGCGGTTCGGCCGGTTCGATTGCGGGCGGGTTAGGGCGACGAACAGACGACAGCAAGTCCAGCGGCAGCGGCTCACCGGTCCGCCCTTGCGGGCGTTCGCGCTCTTTCCGCGACGTCGAAAACAAGAGATTGCGCTTCGGCTTTGCAGCCGGCGGTGGTGGAGGCACCGAATCTTCCGGGAACATGGGCTCGGGAATCGGGTGATCGCGCAGGACATCCTCATCCTGCCACGGTGGCGGCGGGACGGACGGAGCGGCGCTGCCCTGCGGGGCGGACGGCTGATCCCAGCCGGGCGGTAAAACGCCCTCTTCGGAGGCGAGAGCCCCCATTTCGCCCGAAGGCAGGACAGGCCTGATGGCGGCTTCACCGCCGAGCCCGCGCGCGATGTTCCTCAGTTCCCTGACGGCGATCCAGAGCGCGAACATGATCGCGCCGGTGCAAACACCCATCACGCCGGTGACGATCAGGGTGTTGCCGGTACTGAGTTCGATCAGAATTCCGAAGCCGATCGCCAGCAGGCCCGCCAGAACAAGGGCGATCCCGACGACCAACATAACAAATATCATTAGCCCAATCCCCGCAGCCGCGCCCTAAAAGCTCGCAAACCGCCCAATCCACGATACCGTCATATTGTCTTCATCGCCAATCGCCAATTGAGGACGGGTTCCGCAAAACACAAAACGTCGCTCGCGTTAAGGTTTGTCAGGCGTGGCGGTTCGCTTCATTCAGGTCTCGTTCAGCGGGGCGGCCGTAAATCTACCGCCTACTATTTACTGCTCTTTTGTTGCATTGCATCAGTGCATTAGGCCACAATTCCCAATTACTTGGTAATGGAACTGCGCTATATGGGTACCGGGGAATGAGGCTCAAGAGTTCCGTCGTTGGGCCATAGGGGACACCGGGTTACCAATCGCCATGTCATCGATCACGACTTCTGCCCTCGTCGATACGCCTGTGCGGCGCTCGGTGGAGCGGACCTGCGACGACCTTGCCGTCTTCGTGCTGGCCGCGGTCACCTTGGTCGCGGGCCTGACCTTTCGTGACTACGGATTGGGCTGGGACGACTACACCCACGCCGAATACGCCGATCTGCTGCTGCGGATGTACGGCTCCGGATTCAACGACACCGGCGCGCTGTCGTTCGCCAATCTCTATATGTACGGCGGCGGCTTCGACATGGCCGCGGCGCTGCTGCACAAGATCATCCCGCTCGAACTGTTCGAAACCCGCCGTCTGCTCGGCGCCATGGTCGGCCTGATCGGCCTCGCCGTGACGTGGCGGCTGGCGCGGCGCGTCGGCGGCCCGCTTGCCGGCCTGGCGGCGCTGCTGCTGCTTGCGCTGTGTCCGACCTTCTACGGGCACATGTTCATGAACCCGAAGGACGCGCCGTTTGCCGTCTCGATGGTGATCCTGATGCTGGGCCTCGTGCGCCTCGCCGAGGAATATCCCCAGCCCTCGCCGCGGACCGTCCTGATCATCGGCCTCGGCGCCGGTCTCTCCATCGGCTGCCGGATTCTCGGCGGGCTGGCGCTGATCTACGCGATGGTGGGCTTCCTGCCCCTGCTGATCGAGGAAGTCCGCACGCAGGGCGCGCGCAAGGCCGTCCATCGCTTCGCTCATGTCGTCTACGTGCTGCTGCCCGGCCTCGTCTTCGGATACCTGCTGATGGGGCTGGTGTGGCCGTGGTCGATCATGAAGCCGGGCAATCCGTTGCAGGCGCTGACCTACTTCTCGCATTTCTTCGAGAAACCCTGGAAGGAAATGTTCGACGGCGCGCTGGTCTCGGTGCCCGACATGCCGTGGTCGTATCTGCCGACGCTGTTTGCGCTGCAGCTTCCCGAAGTGCTGCTGGCGCTTCTGGTTGGCGCAATCGTCGTCACCTTCATGTCGCTGTCGCGCACCGATGTATCTTCCCGCCGCAAGACCATCCTCTTGATGCTGACGCTGGCGGCCACGCTGCCGCTGGCAATCGCGATGGTGAAGCGCCCCGCGCTCTATAACGGGATCCGGCATTTCGTTTTCGTCATCCCGCCGATGACGGCGCTCGCCGGTGTCGCGTTCGCCTGGGGCATGGACTGGCTGAAGGAAAATTACCGCCGATGGCAACCGGCGGCGATGGCGGTGTTCGCGTTCGGCCTGCTGCTGCCGCTCAGCGAGATGATCCGCCTGCATCCTTACGAATACACCCACTTCAACCACATCGCCGGCACGGTTCGTTCCGCCGACAATTTCTTCATGCTGGACTATTGGGGGCTGGCGCTGAAGCAGGCTTCCGACGGCCTGCGCGAAGAGCTGGTCGAACGGCAGGAATCGCCGCCGCAGGGACGGAAATGGAAGGTCGCCGTGTGCGGCCCGCAGCGTCCGGCGCAGGTAGCGCTCGGCCCGGAATTCACGATCGGCTGGGACAGCCAGTCCGCCGATTTCGCAATGACGCTCGGCGAATTCTACTGCAAGGGCCTCACCGCGCCCGTCATGGTGGAAATCAAGCGCGACGACGTCGTTTTCGCGCGCGTCTACGATATCCGCGGCCGCGGTATCTCGACGCTGCTGGCGATTCCCGCGCCGTAACCGGCAACAGCATAACTGCCACCCGCGACGCCTGACTTGCTGCCACCCCGCGGCAGGGCTAGGTTTGCTCCCGAAAATCAGCAACTTTCGGGAGAAACAG
The DNA here is from genome assembly GCA_963791165.1 of uncultured Alphaproteobacteria bacterium. Lineage (GTDB taxonomy): Bacteria > Pseudomonadota > Alphaproteobacteria > Rhizobiales > Xanthobacteraceae > Bradyrhizobium. Next base: position 229,670 of record CAWBRL010000006.1, on the reverse strand, counting down.
TCATGTCGCCAGCCGAAGCTCGCCTGAAGGAAGTCCACTCCGGCATGACGGATGCCGAGTGGAACCAGCGCGTCAACCTTGCCGCCTGCTATCGCCTCGTCGCATTGTATGGCTGGGACGACCTGGTCGACACCCACATCTCGGCCCGCGTTCCGGGCCCCGACCATCATTTCCTGATCAACCCTTACGGCCTGATGTTCGAGGAAATCACGGCATCGAGCCTGGTGAAGGTCGATCTGCACGGCAACCAGCTCAGCGAGAGCGAATACAGCATCAATCCGGCAGGCTTCACCATCCATTCGGCCATCCACGAGGTGCGCGAGGACGCCGGCTGCGTGCTTCACCTGCACACGCCGGACGGAACGGCGGTGGCAAGCTGCATGGAAGGCCTGCTGCCGATGAACCAGACGGCGCAGTTCGTCACCCACGACCTCGCCTATCACGATTACGAAGGCGTGGCGCTGGACCACGACGAACGCCCGCGGCTGCAGAAGGATCTCGGCGACAAGAACCACATGCTGCTGCGCAATCACGGCACGCTCACGGTCGGCCGCTCCGTCGCGTCCGCCTTCGAGCGCATGTATCACCTGGAGCGGGCCTGCACGATGCAGGTGCGCACCCGCATGCTGGGTCCGACCGCCTATCCGGTCGAACAGGCCGTGATCGACAAGAACGAGCGGCTGTTCGGCAACCCCGACCGCGCCGAACTGCGCTCCACCAATCTGGTGTGGCCGCCGCTGCTGCGCAAACTCGATCGGATGGATCCGAGTTACCGGAATTGAGTTTTTCGGAGTTGTGGTGTAGAATAGTCGCTCAACGACCTCTGCACGACCGAATCAAAACGCCGCCCAATTCCGGGCGGCGTTTTTATTTTTTCGTCGTAGGATGGGTAGAGCGCAGCGAAACCCATCATCTCACCGCGCTAAGAGCGCTCGCCGAAATTCGCGCCAAACTCCGCAACATCACCTGCCCAATCTTCGGGATAAATTCCGAGTTTCACCATCCGGTGGAACGATGAATGGGGCCAATCGCTGACTCGTGTACAAGACCATGCTTGACCGGATTGATGTGAACGTAGTCGACGTGCCGGGCCAAATCGTCCTCATCGCGGATCGTGTGCTCCCAATAACGCCGCTGCCAGATGCCGCGCTCCCTCTTGGCGGCGCGGCTGGCTGAAATTGACTCACCGACAGCAATGTTGCGTGAAAATTTCGACTTGATCAGCCGCCAGCGCGTCGCAAAATCCCGATCGCCTTCGGGCAACGTCCAGACCGCATGCAGATGGTCTGGGAGAACGACGACGGCGTCGGTTGCGAAAGGATGACGTTGACGCGTCTCGCGAAATGCCGAGCGCAGCGCCTCAACGTGTTCGGTCAGAAGCCGCAGTCTTCGATCGGCAAGGTTGACCGTAAAAAAGAAACAGCCGCCAGGGATGAAATTGCGACGGTACCCTGTCATGACCCGCCTGCGTGACGAATTGATGGGTTTCGCTGCGCTCTACCCATCCTACGGCTACTGGCAGCACGACCATTGCGTCGATCGTGAACGGATGACGTTGGCGGGTTTCACGAAAGGCAGAGCGCAGAGTTTCGACATTTTCCGTCAGCAACCGCAATCGCCGATCGGCGAGGTTGACCGTGAAGAAAAAACAGCCGCCAGGGATGAAATTGCGACGGTACGCGGTCATGAATTGCTTGCATGACGAAGTGATGGGTTTCGCTGCGCTCTACCCATCCTACGGGTCCTCGCTCTACCCATCCTCAGGCTAGCGCGCTTCGCTCCGCCAATGCGCCGAGGATCCTTGCCCAGGAGCGGATGCCCTTGTGAAAACTCTTCAGGTCGTACTTCTCGTTCGGCGAATGGATGTTGTCGTCGTCGAGACCGAAGCCGATCAGCAGGCTGTCGAGCCCGAGCGTGCGCTTGAAATCCGCGACGATCGGGATCGAGGCGCCGGAGCCGACCAAGCAGCGCCTCCTTGCCCCATTCCTCGGTCAGCGCGCGCTTGGCAGCCGCCAGCGGCTTCATGTTCCAGTCGAGCGCAATCGCTGCCCCACTGGAGTGCTCGGTGAAGACGGCCTTGCAGTCGCCCGGAAGCCGCGCGGTGACATAGTCGCGGAACGCCTTCTTGATCTTCTGCGGGTCCTGGCCTTCGACCAGACGGAAGGAGACCTTTGCGGAAGCTTCCGCCGGGATCACGGTTTTCGAGCCCTCGCCGGTATAGCCGCCGATGATGCCGTTGATGTCGCAGGTCGGACGCGAGGATATCTGCTCGATCAGCAGGCGGTCCTTTTCGCCGGCGGGGATCGAGAGGCCGATTGGCTTCAGGAACGACTCGGGCGTGAGGTTCAGGTTCTTCCACTGCGCCAGGATATCCGGCGGCAGATCCTTCACGCCGTCGTAGAAGCCGGGAATGGTGATGCGGCCGTTGTCGTCAAACAGGCCGCCGAGGATGTTGGTCAGCACACGGATCGGGTTGCGCGCGCCGCCGCCGAACACACCGGAATGCAGGTCGCGGTTGGCGGCCTTGATGGTGACCTCGTCATACATCAGGCCGCGCAGCGAAGTCGTGATGGCGGGCGTGTTCGGGTCCCACATGCCGGTGTCGCAGACCAGCGCGAAGTCCGCCTTCAACTCATCCTTGATCGCCTCGATGAACGGCACGAAATTCTTCGAGCCGACTTCTTCTTCGCCTTCGATCAGGATCGTGACATCGATCGGCAGTGACCCCGTGACCTTCTTCCAGGCACGGCAGGCCTCGATGAAGGTCATCAACTGCCCTTTGTCGTCCTCGGCGCCGCGCGCCACGATGATCTTGCGGCCATCGGCATGATCGGCGACGACGGGTTCGAACGGCGGACGGTGCCACAGATTGAGCGGATCGACCGGCTGCACGTCGTAATGGCCGTAGAACAGAACGTGCGGACGGCCGTCGGAGCTGCCGTTCGCCTTGGCAACGATCGCAGGATGCCCCGCCGTCGGCCTCACCTCCGCAGCAAAGCCCAGCGTCGCGATGTCCCTGGCGAGATGATCGGCGGCCGCCTTGCAGTCGCCGGCGAAGGCCGGATCGGCCGAGATCGACTTGATCCGCAGCAGCGCAAACAGCCGTTCGAGGCTGTTGTCGAAATCGGCGTCGATATGATCGAGGACCGGCTGCATTTTTGGGTTGGACATGACTGGTTATCCCTGGCTATGGGCCTTGTTGTCGGCGGGAAGTTGTAGCCCGCCCGTGGCCTGAGGCAAGGCGCCTTCGGCCGCCGGCGGATGCAGCATGTGCCAGACCAGCCCCGCCACGAGCAGGATGGTGGCCGCGAGATTATTGCCATACGCCTGCAGGTCGTTCGGAAACACCGGGAGCGACAGGCACAGCAGGCCGCCCGCGATAGCGAGCAACGACCATGTGCCGGCCTTGACCGCGGGCCGCGGATCGTAGGCGGCGCGGTGCATCAGCACGGTCATCGGGAAGAACAACCATATGAAATAGTATTGCCGGGCCAGCGGCGAGGCCACCGTCATCAGGCAGAACAGTATGCCGAGTTCCTCGGCATCGGAGCGTTCCGTTCGGCGCGATGCGGGCGGCATGACCGCGAGATATCCGAGCCCGATCAGCAGCGATACCGCCAGCACGATCCAGTTCGCCGTCTTGAAATCGAGATTGGCGACGTTCATGGTTCGCGCCGGCTTGGCCGGATTATCCTGGTTGTAGTTCACCGGCCGCGTCAGCCGGTGCGTCATGGCGATGATGGACTGGTTGACCCACGACCAGTTCTGCTCGTCGCGCTGGCCGAACCCCTTCTCCGAACTCGTCCCCACCATGCCCTGGTACCAGTTCTTCAGCTCCGTGGCATTGTGCTGGAAGCCGCGAAACGGCGCCGGCAGCACGAACAGAAACACGCCAATGAAAACCAGCATGCTGGCGGCAGCCGCCCATTGCCGTCGCCACACCAGATAGGGAAGCACCGCCACCGGAAACACCTTGATGGCGGTGGCGAGCGCAAACATGCTTCCCGCCATCCATCCGCGCTGGTCGCGCAGCAGCCAGAACCCGTACAGCATCAGCGCCAGCAGCACCAAATTCGGCTGGCCGAGATCGAACATGTCGAACACGAAGGTGACGGTGACAAAACCCGGCAGCGCTTCCAGCCACGGCCCGGGCTTATGTCCCGATCCCGTCATCGCGTGCGAGAATTGCGCCGTCATCCACCACGCAACAACATTCAGCAACGACAGGCAGAGATAAAGCGGGATCTTGCCAAGGAAACTCGGGATCGCGAGCAGCACTGCCGAAAGCGGCGGATAGATGAATTCGAAATAGGCGTTGGGATCGCTGGGGTAGAGATCCCCGCCCTGCAATACCTGCCGGCCGGCCCAGAACCAGAGCGGATAGTCCTTGGTCTTGCCGCCGCCCCAGATTTCCGGGACCAGCACGTCGGCCGTCAGCGCGATGCAGCAGACCAGGAAAAGCAGATCGAGCGGCGCTCGCAACGACGGATATCTCAGCACGCGCTCGTTCCGGAAGCCAGAGGGAGATCGTAGCGTTACCGCCGCAGCAATCCGCCGAGCGCGCCGCGCACCAGCGAGCGGCCAACCGAGGCGCCGAGCGACCCGCCGACCGATTTGCCGAGATCGGCAACGACGCCGCCGATCACCTTGTTGGTAACCGAGCGGGTGATATCCCGTGCAACGACCTGGCCGGTCGAGAGCCGGCCGCGCTTGACGTTGGTGCCGAAGATGGTGCCGACGATCGCGCCCAATTGCCCGAGGATTCCGCCGCCTGCGCCGGCTCCGCCATTTTGTGCGTCCGCAGGCGCCGCGGTGCCGGCCACGCGCTTCTGCAGCATCTCATAGGCGGATTCGGCATCGACTGAGGTATCGTATTTGCCCTTCACGGGGCTATTGTTCATGATCGCCTTGCGCTCCTCGGGCGTGATCGGCCCGATCCGTGCCGTCGGTGGCCGGATCATCACGCGCTCGACCATGGTCGGCGTACCGCCGCCTTCGAGGAACGACACCAGCGCCTCGCCCTTGCCGAGTTCCATGATGACGCGGGCGGTATCGAGCTTGGGATTGGGCCGGAAGGTCTGCGCCGCGGCGGCAACCGCCTTCTGGTCGCGCGGCGTGAAGGCGCGCAGCGCGTGCTGCACGCGGCCGCCCAACTGGGCGAGCACCTTGTCCGGCACGTCGATCGGATTCTGCGTAACGAAATAGACGCCGACGCCCTTGGAGCGGATCAAGCGGACCACCTGCTCGATCTTGTCCATCAGCGCCTTCGGCGCATCGTTGAACAACAGATGCGCCTCATCAAAAAAGAACACCAGCTTCGGCTTCGGCAGGTCGCCGGCTTCCGGCAGCTCTTCAAACAGCTCCGACAGCATCCACAGCAGGAAGGTAGAGTAGAGCCTCGGGCTCTGCATCAGCTTGTCGGCAACCAGAATGTTGACCATGCCGCGACCGTCGCTGTCGGTCTTCATGAAATCCTTCAGCGTCAGTGCGGGTTCGCCGAAGAATTTCGCTGCGCCCTGGTTTTCCAGCACCAGGAGCTGGCGTTGAATGGTTCCAACTGTCGCCTTGCTGACATTGCCGTAGCTCTGCGCGGCCTTGCGGATCTCGGCAAGTGGATCTTCCTCGGCATCCGGTCCCTTCTTGCCACCGACCGGGACGATCGCGTCCAATAGCGACCGCAGATCCTTCATGTCGATCAGCGTCAGGCCATTCTCGTCCGCAACGCGGAATGCGACGTTGAGAACACCTTCCTGCACGTCGTTCAGATCGAGCATCCGGGACAGCAGCAGCGGTCCCATTTCGGTGACGGTGGCGCGGACCGGGTGGCCCTGCTCGCCGAACACGTCCCAGAATACCGTCGAGAACTGATCCGGCTGGAATTTGAGGCCCATCTCGCCGGCACGCTTGAGGATGAAGTCCTTGGCTTCGCCGACTTCGGAGATTCCGGACAGGTCGCCTTTGATGTCGGCCGCGAATACGGGAACGCCGGCACGCGCAAAGCCTTCCGCCATCACCTGCAACGATACGGTCTTGCCGGTTCCGGTCGCTCCGGTGACAAGACCGTGCCGATTGGCGAGTGCAAGCGACAACCAGGCGGTCTGCTCGCCCTTCCCGATAAAGATTTTTTGATCGGTATCAACTATCTGGTTATCGGAGGTCGCCATCACATCGCCTCTTCGCGCCCATCGAGGGCGTTTGGTTGCCAAGTCACACAATCATATCGCATTCTGCCCGTCGATTGAAACCGTCGGCGGCAAGATTGCAGACCTTGGCCTGCCCGTTCATCGGTGCTTCACATAGTTTTTTCGACCGGCCAGCAGAAAAAACCAGCGCGAAGCACAGCAAGTTCGCGTGAATCCGGCATTCACTCTTGCATTGCTGCAACACTCGCCGCGCGAATCGAGAGCCAGACCGCCCCGATGGGCGCTGATCGCTTGTATTTCAGATCGCAGGCGCTCAAGATAAATATTGCACGTAGACGACCCGGTATAACCGGCTGAGGGCGGGGGCCATACATGGACGAATTGATTGGACGGCTGGCCTTAAGGGCCGGCATCGGCGGCGCTGTCGCGGAAAAACCCATCGGCATCGTTCTGGGTTTCATCCGTAACGAGGGACCTTCCGACAAGGTTCAGGCTCTGATCGATCAAATCCCGGGTGCTGAAGCTGCGATTGCGTAAACCGCGTCCCCTTCCGAGCACGTTCGGCCCGAGCACATTCATTTCTATCGAGCATCATGACATATCCCCTCTCCGAGATTGAAGGCTTGACCGCCTACTCTGCGTCGAAACTGAAATCGCAGGGCATTCGCACCACGGAGGCGCTGTTGGAAGCCGCCCGCACGGTCAAGGGGCGCAAGGCGCTCGCGGCGAAGACCGGGATCAGCGAACAGCAACTGCTCGAATGGGCCAATTTCTCCGACTACATGCGCATTCCCGGGATGGGCAAGGCCAAGGTAGGCTCTGGTGCGTGCGGCCGGCGTCACCACCGTGCGTGAACTCGCGCTGCGCAATCCGGCGCGGCTGGCGCAGAACATGAAAGACGTGAATACCAGGCGCAAACTTGTCCGGGTTTTGCCTTCCGAGAGATCGGTGGAGCAACTGATCGAAAAGGCGCGCAAGCTCCAACCCAAGATCAGCTACTAACCCAAGATCAGCTACTGACTGAAGATCAGCTGCTGAAGCCCGCCGGTGCCGGCGGCTGCCGCCTTGACTCGCCAGCGCGGACCGCGCAAAGCCACCGCATGATCGCAACCAAGCCCAGCCCCACTGCGGCAACCGGTCCGGCCGGTCATTCGCTGCTGTCCGGGCTTTTGTCCAGGCCCTATCCGGCCGTGATGGGCGTGCTCAATGTGACGCCGGATTCATTCTCGGACGGCGGGCAGTTTGCCGCCCCCGAGCGCGCGATGGCGCAGGCCAGGCGGATGATCGCCGAGGGCGCCGACATCATCGACATCGGCGCGGAATCCACCCGGCCCTACGGCTCGGAACCGATTTCCGCGGACGAGGAACTGAAGCGCCTGCAGGCGGTGCTACCTGAGGTCGTGGCGCTGGGCATTCCCGTCTCGATCGACAGCATGAAATCGGCGGTCGTCGCCTGGGCGCTCGATCAGGGGGCTTGCATCGCCAACGACGTCTGGGGACTTCAACGCGATTCCGGCATGGCCGGATTGGTTGCCGAGCGCCGGGTGCCCGTCATCATCATGCACAACCGCGACAGCGCCGATCCCGCGATCGATATCATGCAGGACATCGCCGATTTCTTTGCGCGTTCGCTCGACATCGCCGCCAGCGCCGGAATTGCGGTCGACAAGATCGTGCTCGATCCCGGCATCGGCTTCGGCAAGACGCCGGAGCAGAGCATGATCGCACTGGCGCGGCTCGGTGAACTGGAGTCTTTCGGACTGCCGCTGCTGGTCGGCGCATCGCGCAAGCGCTTCATCAGCACGGTGACGCCGTCGGAGCCGCATCAGCGCCTTGGCGGCTCGATCGCGGCGCATCTGATGGCGGCGCAACGCGGGGCGCGGATCATCCGCACCCACGACGTCGCCGAAACCGTACAAGCGCTGCGCGTGGCGGCGGCAATCAGGGAACAGGAATGAGCGATACGATCTTCATCACCGGCGTCGTCATCCATGCCCGCCACGGCGTGATGGAGCACGAGACCGAAGTCGGCCAGCGTTTTGTCATCGACCTCGAACTGTCCGCCGATCTGTCGGAAGCCTCGCGCACCGATCACCTGTCCGACACCGTGTCCTACGCCAGCGTGGTTTCGACTGCGACGGCGGCGTTCAAGAACACCAATTACAAACTCCTGGAGCGCGCCGCCGGCGCCGTCGCCGACGCGATATTCGCGGCGTTTGCGCGCATCGACGCGGTCAAGGTCACCGTCCACAAGCCGCATGCGCCGATCGCCGCGATCTTCGAGGATGTCGGCGTGGTGCTGACGCGCAAGCGGCAATCGCCCTGACATGGCCGATGTGCTGATCGCGCTCGGCGGCAATGTCGGCGACGTCCGCGCGACATTCAACAAGGCCATCTCCAATATTTGCGGCATGACGCAGGCCGCCCTGCTGGCGCGATCGTCGGATTACACCACCCCGCCCTGGGGCGAGGAAGACCAGGCGCCCTTCACCAACGCCTGCATCGAGATCGAAACCAGCCTCGACCCGCACGCGCTCATGTTCACGCTGCACAAGATCGAAAAGAAATTCGGCCGCGACCGCGCCCACGAGACCCGCTGGGGTCCGCGCACCCTGGACCTCGACCTGATCGCCTACGACGATGTCAGGATCGACAAGCCGGAACTGACGCTGCCGCATCCGCGGGCATTCGAGCGCGCCTTCGTGCTGGTGCCGCTGGCCGAGATTGTGCCGGACCGTGTCATTGCGGGACGCCGCGTCGCTGACGCGCTGGCGCAGCTTTCGACCGAGGGGATCGAGCGGCTGCCGGACCTCGATTAACCCTGAAGGAGCTCAAAACAACCGTTTGGCTTGGCGGCCTCCCCGTGGCAATTTCCGTCTAAATACAGAGACGATCAGGGAACAACAGGCCGGATGCCCCCCACCAATACCGATGAACTCACCTTGGCCAAGGATTTTGCCCCGGCCACCTACGAGGACTGGCGCAAGCTGGTCGACGGGGTGCTGAAAGGCGCGCCGTTCGAGAAGCTGGTCAGCAAGACATCCGATGGGTTGAAGATCGACCCGATCTATCGCCGCGCCGAAGGCGCCGCCCCGGTCGCCGGCCGCGCCGCCGCCGCGCCCTGGCAGGTCATGCAGCGGATCGACCATCCTGATGCGAAGATAGCCAATGCACAGGCGCTGCACGATCTGGAGAACGGCGCGACCGGGCTGACGCTGGTGTTCGCCGGCGCCACCAGCGCCCATGGGTACGGGCTGGATCCAACGGCTGAAGCCGTAGCAACGGTTCTCGACGGCATCTATCTCGACGCCGGCATCGGCATCGAGCTTCAGATCGGTCCGCAGTCGCGGATGGCCGCCATTCACCTCGCCGAATATATCAAGCGCAAAGGCATCGACCCTTCCGCGTGCGATATCCGCTTCGGGCTCGACCCGCTCGGATCCTGTGCCGTGTGGGGCTCCAGTCCCTATAGCTGGGCCGAGATCGTGCCCGCCGTCACCGGCGCTATCAAGGGTCTTGCAGCGATGGGCTTCAAGGGCCCGCTTGCCGCCGCCGATGGGCGGGTGATCCATGATGCGGGCGGATCCGAGGTGCAGGAACTGGCATTCGTGCTGGCTGCCGGCACAGCCTATCTGCGGGCGATCGAGCAGTCGGGTGTCGCGCTCGAAGATGCGCAAGGCATGGTCTATGCGCGGCTTGCCGCCGACGCCGACCAGTTTCTGACGCTGGCAAAATTCCGCGCGCTGCGGCTGTTGTGGGCGCGGATCGAACAGGCCTGCGGCCTGACGCCGAAACCGCTCTTCATCGCCGCCGATACCGCGTGGCGCATGCTGACGCAGCGCGACGCTTACGTGAACATGCTGCGCGCGACGATGGCGACCTTCTCCGCCGGCCTCGGCGGCGCCAACACGATCACCGTATTGCCGCACACGCTGGCCTTGGGATTGCCCGACCCGTTCGCGCGGCGCGCTGCGCGCAACACCCAACTGGTGCTGCTGGAAGAATCCAACCTCGCAAAAGTCTCCGATCCCGCGGCCGGCTCCGGCGGCATCGAAACGCTGACCAAGCAGCTCTGCGAAGCCGCATGGTCGCTGTTCCAGGAGATCGAGAAGGCCGGCGGCATTTTTGCGGCCCTCGAACAGAACCTGATCCAGCGCAAGGTCGCCGCGACCCGGGCTGTACGCGAGGCCAATATCGCCAAACGAAGAGACGTGCTGACGGGCGCCAGCGAATTCCCGAACCTGCACGAGGCTGATATCGCGGTGCTCGATGCCAGGCCGGTCGTGCTGCCGCCCTATGGCGAGGCAAAATTCAAGTTCGATGCCCTCTCACCGATGCGGCTGGCCGCGCCATTCGAGGCGCTGCGAGACAAGTCGGACGACAAGCTCAAGACATCGGGCGCGCGGCCAAAAATCTTCCTCGCCAATCTCGGCACGGCCGCCGACTTCACCGCGCGCGCCACTTTCGCCAAGAGTTTTTTCGAGACCGGCGGCATCGAGGCGCTGGACACGCAGGGGTTTGCGGACCCGGCAGCGCTTGCCGCCGCGTTCAAGGCCTCCGGCGCGGCGATTGCGTGCCTTTGCTCGTCCGACAAAGTCTATGCGGAACACGCTGTGGCCGCCGCAAAGGCCCTTCAAGCGGCCGGCGCCAGCCATATCTATCTGGCCGGGCGGCCCGGCGAACAGGAGACCGCACTGCGCGCCGCCGGCGTCAGTGATTTCATCTTTGCCGGCGGGGACGCATTGGCGATGCTGCGGGAAGCCTGGCGGCGGATGGAGTGAGCATGGCGGAGAACAGCAAACCGGTCCTGACCGGCGGCTGCCAGTGTGGTGCGGTTCGATTTGCGCTGTCGGTACCGCCGCCCAAGGTCAGCATCTGCCATTGCCGGATGTGCCAGAAGGCATCGGGCGCGCCCTTCGCTTCGCTTGCCGATATCGAGCACGAGCATTTCACCTGGACCCGCGGCAAGCCGGCCTCGTTCAAATCCTCGACCATCGCGGAGCGCGATTTCTGCGCAGCCTGCGGCACACCCCTGACCTACCGTCTGATCGGCGGCCCCCGGATCGAGATCATGACCGGCACGTTCGATCGGCCTGACCGGGTGGTGCCGACCCGGCAATATGGAACCGAATCCCGGCTCGGCTGGGTGGTCGGCATCGCCAACCTGCCGAGCCAGACCACGCTGCAGAATTACGGCCCGGAGAAGCTCGGCAGCATCGTCAGCCACCAGCATCCGGACCATGATTAGGAGTGGCGATCTCCGCCCGCCACATGTGCTATAATGGGTAACATGAGCCGCATACCGAACTTTGCAGATATCGCCTTTGAAGCCACCGCGCCCGCGCAGCCCGCCGGCAGCGCCGAGCCGTGGCTGACGCCCGAGGGCATCCCCGTAAAACCCGGCTACAGCGAGGCCGATCTCGAAGGCATCGACTTCCTCGAGACCTGGCCGGGCATCGCGCCCTATCTGCGCGGCCCCTACCCGACCATGTACGTCAACCAGCCCTGGACCATCAGGCAATATGCCGGGTTCTCGACGGCGGAGGATTCCAACGCGTTCTACCGCCGCAACCTCGCGGCCGGGCAAAAAGGTCTTTCGGTCGCGTTCGACCTCGCCACCCACCGCGGCTACGACAGCGATCATCCACGCGTCTCCGGCGACGTCGGCATGGCCGGCGTCGCGATCGATTCCATCTACGACATGCGCACGCTGTTTGCGGGCATTCCGCTCGACCAGATGAGCGTGTCGATGACCATGAACGGCGCGGTGCTGCCGATCCTCGCGCTGTTCGTTGCGGCGGCCGGGGAACAGGGCGTCCCGCCGGAGAAATTGTCGGGCACCATTCAGAACGACATTCTGAAAGAGTTCATGGTGCGCAACACCTACATCTATCCGCCGACGCCCTCGATGCGGATCATCTCCGACATTTTTGCGTACACCTCGCAGAAGATGCCGAAGTACAACTCCATTTCCATTTCCGGCTATCACATGCAGGAAGCCGGCGCGACGCAGGACCTCGAGCTCGCCTATACGCTGGCCGACGGCGTCGAATATCTGCGCGCCGGGCTTGCCGCGGGCCTCGATGTCGACCGCTTCGCGCCGCGGCTGTCGTTCTTCTGGGCGATCGGCATGAACTTCTTCATGGAAGTCGCCAAGATGCGCGCGGCGCGGCTGTTGTGGGCCAAGCTGCTGACGCAGTTCAATCCAAAGGACCCGCGCTCGCTGTCGCTGCGCACGCATTGCCAGACTTCCGGCTGGTCGCTGACCGCGCAAGACGTCTTCAACAACGTGATGCGCACCACCATCGAGGCGATGGCGGCAACGCAAGGCCACACCCAATCGCTGCACACCAACGCGCTCGACGAGGCCCTGGCGCTGCCGACGGATTTTTCGGCCCGGATCGCGCGCAACACGCAACTGTTCCTGCAGCAGGAAAGCGGCACCAACCGCATCATCGATCCCTGGGGCGGTTCCTATTACGTCGAACGGCTGACCCGCGATCTCGCGGCCAAGGCCTGGGGCCATATCCAGGAAGTCGAGGCGCTCGGCGGCATGGCGAAAGCCATCGAGGCCGGCGTGCCGAAACTGCGGATCGAGGAAGCCTCGGCCAAGACGCAGGCGCGGATTGACGCCGGACGGCAGGCCGTCATCGGCGTCAACAAGTACAAGCCGGTCAACGAAGCCGCGATCGACGTGCTGAAGGTGGAAAACTCCACCGTGCGGCGGCTGCAGATCGACAAGCTGAAGCGGCTGCGCTCCGAGCGCGACCAGAAGGAAGTCGATGCTGCGCTCGCGGCGCTGACGCGCAGCGCCGGCGAAGGCAACGGCAATCTGCTGGCGCTGGCGATCGACGCGGCGCGGGCGAAAGCCACCGTCGGCGAAATTTCGGACGCGATGGAAAAAGTTTTCGGGCGTCACCGCGCCGAAATCAAATCCATCACCGGCGTCTACAAGCGGGAGGCGTCCGCCATGTCCAACCGGGTCGAGAAGGTTCAAGAGCTGATCGATGCGTTCGAGAATGCCGAGGGCCGCCGCCCCCGCATCCTGGTCGCCAAGATCGGCCAGGACGGCCACGACCGCGGCCAGAAGGTGATCGCGTCAGCCTTTGCCGATGTCGGCTTCGACGTCGATATTGGACCGCTGTTCGCCACCGCCGACGAGGCGGCGCGGCAAGCAGTGGAGAACGACGTACATATCCTCGGCGTCTCGTCACTGGCGGCAGCCCACCTTACCGCTGTGCCGGAGCTCAAGGCCGCGCTGAAGAAGCACGGCCGCGAGGACATCATGATCATCATCGGCGGCGTGGTGCCGCCGCAGGATTATGACGCGCTCTATGCGGCCGGCGCCGAAGCGATCTTCCCGCCCGGCACCGTGATCTCGGATGCCGCCGAAGAGCTGATCCACAAGCTCAATGCCCGCCTCGGCCATAGCGAGGCAGCGGAGTAGCTTCGTCACGAAGCGTGCGACTGAGATGAGCCGTCAATGAAAGGGGGCACCGTGCAATCGTGCCGCAGTGCCCCCGGGTAGAGCATCCTGATGTCGGATGCGTCAGTGCTCACGCAGCAGCATCAAGGCCGATGCTTTGCCGCAATCCTTCCAACTCAGCTTCTAAATCCAAAACGATATCGTGTAACAAGCGCGCCGCGAGCGGATCGGTGGTCTCCTGCTCCATCGCCCGATAGCGCGCCACCAGGTTTCTGCGCTCCTTCCACCAGTCGCTGTCAGTCATGTTGAAGTCTCCCCATGCTCTGACCCCCAAGCGCGGGCGCATTGGCTCCCCCAATTAAGGATTTATTGCGGCGCAAAAGCGGGAACCGGCGCCCGCATCGCCCCAAAGAGGCTCCAGCGACGCCCGCGCAAAACAGCACGAGAACCGCTGTTCGGCACCAATTGAGTGTCCGTGAGGACAATAGTGCCCCGTGGAAATCTTTGATCTCATGCCCGGCACTGCGCTGGAGAGTCTCTCCTGGCAGCATGAGCCTTCGATGAGGCTGCTTCGCTCCCAGCCCCCTCTAGCGGAGCAGCCTCGTCGGAGTGCCCGCGACCAAATTGCCGGGGCGGCAGTCGAGCGTCCGCGTTGATCCAGATGGAGCATGCCGATGTGGATCCTGATGTACGTCTTCTCCTACTCAGTCAGTCCAGCCGCTACAAACGACAAGGCGGAATGGAGACTCCTTCCGACCGTGGTGTTCCAGGAGTTCTCCAATGAAAAGCGATGCAGGGCGGCCAAGTCGACACTTGAGGGCAGCTTGAAGGAGGCGGGAGCCAAGCTGAAAAGCGGTTTGGAAGACTTGAAGAGCTTGGGCAAGGCTGACCCGGCTCAGATCATCATTGCCTTTAACGTGGAATGCCTACCGAAATAGCCTCACGCGCGAAGGCGGCCTAACGCCCGTTCGAGCGAATGGGTCCAGTCCGGAATCCAGGACTGGAACAGCGTCCGCCAACGCTCGGCATCCTGCGGTGCGGCGTCGAGCGTCACGGCCCATTCGATGAATGTCCTGTTGCCCTCGACGACCGGAAGCAGGTGCATCGTCCCCTGATAGCGCGTCGGCGCGGGCGCGTCCGGCGACGCTCCGGATGGAAACGGCAGCGGCTCGATGCCGGCATAGGTCAGCGAGTGGCCTTCATCGGAATGGCCGGCCAGCCGCTGGCGAACCCAGTTGCCGAGATAGCAGAACCGCCTCACGGCGCCGATTTCGTCGCCGCCTTTGTCATCCTCGATCACGCTTGCGGTGACCCCGTCAATATAGGCCGGGTAGTTGTTGAAGTCGCGGATCAGGTCCCACACGGTTGGCAGGGGATGGTTCAACACGGTGCTGTAATAGGCTGTCGTCATGGTTCTCTCCGCAGTCGATCGCGGCTCGATGACTAAGCCGCACACGGATACCTATTTCGGGTAGCCTGATCGCCGCCACCCGATTTCCGGATGTGGCGAGATGCCCACCGGGCCACGATCCCGCATCATCGCCCAACGCCTTGCGACCGCGGCGCAAAGCCGCCTAGAATGCGAACATCACAAGAGCGCCCGGCTTCACGGACGCCGCAGGGGAGGACCACATGTCCAAAATTACGCGCCGCGCATTCGCGGCTTCATCCGCCGCGGCAGCGGCCGTCGCGGGTTTTGGGTTCAAGCCGGCCTTGGCGCAGGCTTATCCGGCAAGGCCGGTAACCGTGATCGTGCCATGGGGCGCCGGCGGCGGCACGGATGCTACCGCACGCATCGTGGCAGCGCTGCTGGAGAAGGATCTCGGCCAGCCGTTCAACGTGGTCAACCGCACCGGCGGCTCCGGCGTCGTCGGCCATTCCGCGATCGCGACCGCACAGCCCGACGGTTACACCATCGGCATGCTGACGGTGGAAATCTCGATGATGCACTGGCAGGGGCTCACCGAACTGGCGCCGAAGAGCTATACGCCGCTGGCGCTGATGAACGAGGACCCGCCCGGCATCCAGGTCCCTTCCACATCGCCCTACAAGACCGTGAAGGAACTGGCCGACGCCATCAAGGCCGCGCCTGCCGGCAAGTTCAAGGCCTCGGGCACCGGCCAGGGCGGCATCTGGCATCTGGCGCTGGTCGGCTGGATGCAGGCGATGGGACTTGCGCCGAACCAGGTGGCCTGGGTGCCGTCGAACGGCGCCGCACCCGCGATGCAGGATCTCGCCGCGGGCGGTCTCGACCTCACCACCTGCTCGGTGCCGGAAGCGCGCGCGATCATCGAGGCCGGCAAGGCGCGCAGCCTCGCCATCATGGCGCCCAAGCGCAACCCCTCTTTCCCTGACGTGCCGACGCTGAAAGAGGCGATGGGCATCGACTATTCGACCGGTGCGTGGCGCGGCATTGCGGGTCCGAAGGGCCTGCCCGCCGATGTCGCGACCAAGCTTACGGCTTCGCTGAAGAAGGTCTACGACTCCAAGGAGTTCAAGGACTTCATGAGCAATCGTGGCTTCGGAACGGTGTGGGGTGACGCGCCCGAATTCGCTGCATTCATGGACAAGGGCGACGCCCAGATGGGGGTAGCGATGAAGGCCGCCGGTCTCTCCAAGGCCTGATCCGTCTTCGTCGGCTTACTCCTCGGAAACCCATAGGGCTCGTTTCATGCGTCTTCCCGATCGCGTCACGGGATTGTTTCTCGTTGGCCTCGGTGCAGCTGCCGCCTATGGCGGCTGGCTGCTGCCGCCTGTGCCGGGCCAGCCGGTGGGCCCCAATATTTTCCCGCTGGTGATCGGCTCGGGCCTCGCGCTTTGCGGGCTCGCGATCGCGTTCGGCATCGGCCATACCTTCGAAGAGGAAGAAGAGATTATCCCGCTCGAGGCCGGCCAGGCGCGGCCGCCGACCGGCAAGCTCTATGGCCTGCGCGCGCTGCTGCCGCCGGCGCTGCTGCTGTTCTACGTGGTTGTGGCCGACCGACTGGGCTTCATCATCACGGCCGCGCTGATCGTGTACGTGACGTCAACCGCGCTCGGTGCGCGGTGGAAACTATCGCTGCCGCTCGCCGTACTGGCGCCGATCGGCATCCATCTGATTTTCAGCAAGCTGCTGCGCGTGCCGCTCCCGGCCGGGCTGTTGCCGATGCCGTGGTGATCCATGCTCAACACCCTGATTGAAGCGTTCGCGCTCATTTCCACCTGGGAAGTCATCATCGCGATGCTCGCGGCATCGGTCTATGGCCTCGTCATCGGGTCGCTGCCTGGCCTGTCGGCGACGATGGCCACGGCGCTACTGGTCCCGGTCACGTTCTATCTGTCGCCGATCGCCGCGATCGCGACCATCGTGGCGGCGTCCTCGATGGCGATTTTCTCCGGCGACATTCCCGGCGCGCTGCTTCGCATTCCCGGCACCCCCGCCTCGGCGGCCTACGCGGACGAAGCCTACGCCATGACCCGCAAGGGCGAGGCCGAACTCGCGCTCGGCGCCGGCGTATGGTTCTCCGCCGTCGGCGGCATCGCGGGCACGCTCTCGCTGATGATCCTCGCGCCGCCGCTCGCCGAGATCGCGCTGTCGTTTTCGACGTTCGAATATTTCTGGCTCGCGTTCCTCGGCCTGATGTGCGCCACGCTGGTCGCGCGCTCGTCGCCGGTGAAGGCCATCGCCAGCATGTTCATCGGGCTGCTCGTCGCCTGCGTCGGCATCGAGAATCCCGGCGGCGTGCCCCGCTTCACGTTTGGCATGACCGACCTGTTCGGCGGCATCGAGCCGATCCCGGCGCTGGTCGGCGTCTTTGCCGTGGCGCAGGTGATGCGCGCGATGCTGACGCCGGAACCGCCGCCGATCCCGCGCCGCAAGTTCGGAAGCATCATGGCGGGCCAGTGGAGGCTCACCAAGAAGTATCACTGGCAGATGACGCGCGGGAATATCATCGGGATCATCATCGGCGTGCTGCCGGGCGCCGGCGCCGACATGGCCGCCTGGGTCAGCTACGCGATGTCCAAGCGTTTCTCGAAGGAGCCCGAGAAGTTCGGAACCGGCCATGTCGAGGGGCTGGTCGAGGCCGGCGCCAGCAACAACGCCAGCATCGCCTCGGGGTGGGTGCCGTCGCTGCTGTTCGGCATTCCCGGCGACACCATCGCGGCCATCGCGATCGGCGTGCTCTACATGAAGGGCCTGAACCCCGGCCCGACGCTGTTCACCGAAAAAGCGTCGAGCATGTACGCGATCTATCTGATGTTCATCATCGCCAACATCATCATGATCCCGTTCGGCATCGTCATGATCCGGCTGGCGAGCTACGTGCTGCGCGCGCCGCGTTCGAGCGTCATGCCTGTCATCATGCTGTGCTGCGCGGTCGGCTCGTTTGCGATCGGCAACAACATGTTCGGTGTCGTCACCGTCGCGATGTTCGGGATCGTCGGCTACGTCATGGAGGAAAACGGCTATCCGGTCGCCGCCATGGTGCTCGGCATCGTGATGGGCACCATGGTGGAACAGGCGTTCGTCACCTCGCTGATCAAATCCGACGGCAGCATATTGCCGTTCTTCGAGCGGCCGATCGCCGCGATCCTCGCCGCCATGGCGATCGGCGCGCTGATCTGGCCGATGCTGGTCTGGGTATGGCGGCGGTTCAAGCGCGAGGCTGCCCCCGCCGCGTCGGCCGGCTGAAAGCGCCGCACGATCCCCTCGCCTGCGCGGCGCGGCCGTTGTAAACCAAGCCATGACCCCGCCGAAGAATGTCTCCCCGTCGACATCAAGAAGCTCGCCAAGGACCTCCGCACCGGCCAGCGCGCGGCGCTGGCGCGCGCGATCACGCTGATCGAAAGCAGGCGCTCCGATCACCAGGCCGCGGCGCGCGAGCTGGTACAGGCGCTGCTGCCCGATACCGGCAAGGCGATCCGCGTCGGCATCACCGGTTCGCCCGGGGTCGGCAAGTCCACCACCATCGACGCGCTCGGCATGTTGCTGATCGAGCGCGGGCACAAGGTCGCGGTGCTGGCGGTGGACCCCTCCTCGGCCCGCACCGGCGGCTCGATCCTCGGCGACAAGACGCGGATGGCGCTTCTGGCGAATTCGGAAAGCGCCTTTATCCGGCCCTCGCCTTCGTCCGGCACGCTCGGCGGGGTCGCGGCCAAAACCCGCGAGGCGATGCTGTTGTGCGAGGCGGCCGGCTTCGACATCGTGCTGGTGGAAACCGTCGGCATCGGCCAGTCCGAGACCGCGGTCTGCGACATGACGGATTTCTTTCTCGCGTTGATGCTGCCCGGCGCCGGCGACGAATTGCAGGGCATCAAGAAGGGGCTGGTCGAACTCGCCGACATGATCGCGATCAACAAGGCCGATGGCGACAATATCAAGCGCGCCAACCTCGCAGCGGCCGAGTATCGCGGCGCGTTGCATATTCTCACCCCACGCTCGGAACACTGGCATCCGCCGGTGCTGACCTATTCGGCGCTGACCGGCACCGGCATGGACACGCTGTGGCAGAAAATTCTGGAGCACCGCACCGCCATGAATGCCTCGGGCGAGTTCGCCGCGCGGCGGCGCGAGCAGCAGGTGAAATGGATGTGGTCGATGCTGGAGCAGCGGATGATGGCCCGGCTGCGCGCCGATCCCGCGATCCGCGCCAAGGTGAAGAAGACCGAGGCCGAGGTCGCGGAAGGCCGCATCACACCGGCGGTCGCTGCCGAGCAGATCGCGGAGATGTTGAAGTGAGCGACAAGCTTCGCGTTCTCATCACCGGCTTCGGCCCGTTTCCCGGTGCGCCCTACAATCCGACGCAGCCGCTGGTGGCGCGACTGACGCGGCTGCGCCGGCCCGCCTTCGCTGACGTCGAACTGTCGAGCCATATCTTTCCCGTGACCTACAAGGCGGTCGACCGCGAATTGCCGCTGGCACTTGCAAAGCACAAGCCGCACGCGCTTCTGATGTTCGGCCTTGCCGGCCGCACCGGCTATCTCCGGATCGAAACCCGCGCCCGCAACGCCGTCACCATGCTGTGGCCCGACGCCGCGCAAACCCGCGCGCGCAAGGGTTCGATCGCCGACGGCGCCGGTGCCCAAAGGTTCGGCCCGCATACGGCCAAGCTGCTGCGCGCGGCCAAGGACAGCGGAATCGATGCACGCGCCTCGCGCGATGCCGGAAGCTATCTCTGCAACTATCTGAGCTGGCGCGCGATCGAAGCTGTCGACGCCGGCGACGGCCCGCGCCTCGCCGCCTTCATCCACATTCCGCCGCTGGCGCGCGGCGGCGCTGTGAGGCGCAAGGGCTTTTCGCGGATCACGCTGGACGAACTGGTCGATGCCGGCGAAGCGATGCTGATGGAGGTGGTGCGGCTGACGCGACGGGCGGCGTAAAAATTGCTGATTCGTAGGATGGGTAGAGCGCAGCGAAACCCATCATAAACCGCGCGCATCGTGCCGGGATTGATGGGTTTCGCTGCGCTCTACCCATCCTACGGCATCGTGCTCGTACGCAACATTAACCCTACCCCGAACAATCGCCGCTTTCTCTCCCCGTCTTCACCATGCCCGGCCGCATTTTCGCGATACCTATGGGACGCGAATGCACGACGTGCATTGCGCGAGGATCATTCACCATGGACATGAACCGCCGCCGTCTCATAGGAGCGTCCGCCGGTGTCGCCGGCGCGCTGGCGATGTCGCCCGATGCCGCGCGCGCGGCGCCCCTCACCTCCACGTTCGGCCGCGACGTCACGCAATATGGCGTCCGCCCCGGCAGCTCCGACGATCAGACCAAAAACCTGCAACGCGCGATCGACGAAGCGGCGCGCGCGCAAGTGCCGCTGGCGCTGCCGCCGGGCGTCTATCGCACCGGCATGCTTCGCCTCGCAAGCGGCACGCAGCTGGTCGGCGTGCGCGGCGCAACCAAACTCGTATTCAACGGCGGCGCCTCGATGCTGCAAGGTGAAGGCGCCAACAGCATCGGCCTTTCGGGCATCACGCTCGATGGCGGCGGTATCGCCCTGCCCCAGCGCCGCGGTCTCGTGCATTGCCTCGGCGGGCGGGACGTCCGCATCGCCGACTGCGAAATCACGGCCAGCGGCGGCAACGGCATCTGGCTGGAGCAGGCGTCCGGCGACATCTCCGGCAATATCTTCACGAAGATTGCGACCACCGCGGTGGTGTCGTTCGATGCGCAAGGCCTGATCGTGTCCCGCAACACCATCATCGACACCAGCGACAACGGCATCGAGATCCTGCGCACCTCGATCGGCGACGACGGCACGCTGGTGCTCGACAACCGCATCGAGGACATCAAGGCCGGGCCCGGCGGCTCCGGTCAGTATGGCAACGCCATCAACGCCTTTCGCGCCGGCAACGTGATCGTCCGGGGCAACCGGATCAGGAATTGCGACTACTCCGCGGTGCGCGGCAATTCGGCGTCCAACATCCAGATATCAGGCAACAGCGTCAGCAATGTCCGCGAGGTCGCGCTCTATTCGGAATTCGCGTTCGAAGGCGCCGTCATCGCCAACAACACCGTCGATGGCGCGGCCGTCGGCGTCTCCGTCTGCAATTTCAACGAGGGCGGACGGATCGCCGTCGTTCAGGGCAACATCATCAGAAATCTGCTGCCGAAGCGGCCGATCGGCACCGCGCCGGACGACGACGCCGGGATCGGCATCTATGTCGAGGCGGATTCCTCCGTCACCGGCAACGTGATCGAGAACGCGCCGTCGTTCGGGATCATCGCCGGCTGGGGCAAATATCTGCGCGACGTCGCCATATCAGGCAACGTGATCCGCAACGCCTACGTCGGCGTCGGCGTCTCGGTGCTGCCAGGCGCGGGCACGGCGCTGGTCAACAACAACATGATTTCGGAAACCCCACGCGGCGCCGTCGTCGGGCTCGACCACGCCCGTACCATTACGACCGATCTGTCAGCCGAAGGCGCGCAGCGTTACGCGCAGGTCGTGGTCGGGGGCAACGCGGTAAGACGGTAGTCTGGTCTTATCCTGACGCGCTGGAACCCGCCCGCCAGCTACATCGCATTCCGCAGCAGTGGATAGCGCTCCTTCATCACATCGAGCCTGCGTGCCGGCGGCGGCATCTGGTGCACGACTGCCGCGCTGGGCGCGGACGGTGCCTCTTCGGCAACAACAAGCGGGCTTTCCCGCACGACCGGGACATCTCTTGGAGCATCGCGCGGTGGCGCAACAGCCTTTTGCGCCGGCTGCGGCGCCGGCTGAAGGCGCACGACCGGCGGGCGGAACCCCTCATCGCGCGGCAGGGGCGTGGTGTGCCGGCAGCCAATCCAGGACATGTCGATCGAGGAATTGTCGAGGGAAGCTTCACGGCGCAACAGGTCGCGCCAGGTTTCGACGGCGGCCTTGGCTTCCTGGATGTTTTGCAGGAACTGGACTTCGCTGTGAAAGCGGCGCCAGCGTCCGGTCTCGAACAGTTCGGTGAGGTAGTCCAGCCGACGCTCGGCAAGAGCGCACCAGCGCGCGACGATCTCGCGGCCAAGTGCCACGTCTCGGTGTGTCATTAATCAGCCCCAATGAGAGAGACAGACGCGGACGCAACCGGGACGAATCAGTCGAAACCAATATGGATATTCTGTGGAAAACTTCGCCGTTGTCCAGTGCGTGCCCGCATCGATCAAGGAAATCCGCACCGGCACCGAGTTATTCGCTCCACCACTGAGATCACGCGAGTTTTCGGGCGGCAGCAACCCAGCGGTGCACCGAGCCTAAAGCGACCTTTTGGAAAACCCGCGCCAAAAATGAAAGACCCGTCCGGGGGGACAACCGGACGGGTCAAGCTATATGGGGCGCTTGGGGTGGATGGGCGCTCGCGCCGAATACAGCCGATGGGGGGGATAACCGCTCCCACATATATAAGTCGCGGCACCCTCTCCGAACGTTCAAAACGGTCGGCGATTTTTTTAACCTTCAGTTCGGGGGTGATTGACTGGAATCACTGCGCCGGAGGCCGATTGGCTGCATTTGCGGCCGATTTTTCCGATGCCATCGACGGCGTGGAGTTGTTCAGCGCGCGGCTCACGGAAGCGTTATCGGAAGCCGGGGCATTCTCCGCGGCAGGCTTGCCGGAAACCGCGGCAAGCGGAACCGCCGAGGCGGCGGCCGCTGCCGTCACCGCGGCGAACGCATCGGCCTTGCCTGCGCCGAACAGGTCGTCGCGGCCGGGCGGGCCGAGATCGCGGGCAGTCGTCATCAAGATCGCGCGAACATCGCCCGGCTTCAATGCAGGATTGCGCTCCAGCAACAGCGCCGCGACGCCGCTGATGTAGGCGGCGGAAAACGAGGTGCCTGATGCGATCTGGTATTTTTCGTCCGGCGCCGGCAGGAAGATATCCGCACCGGGAGCCGCAATGGCGATGTGATTGCCCCGGTTCGACGCCGTAAACAGCTTGTCCTGCGCGTCGGTGGCGCTCA
This sequence comes from uncultured Alphaproteobacteria bacterium, assembly GCA_963791165.1. Taxonomy (GTDB): domain Bacteria; phylum Pseudomonadota; class Alphaproteobacteria; order Rhizobiales; family Xanthobacteraceae; genus Bradyrhizobium. The sequence goes on along the minus strand of CAWBRL010000006.1, from coordinate 206,676 downwards.
CCGCGATCACGTTCGGATTGGCGGCGGGATAGAGCGGCGGCGATTTCGCGCCGGCATTGCCGGCCGCGGCAACCATCAGGATACCCCTCGCCGCGGTCGCGGCAATGCCACGCTCGATCAGCGGGTCCTTCGGGCCGGCAAAGCTCATGTTGATGATCTGCGCGCCGTGCTCGGCTGCATAGTTCAGCCCCCTGAGGATCACGTAGGACGTGCTCTCCGCGCCTTTCGATCCTGCGCCGAACGCGCGGATCGCCAGCAGCCTCGCCTCCGGCGCGCTCCCCATCAGCCTGGCATGCGCGACGATCGCCCCCGCGATGCCGGTGCCGTGGACATGCGGACCTTCCTTGCTTCCGAGCGCATCGAAGGTGTCGGCGACCGAATTGGCAAGTTCGGGATGCTTGGCATCGACGCCTGAATCGATCACCGCAATGGTGACGTTCATGCCGCGGGCGAGCTGGTGGGCCTGCGGCAACCGAAGCTGCGCGATCGCATATTGCGCGGCATCGCCCTCGGTTGTTGCCTTCTGCTGCTCCTGCAGGAAATAGCGGAAGTTGAACTGCACCGAGCGCACGCTGCCGTCGGCGGCGAGTTCACGGCGCACCGTCTCGACCGGACGCCGGTCGACGATCCGGAACAGGCCGATGGTGCCGCCGAGCAGCGGGAAATTCTCCGACGCGATGCGCTCCAGGCCATGACGCCGCGCCAGTTCATCGGCTTCGGTCGTGGACAGCGTCCCGGCGATTTCCGCGACGAGTTCGTTGGGAACGGTGCGCAGATTGGCCGCGGCCTGCGAATTGCCCTTGTCTCCCCCGCCCTTGCCCTTTTTGGCCGCGCTCTTGGCCGAGCCACCTTTGCCGCCGCCGGCCGACGTCACCGGGCTATCGGAGCATTCGCCGGCCGGGCCACGAGAGGCGGCCTGGCAACCCGGATTAAGGTTGGAGAACCGCGCAACGGACAGCGTCGACCGCACGCCGATCTGCGGGGTTGTTCGTGCCACGGTATTGATGCTTACGTTCGGGCGGGCCGTTGTATTGATGGAGGGCACCCGCGAGCCGACGTTGAGATTGGGCGTGCGCATGATGCTTTGCGCATGAACCGCAGAAGCCGCGAAAGCCAGCAACGGCAACAGCGCCGCCGACAGGATCAAGGCGCAGCGCCGCTTCTTCATCCGCCAATTCAAGCCATCATGAACCATGGGACCTCGAATTGCCGGGCGCGCGACGAGCGGCCTACGGCGTTGCCACCGCAAGGCCGACGATCTTCTCGCCCTGCAGCTTCTTCAGCAGGTTTGCGGCCTCGTCCCTGCCCATCGGCTTGAACTGCAGCCGGAACATGCCGCCCTTGGCGCCATCGACGATGGAAGCCTGATAATTGTCCAGCAACGCGGTGATGTCGGCGATACGCGCTTCCGGCGCGAACCGCACCAGCGCCCGCGGCGGCGCAGCGCTGCTGCCGAGATCGCGGGTGATGGGCCCCGACGCCGGCTCGTTCAGGCTCAGCGACGCGGTCTCGAACGAAGCGGTCTGGTTCTTCATCAGCACCGCACCGATCACGCCGGCCTGCAACAGCAGCGCGACGGCGCCGACGCCGGCCGACCAGGCCAGCGTGCGCGGCGACAACCTTGCGAAGAATTCGGATACGCGGGCGGACAGGCTGACCGAAAGCGACGGCTTGCGCACGGGCTCTGCATCGATCGCGGCGAACAGCTTCTGCATGGCGCGCGCGGACGGCGCCCCCAGGCTCTCGTTGAGGCCGATGGTCTCGGCATATTCCTCGCCGATGACGGCATATTGCCGGGCGAGTTCGGGATCGCTGGCGAGCGCATCCTCGACGCGGCGTGCATCGCGCGCGTTCAGGGTGCCAGCCGCATGAAAGGGCAACAGCATCTCGATTTCGCCGGGCTCTTGACCCAGCATTTTCCTGCTCGCTGCCATCATGGCCAACCTCGCTCTACGCCGGCTGCCTTCAGCAACTCGGCCAATTTCTTGCGCGCATAAAACAGTCGCGTCTTGACGGTGTTCTCCGGAATTCCGACGATTTCGGCCACCTCTTCCACGGACTTCTCGTGGTAGTAGACCAGATCGACGATCTCCCGATGGTCAGGCGAAAGGGCCGTCAGGCACTTGCGCAACGCTTCACCCGTATCCTTCTTCTGCACCACCACTTCGGGATCGTCGGAGGTATCCTCGATCGCGTTCGCGGTCTCGTCGTCCAGTCCAACGTCCTTGCGGCGCCTAAGTGCCGACAGGGCCTTGAAACGCGTAATCGCCAGCAACCAGGTGGTAACGGCGGATCGGCCTTCGAACTTGCCGGCCTGACGCCACACATCGATGAAAACCTCGCTGATGAGGTCCTCCGCAATCTGCTCGTCCCTCACGAGCCGAAGCCCGAAACGGAACACCCTGACATGGTGCCTTCCGTAAAGCACCTGCATGGCGAGCCGGTCGCCTTGAGCGATCCGAGCGATCAGAACGTCGTCTGAAGCCGCCTGTGCCGCACTCAATGGCCGTCTCGCAAGATTGGTCTGACGGGGGTGGCCGGCGGTTCGACGGGGAAGGCAAGATTCTTCACATTACGGCAATGTCGCGCGACGCATGTGTGACCTACGCCACAAAAGAACATGCCTGGCGGTGAGCCGGCCAGAACGAACGAAGCACCGAAATTGGTATCATAATACGGAATTACTTTCCTAGAGGACGCTGCCGCCTTTGACGATCTTACCAAGCCTTGGCCGGCAAGGGCAGCAGGTGCTTGGCGTGCAGTTCCCGGGCGCGGGTTCCACACTATCGGAATCTGGCAGATTTCCGTTACAAAACAGCATAATGGCCACGCTTTAACGGACCAGAATCGGCTCCAAAAGATACCAAAACTAAAGGCTTTGTTCCCTAAAGTTTCGTCCGGCAACCTCCATTCGCGGCGGGACATGGGCAGCGCGGCTTCATTGCTTCAAGGGCAAGGCTCCAACAGTGCGGCACCGCACGTTGTTCAGCTGTCGCCCGAGCTATTGAAGCGCCGGACCGGCCAGCGCCGCCAGATGCTGGCTGTGCAGGCCGTCAGCTACTCCCTCATCACCCTGGTCCTGCTGGTCTATTCTTACGCCGGCACCATCCCGATGATCATTCCGTCGGCCTATTTCCTGGTCGGCGTCGGATTGGTCTCGGTCTTTGTCGTGCTGTCGGAGTCCTGTTTCAACGACCGGTTCGAGGATCACTACCTCACGATCTACCAGGTCGGCGGCCATGTCGCGATTCAGCTTTGTTTCCTGCTGGCGGCACCCGAAATCGGCTTTGCCTTCCTCAGCGTCGTGTTCCTGATTTTCGGATTCGGCGCGCTGCGGATGACCTCCCGGCAGGCCGTCATTGCCTGGACGCTCACCATGATCGGCCTGGCGCCGATCTTTCTGTTCACCGGCACGCCGATCGGGCTGCCGATCGCGACCCCGACCGAGCGTGTCGCCGCGATGCTTTCCTATGTCCTCACGATCGGCCAATGCGCCTTCGTGGGACTGTATGGCAGCACGATGCGCAAGATGCTCTACGACCGCAGCTTCGAACTCAAGGCAGCCTACAAGCGGATCGAGGAACTTGCCGAACTCGATGAACTGACGGGGTCCTCCAACCGCCGCTGCATCATGCGGATGCTGGAGGAGGAAATCGACCGCGCCGGCCGCAGCGGATCGCCCTGTTCCATCGCGCTGATCGATCTCGACTGGTTCAAGCGCATCAACGACGCCTACGGCCACCCGACCGGCGACGAGGTGCTCCGGACATTCTCCATCACCATGTTCGCCAACATCCGCAGCCTCGACCGGTTCGGCCGCTACGGCGGCGAGGAATTCCTGCTGGTGCTGCCCGACATGGATACCAATAGCACGGTACGGGCGCTCGACCGGCTGCGTGCGATCATTGCCGATCTCGAATGGAGCGCATTTTCGCCGGGCATGAAGGTGACGATGTCCGCCGGCGTCACGACGCTGAAGCCGAACGAAACGTCAGACACATTCCTCGCGCGCGCCGACAGCGCGCTTTACGCAGCCAAGGCACAGGGACGCAACCGCATCGCCAGCGCCTGATCCAGTATATTTTAAGTTCCGGTGGCGGAGAATCCACCACCGGTTTTTTCTCCAGGACAGAGTCATGAGTTCGAAAACAGCTATTCATCCCGGAAATCTGCTCGACGAGTTGCAGAGCACACTGGCACATGGAACCGTCGCTCGCCGGGTAGAAACCCTGCGCCGGGTGACGGATCTCTTCATCAACGGCGCGATCGACTATTCCGACGAACAGATCGGGCTGTTCGACGATGTCTTCCAGTGCCTGATCGATCACATCGAAACTTCGGCCAAGGCGCTGCTCGCCAACCGTCTCGCCCCGGTCGACACCGCGCCGCCGCTCACCATCCGCGCGCTCGCCTTCGACGACGTCATCGAGGTAGCGGGCCCGGTGCTGTCGCAATCGTTGCGGCTCGACGACAAGACCCTGATCGAGAATGCCCGCAGCAAGAGCCAGGCGCATTTGATGGCGATTTCGACGCGCAGGGTTTTGAGCGGCGCGGTCACCGACGTGCTGGTCCAGCGCGGCAACGACGAGGTGGTCCAGAGCACCGTCAACAATCCCGGCGCGGAATTCACCGAGAGCGGCTTCACCCGCCTGGTCAGCCGCGCCGAAGGCGACGACAAGCTTACGATCTGCATCGGCATGCGTCCGGCCATGCCGCGGCATCTCTATTTGAAAATGCTCGCGAAGGCATCCGACACGGTGCGGCAGCGGCTGGAGGCCGCCAACCCGCAGCAGGCAGCCCAGGTGCCGACCGCGGTCAGGGAGGCGACCCGGCGCGCGCGCTCGGCGACCTCGACGATCGCCAGGAACACCGCCATTGCCCATGCCCTCATCAAGTCGCTGTATGAAGACGGACGGCTCGACGAATTTCAGGTGGCGTCGTTTGCCGAGGCCGGGAAATTCGACGAAGCCAACGCGTCGATCGCGGCGATGGCCAACATGCCGGTGGCGATCGCCGAAAACATGATGATCGAAAGCCGCGCCGAAGGGGTGATGATCCTGGCGAAGGTCGCAGGCCTTTCGTGGCCGACCGTCAAGACCATCATCAACATGCGCGATGAACTGGCCGGCGGGGAGCCGAGCGATATCGCCGCCTGCAAGGACACCTACGAGCGGTTGCGGCCATCGACCGCGCAGCAGGTGCTGCGCTTCCATCGCATGCAGGAGAACGCGCCGGTGGCGTGAGGGACTACCACCTCAGCAGCTTCGATCCGGCCAGCGCGCCGATCGCCGTCACCAGCGCCGTCGCCAGCGTGTACCAGGTCGCCACGAACAGCGGCGAATCGTCCGTGCAATGCGACGCGTAGAGCGTCGCCGCCAGCCCCGCCGACAACATCCCGGCGACCGCGCCGGCGAGTGCCGGACGCGACGGTGCGCCGTGACGCAAGCCCATCAGCGCGCCGGCCAGGATCGGCAACGACAGCAGCGGGATGGCCGTCATGCAGGTCCACGAATTCTTGCCGACCAGCCGCGTCATCATCGGCATCCGCTGCGGCATCATCATCTCGCCGCTGATCGCCGCGGCCAAAATCCCGACCGGGGCCAGCAGCAGCCAGCCGAAGCCGCGCAGCGAGACTTCCGGCCGCGACAAATGCAGGCTGACGGCAATCGCCGAAATCGCCAGCGCCAGCGTCACCGCAAATTTCAGGTCGAAGAACGGGTTGCGCATCGCCACCATCACGTCGGGCCTGACGCCGAGTTCGGTGAAGAACATCAGAAGCGAGACCGGCGCAGCCGCCAGCAGCGCCAGCATCAGCGCATATCCCACGGGTTGCGCACGGTGCCCATTGTCGGCTGCCAGCGTTCGAATGAGACGATCGGTATCCATTCTCACCGTTCCCGTAACTTCGCCGTCAGGCTGGTCAGCCCGCGATGCAACGCCACCCGCACCGCGCCTTCGCTCATCGAAAATTTAGCGGCCGTATCCTTGATCGAGGCGCTGTCGACCGCGATCGACTGCAGCACATCGCGCTGCCGGGCCGGCAGCGTCTGAAGCTGGGCCGCGACCTCGCTCGCCGGTGCCGTCTCGGCGGGCGCTTCGCCCGGAAGCGTCTCGGCGAAATCGTCGATATCGACGAAAATGCGTCGGCCGCGGCGGCGCAGCGCATCGATCAGCTTGTTGCGGGCGATCGCAAACAGCCATGGGGCAAACGGGGCGCTGACGTCCCAGGTGTGCCGCTTCAAATGGACCGCCAGCAAAATGTCCTGCACGATGTCCTCGGATTGATCGACCGGTTGCCCTGCACGCGCCAAGCCACGGCGCGCCGCGGCCCGGAGCACCGGCGTGACGGCCTTGAGCAGGCGATGATAGGCCGTACCGTCGCCTGAGATGGCTGACCGCATCAGGCCAGTCCATTCGTCATCCCGTTCGCGCACCCGCGCTCCTACCCTGCAATTCGGTCGATCTTTCAATTTGTTACATCAGGACGCGACGATCACGAAGTCGTGACCGACGCCCCAACTCACGAAATTCGAGGGCCCGGTCGGGAATCGAGACCATCGTTGCCCCAAACGGCAGGCTCATAACATCGATTGCCCGGACTCGCACCCATTGCCCCTGTCCAGCAAACTCCGCATCACGGAAAAATGCCCGGGCGCAGCCCCCATACAGCAAAATTGCCCTGCTTTTGCCCGGTGTTGTCAGAAGATTCCCTCTTTTTGCCGCGCTGAGGACACGCGGCGCGGTCTCTTCTCCCGTTTGGGCGGCGGGCAAATGGGGAGATTCCACATGACGGTCAAAGCCAGCGCGGCCGGGGCCCTGATGTTAGCCGCAGGGCTCTTTCTAAATATCGCTGGACCAGCACCGGCGACGGCAGCAGGCAGCGAAAGCGCCGCCGCCTCGAAATCGGAGAGCGCGACTTCAGGCAAATCCACCAAGTCCAGCTCGCGGTACTGGAAGAAAAAGCACTACGCCCATCGCAAATATACCCGAACGGCCTCCAAATCCGCCGAGACCGGAAAGGCCGCGGAAAAAGCTGATGCAAGCGCAGACGCCCGGCCAGCGATGTCGGAATCGGTCGTTAACGCCTACGCGCAGATGAATGCGGCCGATACGGCGCAGAGCAATATCGGGGACAGCGCCAGGGCGATGTCGCAAGCGATGTCGGCGAAAGCCAACACGATCCTGCTGGCGGCGGCGGACAATCAGGCCGACGGGCAGGCTCCGGCCGAAGGTGCGGCGGTGGCCGCCCCGGACCAGCTCAACGACGTCGACCGGGTCCTGCAGGAGAGCCAATCCTCGCAGACGGCTGCCTCGCAGACGGTTGCCATGGCGCAGGCCAAACCGGCGCAGCAGGAAAACCCCGCTCAGGCCTCGAACAGTGACAGCCTGGACAAGACCTCGCTGATTGGGAAGATCTTCATTGCCTTCGGCACCCTGCTGACGATGGCGTCCGCGGCGCGCATGCTCATGGCCTAGGTGGCCGCGCACTGGACGCAGCGACGCTGCGTCCGGCGCCACCTCGCCCCACTTGAAGCCGATCCCGCCAGCGGGCACATTGCCCGTAAATCGGCTAGCCGGGGTGCATCATGTCGACGTTCGAATACATCATTGTCGAGAGCAAGGGCGCGGTCGGCATCATCACGCTGAATCGCCCAAAAATGCTCAACGCGCTGTCGTTCGGCGTGTTTCGCGAAATCGCCGCCGCCGTCGATGACCTCGAGGCCGACGACAAGATCGGTTGCATCCTGCTCACCGGCAGCGAAAAGGCGTTCGCCGCCGGCGCCGACATCAAGGAGATGCAGCCGAAAACCTTCATCGACATGTTTTCCAGCGATTTCGCTTCGATCGGCGGCGACCGCGTCGCCACCTGCCGCAAGCCGACCATTGCCGCCGTCAGCGGCTATGCGCTCGGCGGCGGCTGCGAACTCGCCATGATGTGCGACATCATCATCGCGTCCGACACCGCGAAATTCGGCCAGCCGGAAATCACGCTCGGCACCATCCCGGGCATCGGCGGCACCCAGCGGCTGACACGCGCAATCGGCAAGTCCAAGGCCATGGATCTCTGTCTCACCGGACGCATGATGGATGCAGCCGAAGCGGAGCGTTCCGGCCTTGTCAGCCGCATCGTGCCGGCGGACAAATTGATGGAAGAGGCGCTGTCGGCGGCGGAAAAAATCGCGTCGATGTCGCGCCCCGCGGCCGCGATGGCCAAGGAAGCCATCAACCGCGCGTTCGAAACGCCGCTGTCGGAAGGCATGAATGTCGAGCGTAATCTGTTCCACTCGACCTTCGCGCTGGAAGACCGCGCCGAGGGCATGGCCGCGTTCATCGAGAAGCGCAAGCCGGTGAACAAGAACAGGTAGGGGCACGCACCCTCCCCGTCGTCCCTGCGAACGCAGGGACCCATACGCCGCGGCCGGTGTAATGGGCACAAGGCAAGACGGCTTCGCTTCGACAATTCACAACGTCAATTGGCGAACGCAGAGCGTCAGCCACTGCGCGTCATCGATAAATCACGCGGTATGGGTCCCTGCGTTCGCAGGGACGACGAGAGACTAATTTCCCCCACTCCGCACCAGCGCCGCATTGACCAGCGCACGATAGCCGCGCTCGGCAAATGTCTTCGGCTGATCGAGGCCGAGCCGTTTCAGCGCCTCGAGCCTCACAGCGTCCGGCGGCTGCGTCATCCCCTGCCACAGCAATCCAGGCAGACGCCGCGGGGCTTGCTGTGCTTCCCGCAACAACTGCAGGGCCGGGATCAGCCGTTGCTCGACCTCGGTAAAATCAGTACCGAACGGAAATGACGGCAGCAGCCCAGCCTCACGCGCGGGCTTCAAGGCCTGCGTGATCCGCTCCGGAAAATTCTCGCGACAGGCGCGCGGAATCTCAAAACTCTTCGGCAGCTTGCCGGCATCCTTGGCAACCTTCGCAAGTTCGTCCTGGAAGCGCGAGTCGGTGACCTGCAACATCGCCGCGATGGTCTCGGCGTCCGATTTGCCTCTGACATCGGCGACGCCATATTCGGTGACGAAGACGTCGCGCAGGTGCCGCGGGATGGTCTGGTGGCCGTAGCTCCAGCGGATGTTGGAGTGTGTCCTGCCGCCCGCCTGCCGCGTCGCTTCCAGTGCGAGGATCGAGCGCGCGCCCTGAAGCGCGAACGCCTGCGCCACGAAATTGTACTGGCCGCCAACGCCGCTCACGACCTGGCCGTTTTCGAGCCCGTCGGAAATCGCAGCACCCATCAACGTCGCCATCATCGCGGTGTTGACGAACCGCGCATTCACGCGGGCGCGGCGCTTGGTATCCTCCTCGCCATAGAGCTGGTTGGTAAAGGACACCGGCATCATCTGGATCCGCGCGAGTTGCTCGGCCGGCATCTCGCGCAGCGCGCGATAGAGCGACTTCGGCCCCACGAAGAATGCGCCGTGCAGTATCACGCCATCGACTTCGCGCTTGAGAATTCCAGCATCGATCAGGCCGAGAAACGCCTCGATCAGCATTTCGCTGACACCATAGAGTCCCTTCTCGAACCGTCCGGTTTCCAGCGGCGTTCCCTGTCCGGCTGCGGGCGCGAGCCGCTTCATGATGGCGTGGAATTGCCCGTTGTCGCGATGACGAACGATCAGTCCCTGCGCCAGCGCGTCGCCGACCTGGCCGATGCCGATCTGCAGCGTCCCGCCATCGGGCACGAGGCCGGCGGCATGAAGCCCGATCGCGTATTTGGTATCGCTGACCGGCTCGGCCGGCGGCGCGAATAGCGGGAAATCCGTCTCCGGGCTGTCCAGTACCGCGGAAAATTCATCTGCCGGCAGATCGCCGGGGCCCGGCATGAATGGCAGTTCGGAATTGACCTGGCCGATCAGTTTGAACGAGGCACCGCCATCGCTGCGGGCGCGCAAGATGTCGAGCGTGGTGTCGGTGTTGCAACTCAGGCTGTAGCGGGTCACGCCGTTGACAACGCGTTTCGCCACCAGTTGGGTGACGACGTTGAGCCCGCGCGCCAGCAAATAAGAGGACGCGTGGGTATAGTTTGCCGAAATGTAGTGTTGCTGCGCGTACGGCACCTGCAGCCATTTGCCGGCCAGGAAGAAAAACTCGATCACCTGAATGTTGGGCGGCAGTTCGCCCCGATGCAACGCGCTGGCATAGGTCAGGTCGGGATAGCCGCCGAACAGCCGGTCGATCACTGGAGCGATGAAGCGCCGTTCGAGCAGGCTCGATGGCCTGGGCTTTTCCAGCGTCAGCGCGGAAAAGAACGTCAGGTTGATCGCGCGGTCGGCCACGGCGCGGGCGTACAGCGCGTTGATGACGTGGTTGGCCTTGCCGAGGCCGAGCGGCAACCCGACCACGAGGTTGGTTCCGACGTCGCGGATGATATCCTCCGCGATCGCTTCGGGGTCGGAAAACAGCTTTGGCATCAAGTGCGAACCCGGGGCATAGCTTGAGAGCCAAACGCCCTGAATCGGACGCCAGCCACGCAGGTGCTATAGCGCATTTGTCGCGGATATTCGTCTGTGACGAACCGGCAACAGCCAAGCACCGATTTCCACCAAAATAATGTACTGATGTCGCGCGGCGGTTTGCCTGTGGCGGCGCCGCCCCCTAAACAGGTAGATGTGCGGAGTCGTCGGCGGGGGCGCGGACGGGCGGCGCATGATCCTGACGGGCACTGGTTGTTCCGCAAAGATCATGCTCAAACAGAAAGATAGGGCGGGATGGCTCGAAATCGAGTTATCACGTTCATGTGTCGACTACGGGATCAGATGGCTTGGCGTGCCGCTAAGGTTGGCGACGTTGGACGGCACGTGCTTCGATCGGGCATCTGCCTTGCGGTAGCGAGCTGCGTCGCGTTCGCCGCGCCGGCCGCGCGTGCTGAAAGCCTTCCCGAGGCGCTCGCCAAGGCCTATCAGACCAACCCGCAACTCAATGCGGAACGGGCGCGCCAGCGCGCCACCGACGAGAGCGTGCCGCAGGCGCTTTCGGGATACCGGCCGCAGATCATCGCCGGCCTCTCCGCCGGCCTTCAGTCGGTGCGGAATCTGCTGCCCGACAACACGATCCAGACCGCAAACCTGAAGCCCTGGACCGTCGGCGTGACCGTGACGCAGACGCTGTTCAACGGTTTCAAGACCGCCAACAGCGTGCGCGCGGCGGAGCTGCAGGTGCAATCCGGCCGCGAGGCCCTGCGCAATGTCGGCCAGGGCGTGCTGCTCGACGCCGTCACTGTCTATACCAACGTTCTCGCCAACCAATCGTTGGTCGATGCACAGCGCGCCAACGTCGCGTTCCTGCAGGAAACGCTCGGCATCACCCAGAAACGCCTGAATGCCGGCGACGTCACCCCGACCGACACCGCGCAGGCCGAGGCCCGTCTGAGCCGCGGTCGCGCCGATCTCAACGCCGCCGAGGTCAATCTGGCCATTAGCCAGGCGACCTATACCCAGGTGATCGGCAACGCACCCACCCTGCTCCGCCCGGCCGAAACTGTGGACCGGCTGCTGCCGCGCAGCCGCGATGACGCTACCGGCCTTGCCTTCCGGGAGCACCCCGCGGTGATGGCGGCGAGCTACGACTTCGACGTCGCCACCACTTCGATCCGCGTCGCCGAAAGCAGCCTGATGCCGACGATCACGCTGCAAGGCAGCGCCAGCCGCAGCAGGCAGTCCGATCCGACCCTCAGCAGCGCGGGGACCGACCAGGCTTCGGTGACCGGCCAGCTTACGCAGCCGATCTACGACGGCGGCCTGGCATCTTCGCAGACCCGGCAAGCCAAGGAAGTCGCGACCCAGAGCCGGCTGGTGCTGGATCAATTCCGTAACCAGGCCCGGACGGCGGCGGTCGGCGCCTGGGTCGCCAATGAGGGCGCCAAGATCGCGGTCACCGCGTCCGAATCAGAAGTGCGCGCCGCCACCGTCGCTCTCCAGGGCGTGCAGCGCGAGGCGGCCGGCGGCCAGCGCACCACGGTCGACGTGCTGAATGCGCAACAGGACCTGATCCTGGCCAAGGCCCGTCTGATCGGCGCACAGCGCGACCGCGTGATTGCGTCCTACACCCTGCTCAGTGCGATCGGCCGGCTCGACGTCAAGACGCTCGCCCTCAACACGCCGGACTATCTGCCGGAAGTGCACTACCACCAGGTACGCGACGCCTGGCACGGCCTTCGCACGCCGTCGGGACCGTAGTCGCCGATTTTCTCCCCGTGTTAACCGCACGCTGATCGTGTCAGCTATTTTAAGTCGCCAGTGATTCGCGTTCGCTTAGAACCGTTTCCGCGGCACCTTTGATTGATCGATTTTGCGAGGCCTCGTGGTTTCAAACATCCTGCGCTGGTCGGCCAAGGGCTTGTTTGTCCTGTTGCTGCTGGTGATCCTCCTGATCACCTCGTTTCGCCTCGCGGCGTCGATCCGCGAAACCGGCACGCGCACTGAACTGGCGCCACGGACCGGCCATCTGGTGCCGACCCGCTCCGGCGGTGTCTTCGTGCAGGAAAAGGGACCGGCCGACGGCATTCCTGTCGTGCTGTTTCACGGCACGGCAGCATGGAGCGAACTGTGGCGGGGCACCAGCGACGCGCTGGCCGCCGCCGGCTTTCACGTCATCGCGCTCGATCTTCCGCCATTTGGATTTTCCGATCGTCCAGGCAGCTACACGCGGCAGGATCAGGCCGCCCGCATCAACGACGTGCTCGGCGCGCTCAAGGTCGCGCCCGCCATCATCGTCGGTCATTCCTTCGGCGCCGGTGCGGCCACCGAACTGGCGATGCGATATCCGGACCGCGCGCGGGCATTGGTGCTGGTCGATGCGGCGCTCGGCCTGATGGCTGCGCCCTCGGACGCGCCGTTCGTCATCCAGCCGAAATGGATTCGCGAGATCCTGGTGTCGCTGACCATCACCAATCCGGTGGCGACGACAACGCTGCTCAAATCGATGATCGCCAGGAAGGAGCGTGCGCTGCCGGAGTACGTCGCCATCCTGCAACGGCCGACGACGCAGCGCGGCAGCACGTCCGACATCGCCGACTGGCTGTATTACTTCCTCGGCTCCGACCGCGATGCTGCCAGCGCCGACCGCAATGCCTATGCGAAGCTGAAAGTCCCCGCAGCTATCCTGTGGGGCGACAAGGACACCCTCACGCCGGTCGAGCAGGCCCTCGATCTGCGAACGCTGCTGCCGCCCGAGACGGGCCTCACATTGCTGCCGGGCCTCGGTCACATTCCGCAGATCGAAGACCCCGACATGTTCAACGACGCCCTGCTCAAGGCGCTTGGAACACTCTAAACTCAGGTGCAGATTCGAAACCGGCCGGAGACATCATGGACATCATCCGATTGTGCGCCTGGGGCTACGCCGCCCTGCTCGGCTTTGTCATCCTGACCGGATACATACCCGCCTTCATCGACGCCAATGACATGATCTTCGGCCTGTTCCGCCGCACCTGGTATGCCGACGGCCTGCATCTGGTTTCGGCGCTCTGGGCAGCGGCTGCGGCAATGACTTCGCGCCGCGCCTCCGAATTGTTTTTTCAGTTGTTCGGCGTGTTCTATTTTGCCGATGGCGTCCTCGGTCTCCTCACCGGCAGCGGCTATCTCGACTTCGGCATTCTGATCAACGGCTTCCTCAACCTGCCGCTCTCGACGCGCTTCTTCGCCAATGCGCCGCATCTCGGTCTCGGCGGCGTCGCGATCCTGATCGGCTACGTGCTGGCGCCGCGAACGCGGGCCGTCGTCCATGCTTAAATGGCTGCGGCGGATCCTCGCTGTCATCGCGATCGTGATCGCGCTGTCGGTGCTCGTGCCGCTTGCTTATATCGAGGGGACCTGTCGCCCGGCTTCGAGTAGCGCGGCCCCCGCCGCGCCTTCCGTGAGCCTGCCAGCCATCGACGAGCCCGGTTACCGCCGCAAGCAGAACAATACGTTCTTCACCTTCCCCGAATGGTACATCGTCTATTCCTTCGAGGATTTCGGCCGCTTCCTCGATCGGTCCAGCGAAAGCCACTTCAACTATCTCGGCCATATCTTCGGGTTCTGGAAGAGCTTCTGCACCATCAACCGCGCGGTGCCGGCGACGGCTGAGTCGCTGGCTGAAGTGAAAACGATGATCTACGTGATCGGCATCAGCTATTCCGCCGAATACGCGATCAAGGGTTTTTACGAGAACACCATCGGACGCGTCTTCGAATGGATCAGGGGCGAGCGGCGCACGCCGCAGGATGAATACGCCCGCGCGACGCTGCAGGACTATGCCGCGTTCCTCTACACCATCCCCTGGTACAAATATCCGTTCCGCGAGAAGCTCGACGGCCTGATGGCGATTTCGACGCCGACGCCAAGTGCGCTGCGCACATGGGAACGCGATTTCGCGCTCGGCGCCGAATATTTCGTCAAGATCGGCTACGCCTCGCTGATCCAGAAGGCGCTCGACGCCGGTGGCGACAACGAGCCGCGCGATATCATTTTTGCGGTCGCGACGCTGCCGCCTGACGTGCTGGCGAAGGAGCCGCGCATCAAGCCTGTCCGTGCGCTGACGCCGCAATGGCAGCTGGTGCAGACGCCGCGCTACAAGGCGTTCACCGAGATCGTGCAGGGCCTGCTGGACCAGGGATTTGGCCTTGCGGAAATCGCTGGCAATCACGAGATCCTCATCACGGTAATCGCGCCCGACGCCGCCAAACTCGACATCAAGGACGCGACGGAACTGTTTTCGCTGGCGCTCGATGCCAGACCCGGCTTTCGCAGGGCCGGCCTGAAGGCCAGGATCGATCGGCTTGTCGACATCAACCGCGACCTCAAAGCCAGGGGTGCGAGTATTGAGCACTTCTATGACTACTAACGGGCATCGGCAGAACCGGGCTCGGCCATTGGGCCGGATCGCCGGCGCAATCGCGCTCGTCGTGGCAGGCTGGCTTGCAGCTATTGTCGCTTTGACCTTCGGTTCGGCCCCCGGCAAATCGATGGCCGTCGTCGGCCCGCCGTCACAAACGCTGGCCGTGATTGCAAGGGCCAACGGCCGCATCCTCGCCTCGAACGATTACGTCACCATCGCGCGCTCCGACGACGCGGGCTTTGTCGCCCGCCTCTACGCGGCGGGCGCGCTGCTGGTGCTGGACGCAGAGCAAGCCGGCGGCTGCAGCGGCCTGCCGCCTGCTCCGTCATTGCGAGCGAAGCGAAGCAATCCATCGCTGAGCTAGCAAGATCTGGATTGCTTCGTCGCTTTGCTCCTCGCAATGACGGGGAGAGACTCGGGTAACACCACTACGACGCGTACTTCTGATAGAACGTATTGGTGAACAACTCCGACGGATCATACTTTCGCTTCGCCGCGAAGAAATCGTTGATCTGCGGATACGACCGCTGCAACTGGTCGCGTGAATAATAGAGCTGGTAGGGCAGGAAGAACCGGCCCTTGTGCGCGATGGTGAGGTCGATCAGTTCTTCCGTCGCCTTCTTCATTCGCCGGTTTCCTTCATCGTCCGTGGTCTGGTTGATGTAGAGCACCAGCGAGAATGCCGGTTCCGGCGAATAGGTCAGGAAATTGTTCTCCTGATGCACGACGCGCACCGACGCGTTCAATAGATTGGTCTTGTTGTCGGTCAGCACCTTGCGCATGCCATCGACAAAGGCGACGAACTGGCTGCGCGGGATGAAGTATTCGTGCAGGATATCCGTGTCGTTGGGCAGCGAGTTGCGCAAGTACGGCACGGAATCGTGCATCGGATCGTTGCGGCTGACCAGGCAGGCTTCCGCCGATCCGATCGCCTGCGCCCGCGTTACCGTGCAGGTTTCCATCCGGTGCTCGATGTGCTTTTCCGACAGCCACTTCATTTCCTGAAACAGCGGGCCCTGCTTCGACAGGTTGATGGTCAGCCGGCGCAGTTTGGTGCCGCTGGCCTCGCCGAGCGGCTCGCGCTTGAAATCGGTGCCGTCGACCTTGGTGTAGGTGTAGAGCAGCAACTCCTTCAGGAACGTGCTCGGCGCGGTCGAGAGGTGGCCATACATCAGGCCGATGTTGGCGTCCTTCTCGATATCGGCGGCGAACAGCCCGGGAAATTCCTTGTAGTCCATCAGGCGGCGCTCGGTCTTGTAGACGAGATTATCGGCTATATCGAGTTCGGCCTCGACGATGACGCCGAACAGGCCGTAGCCGCCGACCACGAGATCGAACAGGTCCTTGTTCTCGGTCGCCGACACCGTGCGCAGCGAACCATCTGCCAGCATCACTTTCATCGATTTGATCGACTTGGCGAGTGCACCGGCCTGATGGTCCATGCCGTGGGCGTTGACCGAGATCGAGCCGCCGACGCTGAAGATGTCGGTCGACTGCATGGCGCGAACCGCAAAGCGCGGATGCAGCACGTTCTGGATGTCATGCCAGGTCGCGCCCGGCTGCACCGTGACCGATCGCGCGCTCTCGTTCAGCACGATCTTGTTGAAGCCGCGCATATCAAGCACGATGCCGCCTTTGCGGAACGCCTGCCCGCCCATGCTGTGGCGCACGCCCGCGGTGGTGACGGAAAGCTTGTTGTCGCGCGCAAACGCCAGTGTTTTGGCGATATCATCGACGCTGCGCACGTCGACGACACCGTAGATTTCGGTCTTGTTGAGACAGCTCGCATCGTTGATGCTGCCGCCGAGCTGCGACCACTTCACGTCTTTCAGAGGTGCAATCGCCTTGATCCGCTCCAGATCGATCTTGGCCTGCTCGCCGCCACCGGCCGTGGGCCCGCAATCCTTCTCCCCGGTGGGATCGGCCGCCAGGGCCTGCAATTTGCGATAGCCGTAAATGCTTGATAGCACCACCAGCACGGCGGCCACGGACACGCCGGTTTTGAACCTTTGGGAAAACTTCTTCATGAACTGATTCCAGGGGACGGCAGATATTCCGGGCGGGTGAATCATTAGTCAAACCGGTGCGGCTTCCGGTTCGATAGACCGGCTCACGTTACTGAACCGATAAGGCGATGCAGCCGGAGGATGAGCGCCCTTCCCGCAGCCCACTTCTCCCGATAAGGTCCCGCGCAGACCGTGCGAAACAACGCCCGGCTGGAGGGGATAACGCAGTAGACGGGGCACCACGCCCGGTCCAGGCACCGACAATCAACAACAACATTCAGGGAGACCACCGATGCTGACGCGACGCAGTATGATGCTTGCCTCTATCGCGGCCGGAGTGGCCATGAACAGCAGAACCGCCTCCGCCAAGGCGGCGCAGCCGGCGACGCCGGTGAATTTCGACATTCCCGCCGGCGCCTGCGACTGCCACACCCATATCCACCCTGATCCGGCGAAATTCCCGTTCTTTGCCGGCCGGGTCTATACGCCCGAACTGGCGTCTCCGGAGGAAATGACCGCGCTGCATAAGGCGCTGAAGATGGAGCGTGTCGTGATCGTCACGCCGAGCATCTACGGCCCCGATAACTCCGCAACCCTGTTCGGCATGGCGGCACGCGGGCCGACCGCGCGCGGGGTCGCGGTCATCGATGACAAGACGTCGGAAGGCGATCTCGACCTCATGGGCAAGGCCGGCATTCGCGGCGTCCGCCTCAATCTCGCAACCGGCGGCGTCAACGATCCCAACGTCGCCCGGCCGCGTTTCACGACGGCCGTCGAGCGCATGAAAGCGCGCGGCTGGCACGTGCAGATCTATACCAACGTGCCGATGATCACCGCGGTCAAGGATCTGGTGATGGCCTCGCCGGTGCCGGTCGTGTTCGACCATTTCGGCGGCGCACAAGCGGAGCTCGGCGTCGGGCAGCCCGGCTTTGCCGACCTCGTCGATCTCGTCAAGGCGGGCAAGGCCTATGTGAAGATCTCCGGCGCCTACCGCGCCTCGAAGCTCGGGCCCGATTACGCCGATTGCGTACCGTTCGCCCAGGCGCTGATCGCGGCCAACCCCGACCGCATCGTCTGGGGCACCGACTGGCCGCATCCGGATTCCGTCACCCCGGCCGGCAAGCAAATCAGCGACGTGACGCCGCTGTTTCAGATCGACGATGGCAGGCTCCTGAACCAGTTGCCGGTATGGGCGCCGGATGCGGCGATCCGCAAGAAGATTCTGGTCGACAATCCGGCCAAGCTCTACGGGTTCTGAAGCCCGGCTCGTTAGATCGCGCCGCGCTCCGTCCGACGGAGCGCGGCGCACTCGTCTCTCATCGCGCCCGGCGCGAGAATACCGAGATCAGCACCGGCAGCGTCACCAGAATGACGATCGGCGCCAGCATCATGCCGGTGACCACCACGATCGCCAGCGGCTTTTGCACCTGCGAGCCGATCCCCTCCGAGAGCGCCGCCGGCAACAGCCCGACACCCGCCACCACGCACGTCATCAGCACCGGCCGCAACTGCAATTCGCCGGCGCGGATCACCGCCCGCATCCGCTCATAGCCTTCGTCGATCAGCTGGTTGTACTGCGACAGGATGATGATGCCGTCCATCACGGCGATGCCGAACAGCGCGATGAAGCCGATCGCCGCCGACACGCTGAACGGGATGCCCGTAATCAACAGCCCGAGCACGCCGCCGAAGATCGCCATCGGGATCACGCTCATGGCGAGCAAGGTGTCGACGACGGAGCCGAAATTGAAGAACAGCAGCACGCCGATCAGCGCGAGGCTGATCGGCACCACGATCGACAGCCGCTTGATGGCGTCCTGCAAATTGCCGAACTCGCCGACCCATTCGACCCGCGAGCCGGGCGGCAACTGGACTTGCGCCGCGACCTTCTCCTGCGCTTCCTGAATCGCGCTGCCGAGGTCGCGGTTGCGCACCGAGAACTTGATCGGCAGATAGCGCTCCTGCTGCTCGCGGTAGATATAGGCCGCGCCCGAGATCAGGTTGATCGAGGCGACCTCGCTGAGCGGGATCTGGGTGATGGCGCCGCCCTGCCCTGCCACGCCGATCCGCAGGTTCTGGATGGCTTCGGCGCTCTTGCGGTATTCCGGCGCCAGCCGAACGATGATCGGGAAATGCCGGTCGCTGCCTGGTTCATACAGGTCGCCGGCACTGTCGCCGCCGACCGCGACCTTGATGGTGGCGTTGATATCGCCCGGCGACAGGCCGTAGCGCGCGGCGCGCGCGCGGTCGATATCGATCTGGATGGTCGGCTGGCCGAGCGAGGTGAATACCGCAAGGTCGGTGACGCCCTGCACCGTGCCGAGCACGGACTTGATCTTGTTGGCGGTGTCGGTCAGCGCCTGCAGATCGTTGCCGTAGAGCTTGATCGAGTTCTCGCCCTTGACGCCCGAGACCGCCTCCGAGACGTTGTCCTGCAGATATTGCGAGAAGTTGAATTCGACGCCCGGAAACTTGTCCTGCAATTGGCTAAGCAATTGCGCGGTCAGTTCTTCCTTGTCGCGGGTATCAGGCCATTCGCTATTGGGCTTCAACGGCGCGAAGAATTCGGCATTGAAGAGTCCAGCCGCGTCGGTGCCGTCGTCCGGGCGGCCATGCTGCGACACCACCAATTCCACCTCGGGCCGGCTGCGGATCAGCTTGCGCATCTCGTTGACGTAGGCGTTGCCCTCCTGCAGCGAGATGGTCGGCGGCAGCGTGGCGCGAATCCACAAATTGCCCTCTTCCAGCTTGGGCAGGAATTCCAGTCCCAGCAGCCGCGCGAACACGATGGTCAGCACCACAAGACCCGCGGCGCCGGTCAGGACAATCCTGCGGTTCGCGATCGCCCAATGCAGCACCGGCACATAGATCCGGTCGAGCTTTTTGACGATCCAGGTTTCGGCCTCGTCCAGATGCGAAGGCAGGATGATCGCGCTCAGCGCCGGCGTCACGGTGAACGTCGCCAGCAGGCCGCCCGCCAGCGCGTAGGCATAGGTCCGGGCCATCGGGCCGAAGATATTGCCTTCGACGCCGCTCAGCGTGAACAGCGGCAGGAAGGCTGCGATGATGATGGCGGCGGCGAAGAAGATCGAGCGCGACACGTCGGCAGACGCCGACATAATGGCGTGGCTCTTCATCCCCATCGTGGTGTCGAAGGAGATGTGGCTGCGCTCGGCCTCCGACAGCGCGGTGGTTTGGGTGAGCCTGCGGAAGATCGCCTCCACCATGATCACGGTGGCGTCGACGATCAACCCGAAATCGATCGCGCCGACCGACAGCAGATTGGCGGATTCGCCGCGCAGGACGAGGATGATGACGGCGAAAAACAGCGCGAACGGAATCGTCGCGCCGACGATCAGCGCGCTTCGGAGATCGCCGAGGAATATCCACTGCAACAGCACGATCAGAATGATCCCGACCACCATGTTGTGCAGCACCGTGTGGGTGGTGATGTCGATCAGATCCTTGCGGTCGTAGATCCGCTCGATCTTGACGCCGGGCGGCAGGATCGAGGAATTATTGATGTCGTGGACGAGCTTTTCGACCCGGGCAATCGTCGGCGAACTCTGCTCGCCGCGCCGCATCAGCACGATGCCCTGCACGATGTCGTCGTCCTGGTCGAGGCCGGCGATGCCGAGCCGCGGCTTCTCGCCGATCGTGACCTGGGCGACGTCGCGCACCAGAACCGGATTGCCGCCCGACTGCGACAGCATGGTGTTGTTCAAATCGTCGATCGAGCGGATCAGGCCGACGCCGCGCACCACGGCGGATTGCGCGCCGATATTGACGGTGTTGCCGCCGACGTTGATGTTGGCATTGGCGACGGCCTGCAGCACCTGCGGCAGCGTCAGCCCGTTGGCAACCAGCTTGTTGAAGTCGACCTGCAGTTCATAGGTCTTGGTCTTGCCGCCCCAGCCGGTGACGTCGATCACCCCGGGGACGGCGCGGAAGCGGCGCTGCAATACCCAGTCCTGCAGCGTCTTGAGGTCGAGGACGCTGTAGTTCGGCGGTCCCTTCAACCGGTAGCGGAAGATTTCGCCGGTCGGGCTCAGCGGCGAAATGCCCGGCTGCGCGCTGCCCGGCAGCGGCGCAAGCTGCGACAGCCGGTTCAGCACCTGCTGCAGTGCCTCTTCATAGGTGTAATCGAAGGAGAACTGCAGCTTGACGTCGGACAATCCGTACAGCGAGATGGTGCGGATGGTGCGCAGGTTCTTGATGCCGGCGACCTGGGTCTCGATCGGGATCGTGATGTAGCGCTCGATCTCCTCCGACGACAGCCCCGGGCTTTGCGTCACGATGTCGACCATCGGCGGGGTCGGATCGGGATAGGCCTCGATGTTGAGCTGCTTGAATGCGATCAGGCCGCCGATGAGCACGGCGACGAACATGGCAACCATCAAATAGCGGCGGCTGACTGCTAGGGCTACCAGGCGATCCATTCAGATCGGCGCTTTCAAATGGAGGTCAGCTGCCGGAGGCGGCGCGATCGATGAACAGGCTGCCCTTGGTCACGATCTGCTCGCCGGGCCTGAGATTGCCGACCACCTCGACCAGGTCGCCGTTGGTCAGACCTGGCTTGATCTGACGCAGTTCGATCGACTTGTCCTCGCGCGCGACCCAGATCCGGACCTGGTCGCCCTCATAGATCAGCGCCTGCTTCGGCACGCCCACCGCCGGATGGTCGCTGGCCGAATAGATCGTGACGTTGGCGAACATCTCCGGCTTCAGCAGGCCCTTCTTGTTGTCGATGGTGGCGCGCACCAGCAGCCGGCGCGTCGCCGGATCGATGGCGGTTGCGACGTAGTTCAGCCGTGCCGGAATCGTCTTGCCCGGCAGCGCCAGCACGTTGAACGTCACTTCCTGCCCGACAGAGATGTTCGCGCAATCGGTCTCGCGGACGAAGGCCGTCATCCACACGGTGGAGAGATCGCCGATCACATAGACGGGGTCGCTGGCGCCGGCGTTGACATATTGGCCGGGGCCGATCTTGCGCTGGACCACGGTGCCCGCGATCGGCGCGAAGATCGTGGTCTCCGGATTGATGCGGCGTTTTTCCTGGAAGGTGGCGATGTCCTCATCGGTGAGGCCGAGAATGCGCAATTTGTTGCGCGCCGCCTCCATCGCCGTCTGCGACGAGCGCATGTCGTTTTCCGCCTGGATCAGCGTCGCCTGGCTCTGCTGATAGTCCTTCAGCGGAACCGCCTTGCCTTCGAACAGATCCTTGGCGCGGGTGCCCTGCAATTGCGCCAGATCGAGCGCGGACTTCGCCTTGTTCATGGCGGTCATCGCGGCGATGAAATCGTTTTGCGCCTGAACGTTGTCGGGGGCCTCGATCACGAACAGCGGCTGGCCCTTGACGACGCTGTCGCCCGGCCGCGCCAGAACCTTGGTGACCCGGCCGGCATAGGGAGAGAACACCGGCGTCGAGCGGTCCTCATCGATCGCGATCTTGCCTTCGGTGACATGCTCGGCCCGGAACGCCAGTTCGGTGACCGGCTGGATGGTCAGGCTCGCCCATTCCGCCTGGCTCGGCGTGTAGCGGCTCAATCCCTTGCGCGACTGGCTGGAGACTTCCGAATGCCCGCGCTTGGCCCCCGCGAACGGGACGAAGCCGTAGACAGCCGACCCGGCCAGCGCCAAAAGCGCTGCCGCCACGGCCCATTTCTGCCGGCTAACCATCTGCATTCGTTGGAACAATCTATTGGACATGCGGGCTCTTGGCGACAATTTGCCTCACGTTGCGCTAATAGTGCTCATTTGGCGTTTCACACAACATAAAAAACGCAAATGGCGTAAGGCCGAGGTTAAAGTTTGGAAGGGCCCCCTCAAGGCTCAAGGCCGTGAAAATACCTGCTCCCGCCGCGGCCATTGCGGCGGATGGCTGCCGAGCGGCATCGCCTGGCGGGCCCAGAACGCCGGGGTTTTCGACAGAAGCGCCGAATGTCTGACCGACCGCAGTGCACCAAAACCCGAACCGGTTTCCTCGACAAAAGGCATCACCGCCTCCCCCTTTAGTTCCTCGCACGCAAGGCCGTCGGCGACCCGGCCGAGATTCCACAGCCACCGTCCGGTCTGCGCCAGCGACACCTGAACGTACCAGCTGCCGCCTTCGCGGGCCTGACGTGCCTTCGCCATCATGGCGCCGAACGCCATGAAGTAACCGGTGGCGTGGTCGAGCATCTGCGCCGGCAATTCCTTTGGTCCGTCCACGCCCGCCGCCTGCCCCTCGGCATGGTTGAAACCGGTCGCGGTCTGCACCAGCGAATCGAAGCCGCGCCGCTCCGCCCACGGCCCGGCATGGCCATACGCCGACAAGGTGACATAAATGATACCGGGGCTGATGCGGGCCGCATCGTCAGGCGAGAAGCCGAGGCCGGCGATGGCGCGCGGGCGATAGCCTTGCGAAAAAATATCCGCACCCGCCAGCAGGTCGCGCAATACGGCGCGACCCTGCTCGGGCCTGAGGTCGACAAAGCTCGTCAGCTTGCCGCGCCCGGTGTCGATGGTGAGCCATGGAATCGCCGGGAGGTCGGGCCCGGAAATCAGCAGCACGTCGGCGCCGTGGGCGGCGAGCGTTCGTCCTGCCACGGGACCCGCGATCACGCGCGACAGATCGAGCACGCGGATCCCTGCGAGCGGGCGGTCACCGGCTGGCCATGGCTTTGGCGCGGCGTCGCCGATTTTCGTGATCGAGATCAGCGGCAATTCGGCGAGCGCTTTGGCATGCGGTGTCGCCGACCATTCGTCATGCGAGCGCATCAAGGCGACGACGCAGCCGCCGGCATAGGCCGCGGTCTCGAACGCCTCGCCGTCCCATTGCAGCAGCGCGGCCTGAACGTGTTCGCGCTCGGGCTTGCAGTTCAACACCTTGCAGACGGCATCGCGGTGATGCGGGAAGTTGGTATGCAGCCGCACGAACCTGGCATCGCGGGTCTTGTAGATGCCGGCGATCGCGTCCCAGGCCGGTGGCGGCGGCTTGCCGTCGACGCGCAGATAGCGTTCGCTCCGGCATTCGACCACGGCATGGCGCATGTCGACGGTGACGTCCTGCGCCTGCCCGCTGCGCATTTTCCAGATTTCGGCTGCCGCCAGTCCGGTCGCGGCAACGCTCACCTGTGCGGCGGCGGCGACGCGAAACGAGGACGGCAATTGCGGCTCGTCGCCGGTCAGCGTGAGCGCGTCGAGCGCGGAATTTTCCCCGCCGGCGGATGTCCAGATGTCGCGAAGGATTTCGTGGGGGCTTTGCATCGGCGTGTCTCTTCCCTAGCGTTCCTGTCAGTGGCCCTGACCCGGATTGCGCTTCGCTCCATCCGGGCTACGTCCCCGGAAGGAGTTGCAATGGCTGCGATCGACCCTATCACGGCAGGAGCCGTTTTCGTTGCGACCGCGGCAACGGATGCGGTCTACGTCATGTTCACCTCGGCGGTGGTGGCACGCAAGCGCGTGCCGGCGGCGACCTGGAGCAGCGTCTGGTACGTGCTCTCGTCCTACGCCGTCATCAGCTATACCGAGAACTGGCTCTACGTCGCCTTCGCCGCGATCGGCTCGTGGGTCGGCGCCTATTTGACGATCACCTTCCTGCATCGGCCGCCCGGCGGCCCACCGGTGGGCGCGGCGCCGGAGTAGTGTCACCGTCGTCATTGCGAGCCAACAGGTCGGCCCGCCCGATGATAAGCTCCGCGAAGCAACCCGTGATGCCGCCGCATAAAGACTGTCGTCGCCCGGCTTGACCGGGCGATCCAGTACGCCGCGGCTTCTCGATTCAATCATTGGCGTCTCTGGAATACTGGGTCGCCCGGTCAAGCCGGGCGATGACGACTGAATGTGACTTCGCGATCTCGCGGCGCATTGCGCCCGAGCTTTGCATCTTCGTTTGCCCCCCTCGAAAACAGAGGGCGCAGGGAAGACCGGGTGCGCGCTGCACCCGCGGTCTCGTGTGCAATTGCGCACAAAAAACGCGCACACGAGCATACAGGTTCAGCGGAAACACTCCGGCCTTCCCTGCGCAGTGGCTTTACGGCTTACTTCGAGCTCTCCCCGGTGAACGGCTCTTTTGCCACCGTCGTCCCTCAGGAAGCTTTGCTTCTCAAAGAACTTGACGCCAGCACCGCGGCGTCAGGACCACACGACTTCGCCGTACGCTTCATGCGCGCTCGTCTGCTGCGCACTTCGCGTCCACCGCATCCCACCGCACGTTCGTGACGATCGCGAGCCGCCCCTCATTGGGTGAGACGCGCGGAGTTAAATCACTGATTTGCCCGACGGCGCGAGCGGAATATTTTTGCGCGAAGGGATGGACAGATTTTTGCTGATTTGCCCGTCGGGTTATTTTGTCGCGCTTTATCTGCTTGCAGCCAAACCAAACTCGCCGTCATTCCGGGACATCGCGAAGCGCGAGCTGGCATGACGAAAACCGATTTTCGCTTTCTCCGAAGTTCGACCAGGCGCTACAATGGGCGCGGTTCATACGGGGAAGAACAAGATGGATTTGGGTTTGAAGGGAAGAAACGCGGTCGTACTCGGCGGCACGCGCGGCATCGGACGGGCGATTGCCGGCACGCTGGCCGGCGAAGGCGTTGGCGTCGCCGTTTGCGCCCGCAACGCCGATCAGGTCAACGGCACGGTTGCCGAGCTGAAGGCGATGGGCGTGAAGGCGACCGGCGCATCCGTCGATATCACCGACGCCGCCGCGCTGAAGTCCTGGATATCGGAGGCGGCCAGGGAGTTGGGCAGCATCGACATGCTGTTCTCCAATGCCGGCGCCATGGCGCAGGGCAGCGATGCCGCGTCGTGGGAGCAGAACTTCCGGCTCGACGTGCTCGGCGCCGTCAACGCGTTCGAGGCCGCGCATCCGTTCCTCGAAGCCAGCGGCGAAAAAACCGGCGACGCCGCCTTCGTCATCATTTCATCGGTCTCGGCCGCGCACGCCGACACCGCCAGTTCATACGGTCCGATCAAGGCCGCGCTGATCCACATGGCCAAGGGCCTGGCGCGGCAATACGCCAGCAAGAAGATCCGCGTCAATGTGGTCTCGCCGGGCGCGATTTATTTCAAGGGCGGCATCTGGCACATGATCGAGCAGAACATGCCGAAGCGCTATCAGGATACGCTGGCGCGCAACCCGACCGGGCGAATGGGCACGCCGCAGGAGATTGCGAACGCGGCCGTGTTCCTGGCGAGCCCCGCCTCCTCTTTCACGACCGGCTCCAATCTCGTCGTCGACGGCGCGGTCTCGAACCGGGTGAATTTCTAGAGGTGAGTGAAGCACGGCCTTACCGCGAACTCGTCATGCCGGCCTTGTGTTTCACTTGAACAAGAAAGACGTGGATGGCCGGGCATAGGCGAGCGGAAGCGACGCCGTCCTGCGGACGGCTACGCCCGGCCATGACGAAACGAGACTCTCGACTCCGCGCCAGCCCCGCAGACGCGCTCGCTGTCATAAATCTTTCACACAACTCCGCCCGCGATTCGTGACAGTATTACTTCAGTCACGTGACATTTCGATAAAATGCGGAGCGGTGAATGAGTTTGGAAGCGCAGGCGCGGCCTGGTTCTCTGGCCTGGTCGAATCCGGTCACCCGGTGGTGGGGTTTCCTGACGCTGGTCAGCGGGGCCAACATTGCGGTCTGGTTCTTGCTGTATCGCCAGCTTCACGAACAACCGGCCGGCAGCGGCAGCCTCGATGGCATGTCCTCCGGCACCGGGCTCATGCTGCTGCTCAGCGCGGCCTATGTTTTCGGCTGCGCCTTCAGGTCGTTCCTGCCACGCGCGGACGTTCAGCGGATCTGCCTGTTCGACACCTGGCTGTCGAGCGTCGTCGTCGGCCGCTCGGTGGCAACCGTGGCCGAAATCGCCTTCGCGGCGCAGTGGGCGATCATGCTGCACCAGTTGGGCACGATGACGGGCGCCGAGACCGTCTTGATCGCCGCCTGGGTGATCGTGCCGTTGATCCTGATCGCGGAATGCTTCTCATGGTATGCGGTGCTGACCACCCACTATCTGTACAACGCGCTCGAAAATTCGTTATGGGCCGTTGCCTTCTTCATCGTCGGGATCGGCCTTTGCCGGTTGCTGCCGGAGTTCGATGGTCTGGTCCGCATGGCCTTCGCCGTCGCGATTGTCGGGATCGTCGGTTACCTGGCGTTTCTCATGACCGTCGATGTCCCGATGTATCTGAGCCGCTGGCGGACCGAGGTTGGCGACGGCTCCACGCTTCTGAGCCCGCTCGAAGGTCTCCGTGACGTGTGCACGCGCTGGGTCGTGACGCACGACCACGCCGAGTGGAAGGACGAGATTCCCTGGATGTCGCTGTATTTCAGCGGCGCGGTCTGGGCCAGCCTTGCGCTGTGCGTCGTCTCCTCGTTCGAAAACCATCTGCCGCGCTATCGTACCGAAGTGGCCATCGCGAGCGCGGCGACGGTATCCGGAAACTGGCATCCCCCTTCAGGCGTGCATGTGAACATTACACCATCCGAAAAACGATAAATTTTAAGGAAACCTTCTAAGGGAACCTTACGAAATCACCCTCAAGCTGACCGCGTGCTTCGACGATCGGATGGCCGATCGCGCGCAACCACGGATGGTCATGATGATCGTTGACGAACCACGGACGAAGGTACCGCGCGAGCCGCGGCGCGAAGTGCAGAAACGGCCGACCTGGATGTCGCTCGACGACGGGATAACGAAGATCGAATGCTTCGTCCTGGACGTCTCGCCGAACGGCGCCAAGATCGTGACGGATGCGGCCATCGACGTCAGGGACAGCTTCGTGCTGGCGCTGGTGCCGCAACATCCGAAGCGCCAGTCCTGCGAAGTCGTCTGGCGCCGGGGCCGGACCTACGGCGTAAAATTCCTGCCCTGATCGGGGTGAACCGGGCGACCGCGCCCGGCGGGTTCCATCACGGCCAAGCTCCGAAGCCTTTACGTCGCATTGTCGCGTGACGCGCAAGTCGCGTATCACGCCTGTGCGGCTTTTGGTTTTTGCGGGGACGAGCTTGGACAAATTTCAGATCGGCACTCATGTCATCGCCCTGGCCGCGGCCTTCGCGCTCGCGGTTCCGATCGGCTGGGATCGCGAGAAGCGTGCGAGAAGCGCCGGCTTGCGAACCTTCCCGCTGGTCGCGATGGCAAGCTGCGGGTTCGTGCAGGCCAGTGAAGGCCTGCTGGTGCATTCTCCCGATGGCATGGCGAAGGTGATCGAAGGCTTGATCACGGGCATCGGCTTCATCGGCGGCGGAGCGATCCTCAAGCAAGGCAGTACGGTGCAGGGTACGGCTACGGCCGCGAGCCTGTGGGCGACAGGCGCGATCGGCGTTTCGGTCGGGCTCGGCAGCTACGATGTCGCGGTTACGGTCGCGGCCTTTACGTTCCTGACGCTGAAGCTGCTCACGCTGGTCAAGGAAGAAACCGACGTCGTGAAGGACGAAGGCGGCAGCAAATCTGACTGACATCGACGCTGCAGTGCAACCACGCGCCACCAAATCGTCACGTTAACGGCGAATTGCGGGCGAAGTACTGGTGTTCCATTCGTCCGTCCCTTCCGCCTCGCTCCCGCCCACCTCGTATCCGTTCGACCGCGCCCGCTATCAAGGCTGGCTTTTCCGATCATCGAAATCCAAACTACATGGGACAGAAAATGATCGGGCCCCGTTAGCATGCCATTGGTTTTTACCATCGCATTCCGAAACCTGTTTCATGACCGGCTGCGTTTCGTTGCGACCGTGATCGGGATCGTGTTCTCCATCGTTCTGGTCACCATCCAGATGGGCCTCTATTTCGGCTTTGGGCGCATGGTGACGACGATGATCGACCACGCGTCCGCCGATCTCTGGGTCATGCCGCGCGGAACCAAGGCCTTCGAGGACCCTGCTTTGCTGAACACGCGTGAGCGCTATCGCGCGCTTGCCATCAACGGCGTGGCGGCGGCCATTCCCGTCGTGATCGGCTTTGCCGATTGGCGAATGCCTGGTGGAGCAGTCACTCCGGTTTTCGTCATCGGTTCGGACCTGCGGGCCGGCGGGCTGCAGCCGTGGGACCTGGTGGAAGGCCGGATCGAGGCGCTGACGAGCGCCAGGGCCGTCGCGGTCGACCGGACCTATTTCGATCGGCTTGGTATCACCGGCATCGGCGCGACCGCCGAAATCCGGCAGCAACCCGTGCAGGTGGCGGCCGTCACCAACGGCATCCGTTCGTTCACCACGACGCCGTTCGTTTTCATGGACATCGATCGGGCGCGGATTCACACGGGAGTGCCATCCGGAAAGGCCACCTTTCTCATTATTCGCCTGAGCGCCGATGCCGATCCCGGCCGCGTTCGCCGGCAGCTGATGTCGAACAACACGGACGTCGAGGTCCTCACCCCGGCCGAGTTTCGCGAACGCAGCCGCGCATTCTGGCTGTTCGGCACCGGCGCCGGGGCCGCGCTGTTCGCGGGCGCCCTGCTCGGCGTGATCGTCGGCACCGTCGTCGTCGCCCAGACGCTTTATGCAAGCACGAAGGAACACCTGAACGAATTCGCGACCCTGCGCGCCATGGGTTCCTCCCGGCGGTATATCTACCACGTGATCCTCTGGCAGGCGCTGCTGAGCGCCGTCATCGGCTTCTCCCTCGCCGCGCTGGCCGGCGACGCCGTCGTGCGGTTGACCGAGGGAACCGCGTTGCCGATCGTCATCACGCCCGGGCTGATGGCCGGGCTGTTCCTGCTGACCCTCGTCATGTGCATCGCGTCATCGATCGCGGCGATCGTTCAGGTCACCCGCATCGAACCCGCCATGGTGTTCACGCGATGAGCGAAGCATTGCTGGAGGCGGCGAATATAACCAAGGATCTTGGCAGCGGCGCTGCCAAGGTGGCGGCGCTGAAGGGCGTGAGCCTGGCGCTCAGCGGCGGTGAACTCACTTTGCTGATGGGGCCTTCCGGGAGCGGCAAGACCACGCTGCTGTCGATTCTCGGATGCATGTTGACGCCGACGGAGGGAACGGTCCGTATCTGCCAACAATCAACCGCGGGCGCCGACCCCGAGCACCTGGCGCGTCTCCGGCGCGAGCATGTGGGTTTTGTTTTCCAGTCGTTTCACCTGTTTCCGACCTTGTCTGCCACCGACAATGTGAGGCTCGCGCTCGATGTCCGCGGCGAGCGCTCCAGGGCGGCAAAAGTCAGGTCGCGCGAGGCACTGGCCAAGGTCGGCCTTGCCCACAAGGTTAAGGCGTATCCGCGCGAACTCAGCGGCGGCGAACAGCAGCGCGTGGCGATCGCCCGCGCCATCGTCGGAAATCCCTCCATCATTCTGGCGGACGAGCCCACGGCCGCGCTCGATGGCGAGAATGGCCAGGCGGTCATGAAGCTGCTTGCCGAAGTCGCCAGGGAACAAGGACACGCGGTGCTGATTGTGACGCATGATCCGCGTCTGTTGCCATTCGCGGATCGGGTGGTTCATATCGAGGACGGACGGATCACGGGTGAGGAGTCCGGCAAATTGCGTCGCGAAATGCTGGAGGATCATTAGCCATGTCGAAGCGCCGGATAGCCCTGGTCGCCGTCGTGGCCCTGATGGCGGGCGCCGGGGCGTTGTACGCGATTACGGCGATCGGCCCCGGCGGGCCGGCCAGGTGGGGCGTGTCGGCCGAGGCCCCGCCGGAAAAGCGCTGGCAGGCGGTGGCGCCCGGGCGCGTTGAGGCTTGCTCCGGTCAGATCAAGGTCGCGACGGCCGTGGTCGGGGTGGTGCACAAGGTGCTGGTGAAGACCAATGACAAGGTGTTTGCCGGCGAACCGCTGATCCAGCTCGCGGACGATGAGCTGCGGGCGCGGCTGGCGGCGGCGGAGACGCAGGTGGGCTTGCGCGAGCGCGCCCGGGACGAGAAGTCGGCGACCGGCAGTGCGAGGACGCGGCGCAAGGCGCTGGATGCCGTGGCCGAAGCCGAACGGACGCTGTATGACGCGCGATCGGTCGTCGACCGGACCGCTGCGAGGCGGCGGGGCGGCGGCGGATCGGACGCCGACCTGACCGCGGCCCGGCTGGCGTTCACGCGGGCCCAGAATGAACTGTCGACACGGCAGGACGAGCTTCGTACCGCCGAGGACGACGGCGCCTTGCCGACCTCGCTGGAGGGCCAGCTCAGTATCGCCCGGTCGGAATCCGCGGTGGCGCGGTCCGTGCTCGACAAGATGACGGTGCGGGCGCCGATCGACGGTACGGTGCTGCAGGTCAATGTGCGGGCGGGCGAAGTGGTATCGCCCGGTTCGCCGCAGCCGCCGCTGCAGCTCGCCGACCTCTCGGCGCTATGCGTGCGCGCGGAACTCGACGAACGCGACCTCGGCTCGATCAGGGCCGGGCAAGCGGTGACGGTGCGGGCGGTCGCGTTCCCCGATCGCGAGTTCGAGGGAAGCGTCTCCTCGATCGCGCCGCTGGTCGAGCCTGGGCGCCTCGAGCCGCCGGGATCGCGCAACCAGGCCGAGCTGGATGTCGTTCGGGTCACGGTCGGACTGACCGGCGCCGGAGACCTCACGATCGGCATGAAGGCCGATGTCTATTTCCGTTCCGACAAGATCGCGGCGCCGTGAAGAGGTTTCGTCGCCGGACGCCACGAAATCTTGCGCGTTAGCGGCGAAGCCATTTCCTTAGGCGACGAAGAAATCCGGAAACGACACCATTGTAGCGTTGAGGCGCTGTGATCAGACAATGGAGTCGATCATGTGGAACCTCTTAGGCTTACTGTACCGGGCATATTGCCTGGCCCGGTTACGGGAAATGCGCAGGTTCGCCCATCACTAGAGCTTGATGACGCGCGAACAATGTGTCGCACCCGGAATGGCGGTTCATGTGACTTGCCGGCTTGCGGCGAACCGAGATCGGGAATCAGCTGGCCGGGACCGCGATCGAAGGAGAAGGTTATGCAGCCATCGACAGACGATCTGCTGATACGCCAAATCAGTGCGCTGATCTCGGCGACCGCCGATGCAGCCTCACCCAGCAAGGAATACGCCCCGTTCACGGAGGCGAGGCTGTACGAAACCCTGGCGGCCCATTGCGCCGAAAAGCAAAGGATCGCAGCAATATTCGCCAGAAGCGGATTTGCTACAAAGCCAAGTGGCTTGATCTACTGGTAGCCGCGTCAGTGAAAATCCCGCGACGGCGGCAGGATGCGGACGTCGCGCGGATGGCGGATTTTCTGCGCGGGATTATCCGGGTGTTCGCGGCGGTCGTCATTGAGCGGCTCGATCAGCGCGGGGCCGGCCGGTACCGGATGTTTGCGGCTGAGTGAATCGTTGGCGAGGCCGATCAGGTCGTGGGAGCGGTCGAACATCCGCTGCGCCACCAGATGCGTCACCCCCTCCGGGCTGCTCTGGATATAGCCCTCGACCAGGATGAGCCGGGCGCCCATCACTTCCTTGCGGTACTGCTCCATCACCTTCGGCCACACCACGATATTGGCGATGCCGGTTTCATCCTCGAGCGTCATGAAGACGACGCCCTTGGCGCTGCCCGGCCGCTGCCGCACCAGCACCACGCCGGCGCAACGGACGCGGCGCTTGTCGTTGCGATGGTTGACTTCATGGCAGGCG
Organism: uncultured Alphaproteobacteria bacterium; assembly: GCA_963791165.1. GTDB lineage: Bacteria > Pseudomonadota > Alphaproteobacteria > Rhizobiales > Xanthobacteraceae > Bradyrhizobium. The sequence continues at coordinate 174,283 of CAWBRL010000006.1, read as the reverse complement.
ACGACCTTCTCCTTTGCAAACATCTGCGCGCAAAAATTCCATCGGATGGCCCTTCAGCGACAGCCGGACGGTCTGGTAATCGGCGACCACCTGCTCCGGCAGCGGCATCTCAGGCAGCGGCCTTGCGTTCTCGTCGGGCTGCTCGCGCGCGACCGCCGCCTCGAACAGCGGCAGCGGCACGTCGTCGGGCAAGCGCCGCACCGCCCAAAGCGCGGCGCGGCGATCGAGCCCGATGGAGCGGAACGCATCGGCGTCCGCCAGCAGGATCAGCGCGCGTTTTGGCAAGCCGGTGTCGCGGGCGAATTCTTCCAGCGAGGTGAAGGGGCGGCGGGTGCGGGCGGCGATGATGCGGTCGGCCCAGTCTTTCTCGTCTCCACCGTCATTCCGGGATGGTGCGCTAGCACCAGACCCGGAATCTCGAGATTCCGGGTTCGATGCTGACGCATCGCCCCGGAATGACGATGGAGAATTCCGGAACGACAACTGGCTTTGTTTCAACCGCTCCTCATCCTCATCGACCCAGCTAAACCCGTCGATCTGGCGGAATCCCAAACGCACCGCGCAGTATTTCCCGCTCCCCTCCTCCAGCGTGTTCTGCGCGAAACTGAAGGACACGTCGACCTCACGCACCTCGACGCCGTTGGTGCGGGCGTCGCCGACGATCTGGGCGGGGGCGTAAAAGCCCATCGGCTGCGAGTTGAGCAAGCCGCAGCAGAACGCATCAGGATGGTAATGCTTCAGCCATGACGAGATATAGACGAGCTGGGCGAAGCTCGCGGCATGGCTTTCCGGAAAACCATAGGAGCCAAAACCCTTGATCTGCTCGAAACAGTTTCTGGCGAATTCCGGCGCATAGCCGCGCGCGATCATGTTGCCGATCATCTTGTCTTCGAACTTGCCGATGGTGCCGACATTGCGAAACGTCGCCATCGCGCGGCGCAGGCCGTTGGCTTCCTCCGGCGAGAATTGTGCAGCCTCGATCGCGATCCGCATCGCCTGTTCCTGGAACAGCGGCACGCCGAGCGTCTTGTGCAGCACCTTGTAAAGCTCATCCGGGTCGCCCTTCCCAGGCGCCGGCGAGGGATAGCTCACCTGCTCGATCTTGTTCCGCCGGCGCAAATATGGATGGACCATGTCACCCTGGATCGGGCCGGGGCGCACGATCGCCACTTCGATGACGAGATCGTAGAAGGTCTGAGGTTTCAGGCGCGGCAGCATGTTCATCTGCGCGCGGCTTTCGACCTGGAACACGCCGAGCGATTCACCGCGGCACAGCATGTCGTAAACCGGCTTGTCGTCCTGCGGAACGGTCGCCAGTTCCCAGCGCTGGCCTTTGTGATTGTCGATCAGGTCAAAGCATTTGCGGATGCAGGTCAGCATGCCCAGCGCCAGCACGTCGACCTTCATCATGCTGAGCGCATCGACGTCGTCCTTGTCCCATTCGATGAAGGTGCGGTCGTCCATCGCGGCGTTGCCGATCGGCACATAGGTGTCGAGCCGGTCCTGCGTCAGCACGTAGCCGCCGACATGCTGCGACAGATGGCGGGGAAACTCGATCAGTTCGGTGGCGAGCGCGACCGCGCGTTCGACCATCGCATTCGCTGGATCGAGCCCGGCCTGACGAACCTGCATTTCGTTGAGGCCCTTGCCCCAGCTTCCCCACACGGTGTCGGCGAGCGCCGCGGTGACGTCCTCGGTCAGCCCCAGCGCCTTGCCGACATCGCGGATCGCGCTGCGCGGCCGATAATGGATGACGGTGGCAATGATCGCGGCGCGGTGGCGGCCGTAGCGACGGTAGACATATTGCATCACCTCCTCGCGCCGCGAATGTTCGAAATCGACGTCGATGTCGGGCGGCTCCAGCCGCTCCTTGGAGATGAAGCGCTCGAACAAGAGATCGACCTTGGTCGGATCGACCGAGGTGATGCCGAGCACGTAGCAGACCGCGGAGTTCGCCGCCGACCCCCTACCTTGGCAGAGGATGTTCTGGCTGCGCGCATAATGGACGATGTCGTGCACGGTCAGAAAATAATGCGCGTATTTGAGCTCGGCGATCAGCGCGAGTTCCTTGCGCAAGGTGGCACGCAGCGTCTCAGAGATCTCGCCGCCGAAATATTTGTCGACGCCGGCCCAGGTGAGATCCTCCAGATGCTGCTGCGCGGTCTTGCCCGGCGGCACCGGCTCGTCGGGGTATTGATACCTGAGCTGGTCGAGCGAAAACGAAATGCGCCCGGCAAAGCGCATGGTTTCCGAAATCGCGTCCGGAATATCGCGAAACAGCCGCGCCATTTCGCGCCCCGGTTTCAGGTAACGCTCCGCATTGGCTTCGAGCCGCCTGCCGATGGCGTCGATGGTGGTTTTTTCGCGGATACATGTCAGCACGTCCTGCAAGGGACGGCGAGCGGGATGGTGGTACAGCACCTCGTTGGTCGCGAGCAGCGGCACTTTTGCGGCGAGCGCCAGACGATGCAGCCGCGCCAGCCGGCGCTTGTCGTCGCCGCGGTAGAGCAGGCTCGCGGCGAGCCAGACGCCATCGGCGCTGGCGTTCCTCAGGCGCTCCAGGATTTTCTGCGCGCTCGCCACGTCGAAGCGATGCGGCAGCGCCAGCACCAGAAGCTGGCCTTCGGCAAATTCCAGCAGGTCATCGAACCTCAGATGGCAGTCGCCCTTTTCGATCCGCTGGATATCGTCGCCACGCTTGCCGCGGGTGAGCAACTGGCAGAGTCGGCCGTAGGCGGCGCGGTCGCGCGGATAGATCAGGATGTCAGGCGTGCCGTCGATGAAGACGAGCCGCGCGCCGATCAGAAGCTTTGGCTTATGCTTGACCTCGGGATTGTCGAGTTCCTTGTAAGCGCGGACCACGCCGGCCAGCGTGTTGTGGTCGGCGATCCCGATGGCTGAAATGCCGAGTTCGCTCGCCTGATGCACATAGGCGCGCGGATCGGAGCCGCCGCGCAGGAACGAGAAATTGGTAGTGATGCCGATCTCGGCATAGCCGGGAGCTCACGGGGGCGTTCATGCGAACAGCCCGTGCACGAACCATCTGATGGATGCGGGCTTGCCTTCCGCATCGGCCAGTTCGCTTTCATAGAGCCCGTCACGAAAGATCCAGAAGCGAAGTCCCGCTTCATCCTCGATCCGGAAATAATCCCGCGTCGGGGCATTGCCGTCCTGTTTCCACCATTCCATGGCGATGCGTTCGGGTCCTTCCACCCGCACCACCGCATGGGTGACGCGGCGCCAGGTGAACTGATGCGGCGGTCCGTCGGGCACGGTGGCGAACGGCACTTTTATTGGCTCCGGCCGGTCGAACAGCCGCAACGGGCGCAGCGGCGGCTCGCTCTCGATACGATCGGGCCAGACAGCCTGTGCCGCGGCCGCCAGATGATGCTGCGCGGGCATGGCCATCACGGCGCGCTCGGGGATGTGGGTATCCTGCGGCAGATGCACGACCACGCGCTTGCCTCCGATGCGCGCGGCGATGCGGTCGATCAGCGCGGACAGTTCGTCGTTGTCATGGACATTGGCGTCGAGATCACGCTGCTGCTGCACCACGATTTCGGTGCGGCTGGCAGACAAGCGAATGAGATCGAAGCCGAAGCCGGGATCGAGGGGATCGTTGAGCGCATCGAGCCGCTCGCGAAACAGGCGGTTGACCACCTCCGCCTTCGTCACCGGACGGCCGGTATCGACCGCTATCGTGCGCACCGCGCCGTCGGTGCGGAAGAAGCTCGCTTCCAGCCGCCGCGCGCCCTTGCCTTGCTTGTCCATCGCCGTCACCAGCATGGCGGCGAGCGCGGACAAATTCATCGCGATCACGTTTTCGGTGGCGACCGGTTCGGGAAAGCGTTTTTCGACGATGTAATCCGGCAGAGGTTTCCGGGGACTGATCGGCGCATCGCCCTGCCCCAGCGCCTGCGCCAGCAAGGTGGTGAAGCCGGCGCCAAATCTCGCCGTGATTTCGTGGGGCGCGCGCGCGGCGACGTCGCCGATGGTCTTCAAGCCGGCGCGGCGCAGGCCGCCGGTGATGGCATCGCCAGCGCCGAGCGCAGAGACCGGCAGCGGGCCGACGGCCAGGGCTTCCTCGCCCTCGGCAATGATTTTTCCGCTAACCTGCCGCGTCAGCGTGCGGGCGCAAATCGAGGTCGAGGCGATCGCGGCGCTGACGGTAAAGCCGCGCCGTGCCAGCGCGCCGCTCACCATCTGCAGCAACGCGCGTTCGCCGCCGAACAGATGGGCGCAGCCGGTGATATCGAGGAACAGCCCATATGGCGGATCGAGCGCCACCAGCGGCGTGAAGCGGTCGCACCAGTCGGCGATATCGTCGAGCGTCTTCCGGTCGGCCACCTCGTCGGCATCGAACACCGTCAACTCGGGACAGATGGCGCGGGCATTGGCGAGCGGCAGCCCGATCGAGAGGCCGGCGCGCACGGCCAGATCGTCGAGGGAATAGATCAGCAGCGCGTTGTTTTGCTTGGCAACGACGACGCTGGGGGTTTCTCGCTTCACCTCTCCCGCTTGCGGGGGAGGTCGCATCGCATCGCAAGATGCGATGCGGGTGGGGGAATCTCTCTCCACACGGACAGTGTCACTCGCGGCAGCACCCCCACCCCAGCCCTCCCCCGCAAGCGGGAGAGGGAGCGCACTGGTCGTGGGGTGAGAGACTTGGCTCGAAGCCGCTTTGGAATTTTCAGCTTGCGCGACGCTGTCCAGCAAAAGCTTGCGCTTGATGCGGTCGATGGGCAGGCGTGGCAGCCACAGGCTGAGGATACGCCGCCGGTTCGGTGAATAGGCGCTCATCACATTTCCATTCCATGATCCAGCGGCCGACCGGGCCATGACGGTTGCGAACCAGTTGCGCGTCGAAGACAGGCGCGCCCCACGCATGCCAGGGTGAAGAAGGCGGCGAATGCGCCGCGCGCACGATCCATCTGGTCTCCGCCGTCGAGGGCCGCGGCTCCGCCGCTACCCGCAGCAGCAGCGCGGTGACGCCGGAGGCTTGGGCTGCCAAAGTGAGCTTGCGGCTGGCGACGAGATCGAGCTGACGCGCCTGCCCCCAGATTTCCAGCACGACGGCGCCGAGCGCATCGCAGGCCAGCGCGTCGGCGGCGGTCCGCAACGCGGCGTCGGTGTCAGTGGCGCGCACGGTCACCAGCAAGCGCGGATCGAGGCCCAGTTCACGAAGCCCGCTCATCGACAGCGCGCCGGATTCGAGTTCCGAAAAATCCTGCCGCACCCAGACCAGCGGCCGGCGCGGCGTGATCCGCCCGGCAAGGCCGGCAATGAAGCCGGTGGCCGACGCGCTCTGGTGTCCTTCGGCGAACACTTCATGCACCGCTGACAGCGCAAGCCCGCCGCACAGCACCGCGTCCGCTGCCGCGTGGCCCAGCGCGACCTTGTTGAGGTCATGCGCATCGCCATGCGCCTCGAGCCGTTCGATGCTCCCGCGCAAACTCGCAAGCGTGCTTGTGTGTGCGGTGCTCATGCGCCGCTCCCTTGAGAAAATCTTGGCCTCTACCGCTTCTTCCCAGTGAACCCGCGGCTGGCTCATTTGTTCATGATATGTTCTAATATAAAGCTAACCGGACACGCGGAGTCAATCGGGATCGACACCCGGGCGATTCATGAACGGAATCAAAGGGATTTGACCATGGACGTGCAACGTAAGCTGGAAATCCTGGCCGATGCTGCGAAATACGACGCTTCCTGCGCCTCCTCCGGCACCGAGAAGCGGGATTCCAGCGACGGCAAGGGCCTCGGCTCGACCGCGCCCGGCATGGGCATCTGCCATTCCTACGCGCCGGATGGACGCTGCATCTCGCTGTTGAAGGTGCTGCTCACCAACGCCTGCAATTACGATTGCTTATATTGCGTCAACCGTACTTCCAGCAACGTACCCCGCGCCCGCTTCACGATCGAGGAGGTGGTGAAGCTGACGATCGACTTCTATCGCCGCAATTACATCGAGGGATTGTTTCTCTCCTCCGGCATCATCCGCAGCGCCGACTACACCATGGAGCAAGTGGTGAGCGTCGCGCGAAAACTGCGCGAGGAGCATCACTTCCGCGGCTACATCCACCTCAAGACCATCCCCGAGGCCGACGATGCGCTGATCGCGGAAGCCGGCAAATATGCCGACCGTCTTTCCATCAACATCGAAATGCCGCTGGAAAAAAGCCTGGCCAAATTCGCGCCGGAAAAGGATGTGCGCGCGATCCGCCGCACCATGGGCCGGCTGCGATTGAAGCTCGATGAAGCCAAGGAGAACGTCAGGACCGCGACAAAGGCAAAGCCGCCGCGCTTCGCCCCCGCCGGCCAGAGCACGCAGATGATCATCGGCGCGGATGCGGCCAGCGACAAGACCATCCTCGACACCAGCGCCAATCTCTACGGCTCCTACCGGCTCAAGCGCGTCTATTATTCGGCCTTCAGCCCGATCCCGGACGCCAGCCGCGCGCTGCCGCTCGTTTCCCCGCCGCTCATTCGCGAGCACCGGCTCTATCAGGCCGACTGGCTGATGCGCTTCTATGGTTTCGACGCCAACGAGATCGTCGATGAGGCCGCCGGCATGCTGCCGCTCGACATCGATCCGAAACTGGCCTGGGCGCTGCGCCACCGCGACCGCTTTCCGCTCGATGTCGCAACCGCCAGCCGGCAAGAGTTGTTGCGGGTGCCGGGTTTCGGCACCAAGGCGGTCGAGCGCATCATCGCCACGCGCCGCCTGACGTCGATCCGGGTCGCCGATCTGGCGCGGCTGCATATCCCCCGGAACAAGGCGCTGCCGTTCATCGTTCTCAGCGACCACCGTCCCTCGCCGCATCTGCTCGATGGCGCGGGATTGGCGGAGCGATTCAAGCCGAAAGCGACGCAATTGGGATTTGGGTTTTGAGTATCAGCGTCATTGCGAGCGCAGCGAAGCAATCCATGCCTCAACACGGGGATAGATGGATTGCTTCGCTGCGCTCGCAATGACGCAGAGGAGAGACAAGATGCACCACATCACCCTCGACAGCGAAACCGATTTCGATGGCTGGCGCAAAGCCGCCCGCGCACTGGCGCTGAACGACGTGAAACCGTCCGACGTGACCTGGAACGTCGCGGGCGACGCGCCTGAACTGTTTGCGCCGACCGCGCCGCCGCTGGAACCGCCTGAAGGCACCTTCAGCGTCTCGGCCAAATTCGTCGAACTGGCGCAGATTGCGATCCTGCATCGCAGCCCGGCGCGGTTCGCCCTGCTCTATCGCCTGCTGTGGCGGCTGCGGCAAAATCACGATCTGCTCGATATCGCGACCGACCCCGATGTGGCCGAGATCGCGGCGATGGCCAAGGCTGTACGCCGCGACGAGCACAAGATGCACGCCTTCGTCCGCTTCCGCGAAGTCGGCCGCGAGCAGAAATCGCACTTCGTCGCCTGGTTCGAACCGGAACATCACATCGTCGAACTGGCCGCGCCGTTCTTCGCGCGCCGTTTTGCCGACATGCCCTGGTCGATCCTGACCCCCGACGTCTGCGCGCATTGGGACGGCCATGCGGTCTCGATCACGCCCGGTGTCGCCAAGTCCGAGGCGCCGACGCAGGACCGGCTGGAGGAGACCTGGCGGCGTTACTACGCCTCCATCTTCAATCCGGCACGGCTGAAGGTGAAGGCGATGCAGAACGAGATGCCGCGGAAATACTGGCGGAACCTGCCGGAGGCTTCATTGATTAAACCGCTGATCGAAAGCGCCGAACGTACCGCCAGCGCCATGATCGCGAATGCCGCGACCGAACCGCACAAATCGCAGAAACGGCTGGAACCGGCCAAGACAAACGACAAGGAAAACGACAAGGCTAACGAAATGGCCCGCAGACCCGCCAACGACGATATCGAAACCCTGCGCGAGCAAGCCGCCGATTGCCGCGCCTGCCCGCTGTGGAAGGATGCCACTCAGACCGTGTTCGGCGAAGGGCCGCAAACCGCGCGGCTCATGCTGGTCGGCGAGCAGCCCGGCGACAAGGAAGATCTCGCCGGCAAGCCGTTCGTAGGTCCGGCCGGACAGATGCTCGACCGCGCGCTGGAAGAGGCCGGCATCGACCGCCGCACGGTTTACGTCACCAATGCGGTCAAGCATTTCAAGTTCGTCCCGCGCGGAAAAATCCGCCTGCACCAGAAGCCGAACACGGCTGACATCAAGGCGTGCCGGCAATGGTACGAACGCGAACTCGCCGCGATCAAACCCGATCTGGTGGTGGCGATGGGCGCGACCGCTGCGCAAAGCGTGTTCGGGAAACTCACGCCGGTCAATAAAACCCGCGGCCGCCTGATCGAGATCGAGGACACAAGGGCGCTGGTGACGGTGCATCCGTCCTATCTGTTGCGATTGCCCGACGCCGAGGCCAAAGCGCGCGAATACCAGCGCTTCGTCGAAGACTTGAAAATCGCCGCCGCCGTGCTGCGGAAATCAGCACGGGCGGCGTGAATTCCCGGCAATTCCGGAGGCGCAATTTCCTGTGAATACAACGGAAAATTGACGATTTCATATACAACCTTCAATTGATCTAAGATACAGTCGCATTCTGAGATGCGGAGCGTCGTGTTTCACGCCATGACGTTCCCATGCGGTCGACGCGCTGCACGGTTCACCTGCCCCGGGCCGTGCAGCGCGCGACCATTCTATTCCTGCGCTACTCTATTCCTGCGCTACGCTTGAGCCTTTGCTAACCCTGAGGTAGCTCACCGGCCGCCAACCTGATGCGCGTGCACCGAAAAATTGCAAGCGGCATATCAGCGCAACTGTCATCTAACCTTCAAGACCATCGGTCAAAACTGGAGCCCTCATCGTTCATCGTATCCGAGGGGGGCGTCAGAATGACCGATATTGCAATCAATTCCCAAATGGGCGATTCCGGGCCCGTCCAGCCGGCCTCAAGGCCCAATCTCGACAAGGGTTTCAACCCGCTGACGATGATCCTCTTCCTCGGCGTTCTCGCCGCCGGATTGCTGTTCGTCGCCTACAGCATCTATGACGACGTCGGCGCGACCGGCACCAGGGTCACGACTTTCCTGCCCTTTTTGCTGCTGTTCGTAGCGCTCCTGATCGCGCTCGGCTTTGAATTCGTCAACGGCTTCCACGACACCGCCAACGCGGTCGCAACCGTGATCTATACCCACTCGCTGCCGGCCGAATTCGCCGTGATGTGGTCGGGCTTCTTCAACTTCCTCGGCGTGCTCTTGTCCTCGGGCGCGGTCGCGTTCGGCATCGTCTCGCTGCTGCCGGTCGAACTGATCCTGCAGGTCGGCTCGAGCGCCGGCTTTGCCATGGTGTTCGCGCTGCTGATCGCCGCCATCGTGTGGAACCTCGGCACCTGGTATCTGGGCCTGCCGGCGTCGTCCTCCCACACCCTGATCGGCTCGATCATCGGCGTCGGCATTGCCAATGCGCTGATGCACGGCCGCGACGGCACCTCCGGTGTCGATTGGACCAAGGCCACCGAAATCGGCTACGCGCTGCTGCTGTCGCCCCTGTTCGGGTTCGTCATGGCCGCGATCCTGCTGCTGGTGCTGAAGTTCATCGTGCGCAATCCGGCGCTGTACGCAGCCCCCGAAGGCAACAAGCCGCCGCCGCTCTGGATCCGCGGCATCCTGATCGCCACCTGCACCGGCGTCAGCTTCGCGCATGGCTCCAACGACGGCCAGAAGGGCATGGGCCTGATCATGCTGATCCTGATCGGCACCGTGCCGACGGCCTACGCGCTGAACCGTGCACTGCCGGAATCGCTGGTGGCACAGTTCCAGAAGAACTCGGACGCCGCCGCAAAAGTGGTCGCCGCCAAGGGCGCCGGCCACAGCATCATCGGCGATCCCCGCCCCGCCGTGACGCAATACGTCGCCGCGCGAAAAATCAGCGAAGGCACCTATCCGTCGCTGGCCGTATTGGTGAAGGATGTCGGCGAGCAGGTCGTGAAATACGGCTCGCTCAGCAAGGTGCCGGCGGAAGCCGTCGGCAACACCCGAAACGACATGTACCTGACTTCGGAAGCGATCCGCTTCCTGATGAAGGACAAGGAAAACGACCTCAACAAGGAAGAGGTCGCCACCCTCAACGCCTACAAGGGCTCGCTCGACTCCGCCACCAAGTTCATTCCGATCTGGGTCAAGATCGCGGTCGCGATCGCGCTCGGGCTCGGCACCATGGTCGGCTGGAAGCGCATCGTGATCACCGTCGGCGAGAAGATCGGCAAGACCCACCTGACCTACGCGCAAGGCGCCTCCGCCGAACTGGTTGCCGCCGCGACCATCGGCGCCGCCGACGTGTTCGGCCTGCCGGTTTCGACCACGCATGTGCTGTCGTCCGGCGTCGCCGGCACGATGGCCGCCAACGGCTCCGGCCTGCAAATGGCGACCATCCGCAACCTGCTGATGGCCTGGGTGCTGACGCTGCCGGCGGCGATCTGCCTGTCGGCGAGCCTGTACGTCCTGTTCGCGAACCTGTTCTGATACTGTTGGCGGTGCGGTCGGGTCGCTGCCACGCATGCAGCCTCGACGGTAACGGAAGGCCGGAGTTGAACTCCGGCCTTCTGCTTTCCGCGAGGCGGCCCCCGATACCTCATACCGCCGATCATTCGCATCCACTTCCCGCGACCAACCGGAGCCGTCCATGTCCAAAATATCCACCAACGGCACCTCGCCGATCCACGATCGGATTCATTCGGAAATGCTCGATAGTTTCGACGAGGAACTGGAACTGGAGATCGACGACGATCGCCTCGACGCGCTGACCAACGAGTTCTCCGACCACACCGCGAAAGAGACCGTCGACCGGCGCGTCTATTTCAAGGAGCTGTTCCGCCTGCAGGGCGAACTGGTGAAATTGCAGAGCTGGGTGCAGCAGCAAAAGCTCAAGGTGGTGGTGATTTTCGAAGGCCGCGATTCCGCCGGCAAGGGCGGCGTCATCAAGCGCATCACCCAACGGCTCAATCCGCGGGTCTGCCGCGTCGCGGCCCTTCCGGCGCCGAGCGAGCGCGAGCGCACGCAATGGTATTTCCAGCGTTACGTTTCGCACCTGCCGGCCGGCGGCGAAATCGTGCTGTTCGACCGCAGCTGGTACAACCGCGCCGGCGTCGAGCGCGTGATGGGCTTCTGCACCGAGAACGATGTCGAGGAATTCTTCCGCTCGGTACCGGAGTTCGAGCGCATGCTCGTGCGTTCCGGGATCATCCTGATCAAGTACTGGTTCTCGATCACCGACGAGGAACAGCACCTGCGCTTCACCATGCGGATCCACGATCCCTTGAAGCAGTGGAAGCTCAGCCCGATGGATGTGGAAGCGCGCAGCCGCTGGGAGCAATACACCAAGGCCAAGGAAGCGATGCTGGAGCATACGCACATTGCCGAAGCGCCGTGGCATGTGGTCGAGGCTGTCGACAAGAAGAAGGCGCGGCTGAACTGCATCGCGCATTTCCTCGAACAAATACCTTACGGCGAAACCCAACACCCTCCGGTGATTTTGCCGGCGCGCATTCGCAACCCGGACTATCATCGCGGCCCGATTCCGCCCGAAATGTACGTGCCGGCGCGCTATTGAGCGCGACCGGAGACCGCGGCAGGAGGCATTGGTTCGTTTCGACGTTGTCTTCGTTTGTTCATTCGAGCGCTGTATCAAGCAATCTGCGTTGCCTAAATCCAATCTGGGGGTTGAAATGAGCAGTGAACATCCCGAGCTCGACGACCTGCAGACCGCGTACAAGACTGCGGTCGAGAAATGGATTTCTGCGATTCGCAATGAGGAAGCACTTGCTTCCGCCAATCATTCCGTGATCGAAATCGATCAGTGGGAAAAGGCGCACCTCGATGAGGATGAGATGCGTACGGCCGTGAAAGCTGCAAAGGCGAGCTACGAGAACGCCTGCGCAAGCAATTCTTCGGCTTCTAGCCAGTCAGCCTGCACGTCGCAAATGCTGCGGCCAATGACGCCAGGCTGCAGCGATTGAATACCTCAGTAGTCGCGCTCGCGATGCACGTCATGGACCACGATGCCCATGCCCTGCTCCGGCAGCGCAAGCCAGTCGCGGCGCTTCAGCGTCCGGCGGGTGTCTTCCAGCCCGCTCTGCCAGTGCTCGCGCATCGACGTGGCCGAGAATTCGTGATCCTTGGAATCGCCCTCATAGGCTTTCTGCTGGTAGATCATCTGCAGGATGGTGATTTCCGGCAGGTCCGCAAGACGGTCGCGCAATGAACGCTCGTGTTCGCTGAGCCGGTCGTCCGGGACCTTTTGCAGCGCCTTGCAGAGATCGGTCTTCAGATTGTTCATCTGCTTGTAGACGTCGGTATTGTGCCGGGTGCGGGACGAGTAGACGATGTCCTTGTGCCTTGCGAGCACCTCCTGGATATCGCGGGGCAAGGTTCCGCGGGCGCTGAACAGATCGACCTGAAACACCAGCGAATTCAGCCTGTCGTCCTGGTCCAGCAGATGCTGGAGGGGCGTGTTGGACACGATGCCGCCGTCCCAGAAATGATCGGTGCCGATCTTGACCATCGGCAGCGCGGGCGGCAGCGCGCCGCTTGCCATCACGTGTTCGGGGCCGATCATTTCGTTCTTGTTGTCGAAGTAGAGGAAATTTCCGCTGAGCACGTTGACCGCGCCGACCGCGAAATGGACCTTGCGCGAATTGATCAGGTCGAAGTCGACCAGTTCGAGCAAGGTCTCGCGCAGCGGGGCGGTGTCGTAATAGCTGGTCGCCGTTTTGGCGCCGGCGGGGCTGAACCAGGGATTGACGTCGTGCGGCTTGAAAAACCCGGGCTGGCCAAGCGTCGTCGTCATGAACGAACTCGCGAGGTTACGGGCCTTGCGGTAAATGTCGCCATCCGGCGTGTAGTGCCAGACCTTGCGAGCAGTGATGCGCTCCCAGAAGATTTGCAGCCTTTCCAGACGCCGCTCCGGTGGATTGCCGGCAATGATCGCGGAATTGATCGCGCCGATCGATACTCCGCACACCCAATCCGGCTCGATGCCGCCTTCCTGCAGGGCCTGATAGACACCGGCCTGGTAGGCGCCCAGCGCGCCGCCGCCCTGCAGCACCAGCGCGACCCTGTCGCAGCGATCGGGCCGCCAGTTCGAAGCTGCAGAGGTATCTGAAGCTGTGGAGCTATCTGAATCCGGCGTTCGCGCATCCATGGCAATACCCCAAGTGAAAAATGACCAGCGATCGGTCGCAGAATTCAGGGCAGCGGTGACATCGGTATGACAATGCTCGCCGCTGCGTTCACGCGTCGGCCGCTGTCACATGTCTGAAGAAAATATCTCACACCGCCGTCGCTGACAGCCGCTAGCAATTTGCGCATTGCGGCGTACGAGGCATCTGCAACCGCGCCAGCGGGCCTCGTGCTGGCATTTCATTCTCAGTCGAAGAGTCATTGCCATGTTGTCTGGAAAATCCGCCATCGTGACCGGTTCGACCAGCGGCATCGGCCTTGGCATTGCGCGCGGCCTCGCCGCCAGCGGCGCGAACGTCATGCTGAACGGGTTCGGCGATCCCGCAGGAGATCGAGGCGATCCGCGGCGAAATCGCCAACGGCCACAACATCAAGGTGATCTACAGCGGGGCCAACATGGCCGACGACGCTGACATCGCCGGCATGATCGCGGAAGCCGAGGATGCGTTCGGCGGCGTCGACATCCTCGTCAACAACGCCGGCATCCAGCACGTCGCCCCGATCGAGGATTTTCCGGTCGAGAAATGGAATGCGATCCTCGCCATCAACCTTTCCAGCGCATTTCATACCACCCGCCTCGCCGTGCCCGGAATGAAGAAGAGGTCCTGGGGCCGGATCGTCAACATCGCCTCGGCGCATGCGCTGGTCGCCTCTCCTTTCAAGTCGGCCTATGTCGCAGCCAAGCACGGTATCGCGGGCCTGACCAAGACCGCAGCCCTCGAGCTTGCCGAGCACGGCATCACGGTCAACGCGGTCTGCCCCGGCTATGTCATGACGCCGCTGGTGGAAAAGCAGATCCCCGAACAGGCGAAGGCGCGCGGCATCACCGAACAGCAGGTGATCTCGGACGTGCTGCTCGCGGCCCAGCCGACCAAGCGCTTCGTCACCGTCGAAGAACTGTCGGCAACGGTGAATTTTCTCTGCACTGACAACGCCAGATCGATCACCGGGACCACGCTGCCGGTCGACGGCGGCTGGACCGCTCACTGAGAAGGGAATCTCCGATGCGCAAGGCAGATGTGCTCAAGCTTCCGTCGATGCCGATGGCGGGTCCGAGCTATCCGGCGGGCCCCTATCGCTTCGTCAATCGGGAATTCCTGGTCATCAGCTACGAGACCGATCCGGACCTGATCCGCGCCGGCCTGCCCGAACCGCTGGAGCCGCTCGATCAGCCGGTCGTGCATTACGAGTGGATCAAGATGCCGGACAGTTCCGGCTTCGGCAGCTACACGGAATCGGGCCTGGTGATCCCGGCGCGGTTCAACGGCGAAGAGGTCAATTTCGTTTCCCAGATGTATCTCGACGATGATCCGCCGATCGCGGCAGGCCGCGAGATCTGGGGCTTCCCGAAGAAATATGCCCACCCGAAGCTCGAAGTGGTCAAGGACACGCTGACCGGCACCCTCGAATACGCCGGCCAGCTCGTCGCCATGGGGACCATGGGCTACAAGCATGAATCGATGGCGGGCAACGGCGAGTTGACACGCGCTACCCTGTCGAAAACCCAGATCAATCTCAAGCTGATCCCCGGCGTCGACGGCCGCGCGGAAGTCTGCCAGCTGGTTGCGATCAACCTGACCGATATCGTCGTCAAGGGCTCCTGGATCGGACCGGGCCGGCTCCATCTCGTGCCCCATGTCAACGCGCCGGTGGCCGATTTTCCGGTCCGGCGCGTCGTCGGCGCGCATCATTTTCTCGCCGACCTGACGCTGCCCTATGGCCGCGTCGTCTACGATTACAACAAGCAGGACGAAGATCTGGCGGAAGCCGCGGAATAGCGGCTGACGACACACAGCTGTAACAGACGTGCCCTTGTATGGGGCGTTGTTGGGGATCTGGTTGGGCGTACCCCTTGATTTCTGGTGGACGACAAGGTTCTGCGGTGTGCGATGCGAGCTGATGCGTCAGTTGCCGATGCCGTCGCTGACAGCGATCACGCGCGCTCGCCACCCCCCATTCCGGGGCTGGTCTGGGCGTTTCGCATCCATTCGGACGGCATGCCGGAAATGCTCCCGGTCGACCAGCCGATTCCGTCTTCCCATGACGGGCTGCTTTGGCTGCATTTCAATCTGGCCGATGCCCGCGCGCTGCAATGGCTGACGCCTGTCAACCTCCAGATTCCAGCGCAGGCAATAGCACTGCTGCTGTCAAAGGACACCTATCAGCAACTCCACACCATCGATGACTGTGTCTACGGCGTGATCTCGGATCTGCTGCGCGACGTCGGCGGAGGCGACCGAAGACACCGGATACCTCCGCTTCGCGATGACCGAGCGGGTCCTGGTCAGCGGCCGGCATCATGCGCTGTGCGCGGTCGACGCCACCCGCCGCGCGCTCGAAGCCGGCCATCGCATCGAAAGCATGGCGGCGCTGCTGGAGAGCATCGTCGAGCATGTCGCCGACACCATGGATCGCATCGCCGAGCGGCTGGAGCGGGCGCTCGACGAGGTCGAGGAGCAGGTGCTGTCGGACAGCGCCGCGGATCTGCGTCAGAAGCTCGGCCGCCTGCGGCGAACCTGCGTCCGCCTGCATCGGCAGCTTTCGGGCCTGCGGATCGTCTTCCACCGGTTCGAGCAGAAGCATCTCGACGATCTGAAACCCGCCCTGCGGCTGCGCGCCGGCAAGCTCGCGCAGCGTCTCGATGGCCTCGATCACACCATTGTCGAAATGCGCGAGCGCAGCCGGCTGCTGCAGGAAGAGCTTCACCTGAAGATCGAGGAGCAAGGCAACAGCAGTATCAGGGTGCTCTCGGTGCTGACGGCGCTGCTGCTGCCGCCGACGCTCATCACCGGCATTTTCGGCATGAACACCAAGGGCCTGCCGTTCACCGATCTCGAAACAGCCTTCCTGTGGGCAGCGCTGCTGATGGGCCTGTCGTCGGTGGCTGCCTATTTCATCATGAAGCGCATCGGGATCGTCAGGTAGCTGCTCACGGGTCGGGACTACCGCGGATGCTGGTATTGCGTAGATTGGCGGTAGCGGCGGCGTGCCTTGTGAGCGCCACGGCGAGCACAAGCGCGTCCGCCGGCGCCAAGGACGAAAACGCCGCCGAATGGCTGGCCCCGAAATGGCTCAATGAATGGCATGACGGGCTTGCCGCCAAGGGACTGAACTTCGGCGCAACCTGGATCGGCGACAACATCACCAACGTCTCGGGCGGGACCAGCCGCGGCGCCATCCATTTCGGCCGCGTCGATCTCTCCGTCGATGGCGATCTGGAGAAGCTGGCCGGCTGGAGCGGCGGCAAGTTCTACGCCAACGTGCTCGGCATCTACGGCCGCGGCCTGTCGCGCAACTATGTCCGCAACCTCGCCACCATCAGCGAGATCGAGGCCCTGCCCGAGACGCGTCTCTACAATGCGTATTTCGAGCAAGGCTTCTACAACAACGCGCTCAGCATCAGGGTCGGACAGCAGGCCGCCGACGTCGAATTCTTCGACAGCCAGACCGACGATCTCTTCATCAACGGCACCTTCGGCTGGCCGGCCAACAAGGCCAACAATCTGCCATCCGGCGGTCCGGCGCCGCCGATCGCGGTGCCCGGCATTCGCGTCAAGGCTACGCTGTCGGACCAGATCACCGTCTTCGGCGCGGTGTTCAACGGCAATGCGGCGCGGCCGGGCGACGGCGACCCACAGCTTCGCGACAATCACGGCCTGGCGTTCCGCGTCAACGATCCGCCGTGGCTGATCGGCCAGGTGCGCTGGAGCTACGATTTCGACTTCGGCACAGGCCCGCTCGCCGGCAATTTCACGCCGGGCGGCTGGTATCATACCGGAGGGTTCGACGATCAGCGCTTCACCGCACAAGGCCAGTCGATCGCCGATCCCGGCGGCACCGGCATCGCCGGCAGGCTTCGCGGCAATTTCGGAATCTTCGCCGTCGTCGAGCAGACGCTGTACCGGCCGGCCTCGGTGACCGAGAAGGGCGTGTCGGCATCGCTGCCGGGGGTGTCGGCGTTCGCGCGGATCGCGTACAGCCCACCGGATCGCAATCTCATCGACCTCTATGTCGACGGCGGCATCGGTTTCAGCGGTCTGGTCCCCGGCCGCCCGCTCGACCGGTTCGGGATGGCGGTGGCCTACATGCGGATTTCAAATTCGGCGCGAAACCTCGACCGCGACGCGCAGTACTTTGCCGGCCTGCCGAGCCCGGTCCGGAGCAACGAGACGCTGCTCGAAATGATCTACGAGGCGCATCTCAAGCCAGGTTGGCTGCTGGCGCCGTATTTTCAATATGTCTGGCGCCCATCCGGCGGGATTCCGAACCCCAACGATCCGAGCGGCATCTCCCGGATCGGCGACGCCGCGGTGTTCGGCGTCACCACCACGCTGAGATACTAGGCATCCGTCAGGCTCGCATCAGGGCCTCGCACGGAGATCGCCTTCCGTGCGGATCGAAGGTTAACGATGTGAGGCTACGCCGCCGCCAGCTTGTTCTCGACCAGCTTGATCCAGTACGACGTGCCATACACGATCGCCTCGTCGTTGAAATCGTAGGCGGGGTGATGGAGCCCTGCGCTGTCGCCGTTGCCGCAGAAGATGAAGGCGCCCGGCCGGGCTTCCAGCATATAGGCAAAATCTTCGGCGCCCATCAGCGGCGGCATCTCGTGGACGTTCTGGGCGCCCGCGACGTCCCTGGCCACCTGCGTGGCGAAGTCGGTTTGCTCGGCGTGGTTTTTGGTGACGGGATAGCCGCGTTCGTAGACGAGGTCGATCCTGGCGCCGGTCATTTTGGCTACGCCCTCGCACACCTCGCGGACGCGCCGCTCGACCGTTTCGCGCACTTCCGGCGTCAGCGTCCGCACGGTGCCGCGGAGTTCGGCGGTCTGCGGGATCACGTTGCGCGCGTTGCCGGCATGGAACTCGCAGATCGAGATCACGGCGGAGTCCAGGGGATCGATGGTCCGCGACACGATCGACTGCAGGGCGGTGATCAGCTGCGACCCGACCAGCACGGAATCGATGCACTTGTTGGGGCGCGCGGCGTGGCCGCCGAGGCCCTCGATCCTGATGTCGATGGAGTCGGTCGCGGCCATGACAGGACCCGGCCGGATGGCAAAGGAGCCGACCGGAATCCCCGGGCCGTTATGCATGCCGTAGACCTGCTCGATGCCGAACCGGTCCATCAGCCCGTCCTTGATCATCGCGGCGGCACCAGCACCGCCCTCCTCGGCCGGCTGGAAGATCACGACCGCGTCGCCGGCGAAATTCCTGGTCTCGGCCAGATACCGTGCGGCACCCAAAAGCATCGCGGTGTGGCCGTCATGGCCGCAGGCGTGCATCAAGCCCGGCGTCTTGGAGGCGTGGGGCAGATTGGTTGCCTCCTCGATCGGCAGTGCGTCCATGTCGGCGCGAAGCCCGATCACGTTGATCTCGCCCTTGCCGGGCTGCTTGCCCTTGATGACGCCGACGACGCCGGTACGGCCAAGGCCGGTCGCGACCTCGTCGCAGCCGAACTCGCGCAGCCGGTCAGCCACGAATGCTGCGGTGCGGTGCACGTCATAGAGCAATTCGGGATTTTCATGGATATCGCGGCGCCAGGCCTGAATATCGGGTTGCAGATCGGCGACGCGGTTGACGATGGGCATGGGAATTCTGGCCTCAAGGGTTGGAAATGCTAGGCTTCTGTAGCATGCAAGCGGCGGTCCACCCAACACTCTGCCGCAGAGCCGCCATCCACCGGGGAACCTGGCCGACTGGAAGGCCCGGCGAAGCCTTGGCCCGGCGACCTTTGGCGCCCCTTGGCGGCCTCACGCGGCCAGCGTGTTCTCGACCAGCTTGATCCAGTACGAGGTGCCGAACACGATCGCCTCGTCGTTGAAATTATAGGCGGGGTGATGGAGCCCTGCGCTGTCGCCGTTGCCGCAGAAGATCAGCGCACCCGGCCGCTGCTCCAGCATGAAGGCGAAATCTTCGCCAGCCATCAGTGGTGGCATCTCATGCACATTGGCATCGCCGGCAATTTCGCGGGCTGCCCGCGTCGCGACGTCCGTCTGCCTGATATGGTTGACCGTTACCGGATAGCCGCGATCGTAGGTCAGATCGATCCTGGCGCCGGTGATCTGCGCCACGCCGGCGACGACCTCGCGGACCCGCCTTTCCACCATTTTCCGCACTTCGCCGTTCAGGGTACGCACCGTGCCCGTCAGCATGGCGGTTTGCGGGATCACGTTGCGGGCGTTGCCGGCGTGAAATTCGCACATCGAAATGACAGCCGATTCCAGCGGATCGACGCTGCGCGACACGATCGACTGCAGCGCCGTGATCAACTGCGCGCCGACCAGGACGGAATCGATGCTCTTGTGCGGCTGGGCAGCGTGCCCGCCCCGCCCCTCGATCTTGATGGCGACGGCATCGCCTCCGGCCATGATCGGACCGGGCCGAAGCGCGAACGCGCCGACCGGAATGCCCGGACCGTTATGCATGCCGTAGACCTGCTCGATACCGAAACGGTCCATCAGCCCGTCCTTGATCATCGCAACCGCACCCGCGCCGCCCTCTTCGGCCGGCTGGAAGATCACGACCGCATCGCCTGCGAAATTGCGGGTCTCGGCGAGATAGCGCGCCGCACCCAGCAGCATGGCGGTGTGGCCGTCATGGCCGCAGGCGTGCATCAAGCCTTTCGTTTTGGAAGCGTAAGGCAGATTGGTCGCCTCCTCGATCGGCAGCGCGTCCATATCCGCCCGCAGCCCGATGACCTTCACGTCACCCTTGCCGGCCGGCCTGTTGCCCTTGATGACGCCGACGACGCCGGTGCGGCCGATGCCGGTAATCACTTCGTCGCAGCCGAATTCCCGCAAACGGTCCGCCACCAATGCCGCAGTGCGGTGCACGTCGTAGAGCAATTCCGGGTGTTCATGAATATCCCGGCGCCAGGCCTGGATGTCGGGTTGCAACTCGGCGACGCGGTTGACGATGGGCATGGAGATGACAGGCTTTCCGGGACTGAACGCTTCTGCCCCTTTAGCATGCAAGGGGCGGTCCAACCAACGCAGCGGGGCTCGACTTAGCTCCTCGCCGTCATGGCCGGGGCTTGTCCCGGCCATCCACGTCTGACTAATAGGCAAAAAGACGTGGATGCCCGGCACATCTGGCGCGAAGACGCGCTTCGCGCTTTTGTCCGGGCATGACGGTCGAGATCGGGTGGACGCCAGGAAAATGCCGAAGCGGCTTGAAGGTGATTTCGATTACATCGTGGTTGGCGCAGGGACAGCCGGCTGCATCATGGCCAACCGGCTGTCGGCCGACCCGAAAAACCGCGTGCTGATCCTGGAGGCCGGCGGCAACGACAACTGGATCTGGTTTCACATCCCGGTCGGCTACCTCTTTGCGATCGGCAATCCCCGTTCGGACTGGATGTTCAAAACCGAGCCCGAGCCCGGGCTCAATGGCCGCTCACTTGCTTATCCACGCGGCAAAGTGATCGGCGGCTCTTCCGCCATCAACGCCATGATCTCGATGCGCGGACAGGCCGCCGATTACGATCACTGGCGCCAGCTCGGCCTGACCGGCTGGGGCTACGACGACGTGCTGCCGCTGTTCAAACGGCTGGAAGATCATTTCCTTGGGCCGAGCGAACATCACGGCACCGGCGGCGGCTGGCGGGTCGAGGCGCCGCGGCTGTCCTGGGCCATTCTCGACGCGGTCGGCGACGCCGCCGAGGAGATGGGCATCAAGCGCATTGCCGGATTTCAACACCGGCGACAATGAAGGCACCAGCTATTTCCACGTCAACCAGAAGCGCGGCCGCCGCTGGTCTTCGGCGCGCGGCTTCCTCAAGCCGGTGCTGAACCGCGCCAATTTGCGGTTGGAAAAGAATGTGCTGGTCGACCGGCTGATGATCGAGAACGGCCGCGCCGTCGGCGTGCGCTTCATGCAAGGCGGCGAGGTGGTCGAGGCGCGCACCAGGGGCGAAGTCGTCCTGTGTGCGGGATCGATCGGATCGACGCAGGTGCTGCACCGGTCCGGCATCGGACCGGCCGACTGGCTCTCGCCGCTCGGCATCGACGTCGCGCTCGACAAACCGGGTGTGGGGCGCAACCTGCAGGACCATCTGCAGCAGCGCGCGATCTACAAGGTCGAGGGCGTCCGCACGCTGAACGAGACTTATTACAATCTGATCCGGCGCGGCATGATGGGGCTCGACTACGCCTTCCGCCGACGCGGGCCGCTGACCATGGCGCCGTCGCAGCTCGGCATCTTCACCCGCTCCGACGCTACCCGCGAGCGCGCCAATATCCAGTTCCACGTGCAGCCGCTGTCGCTGGATAAATTCGGCGATCCCCTGCATCGTTTTCCCGCCATCACCGTCAGCGCCTGCAATCTGCAGCCGACCTCGCGCGGCACCGTGCGCATCCGCTCGGCGAAACCCGACGAGGCGCCGTCGATCGCGCCGAATTACCTGTCGACCGACGACGACCGCCAGGTCGCAGCGGACGCCATCCGCACCACGCGGCGGCTGATGAAGCAGCAGCGGCTCGCGCAATATCATCCGCAGGAATACCTGCCCGGCCCCAGCGTCGGTGACGACGACGCGTCGCTGGCGAAAGCCGCCGGCGATATCGGCACTACGATCTTCCACCCCGTGGGGACCGCGAAGATGGGAACGGCGAGCGATCCGATGGCCGTCGTCGACGAGCGCCTGCGTTTCTACGGCATCGCGGGCTTGCGCGTTGCCGATGCATCGGTGATGCCGACGATTACGTCGGGCAATACCAACACGCCGACGGCGATGATCGCCGAGAAAGGCGCGGCGATGATCCTGGAGGATGCGCGGAAGTCCCGCCCATGACGTACGCCAAACGGATTTCGGTCGGACCTGTCGGCGAACACATTGCGCTTGCCCGATGGGGCGAGGACGGCTCGCGCAAACCGCCCGCTCTGCTGTTGCACGGCACCGGCTTTGTCGCCGAGGTCTGGGATGAGATCGCCCGTGAACTGGCGTTGCGTTACACCGTCTATGCGCTCGACCGCCGCGGCCATGGCGATAGTCACAAGCCAACGGCCGACCGCTATCACTTCCGGGATTTCGCCGAGGATGTGTGTCGGGTGATCGAGGCACTCGACCTGTCGGATATATTTGGTATCGGCCACAGCGCAGGCGCCACCGATCTCCTGCTCGCGGCGAAACTTTTGCCCAAGCGCTTTTCGCGCCTGTTCGTGATGGAGCCGACCGTCATGGATCCGCGTGCGATCCGCGCCGATGGCGCCGGGTTGAGCGACAGGTCGACGGCCGCGGTGCAGAGCGTGCTGCGCCGCCAGGCCGAGTTCGACAGCGCCGAGACTGTCTACCAGCGCTATCGCGCTGCGACTGCGTTTGCCGAATGGTCAGAGACTTCGCTCCGGGCCTACATACGGCACGGCTTCACTCCGGAAGAGAATGGCAGGGTGCGGCTGCGCTGCACACCTGAAATTGAATCTGCCATCCTGCTTCCGATCTTCGAAGCGATGGAGCAAGTCTACAGCGGCGACGAGCGCGGTAATCCGTTTGGTTGGCTGTCCGAGATCGATTGCCCGGTGCGGATTGCCACTGCTGAACGATCCTGGCCTGTATATAAAGAGATGGCGTCGCGGGCCGTGGCGCTGATTCCGCAAGTCAGCGAATGGAGTTTTTCCGGGGTCGGCCACTGCGTCGGCCAAGAGGATCCAAAACTCCTGCTTGGCGCGCTGCAAATATTCGAAGCGAAGGACCGCTAGATCCATCCGGCTGCAATTCTCCTGCTTCCTGAGGGAAGGCTTCGGCACGACGCTCACGCCGGGACTGATCAGCTGGTGATCTTTCAGGACGCGAAGTAGCTAGTTTCTTGACCGCGCGAGGTAGCGGTCGATCGACCAGTTTCCCGGTCCGCAGCAGGCGAGCACGAGGAATCCGCCCGCAATCGCCAGATCCTTCTGGAAATGCAGCAACTGATTGCGATCGGCGAACTGCCAGTGGAACAGGATCGCCGTGAGCGCACAGAACACAGCAAACGCGAGCGCCGCGAAACGCGTCATGATACCTGCGGCGATCAACGCGCCGCCGCCGAGCTGGAGGGCAATGACGAGCGGCAGCAGCAATGACGGCACGCCGGACTTCTGCATATAGGCGGCCGCGCCGGCATAATTGGCCAAAATGCTCCAGCCCTCGTGCAGGAAAATGAAGACCAGCAGAAGCCGGCCTGCAAGCAGGCCGGCGTCCGTCATGGCGCCTTCCGACGCGCGGGGCATCAGTTGGTCTTCGCCGACGCCGCAAGGACTTTCTCCAGGTCCTCGCGCTCCTCGCAGCCCTGCGGGCACAACTTCGTCAGGACCGCAAGCTGCTCGCGGGCCTTCGGCAAATCGCCCATGTCGACATAGAGCTCGCCCAGATATTCGCGGGCGCCCTTGTGATCGGCGTTAAAGTCCAGCGCCTTCTTGTAGAAAGTGAGCGCCGTCGGGTAGTCGCCCATCTTGCGCAGGCTGAAGCCCATCAGGCTGTAGACGTCGGCGTGTTGATTTGTGTCGGCAAGCACCTTGAGCTCGGCGAGCGCGCCCCGGTAGTCCGCGGCCTTGAGCTTGGTGCGGACGGAAGTGAGATCGGGAGCATCCGGCGAGTTCATCGTATCCACGGCGAGTGCCGGCGAGCCCGCAAGGCAGAGCGCCAGAAGCAAAGTGCAGCAGAACGCGGTTTCGGATTGGAAGCATGGCAATATCCTGTGTTGTGGAGAAAGAAGACGGCGAGTGCGGGCTATGCCTGCACCGGCGTGAACGCATAGCCCGCGCCGTCCTTGGCGAAGCTGCCGGCGCCGGGGAACGGAAAATGCGCGCCGCAGATCGCCATCTTGTCGGCGATGACGCGATCGAGCAGCTTGCGGCGGGTTTCCACCGCGAGCGGACCATCCTGATCATAGGCGCCCTGCCATTCCGGATGCGGCGCGAGCAGCGCCGGAACGTAGGCAACGTCGTTGGAAATCATCAGCTGCTGATTGCCCGACGCCAGCAGGAACGCCGAATGACCCGGCGTATGCCCGGGCGCATTCACAAGCCGAATGCCGGGCACCACTTCCGTTTCACCTTCGACCAGCCGGAAATTCTTCCAGTTGGGGAAAACTGCTTGAATGCGGGTGCCGAGCGGCTTGCGCGCCTCGGGCAGCTTCTCCACGCGCCCCGGTTCGGTCCACCAACGGTACTCGGCGGCACTGACGATCAGTTCAGCGTTGGGATAGTTGGGGGCGTTGGTGCCTTTCTCCATCAAGCCGAAGATGTGGTCGGGATGGAAGTGCGAGATCAGCACGGTGCTGATCTTGGCGGGATCGATCCCGGCACCCTTGAGATTATCGGGCAGGCTGACCGCGGTCGGCTGCCACTGACCGACGCCGGAGCCGGAATCGACCATGATCAGCCTGTCGCCGATCTTCAGCACGATGACGGTCAGGGGAATCGGCACATAGTCGGTGGTCATGCCGGCCTTTGCCAGCGCGGCCTTGGTCTCGTCGATGCTGGCGTTCTTGATGAAGGCGGGGTCGTGCGGTTTCCTCCAAATGCCGTCATAGAGGGCCGTGACCTCCACGGACCCGATCTTGTACTTGTGAAAGCCCTTGCCCGCGTCCGGGGCGGGCTGGGCGAGCGCAGTCTCCACGATGGAGAGACGGGAATTCAGGCCGAGGGCGGCGGCAAGGCCCGCGCTCACAACGACATCACGACGCGACATGTTCAACATGGAGACTCCCTTTCCAATGGCTGCACGCCGGAAGCCGGCTTGGCTTGTTGCGGCATGGCAGTTGATCGGATGGGGGCGGCGCTTATTCCCGACGCCGTTCGATCGGCCTCGACCGCCGATCACGATCGCGTTAGCCGGCCGCGAGACGAACGTGACGGCACGATGACGGGAATAAACCGACCCCCGGGCTGATCAGGTGTTCGGAAGCCCAATCGGGCGATTGAGCGTTAAGCGGAACGATCAAGGTTGAGTAACGGACAAAACCAAGGCATCACAGTCCTGCCCGGCCGATGGCCTGCTGCCGGCCGGGCGCAGGATTCAGCGAGCGCCGGGCCAAGGGCGATGCCGGTCAAGATTGTCGACAACGACCCCGAACAGGCGCGGCGTTTCCGGGAGCTGGCGCTGCCGCATCTCGATGACGTCTACACGCTGGCGCGCTATCTCCTGCGCGACGCGGCCGACGCCGACGACGCGGTGCAGGAGTGCTATCTGCGCGCGCTGAAACATTTTCATACGTATCGGGGGCCGGCGATCAAGCCGTGGCTGTTCGCGATCCTGCGCAATGTCTGCCATGCCGAATATGCCCGCCGCGCCAGCGCGCCGAGCACCGGCGCCGACGAACTTCCCGAGGAGGCCGAACAAGCGCCGCTGTGGCACGAGGCGCCGGACACGCCAGAGGCAGAGGTCGTCAAGCGGCACGACGCCGGCATCATCCGGCGGCTGATCGTCACCCTCGCCGAACCGTTCCGGGAGACCTTTGTGCTGCGGGAGGTCGAAAACCTTTCATACCGCGAGATCGCCGAAATCGCCGAAGTGCCTGTCGGCACCGTGATGTCCCGTCTCGCGCGCGCCCGCGCCATGCTGCGGTCGGCATGGCTCGCGGAACAGGAGCAAGACAAATGACCTGCGACGAGGCTGAAATTCTGCTGCACGCGCTGATCGACGGCGAACTCGACGCCGGGCACGCGCGCGACGTCGAAAGCCATGTTGCGGGATGCCCGCGCTGCGCGGCGCTGCTCCGCGACTACAAGGCGATGAGCAAGGCCGTTGCGCAAGCCGGCGTGCGCTACACCGCGCCGGCCGCGTTGCGTCAGCGCATCGAAGCGGCGCTGCCGCAGCCGCAGGCCGCGCCGAACCGGCGCGCCGTGCTGCGCGGCTTTGCGATGGGCTCGGCGGTGTCGGCGCTGGCGGCGACAGGCCTGGTCGCGATCGTGTTGCGCAATGACGACGCCGAGCGCATCCAGGCCGAAGTGGTCTCGGCGCATCTGCGCTCGCTGCGGGCCGGCCATCTCACCGACGTGATCTCCACCGACCAGCACACGGTAAAACCGTGGTTCAACGGCAAGCTCGATGTCTCGCCGCCGGTGATCGACCTCACCGCGCAGGGTTTTACGCTGATCGGCGGCCGGCTCGACTATGTCGACGCCCGCGCCATCGGCGCCGTGGTCTACAAGCGGCGCCAGCATGTGATCAATCTGTTCGTCGCGCAGACCGACAGCACCGAGCGCCGCGGCGCGAGGATCGACACGGTTCAGGGATTCAACATCCGGCACTGGAGCGACCGCGGGCTGAACTACTGGGCGGTCAGCGATCTGGCCAAGGATGAGCTTGCGGATTTCGGCGAGAAGTTTGAGGGCGCGATGCGAAGCGCGGCGGGCTAAGTATTCTCATGTCTGCGGCGGATAGCGCTCGAAGCTGGGCAGTTCGTGCGCGCGCTCCATCCAGCCAAGCCGCTCGGCGGTCTGGATATGCACCATCGCCGGGACGGCATTGGGGTCGTCGTAGGTCGCGCTCTGGATGTCGATGATCCCCGGCAGGATGTTCGCGTTGATGTAGAAAAGCCCCGTGCCGCAGTCGGCGCAGAAGTGGCGGCGGCCATGCTCCGATGATTCGTAGACCTTGGGCTGCCCCTTCGTCACCTTGACCGCATCCTCCGCATACATCGTCCAGCCGACGACCGGCGCGCCGGCGTGACGCCTGCAATCGCTGCAGTGGCACAGCGCATGAACGATCAGTTCGCCCGCGACCTGATAACGGATGGCGCCGCAATGACAGCCGCCGGTGACGTTGCTCATGCTCTCTCCTCCGATTGCCCGGCTAGTATACCGTCATTGCGAGCGTAGCGAAGCAATCCATCGGGCGGCAAAGAAAGTATGGATTGCTTCGTCGCTTCGCTCCTCGCAATGACGGAAGAGACTGCGACTTACGCCGACTTACGCACCGCGTTGTCGACCAGCGTCTTGCCGAGCGACCAGATCGCGCCGGGGACCTTGTGGCTGGCGGCGATGACGTCGTCGAACGACTTTTCGATCCAGTTGCAATCTTCTTGCGTGATCACGAGCGGCGGCAGCAGCTTGATGGTGTGGCTACCGTGGCCGGAGACCTGGGTCAGGATCTTGTGATCCTTGAACAGCGGCACCGTGATGAGCTGGCAAAACAGGCCTTTGTTGGCGGTCTCCAGCAGATTCCAGGAAGCCTTGAGCCGCAGCGATTTCGGCGGACCGAACTCGACGCCGATCATCAATCCCTTGCCGCGCACTTCCTTCATCAACTCGTAGCCGGGCACCATTCGCGTCAGCGCGAGGCGAAGCTCGGCGCCGCGCTTGGCGGCCTGCTCGACCAGCTTTTCTGCCTTCATCACTTCGAGGGTTGCGATGCCGGCGGCCATCGCCAGATCGTTCTTCGCAAAGGTCGAGCCGTGCACGACGGCGCGATCCATCTGGTTGAAGATCTTGTCGAAGATGCTCTTGCGCGTCAGCAGCGCGCCGACCGGCACGTGGCCGCCGGACAACGCCTTCGCCAGCAGCACCATGTCGGGCTCGACGTTCCAGTGCTCGACCGCGAGGAATTTTCCGGTGCGGCCGATGCCGGTCTGGATTTCGTCGGCGATCAATAGCGTGCCGTATTTCCTGCACAGCGCGGCGGCGCCGGGCAGGAATTCGTCCGTGGGCAAATTGACGCCCTTGCCCTGGATCGGCTCGACGATGAAGGCCGCGACCTGGCGCGACGACAGCGCCTGCTCGAGCGCGGCGAGATCGTTGAAGGCAATCTGCGTGCATCCCGGCAGCAGCGGCTCGAAGCCGGAGCGGAAGTTCGCATCGTCCATCAGCGACAGCGCGCCATAGGACAGGCCGTGAAACGAGTGGGAACAGGAGACGATGCCGGGACGGCCGGTCGCACCTCGCGCGAACTTGATCGCGGCCTCGACGGTCTCGGCGCCGGAATTGGCAAAGAACACCTTGTCCAGATATGGGACATGTTCCAGCAGGCGTTCCGCCAGCACACCGGCGAGCGTGGAGACGTCGAGCTGCACCAGATTGGGAAAATCGCTGTCGAGCACGCCTTTCAGCGCCTCACGCAGCGCCGGATGATTGCGGCCAATCGCAAAAACGCCAAATCCGCTGAGTAGATCAAGGTAGCGCGCCCCGTCACGATCGAACAGGTATTGACCTTGACCCTTCTGAAAGCCCACATCGTAGCCGATGGTCTTGAGCACCCGGACGAGCTGCTCATTCAGATGGCGCGCATGCATGGAACTGCGCTGCGCCTGCCGCTCCACAAACATCTCGGAAACGTCTAGATATGAACTTGGCATTCGTTACATACGTCGGTTGATGGCCATTTCGTCAACTGAAAACGCTCAATGCGGCGTTTTGACCCCCGCTTTGGAAGATCTAGCTCAAAGATAGGTTTGAACCATGGTGCACTGCCCAAGAATGATCGCGCGTACAATAGTTTATTCGGGAGTTTTTTTAACCGCAGGTCTTGCCTCAGCCCTTGCCGCCGATCCCACCGGAGACTGGAAGGTCGCCGATGGCGTGGCCAACATCCGCGTCGCCCAATGCAACGGCAACATGTGGGGCGTCGTGGCCTGGGAAAAGACCCCGGGTGGCAAGGACAAGAATAATCCGGATGCCTCAAAGCAGAGCAGGCCGACGCTGGCCATGCCGATCCTGATCGACATGAAGAAGAAGCCCGGCGTCGATTCGTGGGAAGGCCAAGTCTATAACGCCAAGGATGGCCAGCTCTACAGCTCGACCATCAAGCCGGTTGGAACCGACCAGCTCGAGATTCAAGGCTGCGTGCTCGGCTTCCTCTGCGGCGGTGAAACCTGGACCCGGGTCGGGCCGCCGATTCCCTCAAGCCCCGCCAACAGCATGGCCAAGGGCGCGCCGAAGGGCCCGGTTGGCGCCGCTCCCAAGACTGCGGCCCCGGCGACCACGGCAGCCCCGACCGCCGCAGCCCCTGCCCCCACGCCGGCAACCCCGAAGACCACAGGTACGGCGAACCCGGCGCCCGCCGCTCCCAAGGCTGCACCGGCTCAGAAGCAGGCGGCGGGCCAGCCTGCTGATATCGGCGATATCTGCCTACTCCCCGACATCGCGCGGTTTGCCCATTAGCGCGGGCTGAAACAGCAGCACCGCGGCGAGCGTGATGACGAACGACAGCACCAGCAGTTTTCCCATGCTGGCGGTGCCGGGATGACTGGATAGCCAGAGGCTTCCGAACGCGGTGGCGGTCGTCAGCGCGCTGAAAAAGATCGCTCGCGTCAGGCTCGACTGCAGCAGGTTCGTTTTGCCCTGGCGCCAGGCCGTGACGTAATAGATCTTGAAGGCCACGCCGACGCCGAGCAGCAGTGGCAGCGCGACGATGTTGGCGAAGTTGAGCGGCAGCCCGATCAGCACACAGAGTTCCATCGTCACCGCGCCGGCCACCAGCAGCGGCACCATCGTCATCAGCACGTCGGAGATCCGCCGCAGCGCCAGCCAGAGCAACAGGCTGATCACCAGCAGCGCCCAGATGCCGGCGTGGATGAACGCCCTGACGATGGTGTCGCCGGATTTGAGGATCGACACCGGGCCGCCGATCGCATTCGGCTCGGCAGCCAGAACCGCATCCGCAAACCTGCGCAGATTGTCGTTGTCGTTGGGATCGCCCTTCGGCAACGCCTCGACGCGGATCAGCCCGTCCTTGGACCTCCAGCCATTGACCAGTTCCGGCGGCAGCGTTTGCAACGTCACCGGTCCGGCCTGCAGCGTGTTCTTGAGCTGGTCGAACACGATCTTCATCGGGGCGATGAAAACCTCCTGCGCCTTGTCGCGTGTCGCCTGGTCGCGCTCGGCAAGCTTCGACAGCGCATCCGCCAGCCGCCGCGACGCGACCGAACCGGGCCCCTTGCCGTCTCCGGCGGCCTTGCGCAGGCTCGCGACCGTTCCCTTCAGCGCTTCCACATTCTCTGCGTCCGAGGGTGCCGCATCGACCTGGTCGGGGTCGAGCGCGGGCCCGACCACCTTGGCGGCCTGCGCGATCAATTTCAGCTTCGCCGGCTGGTCCTCGGGAACGAAACTGTCCAGCGACATCACGCGAAGGACTTCAGGCACTTTCTCAAGGCGCGCCTCGATCTTCTTCGCCTCAGCCTCCGAATTGGTCAGCACGTTGATGGCGTTGGCGCCGGTGTTGGGATCCTTGCGCAGATCGAGGAAGGTCGCGATCGATTCGGCGTTCGGATTGCGCAGATTGATCGGGTTGAAGTCGAACTTGAGGAAATAGAGCAGCGGCAGACCGGCCACGACGACCAGCAGCGTGCCGACGATGATGATGACGCGATGCTTTTCGAGGAATTCGTCCACCGGCGCCAGGAACGCGTAGCCGACAGGGTCGCTCTCGCCGGGCGGGTTGAGCAATTTCAGCATCGCCGGCAGCACCGTGATGCTGGTGATGAACGCGATCATCATGCCGGCGCCGGCGATCTTGCCGAGTTCGGAAATGCCCTTGTAGTCGGTCGGCAGGAAACACAGGAAGCCGGCGGCGGTGGCCATCGCAGCGAGCGAAAGCGGAACCGCCGAACGGCTGGCCGCGCTCTCCAGCGCCAGGGCCAGATCGTCGTTCTTGAAGCGCTCGGAACGGTAGCGGACGCTGAACTGGATGCCGAAATCGACGCCGAGGCCGACGAACAGCACGGCAAACGCGATCGACAGCAGATTCAACGATCCCACCATCATCAGGCCGACCGCGGTGGTCAGGGCCAGGCCGATGAACAGGTTCACGAACACCGCGAAGATGATCTTGGCCGAATGCAGCGCCATCCAGAGAATCACCAGCACGATGACGACGGTGCCGATGCCGTTGACGATCGCGCCGTCCTGTACGGTCGAATACTCCTCGTTGGCGATCGGAACCGGGCCGGTCAGGCGGACGCGCGCGTGGTACTGGGTGGCAAAATTGAGGTCGGTCGCGGCCTGCCGGATCGCATCGGTGGCATCCTTGCCGGGTTCGAGCGCGTTGTAATCGAGCTTGGGCTTGAACTCGATGAAGGAGCGCCGGTCGGCATCGGTCAAAGGCTTGTTGTCGACGAGTTCGCGCCAGGAGAAGGTGGCGGTCCCTTTGTCCAGGACGTTCTCGACCGTCTGGCTGATCAGGTTGAAGGGGCGATCGGTGTTGTCGAGCTTGACCTGACCGCGCTTGATGCCGGCAAGTCCGGTCTCCAGCGCACCGGTAAGGCCGCGGATCGAGGGATCGCCGGCCAAGATCTCGATCAGGGGCGCGGCCGCTTCGAGCTGGCCGGTTACCTTGCCGACCTCTTCCACCGGCAGGAACAATAACCCGTTCTTCTCAAAGAACTCGCCGGAGCCGAGCTGCTGCACCAATTCGAAATTCTCGGTGTCGCCCGACAGCTTTGCAGTCAGCGCCTTGGCCGCGGCGCTGGAGAGCTCCGGCGTCGGCGCCTCGACCACTGCCAGGATCAGTTTTTCGCGGTCGAAGGCGTGCTCGAACTGGTTGTCGCGCTTGCGCCAGTCGAGGTCGGGCGAAATCAGCTTGTTGATGTCGGTATTGATCGAGAAATTGTGCGCCGCGTAATAGCCCGCCCCGATCGCGAGGGCCATCGAGAGCAGAACGACGAGAGTGGCAAACCGCGTACAGGTTCTGACAATCGAGACAACAATACTGGTCAGCACTTCGTTTCTTTCTGAATCTGAAAAGGGGCGTCGCCGGAAACGCCCGCTGTCTAGCGGAGTTCCCGCAGCCGATCTAATGTTGTTTTGGTTACTTTCCGCCGGGCTCAACCAGCGCGACCAAACCAGACAAAACGACGTTCGGGGCGCCCGGTATAGACCGGTTCAGGGGGCAAGAAAGTGACGAACCCGTGAGGCGAACGCACCGGCGCAAAACCTAAAATAGTATTACAATACCTTTACTTTGGTAACCTTTGTGCGAGACATCTTTTCTATCTGCACAATTTTTGACACATAGTCCTGCGCTTCCATGCGCGTGGACGGGGGCTTACCTGCAGGGAACCGGTCATGGTGCGGATATTGCAGTATCCGGGTGTGACCGGCTGCACGGAGGCTTTCGGGTGAATCTGCCAATTCAGTGTTTATTGCAACTTATGTAATGGACGGCCCATGGAAGTTTATCTGGCCCAGCCCCGGGGATTTTGTGCGGGAGTCGTGCGCGCCATCGAAATCGTCGAGCGTGCGCTGGAGAAATACGGCCCGCCGGTCTACGTGCGGCACGAGATCGTGCATAACAAGTACGTGGTGGAGAGCCTGAAGAACAAGGGCGCGATCTTCGTCGAGGATCTGTCCGAGGTTCCGCCCCATGCGGTGACGGTGTTCAGCGCCCACGGCGTGGCCCGCAGCGTCGAGGAAGAGGCTTCCATACGCGGCCTGCCGGTCCTCAATGCCACCTGCCCGCTGGTCACCAAGGTCCACAACCAGGGCAAGCGGTATATGTCGAAGGGCCGGGCCCTGATCCTGATCGGCCATGCCGGCCACCCCGAGGTCGAGGGAACCATGGGGCAGGTTCCAGGGCCGGTTTTGCTGGTTCAGGACGTCGACGACGTGGCGGCCCTGACCCTTCCGGTGGACACCCCGGTGGCCTATATCACCCAGACCACCCTGAGCGTGGATGACACAAAAGACATAATTTCTGCCCTTCAGGCCCGTTTTACAGATATTCAAGGCCCCGACATCCGGGATATCTGCTATGCGACACAGAACCGCCAATCTGCGGTAAGGGACCTGAGCAAACTGGTGGACGTCATTTTGGTGGTGGGGGCCACCAATAGTTCCAACTCAAACAGGCTTCGCGAAATCGGCACCGAGGTCGGCGTCGCGAGTTATCTCATTGCCGACGGGAGCGAGTTGAACCCCGATTGGCTAAAGGATGCAAAAGCCGTCGGCATTACGGCGGGCGCCTCGGCGCCCGAAGTTTTAGTCGACGACGTAATCGAGGCTTTGAGGCGTATCGGACCCGTCAAGGTGTCAGTGCTTCCCGGCAGGGAAGAGAACATCGAGTTCCGGCTTCCGGCCGAACTGACTGCGGGCTGATCTGCTTCGGGGCTTCCAAGTCCAGAAAGAAAATCTCTCTATGGCTATACCGTTTTTCAAGGAACTGAGCATCGGCGGCTACCTCATCAAGCAGAAGCTGCTTGGCCGCAAACGCTATCCGCTGGTGCTGATGCTGGAGCCGTTGTTCCGTTGCAACCTCGCCTGCGTCGGCTGCGGCAAGATCGACTATCCCGATGCGATCCTCAACCGCCGCATGTCGGCGCAGGAGTGCTGGGACGCGGCGGACGAATGCGGCGCGCCGATGGTGGCTATTCCCGGCGGCGAACCGCTGATCCACAAGGAGATCGGCGAAATCGTGCGCGGCCTCGTGGCGCGCAAGAAGTTCGTCTCGCTCTGCACCAACGCGCTGCTGCTGGAGAAGAAGCTCGATCTGTTCGAGCCCTCGCCCTATCTGTTCTTCTCGGTGCATCTCGACGGCCTGAAGGACCACCACGACAAGGCGGTGTCGCAGAAGGGCGTGTTCGACCGCGCCGTTTCCGCGATCAAGGCTGCGAAAGCGCGCGGCTTCACCGTCAACGTCAACGCGACCATCTTCGACGGCCACGCGGCGGAAGAGATCGCAAAATTCCTCGACTTCACTACCGAGCTCGGTGTCGGCGTCTCGATGTCGCCGGGCTACGCCTATGAGCGCGCCCCGGACCAGGCGCACTTCCTCAACCGCACCAAGACCAAGAAGCTGTTCCGCGACGTGTTCGCGCTCGGCAAGGGCAAGAAGTGGAACTTCATGCATTCCGGCCTGTTCCTCGACTTCCTCGCGGGCAACCAGAGCTATGAGTGCACGCCGTGGGGCATGCCGGCCCGCAACATCTTCGGCTGGCAAAAGCCCTGCTATCTGCTCGGCGAAGGCTACACCAAGACCTTCAAGGAATTGATGGACACCACGGACTGGGACACCTACGGCACCGGCAAGTACGAGAAGTGCGCCGACTGCATGGCGCATTGCGGCTACGAGCCGACGGCTGCCAACGCCGCCCTGGTCAATCCGCTGAAGGCGATGTGGGTCGCGCTGCGCGGCGTCCGCACCTCGGGCCCGATGGCGCCCGAGATCAACCTCGATAAGCAGCGTCCGGCCCAGTACATCTTCTCGTCCGAGGTGCAGAAGCGCCTGTCCGAGATCCGCCGCGACGAGGCCGCCGCTGCCGCGGCCAAGCAGCAGCAAAAGGCCTCCACCGCCGCCTGAGCGGGGCGAAGCAAAGATTTGGGGCCTCGGTTCAGGTGAACCGGGGCCCTTTCTTTTTGCGCGTTTCTCGGACTGTAACGACCGTTAATTCGTCCGGGTCCGCAGCAGCAGATTCTCGATCTCTGCCGCGCGCCCGGCACTGAGCGTGCCGCGCTCGATCCCGAGCGGGACATTGCGGAGAGCCAGTTCGCGGTACAACGCGCCCGAGGATGGAAAGCGCGCGTCCAATGCTTCGAGGTGCTTGAGGATCGTTCCGACGTCCCCGCGCGCCACGCACCCGCCCATGCCGTTGGCCAGTCCGCCGTCGAGAACGGCTGCGACCGTCCCCCGCAGCAGCGGCATCATGGCGCGCAGCGCGTCGGCCTCGCTGGCGCCAAAGCTCTTCCAGAGTTCGACGCCTTCCTTGAGCAGCGCGATCAGGAACGGACCGACATAGTAGGCCGAGGCATGATAAAGCGCCCGCACGCCGGCCGGCAGCGCCAGCGGTTCGCAGCCGATGCTGGTCGCGAGCCGTTCCAGGTCGCGCCTGAAATCGGGCTCGGCTTCGATACCGACGGTGCATCCGCGCAGGCCCTCGAGCGCGACGTCGGGATTGGCAAACATCTGCATCGGATGAAATCCGCCGGTCAGGGCGCCTGCGGATTTCGCGTGATCCAGCGCCGTCAGTTCGGTCGCTCCGCTGCAATGGACGACGCGGTGACGCGCCTCCCAGCGCAAATCGCGGCAGACCGGCAGGATCGCGTCGTCGCTCACCGCCAGGAAGACCAAATCGCAGATGTCCACGACCTCTTGCGCATGCGTCATCGGCCGGGCCGACGGAACCCGCGCCCCCAGGCGCTGCGCCGCATCGGGACCGCGATTGTAGAATGCCGCGACGTTCAGGCCGGCGCGATCGAACGCCGGCGCGAGCGTTTGCGCCACACGACCGGCGCCGACGAAGCCGATTTTCAACGCCGCGAGATCAGCGCTCATTGCGCATAGCTTCCGTCGATACGGTCGAGCCTTCGCCGCAGCGCCGGCCATTCCAGCAGGCCGTAGCCGGCTTGCAGATTTTGCGCCGCTTCGTTCAATACCGGATTGGTGTCGCGCTCATTATCCAGCGTGATCTCGGTGCCCGCGAAGCAGGTCACGGTGTTGCCGATCGCCATTTCGGTCGGCACGTGAAGCGGCCGGCCGCAGCCGAGCGCGTCGACCTGGATCCGGCAAGCCTGTTCCAGCCAGTAGATGGCATTGAACGCCTGCGGAACTGTATTGCCGCAGACCA
Organism: uncultured Alphaproteobacteria bacterium; assembly: GCA_963791165.1. Lineage (GTDB taxonomy): Bacteria > Pseudomonadota > Alphaproteobacteria > Rhizobiales > Xanthobacteraceae > Bradyrhizobium. The sequence goes on along the minus strand of CAWBRL010000006.1, from coordinate 138,617 downwards.
GCAGGCCATGATTGCGCAGGACCAGTACGTTGTTGCGGCCGAGATCGGCGACGACCCGGTCGCATTCGTCCCGATCGATCGCCGGGCCCTTCGAAGTCGTGGTAGCCGATCCGCCCGTGAAACCGCATCGCCGTCTGGGACAGCGGAAGCAGCCCTTCGGCAAGCGTGCTGACGGCCGTGCCTGCCCTGGTGTGGGTATGGAGAACGCACTTTACGTCAGGCCGCGCCCGGTGGATCGGGGCATGCAGGTAGAAGCCGGCGACATTGACGTTGTAGCCATGATCGGGCTGCAACAGGGTTCGCCCCTCGATATCGATCTTGACGAGGCTCGACGCGGTGATTTCCTCGTACAGCATGCCATACGGATTGATCAGATATTGGTCGTCATGCCCCGGGACCTGTGCACTGATGTGGTTGTAGATCAGGTCGGTCATTCCGTAGAGCGCCACCAGGCGATAGCACGCCGCGAGATCGACGCGGGCCGCCCACTCCGCTTCCCCCACGGCAGCGCGGATGTCGTTGACGGAGCGAACTTCAGTTTGACGCATGTTGCTTGCCCGCAAACGGGTCCCCCTTCAATGACGGATGACGGAGGCACGCTCCACGATCCGGGCAAGGCCTTCCGACGATGGAAGCGCGCCGAATACATGCATCCCGTCCATGCCCAGCCTCGATCTCACGAACAGATCCGCGGCATCGGCATCGCCATGCTGCAACATCTCGGCAGCTTGCAACGCATGTGCCATCCGGGTCACCAGCGCCCTCGCATGCCCATCATCAGGATATTGTGCCCGCAATCGATCGGCGAGATCGTCCGCACTCCTGTCGTAGATCCGGCTGATGCCCCTGCTCGTCCGCAACTCGTCGATGAAGGCATCCCGGCAACGCGAATCCCGCTGCATGGCCCGCAGAACGTCCATGCACATCATGTTCGAGGTGCCTTCCCAGATCGAATTCAGCGGCGCCTCGCGGTAAAGGCGCGCCACCGCATTCTCCATGATGAAGCCGTTGCCGCCGTGCACCTGCAGGCATTCGTAGCTGAAAGCCGGCGCGCGCTGGCAATTCCAGAACTTCACCACGGGCGTCGCGACACGCGACAGCAGCCGTTCGTGTTCGCTGGTTTCCATGCCGTCGGTGGCACGCGCGACGCGGAGCGCGCCAAGCATCGCCGCCTCGCTCTCGAGTGCGAGATCGGCGAGCACATTACGTTGCATGGGAAGCTCGGACATCGGCTTGCCGAACGCGGTTCGCGTTTGCGCGTGGTTCAATGCCAGGCTCAGGGCCTGCCGCATCAGTCCGGCGGAGCCTACCGCGAAATCCAGCCGGGTCAGATGCGCATGCGAAAGAATCTCGCTGATGCCGCGTCCCTCTTCGCCGACGAGGATCGACCAGGTGTCGTGGTACTCGATCTCGCTCGACGCGTTCGAACGGTTGCCGCACTTGTCTTTCAGCCGCTGAATGAACACGCGGTTGGCGTTGCCGTCAGGCAGCAGGCGCGGCACGAACAGGCAGCTGACGCCGGATTGGGTTCGCGCCAGCGTGTAGAAGCCGTCGGCGACCGGAACGGAAAAGAACCATTTGTGGCCGGTGATCGAATAGATCTCGCCATGCGCGCCGCGCTCGACGAAACGTGCGGTCGTCTGGGTCTCGCGCAGATCGGAGCCGCCCTGCTTCTCGGTCATCGCATAGCCGATGACCGCCGCACGCTTGGCCTCGATGGGAATGCGCCGCGGATCGTAGTCTGCCGCGAGCGTTCGCTCCCGCCACATCGCAAATTGCGGTTTGCCGGAAAATCCGGCGATCGCGGCATAAGCCATCCCGGTCGGGCAACCGACGCCATTCTCGATCTGATTCCAGAGATAGCTCAGCGCCGCGCGCGCGAAATGTCCGTTTGGCTCGCTCGTCGACCACGCCAGGCTGTGGACCTCGCCCTGGAACGCCAGCGCCATCAATTGATGCCAGGCCGGATGAAACTCGACCCAATCATCCCGGTTGCCGTATCGATCGTGGGTCAGCAGTTTCGGTTCATGCGCGTTGGCAAGCCGCGCGGCCTCCTGCACCAATTCGCAGCCGGCGTGGGCGCCGAGCGCGGAAAGCTTGTCCTTTGCCCATGGTGCGATCTTCGCGACCAGGCCGCTCAACGCCCGGTCGCCGTCGAATGCGTTGAAGCCGAGTGTCGGCCGTGCCTGATTGCGGACTTCGTGGGTCGCGAATGGGCTCGCCTTCACTTCCGCGGTGGCAACCGGCTGGGCACGCGCATTCATGGGGAGACCTTCGATACGAGTGTCAGTTCGGGCGTGGCGCGACGAAACAGCATGCGCGCGGAAAGCCCCGCGATCTGCTGCGCGATCGCCTTTGCCGCGTCGGAATCGGGGGCCGCTTCCGGCGCCAGGGGACCGACCAGGGCCTCCATGAAAGCACCGGTCACGCACGATGCCGCAACGTTGGCGTCGATCTGGATGAATTCACCGCTGGCGATGCCGCGCCGGACCAGCCTGGCGATCTGATCGGCAAGCGCCGCCCGGTATTTCAGGCGCGCCGCGTCGATCTCCGGTTCGCATGGTTCGGCGATCAGCGCGTAGGCCAGACGGCGCCCGCGCATCGCCCGTATCGAGAAGGTGTAAATCGCGTCCACGAGGCACTGGGACGCCGATCCTTCGGCCTCGGCGATCGCGGCAACCACGGCGACCTCGCGCTCGGAGACGAGGCCAAGCACCTGCGCGTACAGGTCCGCCTTCGAGTCGAAGTAGCGGTACACGCTGCCCGTGGCCACCCCTGCCCGTGCCGCGATCAGGGCGATCTGGGCATCCTTCCACCCGCTCAGCGCCACGGCGTCTCTTGCGGCATCCAGAATGCGCGCTTTGGTTTCAATGAGTTGGTTGAGGCGAACCGCGGCGACTGCCATAATGAACCTCCATTCATGAATACAGGATCATTATTCATTCTTGTTCCAATGCCGATGCTTGTCAAGTATCCGGCGGGTCCTGCCATATGCGAAAGAGCCCCGGTTCGAACGAACCAGGGCTTTTCTCTTGTTTGACGACTTTGGAAAATCTGAAGCTGTCTTGCGCGGGCGCGGATCAGATCTCCGCCGTGGCGAGCCCCTCTTCGCCGTGCAGGAAGCCGCGGCAGCCGCGCAGGGAGCGTAGTGCGCGGTTGAAATCGAGCCCGGTCGAGACCAGCGCGCGCAGCGAGGTGGGATTGCGCGCAACCCCGCGCAGCACCTTGCGGAGATCGATGTCGCCATTCGGCTTGATGGCGCTCTTGGCGAGGGCCGGAAGCGACCGGCTGGCGGGATCGGAGATCACCCGCAAGGCAGCGAACGGGAGCCCAGCCTTGGCGGCATAGGCGGCGGCGATATGGCTTTCCATGTCGACGGCTGCCGCCCCGGTTTCCGAATGCAACGCGGCCTTGCAGGCGGTTGCCGCGATCACCCGTTCCACGCCGGCAAGACCGCCGCGGACCACGCGCCGGCGGCGCAGCGCGGCGCGGGCGATCAATTCCTCATTCAGCGCCAAACCTGCCAGAAAACGGGTATCGCCGGCCATCACCTCGGTGGCCACCACCACGTCGCCCGATTTCAGCGACGGATCGAGCCCGCCGGCGACGCCGAACGAGATGACACCCCTGAACGTCGTGGAATCCAGCGTTGCCAGCAGCGCGCGCAATTGCTGCGGATCGCTCGAACTGCAGATGACGATCATGCCGGGCCCGGCCGCAATGCGGGCCTCCTGCACCAATCCCGTCACAATCAAAACCGGTCGTGGATCATTCGAATTGCGATCAACCGAATTGTCCACGATCGCGGCGGCCCCCGCCCCCAAAGTCACATCCCGACCCCTACCACCCTGCTGTTGGTGCTTCTCAAATTTCGATACCGCGCCAGCGCCCAGAGCGGAAAGAACTTCGAGTAACCATGATAACGCAAATAAAATACCCGCGGAAAGCCTGTTGCCGTGTAGCGCGCCTCGTCCCAGAGCCCTTTATCGGTCTGTGTGGCTTTTAGGTACTCCACGCCCTGCACAATGGCCGGGTTTTCGACCTCTCCGGCCGCCATCAGTCCAAGCAAGCCCCATGCCGTTTGCGAGGAAGTCGATGGCGCAGCCTCAAATCCCTTGTAATCGAGTCGGTAGCTGACCGCATCCTCGCCCCAGCCGCCGTCCTCGTTCTGGATCGAGAGCAGCCAGTCCACCGCCTTGCGAATCATCGGGTCCTGATGGCTCACCCCTGCGGCATTCAGCGCACAAAGAACCGACCAGGTCCCATAGACGTAGTTCAGGCCCCAGCGGCCGTACCACGAGCCCTCGGGGAGCTGCGTGCGGCGCAGATAGGCGATCCCGTCCGCCATCGCCTTGTTGGTCTCCGCGGTCTCGCCGAGTTGCGCCAGCATCGAGATGCAGCGCGCGGTGACGTCCTCGGTCGGCGGATCGAGCAGCGCGCCATGGTCGGAGAACGGGATGTTGTTGAGGTAATATTCGAGGTTGTTGACGTCGAAGGCGGCCCAGCCACCGTCACGGCTCTGCAGGCCCTCGATCCACTCGCGGCCGCGCGCAATCGCCTGATCGTATTCCTGGCTGCCGGAAGCCCGGCGCGCGCGATCCATCGCCATCACCACCACGGCGGTGTCGTCGAGATCGGGATAATGGGCGTTGTTGTACTGGAACGCCCAACCGCCGGGACGGACATCGGGAGCCTTCGCCGCCCAGTCGCCCTTGAGATCGAGCACCTGCCGCGGCTTCAGCCAGTCGAGGCCCTGCTTCATCTTCGCAAGCGTCTCCTCGCCGCCGGCCTCCGTCAGTGCGTGGCAGGTCAGCGCGGTGTCCCACACCGGCGACACACATGGCTGGCAATAGGCCTCGTGCTCGCCGATCACCAAGAGCTTGTCGATGCCCTTGCGGGTAATCGCGCGCGGCGGAAAATCCGGCCCCTTGCCAAGCGCCTCATACATCATGACGATGTTGGCCATCGGCGGATAGATCGCGCCCATGCCGTCTTCGCCGTTCAGCCGCTCCTCGGTGAAGGCGAGCGCGGCGTCGATCGCGCGCTGGCGCAGCTTCTTCGGAAATAATGGTTCGATCACGCGCAGGATCTTGTCGAGCGCGCTGAAGAGCGTGAACCAAGCCCAGCTTTGATGCGGCGCCTTCGGCGCCAGCCCCACCGACTTGGGATCCTGCAGGAACAACTCGTCGATGCCGACGCCTTTGGGATTTTTCGCCAGCGGCTTCAGCGCCGCCATCACCATCAGCGGCACGATCGTGGTGCGCGCCCAGTAGGAAATCTTGTTCAGGTGGAACGGCGACCATTTCGGCAGCAGCATGATCTCGATCGGCAGCACCGGCACCGCGCGCCAGGTCAGCACGCCATAGAAAGCGAGCAGGAAGCGGGTGAAGACGTTGACGCGGGCAGCGCCGCCGCGGCTGCGGATCGCCTCGCGCGCCCGCACCATATGCGGCGCATCGACGGAATCGCCGACCATCTTCAGCGCAAAATAGGATTTGACGCTGGCGCTCATGTCGAACGCGCCGTCCTGCACCAGCGGCCAGCCGCCATGGTCGCCTTGCGTGCGGCGCAGATAGTTCGCGATCTTGGCTTCGAGCACGCTGTCGACGGGCTCGGCGAGATAGTGGCGCAGCAGGATATATTCCGACGGTATCGTGCTGTCGGCTTCCAGCTCGAACACCCAGTGTCCGTCCGATTGCCGATATCCGAGCAGCGCTTCGGTCGCCGAAGAGATGCTCTTCTCCAGCGCGACGGGGTCGACTGACGCGACGGGTCGACTGGCGCGACGAGATCGACTGCAGTGGTGTGGTCGACGGAAAGCATTTTGCTACACATCCCTATTTTCGCGACCGGCTCTGTGAAGCCGGTCACGCAACGAGTTCTCAGGCCTCAGGCCTCAAGACCGCGCCAGAACCAGATCGGCCGCGCGGTCTCCCGACCGCACCGATCCCTCGATGGTTGCGGGCAACCCCGTATCAGTCCAGTCGCCGGCGAGAAACAGGTTTTTGCTCGATGTCGCCGGGCCCGGCCGCAGCGCGTTCTGCTCCGGCGTCGCCTCGAAGGTGGCGCGGCGCTCGCGCACGATCTGCCACGGCGGCAACGGCAAGTCGCCCTGCAGGCCGGCGGCCTTGCAGACGTCCCGCCAGATCGCGAGCGCGAGTTCCTCGCGCGGCATATCGACGAGGCGGTCGCCATTGCTGATGGTGACCGACAGCCGCTGCGGAAATGCGAACAGCCACTCGACCAGGCCGCCGACGACGCCGAGTATGGCCGGTGCATCCCGGGGCGGATCGAAGCGGAAATGCGCGTTGACGATGGCGCGGAATTTCGACGGCGTCTTCAGGCCCGGCAGCAGCGAGGCGGCCGGACGCGGCGGCACCGCGAGCACGACGGCGTCGTCGGGGCCTAGCGCGATGGTGTCGCCGCCGAATTTCAGTTCGCCGACCTTGCCGCCCGATATCGCGAACTCGCGCAGTTCATGGCCGAACTGGACCGTGGCGCCCTTGTCCTGCAGCAGCTTGATCGCGGGCTCGACCAGAACCGCGCTGAGGCCGTCGCGCGCGATCAGCGGCCGGCACGCCTGCCCGCCCGCCAGCAGCGTTTCCCGCACGATCGCGCCGGCCAGGCCCGCCGAGCCCTCGGGCGGATCGACGTTGAGCGCCGCCAGCAGCAGCGGCTGCACCAGACGCTGGTAGAGCGTGCCGTCGCAGGGAATCGCGTTGCCGACCAGCTTGTCCGTCCCTGCCCAGATCAGTGGCGCCAGTGCGAGATAATCGCGCAGTTTGGTATCGGGGACGCGCCGCGCTTCGTCGAATACCCATAGCGGCAGCCGGGAGTCGCCGAGATCGAGCAGCCAGCGCTGGCCGGTGGAAATATCGACGAAAGGAAACTGCGCGCGTTTCGGCCCGACCAGTCCCGCCTCGGTGCCGATCGATTTCGCATAGGCCAGCGCGTGGCGGTTGCCGGACAACAGCAGATGGTTGCCGTTGTCGATGGTGAGGTTGGTGGCGGCGTCGAAATAGGACCGGCAGCGGCCGCCGGCCTGCTGCGTGGCCTCGTGCACATGCACCTTGTAATTGGCGCTGGCCAGCCGGACGGCCGCCGAGAGGCCGGAAATGCCGGCGCCGATGATATGAACGTTTTTCTGCATCAGATGATCGCGTAACGGAGAAGGATGGCGATCTTCGCCATCTTGGGGACGCGAACCGGTTCGCGCGGAACGGCAAAGCCCCGGACGATCAACAAATCCAGAATCGCGCGGTAATATTTCGACATGATCCGCGGCGCGCGCACTTTACGCCGCGAATTGCGCTTCATGATCTCGTCGGCCTTCTCGAAATGCGCCTTGGCCCGCTCGACCAGCCCCTGGCATACTTTCGGCAGCGAGCGCTCGGCAATCACCTTCTGCGGATTGTCGCTGGTGATGCCGGCAAGCAGCAGGCCTTCGCGCGGCAGATACAGCCGGCCGAGGCCAGCGTCTTCGTCGATGTCGCGCAGGATATTGGTCAATTGCAGCGCGCGGCCGAGGTGATGCGCGAGCAGGATGCCGTCATTCTCGGGGAGCCCGAACACGCGCACCGACAGGCGCCCGACCGCGCTGGCGACGCGGTCGCAATACAGATCGAGCGTCGCCATGTCCGGCGCACGAATGTCCTGTGGCACGTCCATCTCCATGCCGTCGACGATCGCGAGAAAATCCTCGCGCTTGAGGCCGAAGGTTTTCACCGAGGCGGCGTAATCCTGCAGACGCGGCGGCGGATGACCGTGATATAGCGCATCGATGTCGTCGCGCCATTGTTGCAGCGCAGCCAGCCGCTCCGGGCGCGGCCCGTGCGAATTGGCGATGTCGTCGACCTGCCGGCAGAAGCTGTAGATCTGGAACATCGCCTCGCGCTGCGCGCGCGGCAGCATGCGCATCGCCGCATAGAACGAACTGCCGGACGCGCTGCTGGCGTAGTCTGCGTTGGCCGCCGCCGTCTGCAACGTCATGCGCCGGCCGCCGGTTTTGTCAGGGGACGGCGTCCTACGGCGCGGCTGATGATCTCGCCCGCAATGCCTGTGGCGCTCTGACCCAGCAATTCGAGCGGGCTGAGGTGCACGCGCTCGCTCAGGGGATCGCGCACCTTCAGCATGGCGACGATCTTGTCGGCAAAAGCCTGGATCACGGCCACCTCGAGCCCGAGCCGGAAATCTTTCACTTCGGCGCTGAGCGACCTGCTTTCATCGAGCAGGGTTTCGGTGCGCACCGCGAGCGCGTGGAGGCATTGCAATAGCTGCGGCGGCGACTTCGCCTCGCCCAGCATCTCCACGGAGGCGCCGCTTGCGGCCAGCGCATCGCGCGGCAGGTAGATGCGGTTGAGGTTTTTGTAATCCTTGGCGCAATCCTGCAGATGGTTGTTGATCTGCAGGCCCGCGCAGAGCGCGTCCGAAGCGGCCCAGGTCGAGGTGCTCTCGCCGTGGACGTCGAGCATGAAGCGCCCGACCGGCATGGCCGAATAGCGGCAATAATGAATGACCTCGTCCCAATTCTCGTAACGCAGCTTGGTGACGTCCATCCGGAACGCGACCAGCACGTCGAGCGCATGACGCGGCGCCATCGCGCGCTCGGCCAATGCATGCCGCAGATCGACCGCTTCCTTTTGCGTGTCGCCCTTGCCGAGCAGTTCCGCCTCGAGCAGGTCGAGATAGCGCAGCTTTTCGTCCGCGCCGAGCGTCGCGTGGTCGGCGATGTCGTCGGCGGTCCTGACGAAATTGTAGTATGAGAGGATCAGCGCCCGGTGACGCGGATGAATGATCCACGACGCGACCGGAAAATTCTCGTCGCGGTGGGTCTTTCCGGATCGCAGGTCGCTCGCGCTGGTCATCAGGAACTGGCTACATTCATCTGGATTGGCGGCATGCGCCGATGCTCAGCGCACGCGAGGAAATCGCGTGCCCCATATAGGGGAATACGCCGCCAAAACCAATGCTGTCCGGGCTTGTCAGCCCGGCGTCGCGCCCGCCATGAAGCCGAAAATGGGCTTTCCGCGGCGGCTAACGGGCACGAACGCGGCCTATTGACCGTTGTTCTTGAGAACCTGGTCGCAGGCGGCGCTGATCTTGGAACGATGTTCCTTGAGACACGCCAGGATGGTGAAATCGCCCTGGTCGATCACCGGACGGCAGAACTTCTGCACATCGCGGGTGCAGGCCTTCTGTTCCTCCGCCGTGCCGCTGCGCTGCTGGGCGAAGGCCGCGGATGAAAGCGGGATCGACAACACGGTGAGTGCGAGGAGAAATTTACGCATCGTATTCCTTCATTTCGGCAGCGAGAAATCCTGTTCCCGATTTGCGCTTCGGCATCGCCGGGACGGATTTGTTTGGATGGCAGGTGCCGCGTAACGCAGCACCGAATACAGGACAAGCACTGGCAAATGCGGCCAAATTTGCGGCGCCTTGCGGATCTTAGGCAACTAACTGTGATTTCAACACTATTTTCGTCATGGCTTTCTTCGCGATTGACTGTTGCAGATCGGCCTGCGCAAAGCTAGATGCTGCCGGACGGAGCCGGCGCGACATCTTCGATTCCGCTCAGCCGAAAATGCCGTTTCGCCTGTGGCGATCGCCATGCGCGGCATATTGTCTTTTGAACCTAAGATACTACGGGGGACACTAAATCTTCGATGCGGCGAGACGTATCTTGCAAGAGAACGTCTATTTGATGGGAAAACTCACAATGAAACTGTTTGGTTCCAGCTTGCTCAGTCAGGCTCTCGCAGCTGCTGGCGTCGGCGCCGCGCTCATGTTGTCGGTCACCGCAGGCCACGCCCAGGCGGGGGGTCCGTTTGCCGGTTTTGACGGAAACTGGGCCGGCTCGGGCACGGTCGCGCTCTCCAACGGCACCACCGAGAACATCCGCTGCAAGGCCGACTACAAGGTCAACGCCAACGGGCTCGGCCTGAAGCAAAATCTGCACTGCGCCAGCGACAGCTATAAGTTCGACCTGTCCAGCGACGTCACCAGCCAGGGCGATCGAATCTCGGGCAACTGGAGCGAGAAGAGCCGGAACATCTTCGGCAATCTGCAGGGCACCGCCGGTGGCGGCCAGATCGAAGTGTTCGTCGAGGCCTCCGGATTTGCGGCCAACCTGAATTTGCGGACCACCGGCAACAAGCAGTCGGTGCAGATCGACTCCAAGGGCGAAATCCGCGGCGTCAAGATCACGATGACCAAGACCTGATCCCTGCCCGCTTAGGCATCGGAAATGGCAGCGTCTCGGCGCTGCCATTTTTTATTTGGGCATAGGGTTGCGGACGGCGTTGCTACAAACCGCCCGAACCGACTAGCTGAATTGCCAGCACCAATGCGCGTCGCCGCGATCGCGGCGCTCCGCCACCTCGACGCGCATGAAGCGATCGTGCGCCAGCGCGGCTCCGATCCACAATTCGTTCCAGGCGTCGAACACCGCTGGCGAGAGCGCCTCGCGTTCCGCCATCAGCCGCCACGAGGTCTGGCGTACGCTTGCGCGCGGGCCTTCCAGATGCAATTCCGCGTCGTCGTCCTGTGCCCGCGACAGCCGCGCGAAGGCTTTTGCGAAACCGGCCGCGCCTGCTTCCACCCCGCCCAGCAGCGCGGCGACCTCATCGAAGGTATGCATTCCGACCAGCCGGGCCGCGGCGCCCGCGAGATGGCCGCCTTGTTCCGGGCCGAGCACCCCAATGGTTTCCGGCACGATCGAGGTAATGTACTCCATCGCATAATTGCGAAGGACTTTTTGCAGCCGTTCCTCCGGCCACGTGTTGTCAGGCAGGCGCGGCGCGAGATCGGCCTGGAACGGCGGACAGCGTTCACCGGGCGAAAACTGCAAGCGCTCCTCGGGCGCGAGATCGTGATCCCACTCCTTGTAGTAACCTTCGAGCCCGGGCTGTCCATCGACGGTCTGCCCGGTGCAAACGAAGCCGAGCCGCGGATTTTTCAGCACCACGCCGTTGTTGGCGTGCCATCCCCGCAGCATCGCGCGCGATACTTCCGACGGAATGCCGCAAATGGCGGTGCCCGACCAGATCCAGCGCGGCGGCGGATAGCGCACCCAGGCCTTCCTGTCGCTTTCGAACACATACTCGACCTTCACGCCGCCGACCTGGTTCGAGAGATAGTGATACTGCGCGCACGCCACCGCATGCGGAAGCTTGTCGAGACCGAGCTTCTTCAATCCGGGAAGGAAGCGCGCCAGTTGTTGCCGCCGAAAGGTGCGGAACACCACCTCGGCCGCGCGCGGCGCACCGGCGCGCGAGGCGAGCATCAGGATCAGTCCTGTCAGATAGGAATGATAGATGTGCTCGACCGCGCGATAGGCGGCACCGTCGGCCGCCTTGCGAGGAGCAGATTCGGCCGAGGTCATTCCGCAGCCTTTATTCGACAGGCTTGGTGTGAGCGCCGATCCCGCGAATCCTGTTCGAGAGGTTGATCAGGAACATCGAGGTCGGCCGCAGGATGAAGAGATCCGCGACCAGCGCTGCAACCATCGAGAACGCGCTGAGCCAACCGAACAGGCGCAGCGACGGCAGGTCGGAGAAAACCGTCACGACAAGGCCGCAGGCCAGCACCACCGTCGTCAGGATCAACGCCGGACCGACCAGCACGGTGGCGCGCTCGACCGCCAGTTCCGGACTGATGCCCGGCTTGCTCTCCAGCCGCAGCCGGTTGAGGAAGTGGATCGTGGCGCTCAGGCCGAGGCCGAACGACACCGTCAGCGCGACCACGCTGGCGAATTGCAGCCCCTCGCCCATGATCCACAGCACCGTACCCGACGCCACCACCGGGAAAATGCCGGGCAGGATGCAGGAAAGCATCACCACGACGGAGCGGAACGCGAGGCCAATGAAGATCGCGACCAGCAGGAACTCGATGGTCAGGCCATGATTCAGTTTCTCGATCATGTTGGCGCTGTTTCGCGCGGCGATCGCCGACAGGCCGGTGACCGCGATTTCGAAGCCGGGATGCTCGGCGCGCACCGTATCGAGCGCCTTGTCGAGCTTGTCGACCACGGGGAGGATCTCGCTGGAATCGAGATCGGCAACACGGCCGGACACCACCACCGCATCCTGATCGGCCGAGATGAAGCGGCGGACCAGATGCTCGGGGATAACGCTGACATACTCCTTCAGCGTCGCGACATCGTTGCTGCCGGCTTTCTCGGCGAGCCAGCGGCGCAGGGTTTCGAGCGACCATACGTTGCCGACGCCGGCCGATTTCTCGACCATCGCGTGAACTTCGGCGATCGTCTTCAGCGTATCCGGCGCATAGAGCGAGGCGCCCTTGGGGAATTCGATCAAGACGTCGATCGGATTGGCGCCGGTGAGCTTGGCGTCGAGACGGCTCGACGCCGCCACCGCCTGCCGCTTGTCCGGCACCTGATCGGCAAGGCGATAGCGCGGCTCCAGCGTGGTGTAGATGAAGCCGAGGCCGGCGACGAGGAGCAATGCGAGCAGGCTGAACAGCCCGGGGCGGCCGACCATGCGCACCGCGATCCAGTAGCAGAAATTGCGCAGCGCCTGCACGCCGGCGTCGGCGCTCTGGAACTTTACCGCGAAGATCTTCTCGTTGCGGACGAACAGCACGCCGAACACCGGGACCAGCGAGAGCACCGCAATCAGCGCGATGATGGTGGCGGCAAGCCCGGCCTCGCCGAACTTTCGGATCAATTCGGAATCCGAGAATTGCAGGGCGATGAACGAGATCCCGGCGGTGCCGTGGGTCAGCACGCAGGCGGGGCCCACCACCAGCACCGCGTTGGTGAACGCGGTCAATTTGTCCTGGCCCGCGATCAGGCGGTCGCGCGCCGCGAAGGTGAGCTGCATCGAATTGGAGAAGCTGATCACCATGATGAGCGGCGTCATCACGTTCAGGAACATGTTGAGGTTGAAACCGGCCCAGCCGAGGCCGCCGAGCGCGAGCAGGATCGCGATGATCGGGGGAAAGGCCGCGACCACCATGAACGATATCTTGCGGAAGAAGATGATCGCGATGATGCAGCCGGCCAGGATGCCGAGGATGTTGTAGGTCAGCCCGTCGCGCTTGACCGCGTTGCGGATCTCGAGCTGCATCACGGGAACGCCGGAGAGCTGGGCGTTGAGACCGCTGCCCGACAAATCGTCGGCCATGATCTTCCTCATCTCACCGACAACCTTGCCGAGATCGTTTGAGGAAACGACACCAGGTTCGAGCGACAGCACGATCAGGGCCAGCGTGCCGTCCTCAGACAGCAGCTTGCCGCGAATGATCTCGTTGGCTTTGACGGTTTCGACGAACTTGTCGTAGGCCGCGCCCTCCGGCAGTTCCGGCGGAAACAGCGCCGCCGGCAGCCTGCCGGGTTCCGGCGCCTGCCGCGCCGAGAACAGCGAAACCAGACCGCGCACGCCCTCGACCAGTTGCAGGTCGGTGACCATGTCGCGGATCTTCTCGAGGTTCTCGCGCGCCAGCAGCGTCTTGCCCTCGACCACGACCAGCACGTCGAATTCGGTCGCCGGGAAGCGCTTGGTGACGGCCTCGTACTGCTTGTAGTCCTTGGAATCGGAACGGAACAACTGGCTCAGCGAGTCGTCGATCTTGATCCGGTAGATCCCGAAGATCGCAGCCACGATCAGCACGGCCAGAATGATCATCGACAGGATCGGGGCCTTGACCGCGATCAGTCCCATGCGCTCGAGCCCGAAGGCGATGCTCTTGCCCGGCGGCGGCGGCTCCTCGATGGCTTCGACGTGGACGCGACTTTCGGAGTTCTTGTCGAGCATACCCTGTCCAGTTCTCACGTCGGCCTGTTGGTGCAGTCTGTCTTTTTATGCAGCTTGGTTCGGGGGCGCGAAGCGGCTTATCCAGCCCCGTCCGATCGGCGCTAGCCTTTGAAATCACGCGGTAAATTAACCGGCGCCGTTTTACAGGCCCGGACCCCATCCGGCAAGCGTACGGGGCGGGGTAAATCCGCGCACAGAACACGAAAATACGCGTTAAGTCTCTGATTTGTCACACCTGCCAAACACGGCCTAGGGGCCTGGGTTTGCCGGAATCCGCGGCGGGGATACGGCGCCGCTCTCGTCCTTCAGGGCAACACCCGTGACCTGCCGCTTCAGGCCTTCACGAACCAGCCACGCGATCTTGAAGGCGGCTTCATCGTAGCTCAGCCCGGCGCCGTGAATGTTGGACACGCAATTGCGCTCGGCATCGGTGAGGCCGATGCGCGGTGCGAAGGTCAGATAGGCTCCAAGGCTGTCGGGCGCCGACAGGCCGGGACGCTCGCCAATCAGCATCGCCACCATCCGCGCGCCGAGTGCGGCGCCGATCTCATCGCCCAGTGCCACGCGTGCGCCTGCGGCGATCACGACGTTGCCTAACCCGATGCCCGCCTCCGTCAAGCGCCGGCCAAGATGGCGGACCAGTTCGACCGCGTGAATATTGACCGCCGCCGGCGACAAGCCGTCGCCGATCACGATGGCCAACTCGCTCGCGCCCCCGCCCAGCCCCGCGAGTTCACGGCGGGAAGCCTGATCGAGCATGCGTCCGAGGTCGGGACGGCGCAGATAGTCGCGCCGGTCGCCCGCCTGGCTGGAAACCTGACTGGCCTGCAGGCCGAGGCCTGCCAGTCCGGCGACCAGCCGCGGGATATCGAAGGCTGTGTGCACGGCGTCGCGGGCACGCGCGTGGTCGAGCGTAAAGGCGAGCAGCGCGTCGGTCGTCATGCTCGCGCCTGCCCGGCCGAGGCCGACGCGCGCCGGCGTCAGTTCCCGCAAATCTTCGAGCGGGCGGGACGGCGGCGCCGGCGTTTTCATGATTTGCTACTCGGCAGGGACCGAGGCCTCGCGCAGCCGGATCGAATAGTTCGACGCGTTCTGCTGACCGACCGACGCGGCACGCGCGAACATGATCAGGTGATGTGCGATCAGCGCCGGGCCGATCAGCCCCTCGATATCGCCGCGGCGGAGCCGGCCGAGCGCGAACTTCCAGAACACTTTTCGGTAGTCGCCGAGCACGCCGACTTTCCAGAAGATGTTCCGGAGCATGATCAGGCCGCGCTTGACGTTGACCCAGCTCTTCTGCTCCGGCGTCACCGGCACCTTGAGCCGCCGCGCATAGGTGTAGTCGCATTGGTGCTGGAAGCGCGCGAACAGCTTCTCCGGCTGGTAGGCGACTTCCATGCATTTGCGCCAGGACTCGACCACCTGATCGTACGGCAGCAGAAACTCGACATTGGAATCACGGCCATCGTCGTCATTGACCAGCCGGCCCTCGCGCTCCAGCCGGTCCCACAATGGCGTCTTCGGCAGCGCCTGCAGCAGATTGATCGTGAGCAGCGGGATCTGCAACTCCTCGACAAACCCGAGCAGCGCGTCGCCGGTATCCGGCTTGTCGGTGTCGAGCCCCATGATGATGCCGGAGACGACTTCCATCCCGTAGGAGTTGATGGTGCGAACACCCTCCAGGATCGGGACCATCATGTTGTGGTCCTTGTGCATCGCCTTCAGCGCGTCGGGATCGGGCGTCTCGATGCCGCAAAACACCGTGACGAAGAACGCCTCGCGCATCTTCTCCAGGATTTCGGGCCGCTTGGCGATGTTCAGCGTCGCCTCGCAGGCGAGCCGCATCACGTAGCCGGTCCGCTTCTGCCATTCGACCAGATGCGGCAGCAGGTCGAGCGCCGCCTTGCGGTTGCCGATGAAATTGTCGTCGACGAAATAAACGGAGCCGGTGACGCCGCATTCCCGGAGTTTGTCGAGTTCGGCGATGATCTGCTGCGGCGACTTCAGGCGCGGGTTGCGGCCGTAGAGGCCGGGAATGTCGCAGAACTCGCACTGATAGGGGCAGCCGCTCGAATACTGGATGCTGCCGAGAAAGTATTTTTTGACCTCCGCCAGCTCGTAGGCCGGAATCGGGAACTCGGTCATGGCCAGGCGATCGTTGGTCTTCAGCACCACCTGCTGCTCGGGGCGCGACGGATCGCGCGCCAGCCGGGCAATGAGCTCATTGGTGGCGTCGCCGAGTTCGCCGACATGGAGATAATCGAACGAGGGATAGTAATCCGGGCACGCGCTCACCGACGGCCCGCCGATCGCAACCGCCAGATCGAACGCATGCGCGCGGCGGCAGATGTCGTTCATCTGCTGGCGCTGGATGTGCATGCCGCTGACGAACACCGCTTCCGCCCACTCGAAATCTTCCCGCGTGGCGGGGCGAATGTTCTCGTCGATGAAGCGGACCGGCCAGTTGGCCGGGAGGTAGGCCGCGATCAGCAACAGCCCCTGCGGCGGCATGAAAGCCTGCACGCCATCGGTCAGGGGGTAGGAATACTCGAACGTACCAAAGGAAGACGTGTAGCGCGGAAAGACGCACAGGATGCGCCGTGCCGTCTCGATGCCTTCAGCTCTCATCAAACTTCCTCAGACAAAGCTTCCACAAATCTAAGCACGACATTGAAAGCTGGGCCAGAATTTCTTCAAGATTGTGGCGACCTTTCGCCCCTGCAGCAGTCGGTTCCAACTCGCACGGGGTTCAATGGTTGCATGAAGACCGGCGGCCGGCGACCACCCCTCAGGCGATCAGCCGCGAGGCAAATTCGGGCAGCAGGCCCGCGTTGCCAGCAAGCCGGAAGTCAGTGCCGGCAAGGCCGGTACGAACCAGCCAGTCGTCGAACTCGGGCGCCCGCTTCAGGCCGAAGAGGTCGCGGATATAGAGCGCGTCGTGGAACGAGGTCGACTGGTAGTTCAACATTACGTCATCGGCGCCCGGCACCCCCATGATGAACGTCACACCGGCGGCAGCCAGCAGCGTCAGCAGATTGTCCATATCGTCCTGGTCGGCCTCGGCGTGGTTGGTGTAGCAGACGTCGACACCGATCGGCAGGCCGAGCAGCTTGCCGCAGAAATGATCCTCGAGGCCGGCGCGGATGATTTCCTTGCCGTCGTACAGATATTCGGGGCCGATGAATCCGACGACGCTGTTGACGAGGAGCGGATCGAAGGCGCGCGCCACCGCATAGGCCCGCGCTTCGCAGGTCTGCTGATCGACATTGTGATGGGCATTGGCCGACAGCGCCGAGCCCTGCCCGGTCTCGAAATACATCACATTTTCGCCAACCGTGCCGCGGCGCAGCGACAGCCCCGCCTCTCGCGCCTCGCGCAACAGCGCCAGATCGACGCCAAAGCTGCGGTTGGCGGCCTCGGTGCCCGCGATCGACTGGAACACCAGGTCGACCGGCGCGCCCTGCCCGATCAATCCGAGCGTGGTGGTCACATGCGTGAGCACGCAGCTCTGCGTGGGTATCTGCAGCCGCGCGATGATGCCGTCGAGCAGCCGCAGCAGGTTGCCGATGACCGCCGGGTCGTCGCTGGCCGGATTGATGCCGATGCAGGCGTCGCCCGATCCGAGCAGAATGCCGTCGAGGATCGAGGCGGTAATGCCCCTGATGTCGTCGAAGGGGTGATTGGGCTGCAGCCGCACGCTCATCCGGCCCTTCAGGCCGATAGTGTTGCGAAAGGCCGAGGTCACGGTGCATTTTTTGGCGACCAGGATCAGGTCCTGATTGCGCATCAGCTTGGAGACGCCCGCGGCCATTTCCGGCGTGATCCCGCGCGCGAGCTTGGCCAGCGTCTCCCCGGTGGCGGCGTCGGACAACAGCCAGTCGCGGAAACCGCCGACGCTCAGCGACGAGACGGCCGCAAAGCTCGGCGCGTCGTGGCTGTCGATAATCAGGCGGGTGACCTCGTCGTCCTCGTAGGGGACAACCGCTTCATTGAGAAACTGCTTGAGCGGGACGTCGGCGAGCGCCATGCGCGCCGCGATCATCTGCTCGGCGCTGTCGGCCGCAACGCCCGCGAGGCGGTCGCCGGAGCGCGGCGGGGTCGCCTTGGCGAGCAGGTCGCGCAAATCACCGAAGGTGTAAGAAGTGGTATTGATGGTTCGGCGATAGACCATGAAGGCTCCGGGCCCATCCAGGAGGGCGTGGCAACACTATCACCTCGCGCCAATCCTGCCTCGCCCGCCACCGGAAACGACCTTCAATTGTGCTAAATTATTGAGCACGCTTAAGTCGTGCGCTCGCGCAAAAATGCCAAATTTTCCCGGCGAAAGGACTTATCGTCGCACGATAAGGCTATGAAAAATATAGAGAAGTTTCAGAGGTTGCGGGCCGCAGAAATTCTCGGATTAAGAGTTTGTCCATCAAACCTGCGCACAATTTGAGCTGGCCAACGGCACCCACCTCCGCTTGGGAGTGCCGACATGGCCGAAATTGCAAAATGCCCCAATCAATTTTTTGGTAGCGCCATGTCCCGGTTTTCGCTCGCAGCCAAGCTGTACTCCATCTTCGCGCTGTTCGCGGTGCTGGTCGCCGTCATCACCGCTTTGTCCGACTACAACACCCGCCAGAACGCCGAACTGACGGAAGCGGTGGCGAATGCGAGCCGCGCCGCCCTCAACGTCGAGCGCGTCAATTCGCTGGTCTATGCGGTGGTAATGGAATCGCGCGGCGTCTACATGTCGGCGGATCCGGCCGTGGTGAAGAAATACGGCGACGGACTGCTCAAGTTCAACGAGCGCATTCTCGAGGTCGTCAAGAGCTGGCAGGCGCTGGTCCAGGCCGACGACGCCCTGCAGTTCGCCACCTTCAAGAAGCGCATCGAACAATTCATCGATTTCCGCAAGGAGCTGGTCCGCCGCGGTGTCGAGATCAATGCTGCCGCGGGACGCGAGTGGGGCGACAATGACGCCAACCGCGAAGTGCGCATAGCGCTGAACAAGGACCTCGAGGCGCTGTCCAGGGTCTACGCCGAACGCAGCAAGAAACTCGCGCAACAGACCGACACCAACCACACGATGGCCTTTGTGCTGACCTGCCTCGGCATCTTCGCGCTGGTGGTGGTGGTCATGGGCGTGCTGATCATCGCCCGTTCGATCGCCCGCCCGCTTTCGGTAATCACCGCGACCATCAAGCAGGTCGCCGATGGCGCCGAAGGGGTGGAAGTTCCGCACACCGGCCGCGCCGACGAGATCGGTGCGCTGGCCCGCGCGATCAAGATCTTTCAGGAGGCGATGGATCGCAACCGCAACCTTAATTCGCAGGTGCTGGAAGATTCCGAGGCACGCGACGAGCGAACCCGCCACATCGAAGCATCGGTCGACGCCTTCCGGCAGGCGATCGGCGACGTGCTGCGCGCCGTCACCGACAATGCGACCTCGATGCGCGATACCGCCCAGACCATCGCGAGCGTTTCGTCCGACGCGAGCGGCCGCGCCGTGGCGGCGTCCAGCGCCACCGAGCAGGCTTCCAGCAACGTTTCCGCTGTCGCCAGCGCCGCCGAAGAACTCTCCGCTTCTGTCGAGGAAATCGGCCGCCAGGTACGCCAGTCGGCCAGCGCCGTCGAGCAGGCAGGCCTGCGCACCGAAAAATCGGTCGCCGAAATCGAGGGGCTCGCGGCGGCGACCCAGCGTATCGACGGCGTGTTGTCCCTGATTCAGGCGATTGCCGAACAAACCAATCTTCTGGCGCTGAATGCGACCATCGAAGCCGCGCGCGCCGGCGACGCCGGCCGCGGCTTCGCCGTCGTGGCCCACGAGGTCAAGGCGCTGGCGGAACAGACCGCCAAGGCCACGGCCGAGATCGGCCAGAACGTCGGCCTGATCCAGACCTCGACCAAAAATTCCGTCGATGCGGTTCGAGAAATCGGCAACGCCGTGCGTGAGATCAACGAGGTGACATCGAATATCGCAGGCGCCATCGGACAGCAGGATGCGGCGACCCGCGAGATCTCGGCGAATGCGCAACTGGCGGCGCAGGGCAACGGAACCCTTGTGGTCAATATCGGCTCGCTCAGCGAGGCCATCGGCACGACAAATACGGCAGCGGCCTCCGTCCTCACCGCATCCAGCGAACTGACGGCCACCGCCGATACCCTGTCGCGCGAAGTCGAGGCGTTCTTCCGGAACCTGCGGGCCGATACGTTCGAGCAGACGCGCAAGACCGGGACCTAGAGCCCACTCTTCGTCATGACCGGGCTTGTCCCGGCATCGTCCTCACTCCACCAGCAGCACGTCCACGGCGACCGCGAGCTTCTGCTTGCGCGATCCGACGATGATGCCGTCGACCGGCGAGACGTCGGAGAAGTCGCGCCCGATGGCGAGAATGATGTGGTCGTTCTCGACCAGCAGGTCGTTGGTCGGATCGAAGCCGATCCAGCCGATGTCGGCGCCGCACCACACCGACACCCAGGCATGGGTCGCGTCGGCGCCCTGCAGGCGCGGCTTGCCCGGCGGCGGGATGGTGCGCAAATAGCCGCTGACATAGGCCGCCGGCAGTCCGAGGCCCCGCAAGCCCGCAATCATCACATGGGCAAAATCCTGGCAGACGCCGTGGCGCTTCTCGAACACTTCCCGGAGCGGCGTCGAGATCACCGTTGCCTTGGGGTCGTATTTGAAATCGTGGCGGATCCGGTGCATCAGGTCCACCGTGCCCGCGACAATGCCGCCACCTGGCGGAAAGCTCGACGCCGCATAGGCGGTGACCGGCGCCAGCACCGGCACCAGCGAACTCGCAAAGACGTATCCGACCGGCGAAGCCGGGCCGAGACTGGCGGCCTCGAAGGCCACGTCGCGGATGGTTTCCCAGGACGGACTTGGCGCATTGCGCGCAAGCGCGCGGCGCGACACTGAAACCCGCGACCGGGAATCGATCCGGAGGCTGCGATGCGCGGCTTCGATCACGACGCTCTCGGTGTGCGTTCCGAAAAAATCCCGCCGCACCGTGCGCGCGGCCGGCCGCGGCCGGATTTCGACCGTATGCGAGATCAGTTGCTGCCCGTCGCCGCTTAGCGGCTCCAGCCGCAGCGAGCAGCGCGCAAAACTCACCGGGCTCTCGTAACTGTAGCTCGTGAGGTGACGGATGTCGTAGATCACGCGAGGCCCGTGAGCTTCTCCGGCCGGCTCGCATTGGGTCCGTGCGGGAAGTAATGCAGGCCGATGGCGTCGGCGAGATTGAGCAGATCCTGTTCCAGCGCGAACAGGGTTTTGACGTCCAGCGCAGCCGCTTCCGACGTCGCCAGCATGGCCTGCAGCGCCACCGCGAGCCGCTGCGGCCGCTCGATCAGGCCGTGCTGCTTCAGGCTCGGAAGCGCTGCGATGTGGTCGTTGAGCGCGGTGACCTGAAACGCGACCGAGCGCGGATTATAGGGGTCGAGCACCGCGAGATCGCGCACCGGCGCCAGCGCCGGGCCGACCAGATAGCGCGAACGATAGGTGATCTGGCAATCGACCAGCGTCAGCAGCACATCGAGGTCCTCGTCGCCGGCTTCGTCATAGGCGAATTGCCGGGCGAACCGCGCGGTGTTGATGGCGCGTTCGGCGCGGCGGCCCATGTCGAGGAAGCGCCAGCCGGCGGCGCGGTTCATGTTCTCCTGCGCCAGACCTGCAAGGCTCGCCAGTTCCTGCAACGTCAGTTCGGCGGCGCTGACGACGCTGTCGTCGTCGTCGACCTGCAGAGCGAGGCGCTCCACCATCTCGGTGATGATCTGCCAGGCGTCGGGCGAAAGCCGCTCGCGCAACGAACTTGCGGTGCGCTGCGCCGACTTTACCAGCGACAACGCCGAGCCAAACTTCTCCGTGCTCTGCAGCGCCTCAGCGACGACCCGCGCCGGGTTGGTCCGCGTTGCCTGCGAGGTCGCGCCCCAGGTCACCAGAAGCCGCTGGATGCGCTCGACCGAGGGCAGCGCGGTCGACGATCCCTTCACGGGGTCGCGCGTCGGCGTGCCGAGCGCACGGATCAGCCGCAGCGTCGCCTCGGCGCGCTCGAGATAGCGGCCGAGCCAGAACAGATTGTCCGCGGCGCGGCTGGGGACCACGCCGGCGATGCGCTTGATGCGCACGGCGTCGGCCCCCGGCAGCAGCGTCGAAGCCGACACCGCCTTGTCGGAGACAACCCAGACATCCGCCGACCGGGCGCCGTCGCCCATCGAGACGGCACGGGCATCGGGCTCTTCGGCAATTCTGCAGAAACCACCGGGCAGGATGGTCCAGCCCTGGGGGGTTGCCGCGGCGAACACCCTCAGCACGAACGGCCGCGGCGTGATCCGTCCCTGTTCCCATACCGGCGTCGTCGACAGCCGCACCAGCTCCTGGCCGACATAATCGATGCCGCGGTTGGCGATCGCATCCCGGAGCCGGTCACGCTCGGCCGGCGGCAACTCGCCGGCGATCACCGGACCGTTGCCGGAAAAGCCCGGAACGGCCCGGCCATAGGCGCCCTCGATCGCAAAATCCTCCAGCCGCGACAGTACTTCCTCGCGCGCGGATTTCTGTCCGCACCACCAGGTCGCGATGTGCGGCATGATCAAATTCTCGCTGAGCAAGCGCCGGCACAGGTTCGGCAGGAATCCCAGCAGCGCCCGCGCTTCCAGCACGCCGGAGCCCGGCATGTTGGCGACGACCACGCCGTCCTTGCGCAGCACGTCGAGCAGGCCGGGCACGCCGAGGTGCGAGGACGCATCGAGTTCCAGCGGATCGAGAAAATTGGAATCGACCCGGCGCAGCAGCACGTCGAGCCGCTTCAAGCCGGCGACCGTGCGGATGTGAATGCGGTCGCCGCTGACGGCGAGATCGTCGCCCTCGACCAGGAGAAAGCCGAGATAGCGCGCGAGCGTCGCGTGCTCGAAAAAGGTTTCGCTGAAGACGCCAGGCGTCAGCAACCCGATCCGCGGCTCGTCGCGGTCGGCGCTGGCGCGCAGGCTCTCGCGGAAGGCCTCGAAGAACGGTGCCACGCGCTCGACATTCATCGACTTGTAGAGATTGGAAAAGGCGCGCGACAGCACCAGCCGGTTTTCCAGGGCATAGCCGGCGCCTGATGGCGCCTGGGTGCGGTCGTTGAGCACCCACCAGCGCCCGTCGGGGCCGCGGCCGACGTCGGCCGCATAGAAATGCAGATAGCGCCCGCCCGGCGGTTTGACGCCGCATACCGCGCGCAGATATTCGTTGCTGCCGGCGATGGCGGCGGCAGGCACCGCACCATCGACGATCAGCCGGCCCTCGCCATAGAGATCGCGCAGCACCATTTCGAGCAGCTGCGCGCGCTGCGCGATGCCGATGCTCAATTGCTGCCATTCGGCCTCGTCGATGATCAGCGGCAGATGGCTGAGGGGCCACAGCCGGTCCGCGGTGTCGCCGGGCGCGCGGTAGGTGACGCCGGCTTCGCGCAAATGCCGGTCGGCGGAGGCGAAGCGCCGCTCGATATCTACAGGCGAAAGTGCGGCAAAGGCGTCGAAAAACCGGCTCCAGACTGCGCGGGGGGCGCCGTCCGGTCCGATATATTCGTCGGGAATGCCGGGCAGCCGCGCATACTCGCGCGCCCATTGCGCCATACGCCGCTGACCGGGACGAGCCCTGCTCTCCTGATTGTGGCCTTGGCCTGCCTGTTCGGTCATCCCCGACTCCCCGAAGCCCTCGCTTCTGAATAGTTCAGAATCGAGGTCCGCGCGCCTTATTTTGACGCGTTTTCCGCTTCGCTGCAAAACGCTATGGCCCAAATCAATGCAGGAGCGGCGTCCTCAAGTCGAGCGTCAAAGGGAATTCAATTGTGCGTTCCTCGGGCGGCGGGTCGATCTTGCCCGGGGTGTGGCCGTGATCCTGAAACCGGGCCAAACGCCTTGCTTCCGCCTCATAGGAATTGACCGGCTTGGTATCGTAGCTGCGGCCGCCGGGATGGGCGACGTGGTAGACGCAGCCGCCGAGCGAGCGGCCGTTCCAGGTATCAATCAGGTCAAATGTCAGGGGGGCGTGGACCGGGATGGTCGGGTGCAGTCCCGACGCCGGCTGCCAGGCCTTGAAGCGGACCGCAGCGACCGCCTCGCCGGAGCGGCCGGTTGCCGTCATCGGCATCCGCCGGCCGTTGCAGGTCACGATATGGCGGCCTTCGACGAAGCCGGTCGCCTTGACCTGCAGGCGCTCTACTGAAGAATCGACATAGCGCACGGTGCCGCCGGCCGACCCCTCTTCGCCGAGCACGTGCCAGGGCTCCAGCGCCTGCCGCAATTCCAGCGCGACGCCGCCATGATGGACGCGGCCGAACACCGGAAAACGAAACTCGAGCTGCGCCGAATACCATTCCGGCGAGAACTCGTAGCCGGATTGCCGGAGTTCTTCGAGCACGCCCAGAAAATCCTCCCACAGGAAATGCGGCAGCATGAAGCGATCGTGCAGCGTGGTGCCCCAGCGCACGAACTTGCCTTGCTGCGGCTCGCGCCAGAGCTTTGCGATCAGCGCGCGGATCAAGAGTTGCTGCGCCAGCGACATCCGCGGATCGGGCGGCATTTCGAGCGCGCGGAATTCGACCAGCCCGAGGCGGCCGGTCGGACCGTCGGGCGAATAGAGCTTATCGATGCATATCTCGGCGCGATGGGTATTGCCTGTGATGTCGACCAGGAGGTGCCGGAACAGCCGGTCGACCAGCCATAGCGGGGCCTCGATATCCGGCGGCGGCACGTGCGCGAGTGCTACTTCCAGTTCATAGAGCCCGTCGTGGCGTGCTTCGTCGATGCGCGGCGCCTGGCTGGTCGGGCCGATGAACATGCCGGAGAACAAATACGACAGCGAGGGATGGCGCTGCCAGTACAGCACGAGGCTCTTCAACAGATCAGGGCGGCGCAGGAACGGCGAATCCTGCGGCGTGGAGCCGCCGACCACGACGTGGTTGCCGCCGCCAGTGCCGGTGTGGCGGCCGTCGACGAGGAAGCGATTGGCGCCGAGGCGGATTTTTGCGGCGTCTTCATACAGGCCGAAGGTGATGTCGACCGCCTCGCGCCAGTTCTGCGCCGGCTGGACGTTGATTTCGATCACGCCGGGATCGGGCGTCACCTTGATGACTTCGACGCGCGGGTCGTAGGGCGGCCCATAGCCCTCGACATGAACCTGAATCTGCATTTCCTCGGCGGTCGCTTCCACCGCCGCGATCAGTTCGAGATAATCTTCGACCTTCTCTGCGGGCGGCATGAAGACGCACAACACGCCGTCACGGATTTCAACCGATATCGCCGTGCGCACCGGCCTGAGCTTGGCCTTTGGCCTGGGTTTCGGCTCCGGCTTCGCTGCCACCGCTCCTGCTTCAGCGTCCTTGTCTTCGACCGCAAGTTCCAGACGCGGCTCCATCGGATCCTGCTCGACGACGTAGGGATACTCTTCGGGAGGAACATGGGGCAGCGACGACATCGGCAACCGCAGCCCGAGCGGTGAATCGCCCGGTATCAGGAACAGATGGGTGCGCCGTAGCTTCCAATGTTCACTCATCCAGCCTTTCATCCAACCCTGGACGTCGGCGCCCACGTGCTGGATCGGCAGCACGAATCCATTGGGCTTGTTGAGCCCCTCATCGAATACGCGCGCCATGCGCGAACGCTCTTCGGGATCGGCCAGCTTGGAGTCGCTGGGATCGACATTAGCCGGCAACGCTGCTTCCTTTTGCAGCCAATGCACGGGGTCCTCGTAGGCTGGCATCACATAGCCGGTATCGAGACCGAGCCGCTTCGCGGTGCCTTCCATCATCCGCTGCGCGTCCGCAATCCCGGCCTTGCGCGGGTTATCGATCTTGGCGATCAGGTCTGCATTCTTCCAGATCGGCACGCCGTCCTTGCGCCAGTAGAGCCCGAATGCCCAGCGCGGCAGGCTCTCGCCCGGATACCATTTGCCCTGCCCGTAATGTAACAGCCCGCCCGGCGCGAAACGCGCGTGCAGTTTTCGGATCAGCTCATCGGCGAGCGCCTGCTTGGTCGGGCCGACCGCGGCGATATTCCATTCCGGCGATTCCAGGTCGTCGACGGAGACGAATGTCGGCTCGCCGCCCATGGTCAGCCGCACGTCACCCGCTTTGAGATCGGCATCGACCTTTTCGCCCAGGCTGTCGAGACGCGCCCAGGATTCATCCGAGAACGGCCGCGTGATCCGCGGCGCCTCGCGGATGCGTTTGACGCTCATCTCGAAACCGAATTCGACATTGGCGAAGCCGGCGCTGCCACTGATCGGCGCCGCCGAGCGGTAGTGCGGCGTGGCGGCGACGGGGATATGCCCCTCGCCCGTCAGCATGCCCGAGGTGACATCGAACCCGATCCAGCCCGCGCCCGGAAGATAGACTTCGGCCCAGGCGTGCAGATCGGTGAAATCGCTCTCGACCTCGCGCGGCCCTTCGACCGGATCGATGTCGGGACGCAACTGAATGAGATAGCCGGAGACGAAGCGCGCCGCGAGGCCGAGGTGACGGAAGATATGGATCAACAGCCACGCCGAGTCGCGGCACGATCCGGAACCGCAGGCCAGCGTCTCTTCCGGCGTCTGGATACCCGGCTCCATGCGGATGACGTAGCTGATCTTTTTCTGCAGCTGCGCGTTGAGGTCGACCAGGAAATTGACGGTGCTGTCGGCCTCGCGCGGAATATCCTTCAGGTACGCGGCGAACAACGGCCCCTGCTCCGTGGTGGCGAGATAGGGCGCAAGCTCGGTCTTGAGGTCGTTGGTGTACTGAAACGGAAAACTGGTGGCGTAACCCTCGACGAAGAAGTCGAAGGGATTGACCACCGTCATCTGCGCGGAGAAGTCGACCTCGATCTTCAGTTCGGTCGCCTTCTCCGGGAATACGAAGCGCGCCAGCCAGTTGCCTTGCGGGTCCTGCTGCCAGTTCACAAAATGATTTGCTGGCGTGACCTTGAGCGAATAGCTCAGGATCGGCGTGCGCGTATGCGGCGCCGGGCGCAGGCGCACGGTTTGCGGGCCGAGATCGATCGGTCGGTCGTATTTGTAGTGGGTAACGTGATGCAGCGCGACGAAGATCGACACGGAACGGGAACTCCAGCAGCTTTTTTAAGCAGAACACCGGTCCCGGGTGGGATCAAGCACTAACAACGGGCAGCGGTTGCCTATGGGAAGTGCGGATTCTTGTCGGCCCTGCGAACGCAGGGACCCATACCGCGTGATCTATCAATGAGGCAGCGTGGCTGCCACCTTCCGTAAAACCACGGCCTGTGGTTATGGGCCCCTGCGTTCGCAGGGGCGACGCGAGAGTAGTGCGAGCACTACATCGTCGCCCCAAGCACCCACGGCGCGAACTCGGCGCCGCCGAAGTCAAAACTTTCGCTCTTGGTCGGCCGGCCCGATGCCGTTTTCAGCATCAGTTCGAAAATGCGCTGGCCGCATTGCTGCACGCTCTCCTCGCCGTCGAGGATGGTGCCGCAATTGACGTCCATGTCGTCTTCCATGCGCTTGTACATCGGCGTGTTGGTGGCGAGCTTGATCGAGGGCGCGGGCTTGCAGCCGAACACGCTGCCGCGGCCGGTGGTGAAGCAGACGAGATTGGCGCCGCCCGCCACCTGCCCGGTTGCAGCCACCGGGTCGTAGCCGGGCGTGTCCATGAACACGAAACCCTTTTTGGTGACGGCTTCGGCATAATTGAGCACATCGACCAGATTGGTGCTGCCGGCCTTGGCCATCGCGCCCAGTGATTTCTCCAGGATCGTGGTGAGGCCGCCCGCCTTGTTGCCGGGGCTCGGATTGGCGTTCATCTCGGCGCCTTCGCGCTTGGTGTATTCCTCCCACCAGCGCATCAGGCCGACCAGTTTCTCGCCGACCTCGCGGCTTACCGCGCGCCGGGTCAGCAGATGTTCGGCGCCATAAGTCTCCGGCGTCTCGGAGAGGATCACGGTGCCGCCGTGGGCAACCAGGAGATCGCTCGCCGCGCCCAGCGCCGGATTGGCCGACACGCCGGAGTAACCGTCGGAGCCGCCGCATTGCAGCGCCACCGTCAATTCGCTGGCCGGCACCGGCTCACGCTTTACTTTGTTGGCGTCGGTCAGCGCCTCGCGCACGAAGGCGACACCGGCTTCCACCGTCTTGCGGGTGCCGCCGACTTCCTGGATATCCATCGCGCGCAGACGTCCCGCGAGCTTCTGCTCCTGCATCAGCCCGCCGATCTGGTTGACCTCGCAGCCCAGCCCCAGCACGACCACGGCCGAGAAATTCGCATGCCGCGCATAGCCGCCCAGCGTGCGACGGAGTAGCGCCAGCGGTTCGTCCTGCGTCATGCCGCAGCCGGTCTTGTGGGTCAGCGCCACCACGCCGTCGACATTCGGAAAATCGGCCAGCGGATTATCGCCGGTGAACGGGTTCTTCTTGAAGATATCGGCGACCATGCCGGCGACATGGGCGCTGCAATTCACCGAGGTCAGGATGCCGATATAGTTGCGCGTCGCCACGCGCCCGTCGCCGCGGCGAATGCCCTCAAACGTCGCCGGCAGATCGAAATTCGGCACCGGCTTGACGTCGACACCGAACGCATAGTCCTTGGCGAAATCGCCCATGCCGCAGTTCTGGGTATGGACGTGCTGGCCCGGCGAAATCGGTATTGTGGCGAAGCCGATGATCTGGCCGTAACGGCGCACCGGCTCGCCCACCGCAATCGGCTTGATCGCCACCTTGTGACCCGCCGGGATCCGTTCGACCGTGGTGACGCCATCGGCGACCACCATGCCGGGCGGCAGGCTCGAGCGCGCGATCAGCACGCCGTCGTCAGGATGCAGGCGAATGACGGGTGCCGGGGTCATTTGGGTACCTCCTCAGGTTTGGCGAATAGCGAGTGGCGACTTTGAACGATCGCCTACTCGCCACTCCTGTTCGTGTCTTCGCTTCTTACGCCTTGCCGCCAGAGTCCTTGCGGGTCTGGTTCACCTGCATCTTGGCATAGGTCGACATCAGGCCGACTTCGTTCGACAGCGTCACCAGCTTGAAGCCCATGTTGACCGCGCGCGCCGCGCCTTCCGCGCCGGAGCAGTGGATGCCCGGATGCAGGCCACGCTTGCCGCATTCCTTGATGATCTTTTCGTAGATCTTGAGGATTTCCGGCTCATCGCCGTCGAGTTTCGGCGTCAGGCCGTACGAGAAGCGGAGATCGGACGGACCGACATAGACGCCGTTGATGCCCTCAACGTCGAGGATCGACTCCATATTCTCGATCGCGGTCTTGGTCTCCATCATCGGCAGCAGCACGATCTCGTCATTGGCGGTCTGCTGGTACGAACCCGCGCTGCCGTACATGCCGGCGCGGATCGGACCGTTCGAGCGCGTGCCCTTCGGCGGATACTTGGCGAACTGGACGAGGTCCTTGGCTTCTTTCGGGGTGTTGATCATCGGGCAGATCACGCCATAGGCGCCGCCGTCGAGCACCTTGCCGATGATGCCGGGCTCGTTCCACGGCACGCGGACCATCGGCGTCACCGGATGGCCGTTCATCGCCTGAAAGCACTGCACCATCGAAAGGTAATCCTGAACGCCGTGCTGCATGTCGACGGTCACGCTGTCGAAGCCGCATTGCGCGATCACTTCGGCGGAGAAGCCCGACGGGATCGCGAGCCACGCGTTCACGACGGCCTTGCCCGAGGCCCATACTTTCTTGACGTTGTTGGTTGTCATTGGGTGCGTTTTCCCTGTTGTCTCTTGTTTCGAACCGGGCAGTCTAGCTGACGGCCCGCTGGATGCTCACTTCGCTGACGCCTACCTCGCGCGCGGTATTCACTATCGCCGCCCAGGTGTCGTCAGGCAAGGGGATGCCGTTCTTGGTGCGTTCGGCACGCATCTTCCGTTCCGTATCGCCCGGAATCAGCACCGTGTCGACGCCGGCGACCGGCTTGGTCGCCCGGATGAAGTCGACGTAGCGCGAGATTTCGCCATCGAAGAAATTACTGGTGTCGACCACCTTGGGGTCGACATAGACCGCAAACATGCCGTTTGCGAAAGGCCGATCCGCGGCGGTGGCACCGGTCCCGGTCAACGCGCCGCCCAGCAACTCGCAGATGAACGCCAGCCCCGAGCCCTTGTGCTCGCCAAACGCCCGGATCGCGCCGGTGCCCTGGGTATGGTCGCGTGGTCCCTCGGCCGTGTGCGGTCCGTAAAGCACGGCCGGATCCTCGCTCAACGTGCCATCGCGATCGACGAGTGCGCCTTTCGGCAATTTCTTGCCGCCACGGCTCGCAACCAGCACCTTGCCTTCGGCGACGATGGAGGTGGCGAAATCGAGCACGATCGGATCCTGCCCCTGGCGCGGAATGCCGACACAATACGGCGCTGTCGACAGCCGCTTCTCAACGCCGCCAAAAGGCGCAACCAGCAGCGAACCGGCGGCATTGACGAAATGAATCGACACGAGGCCTTCGGCGGCGGCCATCTCCGCCCAGTCGCCGACGCGACCGATATGTCCGGCGTTGCGCAACGCCACCGCCGCAAGTCCGGCCTTCTTGCATTTCTCGATGCCGATCCGCACAGCTTGCGGCGTTACCGTCTGCCCATAGCCGAACTTGCCGTCCACCACCGCAAGCGACGGCGTATCGACCACGATTTCGGCCGTCTGGTTCGGAACGACGGAGCCCATTTTCTTCCAACGGACATACACAGGCACACGAATCACGCCGTGGCTGTCGTGCCCGGTCAGATTGGCGGTCGTGAGGTATGTCGCGATGCGCCTGGCTTCTTCAGGAGAGGACTCCGAGTGCGAAAATACCTCGGCAACGAAATTGATGAGATTGGGGACCTGTAGGGTGACCATGAATGGCTAACTCGCTGCTTTAGGCGCTGACCTTGGCGTGACCACCGAGATATGCGGCGGCAATGGCCTCGTTGCCCCACAATTCATCAGGCTTGCCGCCCAGCACGATCCGTCCGGTCTCCAGGACGAACCCGTGATCGGCGACGGAAAGTCCCATGCGCGCATTTTGCTCGACAAGCAGGACGGTGGTGTTGCGCCGGACCTCCGAAATGATCCTGAAAACGGCTTGAACGATCACGGGAGCCAGCCCCAGCGAGGGCTCGTCCAGCAACAGCAATCGCGGCCGCGCCATCAGGCCGCGGGCGACGGCAACCATCTGCAACTGGCCCCCCGACAACGTCCAGCCCAGCGCACCGGAGAACGGCCTGATGTCGGGAAACAAGTCGAACATGGCATCGGCCTCACGCGACAGCTGCGAAGTTGCAACCTTTCGGTTGGACGCGCCGAGCATGATGTTCTCTTTCACCGTCAAGCCGGGGAATACCCGTCGGCCTTCCGGCACATGCGAAATGCCCATCCGCACGATCGCTTCGGGTCCAAGTCCTGCGATCGACTTTCCGTCGAACAGGATGTCACCGGCCGCGGGTTTCGCGAGACCGGAGATCGCGCGCAAGGTGGTCGACTTGCCGGCGCCGTTGGCGCCGAGCAAGGTCACTACCTGCCCTTCGTCAACGCCCAGCGAAATGCTGCGCAGCGCTTCGATTTCGCCGTAGCGGACAACGAGATCGCGGATTTCAAGCAACGGCATCTATTCGGTCCCGAGATAGGCGGAGACGACATCGGGGTGACGCAGCACCGCCATGGATTCGCCGTCGGCAATACGGCGTCCGAAATTGAGCACGGTGATATGCTGGGCCGCCTCGGAGACGAGCGTCATGTCGTGGTCGATGATCAGGATGGTGAGGCCTTGCGCCGCGATGCGTTTGAGCAGCGCGTGAAGTTCGAGCTTTTCAGTCGAATTGAGCCCGGCGGCGGGTTCGTCGAGCAGCAGCAAGGTAGGATTGGCCGCAAGGGCGCGCGCAATCTCAATCAGGCGCTGGTGGCCGTAGGAGAAGCTCGAGATCAATTCGTTGGCGCGGGCGCCGAGACCGACGAAGGTCAGCGCTTCCATCGCACGCTCGGTCAACGCAGCGTCACCGCCCGTGCCGATCATGGTGTTACCGGGTCGTTCGGCGCCGATCTCCACGTTCTCCAGTGCCGTCATCGAGCGGAACAGGCGGATATTTTGAAACGTCCGCCCCAATCCCGCCGCCGTTCGCTGATGCGGCGGCATCGAGGTGATGTCAGTGCCATCAAGCACGATCTTGCCGGCGGTCGCCTTGTAGAGACCTGAGAGCACGTTGAGCGTCGTGGTCTTGCCCGAGCCATTCGGCCCGATCAACGCGTGAACGCCGCCGCGCCTGACCTGAATGTCCACACCATCGACGGCCTTGAGGCCGCCGAAATATTTCGACAACCCGGAGACTTGAAGCACGATATCGCCGCCCAGCGTCGCAGGCTTCAACTGCAGCGCGGCCGCTGCCGGTGGTGCTTTCAACTGCGCGCGCCAACGCGCGGTTGCCGTATTGACGAATCCCCAGATCCCGTCCGGCATGTAGCGAACGATAAGGATGACAGCGAGACCGTAGATCGCAAGATACAGTCCGGGAACGCTCTTCAGGAACCGTAACCACTCCGGAATCAGGATCAGCAGACCCGTGCCGATGGCCGAACCGATCGGCGACGCCACGCCACCGAGCAAGGACATGGTCAGGAACACCACCGATTCGGCGAATGAAAACTGATCCGGACTCACATAGGCGAAACCGCCGGCGAAAAGCCCGCCAGCCAACCCACCCAGCACCGCACTCAGCGCAAAGGCGGAAACCTTGGTGCGAAACACGTCAACCCCGACGACGCCGGCAGCAAGTTCATTGTCGCGCACCGCCCGCATGGCTCGCCCGAGCCTTGTATCCGGCAGGTGCCAAACGACATAGCCGACGATCGCAAGCACCGCCACGCAGAACGCAAGATAAGCCTGCGCGGATTGAAACAGCGCCGGCCGGCCGATGCGCGAGACACCATCCGGCCCATGCGTGAGCCAGATCGCGTTGATCATGATCAGCGTGACGATTTGCTGGAACGAGATCGTTACCATCGCGAGGTAATGCCCGCCGAGCCGCAACGTCGACATGCCCAGAACCGCTCCCGCCACCAACGCTACCAGGCAACCCGCCACAAGGCACAGCCAGTAGCTGATCTGGTAGTCGGAGGTGCCGATACCGACGGCATAGGCGCCAAAGCCGAAAAACGCCGCTTGTGCGAGATTGATCTGCCCGCACAGTCCGAGCACGACCGAGAGACCGAACACCGCGATCGAAAAGGTCGTTGCCTGCATCAGGATATTGTGCACATAGCCGTCGAACTGAATGGTGGCGGCAAGCGCCACTGCGATCGCAGCACCGATGAAATACGGCAAATGACGCAACAGCAGCGGCTTTGGCGCGGATACGGCGATCGGCATATTTTCGCTGGGCGCGCTCATGCTTTCTCCGCGACACGTTCGCCGAAGATGCCCTGAGGTCGGAACATCAGAAACAAGACCAGGGCCAGGAACGCGAAGGCGTCCTTGTAGGGTACGGAGATATAGGCTGCGCCAAAGGTTTCGATGATGCCCAGCGCCAGTCCGCCAATGATGGCGCCGGCGACGTCACCGAAGCCGCCGATGATGGTTGCGGCAAAAGCCTTGAGTGCGATCGTCGATCCCATCTGGATCGAGAC
The DNA here is from genome assembly GCA_963791165.1 of uncultured Alphaproteobacteria bacterium. Taxonomy (GTDB): domain Bacteria; phylum Pseudomonadota; class Alphaproteobacteria; order Rhizobiales; family Xanthobacteraceae; genus Bradyrhizobium. The sequence goes on along the minus strand of CAWBRL010000006.1, from coordinate 105,271 downwards.
GAACAGTACGGGCGCCACGAGGATACCGGCGAGGCCGCCGAGCACGGCCGAGTATATAAAGGTGATCATGATCATCGCGGAGACAGAGATGCCCAGCAGTGAGGCCATTTCCTTGTCCTGCGAGGTCGCCTGCAGCTTCTTGCCGAGCAGGGTCTTCTCGAAGAACCAGTAATTGAAGATCACCAGCACGACCGTCACGGCGATGATCAGCAGGTACTGGCTGTCGAGATAAACCGGCCCGAGCTGGATTCCTGGCGTTTCGAACCAGCCCTGCAGCACCTGCGGCTGCGGGCCGTAAATTGCCAGGACGGAGTTGGCGAGCAGGATCGATGCGCCGATGGTGGCGATGATCACGGGGAGGAACGTACGGTGCCGCAACGGGTAATATACCCCGAGATTGAAGACGACACCGAGCAACGCCATGCCGGCCAGCGCGATCAGGAATGACAACCAGTAAGGCCAGCCCAGATCGACGGCAAACACCACCATCAGATAGGCGGCGACCATCGAGAATTCGCCTTGTGCGAAATTCACCACATTCGTGGCACGGAAGATCAGCACGATACCCAGAGCGACCAGCGCATAAACAGCGCCGATGCCTATCCCCGTAAAAAGCAGTTGAAGGACAAGATCCATGACACGCGTTCGGTAAGAGAAACACTTCGACAAAGAGTTTTGGCCTCCCCGGTGAAACCGGAGAGGCCAAAGCCACGATCAGTCGTTGAACTCGATGTGCTTGTCGAAGACAATGTTACCCTTATCGTTCTTCACGATGTTGTAGCCGTGAAGGCCGTCACCGTTCTGGTCGAAATTGTATTCGCCCTCGGCGCCCGGGAACTTCTTGGTGCCGAGGATCGCCTCGCGGATTTTGGCGGCGTCGGTAGAGCCGGCCTTGTTGATCGCCGCTGCGAGCACAGTGACGGCATCGAATGGCCAGGAACTCTGGTTGTCAGGCGCGACCTTGACGGCATCGCGATAGAGCTTGCCGAAAGCCTTTGAAGCCTCGCTGCTGTCTTCTGCGTAATCGGCGACGCCATAGGTATTGTAGAGCGCCGGACCCGCTAGCTTCAGAGCAGTGATATTGACGATCGAGGGCGAGCCGACCCAGGGAATGTTGACGCCAAGCTGGCGCAACTGGCGGGCAAAGATGCCGAGATCGTTTTCGAAGGTGAAGTAGGAGCCAAGGATGTCGGCGCCCGACTGCTTGATTGCGAGCACGACCGGCGTGAAGTCCTGGCTCTGGTTGGCGTAGCCCTGGTCGAGCACGGCAGGCGCACCCAACTTTTCCAGCGCGGAGCTAAGGGCCTTGCCACCGGCCGTTCCGAACGCGTCGGTCGAATGCAGCACGGCCCACTTCTTCTTGCCGAGCGTATTGACGCCGTAATCGGCGATCACGCGGCCGGAGTAGCTGTCATTCGGACGGAAGCGGAACAGCCACTGATTGCCCATATGCGTCAGATTGGGATCGGTACCGCCGATCATCACAGGCTTGCCTAGCTTCACCACGTCCGGCGCCATCGCGTGCACCTGGGTCGAACGGATCGAGCCGAGGAAGGCCACGATGTCAGACTGGGCCGCGAGTTTGGAGAATGCCAGCACGATGCCTGGATTGGTGGTCTGATCGTCCTCGACGATCAGTTCGAGCTGTTTGCCGAGAACACCACCAGCCTTGTTGACGGCTTCGAGCGCGAGCTTCGCGCCCTTGATGGCATATCCGCCGGATTCGGCGGCCGGACCGGTTACTGGCGCACACATGCCAATCTTGATGGTGGCGCCCTGCGCCTTTGCACTGCCAATGATGTGGGGTGCAGCAATACCGGCAACGACACCGGCCGCGAAATCGCGTCTCGTAAGTTTCATCACTCTCTCCCTGAGGCCGGGCTACTTCGTCGGCCTTTCTTGGTGTTGGCGTCCTCACGGGACGCATAACAGCGTGCGTATTACGGACTCTCTTCTGCCGAGTAAATTGATATCGCGGTGAGTTCGACTAACGACGCAGACCAGTCGAGCAATGCGACGCCCCAGAATGATTAACGCCGCTCAGCCCCTGCTATTCCAGCTGAATTTATTCAATCAGCAAGCACTTCGTTGCTCAAACAACGAGCAGAAATCGAAGCTATACCTGCCTTCACATATCACTCATGCAGATTTGTGATTACTCATCAGCCTCGGCGTCTGCCTCGTCAGCCACTTCCATCTCCGCAAGGCTGCGCTCCAGTTCGCCCAGCATGTCCTGCAATTCGGCGAGCTTGCGGGCGCCGAAGCGGCCGGTGATTTCGGCGTAGATCGCCTCTGAAGTGGGCGCGACGGCCTCGATCAGTTTCAGCCCCTTGGGCGAGATCGACACCACGCCGCGCCTCAGATCGGCCTCGGCCGTGCGGCGCTCGATCAGATCGCGCGCTTCGAGATCGCGCAGGATCCGCGACAGGCTCGGCCCGAGCAGGAATGCGACGCGCGCCAGATCGGTAACCTCGATGGAATCTACCGCCGTCAGCGCGCGCAGGATTCGCCATTGCTGTTCGGTCAGCCCGTGATTGCGCAACGACGGGCGGAACTGCCGCATGACAGCTTCGCGCGCGCGCAGCAGCGACATCGGTAGCGAGCGCGAGAATTCACGCATCGGCACGACGCGGCCCTCGCCTGCGCTGCCGGCGCTCGAACGCGATCCATCCGGCGATTTCTTGCCTGCCATCTTCAGTCGTTCGCCATCCGAAATCGTCGATGAGAGAAAGGGATAAAGTTTTGCGCTGCAGCAAGCATCAAACCGGCTTGCGTGATACACTTAACATGTTAAACATATTTCAGCACCCTCTATTTTTCGAACGGATACGGCCTGATTCCCTGAGCTGTTATGTCGCCTGATGCTTTAAGAAAGCTGGAGCCATCGCACCATGCCGCACTTCACGCTTGAATATTCAGCCAATCTCGATGGGCGCGTCGACATCGGCCTCGTCGTGGAGCTTGTCCGCAAGGCCGCCGTCGAGACCGGCATCTTCCCGCTCGGAGGCATTCGCGTCCGCGCCGTCAGGTGCGAGCATTATGCGATCGCCGACGGCAACAAGAGCTTCGGCTTCCTCGACATGGTGCTGCGCCTTGGCGAGGGGCGCGACCTCGCGACGCGAAAGAAGGCCGGCGAACATATTTTCAAGATCCTGTCGGCCTATCTCGATCCGGTGTTTGCGGACAGCAAGTTCGCGCTGTCGTTCGACATGCAGATCAACGACAAGGAGACCAGCTGGAAACGTAACAACATCCACGAAGCCCTGAAGGTGGAGACGGCCCATGGATAAAGCGACACCCAAGGACGTGTTTCAGGCCAACCGTGACCGCGCAGCTCCCCTGCTCGCCAAACTAAAGATCCGAAGGCATCGGGCACATGATCGACGGCAAGACCGTGCCGTCGATCTCCGGCCAGACGTTCGAGACCAAATCCCCGGTCGACGGCGCGGTGCTGGCATCGGTCGCCCGCGGCAATGCCGAAGACATTGATCGTGCCGCAACCGCGGCAAGCCTTGCCTTCAAATCCTGGCGCGACATGCCGGCGGCGATGCGGAAGAAACTGCTGCTTCGCGTGGCCGATGCGATCGAGGACAACGCCGACGACATCGCGGTACTCGAATGCATCGACACCGGCCAGGCGCATCGCTTCATGGCCAAGGCCGCGATCCGGGCGGCCGAAAACTTCCGCTTCTTCGCTGACAAATGCGCCGAAGCGCGCGATGGCCTCAACACGCCGAGCGAGGAGCACTGGAACATCTCGACCCGGGTGCCGATCGGCCCGGTCGGCGTGATCACACCGTGGAACACGCCGTTCATGCTGTCGACCTGGAAGATTGCGCCTGCGCTGGCTGCCGGCTGCACCGTCGTGCACAAGCCGGCGGAATGGTCGCCCGTCACTGCCGATCTGTTGGCGAAATTGGCGAAACAGGCTGGCCTGCCCGACGGCGTGCTCAACACCGTCCACGGCATCGGCGAGGAAGCCGGCAAGGCGCTGACCGAGCATCCCGCGATCAAGGCGATTGGCTTTGTCGGCGAGAGTTCGACCGGCTCCGCGATCATGGCGCAGGGCGCGCCCACCTTGAAGCGCGTGCATTTCGAACTCGGCGGCAAGAACCCGGTGATCGTGTTCGGCGACGCCGATCTGGACCGCGCGCTCGATGCGGTGGTCTTCATGATCTACTCGCTGAACGGCGAGCGCTGCACTTCGTCGAGCCGGCTGCTGGTCCAGGAAGGCATCGCCGAAAAATTCATCGAGAAGCTGACTGCGCGGGTGAAAGCGCTGAAGGTCGGGCATCCGCTCGATCCCGTCACCGAAGTCGGACCGCTGATCCATGAGCGGCATCTCGCAAAAGTCTGCAGTTATTTCGACGTGGCGCGGAAGGACGGCGCTAGCATCGCGGTGGGCGGCAAGCCGCATGATGGGCCCGGCGGTGGGCATTACGTTCAGCCGACGCTGGTCACCGGCGCACACTCGAAGATGCGGGTGGCACAGGAAGAAGTGTTCGGCCCGTTCCTGACCGTGATCCCGTTCAAGGACGAGAAGGATGCCATCGAGATTGCCAACGGCGTCCAGTACGGCCTCACCGGTTACGTCTGGACCGGCGACATGGGCCGCGCGCTGCGCGTAGCGGATGCGCTGGAGGCCGGCATGATCTGGCTCAACTCCGAAAACGTCCGCCATCTGCCGACGCCGTTCGGCGGCATGAAATCGTCAGGCATCGGCCGCGACGGCGGCGATTACTCGTTCGACTTCTACATGGAAACAAAACACGTCTCGCTCGCGCGCGGGACGCACAAGATTCAGAAGCTGGGAATTTAGAACTCACCGTCGTTCCGGGGCGCGAAGCGAACCCGGAACCTCGAGATTCCGGGTTCGCTTCGCGCCCCGGAATGACAGAGACCTGAGGAAACCACATGCCCGTTCCGACACACACGTTCGATCCCCCCTTCAACATCATCCGCTGCAGCCACGCCGTGCTCGACGTCACCGACCTCGACAAGAGCCGCGCGTTCTACGAGACCACCGTCGGCCTGCATGTCGAGGACGCCGACGACAAAGCCGTGTACCTGCGCGGCTCAGAGGAACATCAGCATCACTCGCTGGTGCTGCGGAAAGCCCCTGTTGCCGCCTGCAGCCGTCTCGGCTTCAAGGTCGGCAACGACGGCGATCTCGACAAGGCGGCCAGCTTCTTTTCCGAAAACGGTATTACCTACGCCTTCGCCGAGCAGCCGTTCCAGGGCCGCACGCTGCAATTCACAGATCCCGCCGGTTTCCAGCTCGAACTTTACGCCACGATGGAGAAGCGCCCGCATCTGCTGCGGCGCTACGACCTCTACAAAGGCTGCCATCCGCAGCGGCTCGATCATTTCAACGTCTTCGCTCCCGAAGTCCAGAACACCGTCGACTTCTACGCCCGGCTCGGCTTCCGCCTCACCGAATATGGCGAGGAAGACGGCCCGAACGGGCGCATCGCGGCGGCCTGGATGCACCGCAAGGGCAACGTCCACGACTTCGCCATCACCAATGGCCGTGGCCCTCGCCTGCATCATTTCGCCTATTGGGTGCCGACGGCGATGAATGTCCTGCACCTGTGCGACGTGATGGCCTCCAGCGGCTATCTCAAGAACATCGAGCGCGGTCCCGGACGCCACGGCATTTCGAATGCGTTCTTCCTCTACGTCCGGGATCCCGACGGCCACCGCCTCGAGCTCTACACCAGCGACTACTTCACCGGCGACCACGACCATGAGCCGCTGCGCTGGTCGCTGAAGGACCCGCGCCGGCAGACGCTGTGGGGCGCGCCAGCGCCGCGCTCCTGGTTCGAGGAGGGTTCGCCGTTCACGGGGCAAGCGGTGCGCGAACCGGCTTTCGTCGCCGATGTCACGATAGCGGACTGAATAGAAAATGGCCCTTCCCCGTCTCGCCACCTTCACCGTCAATGGCGCGCAAAAATACGGCGCCGTAACCGACTCCGGCATCGTCGATCTCTCCGCGCATTTCGGAAAGGAATTTCCAACGCTGCGCGAGGCAATTGCCGCCGACGCGTTGATGAAACTCGCCGAGCAAGCCGCGAAGCGCTCGCCGGACCATGCGCTCGACGCGATCAGCTGGCAGCCGCCGATCCCGTCGCCGGAAAAGATCATCTGCATCGGCGTGAACTATCCGGACCGCAACGCCGAGTACAAGGACGGGCAGGACGCGCCGAAATATCCGAGCATGTTCATGCGAACACCGCGCTCCTTTGTCGGCCACGACGCGCCGCTGGTGCGCCCGCGTGCCTCGGCGCAGCTTGATTACGAGGGCGAGTTGGTGCTGATCATCGGCAAGCGCCGGCCGGCATATCAAAGAAGCTGACGCGCTCGATCACATCGCCGCCGTCACGCTGTGCAACGAGGGCACCATCCGCGACTGGGTGCGGCATGCCAAGTTCAACGTGACGCAGGGCAAGAATTTCGATTCCACCGGCAGCCTCGGCCCGTGGCTGGTGCCCTATACCGATGAAAACCAGATCGCGGACATCCGCCTGACGACGCGGGTCAACGGCGAGACGCGGCAGGACGACCGCACCGGACGATTGATCTTCGGTTTCCGCTACCTCATCAACTATCTCTCGACCTTCACCACGCTGGTGCCCGGTGACGTCATCGTGACGGGAACGCCGACCGGCGCCGGTGCGCGGTTCGATCCGCCGCGCTATCTCAAGCCCGGCGACGTCATCGAGGTTGAAGCCGAGGGGGTCGGCGTGCTGAAGAACGGCGTAGCCGACGAAGCCTGATCAATCCTGCAAGCGAGTGGACAGAGTGATGAAATCAACCTCCGGCGGCGAAGCGATCGTCAATGGCCTCGTCGCGCATGGCGTCGATACCGTGTTCGGCCTGCCCGGCGCGCAAGTTTACGGGCTGTTCGACGCCTTCCATCAGGCGCAGTTGAAGGTGATCGGCGCCCGGCACGAGCAGGCTTGCGGCTACATGGCCTTTGGCTACGCGCGCTCCTCCGGCAAGCCCGGCGTGTTCAGCGTGGTGCCCGGCCCCGGCGTGCTCAATGCGGGCGCGGCGCTGCTCACCGCGTTCGGCTGCAACGAGCCGGTGCTGTGCCTCACTGGCCAGGTGCCGACGGCGTTTCTCGGCAAGGGCCGCGGCCATCTGCACGAGATGCCGGATCAGCTTGCGACGCTGCGCACCTTCGTCAAATGGGCCGAGCGCATCGAATATCCCGACGCAGCACCTGCCATGGTGTCGCGCGCGTTTCAGGAAATGCTGTCGGGGCGGCGCGGGCCGGTTTCGCTGGAAATGCCGTGGGACGTCTTTACCCAGCGTGCGCAGGTTGGCGCTTCCCAGGTGTTCGATACCCTGCCCGCGCCGCAGCCCGACCCTGACCGCATCAAGGCAGCCGCAGCGCTGATCAAAGACAGCAAACGGCCGATGATCTTCGTCGGCAGCGGTGCGATCCATGCGCGCGAGGAAATCCTTGAGCTCGCCGACATGATCGACGCGCCTGTCGTGGCATTCCGCAGCGGGCGCGGCATCGTCTCCAACGCGCACGAACTCGGGCTGACCATGGCGGCGGCTTATAGGCTTTGGCCCAACACCGACTTGATGATCGGGATCGGCACGCGCATGGAATTGCCCGCGTCCGGATTCCGCTGGCCGTATCAGCCGCAGGGCCTGAAATCTGTTCGGATCGATATCGACCCGGTGGAAATGCGCCGGCTTGCGTCCGACGCCGCTGTGGTCGCGGACGCCAAGGCCGGCACCGCCGATCTGGTCGCCGCCGTGAGAAAGGCCGGGTACAGCAAGACCAGCGGCCGGCGCGCCGCGATCCGCGAGGCCACCGCGGCCGCCCATCAAGAGATCCAGAAAGTCCAGCCGCAGATGGCGTATCTGAACATCCTGCGCGAGGTGCTGCCGGCCAATGCGATCGTCACCGATGAATTGTCGCAGGTCGGTTTCGCCTCCTGGTACGGCTTTCCGGTCTACGAGCCGCGCACCTTCATCACGTCAGGCTATCAGGGCACGCTCGGCTCGGGTTTCCCCACCGCGCTCGGCGCCAAGGTCGCCAATCCGGACCGGCCCGTGGTCGCGATAACAGGCGACGGCGGCTTCATGTTCGCGGTGCAGGAATTGTCGACCGCCGTACAATTCAAGATCGGCGTGGTGACGCTGGTGTTCAACAACAACGCCTATGGCAACGTCCGCCGCGACCAGCGCCAGCATTTTGACGGGCGCGTGGTGGCGTCCGACCTGGTCAATCCGGATTTCGTCAAGCTCGCGGAGTCCTTCGGCGTCGGCGCCGCGCGCGTGACCTCGCCGGATCATTTCCGCCCCGCGCTGGAGAAGGCGCTGGCGGACGGCGGGCCGTATGTGATCTCGGTGGAGGTACCGACGGATTCGGAAGTGAGCCCGTGGGCGTTCATTCATCCGGCGAAGCCGTAGTTGCTCAGCGTCATTCCGGGGCGATGCGCAGCATCGAACTATGGTGCGCAATTGCGCACCTGAGAATCTCGAGATTCCGGGCTCGATGCTTCGCATCGCCCCGGAATGACGGTGGATAGAGCTGGAATCACCGCACTTTTCGGAAAGTCAGGTTGATCCGCTGGCGGCCCATGACGGCGTGCTCGCCGTCGGCTAGCGGGGCAACGCCGTGAAAAAACAGCCGCGACGGGCCGCCCCAGACCACGACGTCGCCGTGCTCCAGCCTGTAGCGGTTCGGCTTGTCGGCACGCTTCGGGCCGCCGAACAGAAAGGTCGCGGGCAGCCCGAGCGAGACCGAGACGATGGGCGCACCAAAATCGAGTTCATCCTTGTCCTGATGCAGCGACAGTTTTGCGCCGGGCACATAGCGGTTGATGAGGCAGGCCTCCGGCTCGAAGCCATTGAACCCGGCGTCATCAGCAGCGTCGGCCGCTAGTCTGCGCAGCACAGGCGGCATCGCCGGCCACGGCTGTCCGGACTCGGGGTCGATGGCGTCATAGCGATAACCAGTGTGGTCCGACACCCAGCCGAGGGTGCCGCAATTGGTCATCGCAACCGACATGCGGTGGCCGCCCGGTGTGACCAGATGCCGGAACGGCGCCTGTTTGAGAATCGCGCGAAGTGCCGGAAGCAGCTCGGCTTCGAACGATCGCGCAAACCCGCGCAGCAACACGGCGCCCTCCGCCATCGCTTCCCGCGACGGGCGCACATCCGCAACGCTCTCGAACAAGTCCGCGGTCAAGGCAGCCTGCACTCACGCTTCATTTGGCATCGTGAAAGATCACGCCGACGGTATGGCGGTGGCCGGAACGGACCCGGCTGACGCCGTGGCGCAGATTAACCCGATAGGGCCCGCGCGTCCCCTGCACCGGCCTGACATGCACAGCAAAGGCCACGGCATCGCCCTGCGCCAGCGGAACCACCTCGGGCCGCGACTGCATCCGCGGCCGCTGCTCGGTCAGCACGAACTCGCCGCCGGTGAAATCGCGTCCCGGCTGCGACAGCAGGATCGCGACCTGCAGTGGAAACACGTGTTCGCCATAGAGGTCCTGGTGCAGGCAATTGTAGTCGTCGACACCATATTGCAGCAGCAGCGGCGTCGGCCGCGTCTGCCCGGCATCGTGGCAGCGTTTCAGGAACGCCTCGTGGCTATCAGGGTAGCGGATGTCGATCCCCATCGTCTCGTTCCAGCGATTGGCGACGGGACAAAGCCGTGCGTAGAGCGCCGGCCTCAATTGCGCGATCAGGTCGGGCAGCGGATAGGAAAAATACTTGTATTCGCCGCGGCCAAAGCCGTGACGGCCCATCACGATTCGGCTGCGGAAGTTCTTGTCATCGGTATAGAGCGCAGCGAGCGCGGCGCATTCTTCCGGCGACAGCAATCCCTTCAGGACGGCGCAGCCCTGCGCATCGAGGTCGGCGGTGGCTTGCGGCCAGTCGATGGCGTCGATCGCGGGCGGGGATGTCGGAGAATGCGGAACGGTCGATATTTTTTGCGGTCGCTTTCATGGCGGAAAGTCTCGCAAATGCCACTGGCGCCACGCCACCCGATTTCCGAACTGCGGCACTCACCCACGGGGTCGAAGGACCCAATTCTGACGTTTTTTGTGCAAGAATGTAACCAGTACGGGAATCGATATAGGTAGCCCGTGCCCTGACGATTGTTCACGAGCCATGCACAAATCCATCACCATCGTAGCCAAATTGATTGTCGCCCTGCTTTCGGTATCAGGCATGGGGCTATTGGTGTCGGAGGGCTGGCTGATCTGGCACTACAAGTACCGCATGGGCCTTCCGAATGAAGACAAACTCGCAACCGTTTCGGCAAGCAGCCCAATTTGCTCCGTTGGCGGCCAGCGAGCGTACATGCCGCTCTCCGAGATGCCTCCTCTCGTCCGGCAAGCGGTCGTCGCCTACGACGAGCCGGATTTTTATGAGCGTCGATCAGCAAACCCGTTCATGGAGCACGTCCTGGACTCGTTGTTTGACCGGCCTCCCCGTCCGGCGAACGTATCCACTTCCGTCACCCGGTGCCTGATGTCCTTGGCCCACGATTGCTGCAAAGCGCTCGACTGGCACATCGGCAACCTCATCCTCATGGACCGAATCGCGAAATCGCTGCCGCGCGAACTCATCCTCGAAATTTACGTGAATGAAAGCTACGTTGGGCGCGGTGCCTACGGCCTGGGTGCCGCGGCAAAATCCTATTTTGGCAAGCCGCTCGGTCTCCTCAGCATCGATGAGATCGCCCTCATTGCCGCGCTACCCAGAATGCCGACATTGCTCGACCGAAGGAAGGACATCGCGGTCGAGCGACGCAATCTCGTTGTAGAACGAATGCTCCAGTCCGGCATTATCAATGAAGCCGAAGCCACATCCGCCAAGGAGCGTCCTTTAAAGTTCCACGAGGAATCGCCCGACAGCCGAAACCGGAGCTTGTGAATCAGCCCAGCACCGGCATCGTGATCACATCATACCCGTGACTGATCTTGCGCTTCAGCACGGGATCCTCGAGCTCAAACTCGAAGCGATCGGCCGGGCGAATGCCGCCCTTGGCGGCGAAGGTGCCGCCGAACATGGCGCAGCCGTCGGGCAGTCCTTTGCCGCCAAAACCGCGCGCGATCAGATCCTTCACCGGCAGCATCGCATCGAGCGTGCCCTCCTGGTACAGCACCCGCGCGCCGTCGATCAGGGCCCAGGAACGCAGGATCATCTTGTCCCAATGCGCGATGACGTCCTCCAACTCCCACAGCACGGAGGCCACCGGCTTGTCGCACATCTGCTTGGAGACCGTGACGCTGTAGGCTTCCACCTTGCGGTCGGTATGGTCGGAGCCGCAGCCGACGAAGATGCGGCCCTGCCAGCCGATCAGCACGAACTCGACCTCGCCGCTGGAATCCCCGCCCGAGACCTCGATGCGGTCGGCGAGCGTAATCCGCCGCGCCGAGCATCGATAATAGATCGGTGTCGAAGCCGGCCGCGCGATGCCGATCGCTTCGAGTTCGGCGATGTGCTTGTCGCGCGCCACCGGATCGCGGCCGGTCCAGCCGGCGATGACGGCCTTGTCAATGGCAAGCGTCAGCGGCGTCCCTGCGCCCTTGTCCTCGACGGTGAAGGTCAGATCAAACACGGATGACGTTCTCCATTCCGGCAGCAAGTTCGAAGATGCGGCGGTCCGATCCGCCGGCCGCCGCGAGCATCAGCCCGACCGGCACCTCGCCCTCGCGATGCGCCGGCAGCGAGATCGCGCAGCCGTCGAGCATGTTGATCAGCGTGCAGTTGCGCAAAGCGCGCAAGTTCTGCGCGGTGAACGCCTTGTCGTCGGCGAGATCGGCGATGACAGGCGGCGTGTTCGCGGTGGTCGGCAGCACCAGCGCGTCATAGGGCGCGATGCGCGCTTCCGTCCGCGCAATGAACGAGCGGCGCGCATTGAGGATATCGATGTAATCGGCAGCGCTGATGCTTTCACCGCGCAGGATGCGGACGCGAACCCGGGGGTCGTAGATGTCGCCATGGCTGACGATCAGATAACGGTGCCAGGCGAAGCTTTCCGCGGCGGCAAAGCCGCCCTTGCTGTTCATGACCCCGACATCGTGGAATTCAGGCACCTCGATCCGCTCGATCGACGCGCCATGGCGCGACAGCGTCTCCAGTGCGCGCTCGAAGGTTTTCGCGACCTCGTCGTCGAGATCGTCGAGCGCGATCGTGGTCGGGACCGCAAGCCGCATGCCCTTGATCGGGCGCGGCTGCAATGGCTGCACGGCCTCACCCGCGAGCACGGCGTCGAGCACCGCACAGCAATCGACGGTGCGCGCCAGCGGCCCAAAACTGTCGAGCGAGAACGACAGCGGCACGCCACCGTCGAGCGGCACGCGGGCCTGCGTCGGCTTGAAGCCGACGATGCCGTTATAGGCCGCCGGAATCCGGCAGGAGCCGCCGGTATCGGTGCCGAGCGCGCCGTGCGCCATGCGATCGGCGACCGAGACGGCCGCGCCCGAGGACGAACCGCCGGGCACATGACCGACGCTGCGATTCCAGACGCTCTTCGGCGTGCCGTAATGCGGATTGATACCGATGCCCGAATAGGCGAATTCGGTCATGTTGGTGCGGCCGATCACGATGAAGCCGGCCCGGCGCAGCCGCGCCACCACGGGCGCATCGGCCTCCGCCGGCGTGCAATCCTGCTCCAGCGCGCGCGAGCCGGCGCGGGTCACCTGCCCCTTGATGTCGAACAGATCCTTGATCGAGACGGGAATGCCGGCGTAAGGCGATGGCGCCGCATTGGCCTTACGCAGTTGATCCATCGCATCCGCTGCTGCGATCGCCGCGGCCTTGTCGACGTGAATGAAGGCGCGCTGGCCTTCGCCCGCGGGGTCGGCAATCCTGGCAAGGCACGCCTCGACCAGTTTCCGGGCGGAGGTCGCGCCGCTGTCGAGATCGGCGGCCAATGTGGCAAGTGTCGGCGTATCGGGCATGACGGCTGGTTGCTCTCTTTATTGCTTGTTATCAGGCGCGGGTGCGATGTCGAGGTCGAGCAGCGCCGAGCTCAACGACTTGCCGTGCGCGTCGAGCGCCAGCGACCGTGTCACGCCGCCGCCGAGCGCCTGGTCCATGACGAAATTCAGCGCAGAAAGATTGGGCAGTTCATAGCGAACCACCTCGCCCTGGACAATGCCGGTGAAGTGGGCCTTCACCCGTGCCGCCGTGACCTGCTCGCGCAACAGCTCATAATCCCTCGCCTCGTAGGCGATGACGGAGATATTGGAGATATTGCCCTTGTCGCCGGTGCGGGAATGAGCGATTTCGCGCAGCTTCATCGTTACGCCCCCACGAAACGGACTTGCGGCTTCGCCAGTTCGCGCGGCAGCAGGACCGAGGCCACCGCAACCACGTCCCGCGCCGACTTCCACGCGCCGCCGCCGGCCGCCGGGCCGTTGGTGTAGAGCGTTTCGACCTCGTTGCCGATCCTGACCGCCTCGCGCAGGTTCTCGGTGCGGCCGCTGACACGCACGCGAACCTCATAGGGTTCGTTGGCGCGAACAGAGACTTCCGGTCCGTGCAGGGAATCGACGCCGACGAGTTCGAACCGCAATTCGCTCGCGGCCACACCTGTCAGCTTCAGCCGTTCGCGAACAATCTCCAGCGCCAGCCGTCCCCGCGCCAATGCGCCCGGGCCGGCATAGGAAATCTGGCCCTCGCCGATATAGCTGTCGACATAGCCGACCGATACCTTCAGCGTGTCGGTTCGCTTCGTGCCACGTCCGCCGCTGACGCGGACCCGATCCGGTGCGATTTCCTCGACTTTCACCTGCGAGAAATCCGCGACAACATCCGGCTGATAATATCTGGCGGGATCGTGCACCTCGTACAGCAACTGCTCCTTGCAGGTCCGCGCCGTCACCGCGCCGCCGGAACCTGCCACCTTGGTGATGACGAGACCGCCGTCCTCGTCGACTTCGCCGATCGGAAAACCGAGCCGCGCGAGATCGGGAACATCCTTGTAGCCGGGATCGGCGAAATAGCCTCCGGTGATCTGGCCGGCGCACTCCAGCAAATGCCCGGCGACGGTGCCCTGCCCCAGCAAATTCCAGTCATCCATCGCCCAACCGAAGGCATGGATCATCGGCGCCAGAAACAGCGCCGGATCGGACGCGCGGCCGGTGATGACGATATCGGCGCCCGATGTCAGCGCCCGCGCCATCGGTTCGGCGCCGAGATAGGCATTGGCGGACAGCAACCGGTTGCCGAGCTGCCGGATCGTACCGTCGAATTCCATGATCTCTAAGTCGCCGTCCTTGCAGGCATCGAGCACGTCGTCGCCGACGATGGCGGCGATCTTCAGCGTCGACAATCCGAGCGACTTTGCGATATCGGCGGTCTTGCGCGCCGCCGCTTCCGGATTGGCGGCACCCATATTGGTGACGATCTTGATGCCTTTGGCGGCGCAGAGCGGGAGCACCGCGCGCATCCGCTCTTCGAGCAACGGGTCATAGCCGCTGTCCGGATTCTTCATCCGGGCCTGCTGCGCCAGCGCCACCGTGCGTTCGCCAAGACATTCGAACACCAGATACTGGATATCGCCCTTTTCGGCGAGTTCGATCGCGGGCTCGATGCGATCGCCCGAATAGCCGGCACCGGAGCCTATTCGAATGGTTCGCACCTCGTCTCCATCGCCGTTGCGCGCGCATCGTGTTTCGCAGTGAGAAATACCCTAGCGCGGAAAATCGCTGGCATACAAGCGCTCTCCGGCGCGGGAATGCAGCCATGCGACAGCACCGCTGCTGGACCGTTGACGGGTAATGGTCAAATGTCGCATCAAGATCGCAACAAGCGCCCCCGGCGCCCGTGTCCCAAGGAGAACAGCCGAAATGGCGGAGCCCGCGCGCGCTAAACCAAAACCCACACCTGAAACGCAGCATTTCTGGGACGGCACGCAGGCCGGCGAATTGCGCCTGCAGCGCTGCGATGCCTGCGCCAACGTCTATTTCCCGCCGCGCCCGTTCTGCCCCTCCTGCGCCTCGCGCAAGGTCTCGGTCTTCAAGGCAAGCGGCAAGGGCACGCTCTATAGCTATGTCATCAACCACCGCCCGGCGGCGCCCGGCTTCACGCCGCCTTACGCGATCGCGGTCGTCGAACTCGACGAAGGTCCGCGCATGATGAGCAACATCATCGACTGTCCGCAGACGCCGGAGGCGCTGGAGCTCGACATGAAGCTCGAAGTCGCCTTCGAGAAACTCGACGACAAGATCACCCTTCCCTTGTTTCGTCCGGCGAAGGGCTAAGCACCATGCGCAAAAATGCAGTCGCCGTCGTCGGCGCAGCCGAGACCACCGAGCTCGGCGTCATCCCGAACATGTCGCAGATCCAGCTCCATGCGGATGCGGCGCTCAACGCCATCGCCGATGCCGGACTGAAACTCTCCGACATCGACGGCATCGCCACTGCCGTGGAAACCCCGCAGCAGATCGCCCACTATCTCGGCATCACGCCGACCTGGGTCGACGGCACGTCGGTCGGCGGCTGCTCGTTCATGCTGCACGTCCGCCACGCGGCAGCGGCGATCGAAGCAGGCCTCTGCAAGACCGTGCTGATCACCCACGCCGAGAGCGGCAAGTCGATGATCGGCAAACTGCCGCGCTCGACGGCGCCCGATAGCCTCAACGGTCAGTTCGAGTCGCCGTTCGGCGTCTACGGCCCGCCCAGCATGTTCCCGATCCCGGTGCTGCGCTACATGAAGACCTACGGCATCACCCATGAGCAGATCGCCATGGTCGCCGTGGTGCAGCGGGAATGGGCCGCGAAGAATCCGCGCGCCACCATGAAGGCGCCGATCACGGTCGAGGACGTGCTGAATTCGCGGATGATCGCCTATCCGTTCCGCATCCTGCAATGCTGCCTCGTCACCGACGGCGGCGGCGCGCTGATCCTGACCTCGGCCGACCGCGCCAAGGACTTTCCGAACAAGCCGGTTTACATCCTCGGCACCGGCGAGAGCGTGGAAACGCCGATGGTCAGCCAGATGGAGACGTTCAACTCCTCGCGCGCCTTCAAGGTCGCGGGGCCGACCGCGTTCCGCGAAGCCGGCATCGCCCACAAGGACGTCGACCACCTGATGATCTACGACGCCTTTGCGCATCTGCCGCTGTTTGGCCTCGGCGATCTCGGCTTCATGCCGCACGAGGAAACCGGCAAGTTCATCGCCGACGGCAACACCCGCGCCGGCGGCAAGCTGCCGCTCAACACCAACGGCGGCGGTCTCAGTTACATGCATTCCGGCATGTACGGCATGTACGCGCTGCAGGAAAGCGTGCGGCAGATGCGCGGCATCGCGCCGGCGCAGGTCAAGGACGCAAAAATCTCGGTCTGCCACGGTGTCGGCGGCATGTTCGCGGCATCAGGCACGATCATCTTTACGAACGAGAAGTAGGACTGGCGACCTCGCGATTTGTCATTGCCGGGCTTGACCCGGCAATCCATCCTCTTCTGAAAGGATGGATGCGCGGGTCAAGCCCGCGCATGACGAGTGGAGGTTCGCGTCGACCACCAAAAACAGGACGGAAAACATCATGGCCAAATCACTGCAAGATAAAGTCATCATCGTCACCGGCGCCGGCCGCGGCATCGGACGCGAGATCGCGCTGCTCTGCGCCGCCGAGGGCGCCAAGGTCGTTGTCAACGATCCCGGCGGCGCCGCTGACGGTGCCGGTTCGAGCGCGGCACCCGCCGAGGAAGTCGTCGAGGAGATCAAGAAGCGCGGCGGCATCGCGGTTCCGAACTTCGAGTCGGTGGCGGAAGCGATCCCCGCGAGCAAGATCGTGAAGACCGCGACCGACCATTTCGGCCGGCTCGACGGCGTCGTCAACAATGCCGGCATCCTGCGCGACATGATCTTCCACAAAATGAGCGTGGAAGCCTTCGAGGCCGTCATCAAGGTGCACCTGATGGGCTCGTTCTACGTCTCTCACGCCGCGGCACGGATTTACCGCGAACAGGAGAGCGGCTCGTTCGTGCACTTCACCTCGACCTCGGGCCTGATCGGCAATTTCGGCCAGGCCAACTACGCCGCCGCCAAGCTCGGCATCGTCGGCCTGTCGAAGTCGATCGCGCTCGACATGGGCCGCTTCAACGTACGTTCGAACTGCGTCTCGCCGTTCGCCTGGACCCGCATGATCGGCACCATCCCGACCGAGACCGAAGCCGAGAAGGCGCGCGTCGAGAAGATCAAGCAGATGGGCCCGGAGAAGATCGCGCCGATGTGCGCCTATCTGCTTTCCGACGCCGCCAAGGACGTCACCGGACAAATCTTCGGTGTGCGGATGAACGAGATCTTCCTGTTCAGCCAGAACCGTCCGCTGCGCTCGGTGCAGCGCAGCGAAGGCTGGACGCCGCAGACCATCGCCGAACACGGCATGCCGGCGCTGAAGGGATCGTTCTACAAGCTCGACCGTTCCGCGGACATCTTCCCCTGGGATCCGATCTGAGCCGCGAACGACGCAACCGTAGGATGGGTAGAGCGCAGCGAAACCCATCAATCGCGTGCACGGAGAGGATGGGTTTCGCTGCGCTCTACCCATCCTACAATTCTTTGCTGTGCCCAACGCTGCTGCGCTGCACCACCATCTCCGATTGTTTCATCGTGAGCCCGCCCGCTTTACGCCCGATTGCGGGCAGATGTTGTCCTCCCAACAAAAAACATGGGAGGAAATCATGACAAGCTCACTGACCTTTCCCGATTCCCAACAACAAGGCGGCGGATTCGATCGCCGCAAAATACTGACAGGCGCAGCAGCACTTGCCGCCTCGGCCGTGACGATGAAGACGGCGTCTGCCGCCTCCGTCGCGCCGCTCGGCCAGACCGGTGCGCCAACAACGGCATCGCCGCCCCTGCCGCTCGGTCCGCTTCCCGGCGCCCGCTATCCGGACTCCCGCCTGGAGTCGATGAAGAAGCCGAAGGTTTCGTTCGGGCCAACAGGCTTTCCTGCCTTCGCGGGCACCATGGCAGTCGAGCGCGTCGCGACCGGGTTCCGCTGGGCAGAAGGCCCGGTCTACTTTCCGGCCGGGCGATATGTTCTGTTTAGCGACATTCCCAATAACCGCATCATGCGCTTCTCGGAGGATGACGGTCACCTCAGCGTATATCGCCAGCCGTCGATGAACTCGAACGGCAATACGATCGATCGGGAAGGACGCCTGATCACTTGCGAACATTCCGGCCGGCGCGTCACCCGGACCGAACTTGACGGCTCGATCACGATTATCGCCGACAAGTACAATGGCAAGAAACTGAACTCGCCGAACGACGCGGTCGTCGCGGCCGACGGTTCGATCTGGTTCTGCGACCCGGCCTACGGTATCGGCGGTTATTACGAGGGCATCAAGGCCGACGCCGAGCAGGACAAGAAGAACGTCTACCGGGTCGACCCGAAATCCGGCGACATCAAGATGGTGGTCGATGACTTCGTGGAGCCGAACGGCCTTTGCTTCTCGCCTGACGAGAAGAAGCTCTATATCTGCGATACCGGCTTCACCGACGGGCCGGACAACCCGTCGCATATCCGCGTGTTCGACGTGGATCTTGGGGCCGGAAAGCTTTCGAACAGCAAGGTCTTTGCGGACATACCCAAGCCCAGCATTACCGACGGGCTGCGCTGCGACACCGACGGGCGCCTTTGGTGCTCCGTGGGTTGGGGCGATCCGAACGAGGACGGCGTGCGCTGCTACATGCCTGACGGCGACCTGCTCGGCAAGATCCACATCCCGGAAACTGTCGCCAATTTGTGCTTCGGCGGCCAGCAGCGAAACAGGCTTTATATCTGCGGCTCGTCGTCGCTCTATGCGGTCTACACCAGTGCGCAGGGTGCGATGAAGCCGTGAGAACGCTGATCTTGCTCAGGTCTCTCCACGAGTCGTCCCCGCGCACGCAGGGACCCATAACCACAGGGCGTCGTTGCCGGAGAAGGATGTCTCCCATCCTGCCTTAACGACAGATCACGCGGTATGGGTCCCGGCGTTCGCCGGGACGACGAGGGAGAGTGCCACTCACCCGCTATTCCTTAGCCCCGCTGAGATCCCGTTGATCGTGAGCTGAATCCCGCGCAGCACCTGTTCGTCCGGGTTCTGCGCGCGGTGCTCCTTCAGCAATTCCACCTGCACATGGTTGAGCGGGTCGAGATAGGGGAAGCGGTTGCGGATCGAGCGGTCAAGGAACGGGTTGCCCTGCAATAATCGCTCGTGACCCATGATGTCGAGCAGCGTCTCGATCGACGCGTGCCATTCGCGCCGGATCCGCCCAAAGATGCTTTCGCGCAGTTTCACGTCGGGCACCAGTTCGGCGTAGCGCGAGGCGATCGCGATCGAGCTCTTGGCCAGCACCATGTCCATGTTCGACAGCAGCATGCGGAAGAACGGCCATTCCCGATAGAGTTCCTGCAGGAACGGCATGCCCTGCTCCGGATGCTCCGCGATCCAGGTCTCGACCGCGGAGCCGAAGCCGTACCAGCCCGGCAGCATCAGCCGGCATTGCGCCCAGCTGAACACCCATGGGATCGCGCGCAAGTCTTCGATCTCGCGGGTCTTCTTGCGCGACGCCGGTCGGCTGCCGATGTTCAGCGTCGCAATTTCGGTGATGACGGTCGAGCCCCAGAAATAATCGGCAAAGCCCTCGGTCTCATAGACCAGGCCGCGATAAGCCCTGAACGCCAGCGCCGACAGTTCGTCCATCGCGGTCAGATATTCCTTCCGTGGCGCGCTTTGGCGGGGATGCAGCAGGCTCGCCTCCAGCGTCGCGGCAGCGAGGATTTCCAGATTATTGCGGCCGACTTCGGCGTTGGAATATTTGCTGGAGATGATCTCGCCCTGCTCGGTGATGCGGATCTGGCCGTTCACCGCCCCGCCGGGCTGCGCAATAATGGCGTCATAGCTCGGTCCGCCGCCGCGGCCGACCGAGCCGCCGCGGCCGTGGAACAGCCGCAAGCGCACGTGGTGACGCTCGAACACCTCGACCAGGCCGATCTCGGCCTTGTAGAGTTCCCAGCCCGAGGTAACGAAGCCGCCGTCCTTGTTGCTGTCGGAATAGCCGAGCATGACTTCCTGGACACCGCCACAGCTGTCCACCAGCTTGCGGTAGTCGTGCAGCGACAGCATCCGGTCCATGATGCCGGAAGACGCCTGCAGGTCTTCGATGGTCTCGAACAATGGCACGATATTGATCGCGCTGCGGCCGGACGGGTTGACAATACCGACCTCCTTCAACAGCACCGCGACCTCCAGCATGTCGGACATGCCCTTGCACATGGAGATGATGCATTGGGAGATCACATCTGCGCCGAACCTGGCATGGGCCTCGGCCGCGGCACGGAACAGCGCAAGTTCGCCGAGCGTCTCCTCGCTGTATTTGACGAAGGCCGAACTGAGCGGCCTCGCGCTGCGGAGTTCGCCAAGCAGCAGATTGACGCGGGCCTCCTCGTTCAACGCGAGGTAGGACATGCCGGGGATAGCGGCATCGAACAGTTCGGCGACCGTGCGCTCGTGCACGGCCGAATTCTGCCTGATGTCGAGCCGGGCGAGATGGAAGCCGAAGCAATCCACAGCGCGGCGCAACTGCCGCAGACGCCCCCGCGCGATCACACCGGAATTATTCGCAATCAACGAACGGTCGAGCACGTCGAGATCGGCCTTGAATTCCTTTACGCTTTCATAAGACGCTCCCGCGCCGACCGGACGCCGTGTCGTCTCGACCTCCAGCTTTGCGGCAGTCGCGGTCAATCGGGCATAGATTCCGGACACCGCGAGGCGATACGGCTCGCCACTGCGATGCGGCGACGAGTCGGGCGAGCGCCCGGCGAGCGCGCGCAATTCCTCGGAAACGTCGGCAAGATGCGCCGCCAGCGACAGTTCGGCACCGAGCGCGTGCAATTCCTCCAGATAGAAGTTGAGGACACGGCTCGACTGCAGCCGCAGCGTGCCGCGCATGACATCGGCGGTGACGAACGGGTTGCCGTCGCGGTCGCCGCCGATCCAGCTTCCCATGGTGAGAAAGGACGCCAGTTCGCCGGGCTCGCCACCCTCCTCCTGGTTCAACCGGTCTTCGAGCGTGCAATGCAGCCGCGGCACCTCGTGCAGGAACGTGTAATCATAGAACGAAAGGCCGTTGGCGACTTCGTCGAGCACGGTGAGCTTGGTCCGGCGCAGCAGATTGGTCTGCCAGAGCGTCAGCACGGCGCGGCGCAATTGTTCGTCGCTGGCTTCGGCCTCTTCCGGCGTAAGCTGCATCCGTTCGCGCCGGTCGAGTAGCGCCGCGATCTCCATCTCGCGGTCCATCGTGCTCTTGCGGCGGACCTCGGTCGGATGCGCGGTCAGCACCGGGCTTACCAGGGCATCCCTGAAAAAACCGCGCAGTTCGGCGGCGCTCAAACCAGCCGTCTTTGCATGCGACAATGTCTGGGTAAGCGCGCTCGGCCGCGGCCCGCCGGGACCACGGCCGCGCATCTGGCGGATGTTGTTCTGGTCCTCGGCGATGTTGGCGAGATGCGAGAAATAGCTGAAAGCGCGGACGATCCGAACGGTCTCGCTGGTCGACATGCCGTCGAGGATGTTTTCGAGTTCCCGCCGCGCCAGCCTGTCCTCGTCGCGATGGAACCGGATCGAGGTCTGCCGGATACGCTCGACCAGGTCGAACACCTCAGCGCCCTCCTGGTCGCGGACGGTATCGCCGAGAATACGCCCGAGCAGGCGGATATCGGTCCGCAGCCGCGCATCCTCCTCCAACGCCAGCGCTTCGTCGCTGCGATTGGACCGGACTTCGGTCTCGGAAGGCATGATCTGGGAAGACATGGCTGGCCACCTCAGAAACTGCCCGGCAATTCCGAGTGTGCAAGTTTTTTGCCGCAGTGCAAGATAAAGATGCGTGGCGGCGGTCGCCAGTTTCTTCCGTCGTCCCTGCGAACGCAGGGACCCATAGCCACCGGCCATGGGGCTCGCAAAAGGTCTTAGCCACTGCGGCCACAAGAGAAGCCGCGGCGTATGGGTCCCTGCGTTCGCAGGGACGACAGGCTAAATCCTCCGCCCCGCCCGCTCCCAATAGGGATCGCGCAGGCGGCGCTTGAAGATCTTGCCGGAATCTTCCCGCGGCAGGTTGGCCTGGATCTCGATGTGCTTTGGCACCTTGTAGTCGGCCAGCGAGACCTTGAGCTGGGCGCGGACGGAAGCGATGTCGAGCGTCACCCCCGGTTGCGGCTCCACCACCGCCATCAGCGCCTCGCCGAATTCCGCGTCGGGGATGCCGAATACCGCGCAATCATGCACGCCCGATATCGCGTGCAACGCCGCCTCGATCTCCGCCGGATAAATGTTGACGCCGCCCGATATCACCATGTCGCGCTTGCGGTCGCAGATGAAGACGTAACCGTCAGCGTCGATGTAGCCGACGTCGCCCGAGGTGATGAAGCCGTCGCGATCGATCTCGGTGCGCTTTTCGGGCTTGTTGTGATAGGTGAAATCAGGATTGCCCGCGATGCGCGAATAGATTTCGCCGATCTCGCCCTGCGGCAATTCCCTGCCGTCGTCGCCGATGAAGCGCAGCTCCGCGCCGGGCGAAATCTTGCCGACGGTGCCGGGCTTTTTCAGCGCGTCCTCGGAATTGGCGAAGGTGACTGCACCTGACTCGGTCGAGCCGTAGAATTCGTAGATCACCGGCCCCCACCACTCGATCATCGCGCGCTTGACGTCGGCGGGACAAGGCGCGGCGGCATGGATGATGTGGCGCAGCGACGACATGTCGTATTTCTGGCGGATCTCTTCCGGCAGCTTCATCAGCCGGATGAACATGGTCGGCACCATGAAGATGGTGTCGATCTTCTCGGTCTCGACGACGCGCAAAAATTCCTCGGGGTCGAAGCGCGGCATGATCACCAGCGCGCCGCCGAGACGACCTGCGCGGAGGCCGAACGAGTTCGGCGCGGAGTGATAGAGCGGCCCGGGAAGCAGCGCGCGGGCGCCCGGCTTGAGGCCGTAAATCATCCCGCGCATGCGTTCGGCGTTGGCGGTCTGCTCCGGCGTCGGCGCGGAGCGGCGCACGCCCTTGGGATGGCCTGTGGTGCCGGAGGTGTAGATCATGTTCTGCGGCTGCGGCACCGCCGGCCCGTCATAGCGCGGGTGCTGACGCAGCCAGGATTCGAAGTCGATCGCGAAATCGGGCGTCGCCAGATGATCCGGGTTGATCTTGTAGTTGGCGAGAATTTCCGGCGGCGTCGGCACGCTGAGCGCGGTGACGCCTTCCGGTATCGCCTCGCGCAGCTGATGCAGCATGTCGGCATGCGCGATCAGCACCGACGAGCCGGAATCCTTCAGCACGTAATTGATCTCTTCCGGCTTGAAGTGCCAGTTCACCGGCACGCCATAGGCGCCGAGCCGCATCGCGGCGTAGGCCGCCTCGATGAAGGCGATGTCGTTGCGCATCAGCATGCAGACGCTGTCGCCCTGCTTGACGCCAAGCTTCTGCAATCCGCTGGCGATGCGGTCGGCGCGATCGGCGACCTCATCGTGGCTGCGCCTGCGCGGGCCGCTGATGACGCCGTGGAAGAGTTGGGAGGTGGATTCGGTCATTGCCTTGTTCTTTATTGGAGAACACTGAGTATTGTCGTCATCACCGGGCTTGTCCCGGTGATCCACGTCTTGCTTCTGTTGTCGGAAAGCGAAGACGTGGATGGCCGGGACAAGCCCGGCCATGACGGAGAGTGGTTAAGCCTCCGCAAACCGCGGCGCGCGCTTTTCCATGTTGGCGCGCACGGCCTCGGTCTGGTTGGGGCTGCCGAGCAACTTCTGCTGTTCGACGGATTCGGCAAGCAGCGCCGGGCCGGGATCGACGGACAAATTGTTCAGCATGCGCTTGGCGGCGCGGATTGCATCCGGGCTCTTGCCGGCGATTTCGCGCGCGACCTCGAAGGCCGCAGCACGCGGGTCGTCGCAGATCCGCGTCGCCAGACCATAGCTCATGGCCTCCTGCGCCGAGAAGATGCGGCCGGTATAGGTGAGGTCGCGCAAAATATCGTCGCGCACGAGGCTTGCGAGGATCGGCGTGCCGGCCATGTCCGGCACCAGGCCCCATTTGATTTCCATGATCGACATCCGCGCGTCGGGCGTGAGGAAGCGCATGTCGGCGCCGAGCGCGAGCTGGAACCCGCCGCCGAACGCCACGCCCTGGATCGCGGCGATGACAGGCACCGGAAGTTGCCGCCAGCCCCATACGGCCTGCTGCGGAAAGTTCGCCAATCCATGCGTGCGTGCAGAAAGGTCACGCTGCTCACCACCGGCGACCCCGTTACCGCCGTTTTCCTTCATCGCGGCGAAGCGCCCCATATCGAGGCCGGCACAGAACGCCCGCCCCTCTCCGGATAATACTACCACCCGGACCCCCTTTTCATGAGCAAGCCGCTCGGTGGCGGCCACCAGCGCTTCGAACATCGCGGCATCGAGCGCGTTCATCTTGTCGGCCCGCACCAGTCGGACATCGGCAATGCCGTCCGAAATCGATATCGAGACGCGCTGCTCCATGAGAAATCCTCCACTCTTGTTTGCTTGCCGCTTTACAGAACGGTGTTGTCCAGATTTAGTCAATCGACCAATTAACAGCAATTCCCGTGGGTGGAAACGATGTTCAACGATCAGCTTCTCGCCGGGCGGCGCATCCTCGTAACCGGTGGCGGCACCGGCCTCGGCAAGTCCATGGCGGCGCGGTTTCTTCAACTCGGCGCCGAGGTCCATATCTGCGGCCGCCGCAAGATCGTGTGCGACGAGACCGCGACCGAACTGATGGACCTGCACGGTGGGCGCGTGGTCAGCCACGGCGTCGATATCCGCAACGCGATGGCCGTCGACGAGATGATCGAAGCGATCTGGACCACAGGCCCCCTCACCGATCTCATCAACAACGCCGCCGGCAATTTCATCTCGCGTTCGGAGGAACTTTCGCCCCGCGGCTTCGATGCCGTCGCCAACATCGTGATGCACGGCACATTCTACGTGACGCACGCCGTGGGACGGCGCTGGATCGCCGCCAAGCTGCCCGGCAACGTGGTGTCGATCACCGTGACCTGGGTGCGCAACGGCTCGCCCTACGTGGTGCCGTCGGCGATGAGCAAATCGGCGATCCATGCCATGACCATGTCGCTGGCGGTCGAATGGGGCAAACACGGCATCCGCCTCAACACGATTGCGCCGGGCGAAATCCCGACCGAGGGCATGAGCAAGCGCATCAAGCCGGGCGACGAGGCCGGCGCGCGCACCAAGGCGATGAACCCGATGGGCCGGGTCGGCACCATGGAGGAGTTGCAGAACCTCGCGGTGTTTTTGATCTCCGGCGGCTGCGACTGGATCAACGGCGAAACCATCGCCATGGACGGCGCGCAGGCGCTCGCGATGGGCGGTAATTTCTACCAGCTGCGCGACTGGTCCGACGCCGACTGGAACCAGGCACGCAACTCGATCAAGGCGCAGAACGAAAAGGACCGCGCGGCAAGAGGGTAATCTCTGCTGTCGTTCCTGCGAACGCAGGAACCCATAACCACCGTCGTTCGTTTTTGCGAAGGCAATTAGCCCCATCGTCTCACCGATGGGCCGCGGCGTATGGGTCCCTGCGTTCGCAGGGACGACACGCTGAAACGTTGCAACCGCAGTCTCGTGTTGTCTTTGTTGCCGGATGACGCCAAACTCCGCGTAACGAAAACAAGACGCTACGGGAGAGACATGTCCACTTCGCAACAACCGGCTGATCTCGCCGACATGGTGCGCGCCCGCGCCAAGAGCCTCGGCAGCGCGCTGGCCTATGAATTCGAAGGACGCCAGACCAGCTTCGCCGAGTTCGACATCAAGACCAACCGCGTTGCGAACGCGTTGATCGCGCTGGGCGTGCAAGCCCGGCGAGCGCATCGCCTATCTCGGCAAGAACAGCGACATCTATTTCGAACTGCTGATGGGCGCGATGAAGGCCAATGTGGTGATGGCGCCGGTGAACTGGCGCCTCGCCGGGCCCGAGGTCACCTTCATCGTCGGCGATTGCAAGGCGCCGGTGCTGTTCGTCGGACCGGAATTCATCACGCAGGTCCGCAACATCAAGCCGCAATTGCCTGATGTCCGCACCATCATCACGACCGAGGGCGGCGCGCCGGAATGGCAGGACTTTACGGCATGGCGGGACGCTGCGAGCAGTGACGATCCGAAGGTGCCGATCAGCCCGAAGGACATCGCGATCCAGCTTTATACCTCGGGCACGACAGGCAAGCCCAAGGGCGCGATGCTGTCGCACGCCAACTTTCTCAACCTGGTGCAGAGCGGCAACGAGGCCGAGAAGCCCGACTGGAACAAATGGTCGACCGACGACGTCTCGCTGGTGGCGATGCCGATCTTCCATATCGGCGGTTCCGGCTGGGGCGTGATGGGGCTCTATCACGGCGCCAGGGGCGTGATCGCGCGCGAGTTCGACCCGACCAAGGTGCTGGATTTCTTCGAGCAGTCCGGAATTACAAAACTGTTCATGGTGCCCGCCGCGATGCAGTTCGTGGTGCGGCAGCCGCGTGCGCGCGAGGTGGATTTCTCCCGGCTGAAATACATGCTCTACGGCGCATCGCCCATTCCCGCAGCCCTTCTGAAGGAATGCATCGAGGTGTTCAAATGCGGCTTCGTGCAGATGTACGGCATGACCGAGACGACAGGCACCATCGTCGCTCTTCCGCCCGAGGACCACGTCGAGGGACTGGAACGCATGCGCTCCGCCGGCAAGGCGCTGCCCGGCATCGAGCTTGCGATCCTCGACGCCGACGGCAAGCGATTGCCGCCGCGCGAAGTCGGTGAGATCGCCACCCGCTCCGGCTCCAACATGGCCGGCTACTGGAACCTGCCGGAAGCGACCGCCCGGACGCTCAGCAGCGACGGCTGGCTGCGCACCGGCGATGCCGGCTACATGGACGAGGACGGCTACCTCTATATCCACGACCGCATCAAGGACATGATCATCTCCGGCGGCGAGAACATCTATCCCGCCGAAGTCGAAAGCGCGATCTGCGATCATCCTGACGTCGCCGAAGCCGCCGTGATCGGCATCCCCGACGACAAATGGGGCGAAGCCGTCAAGGCGGTCGTGGTGATGAAGCCCGGCAAGCAGGCGACCGCCACCGACATCATCAACTTCACCCGCGAACGCATCGCCGGATTCAAGACGCCGAAATCGATCGACTTTCTGGAGGCGCTGCCGCGGAATCCGTCGGGGAAGATTCTGCGGCGGAATTTGCGCGATCCGTACTGGGCGGGGAAGGATCGTCAGGTGAATTGAGCTCGTTCGTAGGGTTTGGGAGCGGCCTTTCACCCCCACCGTCGTCCCTGCGAACGCAGGGACCCATACGCCGTACCGCCGGTTATGTGGGAAGTGTTAGTTATCGTTGTTTGGTGCCTCAAACGATGTCCTGTGGTTATGGGTCCCTGCGTTCGCAGGGACGACGATGGAGTGGCGCGCAGAGCTCAATGCTTCCCTGCCCCCATATACCCAAACAGGAATCCCGCGACCTTGCGCTTCTGGATTTCCTCGCTGCCTTCGGTGATGCGGTAGCGGCGGTGGTGGCGGTAGATGTGTTCGAACGGCTTGTGGCGTGAGTAACCCATGCCGCCATGGACCTGCATGGCGCGGTCGGCGGCTTCGCAGCACAGGCGGTTGGCCCAGAAATTACACATCGACACCCGGTCGGAGAGCGTGTGCTCGACCTGCGCCTGCGTCAGCTGATCCATCTCCCATGCGGTCTTGCGGATCAATAGCCTGAGCATTTCGGCCTGCGTTGCCAGTTCCACCAGCGGCCACTGGATCGCCTGGTTCTCGGCCAGCGCCTTGCCGAACGGCTTGCGTTCGCGCGCGTATTTGACGCTTTCGTTGATGCAATAGACCGCCGCCCCCAGCGAACTCGCCGCCTGCCGGATGCGGTTTTCGTGCACGAAGCATTGCGCCAGCGACAGGCCGCGGCCGACCTCGCCGAACAGCGCGTCCTCCGGCACGAACACGTCCGTGAAGCTGACACGCGGGTGATCCGTCGGCATGTTGAAGGTCCACATGTATTCCTCGACCTTCACGCCGAGACTCTTGGCCGGCACCAGGAAGCAGGTGATGCCGCGCGCGTCGCCGTCGTCGCCGGCCGTCCGGGCAAACAACGCGCAATGCGTGGCGACGTGCATACCGGTCGTCCACATCTTCTCGCCGTTGATGATCCAGCCCTTGACGTTGTCGCGCGCGGCCTGAACCGCCCTCGTCTCCATGTGCGTCGCGTCCGAGCCATGGTTGGGCTCAGTCAAACCAAAGGTGATGCGGTATTTTCCTGTTATCGACCCGTCGATCATCGCCTTCTGCTCGTCGGTGCCGTAGCGGTCCAGCATGGTGACGATGGGCAAATTGCCGACGACCGAGTGCTCGTTCTGCAGGTCGTTGTGCAGGCCGAGACCTTTCGAGGCGAAATGCTCGCGGATCACGGCCATCCAGAGGTTGGAACCGTCCTTGCCGCCATAGCGCTTCGGGATCGCGAAGCGCAGATGGCCGGCGGCGTCTGCAAGGTTCTTGGCCTTGCGCAGCAGCGCCTCCCATTCATGCCGCGGCAGGCCGCCGTTCTCGAAATCGGTGCGCGCCCATTCGCGGCGATGGTCGAAGAAGCGGATGTTGTCGTCGGCTTCTTCCAGCGGCTTGATCTCGCGTTCGATGAAGCGATCGAGTTCGCCGAGATAGGCTGTGAGGTCGGCAGGCAGGTTGAAATCCAAGGCGGTCTCTCCCGGAAATATCGTGTGTTGTTGATTTGCGTTTAGGCGCTATAAAGCGCTCCTGCTGGGATCGATTAAGGTTGGAAGACCGGACCCAAGTCAAGCTTAAGTCAAGCTTAAGTCAAGCAAGGGAATAACGCTTGGCACGCGCGGGGGCCTTGCGTAATTGGATGGTACCGGACGGCGGGCGCGCGGTAGTATCGCCGCCATATTCTTCGCCGCAGAAAATCGAACGGGAGCAAACATGGATCTGAAATTCTCCAGGGTGACGCGCAAGGGCCCGGTCACGATCATCACGCTGTCGCGGCCCGAAGTGTACAACGCGTTGCATATCGACGCGCATTTCGAGCTCAACAAGGTGTTCGACGATTTCTCCGCGGACCCCGAGCAATGGGTCGCGATCGTCACCGGCGCCGGCGACAAGGCGTTCTGCGCCGGCAACGACCTGAAATGGCAGGCGGCCGGCGGAAAACGCGGCTGGGACAAGGGCGGCTTCGCCGGCCTCACCTCGCGGTTCGACTGCGACAAGCCGATCATCGCCGCCGTCAACGGCGTCGCGATGGGCGGCGGTTTCGAAATCGCGCTGGCCTGCGACCTCATCATCGCATCCGAGAATGCCACCTTCGCGCTGCCCGAGCCCCGCGTCGGTCTCGCAGCCCTTGCCGGCGGCGTGCACCGCCTGCCGCGACAGATCGGCCTGAAGCGCGCCATGGGCATGATCCTCACCGCCCGCCACGTCTCGGCCAAGGAAGGCCTCGAACTCGGCTTCGTGAACGAGGTGGTTCCGGCCGGTGAAGCGCTCGCCGCGGCGGAACGCTGGGCCGAGACGATCTGCAAAAATTCGCCGATGTCGATCCGCGCCTCCAAGCAGGCGATCCAGCGCGGGCTTGAAGTGTCGCTGGAACAGGCGATCGCCGAGCAGCGGGAATATCCCGCGGTGAAGGCGATGGCGGCTTCGCAGGATTACATCGAGGGACCGAAGGCATTTTCGGAGAAGCGCCCGCCGAAGTGGCTGGGGAAATAGGGTAGTCTTGTAGGATGGGTAGAGCGCAGCGAAACCCATCGTTGGTGCGTCGATGCTCATGATGGGTTTCGCTGCGCTCTACCCATCCTACGAACTCCCCAGCTCCCTTTTGTACGACGCGTAGTTCGGCTGATCGACGGCGAGCTTGTCCATCGTGGTCTGCCAGAGATGCTCGGCCAGTCCCGGCGTCTGCAGATCGACTTCGCCTTTGGCGATCTTTTCGCATAGCGCGCGATTCAATTCGATCAGCGAGCCATCCGAACCCAGCAGCGCCTTCAGCCGCGCAGCTCTCCGCCGCATCACTCCCCTGCTCCAGCGCCAATTGCCGCGTGACGAGGTCGAGCGCGTTGATGCCGACGCGGAGCTTGAAGGCGTTGTGGCCCTTGATGACGGGCGTGATTTCCTTACGAAGGAAATCCGCGACCGCCTTGATCAGTTCGGTGGGTGTCGGTTCGTCCTGCATGTCATTTCCCTCGCGGAGCAAGTAGCCGCAACAGATCAATCTCCGTCTCCGAAGAGCGCCGCCCGATCATCGCCTGCTCCATCGAGTGATCTGGGGCGTTGCGGAATCGCTGCATCATGCGGCCGCACATGATGCCCCAGCGCAGCGTGCCCATCACCTCCCAGAACATCACGCGATCGGGGTCGACCTTGCCGCCCGCTTCTTCGTAACCCGCAAACAAGTCCTCGCGTGTGCCAAAACCGCCGACCGGCTTGTCGATCTCGCCAAAACGCCAGGAGTTGACGCAGATCCAGCCCAGGTCCTCCATCGGATCGCCGAAATGCGCGAGCTCCCAGTCCAGCACCGCGCGCACGCCATCGGGGCCGATGATGAGATTGCCGTGGCGGAAATCGCCATGCACCAGCGTGACCGCGCGCGACGGACCGGGATCGTGGTCAGCGAGCCAGCGCAGCGCGAGTTCGAACACCGGACGCGGCCAGTTGGAGTTCCGGTATTCGCGCGTGAGGTCGGCGATCTCCTTTGTCGCGGTCATGCTGTTCAAATTCGGCAGCCTGGCTTGTGGAAGGCCGTGAATGCCGGCGGCAATCCTGCCAATCTGTCGCGCGAGCAGCGGTCTCGCCCGGGCAAATTCGTCGTCGCGCAGGATCTTGCGCGCAATGGTCTCGCCCTCCACCCGCGCCATGACGAAGCCTCGGCCGAGCCCGTCTTCCGGCGTCAACACGTGCATCACGCGCGGCGACGGCAGGCCTGCATCGTGCGCAAGCTGCATCAGCACGGCTTCGCCATCGAGGCCGACAGCGCGCGAGGGCGAAGGCGAGGGCGACGTTCCATGGCCCGGCGGCCCGCGGCGCAGGATGGCGCCGATATTTCCGCCGGGATGCACGATGTCGAACGTCCAGGTCTCCTGGCTGGCGCCGCCGGACAGTTTTGCGGCCCCAGTGACACCGGTCGCTCCCGGATACCAGGAGGCGACGCAGCGTCCGAGTTGCGGCTCGATCATTTGCCTTTGAACTTGGCGGGGCGCTTCTCCAGGAAGGCTGTGACGCCTTCCTTGAAATCCTCCGCCGCGCCCGCGATGCGCTGCAACTCGTATTCGAGATTGAGCTGATCTTCGAAGGAATTTTCCGGGCTGTCCCAATAGAGTTTTCGGATCAGCGACAGCGCGATGGTCGGCCCGTTGGCGAGGTCATGCGCGAGCTTCATCGCCTCCTCCATCAGCACGCCATCGTCGTGAACGCGGTTGACGAGGCCCCATTCCAGCGCCTTCTCCGCCGGCAGCCGTTCGCCCATCAAGGACAGTTCGACCGAGCGCGCCTTGCCGATCATCCGCGGCAGCAGCCAGGTCGAGCCGCAGTCGGGCACGAGGCCGATGCGGCGGAACGCCTGCAGGAAATAGGACGAGCGCGCGCACAGGATCATGTCGCCCATCAGCGCGAAACTCATGCCGGCGCCGGCGGCCGGACCATTCACCGCCGTCACGATCGGGCAGTGCAGCTTACGCAACCGCCGCAGGAACGGATGAAACCCGATTTCAAGCGATTGGCCGGCATTGCTCTTGCCGGGCTTCTGGTTGTTGCGGCCCTGCAGATTGGCGCCGGTGCAGAACGCACGCCCGGCGCCGGTCAGCACCAGGCAGCGCACCTCCGCCCGCTTCTCCTCGATCGCATCGAGCGCCTCGCCGAGGCCGCCCAGCATGTCCATCGAGACCGCGTTCATGACCTCCTGATGATCCAGCTTGAGAACGGCGACCGAGCCGTCGAAATCGAGCGTGACGTGCTTGAACTGCATGGTTTCCTCATGACTTGTGTTTACGCGCTATTCCGGTGCGCGACAGATCGGACCTGATGTCTCGATCCATATTTGATTTTCCGGGCGGGCTTGTCCATGGTTGCATCGGGAAATCTGCCCGCGACCGCACGCAGGGCTTAACGCGCTGCCAACAAAATGGAAACACCCCCAAGGGAAATCGAATGAGCATCTTCGACCTTACCGGCCGCACGGCCGTCATCACAGGCGGCAATGGCGGCATCGGCCTCGGCATCGCGCAGGCGCTGAACGCCCAGGGCTGCAACGTCTCGATCTGGGGCCGCAACGCCGACAAGAACAAGAGCGCGGCGGCGACCATGGCCGCCGGGCCCGGCAAGGTCGACACGCAAATCTGCGACGTCTCCGATCCCGCCTCCGTCAAGGCGGCGATGAAGGCCACGCTCGACACCTTCGGCCGGGTCGACGGCTGCTTCGCCAATGCCGGCATCGGCGGCGGCGGACGGCGCGCCTTCATCGACCGTACCGAGGAAGAGTGGCGACGGATGTTCGCGACCAATCTCGACGGCGTGTTCCATGTGTTTCAGGTCGCCGCCCGGCACATGACCGAGCGCGCCGAGGCCGGCGACAAGTTCGGCCGGCTGGTCGCGACCTCGAGCCTGGCGTCGCTGTTCGGCACCGCGCGCAACGAGCACTACGCCGGCACCAAAGCGGCGCTGAACGCATTGTGCCGCGCGCTTGCGGTCGAACTCGCCCGCTACGGCGTCACCGCGAATGCGATCCTGCCCGGCTGGATCAAGAGCGACATGACCGCCGGCATCATGGGCAACGAGAAATTCGTCGCCAACGTGATGCCGCGCATCCCGGTGCGCCGTTTCGGCGAGCCCACGGATTTCGGCGGCATCGCGGTCTACATCATGAGCAAGGCGTCGTCGTATCATACGGCGGATTGTTTTGTGATCGATGGCGGGTATACGGCGTTTTGAGGTTGGGTGTGGCGTAGCGCTGAGCGCCGCCGCGGAGAAGCCTGTCATGCTCCGCGAAGGCGGGGCATCCAGTACGCCGCGGCCTATCGATTCAATCATTGACGTCTCTGGAATACTGGATCGTCCGCCTTCGCGGACGATGACAGCTAATTATGCGTCGCCGTGATTCCGGAGCGCGAAGCCCCCTCACATCGCATCATCCCCACGGTCCGCGCGAAGCCGACGACCGCCCCAAGGACTGCGGCGCGGGTAGTTGCCGCGGGTGTTGACGGACAGCGTTCCGCCCTGCGCGCCCATTTGCGCCGCGAGCTGCTGCAACGCGGCGATGCGGTTCTCGGTCGCGGGGTGCGTGGTGAACAGGTTGTCGACGCCGTGGCCCGAGAGCGGGTTGATGATGAACATGTGCGCCGTCGCCGGATTGCGCTCCGCTTCCGGATTCGGGACCTGATGCGCCGCGTTGGCGATCTTGGCCAAGGCAGAGGCGAGCCACATCGGCTGGCCGCAGATGCGCGCGCCGAGATCGTCGGCGGCGTATTCGCGCGTCCGGCTGATCGCCATCTGCACCAGCATGGCGCCGAGCGGCGCCAGGATCATCATGGCGATCGATCCGATGACACCGAGCCCGTTATTGTTGTTACGGTTGCCGCCGAAGAACATGCCAAACTGCGCGACCATCGAGATCGCGCCGGCAATGGTCGCCGTGACGGTCATCAGCAGCGTGTCGTGGTTTTTGACGTGCGCGAGCTCATGCGCGATCACCCCGGCGAGTTCCTCGCGGCTGAGCGACTGCATCAGGCCCGTGGTCACGGCGACCGCCGCGTTCTGCGGATTGCGGCCGGTGGCAAACGCGTTGGGCTGCGCTTCGTCCATCACGAACACGCGCGGCATCGGCAGGCCGGCGCGGCCGGCAAGCTCGGCCACGAGATTGAACAGGTCGGGCGCGGTTCGCTGGTCGACCTCATGGGCGCCGTACATCGACAGCACCATGCGGTCCGAATTCCAGTAGGCGAACAGGTTGGTCGCGGCGGCGATCACGAGCGCGATCAGGGCACCGCTGGCGCCGCCGATCAGATAGCCGACGCCCATGAAGAGGCCGGTGAGACCGGCCAACAGAATGGCAGTCTTCAGATAGCTCATCGTCGTCTCCTTGCCCCCACGGCAGAAACGCCGCGGCTGGTATCCCAGAAGTAGGAACTGCCCCGGCGGCGCTTCAAGAGGTAGCGGTGCGTCGTGGCGCCGCGCTGGACGGTTCTGAAGCCAGATTAACACGGCGTAATCTACAGGCTCCAGCCAGCTTCGGGCCTCCCGGCGCCTGCCAATCGCCTGCTTGTGCAACGCCAACGGCGCCGTCTACATTGCCCGGCAGCGAGCAGGCCCGGGGGTGTTCCCCGGAAAGAGCGCAAACGCAATGCGCCTGCTCGTCCTTACGAACCGGGGAGGAATCGAAAAATGTTTTCGCATGTGATGATCGGCACCAACGACCTCGAAAAGGCCAAGGCGTTCTATGACGCGTTGCTGGCGACGCTCGATGTCCGGCCGGCCAAGGTCGACGGCCACCGTATTTTCTACTTCACCAAGACCGGCGTATTTTCCGTATCGAAGCCGATCAACGGCGAGCCCGCGACACACGCCAACGGCGGCACCATCGGCTTTGCGGCCGCTTCGCCCGAGCAGGCCGATGCGTTTCACGCGGCAGGCCTCGCAAATGGCGGCAAGACTTGTGAAAACCCGCCGGGCGTTCGCGAAGGCTCGGCAGGCAAACTCTATCTCGCTTACCTGCGCGATCTCGACGGCAACAAGATCTGCGCCATGCACCGGATGGCAACGTAGATCGTAGGATGGGTGGCGCGAAGCGATACCCATCAGCCGCGACCAGTGGCTGCAATGATGGGTTTCGCTTCGCTCTACCCATCCTGCGCACTGAGCGCTGCGACGCAATAAAGGGGGCCGCTTCATGAATCCATGCGTCAGATCCCTGGCGGTATCAGCCGCGTTGTTTGCAGCCAGCCTGCTGCCGGCCAACGCTGAGCTGGATGTTGTCAGTCTCAAGAAGGCGATCGAGGTCTCGCTCGCAAGCGATTATCCGAAGCTCGACGTGCTCTACAAGGAAATCCACGCCCATCCCGAGCTTGCGTTTCAGGAAGTGAAAACCGCCGCGAGGCTTGCCGCGGAAATGCGCGCGCTCGGCTTCGAGGTCACCGAGAATGTCGGCAGGACCGGGCTGGTCGCCATCTACCGGAATGGCGACGGGCCCACCATCATGGTGCGCACCGAACTCGACGGCCTGCCGATGGAAGAGAAGACCGGCCTCGACTATTCGAGCCGCGACAAGACCAACTGGAACGGGCGGGAGGTGTTCGTCGCCCACAGCTGCGGCCACGACATCCATATGGCGAGCTGGGTCGGAACGGCGAAGACGCTGCTGGGCCTGAAAGACCAGTGGCGCGGCACACTGATGTTCATCGCCCAGCCGGCGGAAGAAGTTGGTGCAGGCGCCATGGCGATGCTGAGGGAGGGTCTGTTCACGCGATTTCCAAAACCCGATTTCGGCTTTGCCTTGCACGCAACTGGCGCCTTCGCCCATGGCACCGTGCTCTATACCGTCGGGGCCGGCTCCTCGAGTGCCGACGGCCTCTACGTCAAATTCCGCGGCGTTGGCGGTCACGGCGCGATGCCGCAGGCAACCATCGACCCTGTGATGATGGCCGCGCGCTTTGTCGTCGATGTTCAGAGTGTGGTCAGCCGCGAAAAGGATCCGACCGAATTTGGCGTTGTCAGCATCGGCACGATCCAGGGCGGCACCGGGGCAAACATCATTCCCGACGAAGTGGTGCTGACGGGAACCATCCGCAGCTTCAAGCCGGAGGTGCGCGCCAAGATGCTCGCAGGTATCGAGCGGACAGCGAAGGCAGTCGCCGCCATGTCGAATGCGCCGGAGCCGCTGGTCATGATCACCGAGGGCATCAAGGCCGTGATGAATGATCCCGGCGTGGTTGCCACGGCAGAAAAAGTGCTGAAAGCCGCGTTCGGCGACAAGCTCAGGCCAATACCGCCCGTCACGCCCAGCGAAGATTATTCGGAGTTTATCAGCTCCGGCGTGCCCTCGATGTTCTTCAGGATCGGCGTCTACGAGCCGGAGCGCGTCGCTGCCGCCCGCGAGGGCGAAGGTCCGCAGTTGCCGGCCAATCACTCGCCCTTGTTCGCGCCGGTGCCGAAGCCGACCATCGAGACCGGGATTACCGCGATGACGCTCGCGGTGCTTGGTGTCTTCGATCAGAAGGTCCGGGACAAATGAGAGCGACGGGGCCTTCGACCCGGCGGCGTTCGCGAATGCGGCGTCAGACCTCATCCTACCATGAGGGTCGCGCAGTGCGGCTTCCCATGTGACGGAAAATCGTGCGCGCTTCCCGCGCTTGTGCAAGCCCTGCCCTCGCGTCTACATTGCCGGCCAACGAGCCTGAGCGCGCGCCCGCAGACCGATGATCTGCGCAAATGGGAGGAAATAATCCATGAAACACGCCTATATCCCGCGAACGACGACCTACAATCTCAATCCGGGCGAGGAACTCAACGATCTCAGAATGTCGGACGAGGTTCGTCCGCTGTACGAGCACGTCAAGAAGTTCATCCGCGAGACCGTCGACCCGATGTCGGTCGAGTTCGTGCGGCTCGGCGAAGGCAAGAAGGATCGCTGGAGCTTTACGCCCGAGCAGCTCGCCGTGCTGCAGAAGGCCAAGGACAAGGCCAAGGAAGTAGGCCTTTGGAACTTCTTCCTGCCCGACGACGAGACCGGCCAGGGCCTGAAGAACCTCGACTACGCCTATATCGCGGTTGAACTCGCGAAAAATCCGATGGCCTCGGAAACCATGAACTGCTCGGCGCCCGATACCGGCAACATGGAGGTGCTGGAGCGCGTCGGCACCAAGGCGCAGAAGGAGAAGTGGCTGAAGCCGCTGCTCGCCGGCGAGATCCGTTCCGCCTATGCGATGACCGAGCCGAACGTCGCCTCGTCCGACGCCAAGAACATTTCGACCACCGCAAAGCTGGTCGGCGACGAGTGGGTGATCAACGGCGAGAAGTATTACATCTCCGGCGCCGGCGATCCGCGCTGCAAGATCATGATCGTGATGGTGAAGACCAATCCCGATGCGCCGCCGAGCAAGCAGCAATCGCAGATCCTGGTGCCGATCGACACCCCCGGCGTGGAAATCCTCGGGCCCGATGCACGTGTTCGGTCACGACCACGCGCCGCGCGGCCACATGCATCTGCGCTTCAACAATTGCCGGGTGCCGAAGGAGAACATGCTGCTCGGCGAAGGCCGCGGTTTTGAAATCTCGCAGGTCCGCCTCGGACCGGGCCGCATCCATCACTGCATGCGCACGATCGGCAAGGCGGAAAAGGCGCTCGACCTGATGGTGTCGCGCGGGCTGACCCGCGAAGCCTTCGGCAAGAAGATCGCCCATCTCGGCGGCAATTTGCAGATCATCGCCCAGGCGCGCTGCGAAATCGAGGCGATGCGGCTGATGGTGCTGAAGGCTGCGAAAGCGATGGACGTGCTCGGCAACAAGGAAGCGCGGATCTGGGTCAGCATGGTGAAAGCCATGGTGCCGGAGCGCACCTGCAAGATCATCGACCAGGCGATCCAGATGCACGGCGCGACAGGCATTTCGCAGTGGAGCCAGCTCGGCGAAATGTACCAGGACGTCCGTCATTTGCGCTTCGCCGACGGCCCGGATGAAGTGCACTGGATGGTGGTCGGCCGGCACGAACTGAGCATGCCGTAGGCTGTTCGGGGGCCGTTGCCGGGAGTCCCCGTGCGGCGCCCCCACCCCGGCCCTCCCCCGCAAGCGCGGGAGAGGGAGAGGAGCGCGGCGCGTGGCGGGCAGCGTGGGCGACAAGAATCGGCCGGTAATCTGGTCGTTGTTGAATTCAGATCGCACGGCAAGCGACGCAGCACTCCCTCTCCCGCTTGCGGGGGAGGGCTGGGGTGGGGGTGCCTCCGCGCGCTCCACTCCTGGAGAGCCCCTTCACCACCAACCACGCCCAAACAGGTACTCCCCCATGCAATACGACCCGAACGACCTAAAGCCCCGCGAGCGCTACAAGGTGCTGACATCCTTCGTGCTGCCGCGGCCGATCGCGTGGGTTACGACGATCGGGCCGACGGGCGTGGTCAACGCCGCGCCGTTCAGTTTCTTCAACGTGTTCTGCGAAGATCCGCCGCTGTGCATGTTCGCCGCCAATCTGCGGCCAGATGGGCGGATCAAGGACACCGTGATCAACATCCGCCGGACCAACGAGTTCGTGGTCAACATGACCGACGAGGCGCTGGCGCAGGCGATGCACGAGAGCAGCGGCGACTTCCCGCCCGATATCGGCGAGCCGGATTATCTGAACCTCAAACTGGCGCCGTCGACCAAGATCGCCGTGCCGCGGCTGGCCGACGCGCCGTTTTCGATGGAATGCAAGACCTGGAAGGAAATCGACGTCAACGGCGACCGGCTGCTGGTGATGGGCGAAGGCATCCACTTCCATATCCGCGACGATCTGTGGGACCACGCCGCGATGCGCGTGCACATGGAGCGCTATCACCCGATCGGCCGCATGTTCGCGGATCGCTACTGCCGGACGGATGATCGCGTGGTGTTTCCGCCGGCGGAAGGGGCGAAGACCGTCGTGTGTAGGACGGGCTATGGCGCCGGCCGGTGCGCGCGCAGGAACGATCGGATCTGGCGCACCGCGAGCGGTACCCGCTCCTTCGGCTCCTTCCACGGAAACAGGCTGACCTCGGAGTTCGGTGCCAGCATCGCGCTCTCCATCGCGACGGCATAAGGATGCGCCGGGATATCGTCGGGCAGGACCAGCACCGGCGTCCGGCACTGGCGGACGAAATCGCGCGTCACCGTGAAGACGAAGTCGGGATTGGTGCGATACATTTTTGTCAGGAATTTCTCGGCCTGCTCCATGGTGATGTCAGGCCGGCGCTCGACCAGCTGCGGCGCCCAGCCCTTGATGTTGTTGTCGTAGAACAGGTCGCGCATCTCGGGCCGCGAGCCTGACGGCATCGCCAGCACACCCGCCACCACGCGATCCGGCGCGCGCTTGATCAGATTCCAGATCAGGGGGCCGCCGATGCAAAAGCCCAGCACCATGAATTTATCGATGCCGAGATGATCCATCAGCGCCAATTGATCGTCGGTGTGGGAATCCCAGGGGCGGTCGATCTCGAGCGGGCCGGAGGACTGGCCGGGCGGCGCATTGCGCAGGTCGAAGGCGATGCAGCGGTACTCGTTGCCGAATTCCTTCATGGCGTTGAAGGGCGGATAGTCGCCGGTAATCCTAGTAATGTTCGAGTTCAATCCGCCGCCGGCGATCAGCAACAGCGGGAAGCCGGAACCGGCCTCCTCATAGTGGATGCGAACGGCGCCCTTTTCGAAGAAGCTCATGGTGTTTCCCCCTGCTCATGTTCCGGTCGCTGCCTTAGCTCCCTCGCCCCGCTCTTGCGGGGAGAGGGTTGGGGTGAGGGGCTCTCTCCGCGAGTGAGCTCTGTCGATAGACCTGTACCCCCTCACCCGCCGCGCGAAGCGCGCGTCGACCTCTCCCCGCAAGCGGGGCGAGGTAAGAAAGAGTCTCACGTCTTCGCGGGTTCGCCGATCTTGTCCTGCGTCTTGGTATCGAAATCGCTGGCGTCATGCCGCTCGTGCAACTGGCTCGCGGGATCGCCCGAGATCCGGTTGACCATGCGCCCGCGCTTCACCGCGGGACGTTTTGCAATCGCGTCGGTCCAGCGCTGCACGTTCTTGTATTCGTGCACCGACAGGAATTCGCCGGCGCCATAGACCAGGCCCTTTGCCAGCGCGCCGTACCAAGGCCAGGTGGCCATGTCGGCGATGGTGTACTCGCTGCCTGCGAGAAATTCGTTGTCGGCAAGATGGCGGTCGAGCACGTCGAGCTGACGCTTCACCTCCATGGCGTAGCGGTCGATGGCGTATTCGATCTTGGTCGGTGCATAAGCATAGAAATGGCCAAAGCCGCCGCCGAGAAACGGCGCGCTGCCCATCTGCCAGAACAGCCACGACAGGCATTCGGCCCGCGCCTGGCCGCCGGCCGGCAGAAAGGCCCCGAATTTTTCGGCAAGATGCACCAGGATCGCGCCGGATTCGAACAGCCGGATCGGGGTCGCCCCGCTGCGGTCCATCAGCGCGGGTATCTTCGAGTTCGGATTGACCGCGACAAAGCCGCTGCCGAACTGGTTGCCGTCGATCTTGATCAGCCACGCATCGTACTCCGCGCCGCTGTGGCCGGCGGCCAGCAACTCCTCGAACATCACCGTGACCTTGACGCCGTTCGGCGTCGCCAGCGAGTAGAGCTGAAACGGATGGCGGCCGACCGGCAGCTCCGCCTCATGCGTGGGTCCTGCGATCGGACGGTTGATGCTGGCGAAGCGGCCGCCGCTCTCCTTATTCCAGGTCCAGACTTTCGGCGGGACGTATTCGGCGGGATCGGTGACGGGGGCATCGGTCATTGGTTGGGCTCCAGGCTTCTTGCGGCCATGCCTTGGGATGGGTGGTCTGCCGCACGGCGGAATTATTGTGCCTCTTATATCGCCACTGCCGGATATCGCCACAAGGGCATCGTCTGCGAACAATTCGTTGTGGCGGTCGGCGCAATCTCCATGTTACGGTTTCGTATCAGCACCGCAACAAAACAAAAGGCGGGCTACGTCAGGGGAGGAATGCACCATGCTGCGAAGCAAGTGGTTGACGCCGTTCTTTGGTATCATGCTGGCAATCGTCGGTGGCGGTTACGCCTCGGCGCAAGGGACCATCAAGGTCGCCTACACCGACCCGCTTTCAGGGCCATTCGCGCAAGTCGGCGACGCCAACCTGAAGCAGATGCAGTACATCATCGATCACATCAACGCCAAGGGCGGCGCGCTCGGCAAGAAGTTCGAACTGGTTCCGTTCGACAACAAGTCGCAGCCGTCGGACGCGCTGATCGCGCTCAAGAGCGCGACCGACCAGAACATGCCCTTCATCATGCAGTGCAGCGGCTCCAACATCGCCGCCGCGCTGATCGACGGCGTCAACAAGCACAACGACCGCAATCCTGATAACCGCATCATCTATCTGAATTGCGGTGCGGTGGCGCCTGAACTGACCAACGAACAGTGCAGCTTCTGGCATTTCCGCTTCGACCTGCACGCCGGCATGAAGGCCGAAGTGATGGTCCGCGCGTTGCCGAAGGAAACCACCAAGGTCTACCTGATCAACCAGGACTATCTGTTCGGTCAATCGGTGCAGCGCGAGGTCAGGAACTATCTGACCAAGCTGCGGCCCGACGTCCAGATCGTCGGTGACGAGTTGATCCCGCTCGGCAAGATCAAGGACTTCTCGCCCTACGTCACCAAGATCAAGGCTTCGGGCGCGCAGGCGCTGCTGACCGGCAACTGGGGCCCGGACATGAACCTCCTGATCAAGGCCGGCGTCGATGCCGGCGCTGATCTGCGCTACTATACCTTCTATGCCCATCTGGCCGGCGGCCCGACTGCGATCGGCGTCGGCGGCGACAACCGCGTGCTCGCCGTGATGTCGTTCGGCGAAAACGTGGCGCCGGAGATCGGCAACAAGGAGGCCGAGGCGTTCACCGAGGGCTTCCGCCAGAAGCACAAGTTCGACTTCTCCGCGGCCACCTTCCGCACCATCTTCGAGTATCTGCAAGCCGCCGTGAACAAGGCCGGCTCCGTCGATCCCATGAAGATCGCAACCGCGATGGAAGACCTCCAGATCAAGGACTTCCTCGGCTTCGATACCAAGATGCGCAAGGACGACCACCAGATCATCAGCGAGTACTTCGTCGGCACCTTCAAGAAAGGCGTGAAGTACGACGCCGAAGGCACCGGCCTCGGCTGGGCGACGTCGGCGACGATCCTCGCCAAGGACATCGACCAGCCCAATACCTGCAAGATGAAGCGCCCGAGCGCCTCCTGACCACAACAACAGTCGCCTGCTTCCCCTGACGGGGAGCAGGCGTCGCGCCCTGCGGTGGTCCGGTGCAATGGAAGTCTTTGTCGTCTCGCTTCTGAACGGGCTCGTCTACGGCATGCTGTTGTTCATGCTGGCGAGCGGGCTCACGCTCATCCTCAGCATGATGGGCGTGCTCAACTTCGCCCATGCCAGCGCCTACATGCTGGGCGCCTACTTTCGCCTACACCATCAGCACCTATATCGGCTTCTGGCCGGCGCTGATCATCGCGCCGCTGCTCTGCGGGCTGATCGGCGCAGCGATCGAGATGTTCGGGCTGCGGCGCGTCCATCGCAACGGCCACATCGCCGAATTGCTGTTCACGTTCGGCCTTGCCCTGATCATCGAAAAGGTCGTGCAGATGTCCTGGGGCTTGCTGCCAGTGCCCTATCGGGTGCCGGAGTTGCTCGACTTCCCGCTGTTCAAGATCTACGGCACGCAGTTTCCCGCCTATCGCGCTTTCATGCTGGCGATCTCTGCGTTGATGTTCGGTGCGATCTGGCTCGGTCTGACCCGCACCCGCGTCGGTCTGGTGATCCAGGCCGCGCTGACGCACCCTGATATGGCGTCCTCGCTCGGCCATAACGTGCCGCGCATCTTTACCCTCGTGTTCGCCGCGGGTACCGCGCTCGCCGGCCTCGCCGGCGTGATCGGCGGCAACTACCAGGTCACCGAACCGGCGATGGCCTTCACCATGGGCCCGATCGTGTTCGTCGTGGTGGTGTTCGGCGGGCTCGGCTCGCTGACCGGCTGCTTCATCGCCTCGATCCTGATGGGACTGATCCAGACCTTTGCCGTGGTGTTCGACGTGTCGCTGGCTGACCTCCTGGCGAAATTCGGCTTCACGGTAACGTCGAGCACGCCGTTTGCGGAAGTCCTCAACGTGACCCTGCCGCGGGTCGGCGCCCTGCTGCCGTTCCTGATGCTGGTGCTGATCCTGGTGTTCCGGCCACGCGGGCTGATGGGGACGCGCGACACATGAACATGCTGCGCCGTCATTGGCCCTGGTTGCTGGTCCTCGTCATCCTGCTGGCGTTCCCGTTCCTGTTCTACGACTGGAGCAAGGGACGTCACTCCGGCTTCGTGCTGACACTGATGAGCGAGATCGGCGTGATGGCGATCTTTGCGCTGTCCTTCAACATGCTGATGGGCCAGGCGGGCCTGCTGTCGTTCGGACATGCCGTGCTGCTCGGGATGGGGGCCTATTGCGCGGCGCACGTGGTCCTTCTCGTAAAGGCCGGCTCCTTCTGGCTGCCGACGGAACTGGTGCCGTTGGCCGGCGGGCTCGGCGGGTTGTTCTTCGGCTATGTCTTCGGCTGGCTGGTGACCAAGCAGCGCGCCACGGCGTTTGCGATGATCACGATGGGGCTCGGCGAACTGGTCTCCGCGGCGGCGCTGATGTTCATGGGCTTCTTCGGCGGCGAAGGCGGCATCGCGATCGATCGCGTGATGGACACCAGCCTGCTCGGCGTCAAATACACCTCGTCCTGGCAGGTCTACTGCCTGGTGCTGGTCTGGGCATTCATCGCGGCCGCGCTGATGCGGCTGCAGACGCAGACGCCGCTCGGCAGCATGGCCAACGCCGCCCGTGACAATTTCGAGCGGGCCCAGTTCGTCGGCTACGATCCACGCATGATCCGGCTCTATCAATTCACGCTGTCGGGCTTTTTCGCCGGCATCGGCGGCGGGCTCTACGTGCTGATCTACGAAATCGTCACCTTCGACACCGTGTCGGCGGCCAAGTCCGCCAACGCGCTGCTCGCGGTCTATATCGGCGGCGCCGGCGGCTTCTTCGGACCTATCC
Source organism: uncultured Alphaproteobacteria bacterium (assembly GCA_963791165.1). GTDB lineage: Bacteria > Pseudomonadota > Alphaproteobacteria > Rhizobiales > Xanthobacteraceae > Bradyrhizobium. Next base: position 61,450 of record CAWBRL010000006.1, on the reverse strand, counting down.
TCGGCACCATCGTAGTCGTGCTGCTGCAGAGCGGGGTCAGCCTGCTCAGCAACGCCTGGCTGCTCTATGTCGGCGTGCTGTTCATCGTGATGGTGATGTACGCGCCGGGCGGGATGATCGGGCTGATCTTCATGCATATGCCGATCTGGCGCGCCGGACGCCTGCGCGAACTGGCGCTGCCCTATGCGCGGGCATTCCCGTCGGCGCTGCTGGTGTTGCTGGGCTTCGTGCTGCTGGTCGAACTGGCGTCCTTCACCACCATCGGCGCCGCACAAGGCAAGAAGTTCTCGATCGGCGGCCACCTCATCGACACCACGGCGCCATTGCCATGGGTCGTCGCCCTCTCCGCCCTGGTCCTTGGCGGGCTGTGGCTGCGCCACGAGTCACGCAACTTCCGCCAGCGCTGGGACGCACTGATGGAAGGCGCCAAGATCCAGGATGGCGTCAAGATACAGGGCGTCAAGGTGCAGGAGGCGATGTCGTGAGCGCGGATGTCGCAGGCGTGCCCGCGGTCGAACTGCGCGACGTATGCAAGAAATTCGGCGCCACCGAAATTATCCGCGGCGTCAACCTCTCGATTCCGCGCGGCGAGCGCCATGCCATCATCGGCCCCAACGGCGCCGGCAAGACCACGCTGTTCAACCTGATATCGGGACGGTTTCCGATCAGTTCGGGATCGATCACGGTCGACGGCCAATCGACCGCCAATCTTGCGCCGCAGGAGATCAACCGGCTCGGTCTTTCGCGCAGCTTCCAGATCACCTCGATCTTCCCGCGCATGTCGGTGTTCGAGAACATCCGTTGCGGCTTGCTGTGGTCGCACGGCTACCGCTATTCGTTCTGGAACCTGCTGGGCCGGCAGAAGGCGCTGAACCAAGCTGCAGATCAACTGCTCGAACGGCTGAAGCTTTCAGACCGGCGCAATCTTCAAGCCGGCCTGCTGTCCTATGCCGAACAGCGCGCGCTGGAGATCGGGATCACCATCGCCGGCGGCGCCGAGATCATCCTGCTCGACGAGCCGACCGCCGGCATGAGCCACAGCGAGACCGATAGCGCGGTGGCGCTGATCCGCGCGGTCTCGGAAGGCAAGACGCTGATCATGGTCGAGCACGACATGAGCGTGGTGTTCGGCCTCGCCGACCGCATCACCGTGCTGGTCTATGGCGAAGTGATCGCCTCCGACGCGCCGACCGCGATCCGCAGCAATGCCGCCGTGCAGGAAGCCTATCTCGGGACGGTGGCGGCATGATGCTCGAGGTCCGCGATCTCCACGCCTTCTACGGCAAGAGCCACATCCTGCAGGGCGTCGACCTCAGGGTCGACCAGGGCGAGATCGTCAGCCTGCTCGGCCGCAACGGCGTCGGCCGCTCGACCGCCTGCAAGACCATCATGGGACTGGTGCCGCCGGTCGGCCAGATCGGCTTCAAGGGCCGTTCGATCGCAGGCCTGCGGCCCGACCAGATCGCCCATCTCGGTATCGGCTATGTGCCTGAGGACCGCCAGGTGTTTCCGGGATTGACCGTGCGGCAGAACCTCGAACTCGGATTGAAGCGCGCCGGTGTGGTCGGGCGCTGGAAATTCGAGGATGTATTCTCGCTGTTTCCCAACCTTGCCGCGCGCCAGGACAATCCGGCCGGCGTGCTGTCGGGGGGCGAGCAGCAGATGCTCACGATGTGCCGCACCCTGATGGGCGACCCGGATCTGGTCATCATCGATGAGCCGACCGAAGGACTTGCGCCCAAACTCGTCGAGCAGGTCGGCACCCTCCTGGACGAAATCGCCAAGCGCGGCACCGCGATCCTGCTGGTCGAGCAAAAGCTCACTATCGCGCTGCGGATCTCGCGCCGCCTCTACGTGATGGGCCACGGCCGCATCGTGTTCGAGGGAACGCCCCCTGAGCTCGCCGCCAACGCCGGCGTGCGCAAGGAGTGGCTGGAGGTTTAAGCGCCTCGCGGCAGGCGAACGATCAAGGCGTTACAGACGAGCACTCGGAGCAATGCCTTTGTGGCTGGCGCGGCCGGGATGGGGCATATTGGATTGGTCACCACAACGAGACCGTCCGAATGCTTTCGTCACAGCGCGCCTTGTTCGATATCCCCCGCCAGATCTGCTACCTCAATGCCGCCTCCTACAGCCCCTTGCCGCTCCGGACTCTGGAAGCCGGCCGTGCCGCGGTGGGGCGCAAGGGCACGCCCTGGACGCTCGAGGCCGGTTTTGCCAACGCGCAGCATGAACGTGCGCGAAACGCTGCCGCCCGGCTGATCCATGCCGAGCCTGCCGATATCGCACTGATCCCCTCGATCAGCTATGGCGTGGCAACGGCGGCGAAGCTGCTGACACCCGGCCGCGGCACGCGCGTGATCTGTGCTGGAAGACGATCACTCCTCTCCTGTGCTGGAATGGCATGCGCGGGCCGATGCACAAGGATTTGCCGTCGAGACGATCAGGCAACCGATCGATGGCGACTGGACATCGGTGGTTCTCGAAAGCATCGAGCGATCGGGCGCCCCGCCGGTCAGCCTGGCCTCGATCTCATCGGTGCACTGGTCGGATGGCGGGCTGATCGACGTCGACAAAGTCGGCGCGGCGCTTCGGCGACGGGGCGGCGCATTTCTCGTGGACGCGACGCAAAGCGCCGGTGTGCTGGCGATGGACGTGAAGCGTCTCGATCCGGATTTCGTGATCTTCCCGACCTACAAATGGCTGCTCGGACCCTACGGCCGCGCCTTCCTCTATGTTGCGAAACGACACCAGAACGGCATCCCGCTCGAGCAGACTTCCGCCGGCCGCCGCAACGTGCGCGCCGAGAACGCGGTTTATTTCACCGATCTCAATTACGTCGGAGATGCGCGCCGCTTCGACATGGGCGAGCGCGATCATTTCATCTCGATGGAAATGGCCTCGATCGGCATGGAGATGATGGCCGACTGGGGCGCATCGGCTATTGCACAACGCCTCACGATGCTGACGGAGCGGATCGCGGCGGGCGTGCGCGGCATCGGCGTCAGTATGCCGGAGCCTCATCTGCGGGCGCCGCATATATTGAGCCTCGCCTTCGAGGGCGGCATGCCGGCGGGCCTTGTCGAGGGACTGGCAAGCGAAGGCGTCTACGTCGCCCCGCGCCTCGGACGGATGCGTGTGTCGCCCCACGTCTATAACGACGAGAATGATGTCGACCGGTTCGTCGAGGTGTTGATTCGAGCGGCTGCGGGGCCGACTTGTTGGTACGCAGCGCTCGCATTGCCCGTCCGTCACTCGAGGAAGCGAGCATAGCCAGCCTCCGACGCGTGATAGCATGGCGCAATTGCTTCATCCTTCGCGCCGCGCAATGAGCGGGACCTCAGGATGACGCGCACCTTCCGCGGTTGCTCCGCCCGCTCCATCACGAACCCCTCATAGCCCTTGGCCGCGACGTCGTTGCAGATCTGCCGGTAGGGGCCGACGCCGCCGATATAGGGCATGAAGATCCTGGGCTTGCCGGGGACATTGGCGCCCATGTACCAGGAATTGGCCGTCGGATAGAGCGTGGTCCAGGCGACCTCGTTGACGTGGGCGACCCATTTGTCTTCGGCATCGGTCGCCGCTTCCATGGTGTCGAGGCCCTGGTCGCGCATATAGGCGAGGCAATCCGTGATCCAGTCGACGTGCTGCTCGATCGAGACGATCATGTTCGACAGCACCGAGGGGCTGCCGGGACCGGTGACGACGAACAGATTGGGGAAACCTGAACTCATCAGGCCGAGATAGGTGCGAGGGCCCGCGGCCCATTTTTGATTGAGTGTCTGACCTTCGCGGCCGCGAATGTCGATTTTTGCGACCGATCCCGTCATCGCGTCGAAGCCGGTCGCCAGCACCAGCGCATCGACTTCGTATTCCTTGCCGCCGGTCCGCACGGCGTTCTCGGTGATCTCCTCGATCGGGTTGGACTTGATATCCACCAGCGTCACGTTGGGGCGATTGAAGGCCGCGAAATAATCCGTGTCGATGCAGATGCGCTTGGAGCCGATCGGATGATTGTTCGGCTGCAGCAGCCTTGCGGTCTCCCGGTCCTTCACGATCTCGGCGATTTTTTCGCGGACGAAATCCGCAGCTGTGTCGTTGGAGGCCTTGTCGAGCCCGAGATTGTTGTAGACCGACATGAAGGTCAGCCCGCCGCGGTCCCAGCGCGCCTGATATTTCGAGCGGCGCTCGTTGTCGCCGTCGTCGAGCGCGCCGCGGTCGGGCAGCTCGGTGTAGATGCCGTTCTTCGCCACCTCGCGCGCAAAGCGCCTGATCTCGGGATAGTTGTCGCGGAATTTTTTCCGCTCCTGCTCGGTAAGCGCGGCATTGCGGGCGGGAATGGAGAAATTCGCGGTGCGCTGGAATACCGTCAGCTGGCTCGCCTGTTCGGCAATGACAGGCACCGACTGGATCGCCGACGATCCCGTGCCGATGACGCCGACGCGAAGTCCGGTGAAATCGACCTCCTCATGCGGCCAGTGGCCGGTGTGATAGACTTGGCCCTTGAATTGATCGAGGCCCTTGATGTCGGGCATCCGCGCATTCGACAGGCAGCCGGTGGCGAGCACGACGAATTTTGCCGTGACCGTCTTGCCGTCGGAGGTAGCGACCGACCACAGCGAGGTCGTCTCGTCGAAGGCCGCGCGCTCGACACGGGTGTTGAACTGGATGTCGGGGCGGAGATCGAAGCGGTCGGCGACGTGGTTGGCATATTTCAAGATCTCGGGCTGCGGCGCGTAGCGCTCGCTCCAGTCCCATTCCTGCTGCAGCTCTTCCGAGAACGAATAGGAATACTGCATGCTCTCGACGTCGCAGCGCGCGCCGGGATAGCGGTTCCAGTACCAGGTGCCGCCGACGCCCGAGCCCTGCTCATAGACCCGCGCCGTCATGCCCTGCCCGCGCAACCGGTGCAGCATGTACATGCCGGCAAAGCCCGCGCCGACCACGACGACGTCGTAGGTCTCGGTGGATTTGGCGGTAACGGAAGGCATGGCGGACATGAAGGCTCCCTGGAATATTGTTTGATTTGCCTGACAGCAAACTCTCCGCAGCGCCAAAGCGCAAGACGCAAAATCCGCCGCGTGGCATTGCATATTTTGCGAGGTGGAATTGCCTGTTCCTCGTCGCGACGGCCTCGCGAACGCGCTTGGCTTTCCGGCCCTCGATGGGCTAGCGTTCAGGCTACACGCAATCCAAACCAACAATGAGCGGCTGCCGAACGGCCACCACAGGGAGTGACAGCCATGAAATCGCCGATCTGCGACATGCTGGGTATAGAGTTTCCGCTGCTCGCCTTCAGCCATTGCCGCGACGTGGTCGCGGCTGTCAGCCGCGCCGGCGGCTTTGGCGTGCTGGGCGCGACGGCGCACTCGCCGGAGACGATCGAGCACGAACTGAAATGGATCGACGATCACACCGACGGCAAGCCCTACGGGCTCGACGTGCTGATCCCGGAAAACATTTCTACCGCGGGTGAAAAGGACGTCACCTGGAAGAGCCTGGAAGCGCGGATCTCGCCGCAGCATCGTGACTTCACCCGCAACCTCCTTAAGAAATACGGCATCGAACTGACGACGACCAACGTCGCCGACAACCAGCCGCAGCCGTTCGACGCGCAGCGCGCGCTTGAAGTGCTCGAGGTTTCGTTCCGCCATCCGATCAAGCTGATCGCGAATGCGCTCGGCGTGCCGCCGAAGGCGATGATCGACATGGGCAGAAAGCACGACGTTCCGGTCGCGGCGCTCATTGGTTCCAAGGAACATGCGCTGCGGCAGGTCGCGGCCGGCGTCGATATTCTGGTTGCGCAGGGCACCGAGGCCGGCGGCCATTGCGGCGAAGTCTCGACCATGGTGCTGGTGCCCGAGGTGATCAAGGCGATCAAGCCGATCCGCGACGTGCCGGTGCTGGCCGCCGGCGGCATCATGACCGGGCGGCAGATGGCGGCCTGCATGGCGATGGGCGCGGCGGGCGCGTGGACCGGTTCGGTGTGGCTGGCGACGGTCGAATCCGAGACCACCGAAATCTTCCGCGAGAAAATGATCGCGGCGTCCTCACGCGATGCGATCCGCTCCAAGGGCCGCACCGGCAAACCGGCGCGGCAGTTGCGCTCGGTATGGACCGACGCGTGGGACCGCGGGCCGGATAGTCCCGGCGCGCTGCCGATGCCGCTGCAGAGCATCATCAGCCGCGACGCCTTCAACTCGATCGACCGCGCCGCCGCCGCGGGCAATGCGCAGGCGCGCGACCTCGTGAGCTACTTTGTCGGCCAGGGCGTCGGTTTGATCGACAGCGTGAAATCGGCCGGCGCGGTGGTGCAGGAATTCAAGGAAGATTTTGCCGATGCGGTGGAGCATATGAATGCGTTGATGGAGGAGTGAACATCTCTCCACGTCATTGCGAGCGAAGCGAAGCAATCCATACTTTCTTCGCTGCAACATGGATTGCTTCGTCGCTGCGCTCCTCGCAATGACGGAGTCACGAACTGCGAACTTAGTCCCTAGAAAGCGAAGCAAGAAAAAATGCCGAACAACAACTCCCCCCTCCCCGAAGACCGCATTCCCGTCATCGTCGGCGTCGGCGAAATCGTCGACCGGCCCAAGGACATCGCCGACGGCCTCGAGCCGCTGGCGCTGCTCGAAGATGCCGTGCGGCGGGCGGAAGCCGATAGCGGGGCAAAGCTGCTCGGCGATCTCGGCTCGCTCGACGTCGTCAACTTCCTGAGCTGGCGCTACCGCGATCCCGAGAAACAGCTTGCCGCGCGGCTCGGCGCCAAGCCTGGGCATTGCTATTACGGCCCGGTCGGCGGCGAGAGTCCGATCCGCTACATTCACGAAGCGGCGCAGCGCATCGCGCGCGGCGAATGCAGCGTGGCGGTGGTCTGTGGTGCGGAAGCGCAATCGACCGCGACCAAGGCCGAGCGCGGCGGCATTTCGCTGCCCTGGACACCATTCGCCCATGACGTCGAGGAGCCGAAGCGCGGCGCGGCGTTCCAGAAGCCGATGGCGGTAAAGCTCGGCGTGTTCAGGCCGATCACAGTCTACCCGCTCTATGAGTCCGCCACCTCGGCGCATTGGGGCCAGACCCCGCGCGAGGCGCTGGCGGAATCCGGCGCGCTGTGGTCGACCTATTCGAAGGTCGCCGCGGAGAATCCGAATTCGTGGCTGAAGAAACACTTCTCGCCCGACGAGATCACGACGCCGACCGTCGACAACCGCCTGATCGCGTGGCCCTACACCAAGCTGATGGTGGCCAACCCGACCGTCAACATGGGCGGCGCGGTGCTGCTGACGTCGCTGGCGAAGGCGCGCGCGGCCGGCGTGCCCGGAGGATCGCCTGGTCTATCCGATCGGCGGCGCGTCGGCGGAAGAGCCGCGCGACTACCTCGTGCGCGACCAGTTCTACGAAAGCCATCCGCAGAACGCCGTGCTCAAGGCGGTGATGGACGTGGTCGAGGGCGACGGCAGGAAATTCGACGCCATCGAACTCTACAGCTGCTTTCCCTGCGTGCCGAAGATGGCGCGGCGGACACTCGGGCTCGGCCCCGACGTGCAGCCGACGGTAACCGGCGGGCTCACCTTCTTCGGCGCACCGCTCAACACCTACATGACCCATGCGGCGATCGCGATGGTGCGCAAGCTGCGTGAAGGCGGCAAGCTCGGCCTGCTCTACGGCCAGGGCGGTTTCGTCACCAAGCATCACGGGCTGGTGGTGTCGCGCGAGGCACCGAAGCAGGCGCTCGAGCAGGACATCAGCGTCCAGGCCGAGGCCGACCGCAACCGCCGCAAGGTGCCGGAGTTCGTCACGGAAGCCTCAGGCAAAGGCAAGGTCGAGAGCTTTACCGTGATCTACAAGGGCAAGGGCGAGATCGAGCACGGCGTGGTGATGATGCGCACCGAGACCGACGCGCGGGCGCTGGCGCGTATCCCCGCGAACGATGCGGCGACGCTTGCGCATTTGCTGAACATGGACCGGACGCCGGTGGGATCGGTCGGCGACGTCGCGACGGCCGAGGACGGCGTGCTGGAATGGCGGGTGGGGTAGCTACGACTGCCGCTTCCCCCTCGCCCCGCACTTCGCGGGGAGAGGGGCTCTCTCCGCGGGCTGAGCTCCTTCGATAGACCTGTGCCCCCTCACCCGGATCGCACCGGACGATGCTACGCATCGCCGAGGCGATCCGACCTCTCCCCGCAAGCGGGGCGAGGTTAAGAGCCGCCGCCCTACCCCTTCACGTCCTGCTTCTCCGACGCGGTCGCGGGCTTGCCCTTGGCGCCGGCACCGACGACGCGGACCGGGTCGCCGTCGGCGAGCCCGTCCGGCGGTGCGGTGATGACGCGATCGTCGGGCGCGAGGCCCGCGCCGATTTCGATTTCCTTGCCGAGGTCGCGCGCGATGGTCACCGTCTTGAACAGCACCTTGTCGTCGGGGCCGACGGTCGCGACCCGAAGGCCGCCCTGGTTGAAAATGAGCGCGCTGGCCGGAATGTGCAGCGGCAGGACGTCGCGCAGCAGCGGCAGGCGGACGCTGGCATAGCCGCCCGGCATCAGTTCGCCGCCCGCATTGTCGAGCCCGAGCTGCATGCGCGTGGTACCCGAGGAGACGTCGACCGATTGCGAGGAAGCCTCCACCGTCGCCGCAAACGTCCGGTTCGGATATTCCGGCATCGTCAGCACGGCCTTCGCGCCGATCTTGACCGCGGGCACGTAGTTTTGCGGAACGTTGACATAGACGCGCAGCTTGGTGATGTCCGATACCACGAACATCGGAGGCCCCGAACCGCCGCCGGCATTGATCAGCGCGCCCACATCTGTTTCGCGCGAGGTGACCACGCCGTCGAAGGGGACCGTGATCTTCTTGTAGCCGGCGAGTGCTTCCAGCCGTTCGACATTGGCCTGGCCGGATTTGACGGCGGCCTTCTTGTTGTTGAGATCTGCGGTGCGTTCGTCGATTTCCTGCATCGAGACGAAGTTCGAGGCGAGCAGCGTTTTGCGCCGGGTCAGCGTTGCTTCCGACAGTTGCGCGCTCGACTGCTGGCTGACGAGATCGGCCCTGGCCTGCAGCAATTGCTGGTCGAGATCCGGCGCCTCGATCTCGGCGATCACATCGCCTGCCTTGACCTTGGCGCCGATGTCGGCATTCCAGCTTTTGAGATAACCGCTGACGCGCGCAAAGATCGGCGCGCGCGAATAGGCCTCCAGCCGGCCCGGCAGATCGATCGTCGGATTGAGCGCGCGGGCGTTGGGCGGCGCGACGGCTACCGTCGGAATCGCCTGATCATCGGTCCATTCCTTCAGCTTGGCGCTGGAATTCTCGCGGGCACGGATGCCGGTGGCGACGATCAGCCCCGCCCCGATCAGGGCCACAACCCCGAATAGACCCAGCTTCCGGCGTGAAACCGGTGGGCGCGGTTCAGTGGGCATGCGGCATCTCCGATGAGGCGGCGGCTTTGGCGCCCTGTTTCTTGTGTACCATACTGAACACCACCGGAACAAACATCAGGGTGGCGATGGTCGCGAAAATGAGACCGCCGATCACGGCGCGTCCGAGCGGCGCGTTCTGCTCGCCACCCTCGCCGAGACCCAGCGCCATCGGCAACATGCCGATGATCATGGCGAGCGCCGTCATCAGCACCGGGCGGAAGCGGACGAAGCCGGCTTCCAGCGCGGCCGCTATGGGATCGCCGAGTTCTTCGTAGCGCTCGCGGGCAAAACTGATCACCAGCACGCTGTTGGCGGTCGCCACCCCCATGCACATGATCGCGCCGGTCAGCGCCGGCACCGACAGCGTGGTCTGGGTCGTAAACAGCATCCAGACGATGCCGGCGAGCGCCGCCGGCAACGCCGTGATGATCACGAACGGATCGGACCATGACTGGAAGTTCACCACGATCAGGAAATAGATCAGCACGATGGCGGCCAGCAGTCCGAACAGCAGACCGGAGAACGCGCTGTTCATGGTCTGCACCTGGCCAAGCAGCACCACGATCGAGCCCTTCGGCACGTCCTTTGCGGTGTCCGCCATCACGGCCCTGATGTCGGCGGCGACCGCGCCGAGATCGCGGCCCTGTGGCGTGGCGAATATCTGCACCATGGACTGGATGTCGTATTGCGAAACCACGGCGCTGGACGTCGATCGCTTTACGTCGGCGATGCCGCCCAGGATCGGCGCCTGCGTATTGCCGCTGGCGGTGATCGGCAGCGCCTGCAGGGCACTGAGCGAGTCCATCTTGTACTGCGGCGTCTGCATCACGATCGAATAGGACACGCCGTTGTCGGGGTTGAGGTAGTAGGTCGGCGCGACCTGCGAACTGCCGGCCAGATTGACCACGAGGCTGTTGGTGACATCGCGCTCGGTCAGGCCGACATATTGCGCGCGCGTCCGGTCGACCTCGATATTGAACGTCGGCGCGTTGGGCGATTGCTGGATGCGCGCATCGGCGATGCCGGGAATTTTGCGGATGCGGCTGAGCAGCTTGTTGGCATAGGCGAAATTCGCCTCCTGATTGGCGCCGCGAATCTGCAGGTCGATCGGCGCCGGCGCGCCGAAATTCAGGATCTGGCTGACGATGTCGGCCGGCAGGAACGCGAAGTTCATGCCGGGAAACAGCCGCGGCAATTGCTCGCGCAGTTCGCGGACATACTCGTCCGTGGGCTTGTGGCCTTCCTTGAGCTTGATCTGGATGTCGCCGTCGGCCGGTCCGATCACGCCGGTGTTGTTGTAGGTCATGTTGATGCCGGAAATCGGCATGCCGATATTGTCGGTCAGCGTGTCGATCTCACCTGGCGGAATGATCTTGCGGATCGCCTTCTGCACGTCGGCGAGCTGGTTGGCGGTCTCCTCGACGCGGGTGCCGACCTGGGTACGGACATGCATCAGGATGTTGCCGGAATCGACCGCCGGGAAGAAGTTGCGGCCGAGATACGGCACCAGCAGGAACGACAGCGCGACCACGGCGAGGAATCCTGTCACGAACAACGGCCGCCGCCGCAGCGCCATCGACAGCAGATCGTGATAGCCCGCGCGAAGGCGCTCGAACCCCGCCTCGAAGCCGCGCTGGAACAGCACCAGCGGATTGCGCGACTTCGGCGGCCCGCCCTCATGATGGACGTGCGGCTGCAGCAGGTATTTCGCCATCGTCGGCACCAGCGTGCGCGACAGGATGAAGGACCAGATCATCGCGAACATGACCGCTTCGGCCATCGGCACGAACAGGAAGCGCGAGACACCCTGCAGGAAGAACATCGGCACGAACACGATGCAGATGCACAGCAGCGATACGAACGCCGGCGTCACGATCTGGTTGGCGCCGTCGAGAATGGACTGCTCGACCGGCTTGCCCTGCTCCAGATGGTAGTTGATGTTCTCGATGGTCACGGTGGCATCGTCGACGAGGATGCCGACCGCCAGCGCCAGCCCGCCGAGCGTCATGATGTTGAGCGTCTCGCCGATCGCCGACAGCATGATGATGGCGCCCAGGACCGACAGCGGGATGGAGACAGCAATGATGACGGTCGAGCGCCAGCTGCCGAGAAACAGCAGGATCATCACGCTGGTGAGCAGCGCCGCGATGACGCCTTCGACGGCGACGCCCTCGATGGCGCCACGGACGAACACCGACTGGTCGCCGATGAAGCCGATCTTCAGCGCGTCGGGAAGCTGGTCCTTGACGTCGATCACCTTCTGCTTGATGCCGGCGATGATATCGAGCGTCGAGGTCGCGCCCGCCTTCAGCACCATCATCAGGACCGAGCGGTTGCCGTCGACATGGACGATGTTGGTCTGCGGCGGGTTGCCGTCGCGCACGGATGCGACGTCGCGAACATAGACCATCGCGCCGTTGACGGCCTTGATCGGGAGATCGCCAAGTTCTTCCATCCGCAGCGGCGAGTTGTTGAGCTGGATGGTGTATTCGAACTGGCCGATCTTCTGGGTACCGACCGGGGTAATCAGGTTCTGCGCGGCGAGCGCATTGGCGACGTCCTGCCCGGAGAGGCCGCGGGCCTGCAGCGCGGCCGGATTGAGGTCGATCTGCACCTGCCGCTGCTTGCCGCCGAACGGATAGGGAATCGCCGCGCCCGGCACCGTCACCAGCGGCGTGCGCAATTGGTTGATGCCGAGGTCAGCCAGGTTCTGCTCGGTCAGGCCTTCGCCCGACAACGCCACCTGAATGATCGGCACGGTGGAAGCGCTGTAATTGAGGATCAGCGGCGGCGTAGCGCCGGGCGGCAATTGCCGGATGATCGTCTGCGAGATCGCCGTCACCTGGGCATTGGCGGTGCGGATGTCGACATTGGGCTGGAAGAAGATCTTGACGATCCCGATGCCGGCATAGGAATTGGCGACGATGTGCTCGATGTCGTTGACGGTGGTGGTCAGCGACCGCTGAAACGGCGTGACGATGCGCCCGGACATCTGGTCCGGCGGCAGCCCGGTATAATTCCAGACGACCCCGATGACGGGAATCCGAATATCCGGAAAGATGTCGGTCGGCGTGCGCAATGCAGCCAGCGGGCCGATGATCAACAGCAGCAAAGCGAGCACGACAAAGGTATACGGCCGGCTCAGTGCGATACGGACCAGCGCGATCATGTAAGTGGCATTCCCCGGGGGCCCCGCAGCCGGATGGGAACTGGCGCTGAAAAAAGCCCAGTCGACTGCGCTGATTTAGCCGAAACGAACCCAAAAGGCCAATTCCGGCAGCGCAGCCGCCCTTCACTTCCCCGGCATAGCTCGGCAGAGCTTGGGGGGCCCGCCAGGTCAGGCCGCCCGCACCGAATCCAGGAACTTGCCGACTTCGAGCTTGAGGCGATTGGAGTCGCTGGACAGCGACTGCGCCGCCGAGAGCACCTGTGCCGATGCCGAACCGGTCTCGCTGGCGCCGCGCTGGACGTCGGTGATGTTGGAGGAAACCTGCTGGGTGCCGTGGGCGGCCTGCTGCACGTTGCGGGAGATTTCCTGCGTCGCCGCACCCTGCTCCTCCACCGCCGCCGCAATGGTCGAGGCGATCTCGGACAGCTTTTCGATGGTACCGCTGATTTCCTTGATCGCATGCACCAACTCCTGGGTCGCGCCCTGGATGCCGGTAATCTGCTGGCTGATCTCACCGGTGGCCTTCGCGGTCTGCTCGGCGAGCGCCTTCACTTCCGACGCCACGACCGCAAAGCCGCGGCCGGCCTCGCCGGCGCGCGCCGCCTCGATGGTGGCGTTGAGCGCCAGCAGATTGGTCTGGCCCGCGATGGTGTTGATCAGTTCGACGACGTCGCCGATGCGGGCGGCTGCCTTCGACAATTCGCCGACGCGGTCGTTGGTCGTGCGCGCCTGTTCGACGGCTTCGCCCGCCATCCGGGCCGATTCCTGGACCTGACGGCTGATCTCGTTGACCGAGGAGGACAGTTCCTCGGTCGCCGAAGCAACCGACTGCACGTTGGCCGAGGCTTCCTCGGATGCGCCCGCCACCACGGTGGTCAATTGCTGCGAACGTTCGGCGGTCGACGTCAGCGTGCCGGCGGACGCTTCGAGTTCGGTCGAAGCGGACGACACGGTCTCGACGATCTCGCCGACGGCGGCTTCGAAGCCGTTGGCGAGCTTCGTCATGTCCGCCTTGCGCTGGAGGGCGACGCGTTTTTCGGTGTCCTTCTGCTCTTCGCGATCGAAGCCGAGTTTGGCCTGCATGGCCTGCACGTTTCGCAGCGCGACGCCGATCTCGTCGTCCCGCTCGATGCCGATGCGGCTGTTGAACAGGCCCTGCGCGATCCTTGCCATCGCCGCGTTGAGCTGTTCGAGCGGTCGTCCGACGGCGCGGATGGTTTGAAGGCCCAGCCATCCTCCGAGCAGAAGGCCAAGGGTCAGCATGGCCAACGCGACGCCGCTGCCGATCGTAAATTCACGCTGACCGGAACCAAACAGGGCCTCCAGGGCAATGACCACCATGAAAGCCGATTGCACCGAGATGAGGGTAACCAGCCGCGCCTTGAGCGTTCCGGTGAAGACCGCGAAACGATCCGCGAGCGAACGCTGCCGGATTACGCCGGCGGCAACCGTGTACTTTTGGGCTTTCTTGGCACGTAGCAGCGCATACACATGCTCGGCTTCCGCCCGTTGGTCGGCGGCCAGTTTGGAGCGGATCGACATATAGCCGATGACCTGCCCGCCCTCCCAGATCGGGGTCGCACTTGCCAGCACCCAGTAGAAATCGCCGTTCTTGCGCCGGTTCTTGACCGCACCGGCCCACGGCTTGCCGGCCTTCAGCGTGACCCAGAGATCCTCGAACGCTTCCGGCGGCATCTCCGGATGGCGGATGATGTTATGCGGCTGGCCCATCAGTTCGGCTTCGGTGAAGCCGGAGGCCGCGACAAACTGATCGTTGAAATAGCTCAGTTTCCCTTTGAGGTCCGTCTTCGAGACGATCAGGGTGTCGTCGTGAATCGGATACTCGACGTTGGTAACGGGAAGGTTCGTTCGCATTTTCGTATCTCCGAAAATTGGTTAAACCCGGCCTGTACCCGCTCAGGAGGAGACAGGCGGTCGTTACGTCAGGCCGCCCGCACCGAATCCAGGAACTTGCCGACTTCGAGCTTGAGGCGATTGGAGTCGCTGGACAGCGACTGCGCCGCCGAGAGTACCTGTGCCGATGCCGAGCCGGTCTCGCTGGCGCCGCGCTGGACGTCGGTGATGTTGGAGGAAACCTGCTGGGTGCCGTGGGCCGCCTGCTGCACGTTGCGGGAGATTTCCTGCGTCGCCGCGCCCTGCTCTTCCACCGCCGCCGCGATGGCCGAGGCGATCTCGGCCAGCCGTTCGATGGTGCCGCTGATCTCCTTGATCGCATGCACAAACTCCTGGGTCGCGCCCTGGATGCCGGTAATCTGCTGCCCGATCTCGCCGGTGGCCTTCGCGGTCTGTTCGGCGAGCGCCTTCACTTCCGACGCCACGACCGCAAAGCCGCGGCCGGCCTCGCCGGCACGCGCCGCCTCGATGGTGGCGTTGAGCGCCAGCAGGTTGGTCTGGCCCGCGATGGTGTTGATCAGTTCGACGACGTCGCCGATGCGGGCGGCTGCCTTCGACAATTCGCCGACGCGGTCGTTGGTCGTGCGCGCCTGTTCGACGGCTTCGCCCGCCATCCGGGCCGATTCCTGGACCTGACGGCTGATCTCGTTGACCGAGGACGAAAGCTCTTCGGTCGCCGACGCCACCGACTGCACGTTGGTGGACGCTTCTTCCGAAGCCGCCGCCACCGTGGTCGTGACTTCCTGCGCGCGCTCGGCGGTCGCCGTCAGCGTGCCGGCGGAAGCTTCGAGTTCGGTCGAGGCGGATGACACGGTCTCCACGATCTCGCCGACGGCGGCCTCGAACGAGTTGGCGAGCTTGACCATCTCGGCCTTGCGCTGCTGCGCCGCGATCTGGTCCTGCTTGATCTTGGCTTCCGCCTCCTCGCGGGCCTTCTGCTCCGAGACGACCTTGAATTTCTCGACCGCAGCGGCGACCGCGCCGAGTTCATCCTTGCGGCCAAGGCCCGGCAGCACCACCGCGAAATTGCCGCCGGCGAGTTCGTCCATCGACACGCTCAATGCGCGCATTGGACGCGCGATCGTGAAGTAGGAGAATATGCTGGTCAGGATCAGCAATAGAATCGTGCCGATGCCGATGGCCAGGGATTCCCATTCGGCCGTAGCCATTTCCCGGGCGCCCTGCGCCGCCTCCTCTTCCACATTGTGCTTGGCGAATTCGGCGATCTGGTTCGCGAGCGGCTCGAGCTCGGCGACGATCGGCAGGGTGACCTCGCGGGAAATACGGAGGACGTCTTCGTTCAGTTTCGCAATCTTTGCCGCGGCGTCGGCGCCGGCTGCGGCGGCTATCGCTTCCGTGCGAGCAGCCACGATCTGCTGAGCGCCTTTGGCATAGTCTCCCGCTCTGGTCTTGAGCTTTTCGATGCGCGCACGATTTTCGGCCGATTTGGATATTTTGAGCATTTCATCGGAATGGTGGTTCGCCGATTTCAGCCTCGCCGCGAGATTGTCGACGCCTTTCTGCAGGTCCGGCGAATTATTGGCGAGACGAAGGTCGCGAACGGCGATCTGCATACCGGCCACCGACGCCTTCACTTCTACTGCGTCCCGCGCAATCGTCTGCTGCCCCGACATGCGGGCGTCGAGATCGCGTATCGCCGCGTTGGCCCGGATCTGGACGATCACCATCGTGGCAACAAGGAGAACGCCGAGGCCCGAGGCGATGCCGAGCTTGGCGCCGATGGACAGATTCGAAATCAGACGGGTGATGCTGGACATGGGTCGCGTCCTCAAGAATCAACGGGGTAAAAGAAATCGCAGCGATACCGTCCGCTTCCCGCGCAGCGGGATCACGGTCAAGGAAGCGCCGGGCCAGATGATTGGACGAACCCGTTCGTTGCGAACGAGGGGCTCCTGCGGCGGCGTAACCACAGAGCGGCACTCATGGCCGCTAACCTTCCATACGGTGGTTAATCGCGCCTAAACCGGCGAGGCCCGCGGGTTTGGTAGAACTACGGAGGCGGCTTGTTATCGTCGCGGCATCACGACAATCCGCCTGGATGCCTGCCGGCCACCGACAGGGTTTGCTGCGGCGTTTCGCCGAACAGGTCGCGGTACAGCGAGGTGAACTCGCCCATGTGCCAGAAGCCGTTCACGAGCGCGACCGCCTTGATCGATTGCAGCGACATCCCGCGTACCAGTTGCTGACGCACGCTCCACAGGCGGCGCAGGCGCGTGTAACGGTGCATGCTCATGCCGCGAACGGCAACCACGGCGTTATGCAGCGTCCGCACCGATACGCCAAGCTGTCGCGCGACGTCAGCGCTGTACACCGTCTTGCCGGCGTTGACGGCCAGGAACTCGTCGAATTTCCTGACCAACGCCAGATAGTGGCTCAGGCTCAGGCGCTTGCCTTCGTACCTCGGCAATGCCGCGTCCATCGCCAGATCGACCGCCTGCAGGATCAACTCCTCAATGCTCCCGACCACGTGGGACTGAAAGAGCGCGTCCGGCGAATGAGAGGCGAGCTTCAGCGCATTGTATGCGATCGCCCTGAGCGCCTCGACCCTGGCGGGTTGGGTCGTGACCAATTGCGCGCTATCGGCCTCGCAGGGCCAGCCCCGCTCATCGATGTTGTCGAAATTCACGAAGCCGATCAGGTTGGCCTGCGGCTCGACGATCTCGCACGTGGCGGTGCCCTTGACCAGCAGGACGGCCGGCGCGCGGCCCTCGACGCCGTTGAGGATCAACGAGACAGCATCATCCATCGGAAAGCCGACAAGCGCGCCGCTCGTGCAATATCTCGCCTGAAGAATTCGTGGGAATGTCCGCTGCAGATACACCGAGCAGGACTTCAGCCTCAGTGCCGCGAACGAGGCAGCGAAACCGCGGCAGTCGATCGGAATGCTGCTTGTGTCACCAAGCCCTTCGATGCTCCGGAAATGATCGAAATCCGGAGAACGGCTGATCTTCACGAAGTCAAACTCAACAAGTTTATCAAGCACGCGGCGGTCATCCGAGCCGTCGCCAGCGATCGTCGCAACAACGAAAATACGCTAGCCAGGATTAAAAGAGATCATGCGCGCAACTTGACCGCGGCAGATCGCGCATCGATGCGCGTTGCCGTGGATGAAGCGTCTTGAGTCCCGAGCCGTCTTCATTGACGGAGGACACGTGGCATCGGATTTCACGATGCGACGGCATCTTACCGAGTTCTCCTGCCGACGGAAATTATTGGCCGAATTCAGGCGCAGTTTCGCCCAAAGCGATTTATTGCTCCGCACCGCAATCGCAATTTGTCCGACCTAGGGATGTTTCATGATTATCATGCATCCGAAGCGAGCCGACCGCCCGCCTTTTCTGCGCCCTGAAACGATTCTGATTCGGGCGCCGGTCGACTGCAAGGCCGGCGCGAGAGCCGGCCTCCGGCTCGGGCGGTGCGGCCGAAATCAGGCCGCCCGCACCGAGTTGAGGAACTTGCCGACCTCGAGCTTGAGGCGTTTGCTGTCACCCGACAGCGATTGCGCCGCCGCAAGCACCTGCGAGGAGGCGGAACCGGTTTCGCTGGCGCCGCGCTGCACGTCGGTAATGTTGGCCGAGACCTGCTGGGTTCCCATCGAGGCCTGCTGCACGTTGCGGGAGATTTCCTGCGTCGCCGCGCCCTGCTCTTCCACCGCGGCGGCAATCGTCGATGAAATCTCCGACAGCTTCTCGATGGTGCCGCTGATTGCCTGGATCGCATTCACCAATTCCTGCGTCGCCGCCTGGATGCCCGATATCTGCTGGCCGATCTCGCCGGTCGCTTTTGCGGTCTGCTCCGCCAGGGCCTTCACTTCGGATGCGACAACGGCGAAGCCGCGGCCGGCCTCGCCGGCCCGCGCCGCCTCGATGGTGGCGTTGAGCGCCAGCAGATTGGTCTGGCCTGCGATGGTGTTGATCAGTTCGACGACGTCGCCGATCCGGGTCGCCGCCTTCGACAACTCGCTGACGCGGTCATTCGTGGTGCGGGCCTGGTCCACCGCGTCACTGGCCATCCGCGCCGACGCTTGCACCTGACGGCTGATCTCGTTGACGGAAGACGCCATCTCCTCGGTAGCCGAGGCCACCGACTGCACATTGCTGGAAGCTTCTTCGGAGGCTGTCGCGACGGTCGCCGTAAGTTGCTGCGCGCGCTCCGCCGTCGTCGTCAGCGTGCCCGCCGAGACCTCGAGCTGGCTCGACGCCGACGATACGGCCTCGACGATCTGACCGACCGCCGCCTCGAAATCGCCGGCCATCTTGTTCATGTCCGCCTTGCGGCCCGAAGCCGCGCGGGCCGCCGCCTCGCGCTGCTCGGCCTCGAGCGCCTGCCGCGCAACGGCATTGTCCTTGAATATTTCGACGGCCTTGGCCATCTCGCCGACCTCGTCGCCGCGTCCGATACCGGGCACCTCGACGGCAAGGTTGCCGCTGGCGAGATCGTTCATGGCGGCGGTCATGTGCCGCAACGGGCCGGTGATGCTCCGCGCCACCAGGATCGATACCGCAAGCGCGAACAACACGATCAGTCCGGCAGCGAGCAGCGATCGCTGGGTCGAAGCCCAGGTCTGCGCGTTGAGGTCGTCAATGTAGACGCCGGTGCCGATAACCCAGTTCCACGGCGCAAAACCGACCACATAGGACAATTTCGGCTGCGGCTTTTCGAAGCCCGGCTTGGGCCACTCGTAGGGAACGAAGCCTGCGCCGTTTTTCCTGACGGTGTCGACGAAATCGACGAACAGCAACTTGCCGTTCGGATCCTTGTAGGCCGAGAGATCGTTGCCGTTCATTTCAGGCTTGATCGGATGCATCACCATTTTCGGATGCATGTCGTTGATCCAGTAATAGTCGTTGCTGCCGTAGCGAAGCGCCGCCACCCGCGCCATTGCGCGCTTCTGGGCGTCGGCGGCCGAAACGTCGCCCTTCTGCGCGGCGGCATGCTCTTCCTTGACGATGCCGAGGGCTACTTCGCCGAGGTGCTGCAGCTCGATCTGTTTCTGCTGAATCAGGCTCGACGCCAGTTCGCGCGAGCCCAGGAAGGTAATGCCCAGCAGCCCGACGCAGCTGAGACAGATGAGGGCATAGATTTTCCGGCCAACGGTCATCCTGGCCTGACGTATCATTCCAACCATGCTCAATCTCCGCGCGACGAGGGGCACTGCCCGGCTCTGCACGGAATCGTATAGGTCGACCGCCCGCTTCTCGTTAACGGCTACTCAGTAGATATACTGAATTTTTGGCTTATCGGATCGGTGCGGCCGCGGCACTATGCCGCCCGCACCGAGTTGAGGAACTTGCCGACCTCGAGCTTCAGGCGGTTGCTGTCCGACGACAGCGACTGGGCCGAGGAGAGCACCTGCGAGGACGCCGAACCGGTCTCGCCAGCCCCGCGCTGCACGTCGGTGATGTTGGACGAGACCTGGTGGGTGCCCTGGGCTGCCTGCTGCACATTGCGGGAGATCTCCTGGGTCGCGGCGCCCTGCTCCTCCACTGCGGCTGCAATGGTCGAGGAGATCTCGGACAGCTTCTCGATGGTGGTGCTGATCGCCTGGATCGCGCCGACCAACTCCTGGGTCGCGGCCTGGATCCCGGTGATCTGCTGGCCGATCTCACCGGTCGCCTTCGACGTCTGCTCCGCCAGCGCCTTCACCTCGGAGGCCACGACAGCGAAACCGCGGCCGGCGTCGCCGGCACGGGCCGCCTCGATGGTGGCGTTCAGCGCCAGCAGATTGGTCTGTTCGGCGATGGTGTTGATGAGTTCGACCACGGCGCCGATGCGGGCCGCCGCCTTCGACAATTCACTGACCCTTTCATTGGTGGTGCGGGCCTGGTCGACGGCCTCATTGGCCATCCGCGCCAATTCCTGAACCTGACGGCTGATCTCGGTGATGGACGACGCCATCTCCTCGGTGGCCGAAGCCACCGACTGCACATTGGCGGTCGCTTCCTCGGAAGCCGCCGCCACCATCGTCGTCAGTTGCTGGGCACGCTCGGCGGTCGACGTCAGCGTGCTCGCGGAGGCCTCGAGTTCGGTCGAGGCCGACGACACGGTCTCGACGATCTCGCCGACCGCGCCTTCGAAATCGTCGGCGAGCTTGATCATTTCCTCCTTACGCCGCTGCGCCGCCATCAGGTCCTGCTTGACCTTGGCCTCGGCTTCCTCGCGTGCCTGGTGCTCGGCATTCTCGCGAATGACGGTCACCGTCTTGGCGAGGTCGCCGATTTCGTCGCCGCGGCTGGCGCCGGGAATCACCACATCGAGATTGCCGCCGGCCATCTTGCCCAGCGCTCCGTTCAGGCGCGTCATCGGACGCGAGACTCCGAGGAAGGAGAACACCACCGAAGCGATCAGCGATATGACGACGACGATGGCCATGATCAGGTTGATCCGGTTGGCCTGCGCGGTATCGGCCATAACTTCGTCCTTGGAGGTCATGGCGCGTTTTTGCGCTCCCTCAACGGTCGATTCCATCAGGTCGGCGGCTTCCGCGGCGGGCTTCACCGTGCGGTTCATGATGATGTCGTTCTTCAATTGCTCCGTCTTCACGGCCTCTTCGTTGGCGGCCAGGAAGCGCTTGACGATCGAGGACAGCGAACTGACAACGACCAGCAAGTCGCGGTCGTCAGCCTCGCCACGCAGCTTGTTGAAAACGTCCTTCAGCGAGTTCTCGGTCTTGGTTATCGCCGCGATCAGGCTGGGATCGCCGGTGGCGCCGAGTTTCCAGGCCGATGCCCGCAAGGCATTTACCCTGGCATCGGCCAGAAACAGCAGCCGCTCGATATCGAGGCGATTGTCCAGCTTGGTCAGCGCCGGCGAGGTCAGCTGGGTGTCGAGCGCCTTGCTCCATTCATCCGAGACCGCCGAGCGCTTCTCGATCTGCGCAAGCAGGGTGATTTGCGCCTTGGCGAGGTCTTCCACGGCGGCGGTAAAGCTCTCCATCAGGGATTTTATCTTCTGCAGCCGCTCCCGGGTCTCCTGAGCTTGCGCGGCTGCGAGCGCAGCTTCCAGTTCCTTCGCTTCACTGGCCTTGAACCGCTGCAGGTCGGCAACGGTCTTCTCGACCTCGGCAGGCGTTCGGGCCAGCCTGACGTCGCGGGCGGCGAGTTAAATCTTGCGCAGGTCGATATGCGCGGAGAGCGAGTTGTCGGCCACCCGTTGCGACCGGCCGGCACGTTCGCTGGACTGTTCGATGCTCGCTTCGGTGATCATCTGGTTGGCCACCATGCCAGCCGCCAGCAAGACGCCGACCGCGCCGGCCAAGCCCAATTTGTTTCCGATACGGTTGAGCTTGAACATGGCAACGACCCCAATTTCCCTGAAGCAGATTTTCCGGAAGGACAGAATTTCGAAAGGTAACCGAACAACCTGCGCGTGCGGATTCCCAGCAGGCCTGCAGCCTAATCAGAACCGGTTAATTTCCCTTGAAATGCCGGTACTCCCATATGGTGTAGCTGCGTCGAATTCGCGCTGGACGCGAAAGAGCCCGGCTCCTTCCGAAGCCGGGCTCTTCGTCTGTCGTCATCCGGTTGTCAGGCTGCCCGGACCGAGTTCAGAAACTTGCCGACCTCGAGCTTGAGGCGATTGCTGTCGCCCGACAGCGACTGGGCCGCCGAGAGCACCTGCGAGGAGGCTGCGCCGGTTTCGCCGGCGCCGCGTTGCACGTCGGTGATGTTGGAGGACACCTCCTGGGTGCCCTGCGCTGCCTGCTGTACGTTGCGGGAGATTTCCTGGGTCGCCGCGCCCTGTTCTTCCACTGCCGCTGCGATGGTCGAAGAGATCTCGGCCAATTTCTCAATGGTGCCGCTGATCTCCTTGATCGCATTCACCGAATCCTGGGTCGCGCCCTGGATGCCGGTAATCTGCTGGCTGATCTCGCCCGTGGCCTTTGCGGTTTGCTCCGCCAGCGCCTTCACCTCCGACGCCACGACCGCAAACCCGCGGCCGGCCTCGCCGGCGCGCGCCGCCTCGATGGTGGCGTTGAGCGCCAGCAGATTGGTCTGGCCTGCGATCGTGTTGATCAGCTCGACGACGTCGCCGATGCGGCTCGCGGCCTTCGACAGTTCGCTGACCCGGTCGTTGGTGACACGGGCCTGACCGACGGCATCGGTCGCCATCCGCGCCAATTCCTGCACCTGGCGGCTGATCTCGGTGACCGAGGACGAAAGCTCTTCGGTCGCCGACGCCACCGACTGCACGTTGGTGGTGGCTTCCTCGGAAGCCGCGGCCACCGCCGATGTCAGCTTCTGCGAGCGATCGGCGGTCGCCGACAGCGTGCCGGCCGAGGCTTCGAGCTGGGTCGAAGCCGACGACACGGTCTGGACGATCTCGCCGATCACATTCTCAAAACTGCGGGTGATACCGTCGACGCGGCGGCCGCGCTCGATCTTGGCTTCGGCATCCACTGCCGCGGCCTCGTCGGCGGCCTTCTTGGCAATCAGCGCCTGCTTGAACACCTGCAAGGTGTCCGCCATGGCGCCGATCTCGGTCCTCTCGCCCTGGTGCGGCACTTCCGCACTCAGATCGCCTTTGCCCAGCGCCTGCATCGGGGTGACGATGGAGGCGATGCCATCGGATACGTCGCGAACCAGATAGTAGCTGACGGCAATGCCGCCGAGCACAGCCGCACCGAGGATCACCGCCAGCATCATGAAGGCGGAAGCATAGCTGTCGGCTGCATCCTGTGCCGCCTTGTCGGCGCCGGCATTGTTGAGATCGATGTCCTTCTTGAGAACGGCATCGGCCTCGAGCCCGATCTTGTTGACCGTCCTGGTGTTCAGCTCATGGGCATCGTGGGGAATCTGGCCGGCCGCCTTGCGGGACAGCGCCATCACCTCCTCAGTGCCCTTCTTGTAGCTTTCCCACAGTTTCACCCATTCATTGTACATCGCGCGCTCTTCCGGCGACGTGATCATCGTTTCATAGGCCGCGCGGATCTTGGTGTTGGACTCGACGACGCCAGCGAGGGTCTTCTCCGCCGCCAGCTTTTCGTCCAGCGTCTCGCTCAGCATGTGCTCGCGGATCACGTTGCGATAGGTGATGACGCCGGCGCGCAAATCACCCAGCACGCGGACGCTCGGCAGCCAGCTCGTCGAGATGTCGACTGTGTTGGCGTTGATGGATCGCATGTTCTTGACCGCGAGCAGGCCCATGCCCGTCATTGCGACGAGCAGGAAGGCCACCACGGTAACGATCTTGGTGCGGATCGAGTATTTCGCAAGCATGGCTGGAGTCTCTTGGTTTTGAGCGCGGGAAACACGCCGGACAATGACAGGGCGGTGGGTTTGTAGAATCACACGAGCGATGCCCTGCGGGCATCAAACCCGTCACTCCCTGAGGTTGCGTTAACGCGTCGTCCGGTAAAATTACGGGCGCTCGACCGTGTGCGCCCGAAATAGATGCGCGAAGCGATCAGCGCATCAGCTTCAGCGCGTCGGAAAAGAACTCCGTTCCGCCGAAATTGCCCGATTTAAGTGCAAGCAGCATATCGCCCTTGTCGGCGCCGACGGCGCGCAAAACCGGCACGCCTGCAGCGATTTCCTCGCCTACGAGGAATCCGGGAATGCGCAGGCGATCGACCACCGCGCCTGAAGTTTCACCACCGGCGACCACCAGTCGCCGCACGCCCGACTGCACCAGGCCTTCGGCGATATCGGCCATCGCCTGCTCGATGGCATGTCCGGCTGCATCGCGGCCATGTCGAGATTGCAGAGCTGCGACCTGATCCGGCGTCGAACTGCTCGCGATCAGGATCGGGCCGCCGCTGATTCGGTCGCTGGCCCAGGCCAGCGCCCGCCGCGCCTCGGCCGGCCCGGCGATGATCTGTTCGGGATCGAGATGCAGCACGGCCATTGTCTTCTCGGCGTTCGCGACCTGCTGCAGGGTCGCCTGCGAACAACTCCCGGCCAGGCACGCCGCCGGTCCGCCGACCGCTGCGCCGGCAACCGCGCCCGCCGCGCCCGATTTCACCTTGCCGGAAGCGACCAGCGCCCGGGCAAGACCGAGCCCGATGCCGGAAGCGCCGACGGACAGGCGATGGTCCAGCGCAACGGCGCCAATGGTTTCCAGATCGCGGTCGAATACGGCGTCGATGATGGCGGCGCCAATGCCTTTCCCCGCAAGATCGGCAAGACGGCCGCGAACGGCTTCCGCGCCACGCGAGAGCGTGGCCAGATCGACCAGGCCGACCTTGGTCCGGCTCTGGCGCGCCAGCACCCGCACCAGGTTGGAATCGTGCATCGGGTTGAGCGGATGATCCTTCAGCGGGCTTTCGTTCAGCGGCACGGTGCCGACGAACAGGTTGCCCTGATAGACCGTGCGGCCGGTTTCCGGGAAGGCCGGCGTCACCAGCACGATCGCGTCACCGGAATCCGCGCGCAGCGCGTCCATGACCGGGCCGATGTTGCCGGCGTCGGTGGAATCGAAGGTCGAGCAGATCTTGAACAGCACGTGGCCGGCGCCCCGGCCGCGCAGCCATTTCTCGGCGGCGCGCGAACGCGTGACCGCCATGATCCGCCTCGATCGAGCGGCTCTTGAGCGACACCACGACAGCATCGACCTCGGGCAGCGCCAGATCGTCGGACGGCACGCCGATGGTCTGCACCGTGCGCAGGCCCTGACGGGTCAGCGTGTTGGCGAGATCAGAGGCGCCGGTGTAGTCGTCGGCGATGCAGCCCAAAGACAGTTTCACGGCTTCACTCCGGCATAGGGCTTGAACCAGCCGAGACCATCGGTGGTCTTGCCGCGCGGATTGTATTCACAGCCGACAAAGCCGCCATAGCCGAGCCGGTCGAGCTCGGTGAACAGGAACGGATAGTTCAGCTCCTCGCCGTCAGGCTCGTTGCGCGAGGGAATGCTGGCGATCTGGACGTGGCCGATAACAGGCATCATCTCGCGCAGCCGCATGGTGACGTCGCCATGAATGATCTGGCAGTGATAGATGTCGAACTGCAGTTTCAGGTTTGGAATTTTCAGTTCGACGATCAGGTCGCGCGCGAAGCCGAAATCGTTGAGGAAGTAGCCGGGCACGTTGCGGGCATTGATCGGCTCGATCACGACATCGAGGCCGTGGGGCGCGAAGAATTCCGCGGCCCACGCCACCGATTTGTAGAACTGTTCGACCGCCCGCGTATCGCTGCGATTGGCGATGCCCGCCATCAGATGCAGCCGCTTGACGCCGGTTGCCTTCGCGTAAGGCAACGCCGTCTCGAGGCTTCGCTTCAGATCGTCGAAGCGCTCCGGCAGCGCGGCAAAGCCTTTTTCGCCGGCGTCCCAATTGCCCGGCGGCAGGTTGAACAGCGCCTGCGTCAGGCCGTTGCGTTTCAGCCGTTCGCCGACGGCATCTGCCGGATGGTCGTAGGGAAACAGGAATTCGACGGACGTAAAGCCCGCGTTGGCCGCCGCGTCGAAGCGGTCGAGGAACGGTACTTCCGTGAACATCATGGAGAGATTGGCGGCAAATCGCGGCATCGAACGTCCCCTTTTTGATCTTGCTGCTATTTCGGTTCGCCGGGCAGATGCGTGCCGGTGACGCGGGCATACATCCGCGCCACCGAGGCGTCGTCGTCGCGGCCCATGCCGGATGCGGCCGTCATCAGGAACATCTGCAGCGCGGCAGCCGCAACCGGCACCGGGAATTTTGCCGAGCGCGCCATGTCCTGGATGATGCCGAGGTCTTTGACGAAAATCTCCACCGCGCTGCGTGGCGTGTAATCGCCGTCGAGAACGTGCGGCATGCGGTTCTCGAACATCCAGGAATTGCCGGCCGACGCCGTGATCACCTCA
This sequence comes from uncultured Alphaproteobacteria bacterium, assembly GCA_963791165.1. GTDB lineage: Bacteria > Pseudomonadota > Alphaproteobacteria > Rhizobiales > Xanthobacteraceae > Bradyrhizobium. The sequence continues at coordinate 35,152 of CAWBRL010000006.1, read as the reverse complement.
TAGACTTTTCGGATATCGAGACCCTGCTTGGCGGCAAATGCGATCGCTTCCGAGGCGGCGGCGATGTGGACGCCGGCCAGCAGCTGGTTGATCATCTTGAACGCCGCGCCTTGCCCTGCGTCGTCGCCAAGTTCGTAGAGCTTTGCCGCCATCGCATCCAGCGCCGGGCGGGCTTTTGAAAACGCGGCCGGGCTGCCGGACGCCAGGATGGTGAGTTCGCCCTGCGCCGCACGCTGCGCGCCGCCCGAGATCGGCGCATCCAGATAGTGCCGACCGCTAGCCTCCAGTTGCTTTGCGAGCCGCCGCGCCACGTCAGGGTCCATGGTGGCGGAGGAGACGAACACGGCGCCTTTGCCGAGGGTTTCCGCGACGCCGTTAGGGCCGAACAGGATGGTTTCAGTTTGGGCGGCGTTGACGACCACGCTGACGACGATGTCGGCCGATTTCGCGGCTTCCGCCGGCGTCCCGGCGCCCTTGCCGCCATCGGCCACGAAGCGCTTGACCGAGTCCGCCGATACGTCGCAGCCCGTCACGTCGAGACCGGCGCGGCGCAGCGAGGTCGCCATGCCGTAGCCCATCGAGCCGAATCCGATGACGGCAACGCGCGGTTTTGCGGATTCTGGCATGCGGCGGTCCCTCAATGTTTCATTTTGACCGCGATCCGGTCGGCGGCATTGCCTCTTGGGTATCACGGCTTGGCCGCGCTGCCAAAGCGTGGGAAAAGGTCGAGAAAACAGGGCTATATGCATGAGCGAAACAGGGATACGCGAGGAAATCTGCCGCCTCGGCCGCTCGCTGTTCGAGCGCGGGCTGACGCCGGGCTCCTCGGGCAATATCAGCGTGAAACTCGACGACGGCGGCTGGCTGGTGACCCCGACCAACGCCTCGCTCGGCTCGCTCGACCCGGCGCGGATGTCGCGGCTCGGCCCTGACGGACGGCTGGTTTCCGGCGATGCGCCGACCAAGGAAGTGCCGCTGCACACCGCGCTCTACCAGACCCGCAACGCCGCGCGCGCCGTGGTGCATCTGCACTCGACCCATTCGGTGGCGCTGTCGATGCTGCCGGAGATCGACCCCCGCGCCGCGCTGCCGCCGATGACGCCTTATTACCTGATGAAATGCGGCCACACCGCGCTTGTGCCCTATTACCGGCCCGGCGACCCGGCGGTGGCCGACGCCATCAAGGGGCTGGCCGGGAAATACTCGTCGGTGCTGCTCGCCAACCATGGGCCGGTAGTGTCAGGCGACACGCTGGAGGCGGCTGTGTTCGCGATCGAGGAACTGGAGGAGACGGCAAAACTCTATCTGCTGCTGCGCGGGCTGAACCCGCGGTACCTGTCACCGGAGCAGGTGAAGGATTTGACCAAGGTGTTTGGACTGGTGCTGCCGGAGCATGGGCACTGATCTATCCGCGTCATGGCCGGGCTTGACCCGGCCATCCACGTCTTTGCCACAAGAAAGTAAGACGTGGATGCCCGGGACAAGCCCGGGCATGACGGAGATTTGCGAGAGCCTTTCTCCACGTCGTTGCGAGCGCAGCGAAACCCATCGTCTCTCCGCGCAATGAATTGATGGGTTTCGCTTCGCTCTACCCATCCTACGGCGTCACAATCCCAGATACGCCTTCCGCACATCCGGGTTGACGCGGATGTCCGCGGCACTGCCCTGCATCAGTACACGCCCGGTCTGCAGGATGTAGGCGCGGTCGGCGATTTCGAGGCACTCCGACATGCGCTGCTCGACGATCAGCACGGTCATGCCGGCATCGCGGATGCGCTTCACCGCCTGGAAGATTTCGTCGACCAGCTTTGGCATGATGCCCTGGGAGGGCTCGTCGAGCATCAATAGCCGCGGCCGCGTCATCAGGGCGCGGCCGATCGCGAGCATCTGCTGCTCGCCGCCGGAGAGCGTTTCGGCGCGCTGCTCGAGCCGTTCCTGCAGGCGCGGAAACAATTGGAACACGAGGTCGAGCGGCGCCTCGCGGTCGGCTTCGCCGCGAAAAAGGTAGCTGCCGAGGCGCAAATTGTCGCGCACCGACAGCCGCGGGAACAGCCGGCGGTTCTCCGGCACATAGGCGATGCCGCGCGCGGTGATGACGTGCTGCGCCATGCCGTCGATGCGGGCGCCGTCGAACGACACGGTGCCCGAACGCGGACGCTCAGCGCCCGCGATCGATTTCAAGAGTGTCGACTTGCCGGCTCCGTTGGCGCCGGCGACGCAGACGATCTCGCCCTTTGCCACCTCGATCGAGACCGCCGAGATCGCGACCAGGCCCTGATAGGCGGTGGTGACTTCATGCACCGACAGCATGACGGTCTCCCAGATAGGCGCTGATGACTTTCGGATCGCGCACGACGTCGGCAGGCGTGCCCTCGACCAGTACCTTGCCGAGATCGAGCACGATGGCGCGGTCGACCAGCGGCATCACGATTTCCATGACGTGTTCGACCATCAGGACGGTGACGCCGGTATCGCGCACCTTGCGCACCAGTTCGACGCCGGTTTTGGCTTCGACCGGCGTCAGCCCCGTGAGCACCTCGTCCAGCAACAGCAGTTTCGGTTCGGTCGCCAGCGCGCGGGCGACTTCGAGCCGGCGCTTTTCGGAAGGCACCAGATCGCTGGCGAGCACGTTGGCGCGCGAGCCAAGACCGCAGAACTCCAAAACCTCGTGGGCCTTGCGGCGGGCATCGCGCATCACGGTGGAACGCACCAGCGCGCCGACGATGACGTTGTCGATGACGGTCATGGTCTCGAAGCTTTTCACGACCTGGAAGGTACGGCCGATCCCGCGCTGGCAACGCTCCGCCGCCGGCAACGCGGTGACGTCCACACCGTCGAAGATGATCGAGCCTTGGGTCGGCGGCAGCACGCCCGCGATCAGGTTGAACAGCGTCGACTTGCCGGCGCCGTTGGGGCCGATCAGTCCGACGATTTCGCCGCGCCCGACCGAAATCGAGACGTCGCTGTTGGCGATCAGCCCGCCAAAACGCTGCCAGACGCCACGGGTTTCGAGGAGTGGCGTCGTCGTCATCGGGACGCCTCCTTGCGCTTGGGCGCGAACAGCCCGACCAGGCCTTGCGGCCGCGCCAGCGAGATCGCGATGATCAGGCCGCCATAGACGATCAGGTCGACGCCGCGGCCGGAGCCGCCGACGTAAGAGCGCGTCAATTCGGTGAGCGGGATCAGGATGACCGCGCCCAGCATCGGCCCCCATAGCGTTCCGATGCCTCCCAGCACCGCCGGCAGCGCCATCAGCAGCGAGAATTGAAAGCCCATGACGCTTTCGGGATCGATATAGAAGACGAACTGCGCATAGAAGCTGCCGCCGACCGCGACCAGGAACGCCGATACCGCCGCAGCCCCCATCTTGGAATTGAAGACGACCACGCCGAGGCTTTCAGCCGCCTCCGGGTTGTCCTTTACCGCGCGCCACCAAAAGCCCCATTTGGAATCTTCCAGCCACCAGGTGACGAACCAGGCGACGCAGGCCAGCGCCAGCGCGAAGTAGAAGTATGGCAGCTTGCTGCGCGGGAACTGGAATTTCAGCCAGCTGTCGCCACGCACGGGAATCTCGATACCCGTCGCCGCACCTGCCCAATCCCAGTTGTGGAACAGAAGCAGTCCTATTTCGGCAATGACGATGGTGGCGATGACGAAGTAATGTCCGCGCAGCCGGAAACACGGGTATCCGAGCGCCATGGCAATGAGCGCGGAGATCACGCCGCCGCCGAGCATGCCGAACCAGGGCAGCACACCGAATTTCGTGAACAGCAGCGCGGTGGTATAGGCGCCGAGCCCGAAATAGAGCGCGTGGCCGAGCGAGATCTGCCCGCAATAGCCGGAGAGGATGTTCCAGCTTTGCGACAGCGCGCCCCACATCAGCGTCAGCACCATCATGTTCTGGACGTAAGGGTCCTTGACGAACAGCGGCACCACGGCGGCGATCGCGGCAAGACAGAATGCGACGATGAGATCGCGGCGGCGGCGTTCTGCGAAAGCGGTGTCCATTACATCGATCCGAACAGGCCGCGCGGCCGGATGAAGACGACAAGGAGATAGACCGCGTAGATGCCGACCGCCTTCAGTGAGGGCGGCAGCAGCAACGCGGTCGTGGCCTCGACGAGGCCGACAATGATGCCGCCCGCGAAGGCGCCGAACACGCTGCCAAAACCGCCCAGCGCCACCGTCACATAGGCGATCAGCGCGAACGAAGCGCCGACGTCGGGGTAAATGTAGAAGAAGATCGCCATCACGGCGCCGGCCAGACCCACGAGCGCCGCGCCGAGGCCCCAGCCCAGCGCAAACACCTTGTTCTTGTCGATGCCGACCAGCGCCACCGCGCCGGCGTCCTCGCGGGTCGCTTCGAGCGCGCGGCCGAAATCGGTGCGGTTGATGAACAGATACAGCGCGCCGAACGCTGCGATCGCGACCAGTGCGCCGACCAATTGCGGAACGGGTAAGAAGATGCCGGCGACCGAAACCGTCTTGCCGCCCAGCCATGAATGCGTGACGCTGCGATAATCCGGCGTGAAGAAATACTGCGCCAGGCCGCGCATGACGATGGCGAGGCCGAAGGTCGAGAAGATCTGCACCATGCCGGCGTTGGCCTTGGCGCGCACGGCAAAGCGCACGATCAACAGATACACCACCGCCCCGAACACGAACAACGCGGCGGCAACCAGCGGCGCCGACAGCAAGGGATCGATCGCGAAGAACGCGAACAGGAAGAACGTCGCGTACATCGCGATCATCAGGAATTCGCCGTGAGCGAAGTTCACGACGTCCATCAGGCCGAAGATCAGCGCAAGGCCGACGGCGATGAGCCCGTAGAGCAGCCCCATGAGGAGGCCGCTGGCGAGGCTCTGGATGATGGTTTCGGCGGTCACCGGGATACTCCCATCGCACGTCGTCCCTGCCTAGTGCGCGTTGCGCACAGGCGCAGGGACCCGTAACCACCGGAACAGCATTTGAACGAAGGGCGTGAGGCCACGATGAAACCGATGCTCCTCGGCGTATGGGTCCCTGCGTTCGCAGGGACGACGCCGCGTTTGTGGTGTCTCTCCAAAAAGGAGTCGGCCTACTTCATCGGCCAGACGGCTTCGGCGATGGCGGCCTGCGGCGGGAAGATGGTGACGAACTTGCCGCCGATATATTGCAGCAGCACCGGATCGGCGTCGTTGTTCTGGCCGAACTCGTCGAACTTGACGCGCTTCCACGGCATGATGGTCTGCTCGCCCGGAATGTCGGTCGCCACCAGCGCCTCGCGGATCTTTTCGCCGTCGGTCGACTTGGCGCGATTGATGGCTTCGGCCATCACGAGAAGGCCCATGAACTGCCGCGAGGTGAGGTCGTTAAGATCCTTGCCCGACTTCTCCTTGAACATGGCGTTGATCTTGCCGACCATCGGCCGTTTGGCGGCGAGATCGAGCGAGAAGCTGCCGCGCGAGATCACGCCTTCGAGCTTGTCGCCGACCGCGTCATACAGCGCCTTTTCGGAGAAGCCGGCGTCTTGCGCCACGATCGCATTCGGCTTGTAGCCGAGCTCGGCCATGGTCTTGACCAGCAGGATGCCGTCGGTGGTGTAGCTCGATGGCATCAGCACGTCGGCGTTCGCGGTCTTGAGCTGCTGCACTTCCGCCGACAGCGACGGCGAGTTGGAGCGATACTTGATGTCGGAGACGATCTTGTAGCTGCGGTCGGCGGCCAGCTTGAGCTGGGTGTTGGCGGAGTCCGTGCCGAAGATGGTGTCCTCGTGGAACAGCGACAGCGTGTCGATCTTGGTGCCCTTCTTCCTCATCGCGTCGAAGAAATTGAACATCGCGGCCGAGAACATCTCGTCATGGGGAGCTGCGCGGAAGTAGAATTTGAGGCCGCGTTTATGCAGGCTCGGCGAGGAATTGTCGGCCGAGATGAACGGAATCTGGTAGCGCTCGCAGATCTGGCTGACGGTGACGGCCACCGCGCTCTGATAGGTGCCGATGACGGCGCAGACCTTTTCCTGGGTGATCAGGCGCTCGGTCTCGGCGCGGCCCTTCTGCGGATCGGCCTGGTGGTCGGCGAACACGAGGCGGATCTTTGCGCCGCCGAGGCCCGGCAAGCCCTCGCCCTTCGCCAGCGGCAGATCGAAATCATGGTCCTTGTTGATGATATCGAGCGCGGTCTCGTACGACTTCTGCGCATCGACCCCCTGCTGGGCGCTGGCGCCGGAGAACGGATAGATCACACCGATCACCACTTCGGAAGTTTGCGCGCGCGCCGCGATCGGCCCGAGTGCGGCGGCGGCAGTGGCTCCAAGCAAAATTTTTCGGCGCGTGAAGTTCATGGCGATATCCTTGTGTTGGTCGGCAACTATCGATGAAACGGGCGAAGGTTACGGTAAAGCCTTAATGATCAGCACGAACTGCATCAAAGCACGGCAAGTTGCTTGTTCATGAGGTCGGTCACCAGCATCAATCCGGGCGCATGCGTGATCGCAAACGGCAGCCTTGCGGCCGCGATCACCGATTGCGGGGTCACGCCGCAGGCCCAGAACACCGGAATTTCGTCGGCCTTGACCGGCACCGGATCGCCGTAATCAGGCTTGTTGATGTCGGCGATGCCGATCGCGTGCGGATGGCCGAGATGAACCGGCGCGCCGTGCACGGAAGGAAAGCGGGAGGTGACCTGCACCGCGCGGATCGCATCCGCCGGCTTGAACGGCCGCATCGACACCACCATCGGCCCGGCAAACGGGCCAGCGGCGCTGCAGGCGATATTGGTGCGGAACATCGGCACGCGAACGTTGCGCTCGATGTGGCGGATCGGCAGGCCATCCGCCAGCAGCGCTTCCTCGAAAGAATACGAACAGCCGATGACGAAAGCTATGAGATCGTCGCGCCAGTGCGCCATGATATCGGTCGGCTCCTCCACCACCTCGCCGTCGCGCCAGACGCGATAGCGCGGCAGGTCGGTGCGGATGTCGAGATCGATGCCGAGCGCGGGAATGCGGGGGTCGCCGACATCGGACATGCCGATGATCGGGCACGGTTTTGGATTGAGCTGGCAGAAGCGGTGAAACGAAGCCGCGAGTTTCTCGGGAAGAATCGCGAGATTGCCCTGGACGAACCCGTTGGCGACGCCGGCGGTCGTGGCGGCCATGCCGCTGCGGCAGGCATGCCGGGCCGCCACGCTCGGCGATAAATCTGCCGTATCGCGGGCGGCCGTTTCCGTCCTCGCCAAGCTGGCCATCATTGATATCAGCTCCGTTACCGTCGACATCTACTCCCGCATATGGCTATGATAATGTCTAATCGTCTTTTTTAATCAAGTTCGATAAATCATACTTATCGATCTGCAGGCAGAGAGTGCATGACCGATTTCAAGGCAATTGAGACTTTCATGTGGGTAGTCACGCTCGGCAGCTTCCGTGGCGCCGCGCAGAAGCTCAACACCACCCAGCCTGCGATCTCGCAGCGGATCGCCCAGCTCGAACGCGAGGTGGGCGTGCGGCTTCTGCAGCGCGACCGTCGGATGGTGCTGCCGACGCCGAGCGGCCGTCAATTGATGGTCTACGCCGAGAAACTGATCGGGCTGCGCTCGGAAATGCTCGCCGTCGTCGGCGACCGCACGGCGATGCGCGGCGTGCTGCGGCTCGGCGTCGCCGAGACCATCGTGCACACCTGGCTGACGCAGCTGATCAAGAGCGTCAATCACGCCTATCCCAACCTCACGCTCGAAATCGAGGTCGACATCACCTCGAATTTGCGGACGCGGCTGCTGGCGCAGGAAATCGAACTCGCCTTCATGCTGGGCCCGGTGACGGCGCCGACCGTCAGCAACCGCGTGCTGTGCGACTATCAGGTCGGCTTTCTGGCGAGCCCCTCGCTTGGCCTTGGCAACGGCAGGCTGACGGTGCACGATCTGGCGAAGTTTCCGATCATCACCTTTCCGCGCAAGACGCCGCCTTACGAAATCGTGCGTTCGCTGTTCAACCGGCCCGACCTGCCGCCGATACGCCTGCACGCCAGCGCCTCATTGGGCACCGTGATCCATATGGCGATCGAAGGCCTCGGCATTGCCGTCATTCCGACCGCCATCGTCGAAAACGAAATGGCCGATGGGCGGCTGCAATTGCTGTCGACCAATCTGCAGATACCGCTGCTGACGTTTTCGGCGAGCTGGCTGGCCTCCCCCGACACCATCGCGGTCGAACGGGTGGCCGAACTCGCGGCCTCGCTGGCGCGGGGCGGCGTCGTTGTTGACGCGCCGCTGTCGCCGCGTCATTGAAACGGAGAGCATTACTGAAGACCGGAATGGCCGAATGACCAAAATCGCCTCCAACCTGCAAATCGACTCCGCCCGGCTGTGGGACACCATTCATGAAACCGCCAAATTCGGCGCGACGCCCAAAGGCGGCGTGCGGCGGCTGACGCTCGGGCCTGAAGACAAGCAGGTGCGCGACTGGTTCCGCGAACGTTGCGAGGCCGCGGGCCTCGAAGTGCATGTCGATACGCTGGGCTCGATGTTCGGGCTGCGCAAGGGCCGCGACATGTCGAAGCTTCCGGTCGGACTTGGTTCCCATCTCGATACGCAGCCGACCGGCGGCAAGTACGACGGCGTGCTCGGCACGCTGGCGGCGCTGGAAGTGGTCCGCACGCTCAACGATGCCGGGATCGAGACCGAGACGCCGATCTGCATCTGCAACTGGACCAACGAGGAAGGCTCGCGGTTTGCGCCGGCCATGATGGCCTCGGCCGCCTATGTCGGCGACTTCACCACCGACGACATTTTGTCGCGCAAGGATGCCGACGGCGTCACCGTGGGCGAAGCGCTCGACAGCATCGGCTATCGCGGCGAGAGCCCGGTCGGCCGGCAGAAATTCTCAGGGTTTGTCGAGTTGCATATCGAGCAGGGCCCGATCCTCGAAGCCGAGAACAAGACCATCGGCGTGGTCGATTCCGGCCAGGGCGTGCTTGTGGTACGACGGCAAGATCACCGGCTTCGAGAGCCATGCCGGCTCGACGCCGATGCCGCTGCGGCGCGACGCGCTGGCGACGCTCGCTGAAATCGTGCTGGCGATGGAGGCTGCCGCGAAGAAGCACGGGCCGAAGGCGGTCGGCACCATTGGTGAAGCCGTGATCGCCAACCCCTCGCGCAACGTCATTCCCGGCGAAATCGCCTTTACCGTGGATTGCCGCAGCGCCGACGCCGGCATCATGGATACGCTGGACAAGGATTTGCGCGCTGCGATTGCCGAGATCGCGGCGCGGCGCAAGGTCGACGTCAAGCTCGACCTGGTCTGGCGCAAGCCGCCGACCCATTTCGATCCCAAGCTGGTGGACGCGGTCGAGAACGCCGCGAAGATGCTCGGGCTTTCGCATCGCCGCATCACCTCCGGCGCCGGACACGACGCCTGCAACCTCAACACGGTGATCCCGGCGGCGATGGTGTTCGTGCCCTGCAAGGACGGCATCAGCCACAACGAGCTCGAAGACGCCACGCAAGCCGATTGCGCGGCGGGCGCCAACGTGTTGATGCATACCGTGCTGGCGCTGGCCGGCGTCGCATCCTGATCATTTAGTAGCGAGGGGGTAAGCCATGCGCGGAGTTTTCGTCGACGCCAATGAATTGCTGGCCGTGATCTTCGAGCGGCTGGAGAAGCCTGGCGATCCCAAGGTGCGGGTCAACCTGAACCCTGATATCACCTCGGATCAATACCCCGAGATACTCGACGGCGCCGAGATCGCGATCGTCGACCACACGGCGTTGCCGACCGATGTCGCGAAGAAATGCAAAGGGCTGAAGCACGTCGTGTTTCTCGGCACCGGCGCGCGCAGCTACATGAACCCGGAAGAGCTTTCCGAACTCGGGATCGAAGTGCACCTGATCAAGGGCTATGGCGACACGGCGGTCGCCGAATGCGCGATTGCGCTGATGTGGGAGGGCGCGCGCGGGCTTGCCAAGATGGACCGCGGGATCCGCGCCGGCAACTGGCTGCGCGACGACGGCATGCAGCTGACAGGCAAGACGCTCGGCCTGATCGGCTTCGGCGGCATCGCGGCTGAAGTCGCGCGCATTGCGCTCGGCTCAGGCATGCGCGTGATCGCCTGGAACCGGTCGCCGAAGAAACATCCGAAAGTCGAATTCGTCGACCTCGACGAATTGCTGACCGAGAGCGACGTCATCTCGATCCATCTGCTGCTCAACGACGAGACGCGCGGGCTGATCTCGGCCGCCTGCATCGAGGCCATGAAGCCCGGCGTCATCCTCGTCAACACCGCGCGCGGCGCCATCGTCGATGAAAACGCGATGATCGATGCGCTGAAATCAGGCCAGATCCGCCACGCCGGGCTCGATGTCTTCAACATCGAGCCGCTGCCGGCGGATCATCCGCTGACGAAACTGGAAAACGTGACGCTGTCGGCGCATTCCGCGTTCCGCACCCCGGAAGCGAGCGAGAACCTGATCGCAGCGGCATGGGCGCATTGCCGGCGGATTGCGAAGAAGTAAGCGTCCGCTGATTTTCCCTTCTCCCCTTGTAGGAGAAGGTGCCGGAGCGAAGCGAAGGCGGATGAGGGGTCGTCTCCGCGAGTCGATGCTTGTTGAGAGAACCCCTCATCCGGCGCTTCGCGCCACCTTCTCCCACAAGGGGAGAAGGGAAGAAGAGTGCCTCTCGCCACACACGCCGCCCTCATCCTGAGGAGACCGCGCAGCGGTCGTCTCGAAGGATGGGCCGCGGGCGAGATCGGGGCATTCATGGTTCGAGATGCGCGAAGACGCGCTCCTCACCATGAGGTCTGGCGGCTTAATCCACCATCTCAGCCACCGCCTTGCCGCATGCCGTCGTGTCGGCATTGCCGCCGAGGTCCCGCGTGCGCAGCGTGCGTTCGCCCAGCGTGCGCTCGATGGCGCCGACGATGGAGGCTGCGGCCTGCTTCTCGCCGAGATGTTCCAGCATCATCGCGCCCGACCAGATCATGCCGATCGGGTTGGCGATGCCCTGCCCGGCGATATCGGGCGCCGAGCCGTGCACCGGCTCGAACACCGACGGGAAATTGCCTTCCGGATTGATATTGCCCGACGGCGCGATGCCGATGGTGCCGGTGCAGGCCGGGCCCAGGTCAGAGAGGATATCGCCGAACAAATTGGAGCCGACCACGACGTCGAACCAGTCCGGATGCAGCACGAAGTTCGCGGTGAGAATGTCGATGTGGTACTTGTCCCACTTCACTTTGGGATAATTCTTCGCCATCGCCTCCACGCGCTCGTCCCAATAGGGCATCGTGATCGAGATGCCGTTGGACTTGGTCGCCGAGGTCAGGTGCTTCTTCGGGCGTGACTGCGCCAGCTCGAATGCGAATTTCAGGATGCGGTCGACGCCAATGCGCGTCATCACCGTCTGCTGGGTGACGAATTCACGATCGGTGTCCGGGAACATGCGGCCGCCGACGGAGGAATATTCGCCCTCGGTATTTTCGCGCACCACCCAGAAATCGATATCGCCGGGCTTGCGGTTGGCCAGCGGCGACGGCACGCCGGGCATCAGCCGCACCGGACGCAAATTGACGTACTGGTCGAACTCGCGCCGGAATTTGATCAGCGAGCCCCACAGCGAAATGTGATCGGGGATTTTCGTGGGCCAGCCGACTGCGCCGAAATAGATCGCGTCGTGCTTGCCGATTTTCGCCTTCCAGTCCTCCGGCATCATCTCGCCGTGCTTCTCGTAATAGTCCCAGGACGCGAAGTCGAAATGATCGAAATGCACGGCGACGCCATGCTTTTTCGCCGCCGCCTCCAGCACGCGCAGGCCCTCCGGCACAACTTCCTTGCCGATGCCGTCGCCGGGAATGACTGCGATCCGATACTGCTTTTTGGCGCTCATCGAGAGTTTCCTTGTTGTCCTGGACGGGCCGCTAATGCCGCTTATTTGATTGCCTTGCAATGGACCAAAGCTGCCGGTTGCGCAACGCTGCACTGCAATGTTGACCGTTACGGGGCCCCGAGCCTAACAATTTCAAAGCCTGGCAATTCCGCCGACCTCCATCCCGCCTCCCTCCCTCACGCAAGCGAGCAATTCCATGGATCTGCATCTGCGCGGCAAGCGCGTCCTGATTACCGGCGCCTCCAAGGGCATTGGCGCGGCTGCGGCCGAAGCCTTTGCCGAGGAAGGCTGCGACGTCATGCTGGCCGCCCGCAACGGCGAGCAGTTGAAAGCGCTGGCCGAGCGGCTGCGCTCCGCGCACCAGATCGGCGCGACCGCCCACATCGTGGACCTGCGCAAGCCGGAGGACCTCGCGAAACTCGCCAGGGACGCCGCCGACATCGACATCCTCGTCAACAACGCCGGCGACATTCCGGGCGGCTCGATCGACAAGATCGACGAGGCCACCTGGCGCCACGCCTGGGAGCTGAAAGTGTTCGGCTACATCAACCTCACCCGCGCGATCTACGCGCAGATGAAGGCGCGCGGCCACGGCGTCATCGTCAATGACATCGGCGCGGCCGGCGAGAAGTTCGATGCCAACTACATCTGCGGCAGCGCCGGCAACGCCGCGCTGATGGCGTTCACCCGCGCGCTAGGCGGCAAAAGCCTCGCCGACAACATCCGCGTGGTCGGCATCAATCCCGGCCCTGTTGGCACCGACCGCCACGTCACGCTGCTGAAGACGCGGGCCAAGAACCAGTTCGGCGACGAGAACCGCTACAAGGAATTCCAGAAGAACATGCCGCTCGGCCGCCCCGCCCACGCGCGCGAAATCGGCGACCTCATGGCATTCCTGGCGTCGGACCGCTCGGGGTACACGTCGGGGGTGATCTATACGGTGGATGGCGGGTATACGGCGGGGTGGGGTTAGGTAGCGTGGCCACACCCACGACCTCATCCTGAGGAGCCGCGAAGCGGCGTCTCGAAGGATGGGCCGCGGGCCTCGTGGTTCGAGACGGCGCTATCGCGCCGTCGGCTTCGTAGGATGGGTAGAGCGCAGCGAAACCCATCATCTGTCAGCGCTGGAGATCGATGGGTTTCGCTGCGCTCTACCCATCCTGCGGTGACGGCGAAGTTCACCCCGCCGTCCGCTCGAACAACTGCCGGATCAGCGTCGTGATCCGGCCCTGCGGCGACATCATTTCGTGCAGGATCGTGAAATGATTCGCGCCCGGAATTTCCTCATACGTCACCGGCAAACCATACCTGGCGCGGTGACCGGCGAAATCGGCGGTCTGCTTGCGCAGCAGCGGCAGTTCGGCGCTGCCGACGACCAGCGACAGCGGCTTGAGCGGACCGCCTTCCTGCATCATCGGGGAGTTGCGGCGTGAGGTTGCCTCATCGGCCCGCAGCTTTTCGTTGAGGTAGCTGTGGCGGATCGGCTCGAGGTCGTAAATGCCTGATATCGCCATCCCGCCCCTCACCTTCGGATGCGACAGCGCCATCGAGGTCAGATGCCCGCCGGCGGACCAGCCGGAGACCACGATGCCTTCGGCGGCGGCACCGAGCGCGGGCAACTGCCCGCTGAGGAAATCGATACCGGCGTGAATCTCGGCGACGATCTCGTCGAGCGTCGCATCCGGCGCCAGCGTATAGCCGATCAGCGCGACATTGATGCCGTGGGCCATCGGGCCCTCGGCAACAACGGTGAAGACCTCCTTGGCGCGCGCCTGCCAGTAGCCGCCGTGGATGAACAGCAGCGTCGGCGCTCCGTCAGCCGCCTTCAGGAAATCGATCCGGTTGCGCTCGCGCGGGCCATACCGCAAATCGATATGTGTCGGGAAAGCGCTTGCGCATCTCGCCGGAACGCTGCTCCCAGCCGGCGACCATCTCGACGCTGCCGGGCACGGCGACGCCGTTATTGAGGCCGAGGTCGCGCGCCTCCTGGCTCATCGCGCGCCAGTCAAGCGCAGAAAACAGTGTCGTCATGCAGATATCTCCGGGTCGGCCACAAATTCCGTGCGTTCCACTTTGCCGGAAAATGTTCTACAGCACCATCTGCGACCAAGAAACGGAAACGAACGGGGGTACCGAAGTGGCTGATCAGGGGCTGGTGCGAGAGACGGCGTGTGCCATTGTCGGCAAGCTGAAATCGGGCGAAGTCACCCCGCTCGATCTGCTCGACGTGCTGGAGAAGCGCATCGCCGAGGTCGACGGCAAGGTCAACGCGCTGCCGACGTTATGCTTTGACCGCGCCCGCACCCACGCCACGGCCCTGATGAAAAAGCCGGCCTCCGAGCGCGGCCTGCTCGCCGGGCTTCCGATCCCGATCAAGGACCTGACCGCTGTCGCCGGCGTGCTGACCACGCAGGGTTCGCCGATCTACAAGGATAATATCCCGGCGAAATCGGACATCCTGGTCGAGCATCTCGAAAACAATGGCGGCGTGGTCTACGCCAAATCCAACACGCCGGAATTTGGCGCCGGCGCCAACACCTTCAACGAAGTGTTCGGCCCGACCCGCAATCCCTGGGACACGTCCCGGTCTGCCGCCGGCTCCTCGGGCGGCGCGGCGGTGGCGCTCGCCACCGGCACGGCCTGGCTGGCGCACGGCTCCGACATGGGCGGTAGCTTGCGCAGCCCCGCAAGCTTCTGCGGCATCGTCGGCATGCGCCCGAGCATCGGCCGGGTCGCGCATACGCTGGTGGCCGCGGTCGATCGCAATCTCGGCGTCCAGGGCCCGATGGCGCGCAACGTGGAAGACGTGGCCCTGCTGCTCGACGCCATGAGCGGCGAACATCCCGGCGATCCCCTGTCGCTGCCCGTGCTGCCGACATCGTTTCTCGCGGCCGCGCGTTCCGGCAGCAAGCCGAAGCGCATCGCCTATTCGCCCGATCTCGGCATCACGCCGGTCGATCCGGAAGTCGCCGCCATCACCCGCAAGGCGGCGCAAGGTTTCGCAGAGGCCGGCGCCATTGTCGAGGAAGCCCACCCGGATCTGCGCGAGGCCCATGAGTGCTTCCATGTGCTGCGTGCGTTCGACTTCGCGCTCTCCAAGGCGGCGCTGCTCCGCTCCAGGCGCGATCTGCTCAAGCCCGAAGTGATCTGGAACATCGAGGAAGGCCTCAAGCTGACGGTCGAGCAACTCGAACGCGCCGAAGCGCAGCGCGTGGCCATGACCGCGCGCACGCTGGAATTCTTCGACAAATACGACCTGTTGCTTTGCCCCGCCACGATCGTGCCGCCGTTCCCGGTCGAGAACCGCTACGTCGCCGAATGCGCCGGCAAGAAGTTCGACAATTACGTCGAGTGGCTCGGCATCGTCTACGCGATCACACTGGTGTGTTGCCCCGCGCTGTCGCTGCCGTGCGGCTTTACCGCCTCCGGCCTGCCGGTTGGGCTGCAGGTGGTGGCCCCGCCGCGCGGCGAGGCGAAGCTCTTGGCCGGCAGCAAGGTGCTGGAGGATATTCTGGGCGTGCGCGGGCACGACGCCGATCGATCCGAGAGCGCCGAAATAGCTGCTGCCAGACCGGCGTCTCCATCCGGCATTCTCGGGTTCGTGATCGGGGAACTCTCCACGTCTATCGTCGTTTCATGCTGTTATGCATGGCGAACTGATCCGGGACAAAGGGATCGACATCGCCCTTTGGAGACGGATCATGACCGATCAAGCCATCAATTCCGCTGGAGATCATCTCGACATCCAGGATGCGGCGCGGCGGATCAAGGCGATCTTCATCGGCTCGATCGGCAATCTCGTCGAGTGGTACGATTTCTACGCCTATACCGCGTTCGCGCTGTATTTCGCGCCGGCATTCTTCCCGAACAGCGATCCGGTCGTGCAGCAGCTCAACGCCGCGGTGCTGTTCGCCGCCACCTTCCTGATGCGACCGCTCGGCGGCTGGCTGTTCGGCTATATCGCCGACCGCTATGGGAGGCGGCTGTCGCTGACGCTCTCGGTCATCTGCATGTGCTTCGGCTCGCTGATCATCGCGGTGACGCCGACCTATGCCACGATCGGCATCGCCGCGCCCGCCATTCTGGCGCTGGCGCGGATCATCGAGGGCCTGAGCCTCGGCGGCGAATACGGCGCCAGCGCCACCTATCTGAGCGAAGTGGCCGATCCCCGGCATCGCGGCTTCTATTCGAGCTTCCAGTACGTCACGCTGATCGGCGGCCAGCTCACGGCAATCATTGTGTTGCTCCTGCTGCAAAAGGTGTTTCTCACGCCGGAGGAGCTGAAGGATTGGGGCTGGCGGATCCCGTTCGTGATCGGCGCGCTTCTTGCGGTCTTTGCCGCGGTCATGCGGCGTAACCTGCATGAGACCGAGGCGTTCGAGGAAGCCAAAAAGCTGGCAAAGCCCACCGGCTCGATCCGTGGCCTGCTGAAATATCCGCGCGAGCTGTTGCTGGTGGTCGGCCTCACCGCCGGCGGCACCGCGGCGTTCTATACCTTCACCACCTACATGCAGACTTTCGTCAAACTGTCAGTTGGGCTCACCGAAGATCAGACCACATTCGTGATCTTCGGCTCGCTGATCTTCGCGACGCTGCTGCAGCCGATCTATGGCGCCTTGTCCGACCGCATCGGCCGCAAGCCGTTGCTGATTTTCTTCGGCGTCGTCGGAACGCTCGCGACCGTCCCGATCCTGACCACGCTGAAAGACACCAGATCGCCATTTACCGCTTTCCTGCTGATCTGCGCGGCTTGGATCTTCGTCGCGGGCTACACCTCGATCAACGCGATTGTGAAGGCCGAATTGTTTCCGACCAATGTCCGCGCACTCGGCGTCGGCCTGCCCTATGCCATCACGGTATCGCTGTTCGGCGGCACCGCGCCCGCCGTCGCACTCTCTTTCAAGACCCTCGGTCATGAGGAATGGTTCTACTATTATCTCAGCGGCATGATCTTTCTATCGCTGATCATCTATGCGACGATGCGCGACACCAAGCATAAATCCGCGATGCATCGCCACGAATGACGGGTCCGACATGGCCGACGACAACGAGCCGCCGCCCGAGAGCAAGCTGACGCGCAGCAAGGAGCGCTGGGCGCGCGAGGGAAAATTCCTGACCGGAAAGATCTCGCGGCCTCAGGATCAGCGCCTGCCGCCCGGACAGCACCTGACGAAAGACTGGCCGACGCTCGATCTCGGGCTGACGCCGAACATTTCGCGCGAGCGCTGGCGGCTCGACGTCTACGGCGCGGTGGAAAATCCGATCTTCTGGGATTTCGCGCAGTTCACGACGCAGCCACAGGGCAAGTTCGTATCCGACATTCATTGCGTGACGACATGGTCGCGCTACGACAACCAGTGGGAAGGGCTTTCCACGCGCGATCTCCTCGACGCCTGCCGGCCCCGCGACGAAGCGCGGTTCGTGGTGCTGCATTCGCATGACGGCTACACCACCAATCTGGCGCTGGAAGATTTTGCCGCCGAAGACGCCCTGCTCGCCCATAGCTGGTCCGGCCAGCCGCTGGAACAGGAGCATGGCGGCCCGGTGCGGCTGGTGGTGCCGCATCTCTACTTCTGGAAAAGCGCGAAGTGGCTGCAGAGCATCGAGTTTCTCGCGGAGGACAGTCCGGGCTATTGGGAAGTCCGCGGCTATCACAATCGCGGCGATCCGTGGGCCGAGCAGCGATATTCAAGCGATTAGAGCCAACCCGATCCAGGGAGCATGCCCGTGCCGCATGAACGCTTTCAATTCACTGGTGAAGGCAGCCATCAGCTTGCCGCCGCGCTGGACACGCCGGATGGGCCGGTGCACGCCTACGCGCTGTTTGCGCATTGCTTCACCTGCGGCAAGGACGTGCTGGCGGCCAAGCGCATCGCAACCGCGCTTGCGGCCAAAGGCATCGGCGTGCTGCGGTTCGACTTCACGGGCCTCGGCTCCAGCGAGGGCGATTTCGCCAACTCGACCTTTTCGTCCAACGTCGCCGATCTCGTTCGCGCCGCCGATCATCTGCGTGAGACGCACGGGGCGCCTGCGATCCTGATCGGGCACAGCCTCGGCGGTGCGGCAATCCTCGCCGCCGCCGCGCGAATTCCGGATGCCAAGGCGGTCGTCACCATCGCCGCCCCCTCCGATCCCGTCCACGTCACGCACCTGTTCAAGGATCGCATCGAGGACATCCGCAAGCACGGCGAGGTGGAGGTTCAACTCGCCGGCCGGCCGTTCCACATCAAGCGTGAATTCCTCGACGACGTCGCCGAACATAGCCTGATGGCGCATGTTGCAAAGCTCCACAAGGCGCTGCTGATCATGCATTCGCCGACCGACGACACGGTCGGCATCGACAATGCCACCAACATCTTCGTCGCAGCGAAGCATCCCAAGAGCTTCGTGTCGCTTTCTGGCGCCGATCATTTGCTAAGCGGCAAGCGCGATGCCGCCTATGTCGCCGACGTGATCGCCGCATGGGCCGAGCGCTATGTCGATTCCGCCGCCGCCCAGCCGGTTGCCAAGGCGAGCGAGGCTCCCCGCAACGTCGTGGTGCGCGAGACCCGCAACAGCAAGTTCCAGCAGACGGTGACCTCAGGCCCGCACCAGATGCTCGCGGATGAACCGGTTGCCGCCGGCGGCCAGGACAGCGGACCCGGACCCTATGATTTCGTGCTGGCGGGCCTCGGCGCCTGCACCTCGATGACGATGCGGATGTATGCCGACCGCAAGTCGCTGCCGCTCGATCGCGTCACCGTGACGCTGAAGCACAGCAAGATTCACGCGGAGGATTGCGCGGAATGCGAGACCCGCGAGGGCATGCTGGACCAGATCGACCGCGTGATCAGAATCGAAGGCGCGCTCGATGCCGATCAGCGCAAGCGATTGATGGAAATCGCCGACAAGTGCCCGGTGCACCGCACACTGACGTCGGAGATACGGATCGTGACCAAGGCTGCGGATTAGGCCGTCGCCAGCGGGCGGACGCGCAGCGCGCCGCGCAGGCCGGCCGCCGTGCCGAGCAGAATGCCGGCGAATGCGATGAGCGACGCCAGCGCCAGCGTGGAAAAGCCCGTCAGCCCCTGCCCGACCGAGCAACCAAAGGCCATTACGCCACCGGCGCCCATCAGCGCCGCACCTCCGCCCGAGCGCAGCATGTGGCGCGGCGATTGATAGCCTTCGAGGCGGAAGCGCCCGGTCAGGAGCGCGGTCACGAGGCTGCCGGCGAACACGCCGAACACGGTGACGATGCCGAAATTGAGCGTCGATCCCGTCGACAGCATGACATATTGCAGCGCGTCCGCGATCGGCGCGATGAAGGTGAGCGAGGTCACCGGCGCCGGGTTGAAATCGTCGGCGCCGAGATAGCCGGTGGCGAACCAGCCCGCCGCCACCAGCAGGCCGACCACGAGGCCCGCGGCGACCTGGCCCGGCGAACGGCGGAACGCCGGATGCGCAAGAGCGAAGATGATCAGCGCCGCTGCAATGATCGAAGCTGCCAGCATGCGGGCGGCCGTTGCGCTCAAGCCCGCGGCCGCGAGCAACGCCGGCACCGAATTTGCCGTGGTTGCTGTCTGCGACGCTCCAACCATCGCAATGCGCGCAGGCGCGATCAGCCCTTTCAGCGTCATCTGCGCGAATATCGCCAGCACCACCACGACCACGAAGGAGCGAAGATTGCCGCGCCCGAGCAACACCAGCGCACGTGAGCCGCAGCCGTTCGACAGCACCATGCCGTAACCGAACAGCAGCCCGCCGAAGAACATCACCGGCACCGAGAACGAGGGCTGCAGATAGATCGACTTGCCGATGTCGACGAGGCCGCCCGCCGCCAGCCATTGCGTCACGGCGACCGCCACGCCGATCGCCAGCGCATAGCAGCGGATCAGGCGGCCGTCGCCTTCCGCCAGCCAACCACGCATGCCGCTCATCAGGCAGAAGCCGCTGAGAAGCCCGACCGAACCGTAGACGAGGCCGATTAAGAGCCCGGACAGGATGACGATGCTGGCGCTATCCATGACTTCTCTCCCGTCACGCCGGCCGCAAAATCACGCGGTCGCGCGACGAACCGGCCACCGCGATGAAGGCTGCCCTGGCCTGCTCCAGCGGATAGATCGCGCCTGGTTTGATTGGAAACGGCTTGAGATGCCCGCTGGCGAAGCCCGGGCCGAGTTCCCGCAACACCGCCCCGGTCGCGACCGAGGACAGGCCGAGCGTATCGATGCCGACGTAAGTGTGCTGGCCGCGATAGAATTCCAGGATGTTGAACTGCACGATGCGGTCGACCGCGGCGATCAGGATCTGCCGCCCGCGCAAGGCGAGCGATTTGTGCGCGGCTTCAAAATAGGGATCGCCGACGGTATTGAACACGATGTCGGCGCCCTTGCCGCCGGTGAGTTCGCGCACGCGCGCCGCGACGTCGGTCGCAGAGGCATCGATGACTTCAACTTTCGAGTTGGCGTGGCCTTCGTATGCTTCGTTCCTGCGCACCACGCCGATCACGCGCGCGCCGTGCCAGCTCGCGATCTGTACCGCCGCCTGCCCGACCTTGCCGTTGACGCCCATGACCAGCACGGTCTCGCTTGCCTTGGGGATGCCGGCGCGCCGCAGGCCTTCCATCGCGGTGACAAAGGGCACGCCGATGCCGGCGGCCTCCTCCCAGGAAATACTCGCGGGCTTCTCCACCACGGCGTCAGCCTCGACCACAAGATGCGTGGCATGGGTGCCGTCACGGCGAATGCCGAGATCGCCTGACGAGCCAAACACCTCGCGCCCGATCCACCCCTCGGGTCCATCGATCACGACACCCGCATAGTCGCGGCCCGGCGTGCGCGGAAAGACCGCGTAAGGCATCAGCCCGGTCGCGGCCTTCACGTCAGACGGATTGACGGCCGCGGCCTTAAGCTCGATCAGCAACTCGTTGTCGCCGCGCGACAGCGCGCGCGTCTCGATGACGGGCGCAATCGAAGCCGCATCGGCGGCCTTCGCCGGCAGGCGAACGCAGCGTGCCTGGACCGCGTGTCTATCTACCTTGGCGGTTTGCTTCACCGATGCTTCCACTAGAAAATATGAATGCTTTTTTGCAGGCCACGGGACGCGGCTCGGCACCATGCCTATCGGACTGTCGATTTAGTTCAAGTGGCTTTATCAATCCGTCGGTGGGGACTTCAAAGGAAATGAGGACCGACGCGCGGAAAGTCGGCGCAACGCACTCAGATCCCCTCGAATGAAAGCCTCCTTCTTCGCCCGGCTCCATTTCTTCAGCTTGCGTTCGTTCTCTATGGCGTCGGTGATGCGATCGAACCATTGCGAGAACACCAGCGTTACCGGCCGTCGGGTCGCGGTGTACCCGCCGAGCGTTCCGGCGTTGTGCTGCGCAATTCTTATTTCCAATGTCGTTCGCGTCGTTCCTATGTAGAAGCTACCGTCGGCACATCGAAGGATGTAGAGAAAGGCGCCTTCCGCCATCTTTATCCCCGCATACTCAGCTCTCACTCCTCATCCTGAGGAGCGGCATCTTTGCCGCGTCTCGAAGGATGTAGGCCCGTCTGTGGCTACATGGTTCGAGACGGCGCTACCGCGCCTCCTCACCATGAGGAGATAGAGCGAACTCTCCAGTCGTCAGTACATCAAACGCCTGGCATCCAAGCAATACCCTAACTCTTCATCCTGAGGAGCGGCGCCAGCCGCGTCTCGAAGGATGCAGGCCCGTCTGTGGCTACATGGTTCGAGACGGCGCTACCGCGCCTCCTCACCATGAGGGAAAACGCTATTCTTTCGGCCGCTTGTCGTAAACACGTTTCGCCTTGCCGAGCGAGCGTTCGAGCGTGTCCGGAGCCACCGCCCTGATACGCGCGGTGATGCCGATGGTGTTCTTGATGAAGACCGAGACTTTTTCGGCATGCGCGTGCAGACCGCTGCCGTCCCAGCTTTCGGGACGGGCTTCGGCGAGCACGGTCATCTCGTCCATCCGCCCCTCGCGCGTCAATTCGATGATGAAATGGCCGCCGCACCAGTCGGTCGCCAGCAGCGCCTCTTCGATCTGGGTCGGGAACACGTTGACGCCGCGCAGGATGATCATGTCGTCGGAACGGCCGGTGACCTTTTCCATCCGCCGCATGCCCGGCCGCGCGGTGCCTGGCAGCAGCCGAGTGAGGTCGCGGGTGCGGTAGCGGATGATCGGGAAGCCTTCCTTGGTCAGCGAGGTGAACACCAGCTCGCCCTTCTCACCGTCCGGCAGCACGGCGCCGGTCTCGGGATCGATCACCTCGGGATAGAAATGATCTTCCCAGATGTGCAGGCCATCCTTGGTCTCCACGCATTCCTGCGCGACGCCGGGGCCGATCACTTCCGACAGGCCGTAGATATCGGTGGCCTCCATGTCAAAAGTCTGCTCGATCTCGGCGCGCATCGCGTTGGTCCAGGGTTCGGCGCCGAAGATGCCGAACTTCAGCGACGATTTGCGCGGATCGAGACCCTGCCTCTTGAACTCATCCGATATCGCCAGCATGTAGCTCGGCGTCACCGTGATGATGTCGGGCTTGAAGTCGTTGATCAGTTGCACCTGCCGCTCGGTCATGCCGCCGGAGACCGGCACCACCGTGCAGCCGAGCCGTTCGGCGCCGTAATGCGCGCCGAGCCCGCCGGTGAACAGGCCGTAGCCATAGGCGTTGTGCATCAGCATGCCGGTGCGGCCGCCGGCGGCGCGGATCGAGCGCGCCATCACGTCCGCCCAGATGTCGATGTCGCCTTGGGTGTAGCCGACCACGATCGGCTTGCCTGTTGTGCCCGAGGAGGCATGGACGCGGACCAGCTTTTCGCGCGGCACTGCGAACATGTTGAAGGGGTAATTGTCGCGCAGGTCGGTCTTCACCGTGAACGGGAATTTGGCGAGATCGGGAAGCTGCTTGAAATCGGACGGGTGCACGCCGGCCGCATCGAACGCCTTGCGATAATGCGCGACGTTATCGTAGGCGTGCCTGAGCGACCAGGCGAGACGCGTGGTCTGAAGCGCCATGATCTCGTCGCGCGAGGCGCGCTCGGCTTCATCCAGCTCGGGGCGGTAATTCGTTGCTCTGGATTGCATGCTCGTCGCAGCCATCGCGCTTCCCCGTTCTTATGTGGCGTCAGTTGCCGGCAACCACGTGCCGGCAATGGTGCGGGAGTGACCGCGGAACTCGGCGATCACGACCTCGCCTGATGTAACGCGGACGTCGTAGATCCCGGACCGCCCGCTGCGCGAGATCTCCCGCGCGGTCGCGATCAGCACGTCACCCAATTTTCCCGGCCGGATGAAGGCGATGTCGCATTGCGCGGCGACCGCGCGCTCGTTGCGCGAGTTGCAGGCAAAGGCGAAGGTGGAATCGGCCAGGAGAAAAATGAAGCCACCATGGGCGATGCGCTGGCCGTTGACCATGTGCGGCTGCACCGTCATCGTCAGCGTGGCCTGCCCGGGCTTGATCTCGACAATCTTCATGCCGAGGCCCTGGCTGGCGTCGTCTTCCTTCCACATCGCGTCCGCGCAGGCGCGTGCGAGTTCGTCGGGCGACAGCGCGACGTTCATAGCGGGCGGGCCGCTCTTTGAGACGGATCCACGGCGTTCTCTCCATGTGCGTACGGGCCTGTTTGGCCTCTGTCGTTTATTAGTGTCGGTTCGAAGCACCCGTGGTGTCAACGAGCTCGAAATCTCTCTTCCGTCATTCCGGGGCGATGCGCAGCATCGAACCCGGAATCTCGAGGTTCCGGGTTCGCTTCGCGCCCCGGAACGACGGGGCTTAATCACACATGGTCGTAATCCACCACGACCCTGTCCGAACAGGGCCGCGCCTGGCAGGTCAGGATAAACCCCGCCTCCAATTCCCACGGCTCCAGCGAATAATTCACTTCCATCTGCGGCGTCGCCCTCGACCAGCTTGGCGCGGCAGGTCGAGCACATGCCGCCCTTGCAGGCGAACGGCAGATCCATGCCGGCGCGCAGCGCCGCGTCAAGAATGGATTCCTCTTCGGCGACCGGAACCTCGCGGCGTTTGCCGTCGATGATCAGGGATGCCATCGCCTTGGGCGGCGCGGACGCTTCGACAATCTTCCTCGCGCGCGGCTTGCCGCCGAACTCCGAGACGAAGCGCTCGACATGAATGCGATCGTCGGCGATGCCGATCTCGCGGCAGGTCGCCTCGATGTCCTCGCTCATCCCGGTGGGACCGCAGATGAAGACGTGATCGACGCTCGAGGCCGGCACCAGCGAACGCAGCAATACCCTCACTTTGTCACCATCGAGCCGGCCGTGCAAAATGGGAATGTCCTGCTCTTCGCCCGAGATCACATGGAACAGCGAAAGCCGCTGCATGAAGCGGTCTTTCAGTTCCTCCAGATCTTCGAGGAACAGCATGCCTGTTGTCGAACGATTGCCGTAAAACAGAAAGAACTGGCTATTCGGTTCGCGCGCCAGCACACCCTTGACGATCGACAGGATCGGCGTGATGCCGGACCCTGCGGCAAAGCCGACATAGACCCGCGCTTCACCGGGCGCATGCGCGATGCCGAAGCGGCCGGTCGGCGTCATCACATCGAGTTCGTCGCCGGTCTTCAATTCGTCCGCGGCCCAGTTCGAGAACGCGCCGCCATCGACCTTCTTCACGGCAATGCGCAGTTCGCCATCGTCAGGCCCCGAGCAGATCGAATAGGAGCGGCGCACTTCCTCGCCGTCCATGGTGGTGCGCAGCGTGAGATACTGGCCGGGCGTGAAGCCGTAATCGTCCTCCAGCTCCTTCGGAATGGCAAAGGTCATCGACACCGCATCCGCAGCTTCGCGGCGCAGATCGTTGACAGCGAGACGATGAAAGCGCGGGGCGTGGGACATCAGTGTTTCCCCACCGTCATTGCGCAGCGTAGCGAAGCAATCCACACTTCCTTTCGCTGCCCGATGGATTGCTTCGCTTCGCTCGCAATGACGGCATAACGATGGCCTCAATGACACTTGAAATAATCGAACGGTTCGCGGCAGCTCTTGCAGCGCCACAGCGCCTTGCAGGAGGTCGAGCCGAACTCGGACAGCAGCTCGGTATCTTTCGAGCCGCATTGCGGACAGGTCACCTGCTGTTCGCCGAACAGCGCGCGGCGCGAATTGGAGGCCTGCGGCGGCGCGATGCCGTATTCCCTGAGCTTGTTGCGGCCGTCCTCGCTCATCCAGTCCGTTGTCCAGGCCGGTGACAGCACCGTGCGGACGGTTGGCCGGGCGATGCCGGCGCGCTCCAGCGCCAACTCGATTTCCAGCGCGATCATGTTCATCGCAGGGCAGCCCGAATAGGTCGGCGTGATCGCGACCTCGACGCGCCCGTCGTGGATCTGAACATCACGCAGCACGCCGAGGTCCGCAATGGTGAGCACGGGTATCTCGGGATCGACCACCTGCGCCGCCGCCTCCCAGGCGCGCCGGCGCAGATCGCTGTCGCTGAGGACCACGGCTACCATGTCGCCCCCGGAAACGTGCGCGGCATCGACTGCAGTTCGCTGAGGAGATGGCCGAGATGCTCGCTGTGCCGGCCGCTGCGGCCGCCCTGCTGCATCCAATCATTCTTCGGCAAGACCAACGTCGCCTCGTTCACCACATCGGATACCGTCTTGAGCCATTTCCGCGCGCAACGCCAGCAGTATCCACCGCGATGCCGGCGTCGATCAGGCCGCGCTCGCTGTCGTCGATCTCGAACATCTCGCCGGTGAAGGCCCAGAGTTCGTCGATGGCTTCCTGCGCGCGGCGGTGGCTCTCCTCGGTGCCGTCCCCGAGACGAACGATCCATTCCGAGGAATGGCGGACGTGGTAGGCACTTTCCTTTTCCGACTTCGCCGCAATCGCCGCCAGCGTCGGATCGCTGGAGCGCATCATCGCGCGCCAATAGAGGTCGGCAAAGCTCGCATAGAAAAACTGCCGCACCATGGTGCGCGCGAAATCGCCGTTCGGCTGTTCCAGCAGCAGCAGATTGCGGTACTGCCTGACGTCGCGCAGGTAAGCGAACTTGTCCTCGTCGTTGCCCCTGCCCTCGACTTTTGCCGCGTAGGAGTAGAGCTCGCGCGCCTGCCCGAGCAGGTCGAGGCCCATATTGGCCAGCGCCATGTCCTCTTCCATCATCGGCGCATGGCCGCACCATTCCGACAGCCGATGCCCGAGGATCAGCGCATCGTCGGCGCGGCGCAGCGTGTAGAGCACCAGCGGCGTTTCGGAGACGGTGATATTGGCTACGGTCATGCTCGATCCCTGCCTATTCACATTCAGACCTCATCCTGAGGAGCGCGAACGCGCGTCTCGAAGGATGGGCCACGAGTTCCTTTGCCGCCATCCTTCGAGACGCTTGCTTCGCAAGCTCCTCAGGATCGAGGACTTCACATATGCCCCACTTCATCCGGCACGTCGTAGAACGTCGGATGCCGGTAAATCTTCAACTCCGCCGGTTCGAACATCATGCCCTTCTCGGACGGATCGGACGCGGTGATCGCGTTCGACGGCACCACCCAGATCGAGAGGCCCTCGCCACGGCGGGTGTAGATGTCGCGCGCGGCCTGCAGCGCCAGCGTGGCGTCGGTGGCGTGCAGCGAGCCGACATGCTTGTGCGCCAGCCCGTTGCGGCTGCGGATGAAGACTTCCCAGAGCGGAATGTTCGGCGTTGCCATCGCGGGTCTCCCTATTCGGCAGCCTGCAAGGCGGTCCGCTGCCTGCGCTTTTCGGCATAGGCCAGCGCCGCATCGCGCACCCAGGCGCCGTCGTCATGCGCCTTGCGCCGGGCCGCCAGACGATCGCGGTTGCAGGGGCCGTTGCCTGCCAGCACCTGCTTGAACTCTTCCCAGTCGATCGCGCTGTATTCCCAGTTTCCCGCCTCGTTTTGCTTCATGCCGGGATCGGGAATCGTCAAGCCCAGGAACGCTGCCTGCGGCACGGTGGCGTCGACGAACTTCTGACGCAGCTCGTCGTTGGAGAAGCGCTTGATCTTCCACTTGGTCGAGGTGTCCGAGTGCTGGCTGGCCTGGTCGGGCGGACCGAACATCATCAGCACCGGCCACCACCAGCGGTTCAGCGCATCCTGCGCCATCGCCTTCTGCTCCTCGGTGCCGCGGCACAGCACCACCATGATCTCAAAACCCTGGCGCTGATGGAACGACTCTTCCTTGCAGACGCGGATCATCGCGCGCGCGTAAGGTCCGTAGGAGCAACGGCACAGCGGAATCTGGTTCATGATGGCGGCGCCGTCGACCAGCCAGCCGATGGTGCCGATATCGGCCCAGGTCAGCGTCGGATAGTTGAAGATCGAGGAATATTTCGCCTTCCCCGCCAGCATCAGGTCGACCAGTTCCTCGCGCGAGGTGCCGAGCGTCTCGGCCGCAGCGTAGAGGTAGAGGCCGTGGCCGCATTCGTCCTGCACCTTGGCCAGCAGCGCAGCCTTGCGGCGCAGCGATGGCGCGCGCGTGATCCAGTTGCCTTCGGGAAGCATGCCGACGATTTCGGAATGTGCGTGCTGCGAGATCTGCCGCGTCAGCGTCTTGCGATAGGCCGCCGGCATCCAGTCGTTGGGCTCGATGCGCTCGTCGGCGTCGATGCGCGCCTGAAACTGCGCGGCCCGTTCGGCGTCCTCAATGTGACGTTCGTCGCCATCGGACGAATTGAGCGCCTGCGTGTACATGGCTGGCCTCCTCCCACTATTTGTTGGGAGGCAATATATAACACAAATTAAGATATGCAATATATTTCTGTAACATGTTTACGGTTCGCCAAAGCGCTTTGAAAGTTCCGTGCCGGGCTTCGGCAGCGGCCCGTTTTCGTTGGTGGCATTGCGGTCAAGCCATTGTTCGGAAGCGGGAAGCAGCGCCCGATAGATTTCGCCGCAGAGCGTTCGGGCCGCCCTGCCCGGCCAGTCCGCCGGCAACAGCGCGGTCGGCAGCAAGGGATCGCGCAGCACGACGCGGCGGTAATGGTGGATCAGGAGTATGCGTGCGGTGAAAGCGTCGACCTCGGTCAACCGTTCGCCGCGGCCGATCCAGCCGTGCAGCGGCTCGAAGGTTTTCATGAACTTCTGATAGGCGTCGGCGGTGCGATCAAGCGGCCAGCTTTCGCTGAGCAGGCGCCGCCCGCTGTCGTCCTCGGCCGATACTTCGAGACGAATGGCGCCGGCGGCTTCCTCCGGCACGGGTACGCCGGACGGCGCGACCCAGACGCCCGGCAACGGACTGCCGAAGCCCGCGTTCTTCAGCGCCTCGCGCGCGGCGTCGCGGTCCCCGCCATTGCCGATCAACAGCAGCTCGAACCGCCCGGTCCAATCTGACGCCGGTGGTCCGTAGATGTGTTTTGTCGCGATATCAAAAGTTTGCCGCCCGCTCTGCACCAGACGATAGAAGCTGTTGCGACCGATTCTATTGCGCTCGAACCAGCCGTCGGCGGCCAGCCGCGACATCGCGGTCCGCACCACGCTGGCGTCGACGTCGAGTTCCCTGAAGAACTCCAGCAGCGTGCCGAGCCAGACCGAGCCGCCGCGCGGCACGATGGCATCGCCGAACACGGTAATGACGATCGAACCGGTGCGCGACGGTTCGCGCTTCAACTGCTGGATGATGCGGGCAAGCGGCGGCGGCATGCGTCAAGGCATAGCGCGTTTTGCGGGAGAGCGACAATGGAGGGAGATGGGCTTTCATCCTTCGAGACGCCGCTTTGCGGCTCCTCAGGATGAGGATAAAGAGTAGGAAGAAGTCACGAAGAAAGTCCTCATGGTGAGGAGCGCGGCAACGCCGCGCGTCTCGAACCATGGCCGCAAGCGAATTCTACCGATGCGGGTTCGGATAAACCAACGCGCGCCAGCCGCTTCGATCGAACGGCGACCACTCGCCTTCCGCCTGTGCCAGGCGATCGGCCACCGCATACACGGCGGCCGGATGATGGCCCATGCCGCAATGGCTGCTCTCGACCTCGATGCTTTCGGAGGTCGCGCTGGTCTGCTCCATGCAGCCCTGCCAGGCGCAGATGCCGTCGGTGCGGCTGAAGATCGCCGTGGTCGGCACCGGCGGCGTCCCCGACAGCGCGCCGCCGAAACGATGATCTTCCTCCTCGGCGCTGCGGCCGCTGGCCAATTCGTAAACACGCCAGGCGTTGGTGGCCTTCGGTCCTGACGCGAACGGGCTGCCGAGCGTGATCACCCCGCGCACGCGATCCGGCATCATCTTGGCGAGCTGGCGTGCGTAGAGACCGCCAAGGCTCCAGCCGACCAGCGAGACCTTGCGGCCGTGGGTTTCGTTCAGCTCGTGCACCAGATCGACCATCGCGTCCTGCACGCCATGGCGCAGCCCGAGATTGCGGCCCTGGCGCCAGCCGCTGACGGCGTAGCCGCGGCTCTTTAGAAAGGCGCGCAGCGGACGCGTTGAGGTGTCGGACGCCACAAGCCCGGGCAATACCAGCACCGGATGACCATCGCCTCGCGGGGCGAGGCTCAGCAGCGGCAAGGCGCCGAGAAACGCGCCCAGCTCGGAAATGGCTCGCCCCTCCAGAAACATCAGCGTCCTGGACGGCGGCGAGAGCGTCTGCGTGGCAACGGACATCTTATCTCCTCTCGGGCTCGGCCCCTTAAGTCTCGGCAGCCGGCCCATTGGTTCAGTTCAAGAAGACTCCAACGGCAGAATCGTTCCGCAACGCAACATTGTTACTCAAAAAGCTAAGGAACGGGTTTTGGTCTTGCAAGCGGTCCAGATCACACTTGGCACAACTAAAGGCGTTGACGTGCTTAATTAGTCACAGCAGCCGCAGCAGGTATTCGAGGGTGTAAAGCGCGAGCCCCGCAAGCCCGCCGATCAGCGAGCCGTTGAAGCGGATGTATTGCAGGTCGCGGCCGATGTTGATTTCGATCAGCGAGATCAACTGCCCCATGTCCCAGGAT
Organism: uncultured Alphaproteobacteria bacterium; assembly: GCA_963791165.1. Lineage (GTDB taxonomy): Bacteria > Pseudomonadota > Alphaproteobacteria > Rhizobiales > Xanthobacteraceae > Bradyrhizobium. The sequence continues at coordinate 5,401 of CAWBRL010000006.1, read as the reverse complement.
TTGACCTGGTCGGAGATGAAGGTCGAGACGCCGCTCTTCTGTTCGGCGACCACCGTTCGCAGCACGGCCACCAGGCCCTGGTTGATTTCGGCGCGCAGCTCGGCGTCGCCGGCCAGCGCCTCGCCTGCCGTCACGAACATGCGCACCAGATATTGCTCGAGCACCTGCGTTTCGCCGGAGGCGCTGCGTTCGAAGAACGAGCGCACGTTGTCCCAGACGTGGCGCGCAAGATCCGTCAGTTCCGGCCGCGCCAGCAGATCGCGCTTCAGGCCCTGGATGCGCTCGGCGTATACCGGATCGGTGCCGAGGCGGTCGACGAACGTCAACACCATGCGATCGAACTCGCCGCGGAACGGATGTTCGGGATCGTTGCGGACTTCCTCGAAGAAGGCGCTCGCCGAAGCCACGATCTTGTTCACCAGAAACTTGTCGGCGCGATAGAGTTTCAACAGCGTCGGCAATTCGGCGCGGATCTTGTCGCGGATCATGGCCATGGTCTCGGCCTGCGTCAGCGTCTGGTGCACCGCGCGCAAGATATCGTCGAGCAATCCCTGATGGCGGCCTTCCTTGACGAAGGCGCGCAGCGTTCCGGCGGCGAGCGGCGCGAGATCGATCGACATCAATTGCGCGGTGATGCGGCGGCTGACGAACGTCATCAGCCCGGAATTCTCCGTCGCAGCCACCGCTTCGGGCAACAGCCGCAGCGCGAAGCGCGCCAGATCCGCGCTGCGCTTGCGGTCGCGCAGCCAGTCGGCGATGAACGCGCCGAAATCGATCTGCCGCAGTTTTGCTTCGACCGGGGCGGATTCGAGGAAATGGATCTCGATGAACTCGCCGAGCTTGTCGGCGATGCGGTGCTGGTTGCTCTGGATAATGGCCGTATGCGGGATCGGCAGGCCCAGCGGCCTTTTGAACAGCGCCACCACGGCGTACCAGTCGGCAAGACCGCCGATGGTGGCCGCCTCGGCAAAGGCTGCGATAAAGCCGAACACCGGATGCAGCGGCAGCAGCGCCTTCGCACCAAGGAAAATTACAAACGTCGCCGCCAGCACCGACGTCGCCAGCAGCTTCACGCGCCGCAGCTCGGCGGCGCGCGCGGCGTCGCCGGGAGTATCGATGGCGAAAGTGGCGGGGAGGCTCATGACGGCTTTCGGAGAAGAATCGCGTCTCGGTCAGCGAACTCCGTCATTGCGAGCGCAGCGAAGCAATCCATCTCACCGCAAACGGAAAGATGGATTGCTTCGTCGCTTCGCTCCTCGCAATGACGGAGAATGCAGCATCGATCTATGACGATATCAGACAAAAAGAAGGCCCGCCAAAGCGGGCCTTCGAATAGAGCAGTTGTCAGGCGGATCGCGATCAGGCGGTCTTGGAGTAGACCTTGGAGAAGTTGTCCTGAGCGTTCTTGGCACCATCGGTGACGAGCTTGCCGAGATATTCGGAGGTGGCCTTCGCCCGCGAGACGAACACTTCGCCACGCGCACGGACCATTTCCGACTGGATCTGGGCGGCTTCGCTCAGCGACTTGGCCGAAGCGAGCTTGTCGATGCCGGCGAAGAACGCTTCCGCGTCCTGGTAGAGCGCCTGCTGGATGTTGCGGCTGATCTTGGCAGCCTCGGAAACCGAACCGGCAACGGCGGTCTCGATGGCGGCGGTCACCTTCTCGGAACCGGCATGCATGTCGGCGGCACGAACCTTGGCGGTCTCGGCCTGCTTCTTCACGAAGTCACGGGCAGCTTCCGGAACTTCAAGGTTCTGGAGCTTGGTGAACGCCTCGGTGACGGGCGCGAAGGCTTCCTTGACGGTGTTCAGCACGGAATTGGTCTCGGTGGTCATTTGGGGTTTCTCCATCCTCAGGTTTGAGCTATGGGCTCACCCCGTCCGGTTTGGCCCGGGGCGAGATCGTTGTGTCATAGTTAATGGTGCGACGCAACATCAATGTTGCGTTGCGATATCACGAATCCGTGAACAGACTGATGGACAGGCGCTTTGCCTACAGAACCGGCAAAAGCTCCACTTTAGTCTAACGCCGGAGCCCGCCCCGGCTACTTTGCATGGGGTTGTTTTGCGAGTTTTTGTCCGGGCGGTGTACGGCCGGTCAGTGCTGGACCGCCCCCGGCAACCCGTAGGCTTCCATCTGGGCCCGCACCTGCGCCACATTATGTCCGAGCACGACGATGTCGTGCTTCTTGCCGTCGACGTCGCGGACATGGTCCCGCAGCAGCGCTTCGGCCTTGAAGCCGAGGCTCTCGAACAGGGCAATCGCCGCCTGCTGGTCGACCGTCATCTGCACCGACAGCTTTTCCAGGCCCGCGCCAAGGGCGATGGCGAAGGTCTCCTGCGACAGCGCCCGGCCGACGCCCTGCCCCCGCACGTCCTGCGACACCACCATCCTGAGCTCGCCGACATGGGGCGACCAGGAATGCGGGTCGCGCACCAGCGTGCCGCAGCCGACCACCGTCCCGCCCTTGATCGCGACCAGACTCACGATCGCGCCACGCTCGATCTCGTTGATCCAGGCCGACAGCACTTTTGGCTGGCTGATGTTGCGCGGCAGGAACAGCAGGTCATGCGTCGGCAGCTTTTGCGCAAACGCCAGCACCGCGGCCTCGTCGCTGCGCGACATCAGGCGGAATTCAATGTCGCCGGCATCGGTCTTGACGTGGCGCGGATAGGAACGTGTTTCACTCATGTCGATCTCTTGCCTAACCAGGAGTCCAGTTTCGGCCACAGCCGCTTGACCGCGTTGGCGCCGGCGACGAGGCTGACGTGACCGCCCTTCAGCATCACTTCTTCCTTGTCTGACGAGCCGACCTTGGTGATCAGATGTTTGGCCGCATCGTAAGGCACGATGTGATCATGCTCGGCGACCGCATGCAGGATCGGCACCTTGATCGTTGAGATATCCGCCGCGCGTCCGCCGACCGACATGGTGTCGTTGTAGAGCTTGTTGTCCCACATCAGGTTCTTGGTGATGTCGCGGAAATACTCGCCGGCCAGCGGCAGGGTATCCGTGCCCCAGCGATCCATCATCCGGTAAGCCTTGACGTATTCGTCATTCCAGATGTTTTCCCACAATTGCACCTGGCTGGCGGCGCGTGAGGCCGGCCGCAGCATTTCGAACGAGGACAGGATCATTTCGGGCGGCACGTTGCCGACGCTGTCGACAAGCTTGTCGACGTCGAAATAGCGCCGGTCCGAGAAATTCGAGAACAGCTTCATCTCGCGGAAATCGATCGGCGTCGTGAAGCAGATCAGGTTCTTCATCGGCCCGTCGTTGAAGATCGAGCCATACAGCAGCGAGAGCACGCCACCGAAGCAATAGCCGATCACGGTGACCTCGCCTTCGCCGGAATCCTGCTGCACGCGGCGAACGCAGTCCGGGATGAAGTCGAGGACGTAGTCCTCCATCCGCAGGCTTTTTTCCTCCGGCTTCGGCGCGGTCCAGTCCAGCATGTAGACGTCATAGCCGCGCTTCAACAGAAACTCGATGAAGCTCTGCCCCGGCACCAGGTCGAGAATGTAGCCGCGGTTGGTGGTGGCCATCACGATCAGGATCGGCACGCGGTAGATTTCATCCGCCATCGGCCGATAGTGATAGAGGTTCATGGTGCCGCGGACCGCCAAAATATCCTTTGGCGTCGAGCCGAGCGACGGACCGGACGAGGAAAAATATTCGACGCCCTTGATGCTGCGCTGGATCGCGCGTTGCACTTCGGACTGAACCCGCTCCGAGATGGAGGCGAGATCGAGGCCTGCGGGAGCGTTCATTTTTGTCCTCCCTCCGATGGCGGACGCCTGGTGCGCGGCGGCCGCGGCGCGCCATAGCCGCCGTCCTGCGCCAGCGAGTTATGATGCACCTGGTGCAGCAGCGCCTTGATCTCGTTGAGCTGGCCTTCGATCGCCTGGATGCGTTCCGCCATGCCGACCATCTGCGCCCGGCTCGGCAGGTTCATCGCGAGAAGATATTTCTCCATCAGCTCGCCGAGCTGCTTCTGCGCGCCGGTCGAGACGCCGCCGACCTGGTTCATCACCTTGGAGAATTCCGGCGACGTCATCGCCTGGTTGGCAAAGGAGTTGAACCCCTTCTCCATCTCCCCGATCATGGTCCGCCAGACCTCGGCAGGATCGTTGCCCTTGTCGGCCATTGCGCGCTCTCCCTCACGATAACGAGCGCTTGCCACGCTTCGCTTGTTAGGCCCATACCACACCCTTGCGGCGGGCCGGTCAACGCCCGCGACAGGTCTTCTGCGGTGCGGGAAACCGTGCCATACAGTTTACCCATCAAGGTACCACCCGAGGGAAAGGCAAACGCGATGCTTGCCCATCAGCCGCCGCAGATCGCCCGCGCCAACGGCATCGACATTTGTTACGAGATATTCGGCGATCCGGCCGCGGAACCGCTGCTGCTGATCATGGGGCTCGGCGCCCAGATGATCCATTGGGACGACGATTTCTGCCGCCAGCTCGCCGCGCGCGGCTTTCGCGTCATCCGTTTCGACAACCGCGACATCGGCAAGTCCTCTCACATGTCCGGCGGCAAACGGCTGACCCCGTTTGAGTTGCTCAAGCTACGGTTTCTCAAGATCCCGGTGGCTGCGCCCTACAAGTTGATCGACATGGCCAAGGATACCGTCGGCTTGATGGACGTGCTCGGCATCAAGTCGGCGCATCTGGTCGGCGCGTCGATGGGCGGCATGATCGCCCAGGAGATCGCGATCTCGTTCCCCCAACGGGTGCGGTCGCTGACCTCGATCATGTCGACCACCGGCAACCCCAAGATACCGCCGCCGACCCGCGAAGCCGCCGCCGTGCTGATGGCGCCGCCGCCTGCCACGAAAGAGGAATATTTCGCGCGGTTTGCCAACACCTGGAAAGTGCTGCGCGTCGGCTCCTTCCCCGAAGACGAGGCGCTCGACCCAGCGCGTGCCGCACGCACCTATGAGCGCGGCCTCAATCCGGCCGGCGTCGGCCGGCAGCTGCGCGCGGTGCTGGCTTCCGGCAGCCGCAAGGAACGGCTGCACCACGTGAAGACCCCGACGCTGGTGATTTACGGCACCGTCGATCCATTGGTCCGCCCGGAAGGCGGCAAGGACACCGCGGCGTCGATACCAGACGCAAAGCTGCTGATGATCGAAGGCATGGGCCACGCCCTGCCGATCCCGATGTGGCCGCAGATCATCGACGCCATCGACAAGCACGCCCATGGCGCGGCGGCCAAGGCGGCTTAGCTTGCTCCGTCGTTCCTGCGAACGCAGGAACCCATAGCCACAGGACGTTGTGAGTTAAGCAAGGCGTCAGCCACCGCCTTTCATCAGCCGGGCCGCGGAGTATGGGTCCCTGCGTTCGCAGGGACAACGGCGAGACACGATCAGCGCGCAACTCAATTCTTCATCCCGAT
>CAWBRL010000005.1:0-134058 GCA_963791165.1 uncultured Alphaproteobacteria bacterium | reverse complement strand
AGCGCTTCCATCTGATCCCCAAATCGGCAGCGTCCGAACTGTTCGGCGTGGTGACGGATCGCGCCAGCGTCAAACGAGCGGGCGGCCGCAGTCGACACCGCGTCGGCAAATGCGTCGACCGACATATCGTCCACGAGCAAGCCCGTTTCACCGGCGACGACGGTCTCGAGAGCCCCACCGCGGCCGAGCGCGACCACTGGACGGCCACACGCCTGAGCTTCGAGCGGGACGATCCCGAAATCTTCTTCGCCCGGCAACAGAACGACAGCCGCGCGCCGATAGAGGCCGCGGATGTCATCATCTGACAGGCGACCGAGGAATTCGGCACGGCCCCCGGCGTGTCGTTCGAGCGCCGCGCGATCCGGGCCGTCACCGGCGATTTTCAGCGGCACGCGAACCCTGGCACAAGCATCGATCGCCACGCCGATCCGCTTGTACGGAACGAGCGCAGACACAATGAGGGCGAATGCCTCAGGCGCAGTGCCGTCCGGGCGAAAGAACTCCGTGTCGACGGGTGGATACACGATTGTCGCCTCGCGATTATAGTATCGGCGGATCCTCCCCGCAACGTAATGAGAGATAGCGACATAGCGGTCTGGCCGGCCTGCTGTCTCGCGGTCCCATCGGGCGATTCGTGCCATCACCGGTCGCATCACGCCGCTCCCGATTTGGCCCAACCGCTCGGGTCCGAAATAGGCATCGAACTGGTCCCAGGCATACCGCATCGGCGTCAGGCAGTAGCACAGATGACGCGCGCTGGCCGGCGTGATCACCGATTTGACACAGCAGTGGCTGATGCTGACGACGGTATCAAAGCCCTCGAACCTGAAGCGTTCGACGGCGGTGGGGAAAAGTGGCAGGCAATGACGGTAGTACCCTGGAGATGCCGGGAAGCTTCTGAACAAACGATGTGTGAATCGGTCGGCGTTCGATGGTGGGCGACACCGATCCCGGGACATGGAGGAGGGTGAACAGCTCGGCTTCAGGATAGCGCTCGCACAGCACTTCGAGCGCTTTTTCCCCTCCACGCATGCCGGTCAGCCAATCGTGAACGAAAGCGACCCTTCCGATGCTCACCGCGGCGGGGCTCCGGTGTCGCTTCCGGTGGCCGCAGCTGCCGCCGTCAGCGCCGGCTGGGCGGTGACCTCCCGGTCAGATCTCGCGGACCCGGCGCACGGACGTTTCCCAGGAGAATTGATGCGCCCGCGCCAGCCCCTTGCGCCGGAGCTCGCCCCGCAGCGCTCCGTCGGTCATCACGCGTCGGATGCCGTCGGCAATCGCCTGCGGATCGTAGGGATCGACCAGAATCGCGGCGTTGCCGGCCACCTCGGGTAACGACGACACGTTCGATGTCACCACCGGCGTGCCGCTGGCCATCGCCTCGAGTGGCGGCAGCCCGAACCCTCTCGTACAACGATGGGAACACAAACACGCCCGCCAGCCGGTACATCACCGCCAGCGTCTCCTCCGGGAGATACCCGAGGAAGCGCACGTATCGGTGCAGCTGGTAGCGATGGATGGCACGCCGTAGCGCAGCGTACCTGGAAATCTCATCGCCGATCAGCACCAGCTTCAGATCGAGCCCGCTGCTCCGCACGATGTGAAACGCCTCGATCAGCCGTTCGAGGTTCTTGTGCGGCTTGACGTTGCCGGCGTAGAGCACAAACTCGTCGTGGAGTTGATACCGCTCGCGGACGCGGACGACGTCCTCGTCGCGCGGTTCGCGCCAAAGCGCGGGTCGTAGGCGTTGTAGATGACGTCAATCTTTTCCGGCGCGGTGCCGAAGAACCTGATGATGTCGCGCTTCGATGTTTCGGACACGGTGAGCACACGCGTCGCCCGTCGCGTTGCCAGCGCCATCGAGGCCTTGGCATACCGCAGCGCGAGCTGGTTCGGCAGGTATTGCGGAAACATCAAGTGAATGCAGTCGTGAATGGTGACGATCGATTGACAGGTCACCAGCGGCGGGAGCACGTAGTGCGGCGCGTGAAAGAGCGTCACTCGCTCGCGCCTGAGCGCCAGCGGAATCCGCAGTTGCTCGATCAGCGAGTAATTGCTCGCCGTCTCCGGCACGGCTCGGAAGTTCTCGCCAAGCGTTGACAGCGCCTGCCGGTCCTCGGGCCGGCACAGCAGCACGTACTCCGTATCGTGGTCCAACCGCGCCAGTTGCCGCACAAGATTCCGGATGTACGTGCCAATCCCGAAGTCGTACAGTTTCCGCGCGTCGATGCCGATGCGCACCCGACATCATAGCGGACGCAGCCGGCGATAGAGGCCGAGGATGGGTGACCAGGCCGGATGGTGCTTTTGATAGAAGGCGAAATGGCTGCGGCGGTAGGCGGCACGCGTGGCCTCCGGCGAGTTGGCGACGGAGCGTCCTCGCAAGTGGATCACTTCGACCGAGGCCCAGAACAGAATCCGCCGGCCTCGCGCGCGAATCGCGGCACAGAAGTCGACGTCCTCCGTGTACATGAAGTAGCGCTCGTCGAGCAGGCCGACGGCCTCGGCGTCGATCCGACGGACCAGCAGGCAGGCGCCGCTCACCCAGTCGGGCCAGCTATCTTGCCGCGTCATCGCCTCGACCCGCGCTCGGGTCGCGAGGTCGCCCGCTCGAGCCCGCGCATCAGCCGCCGCTGCCGCAGCTCGTTGAGCGGGTTGATCATCGCGCCGAACGAGAGTTCGGCCTGTCCCGATCCGTCGATCAGACGGGGGCCGACAACCGCGGCGTCGGGGTGTCGATCGAGCGCTGCGAGGAGTCGGTCGATGGCGCCGGCGGGAACGATCGTGTCGCTGTTCAGCAGCAGCACGTTCCGGCTCACTGTCGTGCGAATGCCGAGGTTGTTCGCCGAGGCGAAGCCGCGGTTGGTCTTCGACTCAATAACCCGGACGGCCGGCCACCGGCGCGCGGCGCTGACGCTTCCATCGGTGGATGCGTTATCCACGACGACGATTTCGTGCGAGGCCGCGGGCGCGGCATCGTGCAGGGAGGCCAGGCATCGCTCGAGGTCGGCACGCGCGTTGTAGCTGACGATCACGATGGCGACGTCGGTCACACCGCTCCTTCGATCACCGCGAGGGTCGCCGCCGCCGCGCTCGGCCAGTCGTATCGCGCCAGGACTCCGGGCGCGTTCCGCAGCAACCGATCGCGTACCGTGTCGTCGAAGAGCAACTGCTTCAGCGCACCGGTCGTCGCTGCAAGGTCGCCTTTCGGGACGTAGAGGGCGGCGCCGTCGCAACTCTCACGTGCCACCGGCGTCTCGAGGAGGACGCCAGGCACGCCGCGGGCCATGGCCTCGAGCGGGGTCAGGCCGAGGCCTTCGTACTCGGAGAGAAACGCAAAGGCGCGAGCCGAACGGTACAACGCACTCAGTTCCGAATCCGAGACGTAACGATGCCACCGAATACGATCACCCGCTCGTTCGCGTGCGATCGCCGCGACGATATCCTCGCGCGGATGAGTCCTGTCTTCACCAACGAGATCGAGCTGAGCCTCCGGATGCTGACGAAGCAGCTCGCCGAATGCGCGGATGAGATCCGGCAGGTGGCGGCGATTGAAAATCGAGCCCACATAAAGCACACGGGGAGGTTGGAGGGCAGAGATTGGAGGTTGGGGGACAGGGGCTGCGGGCTGGGGGCTGTGGATTGTTACGCCAGGCCGGATGATGTGGATCTTCGACTCGGGCACGTGCAGCAACTCGATCAACTCACGCTTCGAAAATTCCGACAATGTGGTCACAGCGCACGCGACGGCGGCGGTCCGTCGGGTGATCAGACGGCGGCGCAGACCCTCGCGGGCGCTGAACCATTCGGGATGAGCGGCGAACGACACGTCGTGGATGGCGACCACCAGCGGAATCCGCGAGAACAGCGGCGCGGTGTAACCGGGTGCAAAAAAGACATCGACGAAGTCACGGCTGATTTTCGCCGGCAACTGGTGCTGCTCCCAGCGCGTGCCGCCGCTGCCGGCCACGATCCGCGTCGGGAATCGGCGGTCGTCGAGCGCGAGGCCGTGCGGCTGGGGTGCATAAAGGACAAATTCGTGGCGACGAGCCCGATCGTCGGATGACCATTCCTGTAGCAGCCCGGCCAGGTACCGGCCGACCCCAGTTGGGTGCCCGCAGAGCTCCCGCGCGTCGATGCCAATCCGCACGTCAGGCCGCTCCGCGTGCCGCGCGACGCTCGATGGCCGCCTGATAGGCGGTCACCGTCTTCGCGGCCATCGCCTTCCAGGTAAAGAGACGCGACCGCTCGAGCCCTCTCGCAGCGGCGGCGCCGGCTTCAGCAGGATTGTCGATCAGCCGCTCGATTGCGCACGCAAGGGCGTCAGGGTCGTCGGGATCGAAGAGGCACCCCGCATCGCCGACCACCTCCGGCAGCGCGCCGCGGTTCGAGGCGATCACCGGCACACCGATCGACATCGCTTCGAGGACCGGCATCCCAAACCCTTCCTCGAACGACGGTTGGACAAGGGCCAGTGCTCCGGTGTACAGCGCCTCGCGCCCGTCAAGCGGCACGTAGCCGATGTGACGCACCAACCCGGCGAGCGGAGCATGCGCGATCCGCCGCAGCCAGAGATCCGATTCCGTGGTGGTCTTGCCGGCCAGCACGAGCGGCGGCAACGCTCGGCGATTGGCGAGCCGTTCGTAGGCGTCGAGCAGTGCACCCACGTTCTTACGCGGCTCCAGTGTGCCGAAAAAGAGCATGTAGGCGTCTTGGGCCGGAGCAGCAGACGGGGCGACCATCCGGGATGGCCAGGCGGGCAAATCGAAATGCGATCCGGCGACACGCCGAGCCGCTCCCGGACCTCCCGCGCGGTGAATTCCGAGATCACGATCACGTGGTCGGCGCGCCGCGCGTGCTCACGCGCCAATGCCGGATAGTCGCGGCGGATTTCGCCGCGTGTCCGCTCGGGATGGGTGAGGAAATTCAGATCGTAAATCGTCACCACTTGCGCCGCGGCTCGCGCCGGCATGAGCAGCGGATGCATCGAGTGAGCGACGTCCCATTCGCCGCCCGCCAGCATCTCCGCCGGCGGCCACTGGAGACGATGCCATGCGAAATTCAGAAGACGGACCGGCACTCGGCGATCGATGATGACGGCAGCTGTGAGATCCGGCGCCGCAGCTAGACGGTCTTTCCAGGAGCTCGAGAAGAGACTGACGTCGACGGTCGCCCCGTTCGTGCGCCCCGCCCCGTGATCGCGCAGGAGCGCGGCCGCGAGTTGGTGGGCATATTCGCCGACGCCGGTGCGCTCGCGCAGAGCAGGGCGGTAATCGATCAGGACGCGCACTTGTGTAAGTCTTTCCGAGTCAGTATCTTATTGTGAAATGAAAATCGCAGTCATTGGCACCGGCTACGTCGGACTTGTCACCGGCACCTGTTTCGCCGACAGCGGCAACGACGTCATCGTGCGTCGACATCGACCAGCGAAGATCGCCACGCTGACGCACGGGCGAGATCCCGATCTACGAACCCGGCCTCGAAGAAATGGTCCGCGCAACCACCGCCGAGCGGCTCCCGTTCACGACCGACCTGCCGCCGCCGTCGGGCGCCGAAATCGTCGTTCATCGCGGTCGGCACGCCGCAAGGCGATGACGGCGCCGCCGATCTGCGGCACGTGCTGGGCGGTGGTGCGCGATCGTCGGCCGCGCCGATCGACGCAATACACGTCGTCGTCAACAAGAGCACCGTCCCCGTCGGCACGTGCAGAAAGTCTTCGCCCGACGCTGGCCGAGACGACGCAGCCGTGCGACGTCGCCAGCAATCCCGAGTTCCTCAAAGAAGGCTCGGCGATCGACGACTTCATGAAGCCCGATCGCGTCGTGGTCGGTGTCCGCCGCGAAGAAGTCGGCGACGCGCTCCACGAGCTTTACAAGCCGTTCCTGCGCACCGAGAAGCCGTTCCTCATCATGTCGCCGAGAGCGCGGAGCTCACCAAGTACGTGGCCAACGCGCTGCTCTCGACGAAGATCAGCTTCATCAACGAGATGGCCAACCTCTGCGAGCGGATGGGCGCCGACATCAACGACGTCCGCCGCGGCATCGGCCACGACAGCCGCATCGGCTTCGCGTTCCTGTTCCCCGGCGTCGGCTACGGCGGCAGCTGCTTCCCGAAGGACGTGCGGGCGCTGGTGCGAATGGCCGAGAGACAAGGGCTACGAACCCAAGATCTGCAGGCGGTCGAAGACGTCAACATGCGGCAGAAATCGCGGCTCGTGGCCCGAAATGGAGCACCACATTCGGCGAGCTGAAGGGACAGACGGTCGCGATATGGGGGCTCGCGTTCAAGCCCAACACCGACGACATGCGCGAAGCGCCGGCCATGGTGATCATCGACGGCTCCTCGCAGCGGCGCGCGGTCCACGCCTACGATCCCGTGGCGGCGAACACCGCGCGCGCCAGTTCGGCGATCGCATCAGGCTGTGCGACACGCGCTACGATGCGCTCGGGAGGCCGACGCCTGGCGGTCGTCACCGAGTGGAACGAGTTCCGCGACCCCGACTTCAAGAATATCACAAGTGCTGAAGACGCCGGTCGTGTTCGACGGCCGTAATATCTACGCGCCGGCTCAGATGCGGGCGCTCGGGTTTTCATATTTCTCCATTGGCCGCTAATTCCCGCCGGATCCTGGTCACCGGTGGGGCTGGGTACATTTGGCAGCCACGCCGCCAAAGCCTTGTCGAGAGCCGGCTACGACGTCGTCGTGTTCGACAACCTGGTTGCCGGACATCGCGAAGCGGTTCGCCACGGCGAGCTCATCGAGGGCGACATCGCTGACGTCGATCTGGTCCGCCGTGTCCTTCGGGATCAACACCTTTCAGCGGTCATGCATTTTGCGGCGCTCCTCGATGTCGGCGCCTCGGTCCGCGATCCGGCCGGCTACTATCGCAACAATGTCGCCGGCACACTCTCCGTGCTCGAGGCGATGGCCGCCGAGTCGGTCAAGCTGTTCGTGTTTTCCTCGACCTGCGCCACCTACGGGGAGCCAATCGAAACGCCAATCGCCGAAACCCATCCGCAGCAGCCGATCAACAGCTACGGCGAAACGAAGCTCGCGATTGAACGGGCGCTGCCGCATTACGAGCGCGCCTACGGCATGCGCTCCGTGGCGCTGCGGTATTTCAACGCCGCCGGCGCCGACCCGGACGGCGAGATTGGCGAGCGGAGGCGGTGGCGCGCAGCGCCAGCCTTGAGGCCAGCCGATCACAGGGCTACATCAACACAGTTGCTCCCCGGAGACGAATTCGTCTTGCCTCCGTCGTTGGCGAATTAGCGGCTGATCAAGCTCGGTCGAGCTGACTTCGCCTCCGCGCAACTTGGCACCAGCAACGGGTGTCGGGACCACACGGTTTTGCCGTACGCAGCGAGTGTCGTTCATCTTGCGCGCCGTTGTTCGCTCACGGTGAGATGCCGCCCTGCGAACACGCTTCGCGCCCGACGCTGCCGCGTCCACCGCATCCCATCCCGCGTCCGTGACGATCGCGAAACGCCCCTCACTCGGGTGGGACGCCGCGGATTTTACTTTTGATTTGCCCGACGGGTTAAGCGGAATATTTTTGCTAGGGCGGCTGGATCGACCCAAATCAGCTTGAAATGATTCAGCAAATTGCAATTTGCGCGCAACGGATATTGAGGCCGGACAGATACAAGAGCGAAGCTGGACGCAGACCGATTTGCCCGACGGGCCGTCCTATTTCTTGCTGAAATGAACAATTCCATCCCAGGCCTCCGGCGGCGGTTCGAGCAGAAAGCCGACGACCCGGTCGAGATAAATTCCGGCCAGCACATCGTCAGGATACTGGTCGGCGAACGTCTCCAGGGCATCGAGGGTGCGTAACCAGTCCTGACTGGCATACACTTCGTAGACTGCGTCCCAGTCGTGGACGAGTTTTGTCATTGCCGGCGTGACACGGAATTCGTCGGAGCCTTCGATCGTGCCGAGCAGTTCAAATATATCCAGGGGATAGCCGACGCCCTTTGGCTGGCTGCGATCGACGTGACGGAACAGGAATTGGTCCGAGCACACGGCCGCAATCTGTCCGCTCGCCAGGATACTGCTGCCGTAATACTTGTTCAGTCCTTCGAGGCGAGCCGCGATGTTCACGTTGTCGCCAACCGCGGTGTAGTCAATCCGGTCTGACGATCCGACGTTACCCAGCACCGCCTGGCCGACATGGATTCCGAACCGCGTGTGCCAGGCGGAAAGGCCCTTGTCGATCCACCGCGCGTTCAGGCTTCTCGACGCGGCGCGGCATCGGAGAGCGGTCATGCAGGCCGCGTGTTCGTGCCGCGTGACCGCCAGCGGCGCGTTCCAGAAAGCAAAGATGGCGTCGCCGATGAATTTATCGACCGTTCCATTCGCCTCGATGATCAGGGATGCGAGATCTTCGAAGTATTCCGACATGCCGGCCATGAGGCCGTCCGGCGACATGCCTTCGGCAATCGGCGTGAAATCCTTGACGTCGGTGAACAGAATGCTGATGCGCCGGGTCTCGCCGCCCACCACAACCTGCCTCTCGCTCTCCAGGATATCCTTCACGAGGGCTTTCGGCACAAATTTGGATACCTCTCGAATGGTGCCCTTCATGCCGGACATCGATCGGATCAACATGTTAACTTCACGCACGCGGGAATGCAGCTTGATCGGATCGTCGAGCTGGAACGATCGGATCAATTCCGCTTCATCCGAGAGCCTGACGAGCGGTTTCGAAATCGACCGTGCGAGGTAGACGATCGCCGGCAGCGAGAGCAGGAAGATGAGCAGCGCGACGGGGATGCTCCGTCCGGCGGCGTCGGCAAGAGTGCCCTGGAAGTCGGAAAGGGGCGCGGCGTATAGCTGGAAGAATGCGCCGCCGTCCCTCGCGACCTGGCGATCCACGGTGGCGAGATAGGGCGTGCCGGCCACCGTAAAATCCGCCAGGCGGTACGCGCCGCTGCGCACAAAAATCTGCAACCCCTCGCGAACCACGGGGTCCGAAACATCCGCGGTGGTAGCGAGCTCGGTCGAGGGGCTTCCGCCGCTAGCGGAAATCTTGAAAAGTTGATTGGGATCGAAGTGCGCCAGCAGATGGTTGTTGTCGTCAAAAGCAATAAAGCGATGCGCATCGTTCGCCCTGATCGAACGAATGTAGAGCATCAACCGGTCGATGGCGATATCGACCCCGACAACGCCGCCATTCTCGAGGGCCTGTGCCAACGTCATTCCGACCTGCGACGTGGCCGCGAAGCGATATGGCAGCGTCCGGACGACAGTCTTCGGGTGCTCCATGGCATCGCGGTACCAGCCGCGGCTGCGAGGATCAAAAGACGGCGACGGCCTGGTGAGCGTTCCGATCTGACGGTATTCTTCGTCGAAGAACAGCCAGGTCTGCACGCGGGCGCCGCCAGCGTCCGCACGAATTTCCTGAATCACGAACCGCGTGAGAGGGGGGCCGCCCAGTTGTTCGACGAACGCTTTCTCGCCTTCGGCTATCGACAGGAAGTGAAAGAAATTCCCGTTCTCGTAACCTACGTAAGCGGCCGATATCTGCGGATTGCCTTTCAAGCTGGTCAGGATCAGTTGCCGGATTGCCTCCTTCGATCCATCCGACGTTTGAAACGAGGGAGCGTTGCGCAGAATGGTGGTCAGCAAATAGGCCGGCGTAAAGAATGCAAAACGCTGCTCGTTGATCCGGCCGATCGTCGACTGAAAGGTGTCGGCTGCGACCTTGACGGCCGTCCGGCGGGTTTCAAGGTAATTGCTGACCGTAACGGCGCTGCCGACCAGCAGCGCCACGATCAGAAACAGGGACAGCACCGTACCGAAGAGCGTGATGCGCTGCTGGCGTGGCGCGGATGTTTTCACTGCGCTGCCGCTTGCCACGAAAACCTCACTGCGCGGACAGGTCTATGACCCGCTTCGAAAGATAGTCGACCCAGTACCGCAGAAACGGATCGGCTTCGTCCAGCTTTTGCTTCAGCTTCGCCTCGCTCACCGCAAGCACGTCGCAACCCTGCGCCGTCACCGCCGTGGCCTTGCGGTGCGCTCCGGCCATAAGTGCGTGCACGCCGAACATTTGTCCGGGCTCCAACACGGTTACGGTGCGTTGCTGGGGCGTTCCAAATCCGATGAAGATCGTGACGTCGCCGCGAAGCAGGATATAGGCGACCGTTCCGACTTCGCCTTCCGCGAAGATGGTCGCTCCCTTTGCAAACGTCCTGCGACTCAAGTCCTTGCGCACGGATTGAACGGATGCTTGTGAGATTCCGGGTTCGGAAGTCATCTCGCGACCCCGCGCGTGCCATGGTTGCCAGGCTCGAGTTGCATCATTCAGGTTCTGGGCCTGCGCGCAGGTGTTGGTTCGAGCGGTCTTGGCCCGGACGTTATTGATCGCGGCAAGCAGGGTATTGTCCTGGAGCGGCTTCAGGAGGTAGCTCGCGGCACCCGCAGCCGTGCAGAGTTCACGCATTTCGATTTCATTGTGTGCGGTGATCACGATGGTCGGAATGTGAATCCCCTCTCGATTGAGTTGGCGTTGCAGTTCCAGGCCGGTCATTTCCGGCATCTGCAGGTCGACAATCAGACATTCCGGCAACCCGTCGGGCAGCGAGGCGAGGAAGGCTTGCGCCGACGTGTAGGTCCTGGCTTCGACCGCGCGCGTCCTTAGTAACCGCGCCAAGGCTTTCAGCACGGACGGATCGTCGTCCACGATTGCGATCCAGGGCGAAGGTGCCATGTGCCGAACTATCGGCTCTGCCGCGGCGCATTGTCGAGTTGGCCCAAAGGCCAACAACGCCGCATGGCAGGCCAGGATTAGCTTCGGGTTGTTCCGGCGTTCGAGGCCAGGCGAGCGAGGCCGGCGACCGAGCGTACGCCGGGCTTGTTCAGCACCCCGGCCTCGTCATCGAGGAGAACGACCGTAAGCACGATATCCTTCATTGCGCCGCCATGAGCATGACGCTCGGGGGCAGCGAGACCTCTGCGACGGCGCCGCCTGCTTCATCATTTCGCAGATTGAGCGTGCCCCCGTGCTTTTGAATGATCGTCGAACAAATCGTCAGGCCAAGACCCAGGCCATGTTCCTTGGTGGTGTAGAACGGCGCAAACACCTGCTTTTCGTCTACAGGCTCGATTCCACGTCCATGATCTTTCACGCGAATCTCGATGGCTCCGGCTGGCGTCTCGCGGGTGGAGATATTGACGTGCCGCTGCTCCACGGGCGTCGATGCCATTGCGTCCATGGCATTGACGACAAGATTTAGCAGCACCTGCTGAAGTTGCACGGAATCGCCGAACACGATGGGCAGGCCGGCCGCAAGGTCGGTTCTGGCCGTGACCCGCCGGTCAATCAGCTCGCTGCGAAGCAGCGTTGTTGTCGAATTGACCAGTTCGTTGAGGTCGACCGACTCGGACCGGCTCTCTCCCTTCTTGAGCAGGCCGCGCAACCGCTGGATGACCTCACCGGCGCGATTGTCCTCCTGCACAATATCCTGCAGCGCGTCTCGTACCTCGGCGAGGTTCGGGGAATCCTCCCCCAGCAGGTAAAGCGCCGCCTGCGCGTTCGACAGGATGGCGGTGAGCGGCTGGTTGACCTCGTGGGCGATCGCACCCGAAAGCTCGCCCAGCACGGAAACCCGCATCAAATGCGCGACTTCCTGGCGCTGCAGCTCCGCCTCGGCTTCGGAGGCCTTCTGATCGGTAACGTCCACGAAAAGTCCGTTGAGTTTGTCCGGCGACCCCTTTTCATCGAGATGCGACCGAACCCGAACCCTGATCCAGCGCACCTCACCGTCCGGCCTGATAATGCGAACATCGGTTACGGCGGATTGGCCCTTCAGCACACCCCGCAACGTGCCAACCGCGACGCGGCGATCTTCGGGATGCACGGCCGCTACAAACGTCTCGCGGGTGAGCGGGCTGTCCTTGGCGAGACCGAACATCGCCCGGCAATGCTCGGTTGCCCACAATTCATCGGTCGTCCGGTCGAATTGCCACAATCCGACGTTCACCGAAGCCGCGGTAAATGTCATGCGATCCTCGCTCTCCTTGAGCAAGTCTTCGGCCTGCTGCCGCCTGCGCCGATGAAACAGCAACGCGGTGACGGCCGCCCATTGCAAGATAAAGACCAGCGCTACCGCCGAAATCAGATAGTGGTGCTGCTCCCAAAGGGTCGGTTCGCCGAACAGCACGACGCTGCCGGAAGGAAGGTCGCTTCGCTTGAGGCCCCACCGTTCCATGGCTCTCGCGTCGACACGGAAGGCCTGCTCGGGATTGGCTTGTGGCGGAAGCGACGCAGGGTCCCTGCCCGCAACAATCTGGGATACCAGATCGGCAACCGCGGCCCCGTGCGACTCGAACGTCTCTACGAACCCTCCAACGACCCCGTTACCGATATAGGTGTCGTATGGCCCATAAACCGGCGCTGGGGATATGCGGGCGATCTCCTTGACCACGTTCCGCGGAACAAAGGTCTTGCCCGCGCCGTCGACGAGAAACGCCAGGAAGATAACGATGGAGTCCCGGGGGATTCGCGAGACCTCGGTGACGAGCGCATCGTGGGAAAGCCCGAACAGATAGGTCGTTTCAAATTTCCGCCGATGCTGCTCGATCGTTCGACGGGCCGCTTCCTGCCATCGCAGGTCCTCGACGCTGGAAGTGCCGGTAATCACAAAAAGCTGTCGCGCACGGGGCTGAAGCCGCCCGGCCAACGCGAGGGTTCGTTCCAGATCCAGCTTGAAGAAAACCCCGGTGGTCTTCGAGGAAGGCTGTCCGGAAGAATAGCTTTCCGGCGCGACGCCGGCAAAAACCAACGGAATCTCGGGAGAGATGATATCCCGATGTTTCTGGATGAATTGCAGCGCCGCAGTGCCCACGGCGATCACCACATCGGGCGGCTTGCTGGCGTACTTCTCCCGCACGAAGGTGGCTGTGCGTGTTTCGTGCCCGGGGTCGGCGACGCGCACGAGATCGAGAAACTCGGCGTCGATCACGAACTTTTGCTGGCTGCTCTCACTAAGCCGCTTCTCGATACCGTTGATCGCCTGAGTGGCGGCGGGAAACGTATAATTGAACCCGCTCAGAATGAGCACACGACGCGGCGGCTGCTCTGCGTGGGCCTTTCCTGACCAGCCAAATGCAATGGCAATCGCCAGCAAAATGCCGAACAAATTGCGGGCTCCTGTCGCCTGGGCCCGATTGAATCGACCGCTACTACTCACAGTGCACTATCCGGTTTCGCGAACCGAAAAGCCAATTAAAACCTGCGGTTGGTCTATTGTCGAGTCCGGCGGCAATTCAGCCGCATTTGAAATGCGGCGGCGCCATGAAAATGCCGCTACACGGTAAAATTCACGCGTCCGAAAGCACACGCTTTCCGCTTTTGCCGCTGTGGCTGTCGTATCGATGTTCTCGCAGGCGCGCGCCCAGGTACCCCTGTCCGCTTACATGGACGCCAAGGGCTACGCCGATGTGCAGGCGCTGAAATGCCCGCAGCTCGCCAACACGTTCCAGAAAGACGCCGACTATTTGGCCGCGTTGTATAGCGGCTGGTACAACGGCCTCGGCAAGCAGCATCCGGAAATGAAGGTCATTCAGGCAATCGACGCCATCTTCAAGACGCAAGCCCGATAACGGTGGCTGCAGCGAATGACGCTGTAGCATCCGCGCTGCATAGATGTCGCCGCGCGTCGTATTCAAATGGCCGCATCGTCCGAACTAACATGGTCAACGCCAAACCTTGGCTTCCGCTTGTGACCGATAACGTGAACATCGCGACCGATCACGCGGAGACGTATCACTTGGAGGTGTGACCAAGATCATATCGATCGCGCGACTTTTGGCGCAATGTAGTAGCGTTGTGGATATCCCTTGAGGTCCGGATGCACTGCAGGAATTGCGCAGCCGAAGTCCCGGCGCATAGGAAATACTGTGGGCAGTGCGGAACGGCGGCAGCGCGGCGCTGTCCGGCCTGCGGCGCGGCGAACCCGACCCGAAACAGGTTTTGCGGCGAATGCGGGAGCCAATTGCGCGTGCCTTCTCCCGCGATGGCGCCGACGGCGCCGGACTCGCGCCCGATCGAGCGCCGGCAGCTTACGGTGCTGTTTTGTGACCTGGTCGGATCGACCGCGCTCTCTGCGAGGCTCGATCCCGAAGATTTTGGCGCAATCATCGCCGGCTACCGCCGCTGCATTGCCGAGACCGTTGCCTGCTTCGACGGCTTTGTCGCGCGACATCATGGCGACGGTGCGGTGGCATATTTCGGCTATCCTCACGCGCACGAAGACGACGCCGAGCGCGCCGTTCACGCCAGCCTCGCGCTGGTGGAGGCGGTCGCCGCTCTGCCCACCAACGAAAAATTGAGCGCGCGCGTCGGTGTTGCAACAGGCGTCGCGCTTGTCGGCGATATGTCGGACAGCGCGATTTCCGAGGAGCATGGCATCCTCGGCAACACCCCGAATCTCGCCGCCCGGCTGCAATCGCTCGCACAACCCGGCGACGTCATCATCTCGGGCCGCACCAAGACGATCGCGGGTCCGCAATTCGAGTATCTCGATCTCGGTAAAGTCGAGATCAAGGGATTCGCAAAACCGGTCGCAGCCTGGCAGGTCGCAGGCAAGACAACCGTGACCAGCCGGTCGCACGCGCTGCAAAGCTGCGATCTGCTGCCGCTGATCGGCCGCGATGAAGAACTGCAGCTGCTGCTGCGCCGATGGGAGCGGGCCAGGAGTGGCGCAGGTCAGGTGGTGTTGCTTTCCGGCGAGGCGGGGATCGGTAAATCACGGCTCACCGTCGCGCTGCTGGAACAGCTGGCTCGCGAACCGCACATACGCCTGCGGTACTTCTGCTCGCCGCAGCATACCGACAGCACGCTCTATCCCGTCATCGGCGAGATGTTGCGCGCCGCTGACGTCGATCACGATGACAGCCAGCAGGCGAAGATGGACAAGCTCGACGCGCTGCTGGCGCAGAGCTCGACGCCTTCAGAGGATGCGGCGCTGTTTGCCGAAATGCTGTCGCTGCCCAACGATGGACGCTACCCTGCGGTTGAGGTCGAGCCGCAGCTCCGTCGCCAGAAGACGCTGAAAGCGCTTGGTTCGCACATCGAGGCGCTGGCGCGGATCAACCCCGTGCTGATGATTTTCGAGGATGCGCATTGGACCGATCCGACCAGCCTCGAATTTTTCGCCCGGGCGGTGGACCTGGCCGTGAGCCACCGGCTGCTGTTGCTTGTCACGTTCAGGCCTGAATTCAGCCCGCCCTGGATCGGACGGCCGCACGTCACCGGGCTGACGTTGCATCGGCTGGCGCCGTGCGCCATCAACTTCCTGATCGAGGGCGTCGTCGGCAACCGGTCGCTGCCGGCGGGAATCCGCCAGGACATCATCGAGCGCACCGACGGCATTCCACTGTTCGCCGAGGAAATGACCAAGGCGGTGCTGGACGCGGAGGGCGAGAGCGATGTGCAGCGGACTTTTGCGGGGGCGCCACCGCCCGTCGTGACGGTTCCGGCCAGCCTGCAGGCTTCGCTGATGTCGCGGCTCGACCGGCTTGGCCCGGCGAAGCACGTGGCGCAGGTCGGCGCGGCGATCGGCCGGGAATTTCCCCACATGTTGCTGGCAGCGCTCGTGCACAAGCCGAAGGCCGAATTGGACTCCGACCTCGAACGGCTGATTGCGGCGGGCTTGCTGTTTCGCCAGGGCATCCCGCCCCATGCGAGCTACCTGTTCAAGCATGCGCTGGTGCAGGACGCCGCCTACAGTACGCTGCTGCGGGAGCCGAGGCGCGCGCTGCATGCGCGCATCGCCGAAATCCTCGAAAGCCAGTTTCCGGAAATTGCCGAGAGCCAACCCGAACTGCTCGCGCGTCACTACGCCAGTGCCGACCTGATCGAGAAGGCCGCGCAGCTGTGGGGCAAGGCGGGACTGCGCTCACAGGAGCGCTCGGCGCTGGCCGAAGCGGCAGAACAGCTTGGCCGCGCCCTGTCACAGATTGCAACCCTGCCCTCCACGCCCGGCCTGCGGCGCGAACAGATCATCCTGCAGGTCGCGCTCTTGAACACGCTCATGCATGTCAAAGGATATGGCGCGCCCGAAACCAAGACGGCCGTGGCACAGGCGAGGGCGTTTATCGAACAGGCCGAACGGCGGGGAGAAGACTCCCGATGACCCCTCGTTGATCCTCTCGGCCCTCTTCGGCCAGTGGATCGTCAATTTCATCAACTTCAACGGCGACGTTGCGCGCGAGCTCGCGGCGCGGTTTCTGGCATTTGGCGAGCGGGACGAAGCGGCGGTACCGCGCATGATCGGACATCGCACCATGGCGAGCACGCTCGCGTTCACGGGCGACCTCGTTGAGGCCAAGGCGCACTACGATCAAGCCCTCGCCCTCTACCGCCCGGCCGAGCACCGGCGATTGATGACGCGATTTGGCCAGGACCTCCGGGTAACGTGCCTGGCCTTCCGTTCGATGGCCCTGTGGCTGCTCGGTTATCCCGAGGCGGCGCTCAACGACGCGGACCGCGCGCTGATGGAAGCGCGCCAGCTCGAGCATGCCGCCACGTTCATGTTTACGCTGAACTTCCCGATTCTCGTCAATACCTATTGCGGGAATTACCACGCGGCAAGCGAACATCTCAAAGAGCTCGTCGTGCTGGCCGAGGAGAAAGGCGCCCCGTTCCGAAAGGCGGAAGGCGTGTTGCGGCAGGGCTATATCCTGGCGCTCACGGGAGCCGAGAAGGCCGTCGAGACCGTCACGGCGGGCATCGATTTATGGCGGTCGGCGGGATCGACGATATTCACGCCGGAGCACCAGTTCATGCTGGCAACCGCCCATGCCAATTCAGGCCAGTTCGATCATGCCTGGCGCTGCATCGACACCGCAATGACGGCGATGCAAGCCACCAAGGAAAGATGGTGCGAGGCCGAGGCCCATCGCGTTGCCGGTGAAATCGCGCTCAAGTCGCCGCAGCGCGACGAGGCGAAGGCGCAGGCGCATTTCGAGCGGGCCCTGGCCATTGCGCGGGCGCAGCACGCAAAGTCGTGGGAATTACGCGCGGCCACGAGCCTGGCGCGGCTCCTGGTGGGTCAGGGCAAACGGAAAATGGCGCGTGACCTTCTCGCGCCGGTCTACGATTGGTTCACCGAAGGATTTGACACAGGCGACCTTCGTAACGCCAAGGCCTTTCTACGCGAACTTCGCTAGCGTCCCGGATTACGTCCCGGCCCCCGCATGAAGCATCTTCACGGGATCGCGAGGCCGCCCGGCACGCGGCCGGGCTTCGGCCATTCCGCTCAAGCCGCGATGAATTTCCAGGATGTGGCTTGCTTCACACGCGAGCCACCGCGTCGCGGATTAATGTGACGCGCGCTGATCTTGACGAGGCTCCTGCGCAAAGATCCGCCTGGCCGCCTTGGCGGTGGCCCGCCGCAGAAATTTGCGAACGGAGGGGCATTGGCCATGGAAGACACTATACGGCTCTACCAGACGCTGTTCGGCAGCCGCGGATATCTGCGCTCGCTATCGGAGGGCGCGGTTTTTCTCGCGGCCAGCACGATCGCGATCTTCGCCGCGGTCAGCTATGCGACGGTCCACGCCAGCAACTATGTCACCGATTTTGTGCTGAGCCGCGTCGGGCCCCTCAACGTGCGCTTTCTGTTCATTTACGGAACGTTCACCGCGTTCGCCATTACGGCGGGCCTGCTGGCGTGGCGGCCGAACCGGTTGCCGTTCGCGCTCAAGGCCATGGCGCTGTTCCTGCTGGTCCGCGCCGTGTTCGTGGCGCTCACCCACATGGCGCCCTCGCCGATCGATCCGCAGAACCCCGCGCCGTTCTTCAACTCGATCTTTTACGGCGGCGACCTGTTCTTTTCCGGCCACACCGGCCTGCCGTTTCTCGCAGCACTCGCCTTCTGGCACATGCCGCAGTGGCGAATGTTCTATCTCGTGCTGACCGCCTTTTTCGGCGCGATCGTGCTGCTCGGCCACTATCACTATTCGATCGATGTGCTTGCCGCGCTGTTCATCACCCACGGCGTCTTCCAGACCTCGTGCTGGCTGTTCGGTCGCGACTACGCGCTGTTTCGCTCCTCCGAGAACCAGGCCGCGCCACGACCGAAGCGGGCAAGCCGAAAGACATCCGACGCGGCCGAGGGCAAACGCTGGCGTGCGACCAGGCCGTTCGTGCTGCACCTCGTCGGCAAGGAAACGATGCCGGCCGATCCATCGAAAGCCGATTGAACCGTCCGAACGGCCCGGGGCCGGATATCCCCTGCCCGCCCTCTCTCTGCCTTCACACATCGGCAAAAGCGGCCTCTCTCCGTCAGACGCGGAGATCCGCCTCGGCATGAGATCGATTCAGATTTGATTCATCGTAATTGTTAGAGGTCGATTTAAATTATCCGTTCATGATTGCTGCGCGTCGCGAAATTTTCATGTCGATCAATTTCTCCAGCCAGGCACGCAGTTAACCGGAATCATGGGCATGGCGATCGTCGGTGTAGCGCTGTGTCCTCAGGACTCCTGCGAGTTTGCAAGCGCGCGGCTGCGTACTGCCAGCCTGAAATCGCTCGCTCCAAAACTTCTGACAGTCTTCGTCATCCTGTGCTCGATGCTGCTTGCCGGCTGCGCGCGCAATACGGCACAGCGTGAAGCCGGTCCGGTCCTGCACGAAGGCAAAACGCCTCCCATCCGTACTGCCGTACGCACCCGTCGATACTCCGAACCGTATCGATATGCTGCGCCAAGGATCCGACGGCCGGATCCAGCGCTGCTGTCACCGCAGCCTGCGCCCGATTGCGAGTTCAACAGGCCCGATCTCAAGACCGTTGATCCCGGTGAATGGGCCCGCCTGAAGATCGAGTATGAGCGGCAGTGCTACCTGGATGCCGAGAAGGCGGCGCGCGACCGCCTCGCCCTGCTGCAGACATCAAGCACATGCGAAGTTGAGCCGGTTCGGCCACGAAGTCCGGTTCGACGGCAATATGCGCTGCCGCGATAGGCGGCTCATCGTCGCCCGCTGCGTGTCAGCGGTCAGTTAGACGCTCACGACCGCGGCGATTACCTCCAAGAGCTTCGTGCAATTGCGGTCGATCGGCGCCCGCCCCAGCCTGTGTTTTCTTCACGGCGACCGTGGGGCAGCGCTCCTCCATTTAGTCTTTGTTTTGCCACGCCAATTTTGCAGGCTTTTCCCGATTTTGCGGCAAGCTTTCGTTTGCCCGCATATTGATTCAAATAGTGCCTCGTGCGGGAGGATTTTGTGAGAATTATCAGTATTTTAGTGAGTATCCATGAAAACTCTCTACGATTTGCTTGGAGCGCTTCCGGACGATGATGCCGATCAACTGAGGGCGGCCTTCCGCAGGGCCGCCAAGGCGAACCATCCCGACAACAATCCCGACAACCCGGAAGCTGCAGAGAGATTTAGAAAGATTGTCCGCGCCAATGCCATCCTGAGCGATGGGCAGCAGCGTGTGGCCTACGACCGGCTGCTCGAAACCGCACGCCGGCAGCAGAGCCCGAAACCAAGGCGCAGCACCCTCTCCGGCACGGCTCAAAGGCTGGCCGCTGACGCAGCCGCGAGTGCGGTCGTCTCCTTCGTGCTCATCGGGGGTTACCTCCTATACAAACCTGTCGACAGGCTGCCCCTCGCTTCCGCACAGATGACTGAGACATCCGCGCCCAAGCCGGCACAGGCTCCCGCCGCCAAAGCGGCCGAACTATCCGATGCACACGGCCAAGCCGAGCAGCACGACAGGCATGAAGTTACCGGAGCCGACGTGAAGCTCGACGTTACAATACACGACGCCAAAGAGCCGGCCGAACCGGACGGCGTTGCACCTGCGGTGACCAACATTGCACGTGCGGAAACCAGCATTGCACCTGCGGTGACCACCGGCATCGCTACTGCGAGCGCGAGTGCTTCACCAGCTCTCGGCTTCGGGACCAAAGACGCCCATATTATCGAGAACGAGCCATCCAGGCGTATCGCGTCGGCGATCTGTATATTGCGCTCGTGAATTTCGATCTGGCGATCGACCTGGACCCCAATCTGCCGGATTCCTACATCGATCGCGCCATTGTCTTCCATCGCCTGGGCGATCCCAAGCGCGCATTTTCCGACATCGCCGAAGCCAAGCGCATTGAAGCCTTGAACCGAAACAAACCCCCTTCGGTTGCACGCGCGCCTCAGCGATGACGGGCGACGGTCGGCGCTGGCCAGGAGTCGCACAAGACTGCATTCACCAGGCCAGGCGCAGAATATCTACCGCTCCACTGATCAGCAGATGCTGCGCGACGCCCCCGCCGATATCACGGCCTGCGATCATCTCCGGCCCTTTGTGGCCGAGTGAATCGAGGAAGCGTACAAGCCATGCTGTGAGTCAGGGAATCGAAGCCGTGTTGTGCATTTGCGCCTCACAGGCACGTGAAGCCGGCTTCGACCTCCGCACGCCAAATCCATCGTTGCGCGCTTGACATTATGGATCGCCTGCTCCATTAATATGGAGCAAGTGATCCATAATGACGCAAGGGTAAAATGGCCAGACCTCGAGAATTTGATGAGGTGAAGGTTCTGGAAGCGGCGGGTGCGGTGTTTTGGGCGAAGGGCTTCGAAGCCACAACCACCCGCGATCTCACTGACTGCACGGGCCTCACCCAAAGCAGCATCTATGCGGCATTCGGTGACAAGCGCGGCATTTTTCTGCGGTCGCTTCGGCACTATCTCGACAGCATCCTGCTGGAGCGCATCGTGCGGCTGGAGACTACCAAATCCCCGGGCGAGGCGATCGTGGGCTTCTTCCGCGAGATCGTCGACCGCTCGCTGGCCGATCCCCAGCATCGCGGTTGCATGCTGGTCAATGCCACGCTTGGAGCCACCGCTGATGATCCCGAACTCCAGGCTTATCTCGCCGACGAGACGAGCAAGATCGAGCAGTTCTTTCTGCGCTGTGCGATCGCCGGGCGGAAAAGCGGAGAAATCTCCAAAGACTTTCGCGCCGAAGATCAGGCTCGGCAGTTACTGGCCGTGCTGCTCGGACTGCGCGTCCTCGCCCGGGTGCGTCCTGATGCCGAGTTGCTGAACGGCCTGGTCGGGCCGGGATTTGCTGCGGTCGGTCTGTCCTGGCCTTCGAGCAAGCGTAGGCTGTCATGATTGATCTGTATGACTGGCCGACGCCGAACGGTCACAAGGTCACGATGTTTCTCGATGAGGCGGATCTGCACTACCGCATCCATCACGTCGACATCAGCGCCGGCGACCAGTTCAAGCCCGAGTTCCTCGCCATCTCGCCCAATAACAGGATGCCCGCCGGTGATGCCTGCACGATCGCAGACATGGCAGCCTATCCGTGGATCGTACCCTGGAAACGCCAGCAGCAGAATCTCGATGATTTTCCTGACCTGCGCCGCTGGTTCGATGAGATCGCAGCACGGCCCGGCACGATCGGGGCCTATGCCAAGGGCGCGCCATACAGCCACCGGCGGACGGTGACCGAGCAAGGCAAGTCGATCCTGTTTGGCCAGACCGCCGCGACCTCTGCTTCCCGCTGAGGACGGCACGCCCCTATCGCTACATCAGATCCCAGAAGGACCCACAAGACATGTTGACTAGACGTATGTTTGTCGCGGGTGCGCCGTTCGCCCTCGCCGGATGCGCCACGACGGATAGCCCCAACCTGACGGCCGCCGATCCCCGCGATCCGCGTTATACCGCAATGTATGGCGCCGTTGTGGGAGAGCCGTTTCCAGTGGCAGCGGTCGACCTCAGTCGGGTTGACCCGAAATTCTATCGCCGCGAGGTGGCGTATCCCACCCGCGAGGCGGCCGGAACGATCGTGGTCGATCCTGGACAGCGTTTCGCTTTCCTGGTGCAGGAAGGCGGCCGGGCGATCCGATACGGCGTCGGCGTCGGCAAGAACGAGGCTTTCAACTTCCGCGGCGCGGCGACCATTGCGCGCAAGGCTGAGTGGCCGCGCTGGGTGCCAACGCCGGACATGATCAAGCGCGAGCCGAAACGATACGGGCCCTACGCGGACGGCATGGCCGGTGGCGTCGGCAATCCGCTTGGGCCGCGCGCGCTCTATCTTTATGCCAACGGGCGGGACACCTATTATCGGCTGCACGGCACCGTGGAGCCATGGACTGTCGGCACGATGGTGTCGTCGGGCTGCGTGCGGCTGCTCAACCAGGACATCATCGATCTCTATCGCCGTGTCCCGATCGGAACCCGGGTCGTAGTGCTTCCTGCAAATAGCGCCGGCGTGGCGTAGCGACATTCACCGCGCCACGACGCTCCCGATCGGCGCACTCACCCCTTGCGCATTTTGCTGAGCAGGTAGTTGTCGTAATAGTTTTCCGCGATCTGCGTATAGAACAGCACTTCCTTCATGTACGCGTCGTGGCTTTCCTTGGTCTTCTTGAACAGCGGGCTCTTCTCGGCAATCTCGTTCAGATGGTCCTGCGTGGCCTTGTAGCAGGCCTCCATGACCGGTTGCGGGAATGCGCGCAGCTCCGCCCCTCCAGCGACAAGCCGCTTCAGGGCGGCCGGATTGACGCTGTCGTATTTTTCGATCATCCACGCGCCCGCTGCCGCGCCCGCCTGGTTGACGATCGCCTGGTACTGCTTCGGCAGTGAATTCCACTTCTCGTCGTTGACGATCATGTGCAGCATCGCGCCGCCTTCCCACCAGCCGGGGAAGTAATAGTACTTCGCGACCTTGTAGAAGCCGAGCTTCTCGTCGTCATAGGGGCCGACGAACTCCGCGGCATCGATCGATCCCTTCTCGAGCGCCGAATAGACATCTCCGCCCGCAATCTGCTGCGGCACGATGCCGAGCCTGGCGAGCACATGGCCGCCCATGCCCGCGATGCGGAACTTGAGGCCCTGGAGATCATCGACGGTCTTGATCTCCTTGCGGAACCAGCCGCCCATCTGCGTGCCGGAGTTGCCGCACAGGATGGCATGTGTCTTGAAAGGCTTCAGCGCCTCGTTACAGAGTTCAGCGCCACCGCCGAACGTCCACCAGGAATGCTGATGGCGATGGTTCATACCAAAGGGCGCGCCGGTCGCGTAAGCCAGCGCCGGCTCCTTGCCGATGTAGAAATAGAGCGGCGTCTGCGCCATCTCGACGGTCCCGGTGCTCACCGCATCGAGCGCCTGCAGGCCGGGCACGATCTCGCCCGCCGCAAAGGTCTGGATCTGAAACTTGTTGTCGGTGGCATCAGCCACGTATTTCGCAAAGGTCTGCGCCGTGCCGTAGATGGTCTCAAGCGACTTCGGAAAGCTCGAGGTCAGGCGCCACTTGATCTCGGGCGAGCCTTGCGCGATCGCAGGCGCCGCAACCAGCGTCGTGGCGCCGGCCACGGCGCTGCCCTTGAGGAACGTACGGCGTTTCATGATGTGCTCACTCCATTGCAAGTCCGCTGGACCGGGGCAAAGTGCCTTGCGGCACCGTTACCGCTCATCATAACGAACTTCAAGGCATGCGCCACCTTGCCCCGACAGACACCTTGCGGCCCCTCCCCGCGGAGGACGGGGGAGAGGCGAAGCGCCGGCCATACTCCGCGAGCCAGCTCGTCCGCCGCGAGCTAGCTCGTCGGCATGACGTAGGCGTATATCCGCCCGCGCGAGACCGGCGCCTCGCGGACCCGGTTGCCGTTATTGCCCGAGATCATGATCGGATTGCCCTTGGCATCCATGCCGGTGATGATGCCGACATGACCGCCGCGGCGGCCACGGGTCATGACCGCGATCGCGCCGACTTGCGGCCCGGAAACGCGCTGGCCGTATTTCGCGAACGAACTCGCCATGTCCGAGTCGGTGCCGCGATAGCCGGAGTGCTGCAGAACCATGTTCGCGAACCGTGCGCACCACAGGCTGCCGCGTCCCGTCGGGTTGCCGCCGAGATAACGGCGCGCTTCAGCGACCACGCTGGAGGAGGAAGATCCGAAACCCGACGGCGCCATTGCGCCTCCGGGCGGCGTCAGGGTTGCGTTCGGATCGGCGCCTGCGTTCGATGGGAAGCTTGCGTTGGTGTCGGCGAAGCCGCCGGCCTGCATCCGCGCGACACCGCGCTCCCAGCGCGACGTCCGCTCTGCATGTCGATAATGGCGATGTGAAGCCTGGCATGATGGCCGGCGTGATAGGCGCGCGCGTGCCGCCCTGCGCCGTGGTGAGGCCGTGCCGAAGCCGGCGTGACGGATACGACGATGGAAGCCGAGCACAGTGCCAGCGCGATGAAACGAAGCGGCCGGCGAAACGTAAACAACTGACGCATACTTGATCCTCTGTAACCCCACCGTTCCCCATTTGCGTTCGTGTACGAACAAACGCGGCGGCCTTTTGCGGTTGGCGGTGTGACGAGAGGAAGATTTCATGTGGCCACGCGGAAACTATTCCGGGGTCATTCCGCGCGCATTTGATGACGAAAAAGAAGCGGCTCTGCCGTATTGCAGCCGCGAGAATTAACTGCAATTTTGGGCACCGGCCACGCAGGAATATTGCGTGAAAACAAGAAAATGGAGAAGGAAACCGAAATGCCCTACGCCGTCGCCAAGGACAACGTCCGCCTGCATTTTGAGGAGGCCGGAAGCGGTACCCCGATCATCTTCCTGCACGAGTTCGCGGCCGACCACACCAATTGGGAGCCGCAGATGCGTTACTTCTCGCGCGGCCACCGCTGCATCGCCTATTCGGCGCGCGGCTATACGCCCTCCGACGTGCCGCCCTCGGCCGAGGTCTACACCTACAAGCATTTCTACACCGATGCGCTGGCCGTGCTCGATCATCTCAACATCGCCAAAGCGCATTTCATTGGCCTGTCGATGGGCTCCTACTCGTCGCTGCAGATCGGCCTCAACGCGCCGGAGCGGGCGCTGTCGATGACGCTTGCCGCCGTCGGCTCGGGATCGAACATCGAAAACCTCGACGCCTTCCGCGCGCAGTGCCGGGCGAACGCCGAGCAGTATGAATCGATCGGCTCGGTGGAAGTGGCCAAAGCGACGCGCGAGGCGCCGAGCCGGATTCCGTTCCTGCTCAAAGATCCCCGCGGCCACGCCGATTTCTATGCGGCGCTGGCGCGGCACGACGCCAAGGGTTCGGCCAACACCATGCGGAGCTTTCAAGGCGGGCGGCCGTCGATCTACACGCTGACGGATGCGATCCGGAAAGTGCCGACGCCGGCGCTGATTCTGTGCGGCGACGAGGACGACAATTGCGTCGGGCCGAGCCTGTTCCTGAAGCAGCATCTGCCCGCGGCGGGGCTTTCGTTCTTTCCCAAGTCGGGCCACGTGCTCAATCTGGAAGAGCCGGCGCTGTTCAACGAGATGGTCGAGCGATTCATCGCGCTGGTCGAAGCCGGGAGATGGCCGGTGCGCGATCCGAGATCGATGGTGAAGGTAGCAGTATAAGCACCTGGATTTTTGAGTTGACGCGTTTTCTTGACGCGAACCGGTTTCCACCCCGGATCATGTCCGGGGCAGGCTTTCGCTTGAAAACGCTTTAGTGGGCTGGCGCGCGGAAGGCAGCCCGGTAGTGCGCCGGGCTGGTGCCGAGCCGCAGCCTGAAATGATGCCTCATGGCGTCGGCGGAGCCAAAACCGGTCTCCGTCGCGACGCCTTCGATCGGGATCTGCGTTGCTTCCAGCAACTCGCGCGCCTTCGCGACGCGCGTCTGCACCACCCATTCGCCGGGCGACATCCCGGTTGCATCCTCAAAACGACGGATGAAGGTGCGCCGGCTCATCCTCGCCCTGGCGGCAAGGCTTGAGATCGTCAGATCGCGATCGAGATGGCGCTGCGCCCAGTCAAATACGGTGGCGAGAGCATCGCCTTCGATCGGGGGGACCGGTTGCCGGATGTATTGCGCCTGACCACCTTCGCGATGTGGCGCGATGACCAGGCGCCGCGCCACATGATTGGCGATGTCAGTGCCGTGGTCGCGCCGCACGATGTGGAGGCAGAGGTCGAGCCCCGCCGCGCGGCCAGCCGAACTCATGATATCGCCATCGTCGACATAGAGCACGTTCGCATCGACCTGCACCCGCGGATACCTGCGTGAAAGCGCTTCTGTAAGCGCCCAGTGCGTGGTGGCGCGCCGACCGTCCAGCAGGCCGGCGGCGGCAAGGATGAAGGCTGCCGCACAGATCGAGGCCACGCGCGCGCCGCGCTGGTGCGCACGCCGCAGCGCGTCGAGCAGCGCGACCGACGGGGACTCCACGATCTCACGCGACCCCGGCACGATGATCGTATGCGCGCGGGCCAATGTGCCCATTCCGGCGTCGGCTATGACCTTGAGGCCGTTATTGGCCGTCAGCGGCTGTCCTGGCCGCTCGGAGCACACGACGACGCGATACCAGTCCGGGCCCATATTCGAAAGACCGAACACCTCCAACGCCAGGCCGAGTTCGAAGGCGCTGACGCCGTCATAGGCCAGCACCGCGACGACGCGTTGCGCGCCTTCCCCGCGGGATTTCCTGCGATCTGACCGGAGCGGCAGACTCGGCACGGTCTTATTTGACACGATCTTGCTTGGCATGATCTTCACGCTATACGGCATTCGTGCCACTGGCAAGATGGCGTCGCACAGTTCACGTTCGCCCCCAAGGAGGCGAGCATGACTTTTCTGATTTCGACCTGCGAATTCCCCGACCGTGCCGATCTGGCCGCGGATATGTGGCAGCGGCTTGCCGTCGAGTTCGACAAGTCCCCGGTCGATTTGCTTGTCCTCCCCGAGCTCGCCGGCGTCGACAGTTTCTGGAGCAGCCCCACTTTCGATGAGGCGGTCTGGCGCCGGGCCGCCGCAATTCATGCGACGCTCGACGAGCACCTGCGGCGCATCGCGGCACGGCGCATCGTGGGAACGCGCGCCGTTGCTGAAGGTACCCGGCGATGGAACGAGACGTTCCTGTGGACGCCGGAGCGCGGCCTGGTTCGCGGCCGGGCCAAGGCGCTGCTGCCGCAGCAAGAAGGCGGTTGGGAAGAGACCTGGTTCGACCGCGGTTCGCAGCATGCCCAACCCGTGCGCGATGGTGCGCTCTGCTTCAGCGAACTGGTATGCACCGAACTCATGGTGAGCACGGCCGCACGCCGTCTGGGGCAGTCGGGCGTTCAGGTGATCGCCGCACCGCGCGCAACCGGTGGCCACCCGCGCTGGGAAGTGGCTGCGCGAATGACGGCCATCGCCGCAGGTGCGTTCGTGGTGACGGCTAACCGCCGTGGCGCGACGCTTGCCGGCGGCAGCTGGATCGTAGCGCCCGACGGAGACATCCTCGCGCGCACCAACGAGAGTGCCCCGATCGTCAGTCTCGAGATCGATCTCGCTTTGGTCGAAAGGGCACGACTGACCTATCCGCGCAATGTCAGGGATTGAGCGGCCCCGAGGAGGTGATCCGATGCTTCGGGATTGGCCGAATGCTGGCCGATCAGACCAGACCGCCCGGGTTGACCGACGGAGATATTGAGGCGCGGATCGAGGCGGACGCGCGGGACAAATTTTTCTGACGCTAGATAAATTTCATTGAGAGGATATGACGATGAAGCTGCGGCTGTTGCGCAACGCCACGCTGAAACTGGAGATCCTTGGCCGGACCGTTCTGATCGATCCATTCTTTGCCCCAAAGGGATCACGGCCGTCCTTTACCGGGCGCGCACCCAACCCGCTGGTCGAGTTGCCGGCAAGCCCGGAAGAAATCCTCGACGGCGTCGAACTCGTCATCGTCTCGCATCTGCATGCCGACCATTTCGATCCGGTGGCGCAATCTCTGGTGCCGAAGCATCTTCCGCTGATCTGCCAGCCGGGAGACGAGGACAAGATCCGCTCGTACGGGTTCGACGACGTCATGCCTCTTGCCAAAGTCATCGATTGGAACGGCATTCGCCTGCAGCGCCGCGAGGGCAGTCATGGCCTGGGACCGGTCGTGAAGAAAATGGGATCGGTGATGGGTTTCAGCATCAAGGCAAAGAACGAACCGTCGGTCTACTGGGCCGGCGACACCGTGCTCTATCCGGCCATCGAAACCATCATCGCGGACACAAAGCCCGAGATCATCATCATCCATCCTTGCGGGGCGCGATGGGACGGCGATCTCATCACGATGGACGCCGCGGAAGCCGTCGCGACCTGCCGGCTGGCGCCTGACGCCGTGGTGATCGCCACGCACATGGAATTCGCTCGACCACGCCACCGTCTCACGCGACGAATTGAGACGGCATTCGACCGCGCAGGGCATCTCGCCGCAGCAGCTGCTGATACCGCTGGATGGAGAGACCCTGCAGTTGAGATCGAGGCAGGCTTGAGCGGCTGGCACCGGACCTGGGATGGATGGTGGAGGAGCCTCTTTGACGGCGTCATTCCGGGATGGTCCGAAGGACCAGACCTCAGATGTGCAACTGCACATCGGGGAATCTCGAGATTCTCAGGTGCGCAATTGCGCACCGTAGTTCGATGCTGCGCATCGCCCCGGAATGACACCGAGACTATTTCCCCGCCTTGCCGCGGCTCAGCAAGAACACGCCCTGCTCGCCGAACATGTTCCAGAACCACCAGGGCATGCTGAGCCGCAAGGGCCGGCCGTAGAGATCGAGCGCGACCGCGCGCTCCATCTTGACGTTGATCTCGTCACAGAGCTGCACGAAATCCTTGATGGTGCAGAAATGGATGTTCGGCGTGTCGTACCAGGTGGCGGGAAGGTTTTCCGTGCGCGGCATGTGTCCGCCGACCAATAGCTGCAGCCGCATCCTCCAGAAGCCGAAATTCGGGAACGAGACGATAGCGCGCTGGCCGATCCGCAGCAGGTTTTCCAGCACCACCTTCGGCTGCCGCGTCGCTTGCAGCGTCTGCGACAGGATCACGTAGTCGAAGGCATCGTCGGGATAATTGACGAGGTCAGTGTCGGCGTCGCCCTGCACCACCGCCAGCCCCTTGGCGACGCAGCGGTTGACGCCCTCGCGCGACAGCTCGATGCCGCGGCCGTCGATGCCGCGGCTCTCCAACAGCTGCAGCAGTTCGCCATCGCCGCAGCCGACGTCGAGCACTTTTGAGCCGTGCGCGATCATTTCCGCGACCAGCAGATGATCGCTGCGGTATTTCCCGGTGCGATCCGGAGCGATGCCGCCGAGCGGCAAGGTCTGTTCCTGAAGCGCCATGTCAGCCACCTAATCCGCGCGCCTTGCCGGCGGATTCCAGGAAGGCGCGGGAGATTTCGAAGAACTCCGGCACGTCAAGCAGGAAGGCGTCGTGGCCGCGATCGGTCTCGATTTCGGCGAACGACACCCGCGCGCTCGACGCGTTCAGCGCATGCACCAGCGCCCGCGATTCCGAGGTCGGGAACAGCCAGTCCGACGTGAACGACACCACGCAGAAGCGCGTCTTGATGCCGCGGAACGCGTGCGCCAGCACGCCGTTATGGTCGCCGGCGATATCGAAATAGTCCATCGCCCGCGTCAGATAGAGATAGCTGTTGGCGTCGAAGCGCTCGACAAAGGACGAGCCTTGATAGCGCAGATAGCTTTCGACCTGGAAATCCGCATCGAACGAGAAGGTCGGCAAGTCGCGGTCCTGCATCCGCCGTCCGAACTTGCGATGCAGCGCGGCGTCGGAGAGATAGGTGATATGCGCCGCCATCCGCGCCACGCCGAGGCCGCGATGCGGATGGGTGCCGTCGTCGAAATAGCGGCCGCCGCGCCAGTCCGGATCGGCCATCACGGCCTGACGGCCGAGTTCGTGGAACGCGATGTTCTGCGCCGAGTGCCGCGTCGAGCAGGCGATCGCCAGCGTGGAGAACACGCGCTCAGGATAGGCCGCGGTCCATTGCAGCGCCTGCATGCCGCCCATCGAACCGCCGACGACGCAGAACAGCGTCTCGATCCCCAGCCGATCGATCAGCATGGTTTGCGCGCGCACCATGTCGGGAATGGTGATGACGGGGAAATCGAGCCCCCACAGCTTGCCGGTGGCGGAATTGATCGATGCCGGCCCGGTCGAGCCCATGCAGCCGCCGATCACGTTGCTGCAAATGATGAAGTACCGGTTGGTGTCGAGCGGCCGGCCGGGCCCGACCATGGTCTCCCACCAGCCTTGTTTGCCGGTGATCGGGTGCACATTGTTGACATGCTGGTCGCCGGTCAGCGCATGGCAGACCAGGATGGCGTTGGAGCGATCCGCATTCAGTTCGCCATAGGTTTGATAGCCGATCTGGAACGGCGCCAGGTCGACGCCGCAATCGAGCTTCAGCGGCTGCTCGATGCCGAACTTCGCCACCAGCGACGTCGGATGATCGGCCTCATGGGCGCGATCCTCGGTGTGGATCGACGGGCTGGGTATCGGATGCACATTTGTCATCTCGGCACAGACCTCCTCGCGGAGGCTCCAGACAGAAATCAGGCCATAAAAAACCCGGCCTGAACATAAGGTTCGGCCGGGATCACTTCTGTCCCCGGCCTGTTTAGCGAGTTGTTTAACGTGGCTGCAAGCCGGCCGGCTCAAATGACCACGGAATGCCATAAAGCTAGTCCGAAGCGGGCTTTTCGTCAAGGCAGGCCCATGGTTAATCGGGCGCGCAGACCTCATGGTGAGGAGGCGCCCTTGCGCCGTCTCGAACCATGAGAGAGAACGGGCTACATCCTTCGAGACGCGGCGCAGGCGCCGCTCCTCAGGATGAGGTCAAACACTCGTCAGGTTACGCGAAATGTCCAAGCCCCCGGCTCCGCCCTCACTGCAGGAACTGCGCAAGGAGATCGATGCGATCGATGAGCAGGTCCATCGCCTGCTGATGGCGCGTGGCGACATCATCGACCGGCTGATCCAGGTGAAGCACACCCAGGAAGTCGGCTCCGCGTTCCGGCCCGCGCGCGAGGCCAGCATGATGCGCGAGCTGGTCCGGCGCCATCGCGGCATCCTGCCGCTCGACACCATCGAGAGCATCTGGCGCGTCATCATCTCGACCTTCACCTATGTGCAGGCGCCGTTCTCGGTGCATGCGGACGTCTCCGTCAGCGAACCCGCGATGCGGGATTCGGCGCGGTTTCACTTCGGCTTCGTGGTGCCTTATGTGGCCCATTTCAGCGCGCAGGCAGCGGTCGAAGCGGTGGCCAAATCAAAGGGCGACCTGGCGCTGGTCTCGGCGACCGCGAGCCGCACGCCGTGGTGGATCGCGCTGGAATCCAGCGGCGCGCCGAAGATCATCGCCCGGCTGCCGTTCCTCGAACGCGCCGATCATCCGGCAGCGCTGCCCGTGTTCGTGATCTCGCGGGTCGCCGACGACGCCATGGTGACCGAAGTCGAGATGTGGAGCGTCCGCGTCTCCGGCTGGAACGCCGATACCGCGCGCGCGCTGGCGCCGCTGGCCGAGATCGTCGCCGTGCCCGACACCGCCTTCGATGGCGCGGCGCTTTTGATATCGGATGCCGGCACCGGCTTTGAGAAGATCAAGGCGGCGCTGATCCAGGCCGGCGCCTCGGTGCGTTCTTCGGCCCTCGTCGGCAGCCACGCAACACGCTATACGGTGCCCCCGAACGGGTCGGCGAAGCCTTAAACGCCGCCCCGCAATTTCCGGAGTTGAAGATGTCCCGCCCCGTGCCGAATCCCGGCATTCTCGATATTGCGCCCTACACGCCCGGCAAGACGCCGGTGCCGGAGCCGGGGCGCAAGGTGTTCAAGCTGTCCGCCAACGAGACCCCGTTCGGGCCGTCGCCGAAGGCGAAGGAAGTCTACACGCAGGCGGCTTCGCATCTGGAGGACTACCCGGAAGGAACCTCAAAGGTGCTGCGCGAGGCGATCGGCCGCGCCTATGGGCTCGATCCCAACCGCATCATCTGCGGCGCCGGCTCGGACGAAATCCTCAATCTGCTCGCGCACACCTATCTGAGCCAGGGCGACGAGGCGATCTCCACCACCCACGGTTTTCTGGTGTACCCGATCGCCACCATGGCGAACGGCGCCAAGAACGTCATCGCGCCCGAGACCAACTTCACCGCCGACGTCGACGCGATTCTGGCGCGCGTCACGCCACGCACAAAACTGGTGTGGCTCGCGAACCCGAACAACCCGACCGGCACTTACGTGCCGTTCGACGAGGTCAAGCGGCTGCGCGCAGGTCTGCCGCCGCATGTGCTGCTGGTGCTGGATGCCGCCTATTCCGACTACGTGTCGCGCAACGATTACGAGCTCGGGCTCGAACTGGTGGCGACCACCGAAAATACCGTGATGACGCATACGTTCTCCAAGATTCACGGGCTGGCGGCGCTGCGGATCGGCTGGATGTTCGGCCCGGCCAATATCGTCGATGCCGTCAATCGCATTCGCGGCCCCTTCAACGTCTCGACGCCGGCGATGCTGGCGGCGGTCGCCGCCATCGAAGACACCGCGCATATCCAGATGTCGAAGACGTTCACCGAGAAGTGGCGCAACTGGCTGACGGAAGAGATCGGCAAGACTCGGGCTCAAGGTCACGCCCAGCGTGGCGAACTTCGTGCTGATCCATTTCCCGCTCGACAAGGGCAAGACCTCGGCCGATGCCGACGCGTTCCTCACCAAACGTGGCCTGGTGCTGCGCGCGCTGAACAATTACGGCCTGCCGCATTCGCTGCGCATGACCATCGGTACCGAAGAGGCCAATCGTCTCGTCGTCGACGGCCTGCGCGACTTCATGGC
Source organism: uncultured Alphaproteobacteria bacterium (assembly GCA_963791165.1). Lineage (GTDB taxonomy): Bacteria > Pseudomonadota > Alphaproteobacteria > Rhizobiales > Xanthobacteraceae > Bradyrhizobium. The sequence goes on along the minus strand of CAWBRL010000005.1, from coordinate 101,438 downwards.
GGGCAAATGAGCACGGTGCCGATTTTCCGACGCATCGCGCTGATCGGCTTCGGCCTGATCGGCGGCTCGATCGCGCGCGCCGCGCGGGCCCAGGGGCTCGCCAGCGAAATCGTCACCACCGCGCGGTCGGAGAAAACCCGCGCGCGCGTCGCCGAACTCGGCATCGTCGACCGCGTGCTGGAGAGCAATGCGGAAGCCGTGCAGGACGCCGACCTCGTGATCCTCTGCATCCCGGTCGGCGCCTGCGGTCCGGTGGCGCAGGAGATCGCGCCGTTCCTGAAAGCAGGCGCGATCGTGTCCGACGTCGGTTCGGTCAAGGGCGCCATCGTCCGGGAAATGGCGCCGCATCTGCCGCAGAGCGTTCATTTCGTGCCGGCGCATCCGGTCGCCGGCACCGAACATTCGGGCCCTGATTCGGGCTTCGCCGAACTCTTCATCGATCGCTGGTGCATTCTCACGCCTCCTGATGGCACCGATCCCGCGGCCGTCGAAACGCTGCGCGCGTTCTGGGCTGCATTGGGCGCCAAGGTCGAGCTCATGACGCCCGACCATCACGATCTGGTGCTGGCGATCACCAGCCACCTGCCGCATCTGATCGCCTACACCATCGTCGGCACCGCCGACGAACTGGCAAAGGTGACGTCGTCGGAAGTGATAAAATTCTCCGCCGGCGGCTTTCGCGACTTCACCCGCATCGCGGCGTCGGATCCGACGATGTGGCGCGACGTGTTTCTGAACAACAAGGAGGCCGTGCTGGAAATGCTCGGCACCTTCAACGAGGATCTTTCCAAGCTCACCCGCGCCATCCGCCGCAACGACGGCGAGGCACTGTTCGAGCACTTCACCCGCACCCGCGCCATCCGCCGCGGCATCGTCGAGATCGGCCAGGATTCGGCCGCGCCCGACTTCGGCCGGCCGCATCCGCCGATGGCGAAGAAGGCGGAGTGAAGTTGCGGTGCGTCAAGCGCCATCCCGGAGCGGAGCGCAGCGATCCCCATCGCTGCCGTCATGGCCGTTGATGGGTATCGCTGCGCTCCACCCATCCTCACGCTTGCGACCCTAATATTGCTTCCGCGTTCAGAGGCATAGCCGACATGGAGGGGACCTGCCAGCAACTCGTTCCGGTCGCGATTGACCCACCCCGGACTTGGGCCTAGTCGGACATCGGCCATTTTTCTGCTAAATAGGCATTTCGATCTCCCGAGCCGAGGTGCGTCTTGAGCGACGAGCGCGTGGAACGGCGACTGGCGGCTATTCTTGCGGCGGACGTCGCGGGATATAGTCGGCTAATGGGTGCCAACGAAGAACGTACGCTAGCCCAGCTAAAGTCGGTTAGAAAAGCGCTTGTTGACCCCACAATCGCCGCGCATCGTGGTCGCATCGTCAAGACTACGGGCGACGGAATGCTGGTCGAGTTTGCCAGTGCGGTCGATGCGGTGCGCAATGCGGTTGAAATCCAGCGCAGCATGGCCGAGGAAAATACCGCCGTGCCGCAGGATCAAAGGATCGAATTCCGCATCGGCATTCATGTCGGTGACATCATTTTTGATGGTAATGATATCTTCGGCGACGGCGTCAACATTGCTGCCCGCCTTGAAGGCATCGCCGAACCGGGCGGGGTCTGCATGTCCGATGATGCCTATCGGCAGGTTCGAGGCAAGGTCGAGATCGTCTGCGATGATATGGGACAGCAGTCCCTTAAAAATATAGCTGAGCCAATGCGAGCGTGGCGGGTACGGCTGACTGGTCAAGCCCCTTCCGCAATAGAATTGGGTCTGGCTATGAGCCAACCTCAGGTCCTCCCTCCGCCCGACAAGCCGTCCATAGCGGTGCTGCCGTTCCAGAACATGAGCGGTGATCCCGAACAGGAGTACTTTGCGGACGGAATGGCCGAGGACATCATCACGGCGCTGTCGCGTTTCAAGGCGCTGTTCGTCATCGCCCGCAACTCGAGCTTCACCTACAAGGCGCGCGCCGTCGATGTGAAGCAGGTCGGGCGCGAGCTTGGGGTGCGCTACGTGTTGGAAGGGAGCGTTCGCAAAGGTACAAACCGAGTGCGCATCACGGGACAACTGGTCGATACCTCCACCGGGGCACATCTTTGGGCAGACCGGTTTGATGGCGGGCTCGGCGACGTCTTCGATCTGCAGGACCAGGTGACCGAGAGCGTTGTCGGGGCGATCGCGCCGGCGGTGGAAAAGGCCGAGATCGAGCGTGCCAAGCGCAAGCCGACCGAGAGCCTCGACGCCTATGCCCTCTATTTGCGCGGTCTGGCGCGGCTTCATCAGTTTGGTAACCGGCAAGCGAACGACGAGGCATTGCGCCTGTTCAACAGCGCGATCGAGATCGACCCGGAATTTGCCTCCGCCTACGGTCGTGCAGCCTTTTGCTACGTCATTGCCAGGATCAATGGCTGGATTTCAGACACAGCGAACGCGATTGCCGAAGTGAAGAGGCTCACCCAACGGGCGGTTGAGTTGGGCAAGCATGACGCGATCGCGATCGCCGCTGGCGGGAATGCGCTGGCGTTTGTCGTTCGGGATCTCGAGGTCGGCGCCGGCTTAGTCGATCGCGCGCTTGTGCTTAATTCCAATTTGGCCGAGGCATGGAATTTTGGCGGCTGGGTAAAAATCTGGCTCGGCGAGCCGGAAACGGCGATCGAGCGCTTCGCACGTGGCATGCGCCTGAGCCCACTTGATCCGTGGCTGATGGGAATGCGAGCCGGGACCGCGTATGCACATTTCTTCCTGGGCCGCTATGACGAAGCGGCATCATGGGCGGCAATGGCATTGCAGTGCAGTCCGGACTATCTACCCGGATTACGTATCACCGCCGCAAGCAACGCAATGGCCGGACGGCCGGAGCAAGCACATAAGGCAGTGGCTCGGCTGCGGCAACTGAATCCCACGCTGCGTGTTTCCAATCTCAAAGATGTGCTGGGTCCTTATCAGCAAGCCAAACACGTCGAACAATACCAGGAAGGATTGCGGCGAGCCGGGCTGCCCGAATGAGCATCGCAGCCAGGATCGACCGGTTGCGACAAGGTTATCGAATAAGCGCGACTTCCGTTGTTGGCACTTCGCGTCATTTCGCGGCGGCGCAGCAAGTCAGTCGCTTTCGGAGCGAAGCGGACATTCAGCAAGTTACGCTACTGAATTCGGATTTACGTGAGTACGCGCCCCTAAAACAGCGGTGGGACCTGCGCCACTTTCAGCGGCCCAAGAAACACCGCGCCGTCGGCGAAGCGCAGCGGGAAGGCGCGCGCTTTCCTGCCTTCCAGCTCCGCTTCCTTGCCGAGCGAGTTGATGCCGGCGGCAACGCCGACATTGGCATTTTGCTTGACGACCTTGCCGAGACCCGGGATCGCCTTGTCGAGCGCGCCGAACAGATTGTTGAGGTCCTGCGTTTTCACGCCCGGCGCGACGCGATCGAGCGTCGCCTGTGGCACGCCTTCCTCCAGCATCTTTTCAAGACCGAGAGCCGGAATCACCTTCTCGATACCTGCTACCGTCATCTGCAATTCGCCGTCGATCCGGCCGTTGGCATTGAGGCTCAATTTTCCAGCGGCAACCGCGATCAAATCGCCCTGTTGGATGCGCGACCGCACGATCTCGATATTGCCGCCGGAAGCCTGGATCTCGCGGAATCGTTCCGGCCACGGCTTTGGCGAAAAATCCTTCAACCCGGAAAGCTTGGCGTCCACGCCGGCGTCGAACGGCGCAGCCAGCAGCGGATGCACCTCCTGCACGCTGCCGCCCGTTATTTGCAGCGCGGTTTCGATCACCGGCTGATCTTTCGTCGAGCCCTCGACGAGGCGGCCGTGCAGCTCGGCCTGCGTCGCCCGCGCGAGCGGTGTCGCCACCGGTCCGTTGATGCGATCGATCGACGGATTTTCGAACACGATGGAGGCGCGCTGCGGGATGTCGGGCAACCCGTACACGCTGCTGCGGCCCAAGGTCCAGTTCACCTTCATCGACGGCGGCTGGCCGCGATCGGCGAGCGTGGCCGGCGCCTTGAATTCCGCGATCAGCAATTGTGGCTGGTAGACCTGCGCGATCACCAGAATTTCGCCGAGCCGCGCGGTGAACGGCGCTTGTGCACCCGCCGTCTGCGACACCAGCGACACGCTGGCGTCGTCGCAGCTGACTTCGAAACGGAACGGGAACCCGGCGACCGAGCGCTTGCCGCAATCGTAGACCCGGCCAGCTTTCGCCTCCTGCGCACGCCAGGCATCCGCGCGCACGCCGACCTCGGAGGCCGCATAGAACCAGAACCCGCTCCAGGCCACGGCGGCGACCACGAGCAAAGCGGGCATGATGAAGAGGCGCCACAGCGGGCGCCGGCGCGGCGCGGGGGTCATGTCAGGCATGCGGCGTCCTTTGGCTGGCGATTTTGTCAAATGTAAGCATCCCCTCCCTGCAACAAAAGGCATTGAATTTACTTCGCTTTGCCGTTCCGTTCTGGTAGCGGTGCCGCCGATGTCCGCGATTACCTTGAACGATACGGAATTCTCGCCAGGCGACCTGTGGGTGTTCGGCTATGGCTCGCTGATGTGGCGCCCCGGCTTCGAATTCATCGAACGGGTCCCGGCGCGGCTGATCGGCGAACACCGCGCGCTCTGCGTCTATTCCTTTGTCCATCGCGGCACGCCGGAAAAGCCGGGCCTGGTGCTTGGGCTCGACCGCGGCGGCGCCTGCCGTGGCGTCGCATTTCGAGTGGCTGAAAAGAACCGCGCCGCCACCATCGCCAATCTGCGCGAGCGCGAGCAGGTCACCTCGGTCTATCGCGAGGTGAAGCGGTCAGTGTGGCTGGAGAACGAGGCGCGCCAGCGTGTCAGCGCGCTCGTGTATGTGGTCGATCGCGGCCATCTACAGTATGCCGGGCGTCTGTCGCAGGCCGAGCAATTGCGACACGTCCTGCAAGGCCATGGCCAGTCCGGCGTCAACCGCGACTATGTGCTGGCGACCGTGAAAGCGATCGAGGCAGAGGGTTTTCGCGATTCCCAATTGCATCGATTGGCCATGATGCTGCACGATGCGCATCCGCCTGCCGCGAAGAATAGCGACCGCTGATCGAGAGCCGATCCATTGGCTGCGCCGATCCGCTGGCTTATGCCGGGACGCTATCTCGCGATGATCCGCCCCTTCAACGCGAACAGATCGGCCGGTTCATACTTCCGGAATTGCGGCGCGACGTTGTTGACGATCTCGGCCGTCGGGCTCGCCCGGCACCGAGCTTTCTTCGAGGATCGTGAACCCGGCTTCCCGGAACATCCTGACATAATCGCTGTGCCGAAGCCGGTTGACGTATTGCCGGCCGCTGTTGAACGGGCGCCACTGCGCGTCATCATATTTCAGGAAATTGAACCGGGAGAGGCTGCCGTCCGAACGGGCATAGTGGTCGCTGTAGTCGATCGAATGCGTCGTTATTCCGGTGGTGACCGCGCGCAGTCCTGCCAGCAACCGCACCAGTTGATCCGGAGGCACGTGCTCGAGCACCTCGTTCGAGCAGGAGCAATCGACCTTCTGATCGGCATCGGTGACGTAATGCGGCGCGCGGTAGCAGATGCCGAACCGTTCCAGCGCGTCCCAGCTATCCAGTTTGACCTCGCCGGCAAGGATCTGCGCCGCCGCATGCTGGATCAGGTCGAGCCGGGCCAGACGGTCGACGTCCGAGGTGATGACTTCAGCGACGCCGAGCTTGCGTAGCGCCAGCGGCACGGCCAGATCCCGGCCGGCGCCGATTTCGAGCACCGATGACGGCGTTCCGCCGAGATGTCGCGCATAGTCATCGATGACGCGGCGGGCGATGCTCTCGAGGGAGGTGAGTGTGGTGGCGGGCCGTGGCCAGTTCCGCGTCACATGACGCTGCAGGAAATAATGCGCGTACGTCCCGCCGGGAAGGTCGAGAACGCGAAACGCCAATGCTTTGAGCCGCCAATCCATGGAGGCGGCAACCTATAGACGAGGCCAGATCAACGCAAGTCAGGGAAGCGATCAATTGGCTTGTCAGTTCGCTTGCGCCGTCGCCGGCCGGCGCGGCGGCTGCGGGGGCTGATCGGAGGCTTCGGGCATCACATCGATGCCGGCATCGGCCAACCTGACGCGCACCTCGGCGGCAACATATTTCACATATTCCGACAGCAGGAGACGCAAGGTGGCGCCGCTCGTCCACCACGGTTCGTCGCGCCATTTGTCGCCGACCACCGCGAACGGGATCAGCGTGGTGTCGGGCATAGCATGTGACAATTCGACGATGGCCCGCGGCATATGGTAATTCGACGTCACCACGATCAGCGACTTGAACCCGCGCTCGCGCGCCCAGCGCCGCGTCTCGGCGGCATTGCTCCGCGTATTGACTGCCGAGCGGTCGAGATCGACGCAGCAGCCGAGCAGCGACTGGTTGTCGGGCAGCGAACGGGAAATGTCGCTCGCGGCATTGGTCGGATGCACACCCGAGATCAATAGCCGCTTGCCATAGCCGCCGGCCAGCAATTCCATCGCGTCCGAGACACGCGACGAGCCGCCGGTCAGCACCACGATCCCGTCGGCGCTGCGGGCCGGCTTGACCTCGACGCCGCGCAATTGCGAGAGAAACGCGATGAAGCCGATGCCCGCGCCGACGAACGTGATCGCCAGGGCGGCGACAATGGTCGCACGCAGCCATCCCCGCTGCCGCGCGGCCGGCGCATTCGGCGACGTATCGTCGTGCTGCAATCCCATCCGATTCTAGCAATCCTCTGCCCTGCGCAATTCTAGAACGTTGCGCAGCGTCAGTCGATGTCGTCCAGCGTGGCGAACAGCGTCCGCCGTGAGGCCCAGGCGGTGATGGCGGCGATCAGCAGCGCCTGCACCGCCAGCGCCAGATAGCCCGAGGGCGGCAGCGAGAACGTTCCCAGCAGCGCTGCGAACTGATCCCCGACCGGGGTGCCCGAGAACCAGCCGGCGATCGATTCGGAGAAGCCGAAAGCGAGCATCGCGGCACCGCCGCCGATCAGGCCGCCTTCGAGGCCCAGCCTGAGGAAATGCCGCAGGAAGCGGTTGGCGATATAGCTGTCGCCGGCGCCGACGAAATGCAGCACCTCGACGATCGGGCGGTTCGCCGCCATTGCGCCGCGGGTTGCAAATGAAACCGAAATGATCGTCGCCGCGATCACCAGCACGAGGATGCCGATGCCCGCAAACACGGTGGCGCCGGTCATCGAGCGCATGCGCTCGATCCAGGCGCGGTGATCGTCGACGCTGGCCGACGGCGCCACCTGCGTCATCCTGGCGCGCAACGCCGCCAGGTCGAGCGTGGTGCCAGGCTGAACGCGAGCGACGATGACGCGCGGCACCGGCAGCTGTTCGATCGACAGCCCGCTGCCGAGCCACGGCTCGAGCAATTTGGCGGAATCCTCCTTGCTGAAAGGCTTGACCTGGACGATGCCGGGCTGCGTCCGCATCGCCTCCGCGGCCGCGGCCGCGTCGCGCTCGAGATCGCGTCCGGCGGCAGGGCGCACCTGCGCGGTGATTTCGCTGGCGACTTCCGACTGCCACTCCGACGCCGACGCGCCCACCAGCAGCACCGCGCCCGTGGTCATGGAAGCGAGGAACGTCATGATCGCGACGACGGCCACCAGCGCGCGGCCGGAGATCGAGGCCCGCGGCACGATCGGCGACAGGTTGCGCGCCTGTGCCGGCACCTGCGGGCGCTCGTTGCCGAGGTCCACCAGCGGCGCATGCTCGTCGCCGTTCCTACTCATAGATGTGCAACCGTCCCTGATGCAGCACCAGCCGCCGCGCCTCGTACTGGTCCATAAGCGTGATGTCGTGGGTCGCGATGATGACCGCGGTGCCCGACCGGTTCAACTCGATGAACAGCCGCAGCAGCCGCCGGCCCAGCGTCGGATCGACGCTGCCGGTCGGCTCGTCCGCCAGCAACAATTGCGGCCGTGAGATTACCGCGCGCGCGATCGCAGCGCGCTGCTTTTCACCGCCCGAAAGAATTGGCGGCAGCGCATCCATCCGCTCGCCGAGGCCGACCCATCGCAGCAGATCGATCACCTCGCGGCGATAGCTGGATTCTTCCCGGCCCATGACGCGGAACGGCAGCGCCACGTTCTCGTAGGTCGTCATGTGGTCGAGCAGGCGGAAATCCTGCAGCACGATGCCGATGCGCTGGCGCATGTTCGCAACCTGGTCCTTGCCGAGCAGCGAGACGTCCTGGCCGAACAGATTGACGAGGCCCCGCGTCGGCCGCAACGACAGAAACAACAGCCGCAGCAGCGAGGTCTTGCCGGCGCCCGATGGGCCGGTGAGAAACTGGAAGGAATGCGCCGGAATCAGGAACGTCAGGTCGCGCAAAATCTCCGGGCCGAGCCCGTACCGCAAACCAACATTTTCGAACCGAACCAAGGTCAGCTCCGCTCGACATGAGCCGTGGTCGAGCTCCGCTCGACATCAGCAAGGGCCGAGCTACGCTCGGCGTGGGCCGTGGCCGGAAACCCCGGGCTTCTACCTGAAGCTGGGCCCGAACCTGAGGCTGGACCTGAACCTCGGGCGCCTAGCACCCTGGCCTGGGTTCCAACCGGACAAAACGGTTTTGCGGCCGTTATGGTTTCCGGTTCGTTAACGGTCGCTATGTAGCATTCGGACAGAGACACTATGGAAGACAAAGACACTGTGGAATTGGGCTCCATGCACATCGTTTGCCCCCATTGTACAACATCTTACGCCATCAATCCGGCCGCCTTGGGCGAGGCCGGGCGTACGGTTCGCTGTTCCCGTTGCAAGGAAACCTGGCTGGCCCGACCCGAGGACGCCGTCGAGATGGCCGACGCCATGCCTGCCATGGCGGAATCGAGCCCGTCCGCCGGGAAAGACGCCGCGGCCGAGTGGGACGCGATGGCCGGCGAGGAGGAAGCACACGACGCTCCCGTCGTCGACAGCCCTTCGATTTCGGCCGAGTTGCCGGCCGAGGGCGGCGAAAAGTCTTCCCCAGGCGGCGACGACGCGTGGCCGTCGGCCGCGCGCCAGGATGCGGGGGACCATGAGGAGATCCGGCTCACGAGCCATCGCCAGCGGTTAGCCAGCCTTTTCAGATTACCCACGTTGCCTCGCATTCCGTTCATGCCCGTGATCGGCCTGCCCACCGCCTGCGCCGCGATGGGAGCCCTGATTCTGGCGCTGATGATCTGGCGCGCCGAAATCGTCCGCCTGCTGCCGCAGACCGCGACGTTCTACAGGATGGTCGGCCTCGATGTGAACCTGCGCGGGCTGGCGTTCAAGGACATCAAGGTCACCAATGAAACCATCGACGGCAAACCGGTGCTGGTGATCGAGGGCGCGATCGTCGGCCAGACCAGACAGCCGGTCGAATTGCCACGGCTGCGCTTTTCCGTGCGCGACGCCCAGGGCGCGGAGATCTACGCCTGGAACGCGGTGCTCGAGCAACCGGTGCTGAAGCCGGGCGAGCGCGCCTATTTCAAGTCGCGGCTGGCTTCGCCGCCCCCCGAAGGCCTCAATATCGACGTACGCTTCTTCAACAAGCGGGATCTGGCCGGCGGCCACGCCTGAACGGGGCCGCGCCGTCCGCAAGACGAGAGATCAATGCCACGCGTGCTGATTGCCGACGACGAAGAATCCATGCGCTCGCTGGTGGCGCGCGCCATCGCCATGGACGGCCATGAAACCGTCACCGCCGAGGACGGCGCCGAAGCGCTCGACATCCTGACCCGCGAACGCGGTGCCTTCGACCTGCTGCTGACCGACATCCAGATGCCCGTGATGGACGGCATCGCGCTGGCGCTGGCGGCGGCGCGCGATTTTCCGGACCTGAAGATCCTGTTGATGACCGGCTTCGCCGCGCAGCGCGAACGCGCCTCGGGCCTCAGCGCCATCGTCCACGACGTGGTGACGAAACCGTTCGCGGTGGCCGATATCCGCACTGCGGTGGCGGATGCGCTGGCGGCAAGGAAGAACGGGTAGCTCAGATGATGAGCGTGGATGGCACCCCGTCCTCCGCTCGTCATTGCCGGGCTTGACCCGGCAATCCATCGTTTCAGAATGCTCTTGCGAAGGTGATGGATACGCGGGTCAAGCCCGCGTATGACAATCGTGGTTCCGGCAGCAGCAGCGCGAGCCCTAATAATCCTTCAGCAGCCGCTCGATGTAATCGAGCTCGATCTGCGGGCGGGCCGGGTCGGCGAGACGGCGGCGCAGTTCTTCCAGGATCCGGCGCACCCGCTGTACGTCGATCTCGCCGGGGATTTTCACCGAATAGTCGTCGTTGAACTCGTTGTGACGCATTGGCCGGCCGAGCGGATCGGTCGAGTTGGCCGCGCCCTGCTGGCGGCCCCTGGGATTGCCCGGGCCGTCGCCCGGCTGGTCGCCGTCGCCCTGCTGCATGGACTCGGCAAGGCTCTGGGCGCCCTTGCGCAGCGCGTCCAGCGCCCGGCCCTGCGAGTCGACAGCGCCATCGGCATTGCCCTCGCCGAGCCTGCCGCCGGCGTCGCCCATCGCCGAATCGGCCTGATCGAGCCCGTCCTCGCCGTCACCCTGGTCGCCTTGCTGACCCGGTTGGCCTTGCTGACCCGGCTGTTGCCCGCGCTGACCCTTCTCGCCGCGCTGGCCCGGTCCCATGCCGCGCTTGGCGAGTTCTTCCTGCAATTTCTTCAGGCGGTCGCGCAGGCCCTGCTGGTCCTGCTGCAGGTCGCCCATGCTTTGGTCGCCCTGCTTGCCGCGCATGCGGTCGCGCCTGGAATCCTGGCCCTGCTTGAACGTCTTGTCGCGCAACTGCTGCTGCTTGCGGATCATGTCGCCGAGTTCGTTCAGCGCCTGCTCCATCTCGTTGTCGCCGCCCTGGCCGGGCTGCGCCATCTGCAGGTTTTCCAGCATCTGCTGCAACTGTTCCAGCAACTGCTTGGCGGCATCCTTGTCGCCGGAACGCGACATCCGCTCCAGCCGGTCGAGCATGCTCTTGAGATCCTGCTGGCTCAGCATCTTGGTGTTGGGATCGAGCGGACGCGCCAATTGCTGCGGATTGTTTTTCAGCTGTTCGGCGAGTTGGCGCAGGAAATTGTCCAGCGCGGCGCGCAGATTGTCGGTGAGCTTCTTGATCTCCTCGTCGCTCGCGCCGCGTTCCAGCGCCTGCTTGAGCGCTTCCTGCGCCGCGCGCAACGCCTTGTCGACATCGGTGATCTTGTCGTCCTCGATGGTGACGGCGAGCGCCCACAGGCTGGCGACGACCTCGCGCATGGCTGGGTCGGTACGGGCCGCCTCCAGTTGCCGCGTCACGCTGAAGAGACCGAGATAATGACCGGTCTCCGGCGTGAACAGTTCGGGCGCGATCATCAGCGCTTCGAGCGCGGTATAGACCTGCGAACTCTGGTTGGCGTCGAGCGCCAAGACGCGGCGTTGCTCGATCAGCGCCCGCGCCAGGGGCTTGGTGAACAGCCGCTCCGGCAGCCGCATGTTGAACGGCTCGCTCTTGCCCTCATTGCCGGCCTCGTCCTTCGCCGTCAGGGTCAGCGTCACGTCGGCGCCGGCATAGGGGTCTTCGCTGAGATCCTTCACGGTCTGGCCGACGCCGTTGCGGGTGCGTGCATTCGGCAGCACCAGCGCAAACTGCGGCGGCTCGAACAGCGGGCGCGGCTGTGCAGCCTTGCCATCCTTCGCAGGTTCCTTGCCAGCTTCCTTGCCGGAATCCTTTCCAGAATCCTTGGCCGCATCGCCGGCGCGGGCGGCGAACTGGGCGCGTGCTTCGGTGACGCCGTAATCGTCCTCGAGCTTGTAGGACATCTGCAGCGAACCGCGGGCCTGACGTTCCGGATCCTTGGCCAGAGAGATCACCGGCGCACGGTCGGGTGTGGCGGCGAACCGCCATTGCGGCTGGCCGGACGGCGCGCGGACATGCGCGGTGCCGTCGCTGGCGATCTTGAACTGGCGCTCGCTGGTGCCCTTGGGCGCCGGCTCGCTCGGGGCGATCTCGGCGAGGCCGCCGCCCACCACGACGTCGATGCTGCCGCCGCTCGAGCGAATCATCAGCGTGCTGCCGGCCGGAACCTGCAACGGCCCGCTATCGGGCGAGGCCGCGTCCTTGTTGGCGGCCGAAAGAATGACCGGCGGCTTGCCGGTATAGACCGGCGGCGTTACCCAGGCGTCGACCCGCACATTGGCGGGCGCCAACACGCCGTTCCAGTCGAACGCCGCGGCAATCCGCATCCTGCGCTCGTCACCGGCCGCGACATAGGCCGCCGCCACCATCACCATGACCAGCGCGCGCAGCGCCCAGGGATCGTGGATGGCAAGCCGTGGCGACGGAAGCCCGGCGCGAATCCGCTTGATCGAGGCCAGCGTGCGCTCGCGCTGCTCCCGCCACAGCGCCTGTGCGATCGGATCCTTGGACGCGAGCGTATCCGTCAGCGCCGTCGCCGGCCGGTGGCGAATGCCGGTGCCGCGGTCGAGCCGGCTCAAACCCTCTTCGCGGGTCGGCCAGCGAAAACGCGTGAGCGGAAACAACGCCCCCAGTGCCAGCAAAACGAACAGCAGGATGCCCGCGGCGCGTGCAACGAACGGCAGCGCCAGCCACAGGCCGGCCCAGGACACCACGAGAAACAGTCCAATGACGCTCAAAAGCCGGGCGAGGCCAGGCCAGGCGCGCTCCCACGCGATCGCATATTGAGCCCGTTGCAGGGCCTGCGTCAGCTGGAGCCGTGCGACAGCATCCGGCTCGCGCGCGGGCTGGGAGGGATCAGGTGAGACGCCGTTCAATAAACTCTCCTGGTTGCCGACAAATCAGCCTAGCACAGCGGCGGCATTGAGGCACCCGCCCGAAGCGGGTTCCCACACCTGGAATTACGCATAACACGAAGGCGTGACTGCAGGGCTCCCACCCCGTAACGTCCGCGCCGAACCGTAAAACTACAGGGAACATGATGGACCAGAAGACACACGACAAGGGACTGGAAATTCGCAAGGCCGTGCTCGGCGAGGCCTATGTGAACAATGCCCTGAAGAACTCCGACAGCTTCAACAAGCCGTTTCAGGAGCTCGTCACCGAATATTGCTGGGGGGCGGTGTGGGGCCGCGAGGAACTGCCGAAGAAGACGCGCAGCATGCTCAACCTCGCCATGATCTCGATCCTGAACCGACCGCACGAGTTGAAGGCGCATATCAAGGGCGCGCTGACCAACGGCGTCAGCCGCGACGAGATCCGCGAGATCTTCATGCAGGTTGCGATCTATGCCGGCGTGCCCGCAGGCGTCGATAGCTTTCGCATCGCGCGCGAGGTGTTCGTGGAATTGGACAAGGCCTAGAGGCCGGTCGAAATTTTATCCGTCAAGCGAGCGAAGCGAAGCAATCCACCTCGCCGCATAAAGAAAGAATGGATTGCTTCGCGTCGCTCGCAGTGACGAAGTAAGAGGAATTGCACCATGGAAATCGGATTCATCGGCCTCGGCAAGATGGGCTTCCCGATGGCGCGCCGCCTGGTCGAGGCCGGCCATCAATTGACCGTGTTCGACACGCGGAAAGAAGCCGTCGACCAACTCGTCGCGATGGGCGCTGCGGCCGCATCTTCGCCAAAGGACATCGCCGACCGTTGCGAGACCGTATTGGCGAGCCTGCCGTCGCTGCAGGCCTCGCTCGAGGTCGCGACCGGAACCGGCGGCGTGATCGAGGGCAGGCGCGTCAAGCGCTTCGTCGATCTCTCAACCGTCGGCTCGCAGATGGCGGCGCGGATTCACGGCCTGCTGGCTGCCAAGAACATCGTGCAGATCGACAGCCCCGTCAGCGGCGGTGTCGGCGGCGCCGAAAAGGGGACGCTGGCCGTGATGGTCTCCGGCCCGCGCGCCGACTGCGAAGTTGCCAAACCCGCGCTCGACGTCATCGGCAAGGTGTTCTTCATCGGCGAGAAACCCGGCTCGGCGCAGACCATGAAGCTCGCCAACAATTTCCTGTCGGCGACTGCGATGGTGGCGACGTCGGAAGCCGTGGTGATGGGCGTCAAGGCCGGCCTCGATCCGTCGGTCATGATCGACGTCATCAACGCCGGTTCCGGCCTCAATACCGCCAGCCGCGACAAGTTTCCGCGTTCGGTGCTGCCGCGCAGCTTCGATTTCGGTTTTGCGACAGGCCTGATGGTAAAGGACGTCCGGCTCGCTCTGGAAGAGATGAAATCGCTGGGATTGTCGATGGAAGTCGCCGAAGCCGTTGGGCGCTTGTGGGAAGTCATCATCCGCGACGAGGGGCCGGAATCGGATTTCACCGCCGCGATCAAACCGATCGAGAAGGCGGCGGGCGTCGTGGTCGGCGGTGCAAAGGGCAGCCACGCGGCGAAGTGAGCTTGCGTCGGACGACGGCGAATTTGCCGAACCAGCTCAATAGGCGCGGCGATAGCGCCGGTCGCCGGCGCCGGCGTAAAACGGATTGGCGATGCACTGTCCGGCGCGGCCCGCTGCTGACGGAGCGCACTGCTCAAGCGAGGTAAAGGCGCATTCAATCCGTTCGCTGCCGAAGTTCTCGACGACCTTGAGGCAGACCGGATATCTCGGATTATACGTCTGGGCGTACCCCGGCGAATTTGCCGAAAACGTCGCGATCGTCAAAATCGCCAGAGCCAGAATGCGCATCGGAAATTCCTTCGAAATCGGCAGGATTGCCTTGATCACAGCCACGGTGCCGGCCGATCCATCGCGATCAAATCCTCGACCTCGATGCGTGGACGCACCACGGCGTACTGGTCGTCCTTGACCAGCACTTCCGGCACCAGCGCGCGCGTGTTGTAGAAACCGGACTGCACCGCGCCGTAAGCGCCGGCCGACATGATCGCGATGAGATCGCCGGCCTTCGGCTCGGGCAGTTGGCGGTCGAGCGCGAGATAGTCGCCGGTTTCGCAGACCGGGCCGACCACATCGGCTGTTATCGTGGGCGCGCGCTTTGCCGCCTCGCGCACCGGCAGGATGTCGTGGTGAGCTTCGTACAGCGTGGGGCGGATCAGGTCGTTCATCGCGGCATCGATGATGACGAAGTTCTTCGCCTCGCCCGGCTTCACATAGATGACGCGGGACACCAGGATGCCGGCATTGCCGACGATCATCCGCCCCGGCTCGAACATCAGCGTGCAGCCGAGATTATGCGTCACCCGCTTGACCATCGCGGCGTAGGCAGACGGCAACGGCGGCGCTTCACGATCGGCGTGATAGGGAATGCCGAGCCCGCCGCCGAAATCGATATGGGAGATGTTGTGGCCGTCGGCGCGCAGCGTCAGCACGAAATCGGATAGAATCCGGAACGCGGTTTCCATCTTGCTCAAATCAGTGATCTGGCTGCCGATATGCATGTCGGTGCCGGTCACCTCGATCCCCGGCAACTTGGCCGCACGGGCATAGACCTCGCGCGCCCGCGCGATCGGAACCCCGAACTTGTTTTCGGATTTGCCGGTGGCGATCTTGGCGTGGGTGCCGGCATCGACGTCGGGATTGACCCGCACCGAAATCCGCGCGGTCTTGCCGGCCTCGACCGCGAGCTTCGACAGCAATTCCAGTTCGGGCTCGGACTCGACGTTGATGCAGAGAATGTCCGCAGCCAGCGCCGCGCGCAGTTCGGCCTCGGTCTTGCCGACGCCCGAGAACAGAATTTTGCCGGGCGGAATCCCGGCCGCCAGCGCCCGCTTCAACTCGCCGCCGGACACCACGTCGGCGCCGGCGCCGAGCTTTGCCAGCGTGCGCAGCACCGACTGGTTGGAGTTCGCCTTCATGGCGTAGCAGACCAGCGTCTTCTCGCCGGCAAAGGCCTCGGTGAAGACGCGGTAATGACGCTCCAGCGTCGCCGTCGAATAGCAATAGAACGGCGTGCCGACGGCATCCGCCAGTTCGGACAGGTTGACAGCCTCGGCGTGCAGCACGCCGTTGCGATAGTCGAAGTGATTCATGGCGCGCTCAGTCCAGCAGCGGATCGAGAACGAATTTCTTCTTGCTGCCTTTGGCAGCCGCGGGCGCCGCTTCCGAGCCGTAGGTTGGATTGAAGACGCCGGGCTGCGCCGCGCGCTCGGTCTCGGTATCCGACGCGCCCGACACCTGTGGCGCGTTCGGCGGCAGGTCGAGCCCGCCCTTGCGGCCGCAGCCTCCGAGCGCGAGCGCGGTCACGCTCAGCAGAATGATGGCCCATCCGGACGACGACGGGCGGTAGTTAGTGATCACGACGAAATCCCCAATGCGCGCCGCACCATACAAAGATTGCCGCAGTCTGGCGAGTGCCGATGAGCCACGGAAACCCAAGAAATTGCAGCGAAATTTTTTTCCTCAGGCTTATTTTCGCTCTTTTTCCAGCCGTTTGGCCCAGGCTTTGGCCTGCGCAAGCACGTTCTTCGGCGCGGTGCCGCCATAACTGGTCCGGCTCTTGACGGAGGCTTCTACCGACAGCACCCGCAGAGCATCGGCGGTAATTTTCGGCTCGACCTCCTGCATCGCCTTCAGCGGCAGTTCGTGCAGCGCCACGCCCTGTTTCGAGGCCAGCCCCACGATGCGCCCGGTGACGTGATGGGCGTCGCGGAACGGCATTTTCAGCGTCCGCACCAGCCAGTCGGCAAGGTCGGTGGCGGTGGCATAGCCCTCGCCGGCTGCAGCCTTCATCCGCGCTTGGTCCGGCACGAGGTCCTCGACCATGCCGGTCATGGCCCGGATCGCAAGCGACAGCGCGCCGAACGCCTCCATCGCGCCCTGCTTGTCCTCCTGCATGTCCTTTTGATAGGCGAGCGGCAGTCCCTTCATGACGATGAACAGCGCGGTGAGCGCGCCGATCACCCGGCCGGCCTTGGCGCGCACCAGTTCGGCGGCATCGGGGTTGCGCTTCTGCGGCATGATCGAGGAGCCGGTGGTGAACTTGTCGGAGAGCCGCACCAAGCCGACCAGCGGCGAGGTCCAGATCACGATTTCCTCGGCGAAGCGCGACATGTGCACGGCCGCGATCGACGCTGCCGACAGGGTCTCCAATACGAAGTCACGGTCCGACACCGCATCCAGCGAGTTGGCCATCGGCCGGTCGAAGCCGAGCGCCTTCGCGGTGGCGGCGCGGTCGATCGGGAACGAGGTTCCCGCCAGCGCCGCGGCACCGAGCGGCGATTCGTTCAGCCGCTTGCGCGCATCGGCAAAGCGGCCGCGGTCGCGCGCGGCCATCTCGACATAGGCCAGGAGATGATGTCCGAACGTCACGGGCTGGGCGGTCTGCAGATGGGTGAACCCCGGCATGACGGTGGCGGCATGTTCCAGCGCGCGGCTGACCAGCGCGTGCTGGAACGCCGCCAGCGCCGCGTCTGTTACGTCGATGGTGTCGCGCACGAAGAGGCGGAAATCGGTCGCCACCTGGTCGTTGCGCGAACGCGCGGTATGCAACCGTCCCGCGGCCGGACCAATCAGTTCCGAAAGCCGGCTCTCGACGTTCATATGGATGTCTTCGAGCGCGCGCTTGAAATCGAACGAGCCCTTGTCGATTTCTGACAAAATCGTGTCTAGACCCTTGCCGATATTTTTCGCATCACTCGCCGTGATAATGCCTTGCGCCGACAGCATCGCGGCGTGGGCCTTGGACGCGGCGATGTCCTGGGCATAGAGGTGACGGTCAACGTCGATCGAGACGTTGATTTCCTCCATGATCGCATCGGGACGCTCGGTGAACCGGCCGCCCCACATCTTGTTGCTCATGACTTCCCACGCCCTGCCGTTTATCGTCTGGACCAGCGAAACGCCGTGCCGGCTTCGGCCGTAACTCGACCGTAGTTGACCGTAACATGGGCACTGCATAGCCGTATCTGATACAGGATGACAAACGATATGCCCGACACGCCCCCACCCCGCCCGGCCGCAAAAAGCCGGATGCCCCTTGCTATCGGCGTGGCGGCGGCCGGAGCGCTGGCCGTATTTGCCGGGGTCTATGCGACCGGCAGCTTCAAACGCGGCCCGAGCGGCGATACCGCCTGCAGCGGCGCGGTCGAACTGGCCCGCAGGATCGCGCCGCTGGCGCATGGCGAGGTGGCCGCGCTGACCATGGCGACGACCCCGTCGCAGCTCCCCGACCTCGCTTTTGAAGACGCCGAGGGCAAGCCCCGAAAGCTCTCGGACTGGCGCGGCAAGACCGTGCTGGTGAACCTGTGGGCGACCTGGTGCGTGCCTTGCCGCAAGGAAATGCCGGCGCTCGACAGCCTGCAGGCCAAGCTCGGGGGCAAGGAATTCGAGGTGGTCGCGATCAACATCGACACCCGCGATCCCGAAAAGCCGAAAAATTTCCTGAAAGAGGCCAATCTGACCCGGCTCGCTTATTTCACTGATCAGAAAGCCAAGGTTTTTCAGGATCTTAAGAGCGTCGGAAAGGCGCTGGGGATGCCGACGTCGGTGCTGGTCGACAGTCAGGGCTGTGAAATCGCCAACCTGGCCGGCCCCGCCGAATGGGCCAGCGACGACGCCCTCAAGCTGATCAAGGCCGCGATGCAGCCGTTGAAATCGTCATTCCGGGCGCGGTTTTCGCGCGAACCCGGATTCTCGAGATTCCGGGTTCGACGCTTCGCGTCGCCCCGGAATGACGAGAGCACAGGCTAGGCCGTAACGTTCAGATTGCCGCCGATTCCGGCGCTAAGATTGGCCGTCGAGGGCGTGCCCAACAGCGTCTGCACCGCTGACTTCTCGGCATCCGCGTTCTGTTTGATGATCGAGGTCTGAATCTGCTGCTGCGTGCCCGCCGCCTTCATGGCGAGCATGCTCGAAACCATAGCCATCATATCCATAAGCAACACTCCTCGAACGTGAGGGCACCCTACCCGGCGCTGGTTAATGAATTCTGGAGATGTGAAATCGGTAGAGTGGGCAAAGCGCTGCGTGCCCACCATAACAAAATGACGACGGGTGCCGACGTCAGCGCGTCGGGACCGGCTTGTCGCCGCGATAGTCGTAGAAACCGCGCTGGGTCTTGCGCCCCAACCAGCCGGCCTCGACATATTTCACCAGCAGCGGGCACGGCCGGTACTTCGAGTCCGCCAGTCCCTCATGCAGCACCTGCATGATCGACAGGCAGGTATCCAGACCGATGAAATCGGCCAGCTCCAGCGGCCCCATCGGATGGTGGGCGCCAAGCTTCATCGCCGCATCGATCGCCTCGACGTTCCCGACGCCTTCATAAAGCGTGTAGATCGCCTCGTTGATCATCGGCAGCAGGATGCGGTTGACGATGAAAGCCGGGAAATCCTCCGACACCGCGACCTGCTTGCCGAGCCGGGTGACGAATTCCTTTGCGGTGTCGAACGTTGCATCGTCGGTGGCAATGCCGCGGATCAGTTCGACCAGTTCCATCAGCGGCACCGGATTCATGAAATGAATGCCGATAAAGCGCTCGGGGCGATCGGTCGAGGCGGCGAGCCGCGTGATCGAGATCGAAGAAGTGTTGGACGCAATGATCGCTTCCGGCTTCAGCGCGGTGCAGAGATCGTGAAAGATCTTGCGCTTGACCTCTTCCTTCTCGACCGCGGTCTCAATCACGAGATCGCAGTCCGACAGCCCCTCGAGGGTCTCGCTGGTCGTGATCCGGCCGAGCGCCTGCTTGCGCGCGTCCTCGGTAATGGCCTTCTTGGCGACCTGGCGCGACAGATGGCCGTTGATGGTCGCCATCGCCGATTTCAGCCGTTCGTCGGAGACGTCGTTTAGCACCACGTCGAGGCCGGCGAGCGCCGCCACATGGGCAATGCCATTGCCCATCTGGCCCGAGCCGATCACGCCGACCTTCTTGATTGTCACCGCCATCTTGTCATCCACCGGAACGGCGCGCACATCGCGCCTGTTCATTCTGGTCCCATCTTTGGCACGTTTTCTTGGCGCGAAGCCGAAATCATCGCTTGAAAACGCTTTTAAAGTAAACACCGGCCGGACGTTGCGCGTCCGGCCGGCGAACAATTTTTACTTTCCGAGCTTGCCCAGCGCTTCGGTCAGTTCAGGAACCGCCTGATAGAGGTCCGCGACCAGGCCATAATCGGCGACCTGGAAAATCGGCGCGTCTTCATCCTTATTGATCGCAACGATCACCTTGGAATCCTTCATGCCGGCGAGATGCTGGATCGCGCCGGAGATGCCGATTGCGACATATAGTTCCGGCGCCACCACCTTGCCGGTCTGGCCGACCTGCCAGTCGTTGGGCGCATAGCCGGCATCGACCGCGGCGCGCGAGGCGCCGACACCTGCGCCCAGCTTGTCGGCGAGCGGTTCGATATATTTGGCAAAGTTCTCGCGGCTCTGCATCGCGCGGCCGCCGGAGACGATGATTTTTGCGGACGTCAGTTCGGGACGATCGCTCTTGGCAACCTCTTCGCCGACGAAGCTGGAGAGGCCGGGATCGGCCGCGGAGGCGGCGTTTTCGACCGGCGCACTGCCGCCGTCGCCGGCCGCGGCGAAGGTCGAGGTCCGCACCGTGATGACCTTCTTGGCGTCCTTTGATTTGACGGTCTGGATCGCGTTGCCGGCGTAGATCGGCCGCTCGAACGTGTCTGGTGAAACCACCTTGATGATTTCCGACACCTGCATCACGTCGAGCAGAGCTGCGACGCGCGGCATCACGTTCTTGAAGCGCGAAGTCGCGGGCGCGACGAAGGCGTCATAGGACGGCGCCAGCGCCACGATCAGCGCGGCCAGCGGTTCGGCGAGATCATGGGCATAGGCGGCGTTGTCGGCGAGCAGCACTTTCTTCACGCCGGCGAGCCTGGACGCGGCATCGGCCGCCGCCTTGGCGTTTTCGCCGGCGACCAGCACATGCACGTCGGCGCCGAGTGCGGCGGCCGCCGTCAGCGCCTTGTTGGTGGCGTCCTTGATCGACGCGTTATCGTGTTCGGCAATCAGCAGCGTCGTCATCAGAGAACCCCGGCTTCGGTCTTGAGTTTCGAGATCAGCTCGGCGACGTCCTTGACCTTGACGCCTCCCTTGCGGCCGGGCGGTTCTGACGTCTTGAGCACTTCGAGATGCGGCGTGAGATCGACGCCGTAATCGGCCGCGCTCTTGTCGTCGATCGGCTTCTTCTTCGCCTTCATGATGTTGGGCAGCGAAGCGTAGCGCGGCTCGTTCAGGCGCAGGTCGGTGGTGACGATGGCCGGTCCCTTCAGCTTCACGGTCTGCAGGCCGCCGTCGACCTCGCGCGTGACCTTGAAATCGGAGCCTTCGACTTCGAGCTTGGAGGCAAAGGTCGCCTGCGACCATCCGAGCAGCGCCGCCAGCATCTGGCCGGTCTGGTTGGAGTCGTCGTCGATCGCCTGCTTGCCGAGAATGATGAGACCGGGCTTCTCCGCATCGGCGATCGCTTTAAGAATCTTGGCGACTGCCAGCGGCTCCACATTGCCTTCGGCCTTGACGAGGATGCCGCGGTCGGCGCCCATCGCAAGACCGGTCCGGATCGTCTCCGAGGCCTGCGCCGGGCCGATCGACACCACCACCACTTCGGTCGCCTTGCCGGCCTCCTTGAGCCGCAACGCTTCCTCGACGGCGATTTCGTCGAACGGATTCATCGACATCTTGACGTTGGCGAGTTCGACGCCCGTTCCGTCGCTCTTGACGCGGACCTTGACGTTGTAATCGACCACCCGCTTTACCGGCACAAGAACCTTCATCGATCCTTCTTTCGCTTGAATTCTGG
This sequence comes from uncultured Alphaproteobacteria bacterium, assembly GCA_963791165.1. Taxonomy (GTDB): domain Bacteria; phylum Pseudomonadota; class Alphaproteobacteria; order Rhizobiales; family Xanthobacteraceae; genus Bradyrhizobium. The sequence goes on along the minus strand of CAWBRL010000005.1, from coordinate 79,800 downwards.
GGTTTGGTTGGCTTGGGCGCGGAACCTAAAGGTCCCGCTATCGGCGGTCAACGCGCGAAAGCCAAAAAACGACCCCTGGATATTAGAGTGTACCTTACCTGTTCTGGCCCGGCACCCACAACACGTCTCCTGCCCCATTGTCGTTCATGGCGCGGCTGGCGACAAACAGGAAATCGGACAGGCGGTTCATATACTGAATGGCGGCCTGGTTCACCGGCTCCTCGGGCCGGGCGGCGAGTTCCACCATGATCCGCTCCGCCCGGCGACATATGGTTCGGGCGAGATGCAGGTATGCCGCGGCGGGGGTGCCGCCCGGCAGGATGAACGAGGTCAGCGGCGCCAGATGCGCGTTCAGGCTATCGATGTCGCGCTCGAGCCGCTCGACCTGGCTCGACAGCATCCGCAGCCGCTCCACCTTGCCCTCGCGCTCGGGCACCGCGAGATCGGCGCCGAGATCAAACAGGTCGTTCTGGATCAGCCCCAGCATCGCGTCGAGTTCGCGCGCCTCGCGAAGGTGCAGCCGCACCACGCCGATGGCGGCGTTGGTTTCGTCCACCGTGCCGTAGGCTGCGATGCGCAGATCGTATTTCGGGCGGCGCTCGCCGCTGCCAAGCGCGGTGGTGCCGTCGTCGCCGGTCTTGGTATAGATGCGGTTGAGCACGACCATTGGCGGTTACCTCTTTCTTGCCTTTATTTGCCCATCGCCCAGACGACGACCATGGTGATGACGACGGCGATAAACTGCAGCAATACCCGAAGCCGCATCAGACTCTGCGAACGGTTCGGCGAACCGCCCCGCATCATGTTGATGAGGCCGAGCAGCAGGACCAGTGCAACGGCCGCGACCAAAATGGGGAGAACAATCGTACTGAGAAAGGATGCCATCGGTGCTACATAACACCGCGCAGGGGCAACTTCTATACGTTCACAAGTGGTCCAACGATCTGGCTTTTAACCCAATATTATCAGAAGCTAGCCGGGATTTCGGATCGGATCGCCGTTCGCCAGATCAGGATAGGATGTGAGGCAGCTTCGCTACGTCTACCACGTCGTGATGGACGCGTTCTACACGTTCCTCGCCGATGACGGCTGGGCCATCGCCAGCCACATCGCGCTGTCGACGCTGATGGCGCTGTTTCCGTTCCTGATCGTGCTGACCTCGCTGGCCGGCTTTTTCGGCTCCAAGGAACTCGCCGACCAGGCCGCGCAACTGTTGCTGGAGATCTGGCCGCAACAGGTAGCGGACGCGCTGTCCAGCGAAATCCACGACGTGCTGACCACGACGCGCGGCGACATCCTGACCGTCGGCGCAGTGCTGGCGGTCTATTTTGCCTCGAACGGCGTCGAGGCGCTGCGGGTCGCGCTCAACCGCGCCTATTCGGTGGTCGAGCCGCGGGCGTGGTACTGGCTGCGGCTGGAATCGATCGGCTACACGCTGGTCGCCGCGGTCACGTCGCTCTTGATGGCGTTCCTGATCGTACTCGGTCCGCTGATCCTGGAGACCGCGCGCCGGCACATCCCGTTCTTCGTCGAAAGCAACGAAACAGTCCTGTTTTTCGCCCGCTACGGCATCACGATCACGGCGATGACGGTAGCGCTGTTCGCGCTGCATGCCTGGCTGCCCTGCGGAAGGCGGAGATTTCTGCAGATCGTTCCAGGCATCGTCTTTACGATGGTGGCTTCCCTGATCTCGGGCATCGTGTTCGGCCAGTACCTGGCGCGTTTCGCCAGCAATTACGTGACGATGTATGCGGGCCTTGCCTCGGTCATCATCGCGCTGGTGTTTCTGTATTTCATCGCCGCGATTTTTGTCTATGGCGGCGAACTGAATGCGGCGATCATGAAGTCGCAGCTGAAGCATGACCTGTCGCGTCATGCAGCGCAGTCGCTAAAGCGCGCGGAGACACAGGCTTGACCAGGAAGAGATCGGCGCCGGCGGCGCGCGAGGCAGCCTCGTCCTCGCCGCGGCCCGATATGCAGATGATCGGGATGCGCCCGAGCGGCGCCTCCAGCGCGCGGATTCGCCGGATAGCCTCGACGCCGTCGATACCAGGCAAGACCATGTCCATCAGCACCGCGTCGAATGCGCCTTGCGCGATCCGTTCCGGCGCCGCCTCGCCCTGACCGATGAATTCCGTCTGGTGACCGAGTTCGGTCAGGATCGCGTTGAGCACGACGCGGCCGAACGGATTGTCTTCCACGCTGAGCAGGCGCAGCGGCTGCGGCAGCCCCAGCGACGCGTCGCCATTGGCGCCGGAGGTGTCGCTGACCTCTTCGCCCGCCGGCGCCATCACGACATTGAGCGTAAAGGTGGCGCCGCCGCCCTTGCGCTGCGTCACGACGATGTCGCCCCCCATGGCCCGCGCCAGTTGCTTGACCGACGCCAGGCCGAGCCCGGCGCCGCCGAAGCGCGATGCAATGGAGACGTTGGCCTGCGAGAACGGGCGGAACAGGCGTTTGATCTCGGCAAGCGTAAGGCCGATCCCGCTGTCGGAGACCGCGAATGCGACAGCGACCCTGCCCTTGGTGCTGCGAAGCGGCGTCACCCGCAGCGCGACGCTGCCATGGTCGGTGAACTTCACCGCATTGTCGATCAGGTTCTCCAGCGCCGCGCGCAGGCGAACGGGATCGCCGACCGCGTATCCGGGAAGTTTTTCCGAAATATCGACCGACGAACTCAGGCCCTTCGCCGCCGCGCGGCCGGTCAGGGAATCGCCGGCATTGCGCGCCAGCGTGCGCAGGTCGAAAAAATCCTGCCGCACCTGGAGGCCGGGGCCGCCGCTTCGCGCGGCGTCGACAAACAGCGTCGCAAGGCTCGCCAGATGCTCGGCGCCCGCCTTGATGGTGTCGACCCAGCGCCGCTCGCGCTCATCGAGGTCGGAGGTCGCCAGCAGATTGCTGATCGCCAGGATGCCGGTGAGCGGCGTACGGACCTCATGTGCAAAGGCGGCCAACGCGGTCTCGACCATGCCGGGTGCTGCGGCGGATTTGCGCTTGCCGCGCGCCTTCACAGCGGCGCCGGATACGCGCTTTTTCGCCCGTTGTTTTTTTGCTGGCCGTGTAACGCGCCGGGAGCGCATTTTTGCCGTCATGATCCCCGATCCCTGCGCGGCCAGCATGGCACGCCGCCGAGGGCAAAGTCACGGAGACGTTTTCAACAACCCTCAGTCGAACTACGGAAGCTGCTCCGACAGACCGACGAGCCGCCGGATATCGGAAGGTGTGGCGCCCTGCCGCGCGCAATTCGCGCAAGGCGGTGGCGTCGGTCGATTTCGAGAGCTTCTGTCCGGACGCATCCGTCACGAGCCGGTGATGCCGATAGACCGGTTGTGGCATCCCAAGCAGATGTTGCAGCAGAAGGTGCACGCTGGTCGACCAGAACAGGTCGCTGCCCCGCACCACGTCGGTGACGCCCTGCAAGGCGTCGTCGATCACCACGGACAAATGATAGCTGGTCGGCGTTTCCTTGCGCGCCAGGATGACGTCGCCCCAGGCCTCCGGCCGTGCGGTCACGGTCCCTTGCTCGCCACCGGGACCTTCGCCACGCTCGGTCCAGCTCAAATCTTGCGCACGCACACAAGCCGCCGCCATGTCGAGCCGCAGCGCGTAAGGCGTGCCCTGCGCGATCAGCCGGCTGCGCTCGCCGGGCGCAAGCGATTTCGCCGCACCCGGATAGAGCGGCGCCCCATCGGGATCGCGCGGCCATGGCGCTTCGGTTTCCCGTTGCGCGACGAGCCGGGCAATTTCCGCGCGGCTCTCGAAGGCCGGATAGATCAGGCCCAGCCCCGCCAGTTTTTCCAGCGCCTCGCGGTAGCGAGCAAAATGTTCCGACTGCCGCCGCACCGGCGTTTCCCAGGATAGGCCGAGCCAGGCGAGATCCTCGTAGATCGCCGCCTCGAACTCAGGCCGGCAACGCGTGGCGTCGATATCCTCGATCCGCAACAGGAACCGGCCGCCACTTTTGCGCGCCAGGTCGAAGTTCAGCAACGCCGAATAGGCGTGGCCGAGATGGAGGTAGCCGTTCGGGCTCGGCGCGAATCGGAAAACGGGCGGCGGCATTGATCTCTTTCGCGGGACATGGTGGTTTTAAGGCGCAATGACCATCCACCTCAACAGCCAGTCCGATCTCGAAGACGCCATCGCCGCGCTGGTCAGGCAAGACGCACGGCTGCGGCCGATCCTCGCGCTGACGGGCATGCCGGCACTGCGGCAGCGCGAGCCGGGTTTTGCCGGCTTGTCTGCGATCGTGTGCGGCCAGCAATTGTCGACGGCGAGTGCCGGGGCGATCTGGGCGCGGCTGACGAAAGCGTTCGATCCGTTCGATCATGATTCCATCCGCAAGGCCCGCGCCGACCGGCTTGGCCGGCTCGGTCTGTCCGCCGCCAAGATCAAGACCCTGAAGAACATCGCGCGCGAACTCGCTGCCGAACGGTTGAACCTGGAAGTCCTGGCGGAAGAGGATGCCGACGCCGCGCACCACACGCTGACCGCGCTGCACGGCATCGGCCCCTGGACCGCCGACGTCTATCTGCTGTTCTGCCTCGGCCATGGCGACGCCTGGCCGGCCGGCGATATCGCCATCCAGGAAGCGGTCAAGGTCGGGCTCGGCCTGCCGACCCGCCCGACCGCCAAGCAGATGGCACCGCTGGCGGAACCGTGGCGTCCGCTGCGCGGTGCGGCCGCGCACCTGTGGTGGAGCTATTATCGCGTTCTGAAGAAGCGCGAAGGCGTGCTGGCAGATAAGCTCAGCCCCGCAACCTCACCCGGTCCTCGCGCGCGGAAGCCGTGACGAAGTCGATCACGGCGCGCACCGCCGGGAGTTCGACGAGGTCCGGGTGCGCCAGCAGCCAGATATCGGCGACGCTGAGCAATTTCTGCGGCGCGACGCGAACCAGATCCGGATAGGCGCCGCCAACGAAGCAGGACAGCGCCGATATGCCGAGGCCGGCGCGGGCCGCGGCCAGCATGTCGCCCTGCGACGAGCACCGCATCACCACCGATCCCTGCCGCGTGATGGCATCGCTCCAGCGCCCCAGACGTTCGTTCGACGCGCGGTCGGCGAAGCCGATGACGCTGTGTCCCTTCCATTCGTCGCGACGCTCGGGCAGACGCCGTCCCGCGGCGTAGTCGCGCGAGGCGTAAAATCCGGTGCCGAGGCGGCCGATCTTGCGGCCGATCAGGTTCTCCTCGCCGCTGTCGACCGGCCGCAGCACCACATCGGCCTCGCGCCGGCGCACGCTGGCCGGAAACGGATGGGTGATGACCTCCAGCTGAATATGCTCGTGCGCGCGCAGGAATGGCCCGAGCCGCGGCATCAGCCAGTGCGAGGCGAGCGTCGACCCGATCGACAGCTTGACCACGCCGCGCGCCTGGGCGCCGGTCGCCGATACCGCGGCTTCGGCGCGCAACGCCGCCGCGGCCATCGCCTCGACATGCTCGCGAAACTTGCGGCCCTGCGAGGTCAGCGAAAGACCGTCGTTGGAGCGCGCGAACAGGGGGATGCCGAGCTGGCTTTCCAGCTCGGTGATCTTGCGCCCCACCGTCGGATGGCTGGAGCGCAACTGCCGCGCCGCCGCCGCGAAACTTCGGGTTTCGGCGACTGCCACGAAGGTCTTGCAAAGGTCCCAGTCCATCGGCTCTTCCCGCGACGGCGAAGCGTTCATTCCTGAATGATCACCTGTTCAATATTGAACAGCCCGGCCGCCGCGTCCAGCCCTATAATGGACCGCAACAGGTGGTGCCCGGCCGGCGATTTTGCGGCCCGGCACAGCAAATCAAAACATCAGACGACGCGTTCCGGGCCATTGCCGGCCGCGCGCTTACAAAAGGGAGAGACCGAATGCCGTTGCCCGCTTCGCTTGCCAATTCGCTCGAACTGCCGGTGGTGGGATCGCCCCTCTTCATCGTGTCCGGACCCGAACTCGTCATCGCCCAGTGCAAGGCCGGAATCGTCGGCTCGTTCCCGGCGCTGAACGCCCGTCCGGTCGAAAAACTCGGCGAATGGCTGACACGGATCGAGAACGAGCTCGGCGAATACAAGGCGCTGCATCCGGAGAAGAAGGTCGCGCCCTACGCGGTCAACCAGATCTGCCACGCCTCCAATGACCGCCTGATGAAGGACATGGAGACCTGCGTGAAACACCAGGTGCCGATCATCATCACCTCGCTGCGGCCGCCAAAGGAAATCGTCGATGCCGCCCATTCCTATGGCGGCGTAGTGTTCCATGACGTGATCAACGTCAAGCATGCGCGCAAGGCCGCCGAACATGGCGTCGACGGTCTCATTCTGGTTTGCGCCGGCGCCGGCGGCCATGCCGGCACGCTGTCGCCGTTCGCGCTGCTGCGCGAGGTGAAGCAATGGTTCAAGGGCAGCATCCTGCTGTCGGGCGCGATCTCCGACGGCTGGGGTATCGCGTCCGCGCTCGCGCTCGGCGCCGACATGGCCTACATGGGCACGCGCTTCATCGCCACCGCCGAAGCCAACGCCGATCCGGCCTACAAGGCGGCGCTGACCAAACATGCTGCCGAGGACATCGTCTACTCGAACCTGTTCACGGGCGTGCACGGCAACTATCTCGGCCCTTCGATCGTGGCCGCGGGGCTTGATCCCGACAATCTGCCGCTCGGTGACAAGTCGAAGATGAATTTCGGTTCGGGCGGCAACACCAAGGCCAAGGCGTGGCGCGACATCTGGGGCTCCGGCCAGGGCATCGGCCAGATCGCGGACGCGCCGCCGGTCGCCGAACTGGTCGAGCGATTGAAGGCCGAGTTCGCCGATGCCAGCAGCGACTTTCTCAATCGGGCGCGCGCGTAAGGCGCGCCGGTTTCGATCGCAGCCAATCAACTGGACAAACAGAGGGACGGAACCATGAGAGTCTCGCGACCTTTATTGACACTCGTATTCGCGCTGTTGGGAACTACTGCCACGCTTGCCGGGGACGAAATCCGCATCGGCCAGACGCTGCCCTACAGCGGGCCGGTATCCGGCTTCGGCATCATCGGCCGGGCGCAGGAAGCCTATTTCGAGAAGATCAACGCCGAAGGCGGCATCAACGGCCGCAAGATCAAGTTCATCAGCCTCGACGATGCATACTCCCCGCCCAAGACGGTCGAGCAGACGCGCAAGCTGGTCGAACAGGAAGAAGTGCTGCTGATGTTCGGTTCGCTCGGAACCGCCACCAACAACGCGGTGCATCGCTACCTCAACAACAAGAAGGTGCCGCAACTGTTCGTGCTCAGCGGGGCGACCAAATGGGCCGATCCGAAGAATTTCCGCTGGACCATGCCGGGAATGGCGGCCTACCAGTCCGAAGGCGTCGTCTATGCCAAGCATATCCTGCGCACCAAGCCGGACGCCAAAATCGCCATCCTGTCCCAGAACGACGATTTTGGCCGCGATTACGTCGCCGGCTTCAAGCGCGGCCTTGGCGACAAGGCCGCCACCATGATCGTGTCGGAGGCCAGCTACGAGACCAGCGCGCCGACCATCAGTTCGCAGCTTGCAACGCTGAAGGCCTCCGGCGCCAACGTCGTGTTCGGCGTCGTGCTCGGCAAATTCACCTCGCAGATGATCAAGGGCGTCGCTGAAATCAACTGGAAGCCGGACCTGTTCTTCGTGCCGACCTCGGCGTCATCGATCTCGTTCCTGGAACCGGCCGGCCTGGAGAACGCCATTGGCCTGATCTCGTCCAGCAACCAGAAGGACACGCTGGACGCACAATGGGCCAATGACGCCGGCGTGAAGGACTATTTCGCCTTCATGAAGCAGTATTTGCCGAATGCAGATTTGAGCAATTCGAACTACGCTGCCGGCTATCATTATGCCAACCTCATGGTGAAGGTTCTGACCGCATGCAAGGACGACCTCAGCCGCGAGAACATCATGAAACAGGCCGCGTCGCTGCGCGAAGTGCCGTTGCCGCTGTTGTTGCCCGGCATCACGGTATCGACCAGTGCCGACGACTACCTGCCGTTCCAGCAATTGAGGCTGCGTCGCTTCGACGGCAAAAGCTGGGTCGGCTTCGACGAAATTCTGGATGACGGCTAGGCGGCAAGCTCAGCCGGGGAGAGAAACGTGACATCGATCATCAGCGGCGAACGCGAGATCAGCTATTCCGACATCCACACCCGCATCGCGCGGGCGGCGGCGGGGTTTAGGGCTCTCGGCCTCAGTGGCGGAACGCCTGTCGGCATGATGCTGCGAAATGATTTCGCGTTCTTCGAAGTCTCGGGCGGCGCTGCCGCCTTGGGCAGCCCCGTCGTGCCGATCAACTGGCATCTGAAGGCTGAGGAGGTCGCCTACATCCTGGGCGACAGCGGCGCGGAGGTCCTCGTTTGTCACGCCGACCTGCTGCCGCAGATCAGGGACGGCCTGCCCGGCCATATCAAGCTGCTGGTGGTGACGACCCCGCCGGAAATCGCCGGCGCGTTCAATGTCTCTTCCGACCTGACGCAAGTACCCGACGGCATGACCGACTGGGACCGCTGGCGCGACACGCACGCGGCGTCGCAGGATGCCGCCATCGGCAGCGCGCCGATGTTCTATACGTCGGGCACGACCGGCCTGCCCAAGGGCGTGCGCCGCAAGCCGATGAAGCCGGAACAGGTCGCAGCGTCAGCCCGCGTCGGCGGCATTGCCTACGGCGTCAAGCCGAACGAGGAGCAGGTCATCCTGATGAACGGCCCGATGTATCATTCGGCGCCGAATTCCTATGGCATGCTGGCGTTCCGCAGCGCCTGCAAGATCGTGCTGGAGCCGCGCTTCGATCCCGAAGACATGCTGCAGCTGATCGAACGGCATCGTGTGACCCACATGCACATGGTGCCGACGATGTTCGTACGCCTGCTGCGGCTACCGGACGAGATCAAGGGCCGATACGATACGTCGTCGCTGCGCTTCATCGTTCACGGCGCAGCGCCCTGCCCGCCGCAGGTCAAGCGCGCCATGATCGAGTGGTGGGGACCGGTCATCAACGAGTATTTCGGTTCGACCGAAACCGGAATCCCGGTGTGGCATTCAGCCGAGGAGGCGCTGGCAAAACCCGGCACCGTCGGCCGCGCCATCGAAGGCGGCATCGTCAAGATCTTCCGTCCCGACGGCGAGCCGTGCGGCGTCAACGAGCCCGGCGAGATCTTCATGCGGCAGGTTTCTGTTCCGGATTTCGACTATCACGGCAACGCCGAGGCGCGCGCCGAAGCCGGCCGCGACGGCCTCATCAGTGTCGGCGACGTCGGCTACCTCGACGAGGACGGCTACCTGTTCCTGTGTGACCGCAAGCGCGACATGGTGATCTCGGGCGGCGTCAACATCTATCCGGCGGAGATCGAGAACGCGCTGATCGGCATGGACGGCGTGCGCGACTGCGCGGTGTTCGGCGTGCCCGACGACGAGTTCGGCGAGCGGCTGTTCGCCTGCATCGAGCCGGAGCCCGATGCCGCATTGTCGCCCGCCGCCGTGCAGGAATTTTTGCGCGGACGCCTCGCCAATTTCAAGGTGCCAAAAGACATCCAGTTCATGGACGCGATGCCCCGCGAAGCCACCGGCAAGATCTTCAAGCGCAAGCTGCGCGATCTGTATACTGAAGGCAAACTGCGCGCGATGGCGTGAGCGCAGCCAGACCGGTCGCGGCCTGCCGCCACATGCCCAGAAAGCGTGAGTGTGTGCCTGAAGGTTAAGCAATCTGCTCCGCACGCAGACATCGTCCGTTCACCGTTTTTCACGACTGCGTCAGATCGGCTGGCCAGCTCTTACGAAGCCGCATCTTGATCGGCAAGTTAGCGCCCGCGCCTTTTGTCGGGAGCATCGGTCATGACGAAATTCGGCGAAGCGATCTGGACGCAGTGCGACGATGGCCCGTCAACCTATCTCGATGCGGACCGCGCGCGCGGCGAGCGCGGCGTATCGATCCTGCGCGTGAATTTGCGGCGCACGGCGTGCTTCAAGGCGGCGCCGCAGCAGCATCTGATCTTCCTGCAATTAACCCCGCATCTTCGGCTCGACTGCCGTGTCGGGGGAGCCAGGCTGAACCATGAAGGAACGACCGGCACGATCGCGATCTGTCCTGCCGACGGGGACTGCTCCGTCGAAACCGACACGCGCGCCGATCTCCTGGTCGTGGCCGTCAAGCCGAACCAGCTCACACTCGCAGCCGCAGAGGATTCCGCGATTGACGCGCAATTGCGCGAACGCGTGGCGGGACACGATCAAACGCTCCTGAACCTCGCGAACGTGCTCGCGATCGAAAGCGCGACAAGGTACGAGAGCGGATTGCTGCTGTGGAATCGTGCCGCAACGAGCTTCATCAATCGCCTGGTTGCTGCTCACACCTGGCTTCCACAGCAGCCGCCGCGGGGATCGCTGCAGCTTCCGGTCCTGCAAACGATCAGGGATTACGTGCATGCGCATATGTCCGGGCCGATCGAGGTCAACGACCTTGCTTCGTTGGCCGGGCGGAGCCCCTATCATTTCACGCGCGTCTTTGCCCGCTCGATCGGCATGACGCCCTATCGATATGTCGTGCACTTGCGCCTGCAAGCCGCGATCAAACGGATCCGCAGCGGCATGAGCCTCGCCGAAGTTGCGGCGGACACCGGCTTTTCCGACCAGAGCCACTTGTCGCGCTGGATTCGTCGCGTGCACGGCGTCGCGCCATCCGAGTTTGCCTGAAAGAAAACAGCAGGAATCTTCACGAACGACACGCGTGGCTTTCGCTAATTCGGTTGCGACGCGCGGGACACATCCCGCGCCCCCTCCAAGAAGGAGTGCGTTGTGACCGATCTGATCGCGCGAAACAGCAAAGACATCGCCATGCAATTGCCCGGCCTGGTATCCATGCCGGGCGACGAACGCTATGCGTCGGCGACCAGCACCTGGGCGAAGCAACGCGGCGTCGCGCCGCGCTTTGTGGTGCATTGCCGAACGGCAAGCGACGTGCAGACCGCAATCCGCGTGGCGCGGGAGCAAAATCTGCCACTTTCCGTCCGCGGCGGCGGGCACGACTGGGCCGGTCGCGCGCTCTGCGACGGCGTCGTGATCGATCTCACGGGCATGCGAAGCGTCATCCTCGATTCCGACCGCCGCGCCGTGACTGCAGGCGGCGGGGCGCTCGTCAGCGACATCACCGCGATCACCGACGCTCACGGCGTCGCCGTCGTGGCCGGTTCGGTCGGTTCGGTTGGCATGACCGGATTGACCCTGGGCGGCGGTTACGGCCCGCTGATCGGACGTTTTGGATTGGCGCTCGACAACGTGCTCGACATGCAGATCGTACTGGCCGATGGACGAATCGAGTTCGCCAGCGCGGAGCGCAACGAGGAGTTGTTCTGGGCGCTGCGCGGCGGCGGCGGCAATTTCGGCGTCGTGACGGCCATGCGTCACCGTCTGCACGAACTGCCAGGCGTCCATTCGGGCATGCTGGTCTTTCCATTCTCCGAGGCGAAGTCGGTGCTGGACAACTGCGCGGCCATCGCCGCGGCGGCGACCGACGAATTTTCCGTGCAGGTCGGCATCGTGGGCTCCCCTGATGGTTCCTTCGTCGTCGCGGTCATTCCGACGTGGTGCGGCGCGCCGCAGCAAGGCGACAGCCGGCTCGCGCCAATGCTGCGCCTCGGGACCTTGCTGAACGGCACGATCGAGCAGAAATCCTACGGCGCGCTGCTTCGTACCTTCAATTCCGTCGCCACCGGGCGATTGCGGGTGTTCCTCGACTGCTGCTGGCTGCCGGCCCTCGACGGCGACAGCATCGACACGTTCGTCCTGGCGATGAGGAACGCCGCTTCTCCGGGATGCGCCATCTTTACCCACGACTTCAAGGGGGCGGCCTCGCGCGTGCCCACGCATGCGACCGCGTTCGGCCTGCGGCGCGACCATGTCCTGGTCGAAGTATTTGCGCTGCTTCCCGAGGGAGCCGATCCGCGTGACGAACAGCGGCATCTGGACTGGATCCGCAGTACCCGCGAAGCCTTTCGCCACGCGCTTCCCGGCGGCTATCCGAACCTGCTTGGCAGGAACGAGGCGGATCGCGCCGCAATGAGTTTTGGCCCGAACGCAGCGCGATTGATCGGCGCCAAGCGCCGCTACGACCCCGACAACGTATTTTCCTCGGCGATTCCGCTGCCGGATCACGGCTACTAGCGGCAAGCAGCAAGAGCGCCCGGAGCCAGCAATGTTGATCCTCATTTTGACCCTGTATCTGTTCGACACCCGCGCGAGCCTTCTGCGGGCCATTCAATGCCGGACGCGAATGGCGCGGCTGGCGGCGCGGTGGGGTCCCCTGCGCCGCTTCGCCGCGCCGCGCCGGGAAGTCCCCGCCCGTGCACGCGGGGAGCATGACGGCGTATCCACGCAGGAGGAATGATATTATTCGCCCAGGCAGAAGCGAACAGCGTTTCAAACTTTGTTGCTGTTGCGCAAGGCCGTTGCCTGTAGCAGAAGTTCGCCGTCAGAACCGGAAAGATCAGCATGACCTCCACCGACTTCGTCGTCGCCCGCAACGACCTGCAGCAATGCAAGGTCATCGACACGCAACTGCCTGACGCGGCGGATCTGCCTGATGAAGCGTTGCTGGTGAAGGTCACCCGCTTCGCTTTCACCGCCAACAACATCACCTATGCCATGCTCGGCGATCAGCTGAAATACTGGCAGCTGTTTCCGGCGCCGGCAGGTTTCGGCAACATTCCGGTGTGGGGATTTGGCGAGGTGATCGCCTCGAAACATCCCGGTGTCTCCGAGGGCGAAACCCTGTTCGGTTACTTCCCGATGGCGACGCATCTCGTCATCGAGGCCCCCGACGTCTCCAAGCGGGCCTTGCGCGATGGCGCCGCGCACCGGCAGGGCGTGGCGCCGGTCTACAACGCCTATGCGCGCGTCAGCGGCGATCCGGCGTTTGCCGGCAGGCAGGGCGACTATCAGGCGCTGCTGCGGCCGCTGTTCATGCTGTCGTTTCTGGTCGATGACTTTCTCGCCGAGAATGAATTTTATGGCGCGAAGCGCGTGATGCTCTCCTCCGCCTCCAGCAAGACCGCTTACGGGCTCGCGCATCTCCTGCATACGCGAGATAACGGCATCAAGGTGGTCGGGCTGACCTCGGCGGGCAACACCGCCTTCGTCAAATCGCTCGGCTGCTACGACGAGGTGGTGACCTATGACAGCGTGAACGCACTGCCGGCGGACAAGGCGGTGGCGTTCGTCGACATGGCCGGCAGCAGCACCTTACGCGAACAACTGCACCGGCATTTCGGCGACCAGATGAAATATTCCGGCCGGATCGGGTTGACCCATCGCAGCTCATCGCCGGATGAACCGGAACTGCCCGGCGCCAAGCCGATCTGGTTCTTCGCGCCAGACCAGATCCGCAAGCGGGCCAAGGAATGGGGACCGGGCGGAGTCGACAAGCGATTTGGCGCCGCATGGTCCGGTTTCGTCCCGAGGCTGGATCAATGGATAGAGGTGAGCGAGAGCCATGGGCCCGCGGCCGTTCAACAGGGCTATCTCGATACCCTGAATGGACGCGTGCCGCCGGATCAGGGGCTTATCCTGTCACTATCGGAATAGGCGGCATCTCCTCACGCCCTTTCTGCGCGATCCCCAATGGGTATAGGCTACCAAGCAAGGGAAGCGCCGCAAAGACGGCAGGTGACGGGAAACGCGCATGCTCGACAGAACGGACGACAGTTCGGTAGCCGCCGATAATTGGCTCGCCCAATTCGAGGAGGCGCTGGCGAAGCCTGACCACGGTTCGCTGAAGAGCACTGTTCCATCCCGACAGCTACTGGCGCGACGTGCTGGCGTTGAGCTGGAATATCCAGACCCTCAACGGCGCCGACGCCATCTTGCGAGAACTCGCGCCGCTTGCCCGCCGCGCGGCGCCTTCCGGCTTTGCGATCGACCCCGACCGCGCCGCGCCGCGCAAGGTGATGCGCGCGGGCACTAACGCAATCGAAGCCATCTTCAAGTTCGAGACCAGGGTCGGGCGCGGCAGCGGCATTATTCGTTTGATCCCGGATGCGGACGACGGCAACCGCCTCAAGGCCTGGACGCTGCTGACCGAGCTCGGCGAACTCAAAGGCTTCGAGGAACAGCTCGGCGTCCAGCGCCCGCGCGGCAACGCCTATTCGCGCGACTTTCGCGGCCCCAACTGGCTCGACCTGCGCAAGGAATCCGCCGGCTATGCCGACCGCGATCCGACCGCGCTTGTCATCGGCGGCGGCCAATCCGGACTCTCCATCGCCGCGCGCCTGAAGCAGCTAAACGTCGATACGCTGATCGTCGATCGCGAAAAACGCATCGGCGACAACTGGCGCAAGCGCTACCATGCGCTGACGCTGCACAATCAAGTGCAGGTCAACCACCTGCCCTACATGCTCTTCCCGCCGAACTGGCCCACCTACATCCCCAAGGACAAGCTCGCCAACTGGTTCGAAGCCTATGTCGAGGCCATGGAGCTGAACTTCTGGACCGAGACCGAGTTCGAGGGCGGCAGCTACGACGAGAAGGAAGGCCGCTGGATCGTGACGCTGCGGCGCGCCGACGGCACCAAGCGCACGATGCATCCGCGCCATGTGGTGCTGGCGACCGGCGTCAGCGGCATTCCGAGCGTGCCTGAGATTGCCGGCCTGAAGGACTTTGCCGGCAAGGTGATGCATTCCAGCCAGTATGACGACGGCGAGAACTGGAAGGGCAAGCGCGCGATCGTGATCGGCACCGGCAACAGCGGCCACGACATCGCGCAGGATTTGCATTCGAGTGGCGCCAACGTCACCATGTTCCAGCGCTCTTCGACGCTGGTGGTCAGCATCGAGCCGTCGGCGCAACTGGTCTACGCGCCCTATAACGAGGGCACGCTCGACGACAATGATCTGATCGCGACCTCGATGCCGCTGCAGCTGGCGCGCAAGAGCCACAGGCTGACCGGAGAGAAATCCAGGGCGCTCGACAAGGATCTGCTCGACGGCCTCGAACGCGCCGGCTTCAAGCTCGATTACGGCGAAGACAATACCGGCTGGCAGTTCAAATATCTCACCCGCGGCGGCGGCTATTATTTCAACGTCGGCTGTTCCGACCTGATTGTCAAAGGCGATATCGCGCTCAGGCAATTCGCCGATCTCGACACCTTCGTCACCGGTGGCGCGAAGATGAAGCGCGGCGAGATTATAGCCGCCGACCTCGTGGTGCTCGCAACCGGCTACAAGCGCCAGGAAGAGCTGGTACGAAAGCTGTTCGGTGCGGAGGTGGAGAAGCGCGTCGGCACGATCTGGGGATTCGGCGACGAGCAGGAACTGCGCAACATGTATACCCGCACCGGCCAGCCCGGCCTCTGGCTGATCGCCGGCGGCCTCGCGCAATGCCGCATCGGCTCGAAACACCTCGCGCTGCAGATCAAGGCGATCGAGGAAGGGTTTTTGCCGCGCTGACGCTCACCATTCGCCGTGATCGAGGATTTGTCGGGCAAGGAAGGATTCCGCCCGGCGCCAGGCCTCGTCGTTGTCGCCGCGGAAGCTGATATAGCGATCAAACACGACTTTCCGCGCTTTCACGTCGATGACGTCGAATTTCGCCTGCTGTATCAGCGTGCTCATCTTGTGAAAGCGGCCAATCAATAGATGGGTGGCGCCGGCCTCCTTCGCCTTGGCCAGCAGTTGGCTATCAACGATGTCGCCCACCGAGCAGGCGTTTGGCGGACATTCAAGCGTTGCATTCGCCATCTTTCCGCTCGCTACCAGATCGCTGCGCAACGCGGCTTCGAATTCACGCAGCCGCCGGCGATGGTCGGCGCTTTGATCGATCACCTCACCCGAGGTGTCGACATAGTGGATTTCGGCGACGGCGAGCACGAGCGTCCTCGCCTGCGCCCGGCCTTGCCGGACAGAACAGGCGCAGACAACAGCGGCGGCGGTCAAAGCGAGGCTCAACATCCGTAATTTCATCCGCTTTTCCATCACAAATGGTTCCTTTGCATTTCGTAACGTGCGGTTCGTTCTGGCAATTATTTCGCCTGCTCCAGCAAACAATTCTCGATCAGCCACCGCGCACCGCGGCTCCAGGCCACGTTGGCGCCCATGCGCAGGTCGGTCTGTTTGACGTCCACAAGCGCCCCGGACCGGGCGTCGCGGATCTTGTAGGTGACCGCGTATTCCATTCGGGTGATGCGCGTGACGATCCCGATCATCGATTGATCTGCTTCGAGGCCAGCGGCGATCCTGGCGTCGCAGCCGTCGCAATCCCGCAACTTGCCTGCTTTCGCCGCCTGGTCGTTCACCGCGCCGACGTCGACCAGTTGGTAGCGCCCGGATGCCGCGATCAGCCGGCGGGCTTCCTCCGTCGACAGCCGCAATTGCTCGCGGTCGATGTCATCAGGGGGCACGTAGGCAGCCGCGGCGCTGAAATCCTCCAGTTCGAACGGAAAGACCGCCATTTTGACCGGAGACGGCGCGACGGCTTGGGCGGCACCGGCAACAGCGCTGCTGGCAAGGAGCATGGCCGGAGCGAGGATGAACGTAATGCAACGCATTGATCCGTACCTCCCTGAGATGGTGTGGGCTCGAGCGTAACTCGTCCGAGTTCATTTTCGATTGGGCGCTCGAGTCCACCAAGTACCTAGGTCACGGCGACTGATCCGCAATGGGTCATGGCGGCCCCACGCAAAATCCGCTCGCGATCCGAAGCGGCCTCTGCGACACTCGGCTAACGACGTCACCTCAGGGAGAAACACGATATGCCGGCTATTCTCGGCTCGGGCGAACACCGTTACCGCGTGGTGGAGAATTTTGCGAAGCTGCCCGACGGATGGAGCCTGACGGACGCGGCTTCGGTCGCGGTCGACAGCAAGGACCGCATCTATGTCTTCAACCGCGGCGCCCATCCGATGGTGGTGCTCGACCGCGAGGGCAATTTCATTACGAGCTGGGGCGAAGGCCTGTTCAACCGCGCGCACGGTTTGCACATCGACGCCGACGACAATCTATACTGCACCGATGACGGCGACCACACCGTGCGCAAGTGCACGACCGACGGCAAGGTGCTGCTCACGATCGGCATCCCGAACAAGCCCGCGCCGTTCATGAGCGGCGAGCCGTTTCATCGTTGCACCCATACCGCGCTGTCGCCGAAAGGCGAGATCTACGTCTCGGACGGATACGGCAATGCCTGCGTCCACAAATATTCGCCGGATGGAAAGCTGCTCAAGACCTGGGGCGAGCCCGGCACCGATCCGGGCCAGTTCAACATCGTCCACAATATCGCTACCGATGCCGACGGCTGGGTCTATGTCGCCGACCGCGAGAATCACCGCGTGCAGGTGTTCGACGGCAACGGCAAATACGAGACGCAATGGAACAACCTGCACCGGCCCTGCGCGCTGTGCTGCTGCGGCGGCAAGCAGGCGAATTTCATCATCGGCGAGCTCGGCCCTGGCCTGGCCGTCAACCGCAAGGTGCCCAATCTCGGCCCGCGGCTCTCGATCGTCGATGCCAAGGGCAACCGCGTCGCCCGGCTCGGCGGCGAGAACGGCCCGGGACTGGAGGCCGGCAAATTCCTTGCCCCGCACGGCATCGCGATGGATTCGAAGGGAGATATCTATATCGGCGAAGTCGGCGTCACCGACTGGAAGACCAGCTTTCCGGATACGCCGATGCCGCCTGAAGTCAGTGTGAGCCGGTGCCTGCAGAAGCTGGAGAAGGTCTAGACCTGCACCAGGCAGCGAATCGCCGGCCCCAATCGCCCATCACGATCGATTGACCGCAAAAGCCGGGCCTTTGGGAGCGAGGAACCGAGGCGTTTCCCAAGGGCAAGGCCGCGTTGCCCTGCTGGATAAGCCCCGGAACGCTCTTCACAATCCCGTCACGCTGCCTGTAGTATGCAGGGCACATGCTGCTTCGCAGCTAACATGGGGGTCAGGAGCGTTACTTGAACGCACATGTCTCGCAGGGCGGATGGCCGGTACTGGTGCTGAACGCGGATTTCCGGCCGCTGAGTTACTACCCGCTGTCTCTCTGGTCGTGGCAAGACGCGATCAAGGCGGTGTTTCTCGATCGCGTCAACATCGTCGAGCACTACGATCGCGCGGTGCGCAGTCCTACGTTCGAGATCCAGCTTCCGAGCGTGGTTTCGCTGAAGTCGTTCGTCAAACCGACCACGCATCCCGCCTTCACCCGGTTCAACGTCTTCCTGCGCGATCGTTTCGTCTGCCAGTATTGCCATGCGGATGACGACCTCACCTTCGATCACATCATCCCACGCAGCAAGGGCGGCCAGACCACTTGGGAAAACGTGGTCGCGGCCTGCTCGCCATGCAATCTGCGCAAGGGCAATCTGACGCCGCAGCAGGCGCGGATGTTTCCGAGACAACACCCGTTCGCGCCAACGGTGCACCAGCTCCACCGCAACGGACGATTGTTTCCGCCGAACTATCTGCACGATAGCTGGCTGGATTATTTATACTGGGATACCGAGCTCGATCCGTAAGCTCAGGCAGCGAGGTGTGATGCACCTCATAAGAGCGTCACGGACGAGCGCGCCGGCTTGGTGTTCATATAGCGACGAGGCAAGCAACCGCCGTTCGGTCAGGATTTGGCCGACTGTTGTTCGATGGCCTCGACAGAGACAGCCGCCACTTGCCGCAGTGCCTCGCGATCGGCGCCTGACGATGCCATCACGCCCATGCCAACGGAGACCGCGGAGAGATAACGCGCCAGGGCGACTGGATCGGCAGTTTCCTTAAGATCCCCCTCGCTCTTCGCTCTGATGAAGCGCTCACGTATCTGATCTTCAGTCAATGCGCGGCGCGCGGCGAGCTCGAAGGGCACATTCTCAGAGCCCGTCCCGCAAGCAAGACCTCCCTGCACCAGCAGACAGCCGGGGGGATTGGCGGGGTCAGTTTGAGTGTCCGCAATGCCCATAAGCATTCGTTCCGCGACATCGCGAGCGGTCGACGCGCTCAAGACCTCATCCATCCAGGCAGCCCGCTTGGCGGAGTATCGGTCGAGCGCGGCTTTCAGCAGCCCCTCCTTGTTGCCAAATGCGGCATAGAGACTTGGGGGATTGATGCCCATCGCGTCGGTCAGCTGTGCGATGGTCGCGCCTTCGTAGCCGTGCCGCCAAAACACTTCCATCGCCTGGTCCAATGCGGATCCGGCGTCGAACTCGCGGGGGCGTCCCATGGCCATTTTTTGTCACTCCCTCGGCACCGGGCGTCCATTTGAAGTCGCGCCCTCGGTCCATCTACTTGTTTTTGTTTTACTTATTCAAGCTTGCCACGCTTTCCGAATTTGGGCTAAATTTTCGTAGTGACTGATACATAAGTATCTTGCGCTCACGGGTCCAGCTCCACATGTGTAGTGAACACTACAATAATGGAGCGCAAATGCACCCCTCTTCCGACTCCCGCCGTTCAAGTCGATCCCGAAGCATTCTCTTGGGCGTTGCCATGGTGGGTGCCGTGGCCGTGGCCGGCTCAATGCTGACCGGCCGCTATTTTCACAATGCCGCGCTGGCGACCCAAAACGTTGCCGCGGCTGAACAGGCGGTCGCGGTCACCGTGGCAGTGGTCGAGCCGCGATCGACCAACTTGTGGGACGATTTCTCCGGCCGCCTGGAAGCCGTGAGCCGCGTCGAACTCCGCCCGCGGGTTGCGGGCGCCATCCAATCGGCCAATTTCACCGAGGGTGAATTGGTGAAGGCGGGCGACTTACTGTTCAAGATCGATCCCGCGCCTTATGCGGCGGAGGTCGACAAGGCCCAAGCCCAACTTGAAGCTGCCAAGGCGCGTGTGGTCTTCACGGCCAGCGAACTCGAACGTGGCGCGCAGCTTGTCGGCAACAACGTCGTGACCCGCCGTGACTACGACCAGCGCGACAACGCCCATCGCGAAGCTGTCGCCAACGTGAAGGCTGCCGAAGCAACGCTGCAAGCGGCCAAGCTCAACCTCGGCTATACCGAAGTGCGTGCGCCCGTCGATGGTCGGGTTGGCAAGATCGAGGTGACGGCCGGCAACCTCGTTGCGGCCGGAACGTCATCGCCCGTGCTGACCTCGCTGGTATCGGTCAATCCAATCTACGGCAGTTTCGATGCTGACGAAGACGTCGTGCTGCGCGCAATCGGTTCGATCGCCGATGCCGGCGGCAGGCGCGGCAAACTCGATCAAATCCCGGTGGAGATGTCGACATCTTCGGGCGTCACCGTCAAGGGGCGCATCCAGCTGATCGACAACCAGGTCAACAGCCAAAGCGGCACCATCCGCGTTCGCGCCTCGTTCGACAATGAGGACGGCCGACTGATCCCGGGTCAGTTTGCACGGTTGCGGATGGGCCAGCCGAAGCAGCAGACGGTCGTGATGGTCGACGAACGGGCGATTGGCACCGATCAAGACAAGAAATTCGTCCTGGTCGTGGGCCCCGACAATCGCGCGCTCTATCGCCCGATTACCCTCGGCGGCAACGTTGAAGGGCTTCGCATCGTTACGTCGGGCTTGAACTCGGGCGACCGCGTTGTGGTCAATGGCCTGCAGCGGGTGCGTCCCGGTGCGCTCGTCAAACTCGAAGTGGCCGAAATGGGCATGCGTAGTTCGCAACGCACCTCGACAGACGATAACAAACACGTCGCGCAGCGCTAAACGCTCGCGCAGGGGCCTCCCATGAATCTGTCAAAATTCTTCATCGACCGGCCGATCTTCGCCGGCGTTCTTTCGGTATTGATTTTCCTTGCCGGGCTCATTTCGCTGATGGCGATGCCGATCTCGGAATATCCCGACGTCGTGCCGCCATCGGTCGTCGTCCGCGCAACCTATCCCGGCGCCAATCCAAAAGTCATCGCCGAGACCGTGGCGACGCCGATCGAGGAACAGATCAACGGCGTCGAAGGCATGCTCTACATGGCGAGCCAGGCAACGACCGACGGCGCGATGACGCTGACGGTGACGTTCCGGCTCGGCACCGACCCCGACAAGGCGCAGCAACTGGTGCAGAACCGCGTGCAGCAGGCCGAGCCGCGGCTGCCGGCGGTGGTCCGGCAGCTCGGCATCATCACCAAGAAGAGTTCGCCCGACCTGACCATGGTCGTGCATCTGCTGTCGCCGAACAACCGCTACGACATGACGTATCTGCGTAATTACGCCGTGCTCAACGTCAAGGACCGGCTGGCGCGGATCGACGGCGTCGGCGACGTCCAGCTTTACGGCGCCGGCGATTATTCGATGCGAGTCTGGGTCGATCCGCAAAAAGCCTCGGAACACTCCTTGACCGCCAACGACATCGTCAAGGCGATTCAGGCGCAGAACGTCGAGGCGGCGGCCGGCGTGGTCGGTGGCTCGCCGAGCGTCAAGGGTCTGGATCTCCAGCTTTCCGTCAATGCGGAAGGCCGCCTCAGTACGGAAGAACAGTTCGGCGACATCGTCGTCAAGACGGGTTCGCGCGGCGAAGTGGTCCGGTTGCGCGACGTCGCGCGTGTCGAGCTCGGCGCATCCGAGTATGGCCTTCGCTCATTGCTCGATAACAAGCAGGCGGTGGCGATCCCGATCTTCCAGGCACCGGGGTCCAACGCGCTGCAGATCTCGGACAACGTCCGCGCGACAATGGCCGAGATCAAGAAAAACATGCCGGAAGGCGTCGAATACCAGATCGTCTACGACCCGACCCAGTTCGTACGCTCGTCGATCGAAGCGGTGATTCACACGCTGCTCGAGGCCGTCGCGCTGGTCGTGCTGGTCGTGATCCTGTTCCTGCAGACCTGGCGGGCGTCGATCATCCCGCTGCTGGCAGTGCCGGTGTCGATTGTCGGCACATTTGCGGTGATGCACGTTTTTGGGTTTTCGATCAATGCGCTCAGCCTGTTCGGACTGGTACTCGCGATCGGCATCGTCGTGGACGACGCCATCGTCGTGGTCGAGAACGTCGAGCGCAATATCGAAGGCGGCCTGTCGCCGCGAGACGCGACCTATCAGGCGATGAAGGAAGTGTCGGGACCGATCATCGCGATCGCCATGGTGCTGATCGCGGTGTTCGTGCCGCTGGCCTTCATCTCTGGCCTGACCGGCCAGTTCTACAAGCAGTTCGCGCTGACGATTGCGATCTCGACGGTAATCTCGGCGATCAATTCGCTGACGCTGTCACCCGCGCTCGCGGCCCTACTGTTGAAGGGACACAACGAGCCTAAGGACTGGTTGACCCGGGTACTCGACAAGGCGCTTGGTTGGTTCTTCCGCGGCTTCAATCGCGCTTTCACGCGTTCGTCTGATAATTATAGCCGCAGCGTGACAAAAGTGATCTTCGGGAAGTCGGTCGTCATCGGGCTCTATGTCGTGCTGGTCGGCGCTACCGCCGTGCTCTTCAAGCAGGTGCCAAGCGGCTTCGTACCGGGACAGGACAAGCAATACCTGGTCGGCTTTGCCCGACTGCCGGACGGCGCGACCTTGGACCGGACCGAAGAAGTCATCCGCAGGATGAGCGATATCGCCCTGACCCAGCCCGGCGTGCAAAGCTCGGTGGCGTTTCCGGGCCTGTCGATCTCCGGCTTCACCAATTCCTCGAACGCCGGCATCGTGTTCTCGACGCTGAAACCATTCGAGGAACGCAAGGATGCTTCGCTCAGCGGCAATGCGATTGCGGCCGACCTGAACAAAAAATACGCTGGGATCCAGGAGGCATTCATCGCCATGTTCCCGCCGCCGCCGGTGAACGGACTCGGAACCATCGGCGGTTTCAAGCTGCAGATCGAGGACCGCGCGGGGCTCGGCTATGAAGCGCTGAATGACGCAACCAAGGCCTTCATGGCAGGGCTTTCGAAGGCACCCGAGATTGCCGGCGCTTTCTCGAGCTTCCAGGTCAACGTCCCGCAACTGTTCGCCGACATCGACCGCACCAAGGCGCTGCAGCTCGGCGTCCCCGTGACGGAGGTCTTCAACACGCTGCAGATCTATCTGGGCTCGTTCTACGTCAACGACTTTAACAAGTTTGGGCGGACGTATTCGGTCTATGTCCAGGCCGACGCGCCGTTCCGCGCGCGCGCAGATGATATCCGCCAGCTGAAGGTGCGCTCCGCGTCGGGTGACATGGTGCCGCTGTCGGCGCTCCTCAAGATTTGCCAGAGCGCCGGTCCGGAACGTGCCATCCGATACAACGGCTTCCTGTCGTCCGACATCAACGCGGCCGCGGCACCTGGTTTTTCATCCGGACAGGCACAAGAGGCCGCCACGCGGATTGCCGCCGAAACGCTGCCGCCCGGCTTCGCCTTCGAATGGACCGATCTGACTTATCAGCAGTTCATCGCGGGCAATTCCGGCCTGTGGGTGTTTCCTTTGGCGATCCTTTTGGTGTTCCTGGTGCTGGCCGCGCTCTATGAAAGTCTCACGCTGCCGCTGGCGATCCTCATGATCGTGCCGATGGGCCTGCTGGCTGCGATGTTCGGAGTTCTGGCTGTCCAAGGGTGACAACAACGTGTTCACTCAGATCGGCCTGATCGTGCTGGTGGGATTGTCTGCCAAGAATGCGATTCTGATCGTCGAATTCGCGCGCGAACTCGAATTTGCCGGCCGCACGCCAATCCGCGCCGCCATCGAGGCCAGCCGCCTGCGGCTGCGTCCGATTTTGATGACGTCGATGGCATTCATCATGGGCGTACTGCCGCTGGTGCTGTCCACCGGTGCGGGCTCGGAAATGCGACGCGCGATGGGCGTCGCGGTGTTTTCCGGCATGATCGGCGTAACTATCTTCGGCCTGTTTCTAACGCCGGTGTTCTACGTGCTGCTGCGCACCCTCACTGGCATGAAGCCACTGACACATCATGGCGCCGATGCATTCGGTGCCAATGCCGAAGGAGTGAGGCACGGATCATCCTGAACGATCGAGAACCTTGAGGTCTTGGCCGCCTTACCCCGCGTTCAGCTCAGCGACATGTTCAGCGGCGGCGCGACGTTGTCCGGCAGCGGGCTGACATAGGGCGTGCGGGCGGTGCGCTTGTCGAGGTCAGCCTTGGCGGCGGCGATCAGGTCCGGCTCGCACAGCGCCTTGACGCCGAGGCCGGCCATCGCCTTGGCGGCCTGCACCATGGCCTTGTGGGCGGCCGGCGTCTTGCCCTGGGCGACCACCTGCCAGGTGTGGAACGGCGTGCCGATCGCCACCGTCGGGGCATGAACCTGAACGGTCGGGATCACCCAGCTCACATCGCCCACGTCGGTCGAACCGATCAGTGGATTGCGCTTCGCATCCAGCGGTACGATGAAATCGGCGAGCGGGCGCGAAGTCGGATCCATGCCGATCGCGTAATAGACGGAATCGATATCCTTCTCGGTCAGCGTGGCGCGGATTTTGGCGGCGAATTGTTCATCCGCGTCGTCGAAGCGCGGCGGACCGAGATCCTCCATGATGGCGTGAAGCGCCTGCTCGAGCGGCGTGTTGGGCAGAATGTTGGAGACCGCGGAAATGATCCGCATCTCCACACTGGTTTCGGTCATCAACGCCGCGCCCTGCGCGATCTTGTGCACGCG
The DNA here is from genome assembly GCA_963791165.1 of uncultured Alphaproteobacteria bacterium. Lineage (GTDB taxonomy): Bacteria > Pseudomonadota > Alphaproteobacteria > Rhizobiales > Xanthobacteraceae > Bradyrhizobium. The sequence continues at coordinate 55,327 of CAWBRL010000005.1, read as the reverse complement.
TGCCACAAGCTCGTTCATGCCGGGCAGGTCGCGGGCGCGGATCGAATAGCGCACGCGGGCGTGGGCCTGCACCACGTTGGGGGCAATGCCGCCGGTGTCGAGCAGGGCATAGTGAACGCGGGCGTCGCTTGGCATGTGCTCGCGCATGTAGTTGACGCCGACATTCATCAGTTCCACCGCGTCGAGCGCGCTGCGGCCGAGATGCGGCGACGCCGCCGCGTGCGAAGCCCGCCCGGTGAAGATGAAATCGGCGCGCGTATTGGCCAGCGACGGCGTCACCGCCACTTCCCAGAAACTGTTCGGATGCCAGGTGATGGCGATGTCGACATCAGCGAAGGCGCCCGAGCGCACCATGAAGGTTTTCGCAGCACCGCCTTCCTCGGCGGGGCAGCCATAGTAGCGCACGCGCCCCGGCGCCTTGTTGGCCGCCAGCCAATCCTTCACGGCGGTGGCGGCTAGCAGCGCGGCCGAACCCAACAGGTTGTGACCGCACCCATGGCCGTGGCCTCCCGCCTCCAGCGGGCGAGGCTCCGCCACGCCGGCCTCCTGACTGAGGCCGGGCAGCGCATCGTATTCGCCGAGGAAAGCGATGACGGGACCGCCCTCGCCCCATTCGCCCATCAGGGCGGTGGGAATATCGGCGACATTCCCGGTGACGCGGAAACCCTGATGGCGCAGTTCGGCGAGATGTTCGGCAGCCGAGCGCGCCTCGGTGTAGCACACCTCGGGCATGGCCCAGACCCTGTCGCTCAAGGCCACGAAACGCGGCTTGATCGCGTCAACGCCGAGCCAGATGTCGCTGCGATTGTCCATGTTCCGCTCTCCGTCGCTGTGAGAGCGAAATATCTATCAGCTTCGCCCGATACCTCCTAGCGGCGGCCGGTCGACCTGCCATGCGGCCGGCGCGAACGCAGGTCGGACGAACGATCCGAAGCGTCTTGACTCACCACAGCTCCTGTTGGTGAAGTGGTCGATGGGGCGGCATGCCACCTCGCACGACAAGCGCGTCAGCAAGACGCCAACCAACGGAAACGCCGCCATGCTCATTCCCATCGCCGACGTGCCGCGCTGGTATGCCGAACGCAAGCCGAAGGACACGATCGCGGTCAGTCACGGGACCGACACGCTCACCTGGGCGCAACTCGAGCGCAATGCCAACCGCCGCGCCCGTGCCTTTGCCGCCAAGGGCGTCAAGCCCGGCGATTTCGTCGCCATTGGACTGCCCAACAGCAATCTGTTTTTCGAAACCACCTTTGCGGTTTGGAAGTGCGGCGCGACGCCGACGTCGCTGACCTGGCGGCTGCCGCGCGGCGAAGCGGCCGCGGTGCTCGACATCCTCAAGCCGTCGCTGGTGGTCGGCGGCCAGCCCGACTGGAATGCGCCGAATTCGCTGCCCGCTGATTTTATCCCCGAAGGCGTATCCGACGAACCGATGACGAATCCCGTGGCGCGCTACTGGAAGGCCATGACCAGCGGCGGCTCGACCGGGCGGCCAAAAGTGATCCTCGATCACATGCCCGCGGTGGTGGAGACATCAGCCCCATCCGCGCTCGGCCTTGTGCAGAATGTGTCGCTGCTCAACCCCGGCCCGCTCTATCACAACGCGCCGTTCATCGTGTCGCACACCGCGCTGTTCAACGGCGGGCGCGTGACGGGCCTCGTCAAGTTCGACGCCGAAGAAACCCTGCGGCTGATCGAGGCCAACCGGGTGCAATGGGTCAACTTCGTGCCGACCATGATGCACCGGATCTGGGCGCTGCCGGACGAGGTGCGCAACGGCTACGACCTTTCCAGCCTGCAGGTCGTGTTTCACATGGCAGCGCCGATGCCGCCATGGCTGAAGGAAAAATGGATCGAGTGGCTCGGGCCGGAGCGCATCTACGAGCTCTATGGCGGCACCGAGCGGCAGGGCGCCACGGTCATTTCAGGCACCGAGTGGCTTGCGCACAAGGGCTCGGTCGGCAAGATCGGCGACACTTGTCGCCTGCGCATCATCGGCGAAGACGGCAACGAGGTCCCGACCGGCGAAACCGGCGAGATCTATTTCCTGCCCAATGACGGCGCCGGCTGCACCTATCACTATCTCGGCGCCGAACCGAAGCGGCGCCCCGACGGCTGGGAATCGCTCGGCGACATCGGCAGGCTCGACGCCGAGGGCTATCTCTATCTCGGCGACCGGCTCGCCGACATGATCCTGCGCGGCGGCGCCAATATCTATCCGGCCGAGATCGAGGCCGCGGTGACCGAACATCCCGACGTGCGCTCCTGCGTTGTCGTCGGCCTGCCCGATCCGGAATTCGGGCAGCGCGTGCATGCCATCCTCGAACTCGACGGCAGCACCGATGCGCAAGCCGTCGCCGACGGCATGGCGGCGTTCCTGGCCGACCGGCTCAGCCGCTACAAGCATCCGGAAAGTTTCGAGGTCACAAGCATCGGCCTGCGCGACGATTCCGGCAAGGTTCGCCGCACGCTATTGCGCGACGAGCGCGCAGGCTGGCTGAAGGAGGATCGGCCGTTCCGGATCGTGCCGTCGCGCGCACGGGCGAAGGCAGTTTGAGGGGGCAACTCCCGGCATCCGCGAGGTTTTACAACCACACATCCTGCGGTAGGATGCATGGAATGACGATCGGCCGAACCATAAGGGGTCTGCAATGTCATTCCGCACCGACAACGAGGATTACGAAGCCTGGCTCGCCACGCAGTGCGACGTGGTCAAGTCGGACATCGACTACAAGCACAAGCGGATGAAGAAGACCGCGTTCATCTTCTTGCGCGCCACTTATTTTCGCTGGGCCCGGAAAATCGGCGACTGGTGTCCGGAGTTGATGGATGCGCCACGCGTACTCTCGGTCGGCGACCTGCATCTGGAAAATTTCGGCACCTGGCGCGACGCGGACGGGCGACTGGTCTGGGGCGTCAACGATTTCGACGAAGCCGCGGTCATGCCCTATGTTCTCGATCTCGTGCGGCTGGCGACCAGCATTCAGTTGGCACCCGATCGCAGAATCGGCAACCGGCGCGCCGCTGCGGCGCTGCTCAGGGGCTACCGCAACGGTCTCGACGATCCGCAGCCGGCGCTCCTGTTCGAGGGTGAGACCTGGCTGCGGTCCTATGCCGAGCCCACCGAAGCCAAGGTGGAGAAATTCTGGAAAGACATCGCCGATTACCGGAAAGCGAGCCCACCACCCGCGATCGCCAAGGCGCTGGTCGCGAGCCTGCCGAGAGGCGTGGACAAGAAGACGGTTCGGCTGTGCAGCGTCCCGCGCAAGGGCGGCGGCGGCCTGGGGCGGCCGCGTTACCTCGCGGTCGCCTATTGGCGCGGCGGCCACGTGCTGCGCGAGGCCAAGGCACTGGTGCCGTCGGCATGGACCTGGGCCCATGGATCGAAAGCATCGCAGAAGTCGCATTTCCTCGCCGTTGCCAACGGCCGCTATCGAACGCCGGACCCGTTCCTGCTTGTGCGAAAGAAGTTCATCTTCCGCCGCGTCGCCGCCGATTCCACCAAGATCGAGCTCGGCGACGACGCCGGCGGCAGGCTGCACCTCAATCTCATGCAGGCGATGGGATTCGAGATTGCCTCGATCCATGCGGCTGGAACCGCAAGCGTCACAGCGCTGAAGGCCGACCTGAGAAAACGCCCGCCGGGCTGGCTCAACACCGCCGCGACGGTTGCAGCCGAGGCTGTCAAGCGCGATTTTCGGCAGTGGCGAGACTGACGCAATGGTATGATCTGCGACCTCGATCATCGGCCGTTTCGAGGCTATATTGCCGAAAAATGGGCGACCCCCCGTGATCTATTCGGATGACGCGGCGTTGGTTGGAAGACCCCCCATCTCAGGAGACCATCAATGCCCTCTTTGACCGAGTGGAGAGTGCCGCCCGCAAACCAGCCGCGTGCCGGCGATTACGGTTTCGATCTCGACCGCACGCTCGCTTCCGTGGTCGGGCTGCATTCCATCATTCCGCCCGATGCCTTCAGCGCAGAGACGCTCGGCACCGAACGCGCCGGCAATGGCGTGGTGATCGATAACGGGCTGGTGCTGACCATCGGCTATCTCATCACCGAGGCCGAAGCGGTCTGGCTGCATCGGGGCGACGGCAGCGTCGTGGAGGGCCACGCGCTCGGCTTCGATTCCGAATCCGGTTTTGGCCTGGTGCAGGCGCTGGGCGATCTCGATCTCGATCCGCTTCGGCTCGGATCATCGGCGGCCGCGAAAGTCGGCGACCGCGTGGTGGTCGGCGGCGCCGGCGGGCGCACGCGATCGGTCGCGAGCCAGATCGCCGCCAAGCAGGAATTCGCCGGCTATTGGGAATATCTGCTGGATGAAGCGATCTTCACCCATCCCGCGCACCCGAATTGGGGCGGCGCCGGACTGATCTCGAACCGTGGCGAACTGATCGGCATCGGCTCGCTGCAGCTCGAACGCGAGCGCGACGGCAAGGCCGAGCACGTCAACATGATCGTGCCGATCGACCTGTTGAAACCGGTGCTCGACGACATCAGGAAATTCGGCCGCGTCAACAAGCCTTCGCGGCCGTGGCTTGGCATGTACACCACCGAGATCGACAACCGTCTCGTCGTGGTCGGCATCGCCAGCAAGGGTCCGGCGGCGCGCGCCGAGCTCAAAACCGGCGACGTCATTCTCGCCGTAAACGGCGACAAGGTCACGAGCCAGACCGGCTTCTACCGGAAGCTATGGTCGCTCGGGACCGCCGGCGTCGACGTACCGCTCACGGTCTACCACGAGGGCGTCACCTTCGACGTGGTGCTGAGCTCGATTGATCGGGCGAAACTCCTGAAGGCGCCGCGGCTGCATTGAGCTGCGATGCCATTCCAGATCTTCCGAACCCCCTTCGATACCAATCTGCTACTGTCGATGGGGATCGCCAATTCAATGTATCCGGGGTTCAGGTTGGACGAGAAGCCTTGAAGGCAGTCGCCGACGTCCGTATACCCGGATACGATCAATGGTAGAAGCGAGAGCGTTCGATGAGTGAGGCCGTGGTGGACGACATCGTGGCCGTGCTGCCGCCGCTGCTGCAGTCGCTGGAAGCGCTCGGCTTCGTTGCGCGCTACCTCAATCCCCCGGATTTCGACCGCGTGATGGAGTCCGTCGGACAACCGGATGAAGCCTTGCGCGCCGAGCGGCCGCGGCTCGAGCAATGGCCCGAGGCGTTCGCCGCGATCAAGACCCCGCTGGAGACGGCGAGCGACGCGGCGCTTGCCGCATTCGAAGCCTTGCGTGTCGTGCAAAGCGGCCACGGCGAGTTTACCAGCCTGTTTCGCGGATTGCGCCACGCGTCGCGCGCCCAGGAGGCGCTCTATGCGTTGACGGCGAGATTGCCGCCGGTGAGCCGGTTCTTCGTCGATCCCGCACTGCGCGAGGACGCCGATCTCGCGGCGCGGCTGGCGGCGCCGGCCAACGCCAATACCGGCATCTTTCACGACCACAACGAGCCCGGCAGCCGCGGCGGCTTCTCTGTTTACATTCCGGAATACTACACGCCCGGCCGCGCATGGCCGCTGGTGATGGCGCTGCACGGCGGCAGCGGCAATGGCCGCGGCTTCCTGTGGAGCTGGCTGCGCGATGCCCGCAGCCGCGGCGCCATCCTGATCGCGCCGACAGCCACCGGCACCACCTGGGCGCTGATGGGCGAGGACACCGACACGCCGAACCTCGAGCGTATTCTCGATGCCGTGCGCTCGCGCTGGAATGTCGATTCGTCGCAGATGCTGCTGACAGGTATGAGCGATGGCGGCACGTTCTGCTACCTGACGGGGTTCGAGGGTACCTCGCCGTTCACTCACCTCGCGCCAGTGTCGGCGACTTTTCATCCGCTGATGGCGGAAATGGCCGATGCCGAAAGGTTGCGTGGCCTGCCGGTTCATATCGTGCACGGGACGCTCGACTGGATGTTTCCAGTCCAGGTGGCGCGGCAAACCAGCGAGGCGCTGGCCGCAGCGGGCGCCAATGTCATCTACCGCGAACTCGACGATCTCAGCCATTGCTATCCGCGCGAGATGAATGCGGAGATTTTGCAGTGGCTGAACGGCGCCGCCTGACCGCGACAACTTCCTTCCATCGCAGCGCCCCATTAACGCCCGCAAAGGCGCGTTGGATGGTGATGGAACCACGCTGAAATATCTGCGTTGTGCTTTCGAACCGGAGGAATCTGCGATGCAGACGTTTGTAGGAATGATTTTGGGTGCGCTGCTGCTGGTTGGCGGCATTTATGTCTATGATTCGATGCAGACGTCGAGCGTCGCGAACGGCCAGGTAGCGCAGGCCAATCGCACCATCGTCAACTGGGACGTGGCGCAAGCCGACTGGAACAAGCTGAAGAATCGCGCCCATGAGGATTGGGTCAAGATTTCGTCCAAGTAGGTTTGGGCGATCTCATCGGCGAACTCAGGCGTCCTCGTCACTGACGAGGGCGCCATTCTATTGATCGCTAATTGCTCTTCTTGGCCTTGCGCGCATCGGCAATCACCATCTCGAATTGCGCCATGGTGAGGATGCCGGGCACGCGGAACTTGCCGACGATGAAGGACGGCGTTCCCTTGAAGCCGAACGCCACCGCCTGATCGTGGTTGCGGGCGAGGATGGTGTCGATCGCCTTGGCGTTCGTCGTCGCGTCGCGGTTGAGGCGATCCATGTCGAGGCCCGCGCCAGCCAGCAATTCGCGGATCCGCGGTTCGGTCAGTTTCGAACTGACGCCGATCATCGCTTCATGCGCGGCGACGTATTTGTCCTGATATTTGGCGGCCATCGCCATCCGCGCGCCGAACTTCGAAACCTCGCCCAGGATCGGCCATTCCTTCAGCACCAGGCGAACCTTGCCGTCGTCCTGCACCACCTGCTGGATTTCAGGCGCGATCTTGCGGCAATACGGGCAATTATAGTCGAACCATTCGACGATGTTGACGTCGCCTTCGGGATTGCCGGTCGAGGGAACCTCGGGGTCGCGCAGCACCAACGCTTCGGTCAGCACCGCATCGTCTTGCGCCAAGGCCGAGCGCGACGCGCCCGCGCCGAGCAGGGCCGCGCCCGCGCCAAGCAAACCGAGCGCTTCGCGCCGTGTGCGTCCCAAATTGGCTCCGGCTGGATTGTTCGATCGGTTCATATGTGTCTCGCTGAGGGCTGCATTCCCTGTCTACGTCCAGGGCGGCGATATGTTACGCGCCAGCATATAGAGTGCCACGGCAATAATGACCACGGCGAACACGATATTGAGCGCGCCGCGGCGCTCGGCGAGGTGCCGCGCCGCCCGCGTGCCGGCCAATCCGCCGGCGATGCCGCCCGCCACGAACAACCCCGCCAAGGCCCACGAGACCAGGCCGGACCAGGCATAGCTCGCGGCCGTGGTCATGCCGAAGGCAGTGACCGCGACCAGCGAGGAACTGACCGCATTCATGATCGGCATCCCCGTCGCCAGCATCAGCGCCGGGACGATCAGGAACCCGCCGCCGATACCGAAGAATCCCGACATCGTCCCGGTCGCGAGACCAAGGCCGACAATGGCCGGCATGTTGGACATCGAGATCTTGACGTCGGGCAATCCGATGCGCGCGCGCGTCTTCAGCATCAGCATCGCGATGACGATCATGACCAACGCGAACAGCGCCAGCAGTTTTTGGCCGTCGACCATCTTGCCGAGGATCGATCCTCCGAAGGCGCCGACCATGCCCGAAGCGGCGAATATCAGCGCGCAGGACCAGATCACGGTACCGCCGCGCGCGTGGTTGGACAGGTTGACCGCGGCGTTTGCGGCCACCGCAATGGCGCTGGTGCCGATCGCCATGTGGGGCTCGGGCACGCCGACCACATAGACCATCAGCGGCACGGCGAGGATCGAGCCGCCGCCGCCGACCAGGCCGAGCGAGAACCCGACCAGCATCCCCGATGCCAGTCCCAGCACGCTTTGCACGGTGGAGATGATCAAGTTGAAGAACTCGCTTGCACGGCGGGACCATAGAAGGATTTTCTGCAGATCGCCATGGCCGCAGCACAAAGCTGCACTGCAATACGCGCCAGCGGATCAGGCCGGTACCCGGACGCCCTCCGACAACGGCGCACCTTCGCGGCGCGGCAGCGCCATCAGCGTGCCGCTCATGGTCGCGATCAGGACCTCGACGCCATCGTGCTCGGCATAGGCCCTGCCCTCGCACACCGTCAGCGTGCGGCCGGGTTTGACGACGGTGGCGCGGAACGCAAAGCGCTGGCCGCGCGCCGGCGCCAGCAGGTTGGTCTTGAATTCCACGGTCAGGATGTCGGAACCATCAGGCATCAGCGTGAAGGCGGCGATGCCGCAGGCATTGTCGAGGCCGGCGGTGATAATCCCGGCATGAACGAAGCCGTTCTGCTGGGTGTACTCAGGCGAATAGTCCATCGCCAGATCGACCTCGCCCGGCTCCAGCCGCGCGATCGAAATGCCGAGCGTCTTCATTGCGCGCTGCCGCTCGAACGTGTCGATCGCGATGCGGCGATAATCCGGATTCTTCGGCTGATAGCGCGTCATGTGATTTACGCCACCTCAGGTTCGGCCGGATCGAGATGCTTGATGGCGGCGTTGCGGATCGCCGGCGCGAACGGCGCCGACTTGCGCGCCTGCCGGTCGAGATGGACGCCGACGAATTCGCAGGTCGCGGCGATCTCGCCGGTCTCGGCGTTGCGCATCTCGTGCAGGAAGCGGACTGACTTGTCGCGAATTTCCAGCAGCCGGCTTGTGATCTCGACGATGTCGCCGGCGAGCAATTCGCGCTTGTAGGCGATGTTCTGCTGTACGGCTGCCATGCCGCGGCCGGACTGGCGCAGGTAGGACGGCGTCAGCCCCAGCCTGGCGAACAGGTTCCAGTTCGCCTCGTCGAATTTGCCGACATACCACATGATGTTCATGTGCCCGACGTGATCGCACTGCCACGGATAGACCGTGCCGCGATAGGTCGCGTCCGTCTGCATCGTTTGCTCCGCTTTTCTAGCTTGATACGGTAGCGTATCAGATCGCCTTCGGGCTAGCAATACGGTACCGTATCAAGAATTGGTGAGACCGCACCATGAGCGACGCCAAGCATGACACCAGGGCTGACGCGCGAAACGAGGCCTGGATCGCGGCCGGCTTCGATGAAATCGCGCGAGACCGGCGTCGAGGGCGTTCGGGTCGAGGTGCTGGCCAAGAACCTCGGCGTCACCAAGGGCGGCTTCTATCGCCGCTTCCGCGACCGCGCAGCGCTGCTTGAGGCCATGCTTCAGAGCTGGAGCAGCGGCCGCATCGCGGCCATCGAAAAACATACCAGTCTCGACGGCGCGACCGCGCGAGAACGGCTGAAGGCGCTGATTGCGCTTTATTCCGAGCGCATGAATTCCGAGGGCATGTCGATCGAGCTGGCGATCCGGCAATGGGCCCGGTCCGACGAGCCCGCCGCCAACGCGGTCGCCAGCGTCGATGCGGCGCGATTGAAGAATGTCGGGCATCTCTACCGCGCGACCGGCCTGCAGGCCGAGGAAGCGGACGCGCAGGCGTTCTTGTTCTACTGCTTCGTGTTCGGCCAGAGTCTTCTGTTCCTCGAACGCGGACCGCGCAAACGCGCGCAGCTGGTGGCGAAGTCCGCCGAGAAACTGCTTCGCGATCAGGGCTAGGCGCGGCTGGAATATCCGGCCGCGCCCGTTGCCTGTCAGGCGGAGCCTTTCAGCTTCTTCGTGCATTCGCTGTAATAGCCGCCGCCCTTCTGGATCCACTTCAGCCCGCCATTGGCATTGGTGGCCTTGTTGACGTTGTACTGGTCGACGCAGGTGTGCATGCGACCCTTGCCGGCGGTCTCCTTGGAATATTTCGGATCCACCGCGTTCGGATAGACCGCGGGGCCTGACGGCGCCGCGGCGGGTGCGGCCGCTTCCTTCTTGGCGGCCTCCTTCGGAGCGGCTTCCTTCTTGGCTTCCTTGGCTGTTTCCTTGGGCGCGGCGGCCGGGGCCGCAGCCGCAGGCGCGGCTGTTGCGTCGGCGCCGCACTGCGCCTTGCGGAAGTCGTTCCACTTCTGATCGCCGAGCGTGCCGGCTGTCTTGGCAGCCTGGTATTTGGCGCTGCATTCCTGCGCGGTCAGGGCGTGAGCCTGCGAGGTCACCGCAAACGCCGCCAAACCCGACGCCGCGATTGCGGCCAGTATTTTTGCTTGAATAGTCATCCCTGGTCTCCTTGGAGTAGTCATCTGCACCTGCCATCCTAGCGCAACCACAGCTTGCGACAACGCGCTCGCTGACCTTGCGCTGAAAATTTTGCGTGACCGAAATCGACGAATCCGGCGTCCCATTCAGCCGGCGTTCAGCAATTGCGGCGCGCACGCCACGGCAGCATCGCCGCGCATTGCTGCAATCGCGTGACGCATTTGTCTCGCCAAGGCGGATTTGCCATAAGGCGGCGTGAGCCTGATCCCCACATCGATTTCCTCTGCTATTGCCGACCGCGCCAAAATTCTGGGCACGCTCGAGACGCTGGTCCTCGGCGCCGCCGGCGGCCTGCTGTTTCTGTGGGCGAACCTGCCGGGCGGGCTGATCTCGGGCGCGATGGCGGCCGTCGGCATCGCCGCCCTGGCCGGGCGGCCCCTGCACATGCCGCCGATCCTGACCCAGACCGTGCTGGTGCTGCTCGGCATCACGCTCGGCTCGCTGGTGTCGCGGCAACTGATCCAGCACATGAGCGCCTATCCGCTGACCATCGCCCTGCTGGCGCTTGCGACCTTCTGCATGACCTTCGGCTCCAGCTTCTACCTGCAGCGCTTCCACGGCTGGGACCCGACCTCGGCGCTGCTGGCCGCAAGCCCCGGCGCGCTGTCGCAAATAACGATACTCGCCGCCGAAAAGGGCGCGGACGTGCCGGCGATCGCGGTGGTGCAGACCATGCGCGTGATCATTCTCACCGCCGCCCTGCCGCTGGTGCTGGCGCTCACCGGGATCGCGCCGACAGCGCCGCCGGTGTTCGCCTCCGTTGTCGCCTCGCCGCTCGAGCTCGCCGCCCTGATCGCCGCAGCCATTGCGGTTGCGCTGCTGCTGCGGCTCGCCAAATTTCCGGCGAGCTGGATGTTCGGCGCGATGATCGCCTCCAGCGTGCTGCACGGCACCGCCCTGATCGAGGGCGGCCTGCCGCCCTGGATGCGCGGCGTGGCGCTGGTCGGCATCGGCGCCGTGATCGGCACGCGCTTTTCGCGGATCAAGAGATCGACGCTGCTCAGCCACGTCAATGCCGGCCTGGGCTCGTTTGCGGTCGCAATCATCATCTCCGCGATCTTCGTCGCGGTGAGCCTGCTGACCACCAACGTGCGCTTCGCCGACGTCGTCGTCGCCTTCGCGCCCGGTGCGATGGACGCCATGCTGGCGCTGGCGCTGACGCTGCATATCGATCCGATCTTCGTCGGCGCCCATCATCTGTCGCGCTTCGTGTTCGTCTCGATTACGACGCCGGGAATTATTCATCTGTTCGGGCGTCCGCAGGAGGATGTGGACGATTAGGTGGCACACTCCAGCGCCGTCGTGGCGAGCATCCACATCGCCCGCCTGAGAGGCCGTCATACCCGCCACCGGTCTCGCTTTCGGCGAGCCCGAAGGCGGGGTATCCAGTACGCCGCGGCTTATCGATTCAATCACTACTGTCTCTGGAATACTGGGTCACCCGCCTTCCGCCTTCGCTCTTTGAGCTACGGCGGACAAGTCGCGGGTGACGACGACTGAATGTGACTTCGCATTCTCGCCGCGCGGATAGCGCCCGAGTCTTTGAAAAACTTCCTGCCCTCGAAAGACAGAGGGCGCAGGGAAGACCGGGTGCGCGCTGCACCCGCGGTCTCGTGTGCAATAGCGCACAAAGAACGCGCACACGAGCATACAGGTCCAGCGGAGAGCATCCGGCCTTCCCTGCGCAATGGCTTTACGGCTTACTTCGAGCTCTCCCCGGTGAACGGCTCTTTTGCCACCGTCGCCCCTCAGGAAGCTTTGCTTCCCAAAGAACTTGACGCCAGCACCGCGGCGTCAGGACCACACGACTTCGCCGTACGCTTCACACCACACTCGTCAGACATGGCGTCCGCGTCCACCGCGACCTGTCCCAACGTTCGTGACGATGGCCGACGCCCCTCTGGCGGGACAGGATGGCGACATTCTAGTTTTGATTTGCCCGACGGGTTAAGCGGAATATTTTTGTGCGAAGGGATGGACAGACTTTTGTTGATTTGCCCGTCGGGTTGCTTTGTCGCACTTGCAATGCAACTTCGTCATTGCAAACGAAGCGACACAATCGATAGCCGCTTTGCCCCCCCACGAAACTACGCTCGTTTCGTCGACACGATACCCCACAGCGCGATCAGCGCCATCAAGAGCGAGATCAGCACGTTGTAGCCGGCGAGCGACAGGCCGAGGAAGCGCCACTGCACCTCGTCGCAGCGAACCACCTTTACGGTGTCCAGCCGTTCCAGCAGATTGCCGGCGCTGCCTAGATTGACGACCGGGCCCGAGCAATCGGTCGGGCCTTGCCAGAACTGCCATTCGACGCCGGCGTGATAGCCGCCGAGCCAGGCATTGGCGAGCGCGGCCAGCAGCAGCACCGCAAACCCGGCCAGCAGCACCGGCTGCGGCGCCCGGCGGGAGGCTGCAAAGGCGAGCGCGAGGCCGAGCGGGACCGCCAGATAATAGGCATAGCGCTGTTCGAGGCAGAGCGGACAGGGCCGGATATCCAGTACCAGCTGGAAGAACCAGGCCCCCGCCAGCGTGTCGGCCGCAACGAACGCAATCGCCAGCGCCGGAAGCACCCCTGGATTGGCGAAATTGCTGGCAGGTGACGAATGGGCGGCGGTATCGAGCGTCACGGTCGTCCTCCGGAGCATCGAAATGCTCAAAACCAGTCGACAGCCGTCCTATCCCGCCGCCGCTCACCTGTCGAGGCAAGCCACAATCACATCCGCGCGGGTTGACCCGGAAGCGCCGCCCGCTATATTCCGCCCGCTTCGCGACATCCTCTCACAGGGCCATGTCCGAGGGCCCCTGTGGCGGAACTGGTAGACGCGCTCGACTCAAAATCGAGTTCCGCAAGGAGTGCTGGTTCGATTCCGGCCAGGGGCACCACGCTTCGCCCTCGAGGGCTACGCGTGGCGCAGCCTCGCAGAACCTCTCGCGGGCGAAAACGGACTTCGGCTTGGTAGTTCATGCGGGTCTTCCGTCCGAAGATCGGCCGTGGCACGCGCAGGATGAATTTGCTATCGTTTCATCATGACGAAAGAGCAGGTTAAGAAAATTCTCGATCGCGTCTGACCTGGCCGCAGGCGGACCAGGAGAAGGTTGCGCGCTTCGCCCGCCAGGTCGAGCGCACGCGCGAAGGGGATGACCTTACCGACGAAGAGTGGCGAATTATCGAAGAACGCGCCGCGCGGCGAGACCTCGCGAGCGACGAAGAAGTTGAGGCAGTGTTCAGCCGCTACCGCAACGCATGAAGCTCCGTTTCGAACGCGGTGCGCTGGCCGATCTTGGCGAAATTTTTGCATACATTGCCAGACAACCGCAGGGCAGCGGCCCAACTCGTTGCACGCATCGAACAGGCGACAGCTGAGATCGCCGAGCAACCGCATCTGGGCGTGGTCACGCGCAATTCCAAATTCCGACGATTTCCGGTTGGCAACTATCTGATCGTGTACGAAGTCGGACCGAACGAAGTCGTCACTCACTACGTGCGACATGGCGCTCGGTTGCGGCCATGGGAAGGCGACTGAAGCTTCTTCGTTAGCGCGAGCTAGCGATGGCCGTCGTCGAGGCTCGGCCGCGATCATGATCGGGCAGACGCATGCTAACCAAATCAGGGAAGGCGGATGATGTATTCACCGCGTGCGATGCGCTGGTCGGCGCGCTCGGCAATTGCCTTCGGGCCGGTCATGACTCCGAAAGAGGACATGAAATCTATCCCGTCGTCGCTGGCCATCTTAAGGCCGCCGTAGAGTGAGACCTTCCAAAATGAAACCGCGTCGTTGTCGACGCCTTGGGCGCCTTCGTACACCAGATCGCCCGCGCCGATGTTGTTAATGATGCGCTGCTTGGCATTAGCCTCGGTGTATTGATCGAAGAAGGCTTCGCCGCGCCTTGTCAGGCTCAACGTCTCGACGAGCATATCGGGTCCAAGCGCAACGCCCCAATGATGAAAGATCAACCCCCGAACGATCAGGCCGAGCAATTCTTCCAGCCGCTCGCCATCCAGCGGCAGCGCCAACGTGTTCACCAAGAGCCCGGAGCGCTCGCGCGACCACACGCGGGATTGGCCTGCAGAAAGCAGCCGATGAAGCTTCTGGTTCTTCTCCAGCCGCTTCCGCCCGCTTCCGCCTTCACTCAGCCTGCTGGCGCGATGGCCGCCTCTCCGCTGATGGCGCGGTCCAGTGCGTCGATCAGGACCTGAATCTCGATGAATTTGTTGCGGGCGCGCTCGGCCTTGTCGCGGTCGAAAGGCGCGGCCAGCACCTTCGCATGCGCGTCCCTGTCCTCCGTCATGCGCTCACGGGCTTTCTTCAGCGTTTCAAGTCGCTCGCTCATTTTGGTTTCTTTCAATGGAGGGATTGGCGCCACGCTGTCGGCGCGAATCCTATGTACACCGATTCCAGCCACCGCCGCCATTTGATCGATAGCGCGCTGCCGCTTTCGCCTTCACCGCGTCGCCGGTGACGTTACGCATTGCGTCAGCGTTTGCGGGAACCGAAAAGCTCGAAATATGCAGTGTTTTCCGACACATCGGTAATACTACGGGCGCGAATAACACGGCGCTGCCGCATTACATCCGCGAAATGTCCACATCCGACTTCTATCCGACCGGCCATCACACACAATGGATGGAAGTTGATGCGATATCTTTTCGCCGCCGTGATTGCTGTGTTTGCCATCACCGCGGATCTTGAAAGTCCCAACCGTCAGTCGATATGGGCTGAACCTTCTTTCACCATCGCCGCCGCGCAGTCGGAGCCTGCGGCGGTCAATACAGATTCCCACAATGCAACTGTCACTGCAGCGATTGAGCCGCCATCGGAATCGAACATCGTAAACGATAATGCAGCCGCACGGGGCGAGACGCCAGCGCAAGCCGACTCCGCTGCGCATGCCGCCGCCTCGATCAACGACGAGCCTCCGTCATCGGATCCGATCTGCGAAGCGGTAAAGAACGCCGCAGAGGAGCACAATATCCCGATCGGATTCTTCGCCCGCCTGCTCTGGCAGGAAAGCAGGTTTCGCGCCAATGAGGTCAGTTCGGCAGGCGCGCGGGGCATCGCGCAATTCATGCCGCAAACCGCCGTCGAAGTGGGGTTGAAGGACCCCTTCGATCCGATGCAGGCGATTCCCGCATCCGCAAAATTTCTGCGGAAGCTGTTCGATCAGTTCGGAAATCTGGGCCTGGCGGCGGCCGCCTATAATGCCGGCGGCGGCAGGATCGAAAAATGGCTTTCACGCCGAAGCACGTTGCCGAAGGAAACGCGCGACTACGTCGTGATCATCACCGGCCACAAGGCCGAGGCCTGGACGGATGAGGAGAACACCATTCCAATGCCGACCGATCTGCCGCCGAAGGCGCCGTGCGAGGGCGTCGGCGGTCTGTCGACGAAGGACCAGATCGCCGAAACGCCGGTCAGTCTGACGCCTTCCGCCGGCGCGATGGTGCGCAAGGCGGAGGCCGACGAGGCCGAAGACAAGAAGAACGAAGCTGCCAAGAAGCTTCGGCTTGCTGCAAGCCAGATTGACCATACAGCCGCGGCGTCCCGCAAGATCAACGGCCGGACCGTCGTGCTGGCTTCAAGGTACGCGGCACGCAAGGCCGGCAAACGCGCCAACGTGCGTTTCGCGTCAAAGTAGTCGCGGGCGGCACGAGACTCGCAAGGTCCCGCCCTCACCGAAAATGACAGGCTACCCAGTGTCCTTGCGCGCTTTGCTTGAGCGGCGGCGGCTCGGTGCTGCATCTTGGAAACTGCGCGATCGGGCACCTGGTGTGAAAATGGCAGCCGGATGGCGGGGCGATGGGACTGGGGACTTCGCCCGCCAGGCGGATGCGCTGGCGTTTCACTTTCGGATCGGGAATCGGCACCGCCGACAACAGCGCTTCGGTGTAGGGGTGCCGCGGCGAGGTATAGAGTTCGCGGGCCGATGCGGTCTCGACGATGCGCCCGAGATACATCACCGCAACGCGCTCGCTGATATGCTCGACGACCGAAAGGTCGTGGGCAATGAAGAGATAAGCGAGCCCGAACTTCTGCTGCAGATCCTCCAGCAGGTTGATGACCTGGGCCTGGATCGATACGTCCAGCGCCGACACCGGCTCGTCGCAGATGATCAGCTTGGGCTCGACGGCGAGTGCGCGTGCGATACCGATGCGCTGGCGCTGGCCGCCGGAGAACTCGTTCGGATAGCGCCCCATGTGATCCGCCTGCAGACCGACGGTCTCGAGCAGCTCCACGACACGCTCTTCAAACTGGCGTCTGGTTTTGGTGAGGCGGTGAATGATCAGCGCTTCGCCGACGATCGCGCCGACATTCATGCGCGGGTTGAGCGACGCATACGGATCCTGAAAGATGATCTGGATGTCGCGGCGCAGGATGCGCAGCGCGTCGGCCTCGAGCGACCTGACATCCTTGCCTTCGAAATGGATCTCGCCCGAGGTCGGCTCGATCAGGCGAAGCACGCAGCGCCCGGTGGTCGATTTGCCGCAGCCGGATTCGCCGACCAGCCCCAGCGTCTCGCCGTGGCCGACCTGAAAATCGACGCCGTCGACGGCATGGACGCTGCCGGCCTGGCGGCCGAACAGACCGCCCTTGAGAGGAAACTGCTTGGTCAGGTTCGAGACCCTGAGCAACGGCTCATGCATTGACGGCTCACTCATGGGGCGGTCGCTTCCGCATGGATGCACGCGACCTTGTGTCCCGGTTCGATCTCGCGCAGCTCCGGTTGCGCGAGCCGGCACTCATCGGTCGCAAAATTGCAGCGGGGCGCGAAGCGGCAGCCAGGCGGCGGATTGATCAGGCGTGGCACGACGCCGGCGATGGTCTGCAGGCGGGTCTTGCGGACGGCCGCCTTGTCGATGCGCGGGATCGAGCGGATCAGGCCCTGCGTATAGGGATGGCGCGGATTGGCAAACAGCTGCCCGACGGGAGCCTCCTCCACCACCTTGCCCGCATACATCACCACGACCCGCTGCGCGACCTCGGCGACGACACCCATGGCGTGGGTGATCAGCATGATCGACATGCCGAAGCGGGATTTCATGTCCTGCAGGAGATCCAGGATCTGCGCCTGGATCGTGACATCGAGCGCCGTCGTCGGCTCGTCGGCGATCAGGAGTTTCGGGCGGCACGACAGCGCCATCGCAATCATGACGCGCTGGCGCATTCCGCCGGAAAACTGATGCGGGTAGTCGTTGACGCGGCGCTTCGGGTTGGGGATCTGAACCAGCGCCAGCATCTCGATGGTTCGCTCCAGCACGGCGCGGCGGCTCAAGCCTTCATGCAGCGCAATCACCTCGCCGATCTGGTCGCCGATGGTATAGACGGGGTTGAGCGAGGTCATCGGCTCCTGGAACACGATGGCGATTTCCCGGGCGCGAATCCGGTTCAACTCGTCCGCTGGCATGGGAACGAGGTCACGGCCCTGCCACAGGATCTGTCCGCCGGCGATGCGTCCCGGCGGCATCGCGATGAGTTTCAATACCGAAAGCGCCGTCACGGTCTTGCCGCAGCCGGACTCGCCGACGACGCACACCGTCTCGCCGCGGCTGACCGTGAGATCGACGCCATCCACCGCCTGTACGATGCCGTCGTCGGTGGCGAAATGCGTCTTGAGCCCCCTGATGTCGAGCAGCGCGGCTTCGCCGGCAGGTTTTGCGTCGAGGTCCATCACGTCGGTTGCGGCCGCCATCTGCATGACTTTCCCTACATGACTTTTCTGGGATCGAGCGCGTCGCGCAATCCGTCGCCGATGAAGTTGATGGCCAGCACGGTCAGGAAAATCGCGGCGCCGGCAAACAGCGCCCAATGCGGTGCGATATCCAGATAATCCTTGGCGTCGAACAGCAAACGTCCCCAGGTCGGAATGTCAGGCGGAAAGCCGAGACCCAGGAACGACAGCGTCGATTCCGCGATGATCGCCGCCGCGACATCGATGGTGCCGGCCACGATGACCGGTCCCAGCGAATTCGGCAGGATATGCCGGATCACCAGCCGCGGCGTCGTAGCCCCAAGCGCCCGCGCCGCTTCGACGAACTCCTTCTCGCGCAGCGACAGGAACTGCGCCCGCACCAGCCGGGCCACCGGCATCCAGCGGAAGCCGCCGATCACAAGCACGATCAGAATGAAGACGCCGCCTTCCGGGCCGACAAGATTCTTGAGGAAATCCCGGAACAGATAGATCACCAGCAACAGCAGCGGCAATTGCGGCAGCGACAGAAACAGGTCGGTGATCCACATCAGCACGGCGTCGACGCTGCCGCGGGCAATGCCCGAGATCGCGCCGATCAGAATGCCGACGACAATGGCGACGGCCATCGCCGCGAAACCGACCGCCAGTGAAATGCGCCCGCCATACAGCATGCGCGCCAAGAGATCCTGGCCGAGATCATCGGTGCCGAACGGGTGCTGCCAATCCGGCGTGCTGAGCCGCGCGGTAAAATCGATTTCGTTGATCGGCACCCGCCAGATCAGCGGCCCGAGCAGGACCGCTGACGTCAGCACCGTCAGGATTACCACGCTCACGACCGCCATGCGATGGCGGCGAAACTTTCGCCACGCCTCGAGGCCGGGCGAGATCCGGCGCCGGCGGACCTGAAGCGGGACCGCGTCAGCGGTAGGAGATGCGTGGGTCAAGCCAGCCATAGATGATATCAGCCAGAAGGTTGAAGACGACGACGAGACAGGCGAACACGAACGTCACCGCCATGATGACGGGCGTGTCGTTGGCGAGAATCGATGAGATCAGCAGCGAGCCGATGCCGGGGATGCGGAAGATCTGCTCGGTGACGATGGCGCCGCCGAACACCGCGGGCATTTGCAGCGCGACCAGCGTCACGACCGGAATCAGGGCGTTGCGCACCACGTGCTTGACGATGACCTTGCGTTCGCCGAGGCCCTTCGAGCGCGCGGTGGTGACATAGTCGAGCCGGATCACGTCCAGCACCGCGGAGCGCACATACCTCGTAAAGGAAGCCGCCTGAAACAGGCCGAGCACCGTGACCGGCATGATGGCCTGCTTGAAATTCTCCCAATACCAGAGCCATCCGGTGGCGGCGATGTCAGTACGGTAGACAAAAGGCAGCCAGCCGAGATTGACGCTGAAAATCAAAATCAGCAGCAGGCCCGTGAAGAACGTCGGCAGCGAAAAGCCGATGAAGGCGACCGCGTTGGCGATCTGGTCGAAGATCGAATAGGGCCGCATCGCCGCATAGACCCCGACCGGCAGCGCTACCGCCAGCGCCAGGATCTGCGACGAGCCGACCACAAACAGCGTGGTCGGGATCCGCTGCAGGATCAACTGGTCGACATTGATTCGGCTCGCGAACGAAAAGCCCCAGTCGCCCTGCAGCATCGCCATCAGCCAGCGCAGGTAGCGAATCAGAATCGGATCGTCGATCCCGAACTTCACCCGCAGCGCCGCCGCCACCTCGGGCGGAATATTGCTGTTGGTGGCGAGCTCGCCGAACGGATCGCCCGGCGCCAGCGCCAGCAGCACAAAGAGAATGAGACTGATGCCGAGCAGGCTGGGAATAGCGATAGCCAGGCGCCTGAGAATGTATTTTCCCATCGTTGGTCCTGCTATCGCCGGTTCAGTTTTTACGCGTCACAGATTTCGGAACTGGTCTCACTAGTCCCGGTACCAGCTGGCGAGCTGCCACAGGTCGTTGTCCCAGCCGCTGAAATGCGCGGTCACGCCGCCCTTGACCGCGGCCACCCTCGAGCGGGCGGCGACCGGCTGGATGTAGTTGTCGCCAATCACCATGTCGTTGAGCTTGATGTACATCGCCGCCCGCTTCACGACGTCGAGCTCCTGCTCGGCCTGCTTGTAGAGTTCGTCGTATTCCTTGCTTTGCCAGCGGCAGATGTTGCGCCCCTGCCACTTGTTCTCCTTGTTCGCAATCTGCCACGACACGTACTGGTTCATGAACAGCTGCGGGTCGGGCTGCGGCATGGTGGTGTTGTACATCTGCACGTCGCAATAGAAATGCGGGTAGGTGTCGGGATTGGCGGTGTCCGACGAGAAGAACACCGATCCCACCACCGATTTCAGTTCGACGTCGATGCCGGCCTTCTGGCAGGCCTGCTTGATGATGGCCTGCGTCTTCTGCCGCGGCGCATTGATGGAGGTCTGGTAGACGAACTTCAGCGGCTTGCCGTCCTTGGCGCGGACGCCGTCGGCGCCCTTCTTCCAGCCGGCGGCCTCGAGCACCTGGTTGGCCTTCTCGATGTTGAATTCGAATTTGGTGTTCTTCGACCGGACGCGTTCCGGGTTGTTGAGGAAGTTCGCCGTGGCGGTGCCGGTGCGGCCGTAGATGAACTTCTCGATCGAGGCGCGATCGATCAGGAGGCCGATGGCCTGGCGCACCGCCGGGTCGCTGAACAGCGGATGCTTGGTCTTGACGCTGGCGCGCTCGCCGTCCACCTCGGTCCATGGATCGGTGGCGTTGAGCATGATGAACTCGACGTTGCCGCTCGGCGTAATGTGCACCTTGCCCTTGCCGGCCGCCTCCAGCCTGAGCAGGATTTCGTCTTCCACCTGCATGTTCCAGGCGTAATCATATTCGCCGGTCTGCAGCACCGCGCGCGCGGCCGAAACCGCGTCGCCGCCGCCCTTGACTTCCAGCGTGTCGAAATGCGGCCGGTTGGCGACGTGGTAGTCGGGGTTGCGCTTGGCCAGCACCACGTCGCCCGGCTTGAAATCGACGAACATGTAGGGGCCGGTGCCGACGGGCTTCAGGTTGGCCGGCGCGTCGCGGGATTTGCCGCCGACGTAATCCGCGAACAGGTGTTTTGGCAGGATCATGCCGTAAGTGCCGACAAAGGCATCGGCCCAGTACGGCGTCGGCTTGGCGAAGAGGACGCGAACGGTGAAGTCGTCGATCTTTTCGACCTTGACGTCCTTGTAACTCGCAATCGAGACCGCGGCGGTCTCCGGATTTGCCGCATATTCCCAGGTAAAGACGACGTCGTCGGCCGTGAACGGCTTTCCGTCGTGCCATTTGACGCCGCGCTTCAGCTTCCAGATCACCGAGCGGCCGTCTTCGGCCAGCCCGTCGTTTTCCTTGCTCGGAATTTCGGCGGCCAGGAACGGCACCAGATTTCCATCGCCGTCCCATCCCGCCAGCGGCTCGTAAAAGATCCGGGAGCCTTCCTGGTCCTTGGTGCCGATGGCGAAATGCGGGTTGAGCAGGGTTATGGCCTGCCAATAGAGCAGCTTCAGCAGCCCGCCGCCGCCGGCCTTGGTCGGCTTGTACGGAAACGTCGTCGCAGCCATCGCAACTCCTGATTGGCTCAGCATCATGCCGGCCATCGGCGCCGTCAGGCCGACGGCGATCATTCGCTGGACAAAGGCCCGCCGCGACAATTGGCCGGTCTTCACATCTGCAATCAGGTCTCGAAGTTCCCGTTCTCTCATGGGCGCGGCTCCTCACTGGTACTGAACGTCTGGTGCTCTCGATGCGGGAAATGGATCAGGTCAGCGCGACTCTGTCAAAGCAGGATCCGGGCCATCATTGAGGCCAGGACCAATTGGGGCAATCGCGTGGTGCAGCTGGTACTCTGGCTGTTCGGCTAATGAAGATTTTCTCGAGCGCCGCCCCGGCAAGCGAACACGCAGTTCATGCACCCCGGCCCCCAGCCTTGCGCTGGCCAACGCGGATCGACGACCCACGCCAATCCCGCACGTCTATGGCGCGCCTTGACACAGTGGTTGTATCGTAACAAGATACCATTACTGGGTGTTTGAGCCCGCACCACTCAGCGAGTGATCAAGCAACCTCATTTTATTGTTTGGCATTACCCACAACACATTGCATGCCGGCACCCGGCACGGAGAGCCCCAGGCGCTCATTCACGATTGCGAGCGACGTCAGCGAAGCCGCCAAGGCAGGCGGTTCCTGCAGGTGGTCCGCGAGCGCTGGAGACAACGGTGTTCCACTCCCGCCGCGTCGTCGGGCGGGCGGACGTATGCGTCGTACGGCAGTGGCGGGCACGCCTCGTTCGTCGGCCGGCAGCGGCAACGCCTGGAAGCGAACTGATCTGGATGAGCGTGTTCGCATGACCGTCAAGGTATTGGACTAAGCAACGTAACCAGCAGCGGCAGGTGGAGGCGACAATGGACGATCATCTCCTTTCTTTCATCGAGCGTTTCAAGGGCGACGACGAGCTGTACAAGGAAGCAAAGGCGAAGCTGGAAGCTGGCGCCAGCGATATGATGGCCGAATCGATCAGCCGCGGGGCCCCGATTACCGCAGCGCGGCATGCCGAGGCGCCCGCCTCGCCTGCGGGCGTCGCCAGAGCGCGGAGACTCCAGGAATCGATCGCACGATCGCAATTCCGCCCGGTGTTCGTGATACGCGACAATCGATTGACCGGGGACTTCGTCGGGCCGGATAGTGCAGTCTGGAAAGAGCGCCTGCTGAAGCAGCAAAAGGTCATCGACCGGGTCATCCCATGCGTCGGGCGCGTCGAGGTCAATAATAACGCGATCTATAATTGGGCCGGCACCGGCTGGCTGATCGACAGCGACGTGATCGTAACCAATCGGCATGTCGCCAGCATATTCAGCCAGAACAGGGAAGGCTTTGCCTTCAAGATGGGCTTCCCGACCGGGCTCCAGACGGCAAAAATCGATTTCCTCGAGGAGGATCGGCGCGACGAAGCGCTCGAGTTTGCCGTGGATTCCGTGCTGTGGATGTCCGAAAATCTCGAGAGCCAGCCGGACGTGGCTTTTCTGCGGGTCAATCGCGTTTCGAGGGGCACGTCGATGCCTCCGCCGATTCCGCTCGCCGCCTCCGCAAGCCCCGGCGAAATCGCGATCACCGTCGGCTATCCGGCGCGCGATCCCGATGTCCCCGACCAGGAACTGGTGCGCCAGGTTTTTGGCGATGTGTACGACAAGAAGCGGCTGGCGCCGGGTGAAATCCTGAAGGTCACGGATAGCGAGATTGAACACGATTGTTCAACGCTTGGCGGAAACTCGGGCTCGGCTGTTATCAGCCTGGCCACCGGCGAGGCGCTGGGACTGCATTTCGCAGGCCTTTACATGGAGGCGAATTATGCGGTTCCAGCACCCAAGCTTCGCGACCTGTTGAACAAGCTGCAAAGCCGCTCGCTGCCGGGCATGCGGGCCATCGAGGTATCCTCCCCTGCGACCCCGATCCCAGCAGTTCCGACGACGACCACCATGCAGCCCGCGGGCGGCGGCCGTACGTTCACACTGGAGGCCTACGTTCCGATCAAGGTCACGCTGGAAGTTGGCGGCGCGGTGTCGATGGTCCAGGGGGGTGCGGCACTCCCCGCAAGCCCAGCTCCGTCGGCGCCTGCGGTCGATATCTATCAGGCCGCCCTGCGAACCGCCCGGGATCAGCTGCGAGGCCAGCCCGGCGTTCTCGATATCCGGCTGGGATATCGCTTTCGGCGCGGCTGGATCACGAACGAACGCGTCATCGTTGTCGAAGTCCAGAAAAAGCAAAGCCTTCCAGAGCTGCGGACGTCAGGCAAGCAACTAATGCCGGCCGAAATACTCGGGGTCGGCGTAGACGTGAGAACTGCGGCGCTAGTCGAGCAACTGGCTGCGCATGTGAGCCTGGCGCGGTTGGAGGCTCCGAGCCGGCCGGGCGTCTATCGCGAACCGCCCCACCTGCAGCTCGAGCCGGTCAACGAGCGGATGCAGGCCATCTTCCACGTCAGTCCCGACTCGGGATTTCCGAATCTGAAGCAGTTCATGGAACGCATCCAGGATCGCTTGACCGCGACGATCTATGAGTGGGAACCGAACCACATCAGCGACGAGCTCTTCCGCGTCATCAAGGTGGATGATCGCAAGCTCACCATGGTGGTCGAACGGAAGGGCACTTTGGAAGCGGTCAACAAGCTCGAACGCAAGCTGGGAGCGAAGTTCGACCACGTTTGGGCCTCGACCGGTGCCGGAAAGATCGTCCCGTCCGCCTATCACATCAAGGTCGCGTGCCGGGACGGCGAGGAGTTCTGGCTTTCGAGCGGAAACTGGAAGGACTCGAATCAGGCCGACATCGATCCTGCCGGCGAGAATTCAACGGCGATTACTCCTTTGCGCCAGCACAATCGGGAATGGCATGCGATCATCAAGAACCCCAAGCTCGCGCAATGCTTCGAGGAATACATCAGGTGGGATTTCCAGGAAGCGCAGCGCGTTCCGCTGGATGAAGCGCCTGAACCGGCTTGGCCGGACGTCTTCGTGCCAGTGGAGGTAACGCCGGAGCGAGTTGGCGCAGGGAAGTATTTTGATCCCCTCATCGTCGACCGCAAGCTTGACGTTACGCCGCTCCTGACGCCCGATCGCGACAGTCGGGGCAAGCGAATGTTCATGGAAGCCGCGACGGCGTTGATCGACGGCGCAACAAAGAGCATCGACCTGCAAAACCAGTCGTTCAACCTGCTCGATGACAACGAACCGGCGTTTGAGCGGTTTTTCTCCGTGCTCAAGAAGAAACAGGAGCAAGGCGACATCGAAATCCGCATCATCTTCCGCGATGGACGGGAGTTCAGCCAGGCGAACGGCGTGTCACAGCAAAAGCTGCTGGAGCGCATCAAGGACTTTGGTCTCGACACCGATAGTATTCGCGTCCAGAGAAAGTGCCACACCAAGGCAATTATTGTCGATGCCGATATCGAGAGTCGCGCCGCCGTCCTGTTCGGCAGCCACAACCTGACGAATGCCGGGGCATTGTTCAACCGCGATGCAAGTCTCCTGATCAGGGACCATGAGGTGGCGACTTACTTCCGGAAGATCTTCAATTTCGATTGGGACGTTCTCGCCACGCAGGACGCGGACGAAACGATCGGCGGCATTCGCGTCGCCGCTCCAGGCGAAGCGACTCCCGAAGGATTCCGTCGTGTCTCGTTGAGGGATATCGTCGAGGACGACTAACGCGAACCTCGGCCGGGCCGAGAATATTTCCTCGCATGCAACAGGTGGGACATGAACACCCCTTCGGCAATTGCGCACGTGGTATTGGACTTCGACGGTACCTGCACTCAGATTCCCAAAATCTGGGAAGCCTATCTTGAGCTCTATCGCAGGGGCCTCGTCGAAGCGGGGTTCGACGTCACCGGTCCGCAATGGCGTGAGGCGATCGACACCGTCCGAAAGCACTCGCCCAAGGCTGGGTGGACGCTTGCCGGATGTCCTGCAGCCCCTGCGGCGGCAGACCCGTATATCATGGCCGACGAGTCAGCACGGCTGATCCTGCGTCAGCGCGGCAATCGCGGGACCGTACCGCCGCAGGTAAACATGCAGGCCTATGCCGCCGCTGAGGCGCCATGGCGCAAGGAGGTAATCGACACATTCTCGCGTCTTGTGGAACGCGGAATCCGGCTGCATTTCGTTTCCAATTCCAGCACCGCAATGATCACCCGACGGCTGCAGGAACTTCTTGCGGATCACCCGTCGTTGCTGGGCAAGATAGCGGTACAGAGCGATGCAGGAAAATTTCGCATTGGCGAACTGAACTGGGAAAACCAGGACGCATTTCTGCCCGAAGCGCGGAAGAAATTCGAGGCGTTGCCTGCAGCTTCGGACGTTGAATATTCGAAATCCGTCGGCCGCCCGATCTATCTGAGGAGAGGGTCGTATTTTGATGCGATCTGTCGCGTACTCGACGGCGATATCGGCTTGATTACCAACACGGTATTTTGCGGCGACATCTGGGAGATGGATCTGGCGATGCCCTATGCGCTTGGCGCTTGCGTGCATCTCATCGACCGGGCGGCTCCGTTCGACACCTACGAATTCGAGAAGAACGCGGCCTTGGCGAGCGGCGTGCGTGCGAAAACGAGTGGCGATCTCACCGGTCTTCTGGCCTGGCTTTGACGTCGCCCCTCCATTGACACAAGCTACTCGATGAACTGCTGGCTAAATTGGCGCAGGAGATTGTCGACATGCAAAAAGCCCGCATTGCTGCGGGCCTTTTGTCTTGTTTGTTGTCTTGCCGGCTTCGGTTTTACCAGCCGCGATAGCCGCCGCTGCCGAAGCTGAAGGTTACGCCGGGGCCGCCGCCATAATAGCGCGGTCCGCCACCATAGTAGCCGTACGAGCGCGGGGCGTAGTAGCCATAGCTGTCGGGGTACGGCCGGTAATGGCGGTGGCCCCAGTGGTGATGGCGGTGGTGACCTCACCAATGCCCATGGCGATGGCGCGCGCTGATGTCGGTTGAGGATTGAGCAATATCAGTCGAGGTCTTTGCCTTTACCGAATTGTCGGCGGCGCTGGCGACGGAACCTCCCATCAGCGCATGCCGTGCCGACGGCGAATGCGATAGCAAGTTTCTTCATCATCGAACTCCCAGTTAACGTGTGGAGTTCAACCGCCGCCCGGTGGCGGTGACGTTCCGGCATGCGGCATTAAGGCTGCGACAGAAGCTTGAACGAATGTTCATGAAAATTAACGGATGAGTTCCTTCTGCGGAAGTTTCGTCGCTCGATCGTGGTCGAAACCAATCCCTATTGCGGCAGCGCAGGCGCGGCAAAACCGTGCTTCGCCAGCGTGCGCTGTCCTTCCACCGAGAGGATGAAGAGCGCGAATTTGTGCGCCGAGACCGAGGCGCCATTGATGACGGTCAGTCCGTAGTCGGCTCCAACAGACAATTCGTCCGGCAGTTGCACGATCAGTTGCGCGGGATTTTCCCGCCCTGCGGCTTGGGCATTGGTGCAGTAGGTGAGGAAGATATCGGCGGCGCCTTGCGCGATGAGTTCGCCATAGACCGAGCGGCCTTGCGGCGCGGGCGGACTGGAAGGGCCGCCGGTGAGCTGCAGCGCCTTCTTCTCCAATGTGGAATAGGCGCCGGGATTGATCTTCTCGGCCTTGTGAAACACCTCCCAGGCGTAATCGCCGGACGGATCGGCTTTCGGCGTCGAGGTGCCGAGCTTCACCTGCGGGTCGAGCATGCGGGCCAGCAGCGATGCTGAAGTTACTTCGAGACCTGGCCGCACCAGCGCGCAAAGCCTGTTGCGCGCGAACAGCACCACCGGTCCGCTGCGCTTTTCAGATGCGAGCGCTTGCGGATGCTCCATGTTGGCGGAGGCGAACACTTCCGCTTTTGCGCCCGCGGCGATCTCGTTCTTCAATATGCCGGACGGACCGAATTTCGCTTGCACCTTGCCGATGCCTGCGGCTTCGAAATCCTTTGCCACCTCGGTCAGCGCACCGCGCAGGCTGCCGGCGGCGTGGAGCAGCACTGTCTCTTCCGCCGTGGCCGGTGCAATCATCACAGCGAGAACCGCCAATACTGCCGAAAGCCGCACAGAAGTCACGCGCCGGAATCGCTGGCGTTGGGATAGAACAGCTGCTCGCCGTTGATCTTGTAATCGGCGATGGCCTTCTGTCCCTCCGAAGACACCAGCCAGTCGATGAACTGCTGGCCAAAATCCTTCTTGACGCTCGGGTGCTTCTCCGGATTCACCAGCATGACGCCGTATTGGTTGAACAGCCGCTTGTCGCCTTCGACCGCAATCACAAGCTCGCCGCGGTTCTTGAACGACAGCCAGGTGCCGCGATCGGCGAGCACATAGGCGTTGGAGGCCGACGCCGTGTTCAGCGCCGCGCCCATGCCCTGCCCGATCTCCTTGTACCAGGGACCCTTGTCCTTTGCGATGTCGACGCCGGCGACCTTCCAGAGGTTGAGCTCGGCCTGATGCGTGCCTGATTTGTCGCCGCGCGAGATGAAGTCGGCACCCTTGGCCTTGATCGCCGCTGAGCGCGGCTGTGATGTCCTTTGATCCCTTGATGCCGGCCGGATCGCTCTTCGGGCCGATCAGGACGAAGTCGTTGTACATCACGGGATAGCGCTTGACGCCAAAACCTTCCGACAGAAATTTTTCTTCCGCGGGTTTCGCGTGGACGAACACGACGTCCGCATCGCCACGGCGCGCGGTGTCGAGCGCCTGGCCGGTGCCTTGCGCCACCACCTTGACGTCGATTCCTGTTTTGGCCTTGAACATCGGCAGGATGTGACCGAACAGGCCGGAATCCTGCGTCGAGGTGGTCGAGGCCACCACGATCGATTTGTCCTGTGCGATGGCGCCGCCGGCGAATGCGAGGCTGGCGGCGGCTGCAATCAGCAGGCGGCGAGTAAGCATGTTCATTTATTCTCTCCCATCAGATCAGTAATTCGCCGGCAAGGAAGGCCCTCGCCTCGGCGGTTTGCGGCGCGTCGAGGAACGACGCTGCCGCGCCGGTTTCCACGACACGGCCGCGGTGGAGCATGACGATGTCGCCGGCCAGCCGCCGCGCCTCGCCGAGATCGTGGGTCGCCATCACGACCTTGATGTTGCGCTGGCTGACGGCGCGAATGATGTCCTCTACCGCCTTGGTGGCGGTGGGATCGAGGCTTGCGGTCGGCTCGTCCAGGAACAGCACCGCCGGATCGCGCGCGAGCGCCCGCGCCAGCGCCAGCCGCTGCTGCTCGCCGCCAGACAGCCTTCGCGCGGCACGATCGGCCAGTTGTCCGAGGCCCACCAGTTCGAGTAGCTCGCTCGTGCGGCGCGCGTGTTCGGCGCGCGGGATGCCGGCGGCACGCAGCGCGAAGCGGATATTGGCGGCGGCACTTCGCCGCAGCATCGCCGGCCGCTGAAACACGATCGCGCGCTTGAGCGGCGGGACATTTTCGCGCCCGCCCCAGGTGATGCGCCCGCGCGTGGGCGCCACAAGCCCCATCGCCAGGCGCAGCAGCGTGGTCTTTCCCGAGCCGTTGGGGCCGATCAGCACCGTCGGGGCGCCGGACGCCAAAGTGAGCGCGAGATTGTCGAGGATCGTGACCGCGCCTGCCGTCACCGTGACGCCATCCAAAACAATCGGCAGTTCTTCGGAAGGCGCGCGCATGGTCATCCCGCCAGTCGTTCGCCGGCGCGGCGTACGGTCCAGGCCACCGCATTGATCGCGATCACGATCGCGATCAGCACGAGGCCGAGGCCGACCGCGAGCGGCAGGTCGCCCTTGGACGTCTCCAGCGCAATCGCCGTCGTCATGGTGCGGGTAAAACCGTCGATATTGCCGCCGACGATGATGATGGCGCCGACCTCCGCCGCCGCGCGGCCGAAGCCCGCCAACAGTGCCGTGACCAGGCTGAAGCGCGCGTCCCAGATCAGCGCAGCGACCCGGCCCAAGGGACCCAGATTCATCGCGGTGAGTTCGTCGCGGTATTCGAGCCAGAGATCCTCGATGGTCTGCCGCGTCAGCGCGGCGATGATCGGCGCGACCAGCACGGTCTGCGCAATGATCATGGCGCGCGGCGTGAACAGCAGGCCGAACGATCCCAGCGGCCCCGACCGCGACAGTGCGAGATAGACCGCAAGACCGACGACGACCGGCGGCAGGCCCATCAAGGCGTTGAGCAGGACGATGACGCCCTGGCGGCCGGGAAATCTTGTGAGCGCGATCCAGGCGCCAAGGGGGATGCCGATCAGCGCAGCCAGCACGACCGCAGACAGGCTCACGACCAGCGACAGCCGCACGATGGCGAACAGCGCGGCATCGCCACTGAGCACGAGTTGGAGCGCGGATATGTCGGCCGGCATCGGAAATTCCGTTTCGCAGACATCTTGCGCATGCGGTACGATTATGGTCAATTTCGGTAATAGCTGCATCCAAATGCATATGGTGCCTATGCCCGAGCTCCTCACCACCGACGAGGCGGCCGACTACCTCAGGCTCTCCGAACGCAAGCTGTATGAGCTGGTGGCGAACCGCGCGGTGCCCTGCAGCAAGGTAACCGGGCGCTGGCTGTTTCCGCGCGCAGCCCTCGACCGCTGGGTTTCCGCCGGCCTGATCGCGCGTGCCGGCCTGGCGCAGGTGGCGGCGCCGCCGATCGTCGGCGGCAGTCACGATCCGCTGCTGGAATGGGCGCTGCGCGAAAGCACCTGCGGCCTCGCGAGCCTGCCTGAAGGATCCGAGGAAGGCCTGCGGCGGCTGACGCAGGGCGAGGTGATGATTGCGGCCATCCATCTGCATCGTCTGGATGGCGATGACGAAGCAGCCAATGTCGATGGCGTCGCGGAAGCGCCGGGATTGCACGACGCGGTCGTCATTGCCTTTGCGCGGCGCGAGCAAGGCATCCTCGTTGCGAAGGGCAACCCGCTCAGCCTGAGCGACATGGCCTCGATCGCAACTTCGCGCGCGCGCATGGCGCAGCGCCCGGCCGGCGCCGGCGCGCAATTGCTGCTGCTCGCGCTGCTGGCGCGCGCCGGAATCGCGCTCGACGATCTGAAGCTGGCAAAGCCTGCCTTTCCAACCGGACCCGACATCGCGCAAGCCGTGCGCGCCGGCCGGATCGATTGCGGCATTGCCACGCGATCGGTGGCGCTTTCGGCCGGGCTCGATTTCCTGCCGCTGACGTGGGAACGCTTCGACCTCGTGCTGCGGCAGCGCGACTATTTCATGCCGGGGCCGCAGGCGCTCTTTAACTTTATGCGCCAGACAGTGTTGCGCGACCGCGCCGCCGAACTCGGCGGCTATGATGTCAGCGACGCCGGCGCTGTGCGGCTGGTGAATTAGTATCGATCGTCTGCACCGCCGCAGCATGGCCGGCGGCCAGCGCTTCCAACCGGCTCGCTCCGGTCGCGAACGACCCAAAGTCGACGTCGCCCGCCGCCGGATTGAGTGCTACTATGTCGTATGGAAGCGGTCCGAATTCGGGGGGGTGTAATGCCAGCCCGTAATCTCTGACGCGGGCACGGTGCAGTTCAGCTTGAGGATCCACGACGACAATCAAATTACACGTTTCTTCCCTGACGTTTCGGACCTTGATACAAAATACTGTCGCTGTCCCCCGTAGATTAGATGCTAGCGATTTTGACGCCTCATCGTCCATTCGGAGGTTTCAGATGAAATCGATGTTCCGGATCTTGGCCTTGTCGACGATCTGTCTCTTGTTCGCGGTGAGCAGCAGCCACGCAGTGTGCTATGAGTCAGCGTATAAACTTGAGAAGGACAAAAAGGAAAAAAATATCGATCAGATTTTGGCTTATGGCCAGTGCGTCAAAGCGGAACAACGCGCCCGTGTCGGCAAATGGGCCTGCCAAGTAAGCAGCACAGCCGGGATGAAGGTCGACGAACAGAGGCGAGTGATCAGCGATCGAATTAGTCCGGCCAATGAAAGGTTTTTCGTCACGATTAAAGAAGTAAGTGATGCCGAAAAGCGTATGAGGTGCGACGGCAGTGAGTACGGTTTAATCGATAACCTTGACGGTTCTCATGCAAACAGGTGTCTAATAAACTACGACGTAGAATTCTCTCCTTCGATGGGAAAGTTTCTCGGTTCGACCGACACGTACAACTTTCAGCGCGAACGTGGGAAGTTTACGCTGTACGGCTCAAACCATTTCGCGCTCTTTGAGGGCGAAACAGGGGAGTTCCTTGTCTCGCTGGGAGCCTGTGAAAAATTGAACTAATCGCAGTGATTTGTCGGCTCGAGCTGGTCATCAACAACAGGACTGCCAAGTAACTGAACAACGAAAGATGTCGCCTATTGGGCACATCGCATCATTTCCTCCACTGCGGAATTTGGTCGCGATCGAGGCGTAGTGGACTCTGGCAGCCGTCCGCCCGGCAGGATTTATGGGTTCACGGCCCAACCTGGAGATTGGCGCCCTCACCGCCGTCCCGGCAACCATGCGGTAAAGCCAGCCTCGCCGAGCCGCTTCATCACCTCGTCGAGATGCGCGCGGTCGCGGGTCTCGATCACGACTTCGAGCAGGGTGCCCTTGGCGGGCAGGTCGGAGAACGTACGCTGATGCGAGACCTCGATGATGTTGGCGCCCGCTTCAGCCAATAGCGCCGAGACAGAAGCCAGCTGGCCGGGGCGGTCGACGATGTCGATGGCAATTTGAGTGAGCCGTCCCTCGCGCGCGAGTTCGCGGGTCAGCACCGAGGCGATCAGCCGCGTGTCGATGTTGCCGCCGGTCAGGACGAGGCCGACATTGCGTCCCGCAAAACGCTCCGGCGCCGCCAGCACCGCGGCAAGGCCGGCCGCGCCCGCGCCTTCCACCACGGTCTTTTCGATCGCGATCAGCATCGCCACCGCGCGCTCGATCTGGTCCTCGGTGACGAGGACGATGTCATCGACAAGACGGCGGATGATCTCGGTGGTGATCCGGCCGGGCGATTTGACCGCGATGCCTTCGGCGAGCGTATCGCCGCGCATCGGCAAGTGCTCGCCCTTGATGACGTTGTACATGGAAGGATAGAGCTCGGCCTGCACGCCGACGATGCGCAGGTCCGGCTTGATCGCCTTGGCCGCAACCGCGATGCCGGAGATCAGCCCGCCGCCGCCGATCGGAACCACCAGCGTGTCGAGCTCAGGCACGGCGTCGAGCATTTCGA
Organism: uncultured Alphaproteobacteria bacterium; assembly: GCA_963791165.1. GTDB lineage: Bacteria > Pseudomonadota > Alphaproteobacteria > Rhizobiales > Xanthobacteraceae > Bradyrhizobium. The sequence continues at coordinate 22,751 of CAWBRL010000005.1, read as the reverse complement.
GCGCGATCGTGCCCTGCCCTGCGATGATCAAGGGATCGTCATAGGGATGGATCATGGTGAGGTCATGCTTCTTGCCATGCGCGCGGGCGAACTCGGCGGCCTCCTCGAGCGTCTGGCCGGAAATGACGATCTCGGCGCCGTGACGCCTGGTGTTCTCGATCTTCACCATCGGCGTGCCGACCGGCATCACGATGGTGGCGGGAATGCCGAGCAGGCTGGCGTGATAGGCCACGCCTTGCGCGTGATTGCCGGCCGACATCGCGATCACGCCGCGCCGCCGCTCGTCCGGCGACAGCGCCTGCAGCCGATGCAGCGCGCCGCGCTCCTTGAAGGTGGAGGTGAACTGCAGGTTCTCGAATTTGAGCCAGAGGTTGCAGCCGCAGATCTCGCCCAGCGTCCGGCTCCGGTCGCATTCGGTGACAATGACCGAGCCGGCAATGGAAGCTGCAGCGGCCCTGACGTCATCGGGCGTAACGGGCAGGCGGCCGGGCTCGGCGGCATGAGCGTTCGGCGTAGAACTTTTGGGTGCTTTTGGCATCAGGGGCCTCGTTGCGAGGCAATCGTATAGGCCTATTTCGTTCGTCGCGCCTACTCTGAATTCGGGCCTTGCGCCCGCGAAAATGGTAAGGCCTCCGCCCCATGAATATGGGTGTCGCAACTCGCCGTTGCGGGGTTACACTTGCGTGGGTCGCAGGGACGGGCGGCCGGAGTTTTCCCGATGAATTCGTTGAGCGATGAGGCCATTACGGTCTTGCTGGTGGAAGACGACGCGCCGACCCTTTGGCGGCTGCAGGATGCGCTTGCCAAGGCCGGCTATCGGGTAAGGGCGGCGGGCACGCTTACGGACGCCCGCGCCTGCCTGGCCGAAGGCGCGACGCGTGTACTGCTCACCGATCTTCAATTGCCGGACGGACATGGCGTCGACCTGATCCGCGAAACACGACAACGCTTTCCCGATACCGAGATCATGGTGATCTCGATTCTCGGCGACGAGGAAAGCGTGATTTCGGCGATCACCGTCGGCGCGACAGGCTATCTGCTCAAGGACGCGTTCCCGACCGACATCGCCGCGACCGTGCGCGACCTCGTGGCCGGGCATTCGCCAATCTCGGCTTCGATCGCGCGCTTCATCGTGCGCCGGACCCAGAGCACGCCGGAGCCTCCGCCCGGACCCGCGCTCAACACCGCCAAGCTGACGCCGCGCGAGATCGACATCCTCTGGGGCATCGCCAAGGGTTTCAGCTACGCCGAGATCGCCAGCCATCTCAGCCTGTCGCGCCAGACCGTGCCTGGCCACATCAAGAACATCTACCGCAAGCTCGAGGTCCATACCCGGGGCGAAGCTGTGTTCGAGGCGGTTCAGCAAGGCTTGATACGGCTGTGAACGACCACGACGACGACGCGCCACCGGTGATGCCCGGCCGCGAGCGCCGACGGCTGCAGACGTCCCGCCTCGTCCAGTACCTGCTGCTGCAGGCGCTGATCGCAGCGGCATGCATCTTCGCGCTGCGGCAGTCGCTGCCGGCGCCTCCGGCCGAATATCTCGTCGCAACGTTTGGGCTTTCCGAGCGCGGCGTCGAGCGCCCCGTGACGCTGCCGTATTTTTCTCCCCAGCGCCACGCGATGGACGACCCGCCACGCTTCACCGGGCAATTCAGCCGGCCGGCCGAGGAGGCCGGGCGCGCGTGGTCGGTGTTTCTGCCGCGCTTCACCAACGGCGTGGAGGTTTCCGTCAACGACGTCGTGATCCTCGACAGCCGGCGCGATCCCACCGCCAACCGGCCCGATCGCAACACACCTGTTATCGCGGTGATCCCGGCGTCGGTGCTGCGCGACGGCGCCAACACCGTTTCGATCCGGTTGTTCATCTGGGGGCCGATATCAGGCTTCCTGGAGCGCGTCTGGGTCGGCCCGGATGAGCTGTTGCGGCCGAGCTATAATCTGCGGACGCTGATCTTCGTCACCCTGCCGGTGGTGTTCTCGTCCTGGCAGGCGATCCTCGCGGTGATTCTGGGAATCATGTGGGTGATGCGGCGCCACGAGCCGGCCTATGGCCTGCTCGCCGCGGCGATGGCGGTGGGTGTGGCGCAGGCTTTCCTGCAAACGCCGATGGGCGAGACGGCGTTTTCCAGGCTCAACGTGATCCTGATTTCTTCCGCGCCGCTCGAGAGCGGGCTGGTGCTGACATTTGCGCTGTTGTTCTCGGGGTGGAAATGGCGGCCTTACGGCTGGATCATTTTCGTCCCCGGCCTGCTGCTGGCGCTGGCCGGCCTGTTCGGAAACCAGGCGCTGTCGCGCACGCTGTTCCTGTTGATCGCCGTGCCGATGGTCGGCGTGTCGCTTGTCATCATGGCGGTCGTGACGGCGCGCTCGGTCCTGAAACGGCCGAATGTCGCGGGCCTGCTGCTTGGCTGCGCGGTCACGATCATGCTGACCTGCTGGGTCGTCGACCTGCTCTCGGTGTTTCAGATGATGCCCAACCGCATCTTCACCGCGCGCCTGTCCTATTCGGCCATGCTGGTGGCGATCGGCGCCGGGCTGACCTGGCGGTTTGCACGGGCGCTGAACCAGGTCGACGGTTTTGCCGGACGCCTGGTCACCCAGGTGCGCGAGGCGGAGGAGAAGCTGAAGGCCAGTTTCATCCGCGAGGAGGAGCGTGCCCGCGCCGCGGCGCTGGCGCGGGAGCGCACCCGCCTGATGCGCGACCTGCATGACGGGCTCGGCGGCCAGCTCGTCAGCATCGTGGCGCTGAGCGAGCGCGGCAATGCCGGCGCGGGAATCGGCGACGCGGCACGCGCGGCGCTGAAGGACCTGCGTCTCGTCATCGATTCCATGGACGACATCGGCGGCGACCTGATGCTGGCGCTCGGCTCGTGGCGCGAACGCGCGATGGCGCAGCTCCGTCCGCATGACATCGCGCTGGAGTGGCGTGCGGTCACCCCGCAGGGCCTGCCGGTTCATCCCGAGCTGCGGCCGTGGCACGTCATCCAGATCGTGCGGCTGCTGGATGAAGCGCTGACCAATGCGGTCAAGCACGCCAATGCGCGCCGCGTTACCGTGCGGATCGAAACCATCGCAGGCGGCGATGGCCTCGATCGGGGCTGCATCACGGTCGAAGACGACGGCAAGGGGTTTGACGTCCCCCCGGCGGACGGATCCGCCGGGGTGGCGAAAGCGGCGCGCGGCTTGCGCAACATGCGAAGCCGCGCGGCGCGGTGTGGCGCGGCGCTGGTGCTGGACTCCTGCGCTCAGGGCACTCGCGTGAGGCTGACACTGCCGCATCGGTTTCCCGACAGCGACGCTGCTGCCGGCTGAATTTGCGTCAGCGACGGCCAACGCGATTCACCGGACCACCGCGATTCAGAGGTGTGCCGGGGCGAACACCGACGCCCCGGGCGCCGACGCCGACGCGCGCGACGCCGACACGGGTAACTCCGACACGGGCAACGCCGACCGCCGGCGTCACCACCGCGGCTGTCGCTACTGGCGTCGGCCGCACCACGCAGCCCTGCGGCACGCCGGCCGTCTTGCAGTAAACCACCGCGGCCTGGGCCGAACCCACGCTGCCCGGTGCGAACGACACCACAGCGGAAAACGCCGCCAGGGTCAGACCCGCACTCAGCCATCCTGTTTTCTTCAACATGTCATCTCTCCGATTTGGCGTGCAGCCTTGCGATGCGCCGATCGGTCACCGCAGCCGACGTGAGACGTACATGGTGCAGAGTGGTGGGCCGCAACATCCCATGAAGATGGTAGGGTGGCTCAACCGCGGATTGCAGGCGATTATCCGACGCCATGAACATGGCATGGACCGGACACGCAACCTCGACGAGTTTCCGCGCGCTTGATCGCAACCCTCAGAATCTCGTCGAAAGGTGATCCATGAAAAAATCAGTCCACGTCGCAGCCGCGCTTGCCGCACTGCTCGCCCCAGCCTCGCTGGCCTCGGCGCAATCCGGACCCAGCGTGCAGGAGCAGATGGCCTGCCGTTCGGATGCCGGAAAATTCTGCGCCGAACATGTCGGCAAGCCGCCGCAGATGAATGCCTGCCTGAAGGCGAACAAGGCGAACCTTTCCGACGCCTGCCGCAAGGTGGTGGAATTGCGCGGCGGCTGACATTCCCGGGGAGAGGATCGATCAATCCAGATCGAACAGCCTGATCCGGCGCGTTTCGGTCCTCACCGGTTCGGCGGCGAAGGCCTGTCGCGGCTCGGTCACTTCCCTGACTTTCTCCTCGACCGCCTCCAGATCCTGCTCGCGAGGCTGCCGGAAACGGCGCCTCTCCTCCCAGCGCGCGCGGCGTTCGGCCCGCCGCTTTTCAACGGCCGCCCGCTTGATGTCGGCGTCACGCGCGCGGGCGTAGGCTTCCTGAGGCGCGGCGGTCTTTTCCACGACCGCCTTCTCTTCGACGCGCGCGGCGGCATTGGACGCGATGGTCTGCGGCTCCGGCTTTGCCGATGCCTGCGGTGCTGAGGCCCGCTCCGGTTCGGCCTGTTGAGACGCTGCAACGGGAGGCGCGGCAACCGGGTTGGTCGTAGCCGCAACCGTTCCCGCGATACGCACCGGTTCCGAGGGCGCCGTCGTCGCGGCTATCTGCGTCGCCGACATCCTGCGCTCCAGCTTGGAGACGCCCGGCTCATGCGGGCTGACGACGTTCGCCGCCAGATATCCGCCGCCAAGTCCGGCAGCGACCGCGGCCACTACGGTTCCGACTCCCGCAAAATAGGCGGTTGATATGCGCATCATCAGTCTCCCTCGTCCACGCGGGAAAACGCATGGAGCGGGACCATGTTCCGGCACGGAATGGCGCGAGGGGATTTGGAACCGGCGGCGAGACGGCTACTGCCGTCGCCGCTCAGATCATCGAGGCGACTTTTTCCAGCCCGATGATGCGGGCGAGCGAGCGCACTTCGCTCTTCTGGTCTTCACGCAGCTGGAACAGCAGCGGCATCGCCGCCGACTTCAACTGCTGGACTTCGGCGGCCTCGGGATCGATCGGCACGCCGGCGGCATTCGGATTGGCCTGGCGGCCCGCATGGATCTTGCGGGCGACGGCACGCAACGCGGTTTCCACCGGCGGCCAGTAGGATTCCTGCGCGGCGGACAATTTCAGCCGCTCCTTGATGCCGGCGATCTGGATGTCGCTCAGCAGTGCGTAGTTTTTCTGCGGCTGGGGCTTGGTGACGACCTTTGGCTTGGCGGGAGCAACGGTCGCCGTTGCAGACGGCTCGCTGGGCGTCGCGATCTCCTTCGGCATGCCGAGATCGGCGGGCGAGGTCGAGGCATAGGCCCGGCGCAGCGATTCGCTCAGCGCGGGATCAATCTGCCGGGGTTCGGACGGCTCCAGCGCGTAGCTTACGGCGAGCCGGTCCTGCTTGACTTCCCGGTTCGAAACCGGGCCCTGGGCCGCCGAGACGGAAGCCGACGCCAGTTCGAGCCGCGGGGCGGGAATGCTGTCGCGGCCGATAATCGCGGTGGCGGCGACGCCGACCACGAGAAAACAGGTCAGCGCAACGATGGTCATCGCTTTGGTCAAAAAGGTCTCCACTCCCGCCGACGTCTGGTGCCTTTGCCCAAAACTGGATGCTAAATAAGGCTTTACCATGCCGATAGCGTCCTCGCCCACCACGAAAAAGCGAAAAAGCGTCCCGAAATCGCCCGGAATCAGGCCGCAGCCAGATCGTAGGCGTCCCTGATGTCGGCGACGATTTCGGACGCCTCCCAGAGGGCGCTGGGCGCGACCGATTTCAGGCTGATGGTCCAGTTACCCTTGCTGGTCCGGGGCATGCTGACGATGTCGAATTCGACGCTGCGGCAAAGCGGATGCCGGGCCAGCGCATTAGCCACCCGCCACTTGATTTCATCGAGGGTCGCCGGAGTTTTGGCAAAATATCGATCGAAATCCACCTTGCGCCCCCTGTTTGCGACCGCCCGGCCGTGGCGGCCGGCCATCCTCAGGGGCTATTGTTGGGGCCGATTTGGTTAACGGCAGGTTAAACACGGGTGGGCGGAGCAAGCGACGGAGCGCAACAGCGGGGCATGGCGGGATCAGCGGCCCCGGTCCAGCCGTCGGTCCGGCCCGCGCTGGCAACGGCCGTCGCGGTTTCAGCCGTCACGCTGTCGCTTGCAACCTGCGAACTGCTGCTGGCGGACTGGCCGTCCGGGTTCGTCCTGCTCGGCGTGCTGCCGCTGGCGGCGCTCGCGTTCTGCGGCTGTGCTCTGTGGTCCGTGACGCTGCTGCTCCGGATCCGAAACGGCGGCGCGAAGTTCGCGCTGCCGTTCCTGACCTACGCGCTGACGCTCGCCGTTCTCGTTTATGCGCCGCTGCAGCAGATCGCCTTACAGCAGAATTTCTACTGGCACCGGCAGAGCCGCGAACGGATCGTGGCGCGGATCGAAGCCGGCGAACTCAAGCCCAACGTGAGCCACAACAGGAACCTGATTGCGCTGGGAGACGGCGAGCCCAAGGTTTCCGCCGGGGGCAACGACATCGTCGTCGACGAGACGGACGCAGGCACGTACGTGCTGTTCCTGGCCTCGCGCGGCCTCAAGCACTCTTTCACCGGCTTCCTGCACGTGCCGCCGGGCGGCGATCCCGGGAAATTTTTCGAGTTCGAGGACAAGCCGCCGAGCCAGCTCGTCCGCTATGACGAGCGCTGGTACTTCGTGGCGAACTAGGTTGTTTTCGCGCGCAGCGAACCGCCTGCGACGGTGCCGAGCGCGATCCCGCCGATGATCAGCGTCATCGCCAGAAACAGCGAGAGTTCGAGCGGCTCGCCCAATATCGCGGCTGCACTGAAAATCCCGAGCAGCGGCGTGGCAAGCAGCCATAGCGACGTGGTGACGGCGGGCAGGCTGCGGTTCACCATCGTCATGGCCCAGTTCGCGAATGCCGTGCAGACAATTCCGCTATAGAGCATCAAGACGGAGAGGCGCCCGGTCCACGCGATATGCGGTGGGCCTTCCACGAACCATGCGATGACCGAGAGCAGCGCCGCCGCCAGCAGCACTTGCCAGAACACCAGTTGAAACGGCGTCGAGATCCACCTGTGGGCCCGGACGTAGACGATGTTGCCGGCCCAGCAGAACGCCGCGACCAGAATCAGGCCGCTGCCGAACAGCGCGTTGCGGTCGCCCCAGTTCAGCGTCTGCGGATTGAAGATGACCGCAAGGCCGGCCAGGCCGAAGCCGATCCCGACCGCGCGGCGGCGCGTGATCTCCTCCGACAGGAACATGGCCGCCCCGATCGCGACCCACAGCGGTGTCGTATAGCCGAGGACGATGGCCCTGCCCGCCGGCACGAATTGCAGCCCGGCCGCAACCAGCGCGGAAAACGCCACCAGATGCAGGATAGCGGTGCAGAAAACCACCGGCAGGTCGCCGCGCCTGGGCACGATGAACTCTCCCTGCGCCCATAACAGCGGACCCAGCGCCGCAGACGCGATCATGCAGCGCAGCGCTGTCGCCCATAGCGGCGTCACGTCCTGCACGATCAGCTTGGTCACCGGCCAGTTGGTGCCCCACGCCAGCACGACGCCGGCGAGCAGCACGGCCGCGCTGCGGGTCGAAAGTCCACCGGCCATCTCGAATACGTCCCTGCCACGATGCGAAGCACATTGCCTAGCCTTGCAACTGGCTCTAATGAAAGAACCAGTCTTGGCAGATTGACGGTGCCAGTTATGGACGACCTGTTGCCCGGAATGCTCGATCTCGCGCGCAACGGCAGCGAGACGCTGACGCGCCAGCTCACCGATCAGTTGCGTTCCCTCATCACCGGCGGCCGCCTCGCGCCCGGCCAGCGCTTGCCGTCAAGCCGTCAACTCGCGCAATCGCTCGATGTGTCGCGCAACACAGTGTCGTTCGCGATCGAGCAACTGGCCGCGGAAGGTTATGTCACCCTGTCCGCCGGGCGGCGTCCGGCGGTGGCCGAGGGTCTCGCGCTCGATCGCCGCAAGCTGTCATCGCGAACCAACGCCAGCGATCGTGTGAGCCTGTCGCTCTGGGCACGCAGCCTGCAGCGGTCGAACTGGCCACCCATACACAAGGAGCGGCCCCGGCCGTTTCAGCCGGGACTGGCGGATGAACGCGAGTTTCCGCACGATCTGTGGAGCCGCTGCCTGCGGCGCGCGGCGCGAAACGCATTGTCGCGCCGCAACCGGTCCATCAACCATGCGCCGCTGCAGCAAGCGTTGCTGGCGCATCTGGCGGTTCATCGCGGGATCAAGGCCAAGCCAGGCCAGATCCTGATCGTGCCGACGGCGCAAGCCGGCATCGCGCTGGTCGCGGCTGCGCTGCTCGAACCGGGCGATCACGCCTGGGCCGAAAGCCCGGGCTATGGCGGCGCCTACGTCGCCTTCAAGGCCGCCGGCGCCATCGTCTCCGCCATGCCGCTCGACGAACAGGGCATGGCGATCGGCTCCCGAAAGGATGCACCGCGGGTCATCTTCGTCACCCCGTCCCACCAGTACCCGACAGGGCGGCTAATGCCGATCGGCCGCCGTCTCGAACTGCTTCGCTATGCCGATGCCGTCGGCGCCTGCATCATCGAGGACGACTATGACGGCGAATTTCACTATGAGGCGCGTCCGGTGGCCGCGTTGCAGGGACTGGCGCCGTCGCCACGCATCTTCTATCTCGGCACCTTCTCGAAATCGACCTATGCCGACATCCGCTTCGGCTATGTCGTGGTGCCCGAAGCGCAGATCGAAATCTTCGAGCTCGCACAACGCCAGATGGGAATGCTGACGTCGATCGCGATGCAGGATGCGCTGGCCGAATTCATCAGCGCGGGTGCCTATCTCGGTCACATCAGACGGATGACGCGTCTCTACAAGGGACGGCGCGACCGCATGCTGCAGGCGCTCGCCAGCGAAGCCGGCGGCCGGCTTACCGTCGAAGCCCCGGCCGGGGGCATGCAGTTGCTGGCGAGGTGTCACGGCGCCGCGAACGACCGGAAATTGGCGGCGCGGCTGCTCGAGGCAGGCGTCGTCAGCCGTGCGCTGTCGATCATGACGTATCACAAGACCGACGAGCAGGGCTTGTTTCTCGGCTTCGCCGCGTGGAACGAGAAGGAGATCGACCGGGCTGCGCGCATTCTCGGTCGGATCGTGCGGTAAGTGCCGCTAGCGCACGCGCTGATCGGCTGCCCGATACTCCGCGATCGTACGTGCGATCATCTCGTCGACGGAAAGAATTTCGCTCACGCCCGAGATCGCGTGGCCCGCGCTCCAGATATCCTTCCAGCGTTGTGGACGATTCTCGCGCGCGCCGATATCGATGTCCTTGCCGATATCGATCGCACCACGCTCGGGCAGGTCGTCGGGATCGAGGCCGGCGGCCTCGATCGACGGGCGCAGCATGTTGGTCTGCAATCCCGTGAACGCCTTGGTCAGCAGGATGTCGTCGGCGCTGCTGGTGACGAGCATCTGCTTGTAGCGCGCATCGGCCATGCTCTCGCGGGTCGCAATGAACTTGGTGCCCATGTAGGCGAGGTCGCAGCCGAGCGCCTGTGCGGCGCGCAACGCGTGGCCGTCGGCGATGCCGCCCGCCAGCACCAGGGGGCCATCGAAGAATGCCCGCACCGCACGCACGAACACGAAGGGATTGAGCCAGCCGGTCTGGCCGCCCGCGCCTGCCGTCAGCAGCACCAGCCCGTCGGCGCCGGCAGCCACCGCACGTTCGGCATGGCGGATCGAGGCGACATCGGCGAAAACCAGCGCGCCGGCATCGTGCAGCGGCGCAAGCACCGGCGCCGGCGATCCCACTGACGTGATGACCATCTCGGGCCGGTGCCGCAGCAATACTTGCAGATCCTGCTCCAGCCGCGCGTTGGAGCGATGCACGATCAGGTTGGCACAGACGGGTGCGGCGGGTTTGCCGCTGGCATCCGAATGCTGCTGCAATCGGCGCTCGATCCCGGTCAGCCATTCGTCGAGTTGTTCAGGGCTGCGGCAGTTCACCGTTGGAAACGAACCGATCACCCCGTTGCGGCAAGCGGCTACCACGAGTTCGACACCCGACACGAGAAACATCGGCGCCGCAATCAGCGGCAGGCTGAGGCGATCGCGAAAGCGCGAAAGAAGATCGGTTGGTTGCGTCATGCCGGCTTGAGCAGCTTCCTCGTTGTGCTAGCGCTGTTTTCGTTTTGACGCGTTTTCTTCACGCGAACCGGTATCCACTTCGCTCGAAAACGCTATAGGATCGAACATTGGCACGGACGAAGGCCAATTACAAAACTTGCGGGAGGATGAAAGATGAGCAATCCGCTCTACGCGTTTCCGGCGTCGTGCGAACAGACGCTGCGAGCGCTGGCGCGCTACCCTGCGCGTACCGCGTTCAGCTGGCCGGGCGGATCGATCACCTATCGGGGCACGACCGACATGATCGGGCGCATGCAGGCCGTATTCATGCAACTGGGCTTTCAGCCCGGCACCCGCGTCGCGTTTCTCACCGCCAACCGCGCCGACAGCTGGTGCGCCGGCGTCGCCGCGCAATTGTCGCGGCTGGCGATCACCTGGCTGCATCCGCTGGGCTCGCTCGACGACCAGCTGTTCCAGCTGGAAGATTCCGAAGCGCAGATGCTGGTGGTCGACGGCGTGACGTTCCGCGACCGCGGCGGCGAACTCGCCGCCAGGGCATCGAGCCTGAAAACCATCTTCACGCTCGGCCCGGCCGATTACGGCACCGATCTGCTGCAGGCGATCGAAGCGGCAGGCAGCGCCACCGCACGCAATTTCGCCGGCCCGGACGATATCGCCACGCTGAACTACACCGGCGGCACGACCGGCAAATCCAAGGGCGCGCTGCGCCATCACCGCGAGCAAAGCGGTTTCGCCAACGCGATCCTGGCCGATTTCGAAATTCCTGATAACCCGAGCTATCTGACGGTGGCGCCGATCAGCCATGTCGCCGGGACGAAAGTGCTGCCGACGCTGATGCGCGGCGGCACCGTGCACATGCTGAAGGGTTTCGACCCCGAGGCGGTATTCAAGACGATCGAGCGCGAGCGCATCAATTTCACGCTGTTCGTACCGACGATGATCTACGTCATGCTCGATCATCCTTCCCTGGACAAAACCGACCTCTCCTCGCTCGAACTGCTGCTGTACGGCGCCTCGGCGATGTCGCCGAGCCGGCTGGTCGAGGGCATCCAACGAATCGGACCGGTGTTCTCGCAGCTCTACGGTCAGACCGAATGCTATCCGGTGTCGGTGCTGCGCAAGGCCGACCACGATCCCAAAACGCCGGAGCTGTTTTCATCCTGCGGATTCCCGATCGCCGCCTGCCAGGTCAAGATCCTGGACAATGACGATCGCGAAGTCGCGACCGACGAGGCCGGCGAAATCTGCGTGCGCGCGACGCATGTGATGGCCGAGTACTGGAAACGGCCGGACGCCACGGCGGAAACGCTGAGGAGCGGCTGGCTGCACACCGGCGACATCGCGCGCAAGGACGAGCGCGGCTACATGTTCATCCTCGACCGCAAGAAGGACATGATCGTCTCCGGCGGCTTCAACATTTTTCCGCGCGAAGTCGAAGATGTATTGTCGCAGCATGCCGACGTCGCCATGGTCGCCGTGGTCGGCGTGCCCGACGAAAAATGGGGCGAGGCCGTTACGGCTGTGATCGTCGCTCGCGAAGGCGCGCGGCCGAATGCGGACGAACTGATCAATCTCGTCAAGGCGCGCAAGGGGTCGGCGCATGCGCCAAAACACATCAAGTTCGTTGACGAGTTGCCGATGACCGGCGTCGGCAAGATCGACAAGAAGGTGCTGAAGGCAGGTTTCTGGACCGGCCGCGACCGGATGGTGGGGTAGCTGGCCGGGCTACCTCAAGCCAGCAATTGATCGAGCTGATCGCGCAGTTGGTCCTGATGATAGGGTTTTGCCAGGCGCGGCAGATCGAGCTGCGTGCCTTCGGGCAGTTCCGCATAACCCGTGGCCAGCAGCACCGGCAGCGACGGGCGCACTTCACGCGATGCCGCGACCAGTTCGAGCCCGGTCATCCCGGGCATCATATGGTCCGTCACCATCAGGTCGATCGGCTGTTGGCTCCTGAGAATGTCGAGCGCATGCTGGCCGGAATTGGCGCCGATCACCCGGTGACCGAGATCTTCGAGCATTTCAGTGGTCGACATCGCAATCAATGGATCGTCGTCGACAAACAGGATGACCGCCGAGCGCTTGATCCTCTGCGCGGCAGGCGCAGCACTCTCGGCTTCCGGAGCGGCGGTTGCGACCGGCAGCACCAGCGTCGCGCAGGTGCCCTTTCCAACGGTGCTGGTCAGTTGCAGCGCGCCGCCGAGTTGAACCGCGAGCCCGTGCACCATGGACAGTCCGAGGCCGGTGCCTTTGCCAACCGGCTTCGACGAGAAGAACGGCTCGATCGCCCGCTTCAGTATTTCCGGCGACATGCCGGTGCCCGTATCGGCCACCGACAGTTTGAGATACCGGCCCGGCGATAGCGCCTGATCCCGTTTGGCCTCGTACTCCGTCACCTTGATGTCGATCCTGCCGCCGTCCGGCATCGCGTCGCGCGCGTTGATTGCGAGATTGAGGATCGCAAGCTCGAGCTGGTTGGCATCGATCCGCGCCGGCGGAAGGCGCGCGGGGATATCGAGCCGCAACGCCACACGGGGCCCGAGCGAACGTTCGAGCAGGTCGACCATACCTTCGAGCAGGCTGCGCAGATCGACCGATACCGCGCGCAGATCCTGCTGGCGCGCGAAGGCCAGCAGGCGCTGGGTCAGCGACGCACCGCGTTCCGCGCCCTGTATTGCGCCGTCGACCAGCCGCTTCAGGCGCGGGTCGTCCGGGAGGCGCTTGCGCAGCAGATCGAGGTTGCCCATGACAGCCATCAACAGATTGTTGAAGTCGTGCGCCACGCCGCCTGTGAGCTGGCCGATGGTCTCCATCTTCTGGGCCTGTCGCAGCTGCTCCTGTGCTTGCTCGCGGGCGGCGACCTCTTTCATCAGCTCAGTCGAACGCTGCTCGACGCGCTGCTCGAGCGTTGCGGTCAATTCCGCCAGCGCGGAGCGTTCGGCCGCCAGTTGGGCGACCAAATTCTCCCGCTCGATTTCGGCCGTCTTGCGGGCGGTGATATCGGAGCAAACACCGACCAGCGACTTGATGCTGCCGTCGGGGCGATGTACCGGGCGGCCGCGCACGTCGACCCAGTGCAGCGAACCGTCGGGCCAGATATTGCGGAACTCGATGTTATAGTCGTGCCCCTGCTCGACTGTGCGCGTAACGCTTTCATCGCGGCGCGCGCGATCGTCGGGATGGACCGAGCGCTCCAGCTCCTGATACGTGAACGGTCCCTCCACATCGCGTCCAAACGCGGACTTGCAGGATGCAGAGGCTTCAAAGAGCAGGTCCGGCAGATGCAGCTCCCACGTGCCGAGTTGCCCGGCCTTGAGCGCGGTTTGCAGCAGTTGTCCGCTTTCGGTCAGATCGCGAAGGATCGCGCGCGCCTCATATTGCCTGCGCCTTCCGCGCACCGCGGAGCCGACGATGCTCACGAGCGTGGTCGGATGAAACGGCCGCTCGAGAAATGTGACGTTGCCGAGCGCCTGCCCGACCCGCACCGCGTCCGGATTGCGCTCCGGACCGCCGCCCTGATGCGTCAGCAGCACGATCGGAAAATCCGACCATGGCGGTTGACCATTGAGCCAGTGCACGAGGCCGCGCAAGTCTGCGTTCTTGATCGCCTCGTCCGCGATCACGGCGAGACCGGCGCCGACCTCGATCTCGCGTGTCAGCGCCGCGAGATCGCTGCAGATCTGCGCATGATAGCCCGCCTCCCGGATCAGGGCGGCGGCGACGGATGCGTCACGGCCTCTGGGCGCGAGAATGACGGCCCGCTCGGATGAGAGACCGGCCCTCACGAGAGTGGCTTGTCCAGCAAGGGTTTGTCTGCGCCGACATAGAGAGGAACCCCACGCAGCACGCCCTGGAATCCAACGAGTGGCCCGCCGACCGTGAGACCGCGGTTGTCGATGCGATACTCGCGGATCGTCGATTCGTGCGCGCCGGTTCGTTTCTTGATGATCGACATGGCGCGGCGCACCGTGCCGATCGCCTCGAAATAGCGCAGCAGGATCACGGTATCCGCAAGATACGTTACATCGACCGGCGCTTTCATGTCGCCGACCAATCCGTGCTGGGCGACCGTGATGAAAGTCGCCGCGCCCTGGCGGTTGAGATACTGCAGCAATTCGTGCACGTGCAGGATCAGAGAATTCTCCTCAGGCATCGCTGCCTGATAGCCGTTGAGGCTGTCGATCAGCACGGTCTTGACCTGATTCTCGTCAACCCGCTTGCGAACCCGGTGCGCGAATTCGCCGGGAGAAAGCTCCGCGGCATCGACCTGCTCGATAAACAACTTGCCGCTGCGCTGCATTGCCTGGAGATCGATGCCAAGGCCTGTCATGCGATCAAACAGGAGACCCAGCTCTTCATCGAAAACGAAAAAGGCCGCCTTTTCGCCGCGCGCAACCGCGGCAGCGAGAAAAACGATGGCGAGGAGAGATTTGCCGGTGCCCGCCGGTCCGAGGATCAGCGTGCTCGATCCGGTTTCGATGCCGCTGCCCAGCAGCTTATCCAGTTCGGGGATGCCGCTCGACAGCGTATGTCTGGTGTAGTTCGACCGATATTCCGACGCCACCAGCCGCGGGAACACGTTCAACCCACCGGTGGTGATCGTGACGTCATGGAAGCCGCCGCGAAATTTTACGCCCCGATATTTGATGACGCGCGCACGCCGCCGCTCTGCGCCATACGCCGGCGCCAGTTCCTCGAGCCGCAGCACGCCATGCGCCACGCTGTGGATGGTCTTGTCGCCGACGTCAGATGTCATGTCATCGAGCAGCAGCACCGTGGCGCCCAAATTTGCAAAATAGTGCTTGATCGCCAGAATCTGCCGCCGATACCGCAGCGAACTTTGCGCCAGCAGCCTGATCTCGGAAAGGCTGTCCAGCACGACCCGGCTCGGCTGCACGCGATCGACCGCGGCGAAAATCTGTTTGGTGGTCTCGCCCAGTTCGAGATCGGATGAATAGAGCAGGCTCTGCTGCTGCTCGGAATCGAGCAGGCTCTCGGGCGGCAGCAACTCGAACACGACTATCCGCTCGTCCAGCGACCAGCCGTGAGAAGCAGCGCCTAGCCGCAACTCCCGTTCGGTTTCGGACAAGGTGATGTAGAGGCACTTCTCACCGGCCTTTGCGCCCTCCATCAGAAACTGGAGCGCGATCGTCGTCTTTCCCGTCCCGGGGTCGCCCTCGACCAGAAACATATGTTCCCGTGAGAATCCGCCGGCGAGGATTTCGTCGAGACCCCAGATGCCGCTTTTCGCTTTTTCCTCAATCGAATGGTCCAAAATCTACCTCCCAAACCATGACCAATGCGCCATGCCTTCAGGCGGTTCCCTAAAGCGTGGAACTATTTTTCAGGAAAGAATTCCGGCCACATCGCACGCCATTTGAGCGCGAGCCTGCCGAAATCGGGCGCCTGCAGCGCATGGCATTCCGCACCGGCCGCGGGCCGGATCCAGCCCTGCGCGCGGCTGGTGAACAGATGCGCGACCGGAACCAGCCAACCGGTGTCGTCAAGCGTTCCGGCGCGAAGGTTCATGGTTTGCGGCCGTCCCTGCCGCTCGCCGTAAATCCTGGCGCCACACTCGCCGCAGAACCATGACGTGACGTCCGCGCCCGACGGCGACGCGCGGCGCCATCCCTTCGCGGCGCCTTTCAGGATGTGGAAATCCGCTGTCGCGACCGGCATGTTCAGCGCAAATGCGCTGCCAGACGCGGCCTGGCAATCCGTGCAGTTGCAACTGTAAAGCAGCAGCGGAAACGACGCGATCTCGTAACGGATCGCGCCGCAGGAGCAGCCGCCTGTGAGCGGCAGAACAGGACGCTTCGGGTTCATTGCTGGCCGGAAATGGATGACCGCCGCATCCTACAGGCAATTCAGCCGGGGATCGATTCAGCGCGAGTCCATGGCTCTCTCAACCGGCCATCCGCGTCTCGCGAGCCGCCTTCGACTTGTCGAAATTGTTCGGGACTTCGATGTCGACCTCCAGCGTCGAGACGGTCTTGCCGCGCTCCAGCTTGACGATGACCTTGTCGGGATCGAGCACCACATGCCGGCCCACCACGGCGAGAATCTCCTCCCGCAGCGTCGCCAGCAGGTCGGACTGGCCGAGCAGTCCGCGCTCATGCGCCAGCAGAATCTGCAGCCGTTCCCGGGCGACGGGGGCGGATGCATTGCGGCCGCGAAACAGCCGCAGCAAATTCATGCTCATGCAGCTCTCCGTCCCAACAGCCGGTTCATGAAGCCCTTGCGCTCCGTCGGCACCACCATCGCGACTTCCTCGCCCATCAAGCGGCGCGAGGCGTCGACGTAAGCGCGGGCCGGGGCGCTTTCGGCATTGTTGAGCGTCACGGGGGTGCCGACGTTGGACGCCTTGAGCACGTCCTGGCTTTCGGGAATGATGCCGAGCAGCGGCGTTGCGAGGATTTCGAGGATGTCGTCGATCGTGAGCATCTCGCCGCGCGCCGCACGCGCCGGATCGTATCGGGTGATCAGCACGTGTTTCTCGACCCGCTCGCCCCGCTCCGCCTTCACGGTTTTCGAAATCGAGCATGCCGATGATGCGATCGGAGTCCCGCACCGAAGAGACTTCGGGGTTGGTGACGATGATGGCTTCGTCCGCATAGCGCATCGCCAGCGTCGCGCCGCGCTCGATGCCGGCCGGGCTGTCGCACAGGATCCAGTCGAACCGGCTCTTGAGCTCTTCAATCACACGGCCGACGCCCTCATCGGTGAGTGCGTCCTTGTCCCTCGTCTGCGAGGCCGGCAACAGCCAGAGATTTTCCAGGCGCTTGTCGCGGATCAGGGCCTGCGGCAGCTTGGCGACGCCCTGCACGACATTGATGAGGTCGAACACCACGCGGCGTTCGGCGCCCATCACCAGATCGAGGTTGCGCAGACCGACGTCGAAGTCGACCACCACAACGCTTTGTCCACCCTGCGCAAGCGCCGCGCCGAGCGCCGCCGTGGTGGTGGTCTTCCCAACGCCACCCTTGCCGGATGTAACGACCAGGACCTTGGACATACTCGATCTCCTTAGCCGATTAATTCAGCGGGGTAATTTTCATGGTGTCGCCCTGCAGCCAGGCTTGCGCCGGACGGTTGCGGAGCGCTTCGTCGATTTCTTCTGCGGTCTGGTAGTAGCCGTCGATGGCAAGCAGTTCCGCCTCGATCTTCTGGCAATAAATTCGTGCGGAGGAATTGCCGTTGACGCCGGCCATCGCACGGCCGCGCAGCGTGCCGTAGATGTAAATCGATCCGCCGGCGACGATCTCCGCGCCGGACCCGACCGAACCCAGCACCGTGACGTCGCCATCGGCGAACACGATCGACTGGCCCGAACGCACCGGTTCTGCGAGCAGCAGCGAGGTCTGCTTCGGCTTGGGTTCGGGCTCGGACTTTTGCGCCGGTTCGTTTCGTGTGATCACGCAGGCACGGCCGCCGGTCAGCAATGGCGGCATGTTCGCCCCGAGGCGATCTTCGTCCACACCCTCGATGCCGAGAACGCGAATGCTGCGCTCGCTGAGGCTGCCGACGAGATGCGAAATGGCCGGACCGCTCAGGTCGACGGCGGCGAGGTCGAGTACGATCGGCTTGCCGACGAAAAAGCCGGGCGAGCGCGCCAGCGTGGCGTCAATTTCGGCGAGCCATTCCACGATCGGTACGACGGGGCTGAACACGAACGCGACATAGGAACGGCCGCGCAGCCGGACCAGTTGACGCGTGGGATCAGCTCGGACGTCCATGATGTTTCGACTCGCCTTTCTTATTGAAAAATTAAGAAACACAGAACTTGGTTAACGAGTAATTAACGCTCGGGCCCCCTCCCTCGGCCCAAAAAACGGCCCGAGAACGGGCGAAGTCGACGCATTTGTGGCCGATTCTTGCTGCTGGCATACCAGTGTGCAGCTAAGCCTTTGCCATTACGGGACATCGCGATTGTGGTAAACAATTCGTCAACTTACTTTCGTCACGTTTCAGTCCTAAATTAGTCCTCGGGGGGTTCCAACAAAACTGGGTGATATTTGTCAGGGGCTCTCCTGGCAGGTCACTTCCGTAAAGCAAACGGACAGTTGCCGAGGGGCAGGCAATGGAAGCAACGGGGATTGTGCGGTCTCGCGAAACGATTTCGCAGACAGGTGTCGGGCGGGCGAGGCCAGACACTCTGAATCCAAGTGTTCCGGCTCAACCTATCAACTGGTGGATGGTACGCGTGACACGCGGCCTTCGCCTCTTGGAGCATTGTCCGGCGCGTCCGCGGCCTTTATCGACGTTCAAAAGTATCGACGTTCAGAAGTACCGACGTTCAGCAGTACCGACGTTCAGCAGTCAGGCAAACAGCCAAGTGTCACGAGGAGTAAGGTATGAGTAGCGTAAGTGAGCAAGACCATCTCAACCCCCGTGACCCCCTCTATTATGCGCCGCGTTGGTTGCGGGAGCGATCGGCCACCTTCCGCGACGGCGACCGCGAGTCGACGGCACTCACACCGGTGGTGACGTTCGATAGCCGGCTCGAAAACGCCGTCTCCACCGCGTTACGGCATCCCCTCGATCCCGAAGTCATGCGCGAGCCCGAACAAGAGAAGAAGGCGCTGTGGAGCGTCGCGGCGCGCTTCGGCGCGGCGATCGGCGTCGCAGCCATCGTGGCGCTGTTCTTCGTCATCGTCGTGCCGGTTGCCCGCCAGAGTGATGGCGAGGCCGCTGCGGGGATCGCGCAATCGATCAAGGCCGTGCTGTTCCAGCCCGGCGAGACTGCGCCGAAGCCCGCCATCAGCGAGTTCCAGGCGATTCTCGCCTCCACTCCGCCCAGCGCGCCGCAGGCTGATCCGTCGGGAGAACTGCTCCAGCAGTTCATGCAGTGGCGCGAGAAGCCCGATCCGGCAACGCCGCAGCGTACCAATCCCTGATCCAATCCGGGGGGGCGTGAAAACGCCTGAGACGCCCTCCCGCGATCCTGTTCTCTAGGAGTTTGCCATGACCTCGTATCGGATCGCCCTATTGGCCGGAGCCGTGCTTTTCGGCATGGCGGGCAGTGCCCGCGCCGCGGGTGAAATCAACATCGTGCGTGACCTGGCAGGTCGTGTAGGACCCGTGATCGGATCGGCACAGGCCTGCCGCGACATCGCACGTCCGCGCATCCAGGCCATCGTCGATAAATTCTCGTTGGTGATCCGGGAAGCCTCGACCAACGAGGCGGAACGTTCCGATCTCACGCAGGTGTTCGATCGCAGCGTGGCCGACGGTCGCCTCTCGGTGACGTCGGGCCGGATGGATTGCGGCCGCGCCGACCGCCAGCTGGCCGATCTGGAACGGTCGATCGCGGGACCCAGCCTGTCCAGCGTCATCGGTCCCTCCACCGCCGCCGCCGCAACCGCCGCGCAAGCGGCAACCGCGCCGACGGCGCCCGTTCCGCCGACCCTGACCGGCCCCTTCCCGCGCGGCGTTTCCGACAAGGAAATTCGCTTCGGAATCGCAGCCCCGTTCTCCGGCTCCGCCAGGGAACTGGGACGGCAGATGAAGCTCGGAATCGACACCGCCTTCAATCGCGCCAACGAAGCCGGCGGCATCGATGGCCGGATGCTCAAGCTGCTTGCTGCCGACGATGGCTACGAGCCGTCGCGCACGCCTGAGGCCATGAGACAGCTCTACGAAAGGGATCAGGTGTTCGGCATCATCGGCAATGTCGGAACGCCGACGGCCGCGGTGGCAGTGCCCTACTCGCTCGAGCGCAAGATGCTGTTCTTCGGCGCCTTCACCGGCGCCAACATCCTGCGCAACGATCCGCCCGATCGTTACGTCTTCAACTATCGGGCGAGCTATGTTCAGGAAACCGACGCGGTCGTTCGTTACCTGGTCAAGATTCGCCGGCTGCAGCCGCGGCAGATCGCTGTTTTCGCGCAGCAGGATTCCTACGGCGACGCCGGGTTTGCCGGGGTGTCAAAGGCGTTTCGTGCCATGGGCGCCAACGACGGCGCCATCCTCCGGCTCAACTACGCGCGAAACACCGTCGATGTCGACGCTGCGGTTGCCGAGTTGAAGCTGCAGAAGACGCCGGTCAAGGCGATCGTCATGGTCGCGACCTACCGGGCCGCGGCAAAGTTCATCGAGAAGACGCGCGACCTCTATCCCGGCATGATCTACACCAACGTTTCCTTCGTCGGCTCCACGGCGCTTGCCGAAGAACTGAAGCTGCTGGGTGCGCGCTACACCAACGGGGTCATCGTGACCCAGGTGGTGCCTGCGGTGTCGGGCTATTCGTCGGCGGTGCTGGAATACAAGAACGCGCTCGCCAAATATTTCCCCGGCGAAGCGCCCGATTACGTTTCGCTCGAGGGCTATGTCGCCGCCAACGTGCTGATCCAGGCCATCAAGAAGACCGGGCCACAGCTCGATACGGAGAAGCTGATCGACACGCTCGAGAATACGCGCAATCTCGACCTCGGTCTCGGAACCCAGCTCGGGTTCGGCCGCTCCGAGCACCAGGCCTCGAACAAGGTCTGGGGCACGGCGCTCGATGAAAGCGGACGCTATCAGCCGCTCGAGCTGGAGTAAGTGCAGGCTACGCGTCAGCGCTTTTCGATCACGAGGCTCTGGACGGCGCGGCCGAAATAGCCGCGCTCGTCGGCAAGCCTCGCCATCGCAAGGCCAGCGCCGTCGGGACCGATCCAGGACTCCGCATCGAGCAGGATCCACTCTCCCTCCGGCTGCCGTGAGAAATTCACGGTCAGGTCGGCATTGAGAAACGTCCATCGGCGGAAATCCAGCACCGCCGAGGTGCCGTTGCAGAAATCCGCCGCCGCCATCGCCCGCATCGCCTGCGACACCGGCGAGCCAAGCACGATCGGCCGGTCGACGCGATACCAGATCGCGCCCGGACCCGGCACACCGAACTGGCCGCGGGCGGCGCGCAGCGACATCCCGGTGACAAAAGGGCTGGAGGAGAAATCCACGGGCTCGACGCGCGATTGGTCCGGCCCCGGAAGCTCGACCTTCTCGATCGCGGCCTCCGGCGGCAACTCGTTGGCCTGCAGCTTGATCTTCAGCACCGTCGCACTGACCACGACGACGCCTTCGGCGAGCAGCCTGACGACGCAGAGCTGGATCTTGCGGCCATCGCGCAAAACCTCGCTCTCGATGGTCAACGGCGCCACCGGAACCGGGCGCATCAGGTCGACGGTGACGCGCGCGACCCGCATCGCGGCCTGCGTCGGAATCTTCTCCGCGGCCCATACCACCAGCGCCGCCGGCGGCGAACCGTGCTGCATGCTCGGGTGCCAGGGCCCCGCCGCATAGGGGCTGGTGACGACGTGCTGGCCGTCAACGAGAAAGATGGCTTCCATTGATAAGGGATCCTGTCGGATGGCGAGAGGTGGTTCTTGCCTTCTTCGATCACGGGAGTCGAGGCCACGGCGAGATAGACCCTCGTGCGCCATTCGCAACGGGGTAGGGGCGGCCGGACCTGCGCCTCAAATGAACGCCATGCCGCCGTTGAGGACGATGGTTTGTCCGGTCATGTAGCTGTTGCCGAGCACCATCGCGACGGCTTGCGCGACTTCGTCGGCCTGCCCCATGCGGCCGAGCGGAATGTTGCGGGCGAGATCGGTGCGCCCACGCATCATGTCGGTCTCGATCAGCGACGGCGCCACCGCGTTGACGGTGATGCCCTCCTTGACCAGACGTGCCGCATAGCCGCGCGTCAAACCTTCCATGCCGGCCTTGGAGGCGTTGTAGTGCACGCCGATGGCGCCGGCACCGCGCGCCGCACCCGAGGAGATATTGACGATGCGGCCCCATTTGCGCGCCCGCATCGCGGGCAGAACCGCCTGCGTGCACAGGAACGCCGATTTCAGGTTGACCGCGATGGTGCGGTCGAAATCCTCTTCGGTGAGATCGTCGACGCCGCGCACGATCGCGATGCCTGCGTTGTTGACGAGAATATCGATCGGACCGAGCGAGGCCGCGACCTGTTCGACCATCGCCGTCACCGCCGCAGCCTGCGAGACATCGGCCGCGACCGCGATGGCGCGGCCGCCGGTCGCTTGATGCCGGCGACAACGGCTTCGGCATCGGCCGCGCGCTCGCGATAGTTGACGGCGACCGCGGCGCCGGCTTCCGCAAGCGCCACTGATATCGCCGCGCCAATGCCGCGGGACCCGCCCGTCACCAGCGCGACATGCGCGCTCATATCCGCTCTCGCCGCCATCGATCCTCCGCCGCGTTTACGACGGCGCACGTGCCGTAAGACGCATCACAGCGCCGGGTCGACCGCCTCGTCATATTCCTTCTTGAACCGCGCGATCAATTCGGCCGCAGGCAACACCTTGGCGACGCTGCCGACGCCCTGGCCGGAGCCCCAGATTTCCTTCCAGGCTTTCGGCTTGGCGCGCTCGCCCGAAGCATCGGTGCCGGGCGCGCAGCTCATCTTCGAGGGATCGGAGGTCGGGAGATTTTCGGGATCCATGCCGGCCGCGACGATCGACGGCTTCAGATAATTGCCGTGCACGCCGGTGAACAGGTTGGAATAGACGATGTTCTGACCGAGGCCGTGATCATCTGCTTGTAGCCCTCGACCGCATTGGCTTCCGTGGTAGCGATGAAGGCGGAGCCGATATAGGCGAAGTCGGCGCCCAATATCCGCGCCGCGCGGATGGCGCGGCCATT
>CAWBRL010000004.1:0-250527 GCA_963791165.1 uncultured Alphaproteobacteria bacterium | reverse complement strand
ACTCGCAAATTCATGGTCGAAGGTGGCGCTCACAGGGAATGCCGCTTCGGCGCCAGCTCACTTCTTTTCGATCTTCGTGATGGTCTTGGTCCCCGCCGATTCGCTCACGCCGAAGCTGACGCGGTCGCCGGCATGCAGCTCATTCAGCCGCGCGCCATCCTGCACCTTGAATTCCTCGGTCGCAGCGCTGGTGTTCGCGCCAACGGTACCGTCAGGAACATCCTTGATCGAGATGGTGCCGCTGATCCGATCTATCCTGGTAACCATTCCCGTGCGCATCTGCTCGGCGAGCGCCGACGAACCGACGATACTGAGGGCCGCGGTGGCAGCCACAATCATCCCTGCGATTTTCATGGAATACTCCCGGCATTAAGGCGTCAGAGATAAGCCGCGACCGCCCGGATTGGTTCCCGACGCCAGCGCGGCACTGCGATTGTTCTCTTACCGCGCAAATGGGGCAGGCTAGTGGTCCATTGCGCAGCCTCGGGGCAAAGTCGCCGGGTCTTCCACAGCCCGTCTCGATTTGGCCCTGATTGCGCCAGAGCGTTTTCAAGCGACGTCGAGACCGGTTCGCGTCGAGAAAACGCGTCAAATCAAGAATCTGGAGCCCGGTTTCGATTCAATCGAACCGGAAGAGGCTCTAGGCCGCGCCGGCCTCGGGCTCGCGTTCCAGGTCGTTTTCCGTCACGGTGCGATTGCGGCCCGTCCGCTTGGCCTTGTAGAGGCCGCGGTCGCATCGCTCGATCATCGCTTCGGCGGACTCCGCCAGCCGGAATTGCGCCACCCCGATCGAAACCGTGATGCTGCCGATCTCCTTGCCGGTCGCGCGGCGGGTCAGTTTCGCTTCGGCAATACGGCGGCGGATGCGCTCGGCGGCCGACGCACAAGTCTCGAGGTCGGCGCCCGGAAGCACCGCTATCAATTCCTCCCCGCCGTAGCGCGCGGCGAGATCGACTTCGCGGACACCTTCCTGCAAGACCTTGGCGACCAGCCGAAGCACCTGGTCGCCGACCTGATGGCCGTAATCGTCGTTGAATTTCTTGAAGTGATCGATGTCGATCAGGAAAACGCTCAGGGCCTCGTCCTTCTCCATGGCGTCGATCTGGGCCTGGCGAAGAAATTCGTCCATCGAGTGCCGGTTGGCCAGTCCGGTCAGCGCATCGGTGTTGGAGCGCTGCTCGGCCGCCTTCAGCGAGTCGCGGATCGTGTCCAGTTCCTCCGAGGTGGCGGCGAAATTTACCTCCAGCGCGGACGCTCGCGCCGTCGCCTTTGACAATTCGTCGACGAGCTTTGCGATGATCTGCTTCGGATCGGTCGACGTCGCCGCCTGCGAAGAGACTTCGCCGAGCGCCGCGATCTGCGTGCGGTTGTCGGTGACGGCAGTGTTGAGGAATTGCTGGGCGCAGGCGATCAGGCCGCTCAACTGCTCCGGAAGGCCGGCCAGCGGGTTCGGCGGCGGAGTGCGGAGATATGTAGGTGATGTAGAGTTCGTGGTTGGTCGCGTTATCGAATTTGCGCTTGCCGGCGATCAGGATGTCGATGGTCTTTCGCAGCGGCAGTGAACTGCCCATGCAGTACTCGAACCAGACCGCGAAATTGTTCGGGGTCGACAGGAACGGACTGTTGCGACATCAATCGGATGGCCCGCTCGGCAATCGTCGTGGCGTATTCGACGTCTATATCGCCGATCGGCTGCCCTGCCATCGTCCTGACCCGGTGAGTGCGCTTATTGAGAAAAGGCTCTTCCGTTGTGTCATGAAGGAACTAATCCGACCTTAAATTTCCGGGGTAAACCGACAGCAAAACCTCCGCAAAATGCTGAGTAATTGGGTCAGTATTATTGACCTAGAGGTAACCGGGGAGGGGCGGCTACCCGCCGCTGTAGCTTTGTACCAGGCTTCCGGCCACCAGCGACCAGCCGTCTACCAGCACGAAAAAGATCAGCTTGAACGGCAGCGACACCACGACCGGCGGCAGCATCATCATACCCATCGACATCAGGACGGAGGCAACCACGAGGTCGATGATCAGGAAGGGGAGGAACAGCAGGAACCCGATCTCGAAGGCGCGCTTCAGTTCGGAAATCATGAAGGCGGGGACCAGGATCCGCAGCGACAGGTCGTCCGGCGTCGCCGGCGGCGGTTCGCCGGAGAGGTCCACGAACAGCTTCAGGTCCTTCTCGCGGACGTTCTTCTGCATGAAGCCGCGCAACGGTACCGAGGCCTTCTGCAGCGCTTCCTCGACGCCGATCTGGTTGGCGACCAGCGGCTTGATGCCGTCGTCATAGGATCTCTGCAGCACCGGGCCCATCACGAACGCGGTGAGAAACATCGCAAGCGCAATGATCACGGAGTTGGGCGGGGCGGTCGCGGTGCCGAGCGCAGTGCGCAGCAGCGAGAGCACGACGACGATCCGCGTGAACGACGTCATCATGATCAGGATCGACGGCGCGATCGAGAGCACCGTCAACAGTGCGATCAGCTGGATCGCGCGCTCGGTGACGCCGCCGCCGCCCTGGCCGAGATTGATGCTGATGTCCTGCGCCAACCCCGGATCGGCGAGCGATCCGGCGGCTATCAGGGTTGCAAAAAATAAAACTCTACGCGGAAATGCCGGCGGCCTCACGAAGGGGTCTTCGGACGGCCCAGCAATGACGCCATCTCGTCTTCGAGATTCTCAAAGCCGCTCTTCTGCGGAGCAGGGGCAGGAACTGGAGCGGGAGTGGGGGTCTCGCTGCGGGACGGACGGGCAGGTGGCGTTTCCGGCGCAACCGGTGGTGCGACCGGCTCGGCCGGCCGGCGCAAGGCGGCCTCAAGCCGTTGCGCCATCTCGGCGAGATTCTGGTCGGCGCTCGACGGTGCAGGAGCCGAAGGGGGAGCAGGCGGAGGCGGTGGCGGCGGAGGAGGCGGCGGCGCGGCGCGTTCCGGCGCGCGGACCGGCGGCACCTCGCGGGTTGGCGCCTCACGGAGTGGCACCTCACGGAGCGGTGCCTCACGAGGTGGTACCTTGGGCGGTTCGCTCGCGCGCTGGGGCCGGGGCATCATCGGTTCGGCGCGGGGCAGGCGCGGCGGGGCCGGTTCGGCGCGGGCGCCGAGCGACTCCGGCGAGAAACCGGTCAGCGGATCGCTGCGACGCTCCGGCATCGGCGGCGGCGCCGGCCGGCGAAGTTCGTCGGCGAAAGTGGGGCGCGAGGGGCGCGGCGGCGGCTCGGGCATTTGCGGTTCGGCGTGATCGAATGCGTCCGTCGATCTTGCGTCAGCCCTCGCGGCTTCTTCGCTCCAGGCGGCATCGGGCAGCGGCGCGATCCGCGGTGGCTGCTCGCCGACCGCCGGGCGGGGCGCCATGTCCCGACCGGGCATCGCGCGCACGATATTGGTTTCGACCACGATGTCGCTCGGGACCGCCGATCATCAGCAGATGCTCGACATTGTCGCGCCGGACCAGCACCAGACGGCGGCGGCCGTCCACCGCGGCAGCGTCGATCACGGCCAGCCGCGGCATCCGCCCACGCTGGGTATTGGCGCCAATGCGATTGTTGGCGAAGCGGCGAACCAGCCATGCGGCGACGCCGATCAGCGCCAGAACGGCGATGAATGCGAAGAGGAATGTCAGTGTCTGCATTCTTTAGTCCCCGGCCACGGGCCGTTCTCACATGCTGGCTTCGACGAGTGCGGTATGGTCTTCCTGTTCGGGCAAGTTCCATCGGGAATGCGGTTTCCGCCTTTCCGGACCATGCTCCGAAGCGATCCGCATACGGCGAATCACGCCCGAGATCAGCCTTATTTCTTAATTCCCCACGGCGAACGCCGCCGCCCCGTTAATTAATAGACCAAGAATCGTTTGATCCAAAATGACTTCTGAGCGGCCCGGGCCGCGTGGTTAACGCAGCTTTCGTGGCGAAAATGCGCTGGTTTCGCCGCCGCGACCGGATATCGGCCGCAGTCTGCGGCCGGAGCGGGCGATTTTAACCAGCCGTTAACCATACACCGGGCAAATTCTGCCTACCTTGCGGCGTCAGCCAGAGGTTAACGGGAACCGCTCGCCATGGCCATCAACGATCTTCCGATCCTGTCGGCGCTGCGCACCAAGATGCAGTGGCACCAGGAACGCCAGCGCGTGCTCGCCGAGAACATTTCCAACGCCAACACTCCCAATTTCAGGCCGAGCGATCTGGTCGAGCCGAAATTCGACACCAAGGGCGCGAACCTCAGCGGAGGAATGGGGTCGCTCGCGATGATGCGCACCTCGTCGACCCATATCGCCGTCTCCGGCAGCGGACAAAGTTTTCAGGGTGACGGCGGCAAGAGCGGCTTTCTGACCAAACCCGCCGGCAACGCGGTCAATCTCGAAGACCAGATGCTGAAAGTCTCCGCCAACCAGATGGACTACGCGGCGGCCACCTCGCTCTACAGCCGCAGCCTCGGACTTCTCAAGACCGCGATCGGAAAGCGCTGATGCCCGCGCGACCTAAGGAAACCTGATCATGGCAGATGACGGAAGCGATTTCGCCCGCTCGATGAGCATTGCGACGTCAGGCCTGCGCGCGCAGGCGGGACGGATGCGGGTGATTTCCGAAAACATCGCGAATGCGGATTCCACCGCACCGACCGCCGCCGGCAATCCCTATCGCCGCAAGGTGCCGACATTCTCGTCCGCGCTCGACCGCACGCTGGACGCCAGGGTGGTGACGCTCGGCAAGGTCCGCACCGACCAGTCGGCGTTTCGCATCAAGAATGAGCCGAGCAATCCGGCGGCGGATGCCGCAGGCAACGTCAAATATCCGAACGTCAATCCGCTGGTCGAAATGACCGACATGCGCGAGGCGCAGCGTTCCTACGAAGCCAACCTCAACATCATCAGCGCCACGCGCCGCATGATCCAACGCACGCTCGACATCCTCAAGGCCTGAACAGGAATTTTAGCAAATGGCTTCACCGACAGTTGCAGCAAACGCCTACGCCGCGCTTTCCCGCATCGTGGAATCCGGCGGCGCCGAGAAGGGCAGCCAGTCCGCCGGCGGCCCGTCATTCAGCGCCGTGCTCAAGGATGCGGTGGGCAGCGTGCTGGAAGCGGGCAAGAAATCCGACGCCCAGACCATGGCGATGAGTTCGGGCAAGGCCAACGTCATGGACGTCGTGACGGCGGTGGCCGAGACCGACGTCGCGGTGTCGACGCTGGTCTCGGTGCGCGACCGCGTCATCCAGTCCTACGAAGACATCATGAGGATGCCGATCTGAGGATGGCGAATAGCGAGTGGCGAATAGCGAACAGGGAAGGGCGTTCTGAGATCCGTTCGCTATTCGCCACTCGCCATTCGCGTGTCTTGGAATCAGAACAAGTGAAATGGAGAGCGTTGAAATGACCGGTGCTGAAACCCTCGACGTCGCGCGTGATGCGATCTGGACCATCGTGGTGGTGTCGTCGCCGCTGATGGTAATCGGCCTCGTGGTCGGCGTCGTGGTGTCGCTGTTCCAGGCGCTGACGCAGATCCAGGAGCAGACGCTGATCTTCGTCCCGAAGATCCTCGCGATCTTCGTGACGCTGTTGCTGGCGTTGCCGTTCATGGCCGATTCGATGCACGGCCACATGATGCGGATATCGTCGCGAATCATCGGCGGCTGATGCATTGTCCATGAATGCGCATCGACATCTCCCTGCTGCCGGCCCTTGCCGCCACCTTCATGCTGGTGTTCGCCCGCGTGGGCGCCATGGTGATGCTGTTGCCGGGGTTCGGCGAGAGCAACATCCCGGTGCGCATCAAGCTCGCGATCGCGCTGCTGCTGACGCTGATCATCCTGCCGCTGCATCGCACCGCCTATCAGGTCGACCTGACCTCGATGAGCTCGCTCGGCGTGCTGATGGTGCACGAGATCGTCATCGGCATCGTGCTCGGCGCCACCGCGCGCGTCACGCTGTCGGCGCTTGCGGTCGCAGGCTCGGTGATTGCCCAGCAGCTCGGGCTGGGCTTTGTCACCGCCGTCGATCCGACCCAGGGCCAGCAAGGCCTGCTGATCGGCAATTTCCTCACCATTCTCGGCATGACGCTGCTGTTCGCCACCGACAGTCATCACCTCGTCATCGCAGCGCTGAACGAGAGCTACCGGATCTTCTCGCCGGGCGAACTGATGCCGAGCGGCGATGTCGCAGCACTTGCGACGCGCGCATTTGCCACCGCTTTCAAGATCGGCATGCAGCTCTCGGCGCCGTTCCTGGTGTTCGGTCTCGTCTTCAATATCGGCCTTGGCGTGCTGGCGCGGCTGATGCCGGCGATGCAGGTCTATTTCGTCGGCGTGCCGCTATCGATCATGGTCGGCTTCCTGATTTTCGCCCTCGTTCTCACGGGGATGATGGGAACCTTTCTCAATTACTTCACCGGCGTGATGCACGAGCTGACGCCGCTGAAATAGCGCACGATCCGGAAAAGCGGGTACCGCTTTTCCCTCGCGACAAACGCGGAACGCGTTTGCGCGGAGATCGTGCTCAAGCAAAAAGCTAGGGCGCCGCGGTGGCCGAGGATTCCGACGACAAAACAGAAGACCCTACGCAAAAGCGTCTCGACGATGCGCATGCCAAGGGTGACGTCGCCAAGAGCCAGGAGGTCAACACCTGGTTCATCATCGCGGGCGGTACGCTGGTGTTGTCGACATTCTCGGGATCGGTGGGCGGCGGCATCCTGACGCCGCTGCGCAACCTGGTCGCCAATGCGGGGCAGCTTCGTACCGACGGCGCCGCGCTGCTCGCGCTCGGCAATACGCTCGGCTACGCCGTGCTCGGCGCCATCGGCGTGCCGCTGCTGATGCTGGCGATCGCTGCGATCGCCGGCAACATGATCCAGCACCGGCTGGTGTGGTCCGCCGAATCGCTGACGCCGAAATTCAGCAAGGTGTCGCCCGGCGCCGGACTGAAGCGCATTTTCGGCAAGCAGGCGCTGGCCAATTTCGTCAAGGGCCTGTTCAAGCTGATCGCGCTCGGCGCGGTCATGATGGCGGTGCTCTGGCCGGAGCGCGATCGTCTCGAATCGTTTCTGATGTTCGACCCTTCGGCGATCCTGGGCGTCACCACCCACCTGACGCTGCAGCTGATGGGTGCCGTGGTGGCGATGCTCGCCGCGGTCGCGATTGCCGACTACTTCTTCCAGTACCGCCAATGGTTTGAGCGGCAGAAGATGTCGCTGCAGGAGATCAAGGACGAATACAAGCAGTCCGAAGGCGACCCGCACATCAAGGGCCGGATCCGGCAGTTGCGGATGGCGCAGATGAAGAAGCGCATGATGACTGCGGTTCCCAAGGCCAGCGTGATCATCACCAACCCGACCCACTATTCGGTGGCATTGTCCTACGACCGCGGCATGTCGGCGCCGGTCTGCGTCGCCAAGGGTGTCGACAACATCGCGTTCAAGATCCGGGAAGTCGCCAAGAAGCACGATATTCCGATCGTGGAGAACGTGCCGCTGGCGCGCGCGCTTTATGCGACGGTCGATATCGACGAAGAGATCCCCGTCGAGCACTATCAAGCGGTTGCCGAGATCATCGGCTACGTCATGGGTCTCAAGCGCGGCCTCTCCGGGCGGCAAATGTGAGGAAACGGGCCAGAAATCGCCTTGAAATGCCTTCAACCTGTCAATTAGCCGCCTGATGGACTTGCGCTTGCGGGCCCGATTCAGGCACTCAGGAGGGGCGCGCAAACTGGCGCGTGACTTCCATGCCGAAGGGCCGTGCCTCTTCCGATGACCGCCGAAACCGACAGCCATCTGCCCCCTGAGCCCCTCGCGGCCCACGAATCGGCGCGGCGCGGCGGTAGCATCGTGATGGTGCTGCTGGTGGCAGCCGGCATCGTCGCGGTGGCGGTGGTGCTGATGACCATCGGTCGCGCCCAGGCCCAGCCCTATATTCTCGGCCTGCTGGCGCTGCTCGCGATGGTCGGCCTGTTCAACCTGTTCGCCTTCGCCGCCGGCATCATCCGCTTCACCGACCGCACCACCGATGACCCCGTGATGGGCCGCATCGCCGACCATTCCCATGACGGGTTGGCGGTGACCGATTCCAAGGGCCACGTGGTCTATGCCAACGCCGCCTATCTCGCGCTGACGGGGGCCGCGACCGCGCAGGACGTGCGGCCGGTCGAGCGCGTCTTCATCGGCAATCCCGACGTCTCGGAAGCGGTGTTCCGTCTGCTCAAGGCCGCGCGTGAAGGCAGGCGGCAGCAGGAAGAAGTCCGCATCGCGGGCAGCGAAGGCGCGCATGGCCGCTGGCTCAGGATGCGGGTTCGCCCGCTCGGCCAGGGCAAGCGCGAGGCGAAATACGCGGTGTGGTCGATCGCCGACATCACGCGGGACCGCGAGCGCCAGGAGGACGTGTTCAAGGAACTGCAGCACGCGATCGAATATCTCGATCACGCGCCGTGCGGCTTCTTCTCGGTCAGTCCGGCCGGCGACGTCATCTACGTCAACGCGACGCTGGCGAACTGGCTCGATCACGACCTTGCCGAAATCGGGTCGGGCGGGCTGAAGCTCGCCGACATCGTTTCCGGCGACGGTGCCTCGCTGCTGACCTCGATCGTGGCGGTACCGGGCGAAGTCAAAACCGAAGTGTTCGACATCGACCTGCGCATGCGCGGCGGCAAGACCATGCCGGTGCGGCTCTATCACAAGCTCGCCTTTGGCGCCGACGGCGCGCCCGGCGCCTCGCGCACGCTGGTGATCAGCCGCGCGCGCGACGAGCATTCCGACCCCGAGCGCGCCGCCGAAGTCCGCTTCATGCGGTTCTTCGACCATACGCCGATGGCGATCGCAACCGTCGACCGCGGCGGCGCGGTGGTGCGCGCCAATGCCCGCTTCGCCAAGCTGGCGCAAAGCCTCAGCCCGGACGGCGCGGCGAACAAGTCGATCTTCCGCGCAGTGAACGCGCGCGACCGCAACCTTTTGATCGCGGCGATCAACCAGGCGGCGGAAGGGCAGGGCGACATCGAACCGGTCGAGGCGATGCTCGACGGCGCCAAGGAGCGCTGGGGGCAGTTCTTCGTCACCGCGGTCGAGGAAGACGAGCGCGACACCGAAGCGGCCATCATCTACCTGCTGGAGACCACCGAGCGGCGGACGCTGGAAAACCAGATCAACCAGTCGCAGAAGATGGACATGGTCGGCCAGCTCGCCGGCGGCATCGCCCACGACTTCAACAACGTGCTGTCCGCCATCATGATGGCGAACGACTTCCTGCTGAACGCGCACAAGCCGACCGATCCGTCGTTCCAGGACATCATGCAGATCAAGCAGAACGCGACCCGCGCCGCGACGCTGGTGCGGCAGCTGCTGGCGTTCTCGCGCCGCCAGACGCTGCGACCGCAGGTGCTCGGCCTCGGCGACGCCTTGTCCGATCTCACCATGCTGCTGCGGCGGCTGATCGGCGAGAAGGTCAAGCTCGACCTCATGCATGGCCGCGACCTCTGGCCGGTCAAGGTCGACGTCTCGCAATTCGAGCAGGTGATCGTCAATCTCGCGGTCAACGCCCGCGACGCGATGCCCGATGGCGGTAAGCTGACGGTGAAGACCGCCAACGTCACCGCGGAAGAATCCGCGCGGCTTTCCTACAAGGGCATGCCGGCCGCCGATTACGTGCGGATCGACATCTCCGATACCGGTACCGGTATTCCGCCTGATATCGTCGACAAGATCTTCGAGCCGTTCTTCTCGACCAAGGAAGTCGGCAAGGGCACCGGGCTCGGGCTCTCGACGGTGTACGGCATCGTCAAGCAGACCGGTGGCTTTGTATACGTGGACTCGGTGCCCGGCGAGGGCACCTCGTTCCGCATCTTCCTGCCGCGGCATCGTCCCGAACTGGACGCCCAGCCCGAAGCGCCGGCCGCTGCCGGCGCGGCAAAGGACGTGGCGCCTGCGCCGCCGAAGCCGCGGCCCGACCTGACCGGGCAGGGAACCATTTTGCTGGTCGAGGACGAGGACGGCTTGCGGTCGCTGAATGCGCGCGGCCTGCGCTCGCGCGGCTACAGCGTGATCGAGGCTTCCAACGGCATCGAGGCGATGGAGGCGCTGGAAGAAAAGGACGGCGCCGTCGATCTCGTGGTTTCCGACGTGGTGATGCCGGAGATGGACGGCCCGACGCTGCTGCGCGAGATGCGCAAGCGGAACCCGAATCTGAAGATCATCTTCGTCTCAGGTTATGCCGAAGAAGCCTTCGACAAGAGCCTGCCGGAGAACGAACAATTCGCCTTCCTGCCCAAGCCCTTTGCGCTGAGCGCGCTGGTGGAGAAGGTGAAGGAGACCATGACGGTGTAACGCCTGACCCGGCAAATCCCGGGCGTCAGGCGTTCCGGGCGACCCAAAGTACCGTCAGTTAAGCCCGGTTAACCAGTGCACGGCCATATCGTCACATCCCCGCGACCGAGGGCCGCAGCGGTGCGTCCCTATGGCGGCTTCACTTTTGGGCGGCTGTGCCCATCTTAGGGGCACTTCTCCAATACCGGGGAATGAGGAAAAAGACATGAATTTCACGCAGACTGCGCGCGGAATTGTACGGACGATCGCCCTTGTGATGTCGGTGGCGGTTCCGTTGGCGATTACGATTTCGGCGGCTGACGCTCGCGTGGGCGGCGGCGGCAGCTCCGGGTCGCGGGGATCGCGGACCTATTCGGCGCCACCCAGCACGACCACGGCGCCCAACGCGGCGCAACCCATGAACCGCACCTTTACCCAGCCGGGCAGCCCCGGAATGGGCGCACCGGCGGCTGCCGGCGCAGCCAAGGGCGGCTTCTTCAACCGGCCCGGAATGATGGGGGGCATGCTCGGCGGTCTCGCCATGGGCTTCCTTGGCGCAGGCCTGTTCGGCATGCTGTCCGGCGGCGGCCTGTTCTCCGGCCTCGGTGGTCTGTCGTCGATCATCGGCCTGCTGCTGCAGGTCGGCCTGATCATCCTCGTGGTGCGACTGGCCATGTCGTGGTGGCAGCGCCGCCATACGCCGGCCTCCGCCTATGCTTCCGGACCCGCGCCTGCCACCGGTGGACCTGCCGAAGGCCCGGGTGCCCAGACCAGCTTCCGTTCCGGAATGGGTTTCGGACTGGGATCGAGCCAGCCCGCGCTGGAAATCCAGCCGGCCGACTATGAGGCGTTCGAGCGGCTGCTTGGCGAAGTCCAGGCCGCATGGTCGAACGAGGATGTCGCCAAACTGCATACGCTGGCGACGCCTGAGATGGTGTCCTACTTCTCCAAGGATCTCGAGGAGAACAAGGCCCGCAACGACGTCAACAAGGTGACCGACGTCAAGCTGCTGCAGGGCGACCTCGCCGAAGCCTGGCGCGAAGGCGAAACCGATTACGCCAGCGTGGCGATGCGGTTCTCGCTGGTCGACAAGACCCTGGAGCGCGCCACCGGCCGTCTGGTCGCGGGCAGCGAAACGCCGATCGAAGCCACTGAAGTGTGGACCTTTGCCCGGCGACGCGGCGGCGAATGGGAACTCTCGGCGATCCAGCAGACCAGCTGATCGCCACAACGTGACGACGAAGGCGCTGCGGTTCGTTCCGCGGCGCCTTTTTCTTTGCCGGAATGCCGTTTTATTTCGCGCCGGGAATAATGGTCGCCGCGATGTGTTGAATGCCAACGAACAAAAAACAGGGAGAAACCACATGAACTGCTTCGCCAGAATGATCTCGCCGGCATGCTTTGCGCTCGCCGCCATATCGGCGTTCGCCAGCGCGCCTGCGCAGGCGCAATCGGCCGATACCAGTTTCTTCCTGACCAGCAACGGAATCGGCAATGGCGGCAATCTGGGCGGCCTCGCCGGCGCCGACAATCATTGCCAGACGCTGGCGCAGGCCGCAGGGGCAGGCGCCAAAACCTGGCGCGCCTATCTCTCGACGCAGGCGGCCGATGGTGCGCCTGCCGTCAATGCGCGCGACCGCATCGGCAAGGGGCCGTGGAAGAACGCCAAGGGCGCCGTGGTCGCCAAGGATGTCGCCGAACTGCACAGTGCGAACAACAACCTCACCAAGCAGACCGCGCTCTCCGAAAAGGGCGAGGTCATCAACGGCGCCGGCGACACGCCGAACCGCCACGATGTGCTGACGGGATCGCAGGCGGACGGTACTGCGTTTGTGGCCGGCGAAGACCGCACCTGCAAGAACTGGACGAGCAGCACGCAGGGCGCTGCGATGGTCGGCCATTTCGACCGCAAGGGCCTGCGCGACGACGAGCCGTCAAAATCCTGGAACACGTCGCATCCCTCGCGCGGCCCGGATGGCGGCTGCTCGCAGGCCGACCTGAAGAGCACCGGCGGCGACGGGCTGATGTATTGTTTTGCCGCGAACTGAGTTCGAGACCGTAGCCCGGGTGGAGCGAAGCGCAACCCCGGGTTCGCTGGCAGTATGGTCCCGGGTTGCGCTTCGCTTCACCCGGGCTACGAATCCTGGCTAGGCGGCTTTTTTCTTTGCACGCTTCTTGGCAGTTTTCTTGGCGGCCTTCTTCGAGGCTTTTTTGGCGCTCTTCTTCGCCTTGCTGCTGGCGAGGTAGGCGCCGACGTTCTTCGACGAATGCCCGACGGCGGCCACCGCGGCTTTCAGTCTGGCGGGCGTGACCTTGAATTTCTTCGACCAGTAGCTGACCTCGTAAGGCTGGCTCACCGCGATCCGTGCCCGGTCGGCGGCCTTGTGCTTCTGCAGCTTGAGATAGGCCTCGACGTTCTTCGCGGAGCGTCCCGCTTTCTTGACGGCGGCTTTCAGTTTGGCCGGCGTGATCTTGAATTTCTTCGACCAATAGGCGACCTCGTAAGGCTCGCTCAATGCGATCAGCTTGCGATCCGCCCCGCCGCGCTTCTTCTTGTCGTCCGCCATCCCGTTCTCCTGTCGTGTTGAGAAAATCGACGCCTGGAACGCGAGCAGCGTAACACGCTCGCTCGCATTCGGACAGATTTGGGCTGTGGAGATCCACGATGCCGGCCAATGAGCCGTGCGTTGGCGTGACGCGCTACGCCGCTGCTGTTGTCTGGACAGTTGCTGCGGCCGGCGGCGCGTCGCGAACGAAGCGCGCCGCCGCGTCGATTGCGGCCGGAGGAACGGCAAGCGCACTTGGCGACACGGAGCAGGGCTTCCGACGAGGATGACGAACGCGAACGGGAATGATTTGTTAAGCTTGTCAAACAGGCATCAGGAGGCGTCGGCGATGCGTTACGAGCTCTATTACTGGCCGAGCATTCAAGGCCGCGGCGAATATGTCCGCCTCGCGCTGGAAGAGGCCGGGGCCGCTTACACCGATGTGGCGCGCCGCGGCAACGGCATGGCCGCGATGACGCGAATGATGGAGGTGGGGAAGGGAACCCCGCCGTTTGCGCCGCCGTTCCTGAAAGCAGGAAAGCTCGTGATCGGGCAGACCGCCAACATCCTGCTTTATCTCGGCTCGCGCCATGGGCTGGCGCCGAAGGCGGAGGCCGGCAAATTTTGGGTACACCAGCTGCAGCTCACGATCGCTGACCTGGTGCTTGAAGTTCACGACACCCATCACCCGCTCGGGCCGTCGCTTTACTACGAGGACCAGAAGGCCCCGGCGAAAAAACGCTCCGAGGAATTCTGGAAAGAGCGCGTGCCGAAATATCTGGGCCATTTCGAAGGATTGCTGGAGGCCAATGGCGGGACTTACGTCACCGGCCGCCGACTGACCTATGTCGACCTGTCGCTGTTCCAGATCGTGGAGGGACTGCGCTACGCTTTTCCGAAACGCATGAAGGCGTTCGAGGGAGAAATTCCGAGACTGGTTGACCTGCGCGACCGGGTTGCCGCGCGGCCGAATATCAAGGCCTATCTGGCGAGTGACCGGCGGATCGCGTTCAACGAGGACGGGATTTTCCGGCGGTACAAGGAGTTGGACGCGTGACGTAGAGCCTAACTCTCTCCCCGTCATGGCGGGGCTTGACCCGCCATCCACGTCTTTGAGACGAGCAAGCAAAGCAAGTCGTGGATGCCCGGGTCAAGCCCGGCAGGACGAGTAGTGTTAGTGTCACATGCTCCTGCCCATCCATCGGCGTCATCGTCAGTTTCGACAGCTCGATGCCGTCGATGCAGCTCACGTTCAGTGCGATTACGTCTGACCCGTCGGGCTTCTTGCCGCGCGCGAACACATCCACCCCGCAATCGATGCAGATCTGGTGGTGGATCGCGTGCTTGTTGAAGAGATATTCCTTCAGGTTTTCGTCGCCGGCGCGGAGCTGAAAACTCTTCGGATCGAGGAAGGTGAAATGCAGGCCCTTCTTGGTGCAGATCGAGCAGTTGCAGGCCGTTACCATCGCGAGGTCGCTGGTGCATTCGAAACGCACCTGGCCGCAATGGCAGCCGCCGGTGTAAGTCTTGCTATCGGGCATTCGCGTCCGCCTTCGTTGTAATTCACCAGAGTCCGGGCACCAGACGATAGCGCACGCGCGCGGCGTAGTCAGCATAATCGGGCAGGCCTTCGACCAGCGCGCGCTCCTCGATGCCGGCGCGAACGGCGAACAGCGCGGCGAATAGCGGCGCGATCGCCAGGCCCCACCACGATCCCAGCAGCAGCGGCACGCCGAGGAAGAACAGCATGACGCCGCTGTACATGGGATGCCGCACGAAGGCATAGGGCCCGCTCGATACGACGCGATGATGACGTGCGGCCTGTACCTTCACGACAGGTGCGGCAAAGGAATTCTCGCGAAACACCCACATGATGAAGGCGGTCGAGAGCAGGTACATCGCAAGCCCCAGCACTTGCAGCAGCAGCGGGACGTGGGATGCCTGTGCGCGGCGGTCCAGGCCGATGGCGATCAGCCAGACCACCACGGCCGCGACGAACGCCAGCATGAACTTCTTGTCCGCGGCCGGCTGGTCGGCTTGAAACGTCGGCCGCAGGCGTTCGGCGAGCAGCGCCGGATCAGTCCTCGCAAGCCACAAGCCGCAGGCGGGGCCGATGATCGCGCTGGTGACAAGGAACACCCACGCCGAGGGCCAATGCAGCGAACCTGCCGACACAAACAGCAACGCGCCGATAGCGACGAGGAACAGGGTATTCTGCAGCAAAAGTTTCGCGATCATGCGCGGGTTCCGTTCACCCGTGACATGATCGTGTGCTTTTTCGGCAAACTTGCGGCGTTGAACGTGCCGCAGGGCAGGCGGTCAGGCCAACTGGTCGATCCGCGTTCCCTGTCCGGGTGGCAGGGCGGCAAGCTGCGTCGGCCGCGGTGTGCGCGTGCCGTCGGCGGCAGCGCCGTTCTGCACGTCGGGGGTCTTGTCGGGAGCCTTGAACACGGGGACTTCAGGCGGCTTGACCACCACCGTGGCGGCGACAGCAGAGACATTCATCGGAACCATCCTCTTCGTTGCCACCGACACTGGCCGGTTTGAAACGAACGATTGGTGAATTCGAACGGCTGTTGCCGCGCCGACGCCCGCCAATCCCGATCGAGGGTGAACGGGAGGCTCCCGATTTCGTTAGAAATGTCCGGGTTTTGACACGCGGGGCGCGGCGATCCGGCCGGCGTGGGCGGGCTATTCGTCCTTGCCGCGGGTCACCACGATCGAGGCGTCTTTCTTGGTGCGCGTGCATTCCATGTTGAGGCGGCGGAAGCGCATGGAGATCTTGTCGCCGCGCAGCAGGCCCATGCGCTTGATGCAGCGCGAGGTGCCTGTCAGGGCGTCGGGCTTCGGAATGGTGAAGATGATGGCGCTGGCGGACGCGACGAGGGCGAAGAATTCCGGCTTGGGCTTACGGTCCGCCTTGGCGTAGAGCTCGTTGGAATAGTTGCTGCCGCGGCAGCCGAGCGACATCTCCTTCGCGGCCGGATGCGACAAATAGATCATCTTGCCGGTATTGACGCTGACCTTGATGCCGTCGATCTGGCTCTTCAGTTCCTTGGCGATATCCTCGCAGCGATCGGCCCGCGCCGGCGATGCGCTGAACGCGGCGAGCAGTGCCAGCGTCGCGGCAAGCAAGGTCGGTCGGCGAAGCTGTGATCCCAAAGCCATTGTGAAAGCCCCCTTTGCGTCATTGAAACCCGCGCGCGGATTTCCTGCAAGGGGCGCGCGCGGAAGTCAACTTGATCTTGATGTTGGCGTCAGAACCCGTGGAGGAAAACGCTGATTCCGAAGGCGACCACGGCCAGCACGCCGTACAGCGTGGGAATGCTGATGAGCAATGCGGCAAGCCCCAGCCGCTGGCCGCGTGCGGCGAGCGCGATCGCGCAGGCACCCATCAGCGGAAACGCGATGATCTGCATCGGCGTCTCGAAGGCGGCGAGGCCGTTGAAATCGAGCCCGTGCCGCACCACCGATGGCATGAAGTTCAGCCAGTTCATCAGCACGAGCGCGCCAAGCGCCATGATCGCGTAGCGCAGCCTTCCGATCGTGGCGAGTGCCAGCGCCGCCAGTGCCAGCAGCGGGTGAACGGCGATATACGCCTTGATGATCGCGCCGCCGACGCCAGGGCCTGGAATTTCCGACATGTCGCCGAACAGGGCCGGCACGTGCGAGAGCCCGTCGAAGGCTTCGATGGTGGCAACCAGGATGAGGAGCAGATAAAGCCCGAGCAGGCGCGGCGCGTGCACCGGAGCGGCGCACTCGTCATTCACTGTGGTGAGCGGAGGTCATTCTGATCGCATCGGTTCGGATAATGTCTGGAATTTCCCATTTGTCTGAAAGGACCCGGGAAGGTTCAGCGATCCGTACTGCTACGGTCACCGCCTGTTCCGGCCCCTTCGTCAAGGCAAGCAAAACCTTCCTTTTGTGCGAAAAATGCTTAGAACGGGTCTATCGCCGCGCGCCGATTTCGGTCGACGCCGGCTTCCAACCTGAGATCAAGCCATGAACGCCCCGACCGCCTTTCCCGACCAAAAACCCGTTCCGCCCTACAAGCATACGCCGCTGTTTCCGCTCGGTGCCGACACGACGCCCTACAAGAAGATCACGGCCGAGGGCGTGCGGGTCGAGAAGGTTTTGGGCAAGGACATGCTGGTGGTGTCGCGCGAGGCGCTGCGGGCGCTGTCGGAGGCCGCCTTTGGCGACATCAATCACTACCTGCGGCCGGGACACCTGAAGCAGCTGCGCTCGATCCTGGACGACAAGGAAGCCAGCGACAACGACAAGTTCGTCGCCTTTGACTTCCTGAAGAACGCCAACATCGCCGCCGGCGGCGTGCTGCCGATGTGCCAGGATACCGGCACCGCGATCATCATGGGCAAGAAGGGCTGCAACGTCATTACCGACGGCGACGACGAGGCCGCGCTGTCGGAAGGCGCGCGCGACGCATATTTGCGCCGTAACCTGCGCTACTCGCAGGTCGCTCCCTTGACGATGTACGAGGAAAAGAACACCGCCAACAACATGCCGGCGCAGTGCGAGATCTACGCCGAGGGTGATGACGCCTACAAGTTCATGTTCATGGCCAAGGGCGGCGGTTCCGCCAACAAGAGCTTTCTGTTTCAGGCGACGCCTTCGGTTTTGACCAAGGATCGCCTGCTGGCGTTTTTGAAAGAGAAGGTGCTGACGCTGGGCACCGCGGCGTGTCCGCCTTATCACCTCGCCATCGTGATCGGCGGCACTTCAGCCGAACTCTGCATGAAGACGGTGAAGCTCGCGTCGGCGCGCTATCTCGATGCGCTGCCCACGCAAGGCTCGGCCGACGGCAACGCCTTCCGCGATCTGGAGATGGAGCAGGAGATCCTGAAGATGACGCAGTCGCTCGGCGTCGGCGCGCAGTTCGGCGGCAAGTATTTCTGCCACGACGTGCGCGTGATCCGGATGCCGCGTCACGGCGCATCGCTGCCGATCGGGCTTGGCGTATCCTGTTCGGCAGACCGCCAGGTGCTCGGCAAGATTACGAAAGACGGCGTCTATCTCGAGGAACTCGAGCATAACCCGGCGCAGTATCTGCCCGCGGTCGAGCAGTCGCTCGGCGGCGACGTGGTCAAGATCGACCTCAATCAGCCGATGAAGGAGATCCTGGCGACGTTGTCGCAGTATCCGATCAAGACGCGGGTGTCGATGTCCGGCACCATGATCGTGGCGCGCGATTCCGCGCACGGCAAGCTGCGCGAGCGGCTGGAGAAGGGCGAGCCGCTGCCGGATTATTTCAAGAACCATCCGGTGTACTACGCCGGTCCCGCCAAGACGCCCGACGGCTACGCCTCCGGCGCGTTCGGTCCGACCACCGCGGGGCGGATGGATTCCTTCGTCGACCAGTTCCAGGCGGCGGGCGGATCGATGGTGATGGTGGCCAAGGGCAACCGCGCGGTCGCGGTGCGCGAGGCCTGCAAGAAGCACGGCGGCTTCTATCTCGGCTCGATCGGCGGTGCGGCGGCGAATCTCGCCGAGCACTGCATCAAGAAGGTCGAGGTGGTGGAATATCCCGAGCTCGGCATGGAAGCGATCTGGCGCATTGAGGTCGAGGATTTTCCGGCCTTCATCATCATCGACGACAAGGGCAACGACTTCTTCAAGGAATTGAATCTGGGGTAGTGACAACGCCATGGTCGAGTGGTTCGACGACCTGAAGGTCGGCATGCGCTTCAAGAGCGAAGCGGTAATGGTGTCGAAGGACGACATCATCCGCTTCGCCAGGGAATATGATCCGCAACCCTTTCACCTCGACGATGAGGCGGCGAAGAAGACGATCCTCGGCGGACTGGCTGCGTCAGGCTGGCACACCGCGGCGATTGCGATGCGGCTCGCGGCGAGCACCCGGCCGTTCGGGCCGCATCCGCTGTTCGGTGCAGGCGTCGACGATCTGCGCTGGCTGAAGCCGGTACGGCCCGGCGATTTCATTCATCTCGAAGGGGAGGTCGTGGAGCTGGTGCCTTCCCGCTCGAAACCGCACGGCGTCGCCCGCGTCAAATGGACCGCCTATAACCAGCATGGCGAGGCGGTCTACACCTTCAATCCGATCGCGATCGTACCGAGCCGACCGAGGTGAGCACGGAGGCCTTCTGCAGAGCGCTCGGCCTCGATGGATATAGCAAGGGCTGGGTCGCCGTGCTCCTTGACGGTGACCTTCACGAGATCAAATTCTGTCGCGACATTGCCGATGCGCTCGCCACCGGCTTCGACCGTGCAGCAATCGACATTCCCATAGGCATGGCTGACGACGGCGAAAGGGTCTGTGACCTCCTGGCGCGCGAGAGGTTGCGGCCGCATTCCTCGCGCGTGTTCACCGGCGCGCGGCGTTGGCTCTGGCTGGAATTCTCCGATCCCGACCAGGCCAACCGGGATGCATTGCTCCGCGGTCAGAAGCGGGTTTCGCGCCAACTCTGGCACCTCGGGCCGAAGGTCATGGAGGTGGATACGTTCCTGCGCGCCAATCGCTCGCGCGATATTCGAGAAGCTCACCCCGAACTGGTCTTCCTGCGCCTGAACGATGGCAGGCCATTGCCGTCGAAGAAGTCCGAGGCCGGGATTGATATTCGCCGCGCACTGCTCAGGCAGGAAGGGATCAGGGACATCGACAGGTGGTTGGCCGGCGAGCGTATCGGCACCGGAGCCAAGATCGACGACGTCCTTGACGCCTGTGCTGTTGCGATTGCCGCACGCGACGTCGTCGGCTGCGTCCCCGAAGGGATACCGCCCCGCGATGCGTATGGCCTGCCGATGCAGATCTGGTCGTAACGCGATACTGGTCGCATCGAAAATCGAAGCCAGGACCGGCTCAACTACAATTCGTCACCTTTAACCGATCGCCGTGCCCGCCAGCAAGGCGAGGACGGCGATCGAAAGCAAAGCAATCTTGTGCATGGATGAGTGAACGAGGACGCGCGCCAAGGCCTCCTCGCTATCGGGCTTACGCCCGCGTGCCCGTGAACGGGAAGCTGCCCATCGGGCCGATGCCCATTTCGCCGCTCATGCTGTCGCCGGAGACCTTGCCGATGAACTCGAGGGTCAACGGCATCGGGTTGGTGATCGAGACCTTCCAGTTGACGGCGTCGCCGCTGATGGCGCCGTCGAAGATTTCGGTGGAATTGCCGTCGGCGCCCTGCGTGCCCGTCAGCGTATCGCCGGTGGCCAACAGGGTCAGTGTTGCCTTGCGCTCGCCCATCGGCGTGCTCATGGTGAGATTCCAGTTTCCGTCCACGGCCATTTCTGTCTCCCCGACATTTCCCCGGCAAACCGGAATGGTTTGCGAGATCCCGCTAAACTCGTGCGGCGGTATAGCCTATCTCGCCACACAAGCCCAAGCGTCTCAAGCGTCCTTTTTGACGCGTATTTTCAGGCGCGTTGGGCGGCGGCGCGGAGCCGGCTGCCGACCAAAATACGAAACGCGATGTATTGAATTGCAAAGGCGGCGATCTTGGCGCCGACCAGCACGACCGTCACGTAGAACGTCCACAGCTTCATGTCGCCGGTCATTGCGATGCCGATGGTGCCGGCGCCGAGCACGAACATCAGCGCGGCCCAGGCATAGCCCGCAAAGGTGACGTATTCGGGAATGGTCTCGGTCACGATCGCAGGCAGATAGCGCAACATCCAGCCGCGCTTGAGCATGATGGCGCCGATCGCGAAATGCCCGATGGCAGGCTTCGCCAGCACGAAGCGCGGGTCGTGAGTCAAAAGCGTCGCGCTGCCGAGCACGATGACGAGCGCCAGGCTGGCCCACGTCATGTAGCCGAGCTCCTTGCCCTTGACGCGCGAATAGATCACCTGGGCCACCGCGCCCGCGATGGCGACACCGGTCGCCAGCAAGACGTTGTCGGTGGCGAGGTAGACCGCCAGGAACAAGATGGTCGAGAAAAAATCGGCGCCCAGTCTGGCGAATACATCCTTCATCGTCTTGCTCTCTGCGGGTTGACTGTTTCGGTTCGAAGATGATCTCAGT
This sequence comes from uncultured Alphaproteobacteria bacterium, assembly GCA_963791165.1. Classification (GTDB taxonomy): domain Bacteria; phylum Pseudomonadota; class Alphaproteobacteria; order Rhizobiales; family Xanthobacteraceae; genus Bradyrhizobium. Next base: position 229,712 of record CAWBRL010000004.1, on the reverse strand, counting down.
TGGTGCCGGGCAGGGCGTTCGCCGGCGCGGCAGCATACTTCGCTTTGCGATATTGGGGATACCATGTCGTAAAATAGGCGGCACTGTTGCGGGCGGCGAAGGCGATCGCGAGTCCCGACCAGAGCGGCAAGCCCGGCACGTAGATCGTGAGCACATTGCCGACAATCATCAGAACGAATGCGCCGGTCCAGGCCCAGGTGATGATGTAGGTCGCCTTCATGAAACCGGGCAGCTTTGCCGTCTCGGCATCGACCTCTTCGAGTGCATATTGCAGCACGAACGGCTTGCGGATGATCAGCGACGCCAACGAGATCGCGAGCACGCCGACATCGGTCGCAAGCTTGACGGCAGAACTGCTCAGGGTCGGATCGATCAGCGTGACATAGGCGCCCAGTCCGGTGAAGACTGCGACGCAGCCCGCGCCGAGCATCTTGATCGAACGGCCGCGATAAATGTCCATGCCGATGACGGCGAGACAGATCGCCGCCGCCGCGAACAGGCTGATCTCGGCCGAGGTCACCAGCATCAGCAGCGCGAACGAACCGAACGGGGCGAGGATCAGGAAGATTGTCATGGCGGCCTCTCGCTGCTAATCTTTACATCGTAAAGATACCCTAGGGACGGGGCCGGGAGTTGTCAAGAAAAATCTTTACAGTGTCAAAATAAGTGAATTGGTGTTTATTTTGCTGTAATTTCAATTGCTTGAATGGATTTTAGAGGGCGCCCTGAATGGTGCTGTCCCAACACCATGCCCCGCAACCTTGCCGCAATGTTCCAACAATAGGGTTCGCCCGAATGACGTAACGGTGAGGTCGGAATATTGCGCGTGCTGCTGGTGGAAGACGAGCCCGAGATGGCAGCGGCACTCATCGTCGCCCTGAAAAACTACGATATGGTGGTCGACCACATCTCGACGCTGGCTGATGCCGAGGAAGCAGCTTCCATCAATGACTATGGTGCGATCCTGCTCGATCGCCAACTGCCTGACGGTGATGGGCTTACGCTCATTCCCAAACTGCGCGCCAGGGGAATAGGCGTTCCCGTCATTGTGCTCACGGCACGGGGCGAACTGGCCGATCGCATCGCTGGGCTGGATACCGGTGCCGACGATTATCTCGGCAAGCCGTTTGCCGTCGAAGAGCTGCTGGCGCGGTTGCGTGCGGTGTTGCGCCGGCCGGCGGACCTGCCGCCGGAAACCATGCGACTTGGCCAGCTGTCGTTCGACCTCGGCAACCGGGAAGCCAGCGTCGCCGGCCAACCTCTCGATCTGCCGCGCCGCGAACTTCTGGTCCTGGAAGCCCTGCTGCGCCGGATGGGGCGCACGGTCGCGCGCGCGTCGCTGGAGGAGGCGGTCTACAGCTTCGATGACGAGATCCAATCGAACGCGCTGGATACCCATGTTTCGCGGCTGCGCCGGAAGTTGTCCGAGGCCGAGGCGGAAGTTGAAATCCACGGCATTCGCGGCGTCGGCTATCTGCTGAAGCGTTCCCCATGACAAAAGTCCAACCGCATTCCCTGCGATGGCGGCTGGTGTGCCGCCTGGTCGGCCTGCAGGCGGCGATGCTGGCACTCCTGGTTCTGGTTGTCATCGCAGCGCTCTGGGGGGCCGGGCATCTCATTTCATTGGAGTCGGAAGACGACACGATCGATGCGCTGCGCGACGCCGTCGTCCGCGAGAGCAACGGAGACATCTCCGTGCCCGACACGCCCGTGCTCGCCAAGCAGCGGGCGCAGGCTCCCAATTTCTGGTTTCTGATCAGGGACCGCGAAGGGCATTGGGTTTCACAAGGCAGGGTGCCGCTGGAATATGCTGGTATCGGCGATGCCCTCGATGGGATCGGCCAGGCGCGGCTCGGCTGGAACATCCTTGACGGGATGCGCCCCACGGCACGCATGAAGTGGATCGACACGCCTGCCGGCAACATCCAGATTCTGACAGGGCAGGGCGGAGCCGTATCCTGGCGACGGATCGGCCATGCGGCCTTGACGCTGTTTTTGGGTCTTGTTCTGCCCATCGTCGTGGTGATGACGCTGGCCACGCTTGTTGCAACGCCGGTGGTGATTCGCCGAACCCTTGCCGGCCTCGATCGCGCTGCTGCGCAAGCCGAGAAAATCGAAATCGACGGACGCGGGGCGCGGCTGCCGCTGCAAGACGTGCCTTCCGAAATCGTTCCGTTGGTATCGGCGGTCAATGATGCGTTGTGCCGCCTTGACGAGGGCTATGAGCGGCACAAGCGATTTCTTGTCGATGCGGCGCACGAACTTCGTACGCCGATCGCGATTCTTCAGACGCGGCTGGAATCGCTGTCGCTCGGTCCGGACGCTGGACGCGTGCTGGAAGATGTCGCGCGTTTATCGACGCTGGCCGATCAGCTTCTGGACCTGCAACGCGTCAACCAGCAGGCCGGCCTGTTTTCCTCCGTCGATATCGTCGCCATCGGTCGGAAAACAGCCGCCGAACTTGCGCCGCTGGCGATTGCCGCCGGTTACGAGATATCTTTCGACAGCGCTGCTGGGCACATCGCGGTGCGAGGCGATGCGGGAGCGCTTGAGCGGGCACTGACCAATTTGATTCAGAATGCGATCCAACATGGCGGCCGCAAAGGGCGCATCGCGGTGCAGGTGGAGCCGCCGGCCACGATAGCGGTGACCGATGACGGTCCCGGCATACAGGCTTGCGATCGCGAGCGCGTATTTGAACCGTTTTATCGCTCGCAAGGCCATGGTCGCGGCGCAGGATTGGGTCTGCATCTCGTGCAAGAGATTGTCAGGCGGCATGATGGAGCGGTCGCGATATCGGAAGGACCTGCCGGCGGCACGTGCGTCAAGATGACGTTCAAGCCAATTCACGGCACGTCGTAAAATTTCGCTCCGCACTTTTTATTGCGGCCGCGCTCATATCGAAACGGAAATTTTCTGCGGCTTCGACGGCGCGCAATGTTCGCGCAACATCCACACGTCATATCGCGTCAACGCCGACATCAACGGGTGATGCGGTTGACGGAATGGATGGCTTACTCCCATGACAGCACAAAATCTCCTGTTGTTCTTTCGCGCGCTCGCATCCAGCCCTCGCGCCGTCGGCGCCGTGGCGCCGTCAGGGGCGAACCTTGCGAGTCTGATTACCAGCGAGATCACGGCCGCCTCCGGCCCGGTGCTCGAATTGGGTCCCGGTACCGGCGTCTTTACCGAAGCGCTGCTGGAGCGCGGTGTCCGCGAGAGCGACCTCACGCTGATCGAATACGGCTCGGACTTCATGCGGCTGTTGCAGGCGCGATTTCCCAGGGCGCGCGTACTCTGGATGGATGCGGCCTGGATGGCTTCCCACGATCTGTTCGAGCACCCGCTGGGCGCCGTGGTCAGCGGGCTGCCGCTGCTCAATTTTGCACCGAAGAAAGTCGCAGCGATTCTCACGGCCGCCTTCAGCAAGCTGCGCGACGGTGGCGCGTTCTATCAGTTCACCTACGGAATGCAGTGCCCGGTCTCGAAGGCGCAGCTCGATGAACTCGGACTGAAGGCGAATTGCATAGGCCGCGTGCTGCTCAACATCCCGCCCGCCTCGGTGTACCGCATCACGCGCATCAAGGCCGCCAGGCTCGCAGATCAGGTCGAACCCGATGCCTAAAGCGCGATGAGGTTTGGATGAATCGTCATCGCGCTTTAGGTCTTTGTTTGAGCATGATCTTTTCGGAAAACCGCTGCACACTTTTCCGGATCATGCTCTAGCATCGATATGCCCGAATTCATTGTCCGGCCGCTAGCCCGCCATCCCTAAAGACCGCGACAGGATCATGAGGGCGCAGGCGATCAGCAAGATGAACGTGATCGTGATGCCGCCGACCCGGCCGAAGCGGAATTGCAGCGTGTTGGGCGCGGCGTACATGCCGAGCGGATGCAGGAGCCGCGAGACCAGCAGCGCGCCCATCAACAGATGGACCCACGCGGCTGTCAGGCCGGACATTTCCAGCATCGCGACCATCAGCGCGATGATGGGCACGTATTCGATGAAATTGGCATGCGCGCGGATCGCGCTGCGCAGCGCGAGGCTTCCATTGTCGCCGAATGCCGCGCGGTCGCGCTGGCGCAGCCGCCCGACCTGAACGGCGAGGACGGTGTAGAGCAGGGCGAGGACGGCGAGATAGGCTGACGTGATCGAGGGCAGGTGCATGTGTGTCTCCCCGAGGCTGCTCTATCGATGGAGTCATTCCGGGGCGCGCGTCAGCGCGAACCCGGAATCTCGAGTAAGTTACCTCTGGATTCCGGGTTCATCGCTGCGCGATGCCCCGGAATGACGAGGGGATAGGCGCTATTACTCCGCGCCCACCCAATTGCCGTGAAAACCATCAGGCACGCGATGACCGAGATGCACCAGCGCGACGGGGCCGGCTTCGACGTCCTTGGCGTTGAACACCGCGAGATCGCTGCGATTCTCCTGCGCGCGCCAGACGGCAGCGAGTAGCCAGCCGTCGCCTTCGGCGGCGTCAGCGTCCGCGCTCGACGAACACAGGCTCGGAAATGGTGTCGCCGGCAGGCAGCAGGTAATTGCCGAGGCGCTTGCCCTTGCCGTCGACATGCACGATGCCGGACAGCGCGCCGAACATCGGCAGGTCAGGATTGGCGCAGGCGTACCAGCCATGGCTGTTGGCGCGCCCTGCGCGGCGGTCGTCGATGCGCGGGAATTCGCCGGTGAGATCGTCGAGATAGGTCTGCGTGAAGCGGTCGGTATTGCCGGCGAGGTCGAAGGTCCAGCGGCAGTAGCGTGCGCGGGATTTCTGCGGGTCCGTCTTCGAACCGTCAGGGTGGGTGAACAGCGGCGCTTCCTCGAACTGCATCACGTCGGCGATGATGCGGTTGCCTTCTTCCCACGCATTCATGACGTGGAACACGTAACAACTCTCGGCGCGGAACCAGACGAGGTCCTTGGTCGAGCCGTTGCGCTTCATGACGCCGACGTAGCCGCCTTTCTCGGGCTCCCAGGCATAAGGCGGCTTGCCGCGCATCGCCCGCTCCATGCTGCCGGTGATGGGCAGGATCGGAAACAGCAGGTGGTTCTCGGTGACGATGAAGTCGTGGACCATGCTGGCATAGGGCGCATCGAAGCGATCGAACCGCGTCACCACGCCCGCGGCGTTGACGGATCCGAAGGAGAGCGCGGGGGTCAGCGGGCCCGCGGCGTTATAGCCGAAGAACGCCATCTCGCCGGTGACAGGGTCGATCTTGGGATGTGCAGTGAAGGGGCCCTTGATGGCGCCGTTGTAGTCGCAATAGCCTGTCCGGTTGAGGGTGCCGGGCTCGATCTCGGTCGGCAGATGGCCTTCCTCCAGCGCCAGCAGCTTTCCGGCATGGAAGATGATGTTGGTGTTGGCGACGCCACCGTCGTCGGTGATGCCGGCCGGTGCGCCCGGCAGCTTGCGGCCGAAGCCGCCGAACAGCGCGCGGCCGGCGTCGTGCTCGGCCAGCCATTTCGGGGTGCGGACCCAGCGGTTGCGATAGCTGGCGCGGCCGTTCTCCAGATGGAACGCGTGCAGCATGCCGTCGCCGACGAACCAGTGCGCGCCAGGCGCGTCGAATTGCGGGTTGGGGCCGTTGCGATAGAGCGTGCCGTTGAGTTCGTGCGGCAGTTCGCCGGTCACTTTCAGGAACGGCGCATCGCATTCCATCGGGATCGGGGCCAGATTGGTTCGGGCCGCCTCGGTCTTCACCTGGTCGAGCATCGCACGCTTCCTCCGGGTTAAATCTTTACATCGTAAAGATACCAGTAAGGATGTTGCGAGCGACCGTCAAGCTAAATCTTTACAGTGTAAAAATTGTGACTATAAAGATTTGTATGGCAAGAGCTTCGAGAGAAACCAGAACGAACCGTCCCGCGGCCAAGCGCAGGCCGGCAGGGGCAGCGGCCGAACGGGCGGCCAGCCGGCGCCGTAAGCCCGCAGGCGAGACGCCCTATCATCATGGCGATCTGCATGACGGCTTGCTCGCCGCGGCCGAGCGGGTGCTGGAGCGTGACGGGCTGGTGGGCCTGACATTGCGCGCGGTGGCGCGAGAGGCCGGCGTGTCGCATGCTGCGCCGACTCATCATTTCGGCGATCTCACCGGGCTCCTCAGCGAACTCGCCGCCATCGGCTTCCGCCGTTTCAATGAGGCCATGGTCGCGGCTCGCAATAGCGAAACCCATCCGCTGATGAAGGGGATGGCCCACGCCAAGGCCTATGTCGCCTACGCGCAGGCGTGCCCCGGCATGTTCAGTCTGATGTTCCGCAACGAGCGGATCGACATGACGCGGCCGTCGCTGCACGAGGCGGCGACCGCCTCCTTCAAAGGCCTGGCGAACGCGGCCGGCGCCGGCCGCAACGAAAAACTCACCGGCGAGGCGCTGGAGGCGCTGTCGCTCGACCAGGCCGCGGCGATCGCGCGCGTGTGGTCGCTGGTGCACGGCTTCACCACGCTGCTGCTCGACGGGCGGCTGCAGGACATCCTGCATCGGCTGCCCGAAGGCACCGGCGTCGATCAACTTCTCGATGCGATGTTGCGCTCGACCGTCGCCCGTCCACCGGCCGGAGCGTAGCACGGCGCCTAGCGGGCGCGTTCGTTGACGCTGGGTGTGGTTCGCGCGGCGAACAGTGCGCGCGACGTGCGGATCAGCAGTTCCGGCAAATCTTGATTTGCCGCGCAAGTCTCGCGTCGGCTTCCGGATCTTCGTTGGGCATGCGCGTCCATTCATCGTACCGCGCCTTGGTTTCCGCACGGGGCGGGGCGTTGTTTAGCGGTCCGACGATGATCTCCTGGTTGCGCGCGGTTCGCCGCTTCGGTCGTTTTACCTCACCCGCCGGCTCGGCACTACTTTCCGTCGGCGCCTCACCCAAGCCGTCCCAGGCGATCGGCGCTCCGGCCACCGGTGCGTTGCAGCCGGTGCCGGAAAGGCAGCAGCCGGAAAGCGCGACGCCGGCAATGAGGAGCGCCATGAATTTTGTGTACATCGCTGCTCCGGTGGATGCGGCGTTAGATACCATGAATGATGCACTGAAGCCGGTAGCTTTGACGTTAATGCGGCAAAAGCGCGCCCGGCGCGTAATAGGTCTGGATAAATCAGAAGACGCAATAAAGCCGTCCCGCATCACCGTTTTGCCAGCTCCATGGCCCGGCCGCGTTCGCCAATCACCTTCACTTCGTCCGTGCCGCACTTGAAATCACGGGCGAATTTGTCTGCGGCCGTGCGGGCGAGTTCGTTGGGATTGCGGTTGGCCTGACCGTCGATATAGGCGACGTGGCAGACCGGCCCCGGCGGCAATCTCGTCACGGCCAGCATCGGTTTTACCGTCGGCCGTCCGTTCTTGTCGGGATCGGCGTTGTCGGCGATCAGCCAGCGCTGAATGACCGCGAATGGCTTATTGTCCACCGCCCGCCATTCGACGGTATGGGCGGTCGAATTGAACGGACCGAACCAGGCTTCGGAAGCGGGTTCCTTGGTAGCGGCCCCAGGATTGCGGCCGACCGAGACGGTTTCGCGCAGATCGTCCTCGCTGATCAGCACCACGAGGCCCGATTTGCCAGGGCACACCCGCGTGGTGCTGCCGTCGAGGCCGCTGGGCTTGCCGATCGTGCGGCAGTCCTTTGGCGCCGATGAGGTGTAGCTGCTGCTGAATGTCTGGGCGTCCGCCGGCAAAATCGGGCCGAACAGCGCGACTACGGCCAATCCGGTCAACAAACAGGGGAAACGTTTCATCCGGCCGCTCTTCGTCTTAAGGGAACCTCGACGGTCAGACGCATGCAATCTGGGGAAGGTTCAACGGGAATGCCGCGAAATACCTGACATCGTCATGGAATCGTCCTAGAACGGCGGCTTCGTCATTCCCTCATCTCCCGAGCGTGTAGTCAATCAATCGTCATGCCCTCTATTCCCTCGAATAAGCCCTATCGCGTCGGCCGCTCCCCTACCGGACTTGGTCTCTTCGCCACCAAACCGATCAAGAAGGGCAGCAAAATCATCCGCTATTTTGGGCCGCTTCTGGATTCGAAGAAGAAAAAAGACGACGCGATCGAGAACAAATACCTTTTCGAACTGAACGACCGCTGGACCATCGACGGTTCGGTGCGCAAGAACATTGCCCGCTACATCAACCATGCCTGCAAGCCGAACGCGGAATCCGACGTCAAGCCGCGCAAGCGCAAAGTCATCATCCGCGCCATCAAGGACATCGAGCCGGGCGAGGAGATCAACTACGATTACGGCACGGATTATTTCAAGGCCTATCTGAAGCCGATCGGCTGCAAATGCGCAGCCTGCGAGAAGAAGCGCAAGAAGCAGCGCGCCGAGGCCCGGGCGGAGAAGGCCCGCCTCAAGGCCAAGGCCGAACGAAAGGCGCTGAAGAAGGCCGAAAAGCTCGCGAAGGCCAAGGCGGAGGCTAAAGCGAAGCTGAAAGAAAAGGCTGAGCGGAAGGCGAAGAAGGCGCTCAAGCTGAACGGCGGTTCGCTCAACGGCAACGCACTCAAAGGCAAGCTCTCAGGCGCCCCTCAAAGGCAAGTCGGCCAACGTGAAGTCGGGCGCCGGCAAATCCCGCAATGGCGGGCATCTGAACGGCAACAGCCGCGTCAGGGTTGCCGGCAAAAAGTCGGCAGCGAAGCCGCCGGCGGACACGACACATCAGATTCCCGCGCCGGCGCCGGTCTTCCAGGCTGAACCCGTTGCACTCGCAGAGGTCTCATCCGCCGGGCTTGCGAACTGATTTCGGCAGCGACGAATCCCCGAAGTCGATAGCCGAACGCTGAACAATGGCGCCGGTTTCGTCGACCACGACGCGAAATCGCCGGTGTTTTGAAAAAAAGGTCAGGCGATGCCGGCCGCTATCGGCGTCCGTCCCGCGTTCGGCATAACTCGTGATCCTGCCTGCGCGCATCTCCTGCTGAAGCCGGGGCAGGGCAAGGCCAAGCCCGTCGGCGACGATGGCGGCGTCGATCTGGACGGCGCCATTCTCGAATTCGATCGGTTTCATGCGGTTCACCTCGTTGGGGTTATCACGCGGGCGCCGGGATTCGTCTGGGATTGCGCGGGATAGGCGCATTCCGCCAGCGTGGTCGCGTCGAGCTCGCGCATGAAGGCTTCGCGCGCGGCCGCCAGCTTTGCCTTCAGCCGGCAGCGCGGCATCAGCACGCAATTGCCGCCATCCTCGCGAAAACATTCGACCAGCGCCGGCCCTTCCAGTGCGCGCACCACTTCGCCGATCGTGATCGATTGAGCCGGGCGCGCCAGCGTGAACCCGCCGCCAACGCCACGCTGGGTGCTGATGAAGCCGCTATCGGCGAGGTCGCGCACCACCTTGGCCAGATGATTGCGGGAAATGCCGAACTCGGCCGCGATCTCGTTGGTCGCGAATGACCGGCCCGGTTCGCCCGCCAGCCGCATCAAGGCGCGCAAGGCAAAATCCGTGAACGACGTCAGGCGCATGGGATCCTCGAAAGTTTCTGCTTGCAAATCCTCTATAGCAATCTAAATAGGTATTTGAAATACCTATTTAGACAGGACCCCAGTAAAGGCGACCGATATGGAAGCGATCGTGACAGGGCCGGAGCGGCGCGCGCGGATCACCGCCGAGATCATGCAACGGACCGGCATCACCGAGGCGATGATCGAACGCCTGGTGCACGGCTTCTACGCCAAGGTCCGCACCGACGCCGTGCTGGGGCCGATCTTCGACGTCAGGATCAAGGATTGGGAGCCGCATCTCGCGCAGATGTGCGCGTTCTGGTCGTCGGTCGCTTTGATGACAGGGCGTTACCACGGCACGCCGATGGCCAAACATCTGCCGCTGCCGGTCGACGCCGATCATTTCGATCGCTGGCTCGAACTGTTCGAGGTCGCCGCCCGCGAGATCTGTCCGCCCGAGGCCGAAGCGCATTTCGTGGAACGGGCGCGGCGGATTGCGTCGAGCCTCGAACTCGGCATCGCCGGCGGGCAGGGCGTCATGCTCGGCAACGGGGAAAGATTTCGGCGCAACCAGGCAGGAGCAAACTAATGGCTTATCGTGCACATGTCGCGACGAACAAAGAGCAGGCCGATCCTTATTCCGGCAGCAGCCTGGTGCCGATGCTCGTCATCGGGCTTGTGCTGACCTTTGCGGGAATGATCGCGGCGTTGGCGCTTAGTTGAGCGGCCAATAAACCGGCCGCCTCGCTGACACATTCGCTATGGGCCAGTGATTTTCTGCGCCTGGGCGTTGTCGCTGGTTTCTAAGGCTCCTCGGAGCGATCCGCCGCCGCTTGTTCGCGCTCCGCGGCGCGTTCCAGATTGCCAATCAGGCGCTGAAGCAAATCGATCAGCGTCTTGACCTCATCGTCGCTCATGCCCGCAACCGCCAGTTCATTGCCGGCATCAACGGCCGCATCGACTTCGGGAAGTATTCCCAGCGCTTTGCGGGTTATTGAGATCAGGCTGCTGCGACCGTCATCGGGATCGGGACTGCGTTTGATCATGCCGTCACGCTCAAGTCGCGACAGCAATTGAGCCATGCTCGGTTGCTCGATCCGGGCGCACAGCGCCAGGTCCTTCTGGGAAAGCTTTTGCCCCGTCCGCAACATTGTGAGAACGGGGAAACTGGCCACGCCGAGCCCCAGCGGCCTGAATCTGATGTCCGCGAGGCGGAGCATCAGTCGCGCCGCCCTGTTGATGAGGTGGCCCGGCCGTTCGTGTAGCGCCCATTCTTCGCATCATATTCTCTTGCATAGGGTCCTATACAAAATCGATAGGTTCCTATATATAGCCCGAATGAATCCTGAAGGGTAGGCTCGCTCAAAGAGAGATCGTGGCCGCGGACATCAGTTGTCGGCGCGAACCGATTGGCTCTTCCAACACGAAAGCACAACCATGATCACGATTGTGGGCGCCGGACTGGGCGGCCTCACGCTGGCGAGCGTGCTGCACAGAAACGGGATCACGGCAGTCGTCTATGACGCGGATCTCTCGGCCACCTCTCGTCCCCAGGGCGGCATGCTCGATATTCATCAGGATACCGGTCAGGCGGCGTTGCAGGCCGCCGGTCTGCTCGAGGCCTTTGGCGCGCTCACGCTGGAACATGGCGATGCCATGCGCATTCTGGACAAGACCGGCACGTTGCGAATGGCGCATGACGGCAATGGGCAGCGACCGGAAATCGACCGCGGCGCGTTGCGCAACCTGCTGCTTTCCTCTTTGCCACCGGGCCTCGTTCGCTGGAATGCGCGGGTGACCGGAATAAGCAGTGAGGAAAGTGGGTTCGAATTATCGTTCGCCGACGGCAGTGTTGCCACGGCGGGAATCCTGATCGGGGCGGATGGGGCATGGTCAAAGGTCCGCCCGCTGGTATCGGACGCGAGCCCGTTCTATTCCGGCATCAGCTTCGTCGAACTGCGTTATCTGGACGCCGACCGGAAGCACCCGACAGCGGCCGCCCTGGTTGGCAAGGGATTGATGTTCGCGCTCTCGGACGAACGAGGCATCTTCGGGCATCGCGAGCCAAACGAGGAATTGTGCGTCTATGCCGCGCTCAAGGTTCCGGCCGATTGGTCGAGGCGGCCAATTTCCCGCGACTTGCTGCACCAGCATTTTCGTGACTGGCACGCTGATTTTCACGAAGTACTGGCCAACAGCGATGGTGATTTGCTGCCGCGATCAATCTGGATGTTGCCGGAGGGGCATAGCTGGCCGCGCACATCAGGCGTGACGCTTCTCGGGGATGCCGCTCACCTGATGTCGCCCTTTGCCGGAGAAGGGGCAAATCTCGCCATGATCGATGGGGCAGACCTCGCCACGGCCATCATCGCGCATCCCAACGACATCGAACGTGCTTTTGCCGCCTACGAAGCCACCATGTTCCCACGCGCGCGGCAGGCGGCTGCGGAATCCGCAGCCGGTCTCGAACTCGCGTTCGAAGCCAATGCCCCGCAGGCGATGCTCGATTTCTTTACGCCGAAGGGATGAAATGATCGCGTGCGCCGACCGCCGCAAAGTCTGGCGTCGCGGCGGCGGTTTTGAGTTGAGGCACTCGCGCGTCATTCCGGGATGGTCCGAAGGACCAGACCCGGAATCTCGAGATTCCGGGTTCGATGCTTTCGCATCGCCCCGGAATGACGGGGCTGCCTTACGCCGTCACGGCGCCGCCGCTCTTGCGCAGGCCGATATACTGCAACTCGGCAAACACGCCGGTCGCAATCGCCTGCGCCACGATGAAGACCTGACCGAGCAGGTTCGGCGACGACCGCGCCCGAGAACAGCAGCGCGATGCTGCCGAGTGTCCACGCGGCGTTGCCCACGATCACGAGCAACACCAGCGCCTTCGGCACCGATGACCGCGCGGCCAGCCAGCCGACCAGCGCGGTATAGGCGATCAGGAACAGGCCGGTTTCGCGCAGCAACGCTTCCGGCAGATTGAGGAACGGCGCGAGCGCGCCCGCGCCAAGGGTAAGGGCCAACGCCGCGACGCCGCTGAAGATGGCGTCGGCGAGCAGGGCGCGGCTCAGAAACGTCGATGGATGGATCATGGTTCTCTCCTTCGGTTGCTTTGGGGGTAGGGGATCGATCAGCGCTGCAGCAGCGACCGCAACTGACGCACCAGCCGCATCGGGCAGAGCGCCTTGCCGACCCTGTTCTCGATCGTCTGCACCTGCACGAATACGAAGACGCCGGTGTCGTGCACCACGGGTTCAGGCATGTTCAGCGACCGCGCCAGTAACCAGGTGGCCAGGTTGAGCGACCATCGGATCGTGGCGGCCGCGAAGCGGAAGAGGGAAAGCATCAGCATGGGTCATCTCCTGTGCCGCCAAGATGACCCGGTCCGCGACCGGTTTCGATTACCTCGGACGTAATGGAACAGGTGAAATTCGCATGGTAGGTTTTCCACCATGAACGCACATGCTTCCGCGGCACGAGCCGAACGAACGAAGGCCCACCATATCGGCGATCATCTGCGCGAATGGCGGCAGCGACGTCACCTGAGCCAGCTCGATCTGGCGGGAGATGCGGAGATATCCGCGCGTCACCTCAGTTTTGTTGAAACCGGCCGCGCCGCGCCGTCGCGCGAAATGGTGCTGAAGCTCGCCGAACGATTGGAGGTCCCCTTGCGTGAACGCAATGTGCTCCTGGTCGCCGCGGGCTTTGCGCCTGCGTTTCCACAGCGCCCGCTCGACGATCCCGCGCTCAAATCGGCGCGGGCTGCGATCGATCTCGTTCTGAAGGCGCATGAACCCAATCCGGCGCTGGCCTATGACCGGCACTGGAATCTGGTGACCGCCAACCGGATGGTGGCGCCGCTGCTCGCCGGCTTGCCGCCACATCTGCTCGGGCAGCCCTTGAATATTCTGCGGCTCGCCTTTCATCCCGAGGGGCTGGCGCCGCGCACGGTCAATCTCGCCGAATGGAGCGCGCATCTTTTGGAGCGGCTGCACCGGCAGTGCGAGGCGACGGCCGATCCTGAACTGCTCAAACTATATCAGGAATTGAAAGCCTATCGGATGCCGGCGCGTTCGGGACCGGTTTCGGCCGACAATGTCGCGATCCCCTTCAAGCTGCGCCTCAATGGTGACGTGCTGAGCTTCATTTCGACCACCATGGTGTTCGGCACACCTGTCGACATCACGCTGCAGGAACTGGCGCTGGAAACGTTTTTTCCGGCCGACGATCTCACCGCCGAGCGGATGCGGCAGATCGCGGCAGGTCTGACGTGATGCCGTAGGATGGGTAGAGCGCAGCGAAACCCATCAGCGGCATCATCGGTATCGATGGGTTTCGCTGCGCTCTACCCATCCTACATGGTCGTAGTTTGGAATTGCGGGTGCGAGGCAGCGCTCACCGCGTTAGCGGCGTAGCACTCAGTTCGCCTTTTCGATCAGGCCTTCCAGCAGGCGTTTCAATTCTGCCGTGGCCTTGTCGCCGTAATTCTCGGCGATGAAGGCTTCCTGGCTCAGCGCCAGCGAGTTCAGGCGCTGGGTCAGGGCCTTTCCGCGATCGGAAGAGAACATCAGCACCTTGCGCCGGTCGTCGGCATCCTGGACCCGGTAGACGAGGGCGTCGGACACCATCCGGTCGACCATCTTGGTCAGGGTCGGGTGATTGAGCAGCACGGCTTCGGCAAGCTCACCCATCGAGTGGCCCTTGCCGTCGGAAAGAACTTTCAGAATACGCCATTGCTCGACCGGCACGCCTTCCTTGCGGAACCGCGCGTCGAGCTGACGATTGATCTCCCGGTTCGCCTGCGCAAGCAGATAGGCGAGATGCTCGGTGATGGGTTTACTGGGCGTTTTGGCCAAGGTTTTGAACTTCATAATGGAGGTTTGGATGAATATTTTAGCGCTCTTGCATGTTCTATATGCATAGGAATTGTTGAATATTCAATATTTTCCACTACGATATTTTTTGTTGTCGATCACTTTGCCGATGGTAGTCTGATCGGCGCCGGACGTGAGTTGAAAGGAGAGCGAATTGCTCTCGCTGACGCAATTTGGAGGTTCCGGTGCGCCGTCGATGCCGCCGGAATGGCTGCTAAAGGGATTCTCGGGCATCGGGGAGGGCACCTCGGTGCCGGCGCTCGGCCCGTTTCGAGCGCGCCGCGACCGCAAGAAATTGCGCATTGCCAATTTTGTCGGACTGTCGGGGCCATCGGGGATCTGGGGCCCGGCCTCCATCAACGGTACGCTGCTGGGCGTTTCCGAGATCAACCGCCGCGGCGGCATTCTTGGCCGCGAGATCGAGGTCGCGTTCCACGACACCGGCGGCGACATCGACGAGGTGACGCGGACGGCTGCCGACATTGTCGCGTCCGAAGAAGCCGACCTCGTGATGGGTTCGCATATCAGCGCGGTCAGGGTGGCGTTGCGCAAGGTTGTCGCCGGACACATTCCCTACCTTTACACGCCGGTTTATGAGGGCGGCGAGCGAACGCCCGGCGTCATGGCCATCGGCGAGACGCCGGGAGCGCAATGGCGCCCGGCCATCGAGTGGCTCGCCAACACCAGGCAGGCCTCGAACTTCTATCTGATCGGCAGCGACTACGTCTGGCCGTGGCTCTCCCACAAGGCGATCAAGGAATACATCGCGGACGCCGGCGGGCGTGTCGTCGGCGAAGAGTTTGTGCCGATCGGCGAGCACGATCACAGCAGCCAGCTCGAGCGGATCGAGGCCGCGAGGCCCGACGTGGTTCTGATTACGTTGATCGGCGCTGACAGCGTCGTCTTCAATCGTGCCTTTGCCGAGCAGGGGCTCGGCTCGCAAATGCTCCGCCTGGCCGGCGCAATGGACGAGACCGTGCTGTTTGGAATCGGTGCCGACAACACTGAAAACCTGTTCTGCGCCTCCGGCTATTTCATCGACAGGGCGTCGCACGAGAACGATGCCTTCCTCGGCCAGTACGAAGCGTCGTTCGGCCGCCACGCGCCGCCGCTAGGCTCGATTGCGCAGTCGAACTACGAAGGGTTGCGGTTTCTGGAGACGGTAGCGGCGCGCGCAGGATCGCTGGCGAGGAAGCCGCTGCTCTCGGCTGCCGCGAATGTGGACTATCAGGGCGCGCGAGGCACCATCGGCATCCGGCGCGGCAGCGCACGCATGCCGATCTATCTTGCGGCAGCCAACGGGCTCGACTTCCGCCTGATCAAACAGTTCTGACGGCGGGCGCGCGCATCGCTTCAGCAAAAGGAGGTTTGCGAAATAATACTTGAAAAGGAAAACATTTCCGTTTCTAGTGATGCGAACAAGGTTCTAGTGATGTGAGCAAGCTTGCTTCATCCGGCAACTTGCTTCGCGCGTTCAGAAGAAACAGGAGGAATCATCGTGACAGTAGCGCTTCCAACCCCCGACCAACTGCGCGCGGTCGCCGACCAATGCGGTCTGGCATTGACCGATGAAGACGTCGCTTCCTTCCGCGGATTGATGCAGGGCTCCGTCGACGCCTACAACGCTGTCGGTGCGATGCCCGACGAAGTCCCGATCGTCAAATACCCGCGCACGCCGGGCTATCGGCCTGGCCCGGAGGAAAATCCGCGCAACGCCTGGTACCGCAAATCGACCGTCAAGGGTGCGGCAAGCGGCAAGCTGAAAGGCAAGGTGGTGGCGCTGAAGGACAACATCATGCTGGCCGGAGTGCCGATGATGAACGGCTCCGCGACGCTCGAAGGCTACGTGCCGGATTTCGACGCCACCATCGTCACGCGCATGCTCGATGCCGGCGCCGAGATTGCCGGCAAGGTGCATTGCGAGTTGTTTTGCATATCCGGCGGCAGCCACACCAATTCGACCGGCCCGGTCCATAATCCCCACAAGATGGGATTCTCCGCCGGCGGCTCGTCCTCGGGGAGTGCGGTCGTTGTCGCGCTCGGCGAGGTCGACATGGCGATCGGCGGCGACCAGGGCGGATCGATCCGGATGCCATCCTCGTTCAGCGGCACCTACGGCATGAAGCCGACCTGGGGGCTGGTGCCATATACCGGCGTCATGCCGATCGAGATCTTCGTCGATCACACCGGGCCGATGACCGCGAACGTTGCCGACAACGCGCTGCTGCTCGAAGTGCTCGCCGGCGACGACGGCTATGATCCGCGCATCAAGGCGCCCAAGGTGGAGGAGTACACCAAGGCGCTAGGCGGCGGCGTCAAGGGCATGAAAATCGCCATCGTCAAGGAAGGCTTTGAACAGGTCGGCGCCGAAGCCGCGGTCAACGAAAGCGTCCGCGAAGCGGCAAAGCGGCTCGCGAGCCTCGGCGCCACCGTCGAGGAGGTTTCAATCCCGATGCACATGATCGCACCGGCGGTCTGGACGCCGATCGGCGCCGAAGGCATCGCCCAGACCATGATGTTCGGCGACGGCTATGGTCTCAGCCGTTCGGATCTCTATTCGACGTCGCTGATGGATTTTCACCGCGGCTGGCGCGGGCAGGCGGACTCGCTGTCGGAAACCACAAAACTGTTTCTGATGCTTGGCGTCTACATCAACAATAATTTCGGTCCGCGCTACTACGGCAAGTCCGTGAACATCTCCCGTCGCGTGACCGCGGCCTATGACAAGGTTCTGGAGAGCTACGATCTGCTCCTGATGCCGACCACGCCGATGAAGGCGACGCCGTTGCCTGCGCCGGGCGCCAGCCGGGAAGAGGTGTGTCAGCGCGCATTCGAGATGATCACCAACACCGCGCCGTTCGATATCACGCACCACCCGGCGATGTCGGTGCCCTGCGGCATGGTCGACGGGCTTCCCGTCGGCCTGATGCTGATCGGCCGGCATTTCGATGAAATGACGATCTATCGTGCCGCGCACGCCTTCGAGCAGGCCGGCGACTGGAAGAAAATGTGAGCCGCCGAACGTCGCAGAGGTGCTGGTGATACCACATGGATAATCTGTTCGTCGCACTGTTCGAGATTTTGAGTTTCGGCGCGATCGTCGTTCTGGTCGTGCTGGGGCTCGGGATCATCGCCAGCATGATGGGCATCTTCAACTTCGCCCAGGGCGAGTTCGTCCTGCTTGGCGCCTATGTCACCTATATCGTCTACAGTGCGGGCCTGCCGGTCTGGCTCGGAATGCTGGCGGCGCCCTTTGTCGTCGGTGCGCTGGGGTTTGTGCTGGAGCGGACCATCGTCCGGCGATTTTACGCTGCACCGATCGTCGCGATGCTCGGCACCTACGCCCTCGGGCTCATCATCCGCGAGATCGTCCGCGGTCTGATCGGCGGGTTGTATCTGTCGGTCCCGGAGCCGCTCGGAGGCTCCGTCAATATCGGCAACATGCATTTTTCGACCTGGCGGCTGGTCATCATTCTCATCACCGCGCTGGTGATGATCGGCAGCTATTTGCTGCTGGCGCGCACCGCTTTCGGGTTGCGAATTCGGGCGTCGCTGGAAAATCCCGCGCTCGCCCGCGCCTCGGGCATTTCGACCAATGCGATCTATGGCGCCACCTTTGCGTTCGGCGCCGCCCTCGCGGGCCTTGCGGGCGCGCTGATCGTGCCGGTGTTCTCGCTGTTCGCCGATCTCGGCCTGCGCTTCCTGATTCAGGGGTTCGTCGCCGTCATGGTCGGCGGGGTCGGCTCGTTCGCCGGGCCGGTGGCGGGCGCGGGCGTGATCGGAACGCTGGCCGCTGCACTGCCATGGATCATTCCGCCCGTGATCGCCGACGTGCTCGTGTTCGTTCTCGCCATCATCTTCATCAAGTTTCGGCCGCAAGGCCTGCTTTCAGCAAAGGGGGTCTAGCCCATGTTCAACGACCGCAACAATCTCAGCCGCCGGCGATTTCTCTCCAATTTCGCCTTTGCCAGCACCGCCATCGCCACCGGCGTCGGCAGTTGGGTCGTCCGCCCCGACTGGGCGAACGCGGCGTCAGACCCGATCAAGGTCGGCATCGCGACCGACCTGACCGGTCCGATCGGCTATGCCGGCAACGCGGACGCGAATGTCGCAAAGATGGTGATCAAGGAAATCAACGATGCCGGCGGGTTGCTTGGCCGGCCGCTGGAACTGTTCATCGAGGATACCGCGTCGAATGAATTGGTCGCGGTCGGCAACGTTCGCAAGCTCATTCAGCGCGACAAGGTCGATCTGGTGCTGGGCGGCATTACCAGTTCGATGCGCAACGCCATCAAGGACGTGATCGTGGCGCGCGGCAAGACGCTCTACATCTATCCGCAACTGTACGAGGGCAAGGAATGCACGCCCTATCTGTTCTGTACCGGCCCGACGCCGGCGCAGCAGTGCGACGAATTCATTCCCTGGCTGATCAAGAACGGCGGCAAGCGGTTCGCGCTGCCGAGCGCCAACTATGTCTGGCCTCATACCCTCAACGTCTATGCCCGCAAGGTGATCGAGGCCAATGGCGGCGAAGTGATCTTCGAGGAATACTACCCGCTCGACCAGATCGACTTCAGCGCCACGGTGAACCGCGTCATATCGAACAAGGTGGACGTGGTGTTCAACACCGTGATCCCGCCGGGGGTAGGGCCGTTCTTCAAGCAGCTGTACGAGGCGGGATTTCTGAAGAACGGCGGCCGGCTGTCGTGCGTCTATTACGACGAGAACACGCTCAACATCAACCAGGCCGCCGAGATCGAGGGTCTTGCGAGTTGCCTCGATTATTTCAAGGCGCTGACGCCGGAAGATCCGTTCAGTGCCAAGCTTCAGGCGACCTATGAAAAGCAGTTCCCGGGCACGTTCCTGTTTGCCGCCGGAAGTGCCGCGACCGGGACCTACCGCGGCCTCAAACTGTGGGAAGCGGCGGTGAAGGAGGCCGGCAAGGTCGATCGCGACGCGGTCGCGGCGGCGCTGGATCACGCGAAGATCGCCGAAGGTCCCGGCGGGCCCGCGGAAATGGTTCCCGGCAAGCGGCATTGCAAGATGAAGATGTATACGGCGGTTGCCAAGGGCGGCAATTATGAGATCGTTGCGCGCAGCGCCGGCCTCGTCGATCCCAAGGAGTGCTAGCGCATGCTGGGTGCAATGCTGAGCGTCCTGCAGCGGCCCCAACACGCCGCTGCAAACCCCGGAGCGGATTTGCTGGCAACTTGATGACAGAAACGACACAGACGACGCCCCTGAGGCTTCCGCTTCGTGCCGGCCGCTCGCGCCGATGGCAGGTGCTGCCGATCATCGAAATCACCGTGCTGGTGATCGGTGCGCTGCTGCCGCTGGTCCTCAAGGACTATCTGACGATCTATGCGACGCGGGTCCTCATCCTCTGCCTGTTCGCGCTCTCGTTCGATCTGGTGTGGGGCTACGCCGGCATCATGAGTTTCGGGCAGGCCGTGTTCTTCGGTACCGCCGGATATGGCGTAGCCCTGATCGCTCGCGATCTCGGCGTGACCTCGATCCTGCTGGTGCTGCCGGCCGGCCTGTTGATTGGGCTGACATTCGCACTGCTGCTCGGCGGGTTTCTTCTGCTCGGCCGTCATCCGTCCAGCGTGATCTTTGTTTCGCTGGGCACGCTCACCGGCTCATACGCGGCGGATCGCGTGGCGCGGGGCTGGTACTACCTCGGAGGCCAGAACGGCATCCCATCGATCCCGCCGATGTCGCTCGGCAGCTACGATATCACGGAGGGGCCGGTCTATTATTATTTGGTGCTCGGCATTCTCGTGCTGGTCTATCTCGTGTGCCGCTTCCTGGTGCGGTCGCAATTCGGGCTTGCGTTGGCAGGCCTGCGCGAAAACGAGCAGCGGATTGCCTTCTTCGGCTACCAGGTGCAACGCATCAAGGCGATCATCTTTTCCTTCGCCGGCGCCATCGCAGGGCTCGCGGGCAGCCTTTACGCCTTTCACGAGGGTTTCGTCTGGCCCAACATGTTGGGCGTGGTGATGTCGACGCAGGTGGTGCTCTACGTCTTGTTCGGCGGTTCCGGAACCCTGATCGGCGCTGTCATCGGCACGGTTGCGATCGAGGCGGTCAGCTTCTGGCTGTCGAACAGCTATCAGGAGATCTGGCCGATCATCCTCGGCGTCCTGCTGCTGCTGGTCATCCTGTTTCGTCCCGCCGGCCTGGTCAGCCTGATCCTCAGCGAGCGCGAGCGCGTCGGCAATTTCGGCCGGCCGCCGGGGAAGGGCGACCATGGCTCTTCTTGAAGCGCGAGGCCTGATCAAGATCTTCGGCAAGCTCACGGCCCTGAACGGTGCCGATCTTACGGTCGCGGAGAACGAATTCCACGGCTTGATCGGGCCCAACGGTTCGGGCAAGAGCACGCTGATGAAATGCGTCGCCGGTGCGGAGATCCCGACATCGGGCACGGTGATGTTCGGCGGCGCCGACATCTCGCAAGCCTCTCCGGCCGAGCGGGCGCGCGCCGGCATGAGCCTCAAGTTCCAGATCACCAGCGTGCTGCCGGCATTGACCTTGTACGACAACATTCTGCTGGCGCTGCAGGCGCAGACCTCGCTTCCCCGGCTGGTATTTTCGCGCACCCGCGGGATTCTGCACGACCGCGCCATGGCCATGCTCGAGCAATTCCGTCTGGTGGATCGCGCGATGGATCCGGCCTCGGCGCTTTCGCACGGCCAGCAGCAATGGCTTGAAATCGCGATGGCGCTGGCGCCCGAGCCGAAACTGCTGCTGCTGGACGAACCGACCGGCGGCATGAGCCTCGAGGAACGGCGGGTGACCGGCGAACTGCTGCAGCCGATCAAGAAGCGCTGCTCCCTCGTCATCGTCGAGCATGATCTCGATTTCATTCGCGACATCTGCGACCGGTTGACCGTGCTCGATCAGGGAAGCGTACTGGATTGCGGTTCGGTCCAGCATATTCAGTCGAGCGCCCGGGTTCAGGAGGTCTATCTCCGCCGTGCCTGACGAGGACAAATATCTCGATATCCAGAATGTCGATGCGGGCTACGGCCGCAGCCAGGTGCTGTTCGGCGTCACGCTGGGCGTCCCCTGGCGCGGTGGCGTCGCCATCCTTGGCCGCAACGGCGCCGGCAAGACCACGTTGATGAAGGCGATCGTCGGAGAATTGCCGCTGCTCGGCGGCTCCGTCAGCCTCGATGCCCGCAGCGTTGGGCAGCTACCGACCGAGCGGCGCATTCGCCTTGGCCTCGGATACGTCCCGCAGGAGCACGCGGTGTTTGGCAGGCTTTCGGTGCGCGACAATCTCGCCGTCGGCGCGCTGACCAACCGCGACAGCCAGGCCGTCAATCGTGTGCTGGAGATATTTCCGAAACTGGGCCAGCGGATGGATCAGGTCGCCGGCACGTTGTCCGGCGGCGAACGCAAGATGCTTGCGATCGGCCGCGCTCTGTTGTCGAACCCGCGGGTGCTGTTGCTGGATGAGCCGACCGAAGGCGTCTGGATCGGCGTGATCGAGGAAATCACCGAGCGCCTGATCCTGCTGGCCAGGGAGATCGCCGTCGTGATCGTGGAGCAGCATCTCGATCTTGCGCTACGCGTCGCGGACCGGGCCTTCGTGCTCGATCGCGGAAGGGTCGCGATCACAGGGTCGGCGCAGGAGGTTCGCAACGATCCGAGGCTGTTGCAGTATCTGGCGCCCTAACACCTGCACTCACGACCCCTGGGGCCTGCTCGGTGGCACGAAACAGGGGCCTTCCGGCCTGAAAATGGCGGTCATTGCAGGGCCCCGCGGTTGAAATCGATGCCGGGATTTCCAGGCAGCCGGACCCGCCGCCACAATGGCCGCGGAGGATATGTGATGCGAGACATGCAGGCAGTGCCCTTGCGCGATGGCCCATTCGGCCTATTTTGGGCCCCAACCAACCCCTGAGGAGATGCCGATGAGCACTCTGAAACCGCTGAAAATCGACATCGTCTCCGACGTAGTCTGCCCGTGGTGCTATATCGGCAAGCGCCGCATCGAGAACGCCCTGGCGCTGGTGCCTGATGTTCCCGTCGAGGTGCACTGGCGGCCGTTCTTCCTCAATTCCTGGGTGCCGCGCGAGGGCATCAGCCGCGACGAATATCTCACCGCCAAGTTCGGCTCGGTCGAAGCCTACAAGGGCATCGCCGGCCGCGTTGTCGCCGCCGCGGGCGAAGAGGGGCTGACGTATCGGCCCGAACTGGTGAAGCGGCAGCCCAACACGACAGATTGCCACCGATTGATCCACTGGGCCGAGGCCGAAGGCAAATCCGCCGAGATGAAGCAGCGCCTGATGGAATTGTACTTTCGCGATGGCGGCGACCTGACCGATGTCAACGTGCTGGTGCAGGCGGCGGCCGATATCGGTCTCGATGGCGACGATATCCGCAAGCGCCTTGCGACCGACGAGGATGTCGCGCTGATCTCCGGCCAGGCGCAGGAGGCGTCCGAGAAGGGGATCTCCGGCGTCCCGACATTCGTGTTCGCACAGAAATACGCGGTGTCCGGCGCCCAGCCTGCCGAGCAGCTCGCCCGCGCCATCCGTCAGGTCTCAGGTGAAATCAACGCGCAGGCGGCGGAGTAACAGCGGCTGGTTCGTCATGCCCGGCCTTGTTCCGGGCATCCACGCCTTGCTTCTTCACCGCGTCGAAGACGTGTCTGGCCGGGACAAGCCCGGCCATGACGATCGGGCGAAGTCATCGGCAACAACAAACCTTGGGGAGACGTCATGATCTATGAACTGCGAACCTACACCGTGAAACCCGGCACCATCGGCGACATGGTCAAGGCGGCGAGCACGATATCGCGCGACATCCGCAAGGACGACTTCGGCAAGCTTGAGGGCTACTGGTTGACCGAGATCGGGCCGCTCAACCAGGTCCTGCACCTGTGGAGCTATAAGGATTTCGAGGAGCGCGCGCGGCTGCGCGCCGAGCTTGCCAAGAAGCCGCGCTGGACCGGCGAGTACGTTCCGCTGATCCGTCCGCTGTTGATCCGTCAGGATGTCCGTCTCATGAACGCGGTGCGTGCGCCGGTTGCGCCGGCATCGACGGGCAATGTCTATGAACTCCGCAACTATCGCGGCAAGCCTGCCGGTGGCTTGAAGCAGTGGCTCGATGCGTTCACCGCGGTGCTGCCGGAGCGTGAGAAATATTCAAAGATCGTAGGCCTCTGGACGACCGAAGCGGGGCAGCCGAACGAGGCCTGCCACATCTGGGCCTATCCCAGCCTGAATGCGCGTGCCGAAGCGCGTGGTAATGCCATGAAGGATCCGGCCTGGCAGGAATTCCTCGGCAAGGGTCCGGGCTTCCTCGAGGAGATGCACTCCACCATCATGCTGCCGGCGCCGCACTCGCCGTTGCAGTGAGTTATCGATGTAGCCCGGATGAGCGGAGCGATATCCGGGGCGGTGCAAGAGTAGTCCCGGATGTCGCTGCGCTCATCCGGGCTACAAGCTACGCGCCCTTCAAATAATAATTCGCACGTTTTCCCAGCGCGATCCGCCGCAGCACGCGGCGCATCGCCATGGAGGCGCGCAGCGGCTTGATGGCGGTCGTGACGGTGCGATAGAACGCCAGCTTGATCGCATCGAGCACCGGCTGCTTGCCGGGCGGCTGCTGCGGCAGGCCGATGCCGCGCAGCATCGAGTTGAAGAAGTGCAGATCGTTCAGCCGCCGCACTTCGCGCGTCTTCCAGGTGATCGCCATCGAGATCGAGAACGAACCTGATGTGCGCACCCAATGCGGCCACTGGTACGGCACGTAGCAGCCGTCACCCGCGAACAGATGGAATTCCTGGCCGCGCGGCGCGAAGCTCTCGTCGTATTTCAGGTTGCGATGCTTGGTCATCGAGCGCTCGATCTCGTCGTCGGAGACGATCGTGCGGTCGGCATTGTCGAAGATCGTGAAGAATTTTTCGCCGTGGATGTGAACGAAGAAGTTGTCTTCGCTGTCGAGATGGAACGGCGTGGTCGAGTTCGGTGAGGACACGAACAGGAAGCCCTCGACCTGCTCGAAGCCGGCATCAGCCACGCTGTTGAAGCCGCGCGCGCGGGCGACCGACAGCAGCGTGTCCTGCAGCAGGGTGCGATATTCCGGTGAATTCTCGACGCGCTTGAGCACCATCCAGGCGCCGGCGGTTTCGATGCTTTTCACCACCTCGACCGGATCGAGGTCGACGGCGGGGATGGCGTCCGGATCCTGGCTGATCGCGACCTTGCCGGAATTGTATTCGATCAGGTCGCGCGGCAGTTCAGAGGCCAACTGCGCGATGCGCGGCAGCATCAGCAGCGGATGGCCGGCCAGCCTGTGGCGGATCGCGAACGGTTTCAGCGGAAAGTCGCGCCGCAGCGCATCGCGATCGGCCGTGATCACGGGCGCGACCGATGTGAGGGTGTTCACGAGGATTTCTCCTGATTTTTTCTGAGCAGGTGAACGAGGTGGCGTGCCGGCTCGCGGATCGCGCCGCGCAGCGCGAGCGAAGCCCGGATCAGCGGCACGACCGGATCGCCTCGCCGCAGCGGGATCAGCACGTCGCCGATCGCAAGGCGGCCGCGCCAGATCGGATTGATCATGGGATGATCGGCATTCGCGGTGGAATTGACCATGGCGATCGCCGGGTCGGCGCAGAGGTGCCGGGTCAGCTCCATCGTCAGCTGCACGCCGGGCGAAAATTTCGCAAAACGCTCGTCGACGCCGAGCTTGAAGTAGAAGGCGCGGTCCTGATGGCGCAGCACGATCGCCGCGGCCACCGCGATCTCGCCCGCGCGCAACGTCACGATCTCGCACTGGCCGGTCTCCGCCAGCGCCGCAGTGGCGCGGCGGACGAAGGTTGCATCGCCCTCGTCCTGCCCAAGCGCGGTGCCGCGCTTGCCCTTCCAGCCGCTGGCTTCCAGCATCAGGAATGTTTCGACCGCGGCAGCAATTTCCGCAGGCGTTCGCGCCACGTCGAAATCGACGGCGCCGTGTTCGGCAAGGCGGTTGCGCTGGCGGCGCAGTTCTTTGAACTTCTTCGCGCCCAGCGCATCGCGCAGCACGTCGTCGCCGTCGCCTGACGCATCGAGGCAGGCGCGGACATGCGATTGCAACACGAGCGGCGCCATGCCGTCGCGACGCAGCACGTCAGCGAAGGCTTTCATGGCCGCGCCATCGAGCGAAGTTGCGCGCAACATCAGCGCATGCGCGCCGGCCTGCCGTGCCTGCTGCAGAATGCCCGTGACGGCATCCTCCGGCGTGTCGCGGTCGAGCAGGGGGGTGCAAAGCGTGCCATACGGATCGGCGCTGACGAGCGCGGGCAGCGGGATCTTGTAGGCGCGCCACATCGAAATGACAGGCACGAGACCGATCAATCTGGCAGCATCGCCCCACACGCTGAGCGCAGAGGCCCCGGTGCGGCCGCGTGCGGATGCGTTTACCGCCAGTTCCCAATCCGGGAGATAATAGCCGTTCGGCTCGACGGCGCGCCCGGCGAGCGCGCGCCATGGCAGGGCGGATATGTCGGCGAGCGGCGTCAGCCCGCCGTTCGCATTTGCGGTCGGCGCAGACGCCCGCGTGGCATCCTTGTTCGATGCGTGACGGACTACCGCTGTTTCAGCAATATCGACCACTTCCCCGTATCCCCATCGCGATTTATTAGCTGACGGCGCCTGCGGGCGCGGCCTGCTTCCATCGCGTTCACGAGGTGATGCTAGGGCAGAGATATGGAAAATGCCGTTGATGCGATGCCCGGATTTTAGCGGTTGCATTAACCGATCATTTAGCCTGACGAGGCGTCTAACCGGCCGCAAACCCGCTATTTGTGTGATCAGACCGGCTGGTAGCTCTCGATGAAGCAGGTATCGTCGGCCTCGACCTGCCGGCGATCCGAAATCACGCCGTCGGAAATCTCGATTCGATAGGTCTGCGTGCCCAGCGGCTTGCCGATGACCGAAACCACCTCGGCCTTGACGCATGCGGTCCAGCCCGGTCCACGCAGATTGTGGCGCGGCTCGGAGACGCGCACTTGCGTCGGACGCGAGGCCGGCGTGAACACTGCGTCCAGCTTCTCCCGCAGCATCGTCTTGATGTCGGGCGGCGCCTCCAGCGGAGGCGGGTCGGGCGCCTTGGCGCGCATGAACTCCGGCACCGGCGAGCGGATGTCGGCGAAGCCGCATCCCGCAAGCACCAGTGCTGCGCCCGCCGTCAGCGCTATGTGAACCCCGATCCGTCGCATCGGAGCGCTCTTTACACCGGGCCGGCCATTCGTGGAACCGGGCATGTTGTACGATCAACAATCTCTGATTGTGATTTGCATCACCGAGCCTCCCTGCGGCGTGCGGCATCAACGTCGTTGATTTCAGCCGAGGTCCCGCCCCACATGGCGCCGCGGATTGAACCTGCCGCTCCGAGGATGTGACCAATCCGTAGCCTGCAATACCGGTAGAGGTGCCCACGATGTTCCGTCACGCGATGCTCAAGTTGATGATTTCCGCCGCGGTCCTTCTTGGTGCGCAATCGGCGTTTGCCGAAAATCGCCTCGCGCTGGTGATCGGACAATCCGCCTATCGTTCGGTGCCGGCGCTGCCCAATCCCGCCAATGACGCCAGGGCGGTGACGCAATTGCTGACCGATTCCGGCTTCGAGGTGTCGACGGCTTCGGATCTGTCGCAAAGCCAGATGCGGGAGCAGGTCAGCGAATTCGCCGGCAAGGTGGCGGCCAAGGGCGCCGATACGGTAGCTCTGGTATTTTACGCCGGCCACGGCCTGCAGATCGACGGCGAGAATTATCTGGTTCCGATCGACATCGACGTGAAGCGGGAAGCCGACATTCCGATCCAGGCGGTGAGGCTCAACGACATCCTGAACACGCTGACCTCGGTGCCGAGCAAGATGCGCATCCTGATGCTCGATGCCTGCCGCAACAACCCGTTCCCGGACATCAGCAAGAGCGCCGGCGGCGGGCTTGCCATCGTCGATGCCAAGGTCGGCTCTCCCGGCACGTTCCTGTCGTTCTCGACGTCGCCGGGCGCCGTCGCGGAAGACGGCACCGGCTCGAACAGCCCGTATACGAGCGCGCTGCTTGTGGCCGGCAAGGAGCAGGGGATTCCGATCGAGGAAACTTTCAAGCGCGTGCGCCTCGCCGTGAACAAGGTCACCGAAGGACGGCAGACGCCGTGGGACAGTTCTTCGCTGACCGAGGATTTCAGGTTCTCGGGTCCGCCGGTTGCAGGGCCGAAGCCTGCCGCGCCTGCGAAGAAGTCGGTCGCGGAGTGGACGCGCGATCTGAAGGGCAAGCCGGTCGAGGCGGCCAACGAGATCATCGTGGCCGACGGCACCGATGAAGCCTATGAAGCCTTTGCCGGCCTGTACGCCCAGACGCCGCTCGGGCGGCTGGCGCGCGATTGGCTCGATCGCCATCTGCGCATGGTGGCGTGGAATAACGCCGTGCTCCTCAATACTTCGGCGGGCTATCGCGCGTTTCTGGCGAAATTCCCCAACAGCGATCTCACGGCAACCGCGCGCAAGCTGGAAGAGAGGCTGCGCAACCGTCCGGACTTCGCGCCGGCCGTCGCCGCCGCCAACGCCGCCGTGCCGCAGAACGTTGCGCTGGCCGGGCCGACCTGTCCCTGCAACGTGCAGCCGCCGCTGAAGCCGCAGAAGGTCAACGCGCCGGTCAAGCGTGTCGATCCCGTTCCGCCGAAGCGGGCTGATCGCAAGCCGCCGCGGCGCGCGCCTCCCGAGCCGAGGATGAAGTCGTGGTGGTTCGCCGTGCGCCTCCGCCCGTGGTGTACGAGCCTGCAGGACCGCCGGTCGGCATTGGCATTGGAATTGGTATCGGTGGAGGCGGCGGCTACCGTGGCGGCGGCAACTACGGCGGTGGCGGATATGGCCGCCGGGGTGGATACTGAGGCAGTAATCGCGTAATCACTCCCGCAAGCGTTGCGCTTCGCTTGCGGGGATCGATGGCAAATCCGTTTCGTCTGTTCGCTGTCTTCGTCGGTATCTTCTGCCTCTTGATCCCACTTCACGCTTTCGCCTGGGAGCATTGGGGCGGCGATCGCGGGGGATCGCGGTTTTCGCCGCTGACCCAGATCACACCCGGCAATGTCGGAAGTCTCGTCCGCGCCTGGGAGTTTCGCACCGGCGATCTGGACAGCCGCGCGCCCGAGATCATGAAGCGGACCAAGTTTCAGACAACGCCGCTGTTCGTCGAAGACAGCCTTATTTTCTGCTCGCCCTTCAACGAAGTCATCGCGCTCGATCCCGGCAGCGGCGCACAGAAATGGCGCTACGATCCAAAAATCTCCACCAGCCAGCGCCCGGCCAATCGCTACAATTGCCGCGGGGTGACCTATTGGGTCGACGACCGTGCCACCGAAACCGCTACCTGCCGTGCACGGATCTTCATGGGCACCAACGACGTGCGGGTGATCGCGCTCGATGCGAAGACCGGCATTCCCTGCGCCGATTTCGGGACCAATGGCGAGGTCAGGTTCGAGACCGGCGGCCCGCTGGAATGGCCGGGTGAATTCCAGATCACGTCGCCGCCGGTGGTCGTGCGCGGCGTCGTCATCGTCGGCTCCGCGATTGCGGATAATCGCCGCGTCGCGGCGCCACCCGGCACGGTGCGCGCCTTCGATGCGCGGACGGGGCTGCCGCGCTGGAGTTTCGATCCGCTGGTGCATGATGGCGTCATCGCCGGCCACGCCAATGTCTGGGCGCCGATGTCGGTGGACGAAGCGCGCGGCCTGGTATTTTTGCCGACGTCCTCGCCGAGCCCGGATTTCTGGGGCGGCAAGCGGCCCGGCAACAACGACCATGCCAATTCGGTCGTGGCCCTTCGCGCCGAAACCGGCGAGCGGGCGTGGTCGTATCAGACCGTGCATCACGATGTCTGGGATTACGATTTGCCGGCGCAGCCGACGCTGGCGCGGATCGATACCGGTGAGGGCCAGCGCGATGTGGTGATCCAGCCGACCAAGCAGGGTTTTGTGTTCGTGCTCGATCGCGACACCGGCAAACCAATATGGCCGGTGGAAGAGCGTGCCGTTCCGCAGGGCGGCGCCGAAGGCGAGCAGCTGTCGCCGACGCAGCCGTTTCCGACCCATGTGCCGGCGCTGGTGCCGCAACGGATTTCGACCGACGATTTGTTCGGCGTGATTCCGTTCCGGGATAGCGGGATCTGCCGCGAGCAGATTGCCTCGGCGCGCAACGAGGGCCTCTACACACCGCCATCGACGCAAGGCACCGTCGTGTTTCCGATGACCGGTGGCGGCGTGAACTGGGGCGGCGTTGCGTTCGACCCCGTCAACCAGATCCTCTATGCCAACACCTCGCGGGCGATCCACATCGTCAAGCTGCTTCCGCGTGCCGCCGTGGCCGATGGGTTCAACCCGCCGCCCGGCCACGATTTCGGACGGCAGCAGGGGGCGCCGTTCGCGATGACGCGTGCGACCGTAATGTCGCCCCTGGGCCTGCTGTGCAACAAGCCGCCATGGGGTGAGATGGTCGCGGTCGATCTGAAGGCCGGGAAAATTCTCTGGCGCTCGCGGGTCGGCACCACGGAAGATCGCGCGCCGCTCGGCATCGCGTTCGCCTGGGGCACACCGCTGGTCAACGGCGTGGCGATCACCGCGGGTGGTCTCGCCTTCACCGGCGCGATGGATGCTTACCTGCGCGCCTTCGACGCCAGGTCGGGGCAGGAGCTGTGGCAGGGCCGGCTGCCGGTGCCCGGCGTCGCGAATCCGATGACCTATCTGTGGAAGGGCGAGCAGTATGTCGCGATCGGCGCCGGCGGTCACTCGGAGTCGGGCACGACGATCGGCGACAGCGTGGTGGCGTTCCGGCTGGCGCGGCCGGAGGAATTGCCGTCGCTGTGGTCGCGCACCGTCGATCGGCCGGGCGGACGGTTTATCAGCGGGGCGATCGCGGCTGGCTTCGTGGTGATGCTGATGGCGATTTTGGTATGGCGCTGGCGGCGGAGCAGGGTGCGGGGTGGTTAGAGCGTAAGCGTGCGCATCCATTGCTGTCATCGTCCGGCTTGACCGGACGATCCAGTACGCCGCAGCCTATCGATTCAATCATTGGCGTCTCTGGAATACTGGGTCACCCGCCTTCGCGGGTGACGACGACTGAATGTGAGTTCGCATTCTCGCGACGCCGTTCGCCCGAGGTTTGCATTTGGTTTCACCCTCCTCAAAAACAGAGGGCGCAGGGAAGACCGGGTGCGCGCTGCACCCGCGGTCTCGTGTGCAATTGCGCACTGAGAACGCGCACACGAGCATACAGGTCCAGCGGAGAGCATCCGGCCTTCCCTGCGCAGTGGCTTTACGGCTTATAACGTGATCTCCCCGGTGAACGGCTCTTTTGCCACCGTCGCCGCGCAGATACTTGCTGCGCGACTTGACGCCAGCACCGCGGCGTCAGGACCACACGACTTCGCCGTACGCATCATGCGCGTTCGTCTTGCGCACTTCGCGTCCACCGCATCCCACCGCGCGTTCGTGACGATCGCGAGCCGCCCCTCGTAACGGGTGAGACGCGCGGAGTTAAATCACTGATTTGCCCGACGGCGCGAGCGGAATATTTTTGCGCGGAGGGATGGACAGACTTTTGTTGATTTGCCCGTCGGGCAGTTTTGCATCGCGCGCGCCTCAACACACGCCGTCATTCCGGGGCAGCCCGCAGGGCTGAGCCCGGAATCGATTTCACCTCAGCGCGTGTGGTCCGATGGATTCCGGGCTCGCGCTACGCGCGCCCCGGAATGACAAGAGCTAATCGAACGCGAGGCCCATCTGCTGCTTGCCGATCCAGACCGGGTGGCAATGGCGCATGATATGGGCGGACGCGACCACGAGCGTGAAACTTTCCGGCAGACCGACCGGGTTCTCTATCTCGATCCGCGCACCGTTTGACGAGATGTTGCGCACCGTGCAATCGGCGCTGCCGCCGCTGCGGAACGCAAGCGTGCCCTGTTTGAGGACCCTGTGTCTCTGTGCTGTTCGCCGCTCGATCATCGTCGTGTGTCCGAAAGGAAATCTGACGCTTTCGTAGCGCGACGAAATTACGAACAATTAAATTCAATAGTGTCTGTGGTCGCGTCGGCGTTCAGACTTTGTTTACGACAAATGCGCGGGAAACGTGCTGGCGCGGTTTTCCGGCATCGCACGCTTCCTCGCCGTCATTCCGGGGCGCGCCTCTTGGCGCGAACCCGGAATCCATCAGGCCGCAGTCTGCGGGGTGAAATGGATTCCGGGCTCGTGCTCCGCACGCCCCGGAATGACGACCGGTGGGGGTTACGCCAGTGCTGCAACAATACAGGCCGCAGGATGGCGAGATTGCTCTCGCGCCAATCCGCCCTACATCGCCATCACGACGGCAGCATCGCGAACGCGCTCGAGACCATCGCCACCGGCTTGTTGTCGGTGGCGCCGAGAAGCGTGACGCGGCCAAAGCTCATGGTGCGGCCGAGGCGAACCACGCGCGCATCGGCCAGCACGTCGGAGGCGGTGACGGCGCGCATGAAATGCGTGGTCTGGTCCACCGTCGTCATCGGACGATAGCCGCGGTTGGCGGCGAGGTTGGCGATCACCATCGCGGTGTCGGCAAAGGCCATCAGGGCCTGGCCGGAGACCGTGCCGCCATTGCGGCACAGCCGTTCGGAGAAAGGCATGCGCAGGATCGCGCCGGGCTGCCAATCGGCATCGCCAGGAGGGGTGCAATCAAAATCCTCGATCGAAAGGTTGAGATCCATGACCCATGGCGCAAATACTTCGCCAAGCACGCGCTTTGCGTCCGCGATGCCGAATTCGGCCGCCTGTGGCTGCTGCTGCATGAACGCCGGTTCCTCGCCCGTTGTTGTTGTTGTCGGCGCATTGTAGTGGCCATTGCGGCGAAGGGAACACTGGAGCCTTGCTCAGGGCTTGCCGGTACGGCTTGAAAATGGCGGGCCTGCGGGCCATGATCGGCACCTTGGGGAGACCGTCGAAATGCGCCGGCTGCTATTGATATCAAGCGTGATCGCCATGGCGCTCGCACTCGACGGCTGCACCAAATGCGGGCCGATCTGGGACGATTGGACGCAATCGCCGAAATCCTGCAGGTCCGACCGCGCTTGAGCGCGTTCACACGCGCCGACCGAAAGGCTATGGTCGGTGTGCTTGGCGGCGCGGTTTGGCCGGTGGTATCCTTGCGAAAATGCAAAAGTCGAGCGTCCCAAAGGAGAGCGTCATGAGAATGCTGAGCGCGGCCGCGGTGGTGATGTTGTTGACGGCGCCGGCCTACGCGCAGATGCCGAATATCAACATGATGCCGGAATTCCAGTCCAAGTCACCGGAGGAAAAGGAGCAGGATGCGGTCAGGGACAAGGCCTATAAGGATTCTTTGAAGAAGATTCCCGACGCCAAGACGTCTTCCGATCCGTGGGGCACCGTGCGCAGCGCCGATACCCCCAAGGCCGCAGCGCCAGCCAAGCCGAAGACCAAGACCGGAAGCAGCAGCCAGCAGTAACGGCTGAAGCGGCGGGTAGGATTCGTTCGCCGCCGCCACTATATTCGACCTGTCGTCATATGGTCTGGAGTTACGACATGGTCTCGCGTCCGCGCGATCTCGCGAGCCGGATGGCCGGCCGGCGCAAGCCGGACGACGGCTATTTGCGCGAGACCTTCACGCTGCCGCGCGACAAGGCGAGGGCGAGGGCCCGCGACTTCCTCAATCGCTATCCCAAGGCGGCCTATATGAGTTCGGTCGAAAGCTGGCGCGAGTTGCCCGGCGGCGATATCGAATTCACGATGCGGCGGCTGGGAAGTGCTGACTAAATCGGGCGCGCCGTTTTTTTCAACTCGCGATCGATTCGCAGCTGGACCCGGCGGATGGCAAGCAGCTGCAGCCTGGCTTCGGTCTTGCCGTTCACGACCCGCTCGCCAATACGGAACTGCCATTTCCAGATGCCGGGGGCGGCGGCCGTCACGGTGTATTCGACGCCCTTGTGAATCATGCCAACAATCTCGCAACGGCCAGCCGTATCCAGGTCGGACTTGTCACTTAAGATTGTAGATAGCAAAAAGTGCACGTATTGGAATGGTAGTCACGCGCCAACTGGGCGCGGGGGCAAGGGTGTGGGCCATAACGGGGGTGGAACCGAAAAGTTCCATCTGTTCAATAGTACGCTTTACCGGCCGGCTGCGCGGGCAGTGCCCGGGGCTCCGGTGCGGACCTGATCCCGGGATCAGCGGGCCTGAAAAGCGCTGCGCCGCTCAAGCGGAGTATGCTCGCTTGGCGGCGCAGGCCTAATCCCCGAGTGATGCAATGTCCCAGGCAAGAATAGGTCTGGACCGAACGCAAAAGGTTCAACGGCCCGACGCGAATTTCGCAAGGCGCGCGGATCCGGCGCTGAAACGGCGCCCTGCGGCGGACGTATCTGTTGCGAGGGCGGGGTGGTCCTCCAGATTTTTCCCCGTCGTCGGCGGCCCCGCTGCATTTGCCCCATGCGGCGGGGTCGTTCGGGCTGCGCGCGCGATCGTCGGGGCTCGCTGCCGGGGTTTCGCCGCGGCGCCCGCGGGGGCCGGCCGGCTCTACTCCTGACGCGTCGGATGAGGCTGTCGCGACGGAGCCTGGGTTCGGGATGGCCCGTCCGGCCTGACCGGCTCGGGGGGTCTTGCCGGTTCCTGGTGCCGATTGAGCGGCGAGAGCCGCGCGGCGAGATGGTGCAGGATTGGCTGGTCGGGGACGTAGATGAGCTGTTGCATGCGGCAAGTCATAGCGTCGTCATCTTGACGACCCGTTCAGGCGAAGCCGCAAGCACGCTTAAAATTGTAAGGGATAACCAACGGGCCGCTGGACGATGAGGCCGCCGGATGGCGGCGGCCTCATCGCGAGAGCTAGCCTTCCGGCTGCTCCACATCCGGCGCTTGGGGGCTGGCATCCGGCGCCGCTTCACTCCTGGCTGAAAGGTCGGCGGCCTTGGCGAGAAAGCCTGCGGCGACGTCGGGGTCCGTTGTCGCCTTCGCAAACCTGAGCAATGTTGCCGCCTGTTCCGTCAGATACTTTTTACCCGGCACGATTTTGGTTTCCCCTTGCTGCCCGTCGCCCGATGCGACGACGCGGCAGCGCGGAATCCGTTCCAGCAGAAGCGTACAAAACTGAACACAAGGCATCCCGCCACATCGGGAACCGACGCGGCCTAGCGGTCGGTCATCAGCAT
This sequence comes from uncultured Alphaproteobacteria bacterium, assembly GCA_963791165.1. Lineage (GTDB taxonomy): Bacteria > Pseudomonadota > Alphaproteobacteria > Rhizobiales > Xanthobacteraceae > Bradyrhizobium. Next base: position 195,241 of record CAWBRL010000004.1, on the reverse strand, counting down.
CAACTTGCCCCACGCCATCGTCGCGAAGACCGGGATCGCCATCAGCGAAGGCCGGCGGCAAAGGCTTTCAGCCATCGTGCAGGCCGAGCCGCCCGACCACCCATGGTCGTAAGCCAGTCCGGTGAAAATGATCGACAGTGCGCCGAGGCCGACTGCCAGGAGGATCGCGGAAATGCCGAGGGTACGCATGATCGGATACTCGAAGAATTGTCAGATAACCTGCAATGGAACTTGGAGTGGAACCTGAGCCAAATTCTGGTACGAATGCGACAGTTCCCGGTCTGGAACTGACAAAGAAAATGGCCTGCGATGGGGATTGCAAGGCTAAGGGTTCAGCGAAGCGGATTTGCTATTGCTGCCGCACCCGGCGCCGCGCAACGATGTCAAGGAACAGACAAGCCGCCGACTGAGGCGGCCTCAATTCGCCTTTCCGGGACGCAGCCGGGGCTTTACGGGCTGCACCGTGAGCCGGATTGCCACGTCCTTTGCGCCATCGAAAATCTCGAGCACATGGTCGCAAACCAGACAGCGGAATTCTCCGCTTGGCCCCGGCCGCGAGGCCAGCTCGACCCGCCGGTAGCCCGCGCGACAGCCGGGACACGTGATATCCGTTTTCAGCATGAGAGACCCCTGTCCCGTAGTTCCCGGGAATACAGCGAAGCAATGGCGACAGTTTTATGACAGCTGGGGGCGGGGCTCCTTTCGATAACGAACAAGTCAGGCCGCGTTACCAGATGTCAGGATTCTCCGATTACTGGCATGGAAGCCTTGTGGCTGACCCTGACGCTTGTGTCCCGAAGGCAAGAGCTGAGGACAGGGTCCGTAAATTAGTCTCGAAGGCTCGCAGAAAAAGAACATATTGCGAACAGAGAACAAATGTGGTACGAGATTCTCACGCGTCATCGAACTTCGAAATTCTCGCCGCCCGTTTGTCCCGCTCGCGAATCCCCGCCATAAGGAGCACGTACTATGTCCGCCACTGCCCTGCGTATCGTCGAAGGATCCTCCATGGATAAGACCAAGGCCCTGTCCGCCGCGCTCTCCCAGATCGAGCGCCAGTTCGGCAAGGGCTCGGTGATGAAGCTGGGCAAGAACGACCGCTCGATGGACATCGAGACGATTTCGTCGGGGTCGCTCGGGCTCGATATCGCGTTGGGTGTCGGCGGCCTGCCGAGGGGACGTGTGGTTGAAATCTACGGGCCGGAATCCTCAGGGAAAACCACGCTGGCGCTGCACACGGTGGCGGAAGGGCAGAAGAAGGGCGGCATCTGCGCCTTCATCGACGCCGAACACGCGCTCGATCCGGTCTATGCGCGCAAGCTCGGCGTCAACATCGACGAACTCCTGATCTCGCAGCCCGACACCGGTGAGCAGGCGCTGGAAATCTGCGACACGCTGGTGCGCTCCGGCGCGGTCGACGTGCTGGTGGTCGACTCCGTCGCGGCGCTGGTGCCGAAGGCCGAACTCGAAGGCGAGATGGGCGATGCGCTGCCGGGCCTGCAGGCGCGGCTGATGAGCCAGGCGCTGCGCAAGCTCACCGCCTCGATCAACAAGTCCAACACCATGGTGATCTTCATCAACCAGATCCGCATGAAGATCGGGGTGATGTACGGCTCGCCGGAAACCACCACCGGCGGCAACGCGCTGAAATTTTACGCCTCCGTCCGCCTCGACATCCGCCGCATCGGCGCGATCAAGGAGCGCGACGAAGTGGTCGGCAACCAGACCCGCGTCAAGGTGGTGAAGAACAAGCTGGCGCCGCCGTTCAAGCAGGTCGAATTCGACATCATGTATGGCGAGGGCGTCTCCAAGATGGGCGAAATCCTCGATCTCGGCGTCAAGGCCGGCATCGTCGAAAAATCCGGCGCCTGGTTCTCCTATGACAGCCAGCGGCTCGGACAGGGACGCGAGAACTCCAAGGCGTTCCTCAAGGCCAATCCTGATATGACGGCCAAGATCGAGATGGCGATCCGCCAGAACTCCGGCCTGATCGCCGAGCAAATTCTGGCAGGCTCCCCCGAGCGCGACGCCGACGGCGAGGAGCCTGCGGAGGAATAAGTTTCGACGCTTCAAGCCGAACGATTTGAAACGCGAAGACGGGTGCTGCGGACGTTGAGTTGCCGACGTCTTCGGCGCCCGTTTTGTTTTGGTCAACTCGGGACGCGAGGCGGGTCCGCGCGTGACCCTCTGTAGGATGGGTAGAGCGCAGCGAAACCCATCGCGAACTCGACGGCGCATTTTGATGGGTATCGCTGCGCTCCACCCATCCTACGAAGCTACTCCGCCGCCTGCGCGTAGTCCTCCACCGGCGGGCACGAGCACACCAGGTTGCGGTCGCCATAGACGTTGTCGACGCGCCCAACTGGGCTCCAGTACTTGTCCATGCGCGAGACGCTGCCGGGGAAACAACCCGTGGCGCGGCCGTAGGGGCGGTTCCACGCATCGTCGACGATGTCGTGCACGGTGTGCGGGGCGTGACGCAACGGCGAAGCTTCGACCTTCCAGCGGCCGATCTCGATCTCCGTGATCTCGCTCCGGATCGCGATCATGGCGTCGCAGAAGCGATCCAGCTCCGCCTTCGATTCCGATTCGGTCGGCTCGATCATCAGCGTGCCCGGCACCGGAAAACTCATGGTCGGCGCGTGGAAGCCGTAGTCGATCAGCCGCTTTGCGATGTCGTCGACGGTGACGCCGCTGGTGGCCTTGAGCGGGCGCGGATCGACGATGCATTCATGCGCGACGCGGCCTTTTGCGTTCTTGTAGAGCACCGGGAAATGCGGATCGAGCCGGCTTGCGATGTAGTTCGCGTTCAGGATCGCGACCTCGGTGGCGCGCGTCAGCCCTTCGCCCGACATCATCAGGATATAGATGTAGGAGATCGTCAGGATCGACGCCGAGCCTGATGGAGCCGCCGACACTGGCCCCACCGGGTGCGGCACGTCGCCGTCGGTTGCGGGATGGCCGGGGAGATAGGGCGCAAGGTGCGCCTTGACGCCGATCGGGCCCATGCCCGGACCGCCGCCGCCATGCGGGATGCAGAAGGTCTTGTGCAGATTGAGATGCGAGACATCGGCGCCGTAATCGCCGGGCCGCGACAGGCCGACCTGCGCGTTCAGGTTGGCGCCGTCGAGATAGACCTGTCCGCCATGGCCGTGAACGATGTCGCAGATATCGCGGATGTGCTCCTCGAACACGCCATGCGTCGAGGGATAGGTGATCATGACGGCGGCGAGATTTTTCGAATGCTTCTCCGCCTTGGCGCGGAGATCGTCGACGTCGACGTCGCCGCGCGCATCGCAGGCCGTCACCACCACCTCCATGCCGACCATATGGGCGGAGGCCGGATTGGTGCCGTGCGCGGAGGAGGGGATCAGGCACACCTTGCGGTGCGGCTCGCCGCGCGCCGCATGATAGGCGCGGATCGCGAGCAGCCCGGCATATTCGCCCTGCGCGCCGGAATTCGGCTGCAGCGAGATCGCGTCGTAGCCGGTGATGTCACACAGCCATTTTTCGAGCCGGGCAAACAGCGCGTGATAGCCGCGTGCCTGGTTCGCAGGGGCGAACGGATGCAGATTGCAAAACTCCGGCCAGGTCAGCGGGATCATTTCCGTGGTCGCGTTCAGCTTCATGGTGCAGGAGCCGAGCGGAATCATCGCGCGATCGAGCGCGAGGTCGCGGTCGGCGAGCTTGCGCATGTAGCGCAACAGCTCGGTCTCGGAACGATGCGTATGGAATACGGGGTGGGTGAGGAAGGCGCTGCCGCGCTTCAGATCCGCCGGCAGCGTCTCGCGCGCGCCCGCTTCGACGTCGGCATAGGACAGCTTGCCGCCGAACGCGCGCCATACCGCCTCGACGGTGGCAGGCGTGGTGGTCTCGTCCACGGCGATGCCTAGCGTGCCGTCACCAATTCGCAGATTGATCTTTTCAGCGAGAGCCCGCGCGATGATTTCGTCCTGCTTCGAACCAGTCGCCACCGTCACCGTATCGAAGAAGGCCTGCGACTTCGGCGCAAAGCCGAGTTTGGCCAGTCCTGCTGCCAGCACCACGGCGCGGCGATGCACCGTGCGTGCGATATGCGTCAGCCCCTCCGGGCCGTGATAGACCGCGTACATCGACGCGATCACGGCCAGCAGCACCTGCGCGGTGCAGATGTTGGAGGTGGCCTTTTCGCGGCGGATATGCTGCTCGCGGGTTTGCAACGCCAGCCGGTAGGCCGGCTGCCCCCGCGAATCCACCGACAGGCCGACGATGCGGCCGGGCAGCGAGCGCTTCAGCGCGTCGCGCACCGACATATAGGCCGCATGCGGGCCGCCATAGCCCATCGGCACGCCAAAGCGCTGCGCCGATCCGATCGCGATATCGGCGCCGAGTTCGCCGGGCGAGGCGAGCAGCGTCAGCGCCAGCAGATCAGCGGCGATGACGGCAAGTGCGCCCTTGGCGCGCAGTGCTGCGATCGCGGGCCTGAGGTCGCGTACCGCGCCCGACGTATCCGGATATTGCAGCAGGCCGCCAAATACCTCGGCGGAAGCGAGATCGGTGAGGGGATCGCCGACGACCAGATTCCAGCCCAGCGGTTCGGCGCGGGTGCGCAGCACCGCGAGCGTCTGCGGATGCACCTCCGCATCGACGAAAAACGATTTGGTTTTGACCGGCGACGCGCGCTCGGCCAGTGCCATCGCCTCGGCCGCGGCCGTGCCTTCGTCGAGCAGCGAGGCGTTGGCGACGTCGAGCCCGGTGAGATCGCAGATCATGGTCTGGAAATTGAACAGCGCCTCCAGCCGGCCCTGGCTGATCTCGGGCTGGTACGGCGTATAGGCCGTGTACCAGGCCGGGTTCTCCAAAATGTTGCGCTGGATCACCGCTGGCAGGATGGTGCCGGAATAGCCTTGGCCGATCAGCGAGGTGAACACTTCGTTTTGCGCAGCGAGTTCCCGCATATGCGCCAGCGCTTCAGTCTCGCTCAGTGCGCGGCCCAGATCGAGCGGCGCCTTTTGCCGGATCGACGACGGCAGCGTCTGACCCATCAGCTCAGCGAGGCTTTTCGCGCCGACGCTTTCGAGCATCGCCGCGATGTCGCGGGGCGAGGGGCCGATATGCCTGCGGGCGAAATCGGTGGCGGCTTCGGCAGTGGTTTTCAGCGGCGCGTTCATGGGGTTTCCTTTATTGCTCGCCCGCACCAGCCGTCATACCCCGCGAAGGCGGGGTATCCAGTACGCCGGGAAGTCAGCGATTGAACCGCAGGTGCCGCGGCGTACTGGGTCGCCCGGTCCCAGCGCGCAATTGCGCCGGCCGGGCGATGACAGCGAGTGTGGTCGCAAATTGCTTCATCGTTCAAGCCGTGTGGGCCTTGTAGGCGGCCTCGTCCATCAGGCCGTCGAGTTCGCTCTTGTCTGATATCTTCAGCTTGAAGAACCATGCCTTGCCGCCGGCGTCGGAATTGACCAGCGCGGGTTCGGCAGCGAGCGCCTCGTTGACTTCGAGCACGTCGCCCGAGATCGGCGCGTAGACGTCGGAGGCGGCCTTGACCGATTCGACCACGGCGGCGGCTTCGGCCTTCTTTAAGGCTCGGCCGACCTTGGGCAGTTCGACGAACACGACGTCGCCGAGTTGCGATTGCGCGTAGTCGGTGACGCCGATGGTGGCGACATCGCCCTCGATGCGGAGCCATTCGTGGTCTGATGTGAACAACGTCGTCATGAAACTTCCTCTGGCGTTTGAATTAGCGCTTGCAAGACTAGCGTTTGTACGTGTTGGCAACGAAAGGCATGGCTGCGACCTGCAACGGCAGGCGCTGCCCGCGAACTTCGGCAAAAACCTGCGTCCCGTTTCTGGCAAGCGGTGTCGGCAGATAACCCATCGCCACCGGCGCATTGAGGCTCGGGCCGAAGCCGCCGGAGGTGACCTTGCCGATCGGTTCGGTTGAGGCCGCATCTGAAAACAGCAGCGCACCTTCGCGCACCGGTGCGCGGCCTTGCGCGCGCAAGCCGACGCGGCGGCGCGCGGCGCCATTCTCGAACTGCGAGAGGATTTTTTCCGCGCCCGGAAATCCGCCGGCGCGGGCACCGCCGGTGCGACGGCTTTTCTGCACCGACCATTCCAGCGCGCCCTCGACCGGCGTCGTCGTGGTGTCGATGTCATGGCCATAAAGACAGAGCCCGGCCTCCAGCCGCAGGCTGTCGCGCGCGCCGAGGCCGATCGGGAGCACGTCCGGGTTTCCCAACAGCGCCGTCGCCAAAGCCTCGGCATGTTCGGCCGGGACTGAAATCTCAAAGCCGTCCTCGCCGGTGTAGCCGGAGCGCGAGACGAAGCAGTCAAAGCCCGCGACCTTGCGCGGTCCGGTATCCATGAACCGCATCGCGATCACATCTGCACAAAATTTCGCCAGCGCCGATTCCGCTTTCGGTCCCTGCAGCGCGATCAGTGCGCGGTCGCTCAGCGCATCGATGATGCAGGCCCCGGAGAGGTTCGCGCGCAAATGCGCCTCGTCCTCGGCCTTGCAGGCGGCGTTGACGACCAGAAACAGATGGTCGCCGAAATTCGCCACCATCAGGTCGTCGAGAATGCCGCCTTCGGGATTGGTGAACTGCGCGTAGCGCTGCCGGCCCGGGGCAACCGCAACGATGTCCTGCGGCACCAGCCGTTCCAGCGCCAGCGCCGCATCCTCGACCTTGCCGGATTTGGGCCGTAGCGCGAGCTGGCCCATATGGGAGACGTCGAACAGGCCGGCGGCGCTTCGGGCGTGCAGGTGTTCCTTCAGCACGCCGGCCGGGTATTGCACCGGCATGTCGTAGCCCGCGAAGGGAACCATCTTGCCGCCGCGCGCCACATGGAGCGCGTGCAGGGGAGTGCGTTTCAGTGGAGATTCGTCGCGCACCAGCATCCGTCAGGCCCTCAGGGGTTCCGGGGACCAGTCCCCGGTAAACCCACACGAAAGCCCCATCTGTCGCTGTGCCTGAGAGTATTATCCCGTCGGCGGACACCCCCAGGCCTATGGCCCTCGGTGTCTCTTTCCAGATGCTAGTCCGTCACGCGGTCCGTTTGCCTGAGAGTTTCCGGGGCGGTTGCTCCTTCGGCGCCGGCGCTTAAGCCGATCTCTCCCGACGTGACGTCTTGAACAGATAAGAGGGAAACACAGCCCTGCCAAGTCTGTCAACGCAGGCGCAGTATTATCAACGGGACTTGCGCGTCCATCTTGTGTGCTGCGGCAAGCCTATGATCCGGCTGCACAGTTTCTGGACACCGCGACGTGCCTTGTCTAAAAGCGTTCCGCCGGAACATGAAGGGCCATTCGCGGCCCGACCCCGGCCTTTTTTCCGATTGGATGAACATGAGCGGCGTCAACGAGATCAGGTCGAAATTCTTGGATTTCTTTGCGGCGAACGGCCACGAGATCGTGCCGTCGTCGCCGCTGGTGCCGCGCAACGACCCGACCCTGATGTTCACCAATGCCGGCATGGTGCAGTTCAAGAACGTCTTCACCGGCGTCGAGAAGCGGCCCTACCAGCGCGCCACCACCTCGCAGAAATGCGTCCGCGCCGGCGGCAAGCACAACGACCTCGACAATGTCGGCTATACCGCGCGGCATCTCACCTTCTTCGAGATGCTCGGCAATTTTTCCTTTGGCGACTACTTCAAGGAACGGGCGATCGAGCTCGCCTGGAACCTGATCACCAAGGATTTCGGGCTGAAAAAGGACAAGCTGCTCGTCACCATCTACCACGACGACGAGGAGGCGGCGCGGCACTGGAAGAAGATCGCCGGCTTCTCGGACGACCGCATCATCCGGATCGCGACCTCGGACAATTTCTGGGCGATGGGAGATACCGGCCCGTGCGGTCCGTGCTCCGAGATATTCATCGACCGCGGCGAGCACATCTGGGGCGGGCCTCCCGGCAGCCCGGAAGAGGATGGCGACCGCTTCCTTGAATTCTGGAACCTCGTTTTCATGCAGTTCGAGCAGGTGACGAAGGACGAGCGCGTTGCGCTGCCGCGCCCCTCGATCGACACTGGTTTGGGGCTGGAGCGCATGGCCTGCATCCTGCAGGGCGTCGACAGCGTCTTCGAGACCGACCTGTTCCGTCATTTGATCGATGCCACCGCTTCGGCCCTCGGGCATGGGCCGGAGGAGCAGACCGTGGCGTCGTTCCGGGTCATCGCGGACCATCTGCGCTCGTCAGCATTCCTCGTTGCCGACGGCGTGCTGCCGTCGAACGAAGGCCGCGGCTATGTGTTGCGCCGGATCATGCGCCGCGCGATGCGCCACGCGCAGTTGCTCGGCGCGCGCGAGCCGCTGATGCATCGCCTGGTCTGGGCGCTGGTGCGCGAGATGGGCCAGGCCTATCCGGATCTGGTCCGTGCCGAAAAGCTGATCGAGGAGACGCTGCGGCTGGAAGAGACCCGCTTCCGCAAGACGCTGGAGCGTGGGCTATCGATCCTCGACGAGAAGAGCGCCGGCCTGAAGAAAGGCGACATGTTCGACGGCGACACGGCTTTCACGCTGTACGACACCTATGGCTTCCCGCTGGACCTGACGCAGGACGCGCTGAAGTCGCGCGGTATCAGCGTCGATCAGGCTTCGTTCACCGACGCGATGGAGCGGCAGCGCCAAAAGGCGCGCGCGTCGTGGTCGGGCTCCGGCGATACTGCCAGCGAGAACATCTGGTTTCCGCTGCGCGAAAAGCTCGGCGCCACCGAATTCCTTGGCTATGACACCGAGAGCGCCGAAGGCGTGGTCACCGCGCTGGTGAAGGACGGCAAGGATGCCGACAGCCTCAAGACCGGCGAGAGCGGTGCGATCGTGCTGAACCAGACGCCGTTCTATGCGGAGTCCGGCGGCCAGGTCGGCGACACCGGCCTCCTGAGCGGCGAGGGCGTCAAGTTCCGCGTCACGGACGTGCAGAAGAAGGCCGGCGATCTCTTCGTCCATGTCGGCACGGTCGAGCAGGGCATGCTCAAGGTAGGAACGCCGCTGCAGCTCGAAGTCGACCACATCAGGCGCTCATCGATCCGGTCGCATCACTCGGCGACGCATCTGTTGCATGAGGCGCTGCGGCAGGTGCTCGGCGATCACATCGCCCAGCGCGGCTCGCTGGTTGCGCCGGATCGGCTGCGGTTCGATTTCGTGCATCCGAAACCGATCACGGCGGAAGAACTGGCTCGTGTGGAGGACATCGCCAACGAAGTCGTGCTCGAAAACGACGAGGTGACCACGCGGTTGATGGGGGTCGATGACGCCCGCGAAGCCGGTGCGCGTGCGCTGTTCGGCGAAAAATACGGCGACGAGGTCCGCGTGGTCTCGATGGGCAAGCAGGACCGCGCCCACGGCCAGAACGCGCTTGGCTGGTCGGTCGAATTGTGCGGCGGCACCCATGTGCGCCGCACCGGCGATATCGGTCTCATCTCCGTGACCGGCGAAAGCGCGGTGGCGTCAGGCGTGCGGCGCATCGAGGCGCTGACCGGGCGTCATGCGCGCAAGCACGCCAATGACACGATGTCGCTGGCGAAGACCGCGGCGTCGGAGCTGCGCACCACGGTCGACGACATGCCGGCGCGCATCGCGGCGCTGATGGAAGAGCGCAAGAAGCTCGAGCGGGATCTATCGGAGGCGCGCAAGAAGCTCGCGATGGGCGGCGGCGCCACCAACGGCGGCGCGGCGGCGGCCGGCGGCGTGCGCGAAGCCGGCGGCGTCAAGCTCTTGGCGCGCGCGGTCGAGGGCGTCGAGACCAAGGACCTCAAGAGCCTGGTCGACGACGGCAAGAAACAAATCGGCTCCGGCGTGGTCGCGATCGTCGGCGTCACCGAGGACGGCAAGGCCGGCATCGTGGTCGGCGTCACCAGCGATCTCACCTCGCGTTTCAACGCGGTCGAACTGGTGCGCAAGGGCTCCGAAGCGCTCGGCGGCAAGGGCGGCGGTGGCCGGCCCGACATGGCGCAGGCCGGCGGCCCCGATGGCGCCAAGGCTGACGCGGCATTGTCGGCGATCGAACAAGCCATGTCCGGCGCCTGAGTGGTCACCGCGCCGGGCAAGCGCAGGGCCGGCGACCCGAATCTGCGGGACCGGCTTTACGAACTGCTCGAACACGATCATTTGCCGCGTTCGGTCGGCTCGCGCTTCGCCGGGCTGATCATCGTCATCATCGTCGTCGACGTGATGGCGATGGTGCTGGCCTCCGTGCCTGATCTCGACGCCCGGTTTGGCCTGCTGTTCACGGTGGTGGAAGTCGCCGCCGTCATGGCGTTCGCGCTGGAATATCTGGCGCGGATCTGGAGCGTGGCGGGGCATTCCCCGCGCGATGTGACACCGGCGCGGGCGCGACTCGACTATGCGCTGTCCAGCCTCGGTGTGATCGATCTGATGGCGTTCCTGCCGTCGGCGGTCGCGCTGAGCATTGGCGACCGCTCGGCGCTGGTGCTGTTCGGCATGCTGCCGTTCCTCAAGCTGGTGCGCTATTCGCCGGCGTTGCGGTCGCTGCTGGCGGCGCTTTATGCCGAGCGGCGGACGCTGTTGGGCTGCGCCGTGATCTTCACCGGCGTGGTGCTGCTGTTCGCCTCGCTGCTCTATGCCGTCGAGCACCAGGTGCAACCCGACAAGCTCGGCACCGTTCCGCAGGCGATGTGGTGGGCGGTGGTGACGCTCGGCACCGTCGGCTATGGCGATGTGGTGCCGATCACGCCGCTCGGCAAGGCGGTCGCGGTGTTCGCCGTCATCAGCAGCTTCGTGATGATCGCGCTGCCGGTGGCGATCATCGCCACCGCCTTCGCCGACGAGGTCCGCCGCCGCGATTTCATCGTCACCTGGGGGATGCTGGCGCGGGTGCCGCTGTTTTCGCATCTCGGCGCCTCCGAGATCGCCGACATCATGCGGCTGTTGCGGGCGCGGACCATTGAATCCGGCGAGGTGCTGGTACGACGAGGGGACGCCGCTTCGTCAATGTATTTCATCACCGCGGGTGAGGTCGAGATCGCGCTGCCGAACCAGCGGGTGCGGCTTTCCGATGGTACGTTCTTCGGCGAGATCGCGCTATTGCACCGTACCAGGCGCAGCGGCACGGTGACGGCAACGCGCAAGACGAAACTATTGGCGCTGGACGCCCAGGATTTTCATGCCCTGATCGAGCGCATGCCGGCGCTGGCCGCCCATGTGAAGGAAACCGCGGAGGCGCGGCTGGCCGATACCGCAGAGGTAATGAAGGGCGATATTGCCGCCGGCGAGATCGCGCTCGCCGAGCGGGATTAGTCGTTTATTCCGGACGCCGTTACACGGCAGCTTCCTGACACTTTACGTCTCACGCCAGTCACAAACCGGACTGGGATTTCGCGACAAGGAGATCGTTCTGGAATACCGCGGCCACGGCGGAATAGAACGTGCCGGAGCCTTTCCATGTTGCCGTGTAAGTTGTCGAGCGGCGGAAAGTAGATGAGGATGATTTGGTACCTGCGCAGCCGATGTCCCGTTCAATCTGGAAGTACGACATGCCATCTTTCATGGCCTCGAACTTCGCGAGGTCGACGACACAAGGTGGAGGGCCGGCCGTTTTCGCCATGGCCTGGTTCGATCCGGTCTTCGATGCATCCTTGTCGGCGCCGACAACCAGGACGACGACGAACAGGGCGAATGCAATATAGAGGAATTTCCACATGTGCGTTCTCTTGGGCGTTCTCCAGCCGCCCAAGCGTAACGCCCAAAGCCTAAACTAGCCCTCAACGCCTGGAGGTTGTATTCCTATGATGAACAGCCTGTGACCGTGACAGTTAAAGTCGTCAGGGAATTCGCCGCAGGTGGCGTCGCAGCTATTCGCTCGCGCCGCCGGGCGGTTCCCCGCTTGTCGTGAACGGTCCCCGCGAACGGGCGCCTTGCGTTCAACCCTTGCGCAGGAACACGTAATCCGCCGAGTAGGGCGCGTTGCGATAGGTGCCGGGCTTGTCGCACTCGCCTTCGAGTTTGCCGCCCGCCGTGTTGATCCGCTGCACCGTGGTGACGCCGGAGAGGATGCCGGTGCCGCGCCCGGACGTCACCGTCAGTTTCAGCCAGGGGATATCGCTCGGCGTGGCGCCGGGTGCGTTGCCAACCGCCTTGCCGACGACGGCGCTGGAGTCGATGTGTTCCCAGTTCGGGCCGGTATAGTGCCGGCCGACGGTCTTGCCATCGAGCAGCAACGTCGCGATTGGCTCGCGGAACGCCCAGGCCAGCTTGCCGTCGGAGCCCGCCTTGCATTCATAGACCTGCGCGCCTTCGGCGTGCAGGGTGAGCACGGTCGTTTCTCCCGGCGCCGCGATGGCGTCGGGAAGGGTTGTCTCGGCACGCACGCTTGAGAGCATGCCGGACAACAAGAGCAGTGCAAGGACGGTATTCCGGAACATCGACATCATAAAATCCGTGGTGTTGGCCCCGGAAGACCAACACCATCGTCGGCCAATTATGCCGCCGTGGCTTTGGTCAGGTTTTCGGCGACCTTGTCGAGGAAGCCCGTGGTGGAGAGCCAGCGCTGGTCAGCGCCGACCAGGAGCGCGAGGTCTTTGGTCATGTAGCCGGCTTCGACGGTTTCGACGCAAACCCTCTCCAGCGTGGCCGCAAACTTCGCCAGTGCTTCGTTATTGTCGAGCTTGGCGCGATGCGACAGCCCGCGGGTCCAGGCGAAGATCGACGCGATCGAATTGGTCGAGGTCTCCTTGCCCTTCTGGTGCTCGCGGTAGTGCCGGGTCACTGTGCCGTGGGCGGCTTCGGCTTCGACGGTGTTGCCGTCGGGCGTCATCAGCACCGAAGTCATCAGGCCGAGCGAGCCATAGCCCTGCGCTACCGTGTCGGACTGCACGTCGCCATCGTAGTTTTTGCAGGCCCAGACGTAGCCGCCGGACCATTTCATGGCGGCCGCGACCATGTCGTCGATCAGGCGATGCTCGTAGGTGATCTTCTTGGCGTCGAACTTCGCCTTGAATTCCTTGTCGAAGATGTCCTGGAAGATGTCCTTGAACCGTCCGTCATAGACCTTGAGGATGGTGTTCTTGGTCGAGAGATAGACAGAATAGTTCTTCGACAGGCCCATGTTGAGGGATGCACGGGCAAAGTCGGCGATGGAATCGTCGAGATTGTACATGGACATCGCGATGCCGGCGCCGGGAGCCTTGAAGACTTCCCGCTCGATCACGGTGCCGTCCTCGCCGACGAATTTCATCGACAGCGTGCCCTTGCTGGGGAATTTGATGTCGGTGGCGCGGTACTGGTCGCCGAAGGCGTGGCGGCCGATGATGATGGGCTTGGTCCAGCCGGGCACCAGACGTGGTACGTTCTTGCAGATGATCGGCTCGCGGAACACCACGCCGCCGAGGATGTTGCGGATGGTGCCGTTCGGCGACTTCCACATTTCCTTCAGGCCGAATTCCTTCACCCGGGCCTCGTCAGGGGTGATGGTGGCGCATTTGACGCCGACGCCGACCTTCTTGATGGCGTTGGCGGCGTCGACCGTGACCTGGTCGTTGGTCTTGTCGCGGTATTCCATCCCGAGGTCGAAATACATCAGGTTGATATCGAGGAACGGGTTGATCAGCTTGTCCTTGATGTACTGCCAGATGATCCGGGTCATCTCGTCGCCATCGAGTTCGACGACGGGGTTGGTCACCTTGATTTTTGCCATGACGGTGGGGGCCTTTTCTCGGAAAACCGCGCTGATGGGCGGGATGGAATGATTATATGCGGGCTATAGCACTGCAAACCGGCGGACGAAAGCCAAGCCGTTATGCACTTTGAGCCCATTCTTTAGGTTGGAACGCAGATTAGAACGCCACCTGGGTGGCCGTCCCCGCCACCACGTACCAGGTCACGAACAGGCCGCAGATCAGGGCGCCGGGCAGGCTGGAGCCGGTCCGCCGCCAGGTGAAGGTCGCGATCACGGCGCAGATTGCCAGCAGCGGCACGAACGGGACGGCGATGATCGTCGACAACGGCACGAGGCCGGGGTCGGGCAGCGGGTTGAACAGTTTTCCGGTCAACCAGAGGATGCCGTATTGCAGTCCGACCAGCGCGATAAAGCCCAGCGTCAGCGCGAAAATATTGGTCAGATAGAGCGCGCCGCGCCCGGCCGCCATGGTCGAGAAATTGCGGTGCAGGACGTGCAGCGTCACCACGAAGAAGGCCGTCAACGGCACGAGGTAGATCAGGAAAATCAGGAACTGCGTGGCGCTCATCAGTTTCAGCGCGACGGTCCAGAACCGGAAGTCGATCTTGAAAGCGAGGTCGGCAAGCCACAGCGCCGCATAGCCGATCGCGACGCTGGCAAGTGCAATCACGAGCGAGGGGAGGACGATGCCGGACCGGCTCGCGCGTTTGGGTACGAACCGCATCAGCGCCAGCGTGATCAGGCCGTTGATGACCGCCCATACCAGGATCTGGTTGGTGATGCCCTGCGGCAGCCAGGGGGAAGGCTTGACGAACGCCTCGCCGAGCGCAAACGCCGGATAATAGGTCAGCGCCGGGACGAACGCGGTCAGGATGAAGGCCCTGGTCCAGCGGCGGCCGCTGGCGGCGGAATGTTCCGGCATGGTGCCATCGGCAATTTCAGGCAGCCGCAGCCGGGAAAACATCGACGCCTCCAGCAGGCCATCGAACGCCCCGATCAACAGCGCCACAAAGCCGAACAGCGCGATCAAGGTGCCGATTTCCTTGCGGAACCAGATCTGGTCGTCGGCCGGGCGCGGCGTGCCGCCCTGCAAGGTTTTTGCGAACCAGTCGAGGCTGTAGCCGATGGCCTGGTGGGAAATGTGCTCGGCCGCGTGGGTGATGGCGGGTGTGTGGAGCACGCGCGCCGTGCCCTGGGCGATGTCGCCATAGACCTTGCCCGGTTCGACCGGCCCTTGCGTGCCGAACAAGGCCCATAGTTTTGGGCTCTCGGTGACGTCGCGGGCCTTGTCGACGCCCCACATCAACGTCGAGAACTCTTCGTACCGGGCGAACACCAGCGCCACGTTGCGCGGCCAATTGGGCGTGCCGTCGGCGGCGAACGGCTTGCCGGTCGACGACCCCTCCAGCACCATCGACTTGTAGTCGTTCGGCATCGCGGCGGCGGCGGCGAGCACGGTCCAGCCGCCCATCGAGTGGCCCTCGAGGCCGATGTTGTTCTTGTCGACGAAATCGAGGCTGCGCAGATGGGCGAGGCCATCGGGGCCGCCGAACCCGTTGGCAAAGGCGGGCGGGTCGCTATAGCCGTGGCCGGTCTGGTCGAGGGCGAGGACGACATAGCCGCGGCGGGCGAATTCGATGGCAAAGCCGGCCTGGGTCTCGCGCGAATTGATGTAGCCGTGGACGGCGAGGATGCCGGGGGCGGGGATTTGCGGCGTGGCGTTCGGCGGGATGTAGAGCAGGGCGCTCATGGTGTTGCCCTTGGCGCCCTTGAACCGGACATCCTGGATTCTGATGCCGCCTGCGGTCTGCGTCAGGTGGGCGAGCAGGCCGCCCGCCAGGATCAGGACCACGCCCAGTATTGCCAACGACCATCTGCCGCGCATGGACGTCCCCCTTGATCCCCTTGACCGTTGAACCGGTCTTTCGGGTTCGTTTGCAGCTTCGCTTTGATTGTGATTGTTAGCCTATCCGAAAGCAGAGCGCGCGGCAAAGCCGCGTTCGGGATCAAGCCCCGTCGAGGCTTTGAGCTAACCCGCGAAACCGCTACTAACCCAAATATCAGGCTGAGGATTTTGCGATCGCGCGCAGTTCGCGTGCCGATTAAAAATCTTCGGATCCTGAAGCAGAAAGTGAAATGAGAATGTCCGGCTCGGGCACCGATAAAACCAAGTCTGGTTTGGACTTAGCCGGACCTGTCGTGATCCTTGTCGAGCCGCAGCTCGGCGAGAATATCGGCATGGCGGCGCGTGCGATGGGCAACTTCGCGCTTTCCCGATTGAGGATCGTCAATCCGCGCGACGGCTGGCCGAACGTCGCGGCGCAACGGGCAGCTGCCGGCGCCGACCAGATTCTGGAGCAGGCGGAATTGTTCGACACCGTGGAGCAGGCGGTGGCCGACCTCACGCTGCTGTTTGCCACCACCGCCCGGGCCCATGACCAGGCCAAGCCGGTTGTGGCACCTTCCGAAGCGGCGGCCGAGATCGTGGCCCATGTCGGCACCGGCGGCGGGGTCGGCATCCTGTTCGGCCGCGAGCGCTACGGCCTGCAGAACGAGGAGGTCGCGCTCGCCAACCGGATCATCACCTTCCCGGTCAATCCCGGCTTCGCGTCCCTCAATCTGGCGCAGGCGGTGCTCTTGATCGGATACGAATGGTTCAAGCGCTCGACCGGCGGCGCCTTGCCGTTCGCGATGCCCGAGCGGTCCGAGCCGGCCTCGCAGCACCAGATGCAGGCCTTCTTCGACAATCTGGTCCGGGAGCTCGACAAGGTCGAATTCCTGCGCCCGCGCGAGAAGCGGGAGACCATGCTGGTGAACCTGCGCAACATCTTCACCCGGATGGACCCGACCAAGCAGGACATGCACACCCTGCACGGGGTGGTGATGGCAATCGCCGAGGGGCGCAAGGGTCCGGCCAAGGGCGGCGTGCTCGACGGCGAACAGGCGACGCGGCTGCGGGCGCTATTGGCCGAACACGGGCAGGGGCCGGCGGTACCCGGCGACAGCAGCACGGTGCGGGGGCTGGCCCGGCTGCTGCGGCGTAATCCGACCGACGCCGAGCGGATCCTGTGGCAGGCCCTGACCCGCGACCGCCGCTTTGCCGGGCTGTTCAAGCGCCAGACCCCGGTCGGCCGCCATATCCCCGACTTCGTCTCCTTTGTGCACCGGCTGGCGATCGAGCTGGTCAACCCGAACGAGTCGGATGCCATCGTCGCCGACCGCGCCGGCCGCAAATCGTGGCTAGAGGCGCGCGACTATCGCGTGATCGAGATGCGGGTTGCCGATGTCGAGCGCGATCTGGCGGCCGAATTGGCACGGCTTGAATCGAGCCTGCTCGAACGCCGTTAGAACTCCTCCAAACCTTTGCGCTTGCGGCAATTCGGCCCACGAATTTCGTCGGCTCACCGGGACTAATCGGGGCAGGCGAGGGTTCAACAAGGCGCGACACCATAACCCCCAAGGGAGGCTAATAACATGCGTCGAGTTCGTCTTGTCGTGCTTGCGTCTTTATCCATTCTCGCCGTTTCGCCTGCGCTGGCGCAGGCTCCACAGGTCGAGAAGAATGTTTCGATGGCGATGGCGCTCGCCATCATCCAGGGCACTATCGAGCAGTGCACCAAGGATGGCTACAAGGTTTCGGTCGTGATCGTCGACAAGGCCGGCAATGTCGCGGCCTCGGTTCGCGGTGACGGCACCAATCCCCACACCATGGAGTTCGGGCGGCTGAAAGCCTACACCTCGCGGACCCGCGGCCAGACCTCGCTGGAGTTCATGAAGCTGACCTCCGATCCCGCCAATGCCTATCTCAAGCAGATCCCGAACACGGTCGCGGTCGGCGGCGGCGTTCCGATCAAGGCCGGCAACGAGGTGATCGGCGCGGTCGGCGTATCGGGCGCGCCGGGTGGCGAAAAGGACGAGGTCTGCGCCAATGCCGGCATCGCCAAGGTCGCGGATGCACTGAAGTAGGGGGCGCTATTCATCCGTCATTGCGAAGACGCGCAATGACGGATGACCGTCACACCGCGACGAGCTGCGCGGCTGCGCCGCTCGTTCGCTTCGGCTTCTTCACTCTTCGACGGCCCGAACAGATTGCCTGCGGCGAGGCCTGCAGTATCCGCAACGCCGGGATCGCGCGACACCATGGCGGCGACGATGGCGCCGTCGATCAACAGCGCCAGTTGATGGGCGAGAACCTGCGGCTCGGCCGCGCCCATTTCACCGGCGAGCTTTTCGATATGCGCCAGCACCACCTTCTTGTGGCGCAGCGCGATGTTGCGGAACTGCTTGGCGTCCTTGTCGTGCTCCGCGACCGCGTTGATGAAGGGGCAGCCGTAAAAGCGCTCCTCGCCGAACCAGCGTTTCAGTGCCGGAAAAATCCGCGTCAGCTTCGTCTGCGCGTCGCCGCCGCCATCTTCCATCGCGCCGATGAACCACTCGCGCCACGCCTTGCCTTCGCTTTCCAGCACGGCGTTGACGAGGTTGGTCTTCGATCCGAACAACTTGTAGAGCGTGGTCTTCGCGGTACCGGCCTCGTCGATGATGGCGTCGATGCCGGTGGCGTTGATGCCGTTCTTGCAGAACAGATGCGTCGCTGCGCTGAGCAGGCGCCCGCGCGCGGATTCTTCATCGCCTGCGGCGAACTGCTTCTTCTTCGGAACCGATCTGGCCATGCGCACCAGTTAATCGAACCGCGACGCAATCATCAAGTCGCATCTTTGCGCGGAAAGTAATCGCACCTATGCGGCAATTGCTTCGCGCCTGTGCAGCGCGGCGCTGATCAATTTCCGTGCAGCTGCCGCTAAGCGGCGAGAGAAGTTCGGCTTTTGATTTTGGCCGGGTCTGGCACGCTTCATGCAGGAAACAGAACGTTCGGTATCCTACCCCTAGGGAGAGAAAAGATGACCGCGGTCGCTCAAAAAACAGTGCTCACAGGCTGCCTGGCCCCGATCGACAAGGGTGGGCTGGAACAGCTCATCGTCAACGGCAAGGCCAATCCGAAGGTCATCAAGACCTTGAAGTGCAAGACGGTGGCGGAAGGCAAGTTCCGCCACGCCAACTACATCCGCAACCTCGCGCCCTATATCGTCGACGAACCGCCGGGGCTGCTGGGCGACGACACCGCGCCCAATCCGTCGGAGGCGTCGCTGGCCGCACTCGGCTCGTGCCTCGCGGTGGGCCTGCACGCCAACGCCGTTCACCGCGGCTGGATCGTCAACAAGCTCGAACTCGAACTCGAGGGCGACCTCAACATCACGGCGGTGTGGGGCACCGGCGACGTCAGCGAGAAGCCGGTCGGCTTCACCGACGTGCGCGTCAAGGTCGACATGGAATGCGAGGGCATTCCGAAGAGCGAGATCGATGCGCTGGTGACCCACGTCAAGAAATGGTCGCCGGTCGCCAACACCTTCACCCGTCCGGTCAATCTCGAAGTCGGCATCTGACGGGAAAGCTGCGCGTGCAACAGGGGTGCGGGAGACGGTCATGGGTTCACTAGCTGTATCGCGGGCCGAAGCTGCTGATCGGCCCGCACCTACGATTGCCGATGAAGTTGCCAGGATCGCGCGTCAGGAGCTTGCACCGCTGGCAGGCGCCATCGATGCAGGCTCGGTCTATCCCGGCGAGTTGCTGCGTGGTCTCGGCAAGGTCGGCGCGTGGAGCAGCCATGTTCCGCAGAAGGGGCCTGCGGACCTGCGCTGCGCCATTCAATCGATTGCCGTGATCGGGGAGATCTGCGGCGCCACGGCTTTCATGGCCTGGTGCCAGAACACGCTGGTCTGGTACGCCGCGAATTCGACCAACCTGAAGCTTGCAAGGCGCTTCGGCGACAATTTTTCGAGTGGACGCGTTCTCGGCGGCACCGGGCTGTCCAATCCGATGAAGAGTTTCTTCGGCATCGAGCGGCTGAAACTGAAGGGCCGCAAGGTCGAGGGTGGTTACATCGTCAAGCGGGCGCTGCCCTGGGTCTCGAACCTCGGCCCCGACCATTTCTTCGGCACCATCTTCGAGCGCGAGGACGCGCCAGGGGCGGCGGCACCGCAAAAAGCGGGCCGGACATCGTCATGTTCCTTGCCGATTGCTCCAATCCGGCGATCACCCTGCAGCCGTGCAAGCCGTTCCTCGCCATGGACGGCACCGGCACCTATGGCGTGCAGTTTCGCGACGTGTTCGTGCCGGACGAACTGATCCTGGCCGAACACGGCGGGCCGTTCGTCAAGAAAATCCGAGCCGGATTCATCCTGCTGCAGGCCGGCATGGGGCTCGGCCTGATCAAGGATTGCATCGGCCTCATGGATGAGGTCGGGGCGTCACTCGGCCACGTCAACCGCTATCTGCCGCAGCAGCCGACGCAATTCCGCGAACTCCATGCCGAGTTCGAGAAGGAGACGATGGCGCTGGCATGCGACCCCTATAATTCCGACGACAGCTATTGGCGTCGCGTCGTAGCGCTTCGCCTGCGGCTCGGCGATGCCAGCGTCGCCGCCGCGCATGCCGCGATGCTCCATTGCGGTGCGCGCGGCTACCTGAAGAGCCATCGCGCGCAGCGCCGGCTTCGCGAGGCCTATTTCGTCGCCATCGTCACTCCCGCCACCAAGCAGCTTCGCAAGATGTTGGCCGGTGACGAGCACTGAGGGATTTCTGATCGACTCCAACCAGCAACCACAAAACAGGAGAGGCCTGCCATGACGGACGTTCTGATTACTGCCGGCGAACTCGCGGAATTCCTCAAGAAAGAGCCGTGTGTCATCATCGACACCCGCAATCCCGAAGCCTACGGCGCGGGGCACCTCCCAGGCGCCGTCAATGTCCATGAGATCTTCACGTACCTCGCGACCTCGACGCCGGAGGGCATGCAGGAGCTGAAAACGAAATTCGCCGACGCGTTCGGCGCTGCCGGACTCTCCGGCAAGGAAACCGCCGTCATCTACGAACAGTCGATGAATTCCGGCTTCGGTCAATCCTGCCGCGGCTACTATCTGCTGACCATGCTCGGCTATCCCAAGATCAAGGTGCTGCATGGCGGCTACGAGGCCTGGGCGGCGGCGGGCCTGCCGGTTACCACGGACGTGCCGTCGCCGGTGAAGGCGTCGTTCTCGATCGTGCCTGAGGCCGGCGACATCCTGATCGATGCCAAGACCATGCTCGCCGCCGTCGGCAAGCCCGGCATCGCGCTGCTCGACGTCCGCGACATCGACGAGTGGATCGGCGAAAGCTCCTCGCCCTACGGCAAGGACTTCTGCCCGCGCAAGGGACGCATCCCCGGCGCCGTCTGGCTCGAATGGTACCGCATGATGAAGCCGACAGCCGAGGGGCCGCGCTTCAAGTCCAAGAACGAGATTCTGGCGGAGTGCGCCACCGTCGACATTACACCAAGCACGACGGTCTATCTCTACTGCTTCAAGGGGGCGCGCGCCTCGAACACGTTCCTGGCGCTGAAGAACGCCGGGGTAAAGGATGTGCGGATGTATTTCGGCTCCTGGAACGAATGGTCGCGCGATCCGTCATTGCCGATCGAGGAGGGCCTGCCGACGGAGGCCAAGCTCACCAAGGCGGCGTAACGACGCGTCCGGTGTTGCAGTCTGATTCCATGGAATCGGACTGCAACGAGGCGGCTGCGATGCTTGGAACGATGGCGCGAACTGATGGAACCGCGCCATCGCGTCGCTCTGGCGTTCCCGATCTGCGCTGCGTATAATCTGCGGTGCAGTCGGGTGGTCGCGCGGATGTCGATGTTCTCACGCAAATTTGGTCTTGCAATGGTCGTGGCTACGCTGTGCCTGGGCGCGCCAGCGGCACACGCGCAGGCCTCGCCGGTAAACTACTGGATTCCGGGCTGGCCGATGGGATTCAGCGGCGCTGCGGGCGAGAGCGCGGACAGCTACAGCGCCTTTCCGAGCTTTGACTTCCGCGACCTCGGCAACGGCTCTTCCTACGCGCGCTACAATTTTTCGAACGGCTTTTTTGTCGGCAGCCAGCGCAACAGCATGGGCCTCAGCAGCTTCAGCCAGAGCGCGCTCGGCGGCTTCGGGTCGGTCTATAGCGAGGGCGTGCAGTTCGGCTACAGCCTGACGAACGGCGGCGGGCCGCCCGTCACCTTCTATGCCGGTTTCGACACGCTGAAATACAATACCGGCATTGGCGGCGCGTTCGCGCCGTTCGACTCCAAATCCGGCACGCTGCCGATCTCAAGCGTGAATGCCGGCATCGAATTCCGGCCGACGTCGAACCTCAGCCTGTCGCTCGGGGTCGGCTACGTCCAGCAGACGGGCCGCCTCGACAGCGAGATCAATTCGCTGCCCGGCGCTTCGTCGTTTGGCATTGGCGGCCGCCGCTACTAGGAGTGCGACTCCGACGGCTGGCGTTGACGTCTCAGCGTTTTACCACCATGTACGGAGCATGAATAAGCTCCTGACGCCGCTTGACCGCCACCGCGATCGCTTACGCAGGATCGCCTGCTGAGCATGCACAGTCGCTGTCGCGCTTAGAAAATGCCGCGCCGCGACGGACGGGGCCTTTTCGGTTTTCAAGTCACGTCCGCGCTTTTTCCTTCACGAGGAAGACAGTATAGAAGATCTCGACTCAGCATCTCGGCTGGACCTCAAACTCTGGCGCCGTCGGATTGCCGGGCCTGAATCTAACATCGGCGCGAGCTCGCTCCACCGAGTCTCCTTCTGGCGTCGCCGGCCGGCTACAGCCGAAGGTGGGAATGCGCGCAGGTCCTGAGAAGCTCGCCGACCGCGCCCTGTTCGGTCATGGTGAGCGCGTGTTCCGGATCACGACGGCGAGGCGGCTGCCGACCACGCCGATGTCAGGTTTGTGCCAGTTCCGACCTGCGATGACGGGTGCTGCCGCCGGCGTAGCTTCCCGTCGGCGCCGAGTTCAGCGTCTGTCACCGCAATGTGCATTCCAGATCGGCGCCTCGCCGCGGTACTCGATGACTTGAAACTTGATGCCGTATTGCTTCGCGATCGTCTCGATGCAGGACGTGCGGCGTCGAACCCACGCCGTACGATCCCCAGTTCAGGCTGCCGACCTTGCTTCCCATACTCGACGAACTCGCGACACGATCGGCGTTGCTCCCGTCGTCGTTCGACCTGGGACTGGTCGGAGCCACCACCGCGATCCGCCAGCGCCGCTGACCATCGCGCTTAGATAGATGAAGTCTCTTTCAGGATCGTATGGAAGGTCTTTCATCGTAACGCGGTTCTGGATCAGTGACGAAGCAGATCGTGCACAGGATGGTGGTGCCATCCGGCTCTGCGCGTTTCGCTTCTGTCACGCCGATGGCGCCACCTGCGACGGCCTTGTTTTCGATGATGACCGGCTTTCCCGCCTGCCGCGTCCAGATAATCACCGAATGCCCGTGCGATGCCATCCGTCTGGCCGTCAGCCGGATCGCGGCACGACGATTCGAATCGGTCGTGCCGGCCACGAGGATTGTGCCCTGGTCTTCTCGGACGTCGCGCACAACAGCACCGCCGAACCAGCCACGAACGTCCGCCGTGTCAGCTTTTTCATTTTCCTGCCCTTGATGTCCGTTGTTATTTTCTTGTCGAGTAGCGAGGACCGATCGGGCATCGAAAGTAGCGCAGAACGCTACCGCCTGACGTTGTGGCACTGTGTCCGCCACGGCTCAGGTGACTTCCGCCTCGTGGAAAACGAAGGTTATGACGGCACGCCTGATCAGCCAGCCAATGCCGCGCGCATTCGCAATCCCAGCGCTTGATGCGCGAGGCCAGCGAACTGGCAGAAAGCGGAGACTGATTGGCGGCTCCGGCTTAAACCGCTTCGGTCCAGCTTTCCGAGAATGCCAATGCCGACGTTGAGAATGGCCGCCCCTCGCGTTCCCGCGGCCAGGATCGCCCCTCAGCTTCGACGCCGTTGCGGACGAGACGCGTACCGAGCGCCGGGATCAGCACGGTGCACACGCCATAGCGTCGGTCGGGAATCTGGTTCGGCTGCGAGTGGATGAGCAGGGGCTCGCCGATATCGAACCAGGTAAGTGAGATTTCTTCGCCGTGCGATTTGATGTGTTCAGTCCAGAAGTAGCGCGGATCGCCGGTTTTGGAGAATTGCGCGTCCGCACAGGGGATCGTCGTGTCGGAAAGCTCGGCATTGAGCATGCCTTGTACGGTGGACTGCAGCCACCGCGCCATCGCGATATTGTCGGAGTAAATGCGCCAGCGCCGTTCCGTCAACTCGCTCTTCAAGTAGAGAACGTGACCGGGACCGGCTGGCGAAAAGATGATCCGCCAATAGCTCGCCTCTGTCGAGTTCGGGTCGCCGTCCTTGTGGCTCAGGCGGATAAAAGGGTTCTCGCCGGTCAGGATCGTTTTGTTGGGATCGGCAATGCTCATTGTAACTGATCTCCTCTCAACTTCTCATGATGCGCTGTAGCATGTCTGCTTTAGGCTCCAAGGCAGAATCGCTGCGACCGGTCTCAGCGCTGCTTGACCATCGGGCAAGCGCTCTCGCTCAGCGGCCGCGCCGCTTGCTCGGCCGGCACCGTGGCAAGGAGCTTGAGATAATCGAACTGGTATTTGGATTCCGAAGGCTTCTTGACCTGCAGCAGATAATAGGGCCGCATTACGCGTCCATCCTCGCGCACCGTGCCCTTGGTGTAGAAATCGTCGATCGGCAGTTCCTTCATCTTGGCGACCACCTTGGTCGCATCGGTCGTGCCGGCTGCCGCCATCGCCTTGAGGTAATGCAATGTCGCACCGTAGGTCCCGGCATGGATCATGCTGGGCGGTTTCCCGGCATTGCGGGCGACCAGGCGCTTGGTCCAGGCGCGGGTGGCGTCGTCGAGGTCCCAGAAGAAGGTCTCGCTTGCGGTCAGGCCCTGCGCCGCTTCGAGGCCGAGGGCGTGGGTGTCGGGAAACTGCAGCAGGAGCGCAGCCACGCGCTGGTCGCCTTTGCGGCCCAAGCCGAATTCTCCGGCCTGCTTGATTGCGTTGATGGTGTCGCCGCCGGCGTTCGAGAGCGCGACGATCTTCGCCTTCGAGGCTTGCGCCTGCAGCAGAAAGGACGAGAAGTCGGCGGTATTGAGCGGATGGCGCACGGCCCCCACCACCTTGCCACCGGCGGCCGTGACGAACGCCGAGGTGTCTTTCTCGAGGGCATGCCCGAATGCGTAGTCGGCGGTGATGAAGAACCAGCTATCGCCACCCTGTTTCACCAGCGCCTGGCCGATCGTCGCCGCAAGGCCGTAGGTGTCGAAACTCCAGTGGACGCCATGCGGCGAACAGGCCTTTCCGGTGAGATCCGACGTGGCGGCGCCGGTGTTGATGTCAACGGCGTCGCGCGTGCGCGTCACCTCGCGCACGGCGAGCCCCACGGCCGAATTGGGAACGTCGAGGATAAGGGTGACGCCCTCGGTCTCGATCCACTGCCGCGCGATATTGGCGCCGATGTCAGGCTTGTTCTGGTGGTCGGCGAAGACGACTTCGATTGGCCGGCCCAGCACCTTGCCGCCGAAATCCTCGACCGCCATGCGCGCGGCATGGACCGAGCCCATGCCGCTCAGATCCGCGTACAGTCCCGTCTGGTCGTTGAGAACACCGAGCTTGACCGGTTGCTGCGCGACCGCGGAGGCGGTCAGCCCCGCGCCCCACAACAGGAGCGCGGACGCGGCGATAATGTTGCGACGCATGAAAATCCTCCCCTTTGCCGTAGCGACCGCTTGATGCCGGTCGTCTTGGCATGATGCTATAGGGGAAGGGCATCACTGGAAAGTCGACGTTCAGGAGTGCATGCCCGAACTAGCCTGCAAGGCCACGCGCATTCGCAATCCCCAGCGCCTTGATGCGCGAGGCCAGCGTGGTCGGCTTGATGTCGATCATCTCGGCGGCGCCGCCGGGGCCGAACACCTTGCCGGAGCAGGCCTGAAGGGCTGCGAGAATGTTGGCGCGCTCGTGCGCGCGCATTTCCGATGAAGTCATGACGGCGGGGCTATCTGCTTTCACGCGCTGCGCTCCGGGGGAGGGCTGCACGCCCGATACATCGGGCAGGTCGATGCGCAGCCGGCCATTCTGCGCGAGAATCGCGGCGCGCTCGAGCACGTTCTGCAGTTCGCGGACGTTGCCGGGCCAGTCATAGCGCGAAAGTTTTCGCGCATCACCCTCCGATAGTCGCAGGTCGGATTTCAGCGCCTTGCTCTCGCGCGTCAGAAAATGCTGCGCCAGCAGCGGAATATCCTCGCGCCGCTCGCGCAGCGGCACCGATTCCACCGGAAACACGTTGAGGCGGAAATAGAGGTCCTCGCGAAACCGGCCGCGCTGCACTTCCTGCTTGAGGTCGCGGTTGGTGGCGGCGATCAGGCGCACGTCCACCGCGCGGGTGCGTTCCTCGCCGACGCGTTCGAAATTGCCCTCCTGCAGCACGCGCAACAGTTTGCCTTGCAGTTCCAGTGGGATCTCGCCGACCTCGTCGAGGAACAGCGTGCCGCCGTCGGCGAGTTCGAAGCGGCCGATGCGGTCGCGCATCGCGCCGGTGAAGGCGCCGCGGACGTGGCCGAAGAACTCGCTCTCGAACAGTTCGCGCGGGATCGCCGCGCAATTGACGCGGATCAGCGGGCGGTCGCGGCGGCTGCTGGCCTCGTGGATGGCGCGCGCGATCAATTCCTTGCCCGTGCCGGATTCGCCCGTGATCATCACGGCTGCGCTGGTTGGCGCGACCAGCTTGACCTGCCGCAGTGTCGTCTGGATCGCCTCGCTCTGGCCGATGATGCCGCGCGGGTTGGTCTCGATGCGGATTTCTTCCTGCAGATAGGCGTTTTCGAGTTCGAGCCGCTCGCGCAGGCGGTCGACCTCGGCGAGCGCTGCGTGCAGCTTTTCGTCGGCCTCGCGGCGCTGGCTGACGTCGCGGAACACGATGACGGCGCCGACCACCACGCCGCGGTCGCGGATCGGCGTCGAGGTATATTCGACCCAGACCGGCGTGCCGTCCTTACGCCAGAACACCTCACCGTCGACCTTGTGCACGGCGCCGTCGCGAAAGGCCGCGTAGATCGGGCAATCATGATCGGGGTAGTGCCGCCCGTCATGATGGGTGTGATGGACGATCGGGTGGATTTCCTTGCCGACCAGTTCCTCGGCGGCCCAGCCCAGCATGCGCTCCGCCGCCGGATTGACGAAGGTGGTCTTGCCCTCGGCATTGACGCCGTAAATGCCTTCGCCGGCGGCGCGCAGGATCAGCTGGTTCTCCCGCTCGATATCCTGGAACACCCGCTCGACCCGCTGCCAGGTCGCGATTCCGCCGCGCATGTGGTCTTCGGCCGCAGCGTCGACATAGCGGCGGCGGCGCGCATCGAGGTCGCTCATGGCGAGCAGCACCAGCGGGCGGCCGTCGCCCGGCACGCGGGAGCCGGCATATTCGAGCCTGAGCGTTTGACCGGTGGCGTGGCGCGGGGTCAGCGCGTTGGTCCACCAGGAGCCCTTGTCGAGCACGGCCTGCGTGAACACGATCAGCGCCGGCAATTGCCCGGTATGGAGCGCGCTGACCTTGGTTTGCCGCAGCAGCGCGCGGTCGTAGCCGAGCAGGGTGCAGGCGGCCGGATTGGCGTCGAGGATCAGGTCAGCGTGAGGATCGAGCAGCAGGGTTGGCTCGACCGCGAACTCGAACGCGGCGACATGAAGGCTGGCGTCTTGCGGTGTGGCCGTGGAACTCAAGGCCAGATCCATCTGAGCGACTCCGAAATTTCGTAATCAAGCTACGATTTTTCGTTTATCACGAATTTTTGTAGTCGCCAATATCAACTCAAATCCCTGCGACATCGGCGCAATCGCCGAAGAAGTGGGCTGGCACGTGCCTTGCTTAATTAGGGGGCAACGCCGGTGCAGGAGGCCTCATGTCTACCTTCGATAACCCATTCGATCCCGATCGCCGTCTTCGTGCCGGTGGCTGCAGTTGTGGCCAGCATGTCAGCGAAGCCGAACACGAACATGCCGCCCTGGCGCTGCGCTGCGAGCCTGCAGCCTACCGAGGACAAGCGCTACGAGGGCGTCGTCGCCTCGGCCGTGATGCGAGCGATGTTTCCCAGGGATGCCGCGCGTCGCGCCTTCCTGAAGTCGGTCGGCGCCTCGACTGCGCTGGCCGCCATCTCGCAGTTCTTTCCGCTCAAGACCGCGACCGAGGTTTTCGCGCAAGGCGGCGTGCCCGAGAAGAAAGACCTCAAGGTCGGCTTCATTCCGATCACCTGCGCGACGCCGATCATCATGGCCGCGCCACTCGGCTTCTATTCCAAGCACGGCCTCAACGTCGAAGTGGTGAAGACCGCCGGCTGGGCCGTCATCCGCGACAAGACCATCAACAAGGAATACGACGCCGCCCACATGCTGGCGCCGATGCCGATCGCGATCTCGCTGGGGCTGGGCGCCACTGCGATTCCCTTCACGGTGCCGGCGATCGAGAACATCAACGGGCAGGGCATCACGCTTGCCATGAAGCACAAGGACAAGCGCGATCCGAAGGACTGGAAGGGCATGAAGTTCGCCATTCCGTTCGACTATTCGATGCACAATTATCTGCTGCGCTATTATCTGGCCGAGCACGGCCTCGATCCCGATACCGACGTGCAGCTCCGCTCGGTGCCGCCGCCGGAGATGGTCGCCAATTTGCGCGCCGACAACATCGACGGCTTCCTCGCGCCGGACAACATCTGCCAGCGCGCGATCTATGACGGCGTCGGCTTCCTGCACATCCTGTCGAAGGAAATCTGGGACGGTCATCCCTGCTGCAGCTTTGCGGCGAGCCGGGAATTCATTACGCAGTCGCCCAATAGTTTTGCGGCGCTGACGCGGGCGATCGTCGACGCCACCGCCTATGCGTCGAAGGCCGAGAACCGCAAGCAGATTGCTGAAGCGATCGCGCCGGCGAACTACATCAATGCGCCGGTCACCGTGCTGGAGCAGGTACTGACCGGGACCTACGCGGACGGATTGGGCGGCGTCAAAACCGACGCCAAGCGCGTCGACTTCGACCCGTTCCCCTGGCAGTCCTTTGCGGTGTGGATGCTGACGCAGATGAAGCGCTGGGGCCAGATCAAGGGCGATGTCGATTACAAGGCGGTGGCCGAGCAGGTCTATCTCGCCACCGACACGGCCAAGGTCATGAAGGAGATGGGGCTGACGCCGCCAACGACGTCGTACAAGTCGTTCGCGGTGATGGGCAAGACGTTCGATCCGGCGAAGCCGGACGATTATCTCGCCAGCTTCAAGATCAGGAAGGCGTCGTGAGGGCGGGCGCGCGACATTTACCGTCGTCGTCCCGGCGAACGCCGGGACCCATAGGCCGTGTCGCCTGTTTTGGGCATGATGTTGGAGGCCTTCCTTCACTACTGACGCCGCGGCGTATGGGTCCCGGCGTTCGCCGGGACGACGTGCTGAGAGATCGGGGCGACATGTTGAGAGACTGTCCCCCATGACATCATCCCTTCGCTTCCGCGCGGCCGTGGTATCTATCGCGCTATTCGCGGCCTTCCTCGGCATCTGGCATCTCGCCACGCGCTCGACGGCTGCGACCACCGCCATGTCGCCGGAATACGCCAAGCTGATGGGGCTGACGGCAACCCAGGGCAAGTCGGCGATGCCGGGGCCGCTCGATGTCGGCGTGAAATTGTGGGAGCATCTCAAGCAGCCGTTCTACGACAAGGGACCGAACGACAAGGGCCTCGGCATCCAGCTCGGCTATTCGATCGGCCGCGTCGGCCTCGGCTATCTGCTGGCGGTGCTCGTCGCGATTCCGCTCGGCTTCCTGATCGGCATGTCGCCGTTGATCAGCAAGGCGCTCGATCCGTTCATCCAGGTGCTGAAGCCGATCTCGCCGCTGGCCTGGATGCCGCTCGCGCTCTACACCATCAAGGATTCCTCGATCTCGGCGATTTTTGTCATTTTCATCTGCTCGGTATGGCCGATGCTGCTGAACACCGCGTTCGGCGTCGCCGCGGTACGCAAGGAATGGATCAACGTCGCGCGCACGCTGGAAGTCGGCACCGTCAGGCGGGCCTTCACGGTGATCCTGCCCGCTGCCGCGCCGACGATCCTGACCGGCATGCGGATATCGATCGGCATCGCCTGGCTTGTGATCGTCGCGGCTGAAATGCTCGTTGGCGGCACCGGCATCGGCTACTTCGTCTGGAACGAGTGGAACAACCTCTCGATCACCAATGTCATCATCGCCATTCTCCTGATCGGCGTGGTCGGCATGCTGCTCGACCAGATCCTCGCGCGGTTCACGCGCATGGTCACGTTCCCGGAGTAATGATGGACAAGTTCATTTCCATCGAAGCGATCGGCAAGCGCTATCCGGGCGCCAGCGGCGGCGAGGTCGCGGTGTTCGAGAACCTCTGGCTCTCGATGGCGCGCGGCGAGTTCGGCTGCGTGATCGGCCATTCCGGCTGCGGCAAGACCACGGTGCTGAATATTCTGGCCGGCCTCGACGAGCCGAGCGAAGGCGCTGTCATCGTCGACGGGCAGGCGATTGAAGGCACCAGCCTCGATCGCGCTGTGATCTTCCAGAGCCATGCGCTGCTGCCATGGCGCACGGTGCTCGGCAACGTCGCCTATGCCGTCACCTCGAAATGGCGCAACTGGGACCGCGCCAAGGTCAAGGCGCACGCGCAAAAGTTCATCGATCTGGTCGGCCTGACCGGCTCCGAGCACAAGCGTCCGTCGGAACTGTCCGGCGGCATGAAGCAGCGCGTCGGCATCGCGCGCGCGCTCTCGATCACGCCGAAGATCATGCTGATGGACGAACCGTTCTCGGCGCTGGACGCGCTGACGCGCGGCACGCTGCAGGACGAGGTCCGCCGCATCTGTCTCGAGACCGGACAGACCGCGTTCATGATCACCCATGACGTCGATGAGGCGATCTATCTCGCCGACAGGATTTTTCTGATGACCAACGGTCCCGGCGCGGTGCTGGCCGAGATCGTGGAAAACCCGCTGCCGAAGGATCGCGGCCGCATCGATCTGCACCGGCATCCGCTCTACTACGCGCTGCGGAATCATATCGTCGATTTCCTGGTCAGCCGCAGCAAGACATTCACCGCGACGACGCCGGATCACGATCCACGCAACGTGCCGACGGTGCGGCCGGGCAAACCGGAATTAGTGATTGCTTCCGGATCGGGCGAAACAATGCAGGCGTCATGGCCGGGCTTGTCCCGGCCATCCACGTCTTCCTAGACAGACCAGCAAAGACGTGGAAGCCCGGCATGAGGCCGGGCACGACGGATGGAAGGAGAGCCATATGAAACGGGAAGACCTCACCGAAAAGCTGCTCGACATCAAGCGCGAGAAGGGCTGGAGCTGGAAGCATATCTGCGAGAAGATCGGGGGCTATTCGGAAGTGCTTGTTGTCGGCGCCATCATGGGCCAGATGAAGCTGACGAAGCCTCAGGCCGCCAATGCCGGCGAGTTGTTCGGGTTGTCGAAATCTGAAACCGCGATGCTGAACGAGGTGCCGATGCGCGGCGCCAGCACGCCGATGCCGCCGACCGATCCGCTGATCTATCGTTTCTACGAGATGGTGATGGTCAACGGTCCGGCCTGGAAGGCGCTGATCGAGGAAGAGTTCGGCGACGGCATCATGTCAGCGATCGACTTCGACATGGCGCTGGAGCGTGTCGTCAATCCCAAGGGCGACCGGGTCAAGATCACCATGTCCGGCAAGTTCCTGCCGTACAAATATTACGGCGCCAGCGGCAACGTGCCGGAATATGGGTTCAAGGAGGAGTGACCTGACCTTCCCGCCGTCATTCCGGGATGGTCCGAAGGACCAGACCTCAGGGGTGCATTTGCACCCCCGGGGAATCTCGAGATTCTCAGGTGCGCAAATTGCGCACCGTAGTTCGTGCTTTGCACGGCCCGGAATGACTGCGCCTTACGTCGCGCCCTTGACCTGAGCGGCGGCCTGCGCCAGCAGTTCCTCCATCTTGGCGCGAACGTCCTGCGAGGTGACGGCGACGCCCTTGGCGGCGAAATCCTTCACCACCTTGTTCTGGACGTCCTGGTCGCCGGCTTCCTCGAAGTCAGCCGCGACCACTTCCTGCGAATAGGCCGTGGCGGCATCGCCTGACAGGCCGAGCTTGTCGGCTGCCCAAAGACCGAGCAGGCGGTTACGGCGCGCCATGGCCTTGAATTTCTGCTCCTCGTCGAGGGCGAATTTCTTCTCGAAACCTTCCTCGCGCTTGTCAAAAGTGGTCATTTCTTCGGTTCCAATCCCGGCCAATGGTAAACGGGGCCCGCGTTGTGGCGGCCCGATCGACTACCTAGATAGAGGGGGCGAATCGGTAAAACAACGGCTCGTTAAGCCGCAGGGCAACCGGGATAAGTTGGACCCAATTGGGCCGGGTCGATTGTGCTGGATGGCCCAATCGGATAGGTTGCTCCTAGGCTAGGTTCCTGTTCTGTTTCCGGTCGTTGTTGTACTGGATCTGGCCTTCACGGCAGCTCCGTCGTGGTCGCAAACCCTTGTCATCCGGAGCACACCAAATTCATGGATTTCAACAAAACACGGTACATCCCAATGAGCCGTCGACGCCGCATTTATGAAGGCAAGGCCAAGGTCCTGTATGAAGGTCCGGAGCCGGGAACCCTGATCCAGCACTTCAAGGACGACGCGACCGCGTTCAACGCCAAGAAACACCAGGTGATCGAGGGCAAGGGCGTCCTCAACAACCGGATCTCGGAGTACCTGTTTCAGCACCTCAACGACATCGGGGTGCCGACCCATTTCATCCGCCGCCTCAACATGCGCGAACAATTGATTCGCGAGGTCGAGATCGTGCCGCTGGAGGTGGTGGTGCGGAACGTGGCGGCGGGTTCGCTGTCGCAGCGCCTCGGCATCGAGGAGGGCACCCAGCTGCCGCGCTCGATCATCGAGTTCTATTACAAGAACGACCAGCTCAACGACCCGATGGTCTCCGAAGAGCACATCACCGCGTTCGGCTGGGCAACGCCGCAGGAAATCGACGACATCATGGCGCTTGCGATCCGCGTCAACGACTTCCTCACCGGCTTGTTCCTGGGCATCGGCATCCGTCTGGTCGATTTCAAGATGGAATGCGGACGTCTGTTCGAGAACGAGATGATGCGGATCATCGTCGCTGACGAGATCTCGCCCAACTCGTGCCGGCTGTGGGATATCAAGTCGAACGAGAAGCTCGACAAGGACCGTTTTCGTCGCGACCTCGGCGGCCTGCTGGAGGCCTACACCGAAGTGGCGAAGCGGCTCGGCATCCTGATGGAGAACGAGCGGCCGGCCGGTACCGGCCCGGTGCTGGTGAAGAGCTGAGGTTAGGATCGTGAAGGCACGCGTTACCGTTACGTTGAAGTCCGGCATTCTCGATCCGCAGGGCAAGGCCATCGAGGGCGCGCTGAAATCGCTCGGCGTCGATGGCGTCGCCAGCGTGCGCCAGGGCAAGGTGTTCGACATCGAGATGTCGGGCGCCGACAAGGCCAAGGCCGAGGCGGCATTGAAGGATGCCGCGGACAAGCTGCTTGGCGAATACCGTGATCGAGAATTATCGGGTCGAATTGCTGGGCTAGGGATGAGCGAGATATCCATGCAGCAGGTTTACGCTCTTGCGCTGGATGTCTCGTGTGCCTTGGATCGAATTGACAACTCGGTCGATAAGCTCTTGGCCGACATGCGAGTTCACAATCTCGAAATGGCGACGACGGCAGAACTGATCCATGAGCTATCGAGACAAATGAAGGCGCTGACATGAAATCAGCCGTTCTCGTCTTTCCCGGAATCAATCGCGAACGCGATATGGCGCGGGCGCTGAAGCTTGCCTCCGGCCAGGAGGCCGCGATGGTCTGGCACGCGGAGACCGCGCTGCCGAAGGGGACTGACCTCGTGGTGGTGCCCGGCGGGTTCTCCTATGGCGATTATCTGCGCTGTGGTGCGATTGCCGCGCGCGCGCCTGTGATGGACGCGGTGCGCCAATTCGCTGCCGATGGCGGCCTCGTGCTCGGGGTCTGCAACGGTTTCCAGATCCTGTGCGAAGCGGGCCTGCTGCCCGGCGTCCTGATGCGCAATGCGAAGCTGAAATTCATCTGCAAGGACGTGCATCTGCGGGTGGAACGGTCGGATACGCCGTTCACGCGCGGCTACAATGCCGGCCAGGTTATCCGCGTGCCGGTGGCGCATGGCGAAGGCAATTACGAAGCCGATGAAGAGACGGTGAAGCGGCTCGAGGGCGAGGGGCGGGTGCTCTATCGCTATTGCTCGGCCGACGGCGTTGTCGATGAGGATTCCAACATCAACGGCGCGGCAGATTCGATCGCCGGCATCGTCAACGCGCGCGGCAATGTGCTCGGCATGATGCCGCATCCAGAAAATCACGTCGAAGACATCATGGGCTGCACCGACGGCCGCGGCCTGTTCGCGGGCCTCGTCGCGCATCTGGAAAAAGCGGCGTGAAATCCTCGATGACGCGCCTGGCAGTCGCCGCTGCGGTGCTGTCGTTCACCGCGGCCGCCCACGCGCAGGATTACCCGAAGCGCCCCATCACCATGATCGTGCCGTTCGCGGCCGGCGGCACCTCCGACGTGATCGCGCGCACGGTTGCCGAAGAGATGGCAAAGCCGCTCGGGCAGCCGATCGTGATCGAGAATGTCGCGGGCGCCGGCGGCTCGACTGCGCTGGCTCGCGCGGCGCGCGCCGAGCCCGATGGCTACACCATCGCCATCGGCAATGCCGGCACCAGTGCCGCGACCTATACGATCTATCCCAAGCTGCCGTTCACGCCGGAATCATTCGTGCCGATTGCGGTCGTCGCGAAAACCTTCGGCATCGTGGCGCTGCGCAAGGATTTTCCGGCCAAGGACCTGAAGGAATTCATCGCCTACGCGAAGGCCAATCCCGGCAAAGTCAATCTTGGACACGCCGGCGTCGGCTCATCGAACTTTTTGATCTGCAAGAGCTTTGCGCAGGCCGCCAGCATCGACGTCACGCTGGTAGGCTATCGGGGAGCGGCGCCCGCTTTGACGGATGCGATCGGCGGGCAGATCGACGGCGTCTGCGACTCCGCAGCTTCGGTGTCGCAGGCGATCGACGACAAACTGGTGCGCGGCGTCGTCGTCGGCTCCACGGTCCGCCTTGCGACCCTGGCTGACGTTCCGACGTCGGCGGAAGCGGGCCTTCCCGATTTCGAGGCGCAGGGCTGGAATGGCCTGTTCGCGCCAAAGGGCACGCCATCAGCGGTCATCGCGAAATTGAACGCAGCGGCCAAGGCCGCCGTCGAGAGCGAAATGGTGAAGAAGCGTTTTCACGATCTCTCCACCGTCGCGCCTGACGCCAACGAGCACGCGCCCGAAGTGCTCGGGCAGCTCGTGACGCGCGACGTCGAGAAATACAGGAAGTTGCTGGAAGAGAAGAAATAGGACAGGTGAAGTTTGCTCGTTAAAAAAAGCCCCGCGACGCGGGGCTTTCTCTTATCTGCTACCTGCCGGCAGGCGCCGGCGTCAGGGTCGAGCCGCTGGGCGACGGGTTGATATTGCTGCTGCCTGACGGGTTCAGTCCACTGGCCCGTCCGGCCGCGGCGCTGCCTGCGTCGTTTGACATGCCGCTGTTTGGTACACCCGTCGAACTACCTGTTGTTGTTCCGTTGACGGAAGATCCTGTCGTCGTGCCGGTCGCCGCTGCGCCACCCGTAGCCGAGCCTCCGCCGGTCGAGCCGCCGCCCGACTGCGCGAGCGCGAAAGTACCCGTGAGTGCCAGCGCCGTCGCCAATCCCAATGTTGCAAGTTTCATGATTGCTCCTTTGCTTGTTGCATGAGGGCAAACGAGGCGGCCAGTCTTGCGTTCCCGCCCGCCGATCACGGTTCGTTGCTGTTCCGTCGAGGTTTCGCGGGCCACCATCCGGAAGTTGCAACTGCAATTGGCCGGGCGGCGAACTGCGGAATCTTTGTTCAACTGCGGCAAAGTGGCTGGCCTGAAATTTGCTCGTATTTCTCCTGATCCCACACGGAGTTTCGACCGTCGGACGGAGATAGACGATGCCCATTCGCAAGGCTTTCTGCGCGGCTGCGCTGCTGACCGCGCTCCTGTCGTCGCATTCGGCGGCGGCTGAAACCACACTGCGCATCGCCATGACGGCGTCAGATATCCCGACGGCGACAGGGCTGCCCAACAACGGTTTCGAGGGCATGCGTTTCCTCGGCTACCCGATCTTCGAAGGCTTGGTGCTGTGGGATCTGACGCGAACCGACAAATTGGCGGGCTTGCGTCCGGGGCTTGCGGAGAAATGGGAGCAGGACCCGGCCGACAACAAGACCTGGATTTTCCATCTGCGCCGCGGCGTGAAATTCCACGACGGCACGGATTTCAATGCCGATGCCGTGATCTGGAATCTTGATCGCTATTTCAACAACAACAGCCCGCAATTCGAGCCGCCGAGTTCGGCGATGTCGCGGGCGCGTGTCCCGATCATGGGGTCCTACAGGAAGGTCGATGACCATACCGTCGCGATCACTACGACCAAGCCGGCGTCGTACTTCCCGTATATGGCGGTCTATCTCCTGTTCACCTCGCCGACTTCGTTCGAGAAGGCAGGAAAGGAATGGGCCAAGGTCGCGACCTTGCCGGCGGCCGGCACCGGGCCGTTCCGCATCACGAAAGTCGTGCCGCGGCAGGAGGCGGATCTGGCGCGCTTTGACGGCTATTGGGACCCGAGCAAAAAAGCGAAGGTCGACAACGTCGTACTGATGCCGATCCCCGAGGCAAACTCGCGACTGGCCGCGCTGCGCTCGGGTCAGGTCGACTGGATCGAGGTGCCGCCGCCCGACGGCCTCGCGTCGCTGAAATCGGCCGGTTTCACCATCACCACTGGCTCGTACCCGCATGTCTGGCCGTGGTTCTACAATATTGGCGCGGCCAACAGCCCGTTCAAAGACGTTAAAGTGCGTCAAGCGCTGAACTATTGCATCGATCGGGAAGGGCTGGTGTCGCTGCTCAACGGGACGGCGGAGCCCTCGGTCGGCTGGCTCAAGTCCAGCGATCCCGATTTCGGCTCCCCGGTCAATCGCTACAAGTCCGACCCCGCCAAGGGGAAGGCGCTGCTGGCTGAAGCTGGCTACTCGGCAGCAAAGCCGTTGTCGTTCAAGGCGATGATCTCGAATTCCGGCTCGGGGCAGATGCTGCCGCTGCCGATGAACGAATTCCTGCAGCAGAATCTCAAGGAGGCTTGCGGCGTCAACGTCGAATTCAATGTGATCGAGTGGCAGGTGCTGCTGACCGCCGCCCGTGCCACGCCCGACAGCCCCAATCTGCAGGGCGCCATGGTCCTTAATATCAGTTCGCCTTCCTCTGATGCCGGCGTCATGGCGCGCTATTTCTCGTCAGCCAATTTCTCCCCGAACGGTTTCAACTTCGAGCAGTGGAAGGACGACGACTTTGACGACGCGCTGAAGACGATTTCGGAAGCCACCGATCCGAAGGCGATCTCGGCCGCCTATCGCAAGGCGCACGAGCGCCTCGTCGACAACCCGCCCTGGCTCTTTATCGTTCACGATCTCAACCCGCGCGCGATGAGCCCGAAGATCAAAGGGTTCGTCTCGCCGCAATCCTGGTTCGTCGATCTTACTCTGGTCAGCCTGCAATAGCTGGCTGGGTTAGCGATGCGGCTTACCGGGAACGGAGCCGGTTGATCCATTTGCCATAGCTGGCGGCCGGAATGGTCATGGCCGCAACGCCGGCCATGACCAGCACGAGGCCGAGCGCCAGGTTGGCCGGGACGAACTCGCCCAGCAACAGCACGGACAAGCCGACGCCGATCGGAATACGCAGATAGCCTTGCGCGTTGGTGGTCAGCGTGCCGAGCCGCGAAAGGCACATGTAGAACAGCATCAGCCCGAAGGCGCTGGAGAAGATCCCCATCGCGACGGTGGCGACCAGCGCCTCCGTCGTTGGCCGCAAGGTCCAGGGATGATCGACGATCAGCGATACTGGTAGCAGCAGGAGCCCGCCGAACAGCAGCGAGCCGGCGGCTACCACCATCGGATCGTAGTCGGTGAGCCGCAGCCCGAAGATCGTGGCGCATGCGAACGATATGGTCGCGAGCAGGATGACGATTTCGGCAAAGATATTGGTGTCGAGCGCAGAGAACGCATCGAGCCCGATGATCACAGCCGTCCCGGCAAGACCCAGGATGGCGCCGACGAGTTTCGGCAGCGTGGCCGGCTCGTGCCGCGTAATGCCCCAGGTGATCAGAAACGCAAAGATCGGCGTCGTCGAGGCCAGCACCACGGTCGGAGCCGCCGCGACATATTGCTGCGCCCAGGTGATCAGCAGAAACGGAAACGTCGAATTGATGGTCTGCTGCTGCGCGAACAGTTTCCAGGCCTTGGCGTCGGTCGGCATCCGCACCCCGCGCACGCGCAGAATGACCAGCAGAAACGCCGCGGCGATCAGCGAGCGCGCCGAGATGAAGGTCACCGGCGGGATCGAGCCGAGGCCGATCTTGGTCAGCGGATAGGTCGAACTCCAGCAGCACGCCAGCGCAAGCAGTAATGCATAGTCGCGCCAGCCGCGACGGACCTGTGGAACATCAGGCAACGGTGCCGGCGCCGGGTGGCTTCCACTTCATGCGCTTGATGGTGCCGGAATAGGTGAACAGCGACCGCTCGCCAGATTTCAGCAGGCCACGGAGAAAGATCAGCGAGCCGCCGGCGCGGGTGATCTCGCCGGTGCCTTCCACCAGTTCGCCCTCACGCGCGGCGTCGAGGAACTCGCAGGAAAACGACACCGTCACGCCCGGTCCCTGCAGCACCGAAGAGGCGATCGCAAACAGGCAGTAGTCGGCGAACGACATGAAGCAGCCGCCATGGACGTTGCGCATGCCGTTAAGGTGCTTGCTTTCGACGCGGAACGCGCATTGCGCTTTGCCGTTCCCGTCCATCCGGTGCCAGAAAGGGCCGTTATGGGTCTCAAAACTGTCGCGGGTCCATGTCCGCCAGCCCTTGAATTCGCCCTCGGTTTCGACATGCAGGTCAGGGCGGCGGTGGAATGCGTTTTGGGGGAGCTCGTTCACCAAAATTGGCCTTCAATTGGATGTTTCAGCCCTTAAATCCGATCCGGGAAGGATGTGCAAACGCCGATCCCGCAAGGCCCCCTTCGCAAAGCTCTGGACAGGGCGGAAATGCGCCATAAAAGGCCTTTTCGCCCTCCTTCGATCTTCCTAATAAGAGACCCCATGAACGAACCCCAGATCACCCCCGAACTCGTCGCCAGCCATGGTCTCAAGCCCGACGAGTATGAGCGCATCCTCAAATTGATCGGGCGGGTGCCGAGCTTTACCGAGCTCGGGATTTTCTCGGCGATGTGGAACGAGCATTGCTCGTACAAATCCTCGCGCATCCACCTGCGGGGCTTGCCGACCAAGGCGCCGTGGGTGATCCAGGGGCCAGGCGAGAATGCCGGCGTGATCGACATCGGCGACGGTCAGGCGGTCGTGTTCAAGATGGAGAGCCACAACCACCCGAGCTACATCGAGCCGTATCAGGGCGCCACCACCGGCGTCGGCGGCATCTTGCGCGATGTGTTCACGATGGGCGCGCGGCCCATCGCCTGCCTCAATGCGCTCTCGTTCGGCGCGCCGGAACATCCGAAGACGCGCCATCTGGTATCGGGCGTGGTGGCCGGGGTCGGCGGCTACGGCAATTCGTTCGGCGTGCCGACCGTCGGCGGGCAGGTGCGTTTCCACACCCGCTATGACGGCAACATCCTGGTCAACGCGATGGCGGTCGGCCTCGCCGAGACCGACAAGATCTTCTATGCCGCGGCATCGGGCGTGAACATGCCGATCGTCTATCTCGGCTCCAAGACCGGCCGCGACGGCATCCACGGGGCCTCGATGGCCTCCGCCGAGTTCGACGACAATTCCGCCGAGAAGCGGCCCACCGTGCAGGTCGGCGATCCCTTCGCGGAAAAGCTGCTGCTGGAAGCCTGCCTCGAAATCATGGAAGCCGATTGCGTGATCGCGATCCAGGACATGGGCGCGGCCGGGCTGACCTGCTCGGCGGTGGAGATGGGCGCCAAGGGTGATCTCGGCGTCGATCTCAACCTCGATGCGGTGCCGACGCGCGAAACCGGCATGAGCGCCTACGAGATGATGCTCTCGGAAAGCCAGGAGCGCATGCTCATGGTGCTCAAGCCGGAGAAGGAAAAAGAGGCCGAGGCGATCTTCAAGAAGTGGGGGCTCGATTTCGCCATCGTCGGCTACACCACGCCGAGCAAGCGTTTCGTGGTGAAGCATGGCGGCGACGTCATGGCCGACCTGCCGATCAAGGAACTCGGCGACGAAGCGCCGTTGTACGACCGGCCGCATGTCGCATCTGAGCCTTTGCCGGTGGTGCAGGCGCGCGAGGTGAAGCCGCCGATGG
Source organism: uncultured Alphaproteobacteria bacterium (assembly GCA_963791165.1). Classification (GTDB taxonomy): domain Bacteria; phylum Pseudomonadota; class Alphaproteobacteria; order Rhizobiales; family Xanthobacteraceae; genus Bradyrhizobium. Next base: position 155,241 of record CAWBRL010000004.1, on the reverse strand, counting down.
GCATTTCGGCGGCGCTGGAGAAGCTGATCGCCACGCCCGAGCTGTGTTCGAAGCGCTGGGTCTGGGAGCAGTACGATCACGTCATTTTGGGCAATACCGTGCAGCGTCCCGGCGGCGATGCCGCCGTCGTGCGCGTCGAGGACGGGCCGAAGGGGCTCGCACTCACCGTCGACGTGACGCCGCGCTATTGCGAGGCCGATCCGTTGGAGGGCGGCAAGCAGGCAGTCGCAGAGGCCTGGCGCAACATCACTGCGGTCGGCGGCCGTCCGCTGGCGATCACGGACAACCTCAATTTCGGCAATCCCGAGCGGCCGGAAATCATGGGCCAGTTCGTCGGCTGTCTGAAGGGTATTTCGGAAGCCTGCCGCGCGCTGGATTTCCCCGTCGTGTCGGGCAACGTCTCGCTCTACAACGAAACCAACGGCCGCGGCATCCTGCCGACGCCCTCGATCGGCGGCGTCGGTCTGCTCGACGATTTTACGAAGTCGGCGACGCTGGCGTTCAAGGCGGGCGGTGAAGCCATCCTGTTGATCGGCGACACCCAGGGCTGGCTCGGTCAGTCGGTCTACCTGCGCGACGTCTGTGGCCGCGAAGAGGGCGCGCCGCCGCCGGTTGACCTCGCGGCCGAAAAGCGTAACGGCGACGTCGTGCGCGGCATGATCCACGCAGGCACCGCGACGGCGGTGCATGACATTTCCGACGGCGGGCTCCTGATTGCGCTGGCCGAAATGGCGATGGCGAGCGGCATCGGCGCGCAGCTTCTGGCGGCGCCGAGCTCGATCGTGCCGCATGCCTGGTGGTTCGGCGAGGACCAGGCGCGCTACATCGTGACGGTGCCGGCCGCGGATGCCGGCCTGGTGCTGGCCAAGATGAAGGGTGCGGGCGTGCCGTGTGCGCGGATCGGCACCACAGGGGGGGATGCGATCAGCATCGCCGACCAGATTCCGGTTTTGATCAAGACGCTCAAGACCGCGTTCGAGCACTGGCTACCGGCCTATATGAACGGCAAGGCGTCGTAGGCGCGCGCTCCACGTCGTTGCGAGCGCAGCGAAGCAATCCATCTCTCAACTCGCGGTCAGATGGATTGCTTCGCTGCGCTCGCAATGACGATCACAGCACCTTCGTCGCGCCGGGTATCTTGCGCAACGCTGCCGTCACGGCCCAGCTCAGTACGACCGTCAGCACGAACGCGATGGTGGCCTTGACGATGGCGGGCAGGTCGTAGTCGAACAGCCAGTATTGAATCCACAGCACGATCGGGTAGTGCACGAGGAACATGCCGTAGGCATCGCCTTGCATGCGGTCGAGCACGATCCACAGGCGTTTCGATCTCAGAAAGTACCCCAGGATCGTAAACAGGATCGCCGCACTGAAGACGACGAAGAAGAAACCGTAGATCGCGAGATACCAGTCGGGCTGCGGGCTCGGATTACCGAGGATTCCGCGCTTGATGTAGATCATCACCCATAGCAGGCAATAGGGGATCAGCGTCACGGCCAGCCAGCCCCAACTGCTCCTCGCCAGCCGCCCGTCATCGCTCAGCACGCCCTGGTCGAAATGCGCGGCACCGATGCCGGCACCGATGAAGAAATAAGACGCGTAGAGCAGCACGCGGCTGGCCTGAACGTCGAACGGCCCGAACTCGAACCAGCGATTGGGGCTGAACCAGACCAGTGCCGGAATGTAGGTGACGACCGTGACCGCCACCAGAAACAGGAAGAATTTGGCCGGCTGGTCGATACACCGCTGCGAAAGTCTGGTGATCGGATCGATCAGCGTCGGCGACAGCCGGTACAGCAGGCTTGCCGTCAGATCGAACGTCAGCAGCACCCAGACGAACCAGATCGGGCCGCTTTGCCACGGCCCCTTCGTGATCGTCTTCCACCAGAAGGCTGCAAAGGTGATGTCAGGATTCTGCCGCAGCGCGATGGCGTAATAGGCCAGCGGAATGACGGTAAACGCGCAGATCACGAATGGCAGGCCGAGACGGAGCAGGCGATCGCCAAAAAAGGCGCGGGGCGTCTTGTGTTTGAGGCCCGGCCACACGAACAATCCCGACAGAAAAAAGAACATCGCCATGAAGAAGCTGTCGGTGGCGAGAACGATCACGTCGAAACCGATCCACGACTTGGCGTCGGTGTGACCGAAATAGGTGTAGGGGATGACGGCGTGATGCAGCAGCACGACGAGCGTCAGGAAGCTTCGGGCGTGATCGATCGCCGCGTTGCGTCGCTTGACTTTAGGCGCCGCGCGAACCGCGCCAGCCCCAACCGAGTCGGAAATCGTCGTCATGGCCGCCTCCCCGGGCAGGCTATTTGTGCCAAATGTTGACCCCAGGCACCTGATTCAGCAAGGCCCAATCGCCGAGCGTGACGGATAATACGACTACGCGACTTCCTCGATCGTCACCTTGTCGGGATAAAACGCCAAGTGGCCGGCGATTTCGGCCATGGCCGGGAAGGGTGTTTCATAGGTCCAGATCGAGTTTTCGATGCTTTTGCCGTTGGCGGTGATGCTGAAATAACTCGCATCGCCCTTGTAAGGGCAGTGCGTCGTCCGCTCGGTGCGGGCCAGCAGCGCCATGTTGGTGTCCTCGCGCGGCACATATTGCACCGCCGGATAGCTTGCTTCCTTCAGGGTCAAGGCATGGGTGGTGTCGGCGATGACGACCCCGCCGGCCGAAACCCGGATGCGCTTGGGATTTGCCGTAATCGTGATCGGATGGTCGGGACCGGGAAGTTTCATGGTTCTGAGCCTCAATTTTAGGTCATCCCGAAATGATCGGGCGTGACCGGATCTCACGGTGTCAAACGGTTGGACCGGGAATATAGTGCCGCAAGGCGTGACCTAGAAGACCGTACGCGCTAGGTTTGGCCATCACGGCCGCGCGAGCGGGCCGTGATTCGAAACCGGCCTTAATTCGAAACACTTGACGGAGACATGCTGGATGCCGATGGACGCCCACGATATCGAATCGATGATCAAGGCAGCTATCCCCGATGCCGAGGTGACGATCCGCGATCTCGCAGGCGACGGCGACCATTACGCCGCGACCGTGATCTCGGAATCCTTCCGCGGCAAGTCGCGCGTTCAGCAGCACCAGATCGTCTACCAGTCGCTCAAGGGACAGATGGGCGGCGTGCTGCACGCGCTGGCGCTGCAGACCGGAGTACCGGAGGGCTAGCCCCGCAACGGGCTGCGGCGGGGGGCACACCGATGACGGACAATCCGCACGGCGCGATGTATCGCCAGCTCGCGCCGCACCAGCACCATCGCGTGACCTACGCCGAGCTGTTCTTCGATCTCGTCTTCGTCTTTGCGATCACGCAGATCTCGCACACGCTGCTGGCTCATTTCACACCGCTGGGCGTACTGCAGGTCGCGCTGCTATTCCTCGCGGTGTGGTGGGTGTGGGTCTACACCACCTGGATCACCAACTGGCTCGATCCCGAACAGACCCCGGTTCGGCTGCTGCTGTTTGCGATGATGCTGGGCGGGCTGGTGCTGTCGACCTCGATCCCGACGGCATTTGACGGGCGCGGATTGTGGTTTGCCATAGCCTACGCCGCGATGCAGGTCGGCAAGACGATTTTTCTCTGGGTCTCGACGCCGCCGTCGCGGATGTTGGCGCGGCTGAATGCCATCCGCATCACCGCATGGCTGTCGATGTCGGCGGTGTTCTGGATCGCCGGCGGCTTGGCGGAAGGCCAATTGCGGCTGGTGCTGTGGTCGATTGCTTTGGCGATCGAATATATTTCGCCGGCGGTGCGGTTCTGGATCCCCCGATACGGCGCGTCGTCGGTCGCGGATTGGGTGGTCGAGGGCGGCCACATGGCCGAGCGCTGCGCGCTTTTCGTCATCATTGCACTCGGCGAATCCGTCGTCGTTACCGGCGCGACATTCGCCGAGCTTTCCTGGTCCACTGAGACCGTCAGCGCCTTCGTCTCGGTGCTCGCCGGAAGCATCGCGATGTGGTGGATCTATTTCCACAAGGGCGCGGAAGCCGGCTCCGAAGAAATTTCAAGGTCGAGCGAACCGGGAAGGCTGGCGCGGCTGGCCTACACCTATCTGCACATGCCGATCGTGGCCGGCATCATCGTCTCCGCGGTGGCGGACGAACTGGTGCTGAAACACCCGGGCGGTCATTCCGATCTCAAGACGGTGATCAGCGCGATCGGCGGCCCCTTGCTGTTCCTGTTCGGAACGATCCTGTTCAAGTACAGCTTTCGCGGCTTCCTTCAGCTCTCGCACGGCTTCGGCATCATCGCACTCGGCCTGCTCGCCTGGTTCGCGGGCGGGCTGTCACCGCTGATGCTGTCGATCCTCACCACCGCGATCATGGTCGTGGTCGCGGTGTGGGAATCGATCTCGCTCCGATCCCCGGCGCATGCCTAGCCGCGTCATGCGCCGGTTTCCCGCGCACGCCTGTGCTTCCAGGACCCGATTGCGCGGAATCCCGGAGGTGCCGCTGGCTTCACGAAATGGCCAGGCTATTTCCGTTCGACGACATTTCGCAAGACGATGTCGGACAGTTTGACGACGAGCGCCCGAAGCCTCGCATTTTCCTCGATGAGCGACTCCCGCTCGGTGTCCTCAACCTCATCCCAAGCCGCGTCCTCGCGAACAGGCGACGCGCTGGAACAATGCTTCCGATTGGTCGCTGGATACGCGTTCCTCATGACTGACATCCCTGGCACTAACTCACCCCCAGCCAAGCTGCATGAAGAGATTCGGCTGAGTCCGCGTCAAAATTTGGACGGTTCAAAGGGCAAACAGCAGCACAGATGCAGCGAATTGCGGGCGAGCATCGAAGAACATAAAGATGAAGATTTGTTAAGAAGTTTGTTTATAGTACGTCCCGGCAGGGTGCGTTGACGCGCGGCGGCGCTAGCACCTTCCTCCGTTTGACCAGCGCGATCACTCAGTGCCCACGGGGACCGTGGTTGGGAATGCGTGCCTATGAAACAGAGCGAAGCAAGAATATTGATCATCAACGAATGGGACCGATGGATTTCAACGCAGGCCGTCGGGCAGGACGGACCCACCGGAAAAGAATTCGTTGAAATTCTTCCACGAGCTCCAGGACGCCGGATCGTCTCTGTTGGACTTCCAGTCCCGCGGGCAGGATAAATGGCGCATCATTCATGCCTGGTTGCTGGACGCCGAGCGATTGTCCGACGACTGGATATCGATCGCGCCGAGGATCGTGCCGACGCGCAGGCCACGGCCGGTCCGCAGGAGGTTTGGAGCCAAGGCCTGATTCAACAAGGCCTGAATCTCAACAGGGCCCGACTTCACAAGGTTCAACCGCGAGGCGTGAGGGCAAGCACCGCTGGGGCGTGTCGTGACGTGACGGCAGGTTCAGTCCGACGCCACCAGCGCGTGCACGGAAAACATCCGCTCCGGATCGGTCCAGGATTCCCGTACCGACCAGCCCGAGCCGCGCGCCAATGCGGTGAAGCGGTCGAGGCTGTATTTGTAGCTCGAACTCGGTGTGGATGCTTTCACCGGGGCGGAATGAAAAATTCCGCCCGAGAATGCGTACTGTCTGCGCCTTCTTGGCGATCAGGTGCATCTCGATCCGATGGCGCTCGCGATTGTAGATCGAGCGGTGCATGAAGGCGGAAACGTCGAAATTGCCGCCGAGCTCGCGGTTGATGCGAACCAGCACGTTGAGATTGAATTTCGCGGTGACGCCGGCGGCATCGTTATAAGCGTCATAGAGCACGCGCTCGTTCTTTTCGAGATCGACGCCGATGATCATCTGCGCGCCTTCCCCGAGAATGTCGCGCGCGCTGCGCAGGAAGGCGCAGGCTTCGTGCGGCTCGAAATTGCCGAGCGTGGATCCCGGGAAGAATCCGACCTTGGGCTGCCCGGCAATTTCGGCCGGCAGCGTGAACGGCGCGGTGAAGTCGGCGGCGACGGGATAAACGGCGAGATCGGGGAAATCCCGGCGCAAGCCGCTGGCCTGCGCGTTGAGGAAATCGCCGGAAATATCGACCGGGACGTAGGCGCTGAAATCGCATCGCTCCAGCAGCAGGCGGACCTTGGTGGTCGCGCCGGCGCCGAATTCCACCAGTGCCGCGCCCTTCGGAATGATGTCGGCGATCTCCTTGCCGCGGCTGCGCAGGATTTCGAGCTCGGTGCGGGTCGGATAATATTCCGGAAGCACCGTGATCTGCTCGAACAGCTCCGATCCCGCGGCATCATAGAAATATTTCGGCGACAGGCGCTTGGGAAATTGAGAAAGATCGCCGATCACGTCTCCGGCGAAGGCCGAAGTCTGTTCGTCGAACTGGTGCGCTTGGGCCACAGCGGCGGCATGCACATTCATGATACTCTCCTGAACGCGCTTACTGGCGCGCTTTCATCATGGGAAATGTCAGACGTAATCAGCGAGGCGTAACCCCGTAAATTGCCAGCGGTGGTGCGGATAGAAGAAGTTACGGTAGGTGATACGGCTGTGGCCGGCCGGAGTTGCAAGCGAGGAGCCGCGCAGCACCAACTGGTTGACCATGAACTTGCCGTTGTATTCCCCGAGCGCGCCCTCGATGGCGCGGTAGCCGGGGTAGGGCGAATAGGAACTGCGGGTCCACTGCCAGACGATGCCGAAGGCGTCGTTCAACTGGCCGGCGCGGGCCGCGACCTCCCATTCCATCTCGGTGGGCAGATGCCGGCCGGCCCAGCGCGCGAACGCATCCGCCTCGTAATAGCTGACATGGCTGACGGGGGCGGCAGGGTCGATCGGCTGCAATCCGCCGAGTGTCATGATCCGCCACTCGCCGTCGACCTGGCGCCAGTGGCCTGGCGCCTGCCAGCCTTCGTTGGTTGCGGCGGCAAAACCGTCCATCAGCCACAGCGTGGCAGTGCCGTAGCCGCCGTCCTTCATGAAGGCGAGCCATTCGGCATTGGTGACGAGGTTGCGGGCGAGCCTGACCGGGCCGACCAGGGCGCGGTGCGCGGGCTTTTCATTGTCGAAATGAAAGCTGCCGTCGGCGTGCCCGACGGTGTGAATGCCCTCATTGAGGGCGACCCATTCCTCGTCCGAACGCTGCGACGCCGGGAAGCGCCATTCCGGATCGTAGGCCGGCGGGATCGGGTTCTGCGCGAAGGCGTGCAGGATGTCGGTCAGCATCAATTCCTGGTGCTGCTGCTCGTGATTGAGGCCGACCTCGACCAGCGGGGCGAGCTCTGCGAGTTGGTCCTCGCCGGTCGTCTGGAAGAACTTGACCACGGCGGCATCGACATGCCGGCGATAGGCGGTGACCTCGTCTGCGGTCGGACGCGTGAGGTGGCCGCGCTGGTGGCGGGCATGCCGGGGACCTGCACTGACGTAATAGGAATTGAACAGAAATGCGTAGTCGGGGTGGAAAGGCTGGTAGCCTTCGCAGTGCTCGCCGAGCAGGAATTGCTCGAAGAACCAGGTGGTGTGGGCGCGATGCCATTTGGCCGGGCTGGCGTCCGGCATCGACTGGATCAACTGGTCCTCAGGACTTAAGGGGGCGGCCCGGCGTTCGGTCTCATCCCGGACAGCCAGATAGGCCTCAACCAAATTCTGGGCGAGGGTGCCAGAATCGGAGAAAAGTGACGGGGCGGGGGAGGCAAACGCGGCTGCGGATACTGGTTTCGTCACTTGTGTCTCCGGTCAGGGGGAGAGAACGTTAGTCTGGCGAACTGGTTCCTGGCGGACAGTCCGTCCTAGATAGGGGTTCCTGTCCGGGAAAAAAGCCTTCCCCCGGTATGATATTGATGCCGTCAGACTATGACGGCCCGTGTCTTCGGGGGGCTTGCCGGGACCACGCATGCCAGCTCCCCGCCATTTTACTTTGGATGCACAACGGTTTGGGCTACATATATGGAGAGTACCGGGTTAGATGGGACGAGCCGGCCCGTCAGGCGAAGCCGCAGGGGACTGGGCCCCAAGAGGAAGCAAATATGAGCATCGAGCAATTCATCGACAACGAAGTGAAGTCGAACGACGTCGTGCTGTTCATGAAGGGAACGCCGCAGTTTCCGCAGTGCGGTTTCTCTGGTCAGGTGGTGCAGATCCTCGACCACGTAGGCGTCGGCTATAAGGGCCTGAACGTTCTCGAATCCGCCGACCTCCGCAACGGCATCAAGGACTATTCGAACTGGCCGACCATTCCGCAACTCTACGTCAAGGGTGAGTTCGTCGGCGGTTGCGACATCATCCGCGAGATGTTCCAGGCCGGCGAATTGCAGCAGCTGTTTGCCGACAAGGGCGTCACCGTCAGCGCGGCGGCTTCGGCCTGAGCGCCGCCGCGCGCCTGATCGGCGAGGCGCGGCTGGAAGTCATCGTTGCCGATATCACCACATTGCGCGTTGACGCCATCGTCAACGCCGCGAATTCGTCGCTTGCTTGGCGGGGGTGGCGTCGATGGCGCGATCCATCGTGCAGCCGGGCCGGAGCTCGTGGCCGAGTGCCGCATGCTCCACGGCTGCAAGACCGGTAACGCCAAGATCACCCGGGGATACCGCCTGCCGGCCAGGCATGTGATCCACACGGTCGGGCCGGTGTGGAACGGCGGCACGCTCGGCGAGGACGATCTGCTCGCCTCCTGCTATCGCCGTTCGATTGAGCTCTGCCAGCAGCACGGGCTGGCGTCCGTTGCCTTTCCAGCGATTTCCACCGGGATCTACCGCTTTCCCGCCGATCGCGCGGCCGGCATCGCGGTCAGCACCGTCGCCGATATGCTGTCATCGGCCCCTTCGCTGACCCGCGTTACCTTCTGCTGCTTCTCCCATGACAGCGGCCGGTTGCACGAAGAGGCCATAGCGGCCCTGTGGCCGCCCTTGCGCCGATTGAGTCCACAGCTACACTCCCCGGAGAGTTCCGGAGGGGTCCAATGAATTCACGTCGATTGTGGCGCGCGCTGGCTTGCGCCGCGCTGATGCTGGCGGCGGCGCCAGAGGTCCGGGCCGAAGGCGCGTTCGATATTCCCGCCGGGGCGCGTTTCAACCAGGACAAGCTCGCGAAGATCACCGAGTTCTTCAAGAACGAGGTCGCGACCGGCAAGATCGCCGGCGCCAACGTCCTGATCCAGCAGCACGGCAAGCCGGTCTATCACGAAACCTTCGGCGTGCAGGACGTGGTGTCGAAAGCGCCTATCAATGACAAGACCATCTTCCGTCTGTCTTCCCTGACCAAGGCGATCACGTCAGTCGTGGCGATGCAGTTGGTTCAGGACGGCAAGATCAAGCTCGACGATCCCGTCTCGAAGTACATTCCCTCCTTCGCCAATATGAAGGTCGGTGAGGAGAAAAAGGCCGAGGACGGCAGCAAGACGCTCGAACTGGTGCCGCTGACCAAGCCCATCACCATACTCGACCTTTTTCGTCATACCTCCGGCATCACCTACGGCTTCTATGGCGACAGTCTGGTGCGCAAGGCCTACAAGGACGCCAACCTCTACGCGGGCGAATTCGACCTCGCCGAATTCGCCGAGCGGATCGCCAAGCTGCCGCTGCACAACCAGCCGGGCGCGCTTTGGCAATACGGCCATTCCACCGACATACTGGCGCGGATCATGGAGATCGTGTCCGGAAAATCATTGCTCGAGATCGAGAAGGAGAAGCTGCTCGATCCGCTCGGCATGGTCGACACGAACTTCTTCGTCACCGAACCGGAGAGATTGGCTCGGCTCGCCCAGCCGGTACCGAACGACAGCGATTTCCGGGTCGGCCGCCTGTACCGGACCGAGGTTCGCCAGAAATGGGAGTCCGCCAGCGGCGGCATGGTCTCGACCATGGCGGACTTTTCGCGCTTTGCGCAGATGATCGCCAATGGCGGTACGTTCGACGGCAAGACCTATCTCAACCCGAAGACGTTCGAGCTGATGGTAACGGACCATGCCGGCAAGGACTCCGGCGTGGCGCGGGATTATTTCTATTTCCCCGGTGACGGTTTCGGCATGGGGCTCGGGTTCGCCGTCCGCACCGATCCCGGTAACGCCAAGCCGCCGCCGGCGGGATCGCTGGGCGAACTGAAATGGGACGGCGCCGCCGGCTGCTACATGGTGGTCGATCGCAAGCAGGACATGTTCTTCGTGGTGCTGGAGCAGACGCCGACGGAGCGCCAGCGCGTCCAGCGGACGCTGAAGCAGTTGGTCTATGAAGCTCTGGAGAACTAACGGCTCCGCAGGGCGCTGCCCTGTAGTGGCGGCGCTCGCCATTCTCCTGGCCGCGGGATGGCTGCACGAGGTGCGGGCCGAGCGGAAAGCGCCGAACGCGCCGACTTTCTCACGCGCGGCCCTGGACCGGATCGGGGACCACGTTCGCAACGAAATTACGACCGGCAAGATTCCCGGTGCAATCCTGCTGATCCAGCAGCACGGCAAGCCGGTCTATTTCGAGAGTTTCGGCGTCCGCGATCCCGCGACCGGCCAGCCGATGACGCCGGACTCGATTTTCCAGATCTATTCGATGTCGAAAGCCGTGACCTCGGTTGCCGCGATGATGCTGGTCGACGACGGCAAGCTGGCGCTTGACGATCCCGTATCGAAATACATTCGCTCCTTTGCGCATGCCAAAGTCGGTGTCGATCTTTCCGATGAAGCAGGACAACCTCCGCTCAAGCTCGAGCCGTTGAAACGCCCGATCACGATCAGGGATCTGCTGCGGCATACGTCGGGCATCACGTACGGTTTCTTCGGCGAAACCATGGTGCAGAAACTCTATGCCAATCCCAAACTGTACGCTGGCGATTTCGACAACGCCGAATTCGCCGACCGCATCGCGACACTGCCGCTCGCCGAGCAGCCCGCAACGCGTTGGAACTACAGCCACTCAACCGACGTGCTCGGCCGTGTCGTCGAGGTGGCCTCGGGGCAGACGCTATTTCAATTCGAAAAGCAAAGATTGTTCGATCCGCTTGGCATGTCCGAGACTGCATACTACGTCGCAGATGAAGCGAAATGGCCTCGCATTGCCCAGGCATTTCCGGTCGATCGTTTTCGGGTGGCGGGAATCAAGGACCCGACATCGCCGCGGCGCTGGGAATCCGGCGGCGCGGGGCTGGTCTCGACCATCGGGGACTACGCCCGCTTCCTGCAGATGCTGCTGAACGGAGGCAAGCTGGACGGCAAGCGCTACCTCAAGCCCGAGACGGTCGCGCTGATGACGTCGGACCAGATCGGGCCGGAGACCGGGATCCTTCACGATCCGTTCTATTTCCCGGGCCCGAGCAGCGGCTTCGGTCTTGGCTTTGCCGTGCGCACCTCACCGCCGCCGAATACGACATGGCCGCTCGGCGAATACCGCTGGGACGGTGCGGGCGGCAGTTTCTATTTTGTCGACCCCGAGGACGACCTGCTCGTTGTCTTCATGGTGCAGGCCCCGACGCAGGGCGGGCGGATCCAGCTGGCGCTGAAGACGATCATGTTTGAGGCGCTGGGCAAGGGCTTGCGCACCACGGATTGACAATCGCCCGATTACACCACGGCGTTTCGCGCGATCGTCTCGCGATAGAACGATGCGCTCAGCTTCGGCGTGCGGCGCTGTGTGGCGAAGTCGACGTGGTAGAGGCCGAAGCGCTGTTCATATCCATCCGACCATTCGAAATTGTCCATCAGGCTCCACAGGAAATATCCGCGCACGGGCACGCCCTCTGATGTCGCGCGCTGCAACTGCGTCAAATAGTTGCGCAGGTACATGATGCGATCGACGTCATAGATGGTTCCGTCCGTGGCAGGCTGGTCGCTCCCCGACGTTCCGTTCTCGGTGATATAGATCGACTTCACGTTCCAGATCTTGGCCACATGGCGCGGCACCCAGTACATTGTCTCGGGGCCGGGCCTGAGCCAGGCGGCCTTCATGTGTGGAAACGAGGCGGGGAACGGCGCCAGCGTGAAGCCGCGTTCGTTGTCGGCGGCAACGACGTAATGATCGGGCATGTAGACATTGAGCCCGACAAAATCGATCGGGGAGGAGATGATGCGCAGGTCTTCGGCGGTGTGTTTCGGAGCGTCCTTGCCGGCCTGCGCGAGATAGGCATCCGTATATTTTCCCTCGAGCATGACAGTCAGATAGCCGGCATTGAGCTCGCGCATCGCCATTTCGGCAGCGCGGATGTTTGCCGCTGTTTCGATGGCAGGGATACAGCTCACGGCATTCTCCGCCGGACCGACCCTGGTCCCGGCGCGTCCATGGGCCCGGATCGCTTGAACCGCGAGGCCGTGGCCCAGCGCGACGTTGTGCCGGACCTGCTTCAGCTCCGATGGGGATAGTTTGAGTCCGGGTGCATCGGCGCCGACCCCATGGCCGAGATGCACGAGCCGGGAGCATTCGTTGATCGTAAAGTAATGCTTCACGCGGTCGCCCAGGCGCGCTGCGACATGGGCTGCATAATCCGCAAATGCCTTCGAGGTCTCGCGCGAGGTCCAGCCTCCGTGGCGATCCTGCAGCGCCTGCGGCAGGTCCCAATGATACAGAGTTACGAACGGCTCGATGCCGTTTGCCGACAATTCGTCCAGCAGCCGGTCGTAGAAATCGAGGCCCTTTGGATTTGGCGAACCGGCTCCTTTCGGGAAGACACGCGGCCATGCGATCGAAAATCGATAGGCCTTGGCTCCCAGTGCCTTCATCAACTGAATGTCTTCCTTGTACCGGTGAAAATGATCGGTCGCGGTGTCGCCGTTGCTGCGATCGGAGATCGTGCCGGGCATTTGGGCGAAACGGTCCCAGATCGACGGGCCGCGATCGTCTTCGTTCACGGCGCCCTCGATCTGATAGGCTGACGTAGCCGTGCCCCACACAAAATCGTTCGGAAAACCATAGGCGGATTTTCGATTCGGCGTTCCGTTCTCCTCTCTTGATTGCGCCAGACTGGATCCAGTCGACAGCATCGACATTCCAAGCGCCGACCAGCCTGCAATTCTGGCAAATTGGCGGCGGGAAAATCCTCTCAATGGCATCATTTCACTCGACGGGGGCGGGATCAATTTTGAGCAAAACAGGACTCGCTTCCAATGCTCCGTGCTTGAAGCAGCAGCTTATATCACCGCATCCGCATTGCGGCGCAATTGTGCTCACTGCCGGATCGGCGGCGGGTCGACAGGCCAGCCGCGCAGAGCTAAATAAGCCGACCTATTCGCTTATTCGGGAGCAGGACCAATCGGCTTTCGTACGCCGCTGGCGCTTTTCTTTGTATCACTGGGTGTCATTGCAGCGGTGTGGTGGTGGCTGGCCACGCCGGTGACGCTGCCGCGCGCACCGATCGATGCCGCGGGGAAACTGGAATGCGTTTCCTACGCGCCGTTCCGCAACGATCAGACACCGCACGACCAGACTCTCGTCGTCAGTCCGGAGCAGATCGCGGAGGATTTGGCCGAGCTGGCGAAGGTATCCAAATGCATCCGCACCTATTCCATCGACAACGGGCTGGACAAGGTGCCCGGGCTTGCCTCCAAAGTCGGGTTGAAGGTATTGCTCGGAGTCTGGATCGGACGCGATCGCGCGAAGAATGCTCACCTGATCGACATCGCGGTCTCGCTGACCAAAGATCATCCAGATACGATCACAGCGATCATTGTCGGCAGCGAAGTGCTGCTGCGGGGCGAGATGATCGTGTCCGACCTTCGGGAAATCATCCGCTCGGTCAGGCCGCGCGTGGTTGTGCCGGTGACCTACGCCGATGTCTGGGAATTCTGGCTGCGCTACCGGGAGATCGGTGCCGATGTCGATTTCGTCACCATTCATTTCCTGCCCTATTGGGAGGACTTTCCGCCCCGTGCCGAGGACGCGGCTGCGCATGTCGATGGCATCCGCAAGCAGGTGGCGGCGGCCTTTCCCGGCAAGGAGATCCTGATCGGCGAAGCCGGCTGGCCCAGTCACGGGAGGATGCGCGAGGGGGCTCTCGCCTCCCGCATCAATCAGGCGCGCTTCATTTCCGAAATTCTCGATCGTGCGAGGCGGGAGAATTTTCGCGTCAATCTGTTCGAGGCCTATGACGAGCCATGGAAGCGCCGATGGGAAGGAACGGTGGGCGGCTATTGGGGCTTGTTCGATAGCGTCGATCGCAAGCTGAAATATCCGGCCGGGGAGGCCATCAGCAACTACCCGTTCTGGAAGCTGCAGATGGCGTGCGGGCTGGCTCTCTGTATCGGCGTATTCGCAAGCGCCTTGTTGACGCTGCGGCGCCGGCCGTCGCACCCCGGATTGGCGTCGTGGACGGCGGTGGCGATATCGGCGACCGCCGGCGGGATTTTGCTCGGCGTAAGCGCCGACAAGATGCTCCACGAAAGTTACGGGTATGGCGGTTGGCTGGTCCAGGGCCTGCTGCTGGCCGCGGGAATAGCGGCGCCGCTGCTGTCCACCTACGCCTTGATGGCGGGGCGGGCGCTTCCGTCTTTTCTTGAAGTGTTGGGGCCACCCAAGGGCCGAACGCCATTCTTCATGGCGAACATGCTCGGCATCACGTTGATCGTGACCACGGTCATTGCCGCGCAAATCGCGTTGAGCCTCGTGTTCGACGCGCGCTGGCGCGATTTCCCGTTCGCCGCCCTGACCATGGCCGCGGTACCGTTTTGGACATTGGCATTCCTCAACGGTCCAAAATCCGGAACGCGACCGCTCGCCGAGGCGGTGTTCGCAGGCCTGTTCGCCTCGGCGGCGGTCTATATCATCCTCAACGAAGGGACTGAGAACTGGCAGGCGATGTGGACCTGCGCGGTGTATTTCCTGCTCGCCAGCGCCCTGTGGCGGACGCGCGCCGGCACATTTGCGGAAGTCGCATCGATGGCCAAGACAGCTGTCCCTGGTGAGGCCAGCTCGGCGCCGCAACCCCAGGGATGGGCGATGGACAGATGAGACTTACGCCGCCCGCACGATTTCGCGCACCAGCCCGACCATCTCCTCGATCATGCCAGCCGTCACGTCGAGATGCGTGCAGGCGCGGATGCGCCCGTCCATCATCGCAAGCAAAACGCCGTGTTTGCGCAGGGCCTCGACCATCCTGTCGCCGGCGATGCCGGCGCCTTCAGGCTTGAAGAACACCAGATTGGTCTCGGGCTGCTGCACCTCGATGCCGTTGATTTGCGCCAGCCCCCGGGCCAGCGCGCGGGCATTGGCATGATCATCGGCGAGACGGTCGACGTGATGGTCGAGCGCGTAGACGCAGGCCGCAGCGCAAATGCCGGCCTGCCGCATCGATCCGCCGAGGCGTTGTTTCCAGCGCCAGACGTCATCGATGAAGGCGCGCGAACCCGCAATCACGCCGCCGACCGGGGCGCCGAGGCCTTTTGAGAAATCGATCCAGGCCGAATCCCATCCCGCGGCCATATCGCGCGCCGATATTTTGGTCGCGACGCAGGCGTTCAGCAGCCGCGCGCCGTCCATGTGGGTGATCAATCCGTTCGCCTTTGCGATCTCTACCACCTGGTCGAGATCAGCCTTCTTCCAGATGGTGCCGCCGCCGATATTGGCGGTCTGTTCGACGCTGACGACGGTCTGGGGCGGCTGGTAACGCGAGCGCGGGTGCAGGGCGGCTCGGAATGTTTCCGGCGTGAATTGCCCGTCGTCGCCCGGCAACGGCGTAATCTGGAATCCGCCGAGCGCCGCATGCGCGCCGCCTTCGCGGGCGATGATGTGCGCGCTGACATGGGCCAGAATCTCATCGCCCGGCCGGCAATGGGCGAGCGTCGCCGCGACGTTGCACATGGTGCCCGACGGCATGAACACGGCCGCTTCCTTGCCGAGCAGTTCAGCGACACGCTCGCACAACAAATTCACCGTCGGGTCGTCGCCGATCTGCTCGTCGCCAACTTCCGCCCGCGCCATCGCCTCGCGCATCGCGGCCGTCGGGCGCGTCTGCGTGTCGGACAGCAGGTTGATGCGGATGGGGTCCGCCTTGGGATCGCGCCGGGCAGGGGTGTAGTGCATGGGTTATCCTCGTAGTTTCCCGCGTGATTGCTGATCGAATCACGACATGGATGCAGCGTCTAGTCGAAAAGCTGCGGCCTGATGTCTTGGGCGGCGTGAACCACGGCACGAATTTCGACGCAGTCCGGCTGCACACTGTAAAAGATCAGATGCGATTGAAAGCGGAATCGTCGATAGCCGGCGGCCACTTCGTCAATCGTCTGCCCGATAAGCGGGAAGTCGGCAAGAAGCCCGAAAGAGCGGACCAGACCCGCGTGGTAGGCCTCGGCCTGATAGGCGCCAAATCTTCCCTCGGTGAAATCGTAGATGTCGATGAGATCAGCCTGGGCCCGCTGAGTAAGCCTGTATTCAGCCATGACGACGCGCGGCAACTCGCTGCCGGGCGGCGGCCAGAATGTCCTCGGGCGTGTCAGTAGTGAACGTGTTGCAATCTGGATGCTTGAACAACTCTTGATAGCGGCGGACCTGCTCGTCGCGGGGGAGGTCAGCCCAAGCGGCAAGCTCGGCTTCGGTTGGAGCGGCCGAAGGCATGACACGCGTCGGTTTGTCGGTTGTCTGCGACATACGGCAATTATAACATGAACCGCTGGCTCAAACAAAAAGGCCCCGGTAAACCGGGGCCTTTGATATCTCGGAACTGAAAACCAATCAGCGCGAATAGAATTCGACGATCAGATGCGGCTCCATCTGTACCGCGAACGGCACGTCCGACAGCGCGGGGATGCGGGTGAACTTCGCGGTCATCTTGCCGTGATCGGCTTCGATGAAGTCGGGCACGTCGCGCTCGCCGAGCTGGCTTGCTTCCAGAACGGGGGTCAGCTGCTTGGAGGATTCCTTGATCTCGATGAGGTCGCCGGGCTTGACCTTGTAGCTCGAAATGTTGACGCGGCGACCGTTCACCTTGATGTGGCCGTGGTTGATGAACTGGCGCGCGGCGAACATCGTCGCCACGAACTTGGCGCGATAGACCACCGTGTCGAGGCGGCGCTCGAGCAGGCCGATCAGGTTTTCACCGGTGTCGCCCTTCATCCGGCCAGCCTCGACATAGATGCCGTGGAACTGGCGCTCGGAAATGTTGGCGTAGTAGCCCTTGAGCTTCTGCTTGGCGCGGAGCTGCACGCCGAAGTCGGACAGCTTGCCCTTGCGGCGCTGGCCGTGCTGGCCGGGGCCGTACTCACGGCGGTTCACGGGGCTCTTGGGGCGGCCCCAGATATTCTGGCCCATACGGCGATCGATCTTGTATTTCGCCTCACTGCGCTTTGTCATCGCGTCCTCTGCATTAGGTTTGAGTGTTGAGGAAACGCGCCCTCCTGTGCACCGGCAGGGCCGGGGCCGACAGGTCCGCCTCGAAAGCTCGGGGAAGACCACGGGTCGCGAAACGCATCGCGGGCCGAAACCGGCCCGCGAGCAAGCGGGTTCTTAGGGAGAAACCGGCGTTCTGTCAACGAAAACGGGTCGTCACTTGGCGGCTACGCCCCCGTCATTCCGGGGCGTCGCGGCAGCGACGAACTATGGGGCGCTCTGGCGCCCCTGAGAATCTCGAGATTCCGGGCTCGCATCTTCGATGCGCCCCGGAATGACGGCCGAGGGGCCGTCAGGTCGCGACCGCCCGGACCGGTTTTGGCTCGGTTTGCGGCCGATTGGCACGCAATTCGGCCGATATTTCCGAATTCAGCACCTGTTCCAGCCGATTCAGCATTTTGGCGATCAGGGCAGCGTCGGTAATCCGGTGATCCCAGCGCAGCACGACGTCGATGGTCTGGTCCGGCTTTTCCATGCCGTAACTCAGGATAAACGGCCCCGGGCTCAGCGCGTGGAGCTGGCCAGCGCCATAGGCGGCTACCGAGGTCACCCCGAAACTGCCGAAATAATTGGCCCGCTGGCGGCCGAAATTCAATCCGATCGCCCAGAACAGGCGGCGCAGCGGCAGCGGCAGTCGTGTCGTTCGTAGCATCTTCCGGAACGCGGGCACCTCGTTGATCGGCGCCTCCTTGGCGTGGCGGATCAGCGCGTCGACCTCGCTCAGCGGCAATTCATCCGGGGCGGGGACCTTTTGCGGCAGCACGCAATCCTGGCCGTCTTCGAATCTGGCTATCGCCACCATGGCGACGCTGCGCGGCAGTTCGTAGAAGGCAGGGGCCGGCCATTTGACGTAGAGCGTGCGCAGGATGGGCTCTTCCTTCGCCACCAGTGCAAAGGCCTTGACGAATATGGCGGCCCAGCCGGGCCGCTGCGTCCCCTGTGCGCGGGCCTCGAGCAGGGAGCGGACGTTGAGGGGGCGGGCAAGCGAGACGAACGGCACGCGCATCGACGCGTGCATCAGGTCGGCGACGAGGCGGCGCGGCAGCGTGATTTTTCGAACCGTTCCGCGCATTCGCTCCGCTCAAGTTTCCGCACTAGACAAACTGTAGAACCGGCGGGCCAGCTTCACCGGCCCGTCATGCCTCATCTAGCACGAAGCAGGCAGTTTGACGCCAGCAAGATTGCGCTTACGGCGCCGGCTTGGCCAGCGGCTCACCGGCCTTTACGACGTAAACCCCAAGCACTTTGAAGGGCTTGTCGCCAGCTTTTGCATCGTGAACTGCGCCTTCGGGGATCTGGTAGGATTCGCCTGCCTTGATTTTCATCGGGGGTTGGCCGTCGATGATGAGCTCAAGTTCGCCCTCGATCACGTAGCCGGTTTCTGCGCCAGGATGCGTATGGCGGCCTGCGGCTCCGCCCGCGGGAACTTCTGCAATCGCGGTGACGGTATTGTAGCCGGCCGGGAAGTCGAGCTTTTGCAGCGGCGTGCGCTTGATGCCGGTTTGCTGGGCGATGGCGACACCAGCGAATGCCACGACGGCTAGACCGAGCAGTATCTTTTTGATCATGTGTTTTCTCCCTGTCGGGAAAGTCTAGCAGCGCGCGCCCGGCGCTGGAAGCGGTTGCGGCGTGCAAGGCTTACCGCTTGATACCCTCAAAACTCGCCGCGATGCCGCGCTGGAACAGCGACCAGTCGAAGCCGAGCGCCAGCGCCACATAACCGCGCTCGATCATCCGGTTGGCCTGCTCGGCCGTGCGGGCGACGCCGCCGATCGGAACGCCGCTCTTGAGGATGCCTGCCTCTGCGCGCTTCATCAGCGCCACCACATCGGGATCGTCCGGCAGGCCACGCTTGTTGATCGAGGTGGCGAGGTCGCCGGGGCCGATCACCGCGAGATCGATGCCGGGCGTCGCCATGATCTCGTCAATCCGGTTGACCGCCTCGACATGCTCGATCGTGATCATGCAGATCATGTAGTCATCGGCGGTCGCCATGTAATCCGCCATCGACACGCCCCAGCGGAACGGCGCGTGGAACGGGCCCCACAGCCGGTCGCCCTTCGGCGGATAGCGCACGCTGCGCACCGCTTTCTCGGCATCGGCTCGGCTGCAGATCATCGGAAAGTTGATGCCGAGCGCGCCGATGTCCATCGGCGCTTTCGCAAGCCACGGCTCGTTGGCGGCAATCCGCACCATCGGAACGCAGGGCGTGCCTGAAGTGGCCGTGATCATCGCATGCGCCGAACCGAGATCGATCGGCCCGTGTTCGAGATCGACGATGATCCAGTCGATTCCTGAGCGGGCCATGATCTGTACGGTCTGGATCGAGGGAATGGTCGCGATCGCGCCGAAGGTCGGGCGGCCATCCCGCCACAACTGGCGCAGACGGTTGAGCGGTGCAGGTTCTGCGGAGGTCAAGGCGGGAAACTCCCTGCTATGAAATCGTTCGTCGTATCGGCGGGCGATACCATAGGACAATTCATGGCCTATCGAGAGCGCGAAACTTACGCCGGGGCGCGCCCGCCGAAGAACGGCATCAGCGCCTGGCTCAGCGTGTGCGTGCGCCTGGATGTGAAGATCATTTCGGCGCCGGCCGCATCGCTTTCCCTGCGGGCGGAGCCAAGCAAATCGGACACGCGCCGGGCGATGGCGGGCGCCGGATCGATCCAGTCGACCGGCCACGGCGCAAGCCGCGTCAGCCGGTCCAGCAGCAGCGGATAATGCGTGCAGGCCAGCACGACGGTGTCGGTGCGGACATCACCTTCGCCGACAAAGCAGGGCGCGAGTTCCGCAGCGATATCCGCGTCGCTCACGGCATTGCCGCTGAGCGCGGATTCGGCGAGCGAGGCGAGTTCGGCCGATCCGACCAGCGTCACCTCGCAGCCTTGCGCGAAATCGTCGATCAGGCGCTTGGTGTATTCGCGCTTCACCGTGCCCTTGGTGCCCAGCACCGACACGCGTTTGGTCTTCGAACTGGCGCAGGCCGGCTTGATCGCAGGCACGGTGCCGACGAACGGAACCTTGTAGGCGCTACGCAGGTGCGACATGACCAGCGTGGAAGCGGTGTTGCAGGCGATCACCACCAGGTCGGGGTGATGGCGCGCAATCAATTCGCCGATCAGTGGCACCACGCGCGCAACGATCTGCTCTTCGCTGTGATGGCCGTAGGGAAAGAATGCGTCGTCGGCGACATAGACGTAGTGCGCGTCGGGCCTGGCGCCGACGATCTCACGCAAGACGGTGAGGCCGCCAAGGCCGGAGTCGAACACGAGGATGGTGGGCGGGGAGGACACGCTGCGACCTTAGCCGATCCGCAATTACCGTTCCGTTGCTTGAGCGGGCCGACGGGCTCGTTCACGGGTGATTGTATCGATTTGGAACGATTCAAATCGCCTTGGCAAGTCCGGAAAGCTACGAGTTGAGGCCGTCGTGGGCGCGCAACCGTGCGTCCGCGCCGGATCCGAATGGCAAGAGGCTAGCCCCAATCATGATACGAAATACCCCGTCGTCGTGGGGCAGTCTGGCGCGCTGGTTTCACTGGCTTCTTGGCGCCGCGATCATCGGTTTGATCGCCTTTGGCTGGTGGATGAACCACATTCCGGCGCGCCCGGACCGCTTCTTCTACCGCTCGATCCATGCCGATATCGGTTATCTCGTGCTGCTGCTGATGGTGTTCCGCCTGATCTGGCGCGGCCTCAATCCGACGCCGGCCTTGCCTGTCGGAACGCCGCGCTGGCAACGGATTGCAGCGGGAGCCAGCCATTGGGCGCTATACGCCGTGACCATTCTGGTGGCGGTGCTGGGCTGGGCGCATTCCGGCGCCCGCACGCCGAACTATTCCGATTGGTTCGGGCTGTTTCACGTTCCGCAGATTACCTCGCCCGACAAGGCGGCGGCCAGGGCCTACGAAGACCGTCATATCCTGTTCGCCTATGTGCTGCTGGCGCTGATCGTGACCCATTTCGGGGCCGCGCTGTGGCATCACTTCGTCCGCCGCGACCGCGTGACCGCCCGGATGATCGATGGTGGAACGGAGCGTACGATTTAGAACGTCTCCAATTTGGTGCACCTTCCCTTCACGGCATGGCTTCCGGCAGCGTATGCCATCGCTCGATATCGCCAGCCATCATTGAAAGAAAAGACATGTCCCTCTCTCGCATGCTTTCGCAGGCCGCTTTGGCCGCCATCGCTCTCGTTGCTATCACCGCCGCCGTGCCGGCCAACGCGCAGAGCGCCACCGAGATTCAGCTGAGCTACAAGGACAAGAAATTCGACCCGGCCGAGATCAGCGCGCCCGCCAATGCGCCGATCGTGATCAAGCTGAAGAATCTCGATTCCAAGGCGATGGAATTCGAAAGCAAGACCCTGAAGATCGAGAAGGTTGTCGCCGGTTCCAGCGACGCCACCATCAATGTCCGCGCGCAAAAGCCGGGCCGCTACGAGTTCTTCGACGAATATAACGAAAAGGTCGCCCGCGGCGCGCTGGTGGTGAAGTAAGGCGCGGCGGGTGATTGCGGCGCTGATCATCGTTTTCCGTGAGGTCTTCGAGGCCGGCCTGATCGTCGGCATCGTGCTCGCGGTTACCCGAACGGTGCCGCACCGCAACCAATGGATCGCCGGCGGCGTTCTGGCCGGCGTGCTTGCAGCCTGCGTGGTCGCGGCCTTCGCTGGCGCCTTGTCGAACCTGTTCGCCGGCATGGGACAGGAAGTGTTCAACGCCGCGATCCTTAGCCTCGCCGTCGTGATGCTCACCTGGCACAATGTCTGGATGGCGCGGCATGGCGCCGAACTCGCCGGCGAGTTGCGCGAAGCCGGCAAGGCCGTGGTCGAGGGATCGAAATCGCTGCTGGCGCTCGCCATCGTGGTCGGCGTCGCCGTGCTGCGTGAGGGCAGCGAGGTCGTGCTGTTTCTCTACGGGGTTCTGGCAGGCGGCAGCGACAGCGGTTTGAGCGTGGCGCTCGGCGGCCTCGCCGGGCTCGTGCTCGGCGCGCTCGTCTGCCTGCTGACCTATTTCGGCCTGGTGAAGATCCCGACGCGGGCGCTGTTCACGACCACCACGATCCTGATTGCGCTGCTGGCCGCCGGCATGGCGGCGCAGGCGGCGGCGTTCCTCGAAAAGGCCAACTGGCTGACCGCGCTCGACAACGTCGTTTGGGACTTCTGGTTGGCTGCTTTCCGATTCAAGCCTTCTCGGCAAGGCGCTGCACACGCTGATCGGCTACACCGACCAGCCGACCGCGATGCAGCTCGCGGTCTATCTGGCGATCCTGCTTGCGACCTTCATATTGATGCGGCTCTATGGTTCGCCCGTGAAGGCCCCCGCCGTCGCGCGCGGCTAAGCTTGCGTTCTGACGGCGCGCGCTATCAGCTCTCGCCGAACACGCGCTTGAAGATCGTGTCGACGTGCTTGAAGTGATAGCCGAGGTCGAACTGCTCCTCGATGTCGGCGTCGGTCAGATACTTCTTCACATCAGGGTCTTTTTTCAGCAGGCTCAGGAAGTCGCCTTCGCCGCGCCATACCGGCATCGCGTTGCGCTGCACGTATTTGTAGGCGTCTTCGCGGCTCGCGCCTTTCTGTGTCAGCGCGATCAGCAGGCGTTGCGAATGCACCAGACCCCCGAGCCGGTCGAGGTTCTTCTGCATGTTGGCGGGATAGATCAGCAGCTTCTCGATCAGGCCGGCAAGGCGCGTCAGCGCGAAGTCGAGCGTGACCGTCGCATCGGGTCCGATCATGCGTTCGGCCGAGGAGTGCGAGATGTCGCGCTCGTGCCAGAGGGCTACGTTTTCCATCGCCGGCATCGCATAGGCGCGGACCATGCGCGAAAGGCCGGTGAGATTTTCTGACAGCACCGGGTTGCGCTTGTGCGGCATCGCCGACGAGCCCTTCTGGCCTTCGGAGAAGAACTCCTCGGCTTCCAGCACTTCGGTGCGCTGCAAATGGCGGATTTCGATCGAGAGCCGTTCGACCGAGGAGGCGATCACGCCAAGCGTTGCAAAATACATTGCGTGGCGGTCGCGCGGGATCACCTGGGTCGAGATCGGCTCCGGCACCAGCCCCATCGCCTTGGCGACATGTTCTTCGACGCGCGGGTCGATCTGCGCGAAGGTGCCGACGGCGCCCGAAATCGCGCAGGTCGCGACCTCCTTGCGGGCGGCGACGAGGCGCTCGCGGGCGCGGGAAAATTCCGCATAGGCGTAGGCGAGCTTGAGCCCGAACGTCACCGGTTCGGCATGAATGCCATGAGAGCGTCCGATGGTCGGGGTCATCTTGTGCTCGAAGGCGCGCTTCTTCAGCGCCGCCAGAACCTTGTCGATATCCGATAGCAACAGGTCCGCGGCGCGGGTGAGCTGTACGTTGAAGCAGGTGTCGAGCACGTCGGAGGAGGTCATGCCCTGGTGGACGAAGCGCGCCTCGGGGCCGACGATTTCGGCCAGATGGGTCAGGAAGGCGATGACGTCATGCTTGGTCTCGCGCTCGATCTCGTCGATCCGCGCCACGTCGAAGGTCGCATTCCTGGCCTTGGCCCAGATCGTCTTCGCCGCTTCCTTTGGGATTGTGCCGATTTCCGCCAGCGCATCAGCCGCATGCGCCTCGATCTCGAACCAGATCTTGAAGCGGGTCTGGGGCTCCCAGATGGAGGCCATTTCCGGGCGGGTATAGCGGGGGATCATCGAGGGCTCCGGCGAATTGCTTTTTACGCCGCGCTTTAGCAGAGCCGCTCGAGCGAGACAAACGGCGCCGCGCTGGGGCCCGACAGGGCCGGGCGGACAGGTTCGCCGCCGGTCCTGCTCACGGTTTATTGAATGACAGATATTGAAATCTGTCAGCGAGACATGCTATATCCACTGTTCGACGCCGGTATCAGGCGTCACCCGGCCCGTTGGCTTTGAGTCGGGTACTTGCAGAGGACTAGGCTATGACCACCCAAATTATTCATCTGACCGCAAAAATCCAGCACTGGCTAAATCAGAGTGTTGCCCGTCATCTGGCGGCGCAGGCAGAGCGTCTGGAGCCGGTGAAACATTAACCCGCTGGAGCATGACCCGGAAAAGTGGAGACCGGTTTTCCGAAAAGGTCATGCTCAAACAAAGAAGAGATCATGATGCGAAACCGCATCATGATCTGGAGGGATTGAATGACGACCCGTCCGATCGTTTCGCAGGTGCGCGCATGAACGAAGTCGTGGTTTTGACCCCCGAACGGATTCTGGAGGTAACCGAAGACGTACTGCGTCGTTACGGGCTCGCGAAGGCGACTGTCGTGGACGTCGCCCGCGCGCTCGATGTCAGCCACGGCAGCGTCTATCGCCATTTTCCCAGCAAGGCCTCGCTGCGCGAGGCGGTGGCCAAGCGCTGGCTCGACCGTCTCAGCGCGCCGCTGCTGAAAATCGCAGAGGCTTCCGGCCCGGCGCCCGACCGGCTGGACCGCTGGCTGCGCACGATGTTTGCGATCAAGCACAAGCGGCTTGGCGACGATCCCGAGATGTTTGCGACCTATCTGACGCTGGCGCGCGAAGCCTGCAAGGCGGTGAACTGCCATAAGGATTGCCTGGTCGATCAGATCGCCGAGATCCTGTCCGACGGCGTGAAGCAGGGCGTGTTCGAGGTTGCCGACGTCAAGGTTACGGCACGCGCCGTTTTCGATGCCACCAGCCGCTTCCATCATCCCGGCCATGCCGAGGAATGGAGCGATGCGGGTACCCCGGCGCGGATCGATGCGGTTCTCGCGCTGCTGCTCAAGGGGCTGGAAGCGCCGCGCAAGCGCTGACATTGCCCATGGCTGATCGCCGCACCGTCTCCCGTCGGTGAGGCGATTCTGCTGCATCCCCAACGCACTTACTGCGCGATTGCAGCCCGCAAGCGGCCTGGTGTTTGATATCCATCAATACACGCGCAGGCACGGGCGCGATGATGGATGGGGAGGAGAACGTGCGGCTTGCCGTCTTTGCGGACATTCATGCCAACCGGCAGGCGTTCAGCGCGTGCCTCGATGTCGCGCGCTCGCATGGGGTGGAGCGGATCGTCTGCCTCGGCGATGTCGTCGGCTACGGCGCCGATCCGGAGTGGGCGGTCGATACCGTGATGGGCCTGGTCGAGGACGGCGCCGTCGCCGTCATCGGCAACCACGACAACGCCATCAATACCCCGTCCGAGACCATGAACGCCGCGGCGCAAGCGGCGATCGAATGGACCCGCGGCAGGCTCAGCGCCCCGCAGCGACGTTTTCTGGCGGAGTTGCCGCTGACGAGGCAGGAAGACGATCGCCTGTACGTGCATTCCGAAGCATCCCACCCCGCTCGCTGGCACTATGTAAGCGGTACGTCTGACGCCGCGCGCAGCATCGAGGCGACCGCTGCCCATGTCACATTTTGCGGACACATCCACAGGCCGGCGCTCTACTCGATGTCATCGGCGGCGAAGATGACGAGCTTCATCCCGACATCCGATGTGCCGGTGCAACTGCTTGGCGGCCGGCGCTGGCTCGCGGTTCTCGGCTCGGTTGGGCAGCCCCGCGACGGCAATCCGGCGGCGGCGTTTGCGATGTTCGACACCACGTCGCGTGAGATCACCTACTGCCGCGTGCCTTACGACGTCGAGGCGGCGGCGGACCGGATTCGCGCCAACGGGCTGCCGCATTGGCTGGCCGATCGCCTGCTCGTAGGGAAATGAGGCAATGGTGAAACCTTCAATCGAGCCCGGCGCGGAGCTGGACGGTTTCACGATCGGGGAGTGCGTCCACCAGGGCGGCATGGCGACGCTGTGGACGGTGACCCACCCCGGCATCAACGTGCCGCTGCTGATGAAGGTTCCCCGGGTTTCCGAGGGGGAGGATCCAGCGGCCATCGTCAGCTTCGAGATGGAGCAGATGATCGTGCCGCGGCTGGCCGGCCCGCACGTGCCGGGCTGTTTCGGTACCGGCAATTTCGATCGGCAGGCCTACGTTGTCATGGAGCGCATTCCCGGCAAGACGCTTCTCGGCCGGCTTGGCGAACTGCCGCTACCGTATGAAGAGGCGAGGGTGATCGCCGGCAAGATCGCAACCGCGCTCGCCGACCTGCACCGCCAGAACGTCATCCATCACGACATCAAGCCGAGCAGCATCATGTTTCGCCCCTCCGGCGAATGCGTGCTGATCGATTTCGGATTGTCGCATCACACCCAGTTGCCGGACTTGCTGCAGGAGGAGTTTCGTCTGCCTTACGGCACCGCGCCCTACATGGCGCCGGAGCGCCTGCTCGGCGTCCGCGACGACCCGCGCAGCGACCTGTTTTCGCTGGGCGTGCTGCTCTACTTCTTCACGACAGGCGAGCGGCCGTTCGGCGAGAGCGAAACCTTACGCGGCATGCGGCGCCGGCTGTGGCGCGATCCGTATCCGCCGCGCCAGCTCAAGGCCGACTATCCGCCCTGGCTGCAGGAAATCGTGCTGCGGTGCCTGGAGATCGAGCCGGTCTGGCGGCATCCGACGGCTTCCCAACTGGCGTTCGATCTGGCGCATCCCGATCAGGTCAAATTGACGGCGCGCTCGGAGCGGCTGCGGCGCGATCCCCTGACCACGGTATGGCGCCGCCGCTTCAATCGCAGCGACACCCTGCCGAAGCCGAAATCGGACGTCGCGGCACAACTGGCTTCGGGGCCCATCGTGGTGGTTGCGCTCGACATCGAGGAAGGATCAGGAACGCTCAACGAATATTTGCGCCGCGCCGCCGCGCAATTGCTGACGACCTTGCCGTCCGCGCGGCTCGCCTGCCTGCATGTGCTCAAGCTCGGGCTCATCACCATCGACCGGACGCTCGACGAGCAGGGCAACAACAAGCACATCAACCGCCTCGTCGCGCTCCGGCACTGGGCTTCGCCCCTTGAGCTCGATGAGGGCCGCCTCACGGTGCACGTGCTCGAAGCGGTCGATCCCGCGGCGGCGATCCTCGAATTCACGAGGGTCAATCAGGTCGATCACATCGTGATCGGCGCGCGGCAGAATTCGATGCTGCGGACGCTGCTCGGCAGCGTTTCATCGAAGGTAGCGGCGGAAGCCGCCTGCACCGTGACCGTGGTGCGGCCGCCAAGGTCCTTGCAGGCAGAAGCCGCCGGCTAATGCCGTCACGGCGTCAATGCGCTCAGTCGAGAGTCTGGACCGGCGGGAATGACGGCATTGCCGGACGCGCAGACCGTTGCGCAGCGCCGCCCTCGCTCCGGGAGGTCGCTACGCGCGCATTGGCGGTGGGCGCGGAGTCGCCGGGGCCGATGGCTTCCGCCCTCGCGCCTCGTACACCGTCCTTCGAGGCTTGCCTCCGGTGCCGTGATGATCGCGATCGATCCAATCCCCAAGACCGCGATATCGAAGGCCCGGCGGTATAGCCGACGAAAGCCCCGGCGACTGCCCCGACCGGCCCCAGCACGACGGCGCCGGCCACCGCGCCCAGCGCGGCGTCACCCGCGCGCTGCGCGAGCGCGGCGGAGGGCGCCAGTACCAGGAGCACTGCAGCAGTGATGTAGGCTTTGATCATGTCCCCCGTCCCAAAATGAACGGGAGAAACGTGGCCCGCGTTTATGGCCAGAGCATGAAGCTTTGTGGCCAGAGAATGGAGCTTTGGTGGCTCCACTCGTTTCCGCAAATGGAACCTATCCATGCCATGGACGAGCCATTGTCCCGAGAATGGTTCGGAACAGGCAATCCGCGTCAGATCGCTTCGCCGCGCGCCAGTGCCGCTGCGCCACGGATCGCAGAAATGTTGGCCTTGTAGGCTTCCATGGTGCCGCCCTTGAACACCGCGGAGCCTGCGACCAGCGCGTTGGCGCCGGCCGCGGCGAGCTGGCCCGAGACGTCAGGACCGACGCCGCCGTCAACCTCGATGTCGATCGGGCGTCCGGCGGTCATTGCCCTGATGTCGCTGATCTTGCCGAGCGCGGACTTGATGAAGGCCTGCCCGCCGAAACCGGGGTTGACCGACATCACGAGAACCAGATCGATCAGGTCGATGACATATTCGATCGCGCTCGCCGGCGTGCCCGGATTGAGCGAGACGCCGGCCTTCTTGCCGAGCGCGCGGATCGCCTGCAGCGAGCGATGCAGATGCGGACCGGCCTCGGCATGGACGGTGATGTGATCGCAGCCGGCTTTTGCAAACGCCTCGAGATAGGGATCGCAGGGCGAGATCATCAGATGGGCGTCGAAGATCTTCTTCGTATGCGGGCGCATCGCCTTGATCACATCAGGCCCGTAGGAAATGTTCGGCACGAAATGTCCGTCCATCACGTCGAGATGGATCCAGTCGGCGCCTGCGGCATCGACGGCGCGGACTTCTTCGCCAAGCCTGGCGAAATCCGCCGCCAGGATCGACGGGGCGATGACGAGGGGACGTGACGCAAATTGCTGAGACATGTGCGCTTTCCCAAAACTTTTAAGGGGCGGGACGGCTCCGCGTAACATGCGGGGTCGCCGGGGGCAATGCGACCCGCCAAGCTGTCCCGTGGGCGGAAAAATCTGCCGGAGCGGGCATCTATTGCCGGGCTTGGCGGATCGGAGCGGATGCGGCAGAGCCCGTTTTTATTGGGTTTTTTATCATGGCACGGCGCTTGCTGAGGAATATGCACGAGCCATCGGCCGCGACCGGCGCGGCGTTGTTGGAGTTTAGCCATGTTCCTTGCTTTGGGTGCTGCGTCGTCGGCCCTCGATGCCCTCAAGGCGCTGACGTCGTCGAAGTCGTCGTCCGCGCCATCGACCGGCGTCAGCCAGAACGCCAAGAGCCCGTTCGATCTGTTGTCGTCGAATTCGCAGGCTTCGGTCGGCTCGGGTTCGGGGTCCGGCGGCGGCGGTGCGCAGATATCGCCGGAGACCATGAGCGCGCTGCTCGACGCACAAAGCCAGTCCTCGACCGCATCGGCGACGGCATCCAAGAGCCGCGCCAGCGCGCTGAAGGATCTGTTCGCGCAGATCGATGGCAATGGCGACGGCAAGATCACCAAATCGGAATTCGAGGACGCGCTCGGCGCCGGTGGCACCAACCTCGCGAACGCCGACAGCGTGTTCGGCAAGCTCGACAAGGACGGCGACGGCTCGGTCAGCCTCAAGGAACTGGCGTCGGCGCTGAAGGGCGGCAAAAAATCTCACCATGATCACCATGCCGCCAGCGAGTCCGATGGATCGAATTCCGATCCCTTCTCGCAGGCGCTGCAGGGCGCCAGCAGCACATCCGTTACCAACAGCGACGGTTCGGTGACGACGTCGCTGACCTATGCGGACGGATCGAAGGTGACGATGACGTCGGCCGCGGGCGGGAGCTCCGCCAGCGCCGCGACGTCGTCCTACAATTTCATCGAGCAGATGATCCAGCGACAGGCCCAGGCGATCTCGTCGGCGGCCACCGGTTCGCTTTCGGTCAGCGCTTGAACACGAGACCCGGCGATGATCCTTCGGACTGCGACCTAGCCGAAACGATCGCCCCACGCCGGTAGCGCACCCAGAAAGGGTAGCGCGGTCGCACCATGGACGCCGCGTGCAATTGCACGGGCGACGGTATTGGCGGCGACCATTCCGAGTTCGGTGAGCCCGAACAGCGGATCGACCGGCTTCTTGCCGGTCGCGGCGGCAAACACCACGTCGCCGTCCAGCGGCGCATGCACGGGATAGATCGCGCGGGCCATTCCGGTCTGCGCGATCATCGCGAGCCGCTTGGTCTGCGCTTTCGTCAGCACGGCATCGGTAACGACGACCACCAGCGTGGTGTTTTCCGATGGCGTCGCTGCCGGGCCGCCCTTGAGGCGGGCCTTCAGCATGTCGGGCGTGAACGAGGGTGGCAGTCCGCGCCCGCCGAACTCGTTGCCTATCTCGAACGGCGCCGCCCAGAACCACGGACCGTCGCCGACCGTCACGCTGCCGACCGCATTGACCACCGCAAGCGCACCGACCGTGATGCCGCCTTCGGTTTGCGCCGACGCGGAGCCAAGGCCGCCCTTGAGATTGGCCGTGGTCGCGCCGAGACCGGCGCCGACGCTGCCCAGCGCAAAATCAGCGCCCGCCGCACGCGCAGCCGCATAGCCGAGATCGCGATAGGGCGGGAAGCGCCCCCACGCCTTGTTGCCGCCGTTGAGCAGGTCGAAGCAGATCGCGCCGGGAACGATCGGGATGACCGCCTCGCGGACTCGAAAGCCGCGGCCGTGTTCGGCAAGCCAGGCCTGGACGCCGCCGGCAGCATCCAGTCCGAGCGCCGAGCCGCCGGAGAGCGCAATGCCGTCGATCGCCTCGACGGTGCTATCGGGCTTGAGGGCGGCTTCCTCGCGGGTACCGGGGCCGCCGCCGCGCACGTCGATGGATGCAACCGCGGGCGCGTCAAAAACGATCGCGGTGACGCCGGAGGCGAGGGCTGTGTCGTCGGCGTGGCCGACGCGAACGCCGGCAATATCGGTGATGAGATTTTTCAAGGAGGCGGTCCGTCGGGTCGCATCTGGCTGGGTCTTGCCCACGGGTATAACAGCCGCGGGAGATGCTTCAACTGGCAGGCGTCTCCCGGCAATCGGCCGGGCCTATCGTTCAGCGCGTCTAAGGCCATTGGCGCCGGCTGCGGTCTCACGGCGCGAAACCGTATCAGGGGCGGGCTGGCGTGGCGCCAACGGCACCGAGAGGCAGCAAACCAGGCCTTCGGGGCGCCAATCGAATTCCGCCTGTCCGCCGAGCTGCGACTCGATACTGGCGATCACGCTTCTTGTTCCGAACCCGCGCGACGCCGGCTTCTCGACCCGAGGCCCGCCGGTCTCCACCCATATGATCTTGAGAACGTCTGCCTGGTTTTCCCAACTTACCGACAGCCGGCCCGCCAGCGCCGACAGCGCGCCATACTTTGCCGAATTGGTGACGAGCTCGTGCAGCGCCAGCGCGACCGTCTGCGCGGTCGCAGGCTCAAACTGGACTTCCGGACCATTCAGCGCGATTTGGTCGCCGGTCGAATAGGGCGCGAGCTCCTCGTCGATCAGCTTTCTTATTCCGGCGCCCTGCCAGCTCGACAGGGAAAGCACGGTATGCACCCGCGCCAGCGCGTTGATCCGTCCTTCAACCGACCGGACATAGGTCTTCACGTTGTCACCGCGCGTCAACCGGACGATGGATTGCGCCAGGGCCAGCGCGTTCTTGGCGCGGTGGTCGACTTCCCGCGCCAGCAGGTTTTGCCGCTCCTCGGCCTGCTTGCGCTCGGTGATGTCGACGGTGACGCCGGAGACGCGCACGACGTGGCCGGCCTTGTCGAGGGTGGCGGCCGCCGTGCCGACGCACCAGCGCACCTCGCCGTCGGGACGTATGATCCGGAACTCGGCCTCGTAGGATTCGATGCCCTTGGTGAACTGGGCGACGGCCTTGCGCAGTTCTTCGGCATCGTCAGGGTGCAGGAACATCTGGACGTTCGACGGGGTCACCACGAAGGTCCTGGGGTCTAGCCCGAAGATCTGGAATTGACCCTCGTCCCACATCCAGTCGCCATTGACCCAGTCCCAGTCCCACGAACCCATCTTGCCCGCGGCGATCGCGAGGCTGCGGCGCTGCTCGCTCTCCAGCAACCTTGTGTGCGATTCCTCCAGTTCGGCAGTGCGGGCGCGAACCCGGTCTTCGAGTTCGACATTGAGGCGTTCGAGCTGACGGGTCTTGCGGTAGAGTTCGGCAAACACCTTGATCTTGGCGCGCAGCACCTCCGGCACGACAGGCACCGGAACGTAGTCGACCGCGCCCATTTCGTAGCCGCGCAGCCGGTCGATGTCGCTGACTTGTATAGCGGAGATGAATATCATCGCGATCTTCTGGAATCGCGGATGTTCGCGGATCATGGCCGCGAGCTCGAATCCGTCCAGTTCCGGCATGCAGACGTCGACCAGGATGATGGCCACATCGTTCTTGAGCAGGAACTCGAGCGCTTCGCGGCCGGAGGAGGCCTTGATCAGATTTTCGTCGAGTTCCTTCAGGATGACTTCATAGGCGAGCAGCTTCGCGGGCTGATCGTCAACCAGAAGAATATTTACCTTATCTTGATCCATCATCTACTTCAGCCGATCAGCGGTGCAGCCACATTCGGATGGCAAGGAGCAATTGCTCGGTATTGACGGGTTTCGCCAGATAGTCGGAAGCGCCGGCTTCGAGGCATTTCTCGCGGTCACCCTTCATCGCCTTGGCAGTCAGCGCGATGATCGGGAGACGGCCAAGCGACGGGTTTTGCCTGATAACGCCGATGGTCTGATAACCGTCCATTTGCGGCATCATGATATCCATCAGCACGATTGCGATATTAGGGGTGGACTCGACCAGCGCAATGGCCTCGTGGCCCGTCGTCGCGGTCAGCACCCGCATGCCGCGACGCTCCAGCACGCTCGACAGCGCAAAGATGTTGCGGGCGTCGTCGTCCACCAGAAGCGCGATCTTGCCGACGAGATCCTCATCGGAACTGTTCAGCTTCTCCAGCATCCTCTGCTTTTCGACCGGCAATTCCGTGATCACACGGTGCAGAAACAGCGACGTTTCGTCGAGCAGGCGTTCCGGCGAACTCCACGCCCTTCACCACGATACTTCTGGCCATGGTGTGAAGTTCCGCATCTTCCTCGGCCGAAAGTTCCCGTCCGGTGAAAACCACCACGGGCACGTTCGACAGCGATTCGTCGGAACGAATCTGGTCGAGCACCTCGAACCCGCTCATGTCGGGCAGCCGCAGATCCAGCACGACGCAGTCGTAAGGGCTGTCGCGCAGCGTCGACAAGGCACCGGCACCGGTATCTGACGTGACGATCTCGATATCGTCGTGACCGAGCAATGCGGTGATGCTCATCTGCTCGGCGGCGTTGTCTTCCACGATCAGCAGACGCTTGCGGCGCGGCTTGGCGTATTCCTTGATCTGCGACAGTGCCGCGCTGACGCCCTCGGTCGTCGTCGGCTTGTTGACGAAGGAGAACGCGCCGCGTGCCAGCGCGTGCTGACGGTCTTCGTCCAGCGTGATGATCTGCACCGGAATGTGCCGCGTCAGCGGATTGTGCTTGAGCTGGCTCAGCACGGTCCAGCCCAGCATGTCAGGCAGGAACACATCCAGCGAAACCGCCGCCGGCTGGAACTGCTTGGCGAGTTCGAGCGCCTCCGCGCCCCGGCTGGCAACCAGCACCTTGAAGCCCTTGTCGCGGGCCAGATCGATCAGCACCCGCGCATAATGCGGATCGTCCTCGACGATGAGGAGGATGGTATCTCCCGGTTCAAGGTTGAGCCGGTCATCGGGCAACTGTTCGACGACGCGCTCCTGTGTTGCTGCGGCCTGCAGGGCCGGTGCAGAAGAGAACGGCGAGGGCGAAGAGATTCGAGGCGCGACCGTGGGGCCGGAATATTTCAGCGGCAAATACAGCACGAAGGTGCTGCCTTTACCGGGCGCGCTGCGCAGATGGATTTCGCCGCCGAGCAGGCCCGCCAGTTCGCGGCTGATCGCAAGACCGAGACCGGTGCCGCCGTATTTCCGGCTGGTGCCGGCGTCGGCCTGCTGGAACGCCTCGAAGATCAGTTTCTGCTTTTCGAGAGGAATTCCGATGCCGGTGTCGGTCACCTCGAAGGCGACGACGGCCGGCGCATGGTTGAGGATCGGGTGCTCGGCGCTCCAGCCGCCGACGGCGGCCGATACGGTCATCTTGACGCCGCCCTCGGCGGTGAACTTGAACGCGTTCGACAACAGGTTTTTCAAAACCTGCTGCAGGCGTTTCGAGTCGGTGACCATGCTGCGGGCGAGATTTTCGTCGACCTCGACGCTGAACGAGAGCTGGCGGTTCTCGGCTTCGTGGCGGAACGGTCGTCCGACCGTCTCGAGCAGGCTCGAAGTCAGGATCTCCTCGGCATCGACAGTGACGGTGCCGGATTCGATCTTCGACAAATCGAGGATGTCGCTGATCAGGTTGAGCAGGTCGGTGCCGGCGCCGTGAATGGTGCGGGCGAATTCGACCTGCTTGGCGGACAGATTACCATCAGGATTTTCGGTGAGCTGCTGGCCGAGGATCAGGATGCTGTTGAGCGGCGTGCGCAGCTCGTGCGACATGTTGGCGAGGAATTCCGACTTGTATTTCGACGTCAGCGAAAGCTCGGTCGCCTTTTCCTCGAGCGCGCGCCGCGCCTGTTCGATTTCCTGGTTCTTTCGCTCCACCTCGACGTTGCGTTCGGCGAGCTGCTGGGCCTTCTGTTCGAGCTGTTCGTTGGTCTGCTGCAATTCCTTCTGCTGCGTCTGCAATTCGCCGGCGAGCTGCTGGGATTGCGTCAGCAGGCCTTCGGTCTGCATCGTGGCCTCGATACTGTTGAGCACGATGCCGATAGAGTTGGTGAGCTGTTCGAGGAAGGTCATTTGCGAGGTCGTAAACGAACTGACCGACGAAAGCTCGATCACCGCCTTGACCTGGGTTTCGAACAGGATCGGCAGCACGACGAGGTTTTTCGGAATGACGCGCAACAGTGCCGAGTTGATCGGCGCCGTGTCGCCCGGGATGTCCGACACCAGCCGCTGGCGCTTGTCCATGGCGCACTGGCCGATCAGCCCCTCGCCGAATTGAACGATTTGCGGGTGGGGATTGGCGCCATCGCCTGCATAGGCCGAGAGCAGGCGCATCTGGGGTGTCTCCGGGTTCGTCACCTGGTAGATTACGCCCATATGCGCGTTGATCAGCGGCGCCAGTTCGGTCAGCAGCAGCCGGCCGACGGTGGTCAGGTCGCGCTGTCCCTGCAGCATGTTGGTGAATTTGGCGAGGTTGGTCTTCAGCCAGTCCTGCTCGGTATTGACCTGGGTGGTGAGACGGAGATTGCCGATCATCGTGTTGATGTTGTCTTTGAGTTCGGCCACTTCGCCGCGCGCGTCGACCTGGATCGAGCGGGTCAGGTCGCCCTTGGTCACGGCGGTCGCCACCTCGGCGATCGCGCGCACCTGGGAGGTCAGGTTGGCGGCGAGCAGGTTGACGTTGCCGGTGAGATCCTTCCAGGTGCCGGCAGCGCCGGGCACGTTGGCCTGACCGCCCAGTCGTCCCTCGACACCGACTTCGCGCGCCACGCTGGTGACCTGGTCGGCGAAGGTCGCGAGCGTCTCGGTCATGTTGTTGATGGTGTCGGCAAGGGCTGCGACTTCGCCCTTGGATTTCACCGTCAGGTTCTGCTTCAGATCGCCGTCGGCGACCGCGGTCACCACCTTGACGATGCCGCGCACCTGTTCGGTCAAATTGGCGGCCATGAAGTTCACGGTATCGGTCAGGTCCTTCCAGGTGCCGGCGACGCCCGGAACCTGCGCCTGACCGCCGAGCTTGCCCTCGGTGCCGACTTCGCGCGCCACGCGCGTCACTTCGCCGGCAAAGGCGTTGAGCTGATCGACCATCGTATTGATGGTGTTCTTCAGTTCGAGGATTTCACCCTTCACGTCCACCGTGATCTTGCGCGACAGGTCGCCGCGGGCCACCGCGGTCGTGACTTCGGCGATGTTGCGAACCTGCGTGGTGAGGTTGGCCGCCAGCAGGTTGACGTTGTCGGTCAGGTCCTTGAACGTGCCGCCGACGCCGGGCACGACGGCCTGACCGCCGAGCCGGCCCTCGGTGCCGACCTCGCGCGCCACGCGCGTCACCTCGGCGGCGAACGAGCGAAGCTGCTCCACCATCGTGTTCAAGGTGTCTTTCAGCAGCAGGATCTCACCGCGCACGTCCACCGTGATCTTCTTGGACAGGTCGCCGCCGGCGATCGCGGTGGCGACTTCCGCGATGTTGCGAACCTGCGCGGTCAGGTTCGAGGCCATGAAGTTGACGTTGTCGGTGAGGTCCTTCCAGGTGCCGGCCACTTCAGGCACTTCGGCCTGACCGCCGAGTTTGCCTTCGGTGCCGACCTCGCGCGCCACGCGCGTGACTTCGGAGGCGAAGGCGTTGAGCTGGTCCACCATGGTGTTGACGGTGTTCTTCAGCTCGAGGATTTCGCCCTTGACGTCGACCGTGATCTTCTTGGAAAGGTCGCCCTTGGCGACCGCCGTCGTCACCTCGGCGATGTTGCGGACCTGGCCGGTCAGGTTGCCGGCCATCGAGTTGACGTTGTCGGTGAGGTCCTTCCAGGTGCCGGCGACGCCGGGCACGTTGGCCTGACCGCCGAGCCGGCCTTCGGTGCCGACCTCGCGCGCCACGCGCGTCACCTCGCCCGCGAAGCGGTTGAGCTGGTCGACCATCGTGTTCAGCGTTTCCTTCAGCTGCAGGATCTCGCCGCGCACGTCGACCGTGATCTTGCGCGACAGGTCGCCGCCGGCGATGGCGGTCGCGACTTCGGCGATGTTGCGGACCTGCGCCGTCAGATTGCCGGCCATCGAGTTGACGCTGTCGGTGAGATCCTTCCAGGTGCCGGCGACGCCGGTCACCTGGGCCTGGCCGCCGAGCTTGCCGTCGGTGCCGACCTCGCGCGCCACGCGGGTGACTTCGCCGGCGAAAGCGTTGAGCTGGTCGACCATCGTATTGAGCGTTTCCTTCAGCTGAAGGATTTCGCCTGACACGTTGACCGTGATCTTCTTGGAGAGGTCGCCCTTGGCGACTGCGGTTGCGACTTCGGCGATGTTGCGGACCTGGCCGGTCAGGTTGGAGGCCATCGAGTTGACGCTGTCGGTGAGATCCTTCCAGGTGCCAGCGACGCCGCGCACCAGCGCCTGACCACCAAGCTTGCCCTCGGTGCCGACTTCGCGCGCGACGCGCGTGACTTCGCCGGCGAACGCATTGAGCTGGTCGACCATCGTATTGACGGTGTCTTTCAATTCGAGAATTTCGCCGCGCACGTCCACCGTGATCTTCTTCGACAGGTCGCCATTGGCGACCGCGGTCGTCACCTCCGCGATGTTGCGGACCTGCGCCGTCAGATTGCTCGCCATCGAGTTGACGCTCTCGGTCAGGTCCTTCCAGGTGCCGGCGACGCCGAGCACGTTGGCCTGTCCGCCGAGCCGTCCCTCGGTGCCGACTTCGCGCGCCACGCGGGTGACCTCGCCGGCAAAGGCGTTGAGCTGGTCGACCATCGTGTTGAGCGTTTCCTTCAGCTGCAGGATTTCGCCCGACACGTTGACTGTGATCTTCTTGGAAAGGTCGCCGCCGGCGATCGCGGTCGCAACGTCGGCGATGTTGCGCACCTGTGCGGTCAGGTTCGAGGCCATGAAGTTGACGTTGTCGGTGAGATCCTTCCAGGTGCCGGCAACGCCGGGGACCTGGGCCTGACCGCCGAGCTTGCCTTCGGTGCCGACCTCACGCGCGACGCGCGTCACTTCCGAGGCGAACGAGTTGAGCTGATCCACCATCGTATTGATGGTATCCTTCAGCTCCAGGATTTCGCCGCGGACGTCGACCGTGATCTTGCGGGACAGGTCGCCGCGGGCCACAGCCGTGGTGACGTTGGCGATATTGCGGACCTGCGCGGTCAGGTTGCCGCACATCGCGTTCACCGAGTCTGTCAGATCCTTCCAGGTGCCGGCGACGCCGGGCACGATCGCCTGGCCGCCGAGCTTGCCGTCGGTGCCGACCTCGCGGGCGACGCGCGTCACTTCCGAGGCAAAGGACCGAAGCTGGTCCACCATCGTGTTGATGGCTTCCTTGAGCTGCAGGATTTCGCCGCGGACGTCGACCGTGATCTTCTTCGACAAGTCGCCATTGGCGACCGCGATGGTGACTTCGGCGATGTTGCGGACCTGGCCGGTGAGGTTGTTGGCCATCGAGTTGACGCTCTCGGTGAGGTCTTTCCAGACGCCGGTCACTTCAGGCACCTGGGCCTGGCCGCCGAGCTTGCCCTCGGTGCCGACCTCGCGCGCCACGCGCGTCACTTCCGACGTGAACACGCTGAGCTGCTTGATCATCGTGTTGACGATGTTGGCCGACTGCAGAAACTCGCCGCCCAGCGGACGGCCGTCGACGTCGAGCTGCACGGTCTGCAGCAGATCGCCTTGCGCAACCGCGGCGACCGCGCGCGTGACTTCGCGGGTCGGCCACAGCAAGTCGTCGATCAGCGTGTTGACCGATCCCTCCATGTCCGCCCACGATCCGCTCGCGAGGTCGAACTTGACGCGCTGCCGGGTCTTGCCTTCGCGGCCGACGACCTGGCCGACGCGCTCCAGCTGCTGCGCCATTCGCTGGTTGGCAGCGACGATTTCGTTAAAAGTGTCCGCGATCTTGCCCTCGATGCCGAGGTGATCGCCGGTCATCCGCACCGAGAAATCGCCCGCCCGCATCGCCTGCAGGGCGTGCAGCAGATCCTGCATCGGGTCGATCTTTCCGTTCGGGACTGGCTTGCGTTTGGCGGCGCGGCGAACCTGTGAAGGTCCGGGAGAAAGATCACTCATGCGATTCCTCGAAGCCAGTGCGCGAATCTCGTGGCCGAGACGCGACTTCACGGCATAGAACCGACTGCCCAACACCAGATCAAGCTGGAACAGCGGTTAAGGTCGTGAAATCAATGACATGGAACTCAGCCCAAGTTTCTTAATCCGCCGGGAACCCAATTGTTCCCGAGTTCGAAGAATTATCTGGAACCCAAAGCAAAACGCCCCGGGCAAGCCGGGGCGTCTGCAGTCATGGGTTGTGCGGGCTTCAGGAGCCCTTCGGATTGATCTCGGCGTAGTTGCCCTTGGCGTCCCATTTGTAGACGACATAGTCGATCGCCTTGATGTCGCCCTTGGCATCAAATGCCATCTTGCCGAGCACGGTGTTCCACTCGCCGGCCTTGATGGCTTCCATCACCTTCTTGGGGTCGGTCGATCCGACCTTCGCCGCCGCCTGCGACCAGACCTGCATCGCGGCGTAGGTGTAGAGGGTGTAGCCTTCGGGATCGATGTTCTTGGCCTTGAACTTCTCGACGATCGCCTTCGCGGTCGCCTTGTTGCGCGGGTCGGGACCGAAGGTGAACAGCGTGCCTTCGGCAGCCGGACCCGTAATCGAGGCGAACTCCTTGTCGTTCATGGCATCGCCCGCCATCAGCACGGTCTTGAGGCCCTGATCGCGCATCTGGCGCAGGATCAAACCTGCTTCCTGATGGTAGCCGCCGACAAAGACCAGATCGATATTGTCGCGCTTCAGCCGCGACACGATCGAGTTAAAATCCTTGTCGCCCTTGTTGTAGGATTCGAACAACTTCTCGGTCATGCCGGCCTTGTTGAGCGCCTTCTTGGTTTCGTCGGCGAGACCTTTGCCGTAGGTGGTCTTGTCGTTGAGAATGGCGACGTTCTTGCCCTTGTAGTTCTTGGCAATGTAGTCGGCGGCGACCAGGCCCTGCTGATCGTCGCGGCCGCAGACGCGCGCCACGTTCCAGAGCTTGCGCTCGGTGAACAGCGGGTTGGTCGAGGCCGGCGTAATCTGCAGCACGTTGCCGTCGGCATAGGCTTCCGACGCCGGGATCGAGGACGACGAACAGAAATGCCCGGCGACGAACGGAATCTTAGAACTGGCGAGCTTTTCCGCCACCGAGCGCGCCTGCTTGGGATCGCAGGCGTCGTCGCCGACCTGCAGCGCCAGCTTCTTGCCGAGCACGCCGCCGGCGGCGTTGATGTCGGCCACGGCCTGTTCGGCGCCGTTCTTCATCTGGCGACCGAACGCGGATTCCGAGCCCGTCATCGGGCCGGCCACGGCGATGGAGATGTCCTGCGCCAGCGCAGTGGTCGAAAGCGCCAGCGATGCGCCCAATGCCAGGCCGATGAGTTTCAGTGATTTCATGAGGTATCCTCGTGGGGTAGGTCGATTTCGGGAAACGCCCGGCAGGCCGGGTACGAAAATCGGGTCCATTGTCGGCTGATTTTAAGGCGAAGTCATCGGCAATTTTCGGGCAAATCCACGGTCCATTCGCAGCATCTTGCCGCATCATTCGCCAAGATCGCGTGCCAGAAGCGCGTGCCAAGGCTGGCGGAACGCTACCCCCGTCGGCCGCCTTCCAGGTAAGCGGCACGGATTTCAGGGCGTTGCAGCAGTTCGCTGCCGGTCCCGGACAGCGTAATCAGGCCGTTGACCATGACATAGCCGCGATGGGCGAGCTTCAGTGCGTGATTGGCGTTCTGCTCGACGATCAGAACGGTGAGGCCGTCCTGCCGGTTCAGGGTGCGGATCGCGTCAAAAATCTGGCGCGCGATCAGGGGTGCAAGGCCGAGCGACGGCTCGTCCAACATCAACAGGCGCGGGCGGCTCATCAGGGCGCGGCCGATCGCCAGCATCTGCTGTTCGCCGCCGGACAGCGTGCCGCCGCGCTGGGTCATGCGCTCCTTCAGCCGCGGGAACAGCGTGAAGATGCGCTCCAGGCCGCTGGCGCGTTCGGCCTCGCTGCAGTCGGTCGCGTCAGCGCCCATCTGCAGGTTTTCCGCCACGCTCATGCGCGGGAAAATCCGGCGGCCCTCGGGGGATTGCGCGATACGCAGTCTGGCGATCTCGTGCGTCGGTACGCCGGTGATATCCTGGCCATCGAACTCGATGTGACCGGAGCGGGCGCGGGGCCGGCCGAAAATCGTCATCATCAGCGTCGATTTGCCGGCGCCGTTGGCGCCGATCAGGGCCACGATCTCGCCGGCATTGATGTCGAGATCGACGCCCTTCAGCGCCTCGATCCTGCCGTAGGCCGCGCGCAGGCTGCGGATCGCGAGCAGGGGTGATGGAGTCGAGATCATCGCATGACCTCACAGCCGTCATGGCCGGGCTTGTCCCGGCCATCCACGTCTTTGCGGTCGTCAAGGAAGAAGGACGTGGATGCCCGGGTCAAGCCCGGGCATGACGAAGATATGTGGACCGCGGTCACGTTCCGCTCTCCATCACCGCGATGGCCTCTTCCTCGTCGGCGCCGAGATAGGCGGCGATCACCTTGGGATCGTCACGCACGTGCTGCGGCGAGCCTTCGGCGATCTTGACGCCGTAATCCATCACGACGACATGGTCGGAGATTTCCATCACCACCGACATGTCGTGCTCGATCAGCAGGATCGAGGTGCCTTGATTGGCGCGGATCGAGAGCAGGAGTTCGCTCAAGGCCGCGCTTTCCCGCGCGTTCAGCCCGGCGGCCGGCTCATCGAGGCAAAGCAAAGCAGGCTGGGTGCACATCGCGCGCGCGATTTCGAGCCGCCGCTGGTCGCCATAGGGCAAATTGCCGGCGGCATCGTCGGCGCGATCCAGCAGCCCGATGCGATCGAGCCATGTCCGCGCCAGGTCGATCGCGGCCTGCTCGGCGCTGCGCCAGGACGGCGCGCCGATCAGGCCCAGAAACGTCAGTCCGGAGGCGCGCATCAGCGCGTTGTGCTGCGCCACCATCAGGTTTTCCAGCGCCGTCATGCCGGGAAACAGCCGGATGTTCTGGAACGTGCGCGCGACCCGGGCGAGTTTGGAAATCCGGAAATCGTTGAGCCGCTCGAGCTGGACGGCATGGCCGTCATCATGCACGAGCCGCATCGCGCCCGAAGTCGGCTTGTAGAAGCCGGTGATGCAGTTGAATACGGTGGTCTTGCCGGCGCCGTTCGGCCCGATCAGCGCGGTGATCTTGCGCCGTTCGGCGTTGAAGGAGAGTTCGTTGACGGCGACGATGCCGCCGAAGCGCATCGACAGGCGATCGACGGACAGGATGTGGTCGCCGCTCATCCGTGTCCCTCCTTGACGAGGTCGGATGAGATCGCCTGGTTGTGCTTCAGGAATACGGTGGGCGCGCGGTGGCCGATCAGGCCACGCGGGCGCCAGAT
Organism: uncultured Alphaproteobacteria bacterium; assembly: GCA_963791165.1. GTDB lineage: Bacteria > Pseudomonadota > Alphaproteobacteria > Rhizobiales > Xanthobacteraceae > Bradyrhizobium. The sequence continues at coordinate 113,365 of CAWBRL010000004.1, read as the reverse complement.
CATCAACAGCACCATCGCCATGCCGAACACCAGCATGCGATACTGCTCGAGTCCGCGAAACAGCTCGAAGCCGCCGATCATGGCGAGCGCCGCGAGCGCGACGCCGAGCTGCGAGCCCATGCCACCCAGCACCACGATCGCCAGCACCAGCGCCGATTCATGGAAGGTGAAGGATTCCGGGCTGATGAATCCCTGTCGCGTCGCGAAGAACGCGCCGGCAAAGCCGCCGAACATCGCGCCCGTCGCAAACGCCGTGAGCTTGGTCGTGGTGGTGTTGATGCCGAGCGCGCGGCAGGCGACTTCGTCTTCACGCAATGCTTCCCAGGCGCGGCCGATGGGCAGGCGGCGCAGGCGGATCGTGACCCAGTTGGTGAGCAGCGCCAGCGCCAGGATTATGTAGAACAGGAATACGATGCGGTGGGTCGGTGAGTATTCGATGCCGAGTTTGGCGGCAAGCCCGTCATCGCCCGCCGACAGCGGAATGCCGAACAGGGTCGGCCGGGGAATGCCGGTGACGCCGTTCGGGCCGCCGGTCAGGCTCTGCCAGTTGAGCAGGATGAGGCGGATGATCTCGCCGAAGGCGAGGGTGACGATGGCGAGATAATCGCCGCGCAGCCGCAGCACGGGAAAGCCGAGCAGCACGCCCCAGAAGGCGGCGAGGATGCCGGCGAGCGGCAGGCAGATCCAGAACGACAGTTCGAAATTGGTCGCCAGCAGCGCGTAGGAATAGGCGCCGACGGCGTAGAACGCGACATAGCCGAGGTCGAGCAGACCGGCGAGGCCGACCACTACGTTCAGCCCCCATCCGAGCATCACGTAAGTCAGCACGAGAATGCCGAGGTCGAGAATGTAGCGCTCATCGTAGAAGATGACCGGCACCAGAAAGGTGAACACCAGCAGCACCGGGGCGACCAGGCGTCCGGCGAGCGAAAGGCCACTCTGCACCGACGCCGGAACGATCCTGACGGTGCCGACCGGTCCCCACCATTGCCGCAGCAGCTCGACGACGATGCTGCCTCCGAACACGGTCGCAACCATCGCGGCGAGGTCGCCGAACCTTGTCCAGTAGATCAGATGCCCCTCGGGACCTGCTTCGGTGCGCACGCCGATCATCAGCGAAAACAGCACCAGCGCGACCAGCGCGCTGATCAGCGCTTTCTTGAGGATGAAGGCGGCGCCCGGTGCGCGCGAGGTTTGCATGGCGGCGGGGGGTGCGCTCACGCGGCCGCCCATCAGACTTTTTCGACTTCGGGCCGGCCGAGCAGGCCGGTCGGAAGGAAGATCAGGACGACGATCAGGATCGAGAACGCGGCGACGTCCTTGTACTCGACCGAGAAGTAGGCCGACCACAGCGTTTCGATCAGCCCGATCAGCAGTCCGCCCAGCATCGCGCCGGGCAGCGAGCCGATGCCGCCAAGGACGGCGGCGGTGAACGCCTTGATGCCGGCGACAAAGCCCATGAAGAAATCGACCAGGCCGTAATAGAGCAGGTACATCATGCCGGCGACAGCGGCGAGCGCCGCCCCGATCACGAAGGTCATGGAAATGGTGCGATCGACATCGACGCCGAGCAGCGAGGCCATGGTCTGATCCTGCTCGCAGGCGCGCATGTCACGCCCCAACCGCGTGCTCGATACCAGCCAGGTGAACAGCGCCAGCAGCACGATGGTGGTAATGACGACGATGATCTGGACGTTCGAAAGCTGCACCGCGAAGCCGCCGGCGCCCTCGTGCAGGGTGTAGCCGCCGGTAATGATCGGCGGCACCGGTTTTACGCGTGCGCCTTGGGCTACTTGCGAGAAATTGGTCAGCACGAACGACATGCCGATCGCCGAAAGCATCGGCGCCAGGCGGAACGAGTGCCGTAGCGGCCGGTAGGCGATGCGCTCCACCGTCCAGCCATAGAGCGCCGTGATCGCCATCGACACCAGCAGCACGACCAGCAGGATCAGGGGGATGGCGGTCAGGCCGAACGAGACCAGGATCAGGAACGTGATCAGCGCGATGAAGCCGCCGATCATGAAAATATCGCCATGGGCGAAATTGATCATGCCGACGATGCCATAGACCATGGTGTAGCCGATGGCGATCAGGCCGTAGATCGAGCCGAGCACGAGGCCGTTGATCAGTTGCTGGGCGAAATAATCCATGCGCTGCCGTAGTTAGAGCCGCGACGCGGCGAGAGCTCCGGCAGCCCAAGACGACGCGTCGTGTCATCTCTAGCAGCGGGAACCGGGGGCGGCAACGGCACCGGCTGCGGCTTAATCGGCTTGTACAGAGCTAGTTTTCGCGGCTGGTTCCAGCTTCACAGTCCGGCCATGGCTTTGCCGCGGAATGATCGCGGCGGAACCGCTATTCCCAAGCAACCAACCCGTGGGCTCTCCGTTGACCCCGGCTACGTCTCAACAACGGAGATTGCTCAATGACTAATCAGAACCAGAACCCGGGCCAGCAGAACCAGAACCCGGGTCAGAAGCCCGGTCAGCAGCAGGGCGGCGGCCAGAAGCCCGGCCAGCAGCAGCAGGACCCGAGCCGTCAGGGGCAGAAACCCAATCCCAATCAGGACCGTTAGCAGATTGACGCGAGAGTAGAGAAAGGTCCCGCCGAAAGGCGGGACTTTTTTTGTCCGCCTTTGGCGGTGCCCCGGGGCTTGTGTCCTTCGGGAATTCAGCCTTTCCTTGCTGCGCGGCGATACAGGACGGACAGGGAAGCCAATAGCACGGCGGCTGACAGGCCGAGCGACCAGTGAATGCCGATCGCAGCGCCGAAGAGGCCCACGGTGATGCCGCTGAAGGCCCGCATGCCGAGCCCGGCCATGTTGAACAGGCCAACAACGCGGCCGCGGATGTCGGCGGGGGCATTTATCTGGACCAGCGCCTGCGCCATCGTGTTGAACGACAGCTCGAAGAATCCAGCGACAAACAGCAACGCGATCGCAAGCGCGTAAATGCTGACGGACGCGAACGCGAGCAGGGACAGGCTCCATAGGATTGCGAGGATGATGGCTGTCCGAGGCGTTGGTTTGAGCCGTCCCCACGCTTCGAGCGCGATGCCCGCAAGCAGCGCGCCGGCGGCGTCCGCAGCCAATAGCACGCTGTAGGACACGCCGGGATCGCCGTGTCCGAGGTCGATCGCAAAACCCGGCATCTGGGCGTGGTAGGCGTTGCCGATCATGAAGGAGGTCAGCCCGGCGAGCAGCGTCATCGAGGTAAGGACCCGCTGCGTGCCGATGTCGCGGATGGTCTGCATGATGTCGGCAAGGCCGCGGACCGGGATGCGTCGGGGTGCGGTGTCCTTGGCTTTGACGGGCGCCCAGAACAGCCAGAGCAGCATCGGCAGATAGAACAGCGTGTTGAAAATGATGCCGTGGGATGGGCCTAGCGTCAGCATGATGACGCCGCCCACGGCCGGACCGACCAGGATGCCCAGATAGCGCGCCGTCGCGTTCAGCCGTACAGCGCTCGGCAGATTGGCGGGACCTACGATGTCGTAGAGCAACAACTGGTTCGGCGTCTGCCACAGCACGCCGGCGCAGCCGTGGATGACGAGCAGCAGCATTGCGTGCCACATCTGAAGCGTGTCGGTGATGAAGAAGATTCCCCATCCCGCCGACGCCACGATGAAGAGCAGCATCCCGCACTGGATGATGCGGCGCGGATCGTACCGGTCGGCCAAGCCGCCAACGGCGACGGAAAACAACAGAAATGGAAGCCAGTGCGACAGCACCGCGAAGCCGGCCAGCGCAGGTGAATGGAATTTCTGAAAGACCACCCAATAGCTGATCACATGCTCGATATTGTCGGCCATCATGGCCAACACATATGCAAAGAACTGGGCGCGATAGGGCAATGACTTCATGGCTGCGAACGAGCCGGATGCAGCCACAGGGGTCGTCGAAGGTTCAGGACTCAATTGATCACCTGGATAAGGCTTGGCCGCGTTCGGCCAATGCGATGCTGCCGGCGCTGCATTACGCTCGCGCGGATACACGCTTGTTGCTGGACGCTCAAGACACCATGGCGTGCTCAGGCGCCAAAATAGCCGGGCTGATCGATCTGCCAGTCGCTGCAGGCGTGGCGCACCAGGCTAACCCTTCTGCAAACCCAGTTCGGCGATGATCGCGCCCGCTTCCTTGACGGCGTGGTTGGCCGCCGGCACGCCGCAATAGATCGCCTGCTGCAGCAAGATTTCCTTGATGTCCTCGGGGGTGAAGCCGCCTTCGGCAAGCGCTGCGCGCACATGCAGGCGGAATTCATCCCACTGGCCGAGCGCCACCATGGTGCCGATCACAAGCACGCGGCGGGTGCGGTGGTCGAAATGCGGCCGGGTCCAGATATCGCCCCAGGCATAGCGGGTGATCAGGTCCTGGAAGTCGGTATTGAACGCGTTTCGGTTGGCGATCGATTTGTCGACCCATTCATTGCCGAGCACTTTGCGGCGCTGGGCCATGCCCTCGTCGCGGCGCTTGTCGTCGTCCATTGGTGTCTCCTTCAGAGTGGTCATTCCGGGTTCGCCTCTTCGAGGTGCCCCGGAATGACGACGTCCGTCTAGCGTTGCGTCAGGAAGCCGACCACCGCGTCGGTAAAGGCGTGCGGTTGCTCGACATTGGAAATATGCGCGGCGTCCAGGATCGTCATGCTGGCGCCCGGTATCCGGCTGCGGATGAATTCTCCGGCCGCGATCGGCGTCGACATGTCGTGACGTCCGGCGATCACCAGCGTCGGGCTTTTGATTTTCGGCAGCAGCTCGCGCTGGTCGAGCGTGGAAAGCGCCTCGCAGCAGGCGAGATAGCCTTCCACCGGCGTGGCCAGCATCATCGCCTTCATGTTGGCGGTGATTTGCGGTTCGCGCTCGCGAAAATCCGCCGTCAGCCAGCCGGCGATCACGGTATCCGCGACGGCCGCGATGCCGCCTTCCTTCACCGCCTTGATGCGGTTGAGCCAGTTGGTCGGGTCCGGATAGTGGCAGGCGGTGTTGGCGAGGATGAGCTTTCCAAATCGATCCGGCGCATTGGCGCCCAGCCATTGCCCGACCATGCCGCCCATCGACAGCCCGCACCAATGCGTCTTTGCGATATTGAGGTCGTCGAGGATCGCCAGCACGTCGCGGCCGAAACGCTCCATCGAATAGGGCCCGGGCGGCACGTTCGACTTGCCGTGGCCGCGCCGGTCGTAGCGGATGACGCGAAACACCTGGGTGAGCGCCTTCATCTGCGGCTCCCACATCTGCATCGTCGCGCCCAGCGAATTCGACAGCATCAGCGTCGGTCCACCGTCGCGGCCTTCGACGGATACGTTGAGCAGGCACCCGTCGGCGTCGATCATCGGCATCTGGAGTTCTCCGGTCTCTTATTTGTCGTCCAGCGAAGCGAGCAGGCGGTCGATCAGGGCCTGCGAGGCGCCCTGATAGGCCATCGGCTCGAACAGTTCTGCAATCTTGTCGGCGTCGAGCTGTGCGGTGATCTTGCCATCCGCCATCACGACATCGCGCAAATGTTTCTTGTCTGCGACAGCCTTCTTGCTCGCCGCCTCGATCAGATGATGCGCGTCGCTCTTGCCGATCTTTTCGGCAAGCCGCATCGCCACCGCTTCGGCCATGATCAGGCCGCCTGTAACGTCGAGATTGGCTCGCATGCGCTTGGCGTCGACTTCCAGTCCTTCGGCGATATCCACAATTGCCGCGAGTGCGCCCGACGTGACCAGCAACAGCGTCGGCAGGGTCGGCCATTCCGCGTGCCAGGGACCGGCGCTGCGTTCATGGTCCTGTACTTGCGCGGCAAAGATCGTCGCTGCGAGATTGGGGGCCATGGTGGCCGCGGCGAGCGCGCTGGCGGCCGCCACGGGATTGCGCTTGTGCGGCATGGTGGAGGAGCCGCCGCGGCCTTCGCCGGATGGCTCGAACGCTTCGGCGACGTCGGTCTGCATCATCAGCGAAACATCGCGCGCGATCTTGCCGCAGGTGCCGGCAAGGATCGCGAACACAGAAGCCGCTTCCGCGATGCGGTCGCGATGGGTGTGCCAGGGCGCGTCGGGCAACGGCAGCTCGAGCTCCTCGGCCAGTCTTTCCGAAACCTGCAATCCCCTGTCGCCGAGGGCCGCGAGCGTGCCGGCCGCGCCGCCGAATTGCAGCGCCAGCGTCTCGCGGCGCAAGCGCTGCAGGCGTTTGCGCGAGCGGTGCAGGGCCGCGGCATATTCGGCCAGCTTCAGTCCGAACGGCATCGGCAAGGCGTGCTGCAGCCAGGTGCGGGCGACCACCGCGGTATCGCGGTGTTGACGCGCCAGCCCGGCGAAGCCCGCGATGGCGCGGCTGGTGTCAGCAAGCAGTGCATCGATCCCGGCGCGAAGGCCGAGCATGGTGCCGGTATCGATGACGTCCTGGCTGGTCGCGCCCCAATGGACGTAGCGGGCTGCCTCGGCGTCCACTTTCGCGACGTTGGAGGTCAGCGCCTTGACGAGGGGGATCGCCAGGTTGCCGGACCTGGTCGCGGCATCCGCCAGCGCGGCGAGATCAAATGATTCGGTCCGGCAAGCCGCCGTGATCGGGCCGGCCGCATCGGCCGGAATCACCCCGAGCGCGGCCTCAGTGCGCGCCAGCGCGGCCTCGAAATCGAGCATGTTCTGCAGGCATGCGACATCATCGCATATCGCGCGCATCGCGGCGCTGGACAGCATCGGGGCAAGTAGCGGGGAGAGCGACGTACTCATCTGGGCGCGACCTAACCATTCCGGCCTGTCGCTGCCAATGCCCCTTGTCGGCCTCCGCTTGCTGCACTTGCGAATATGCATCGCTCGTCATCCTGAGTGCCCTTCCTTTTGGGCCGGGCGTGCTTTACTGGGGGATGACAAGGTTGAAGCGACCCAGGAGGCACCCCCATGGCCATGACGATGAACGGCGAAGTCCAGCTTGCGGCATCGCGCGAGGCCGTGTGGGCCAAACTCAACGATCCGGAGGTGCTGAAGGCCTGCATCCCGGGCTGCGAGGAGCTGGAAAAGACCGAAGACAACGGCTTCCGCGCCACCGCCAAAATGAAGGTCGGGCCGGTTTCCGCCCGCTTCAAGGGCAAGGTGACGCTGAGCGATCTCGACCCGCCCAACGGCTACAGGATCTCGGGCGAAGGCGAGGGCGGCGTCGCCGGCTTCGCCAAGGGCGGCGCCACGGTGGCGCTGTCAGAAAAGGATGGCGGCACGCTGCTCAGCTATAATGTCGAGGCGCAGATCGGGGGCAAGCTCGCCCAGCTCGGACAGCGGCTGATCAATGGTGCGGCCAAGAAGCTGGCCGACGAATTCTTCACCAATTTCGGCAAGGCCGTACAGGGCTGATTCTGGCCTCAAACCCCCGGCCAAACAGTCCCGTCAAGTCTATCAGGCCATGCCCCAGGAGAGGGGCTCCTGAGGTTGCTCATTGCCGGTAGGGCCCATATTATGGCCTTTGGAATGACTTTAAAATGCCTGCGCTGCCGTCATATCCGGCAGTGCAGCCCAAGAGAGTGCTGATGGCCAAGATTTCCCTGATCGTGAACGGCAACCCCGTAAACGCCAATGTCGACCCCCGTACCCTGCTGGTCCAGTTGCTGCGGGAGAATCTCCGGCTGACGGGCACCCATGTCGGCTGCGACACCTCGCAATGCGGCGCCTGCGTCGTGCATCTCGACGGCAAGGCGGTGAAGTCGTGCACCACGCTCGCTGTCATGGCCGACGGCCACGAGGTCAAGACCATCGAAGGCCTGGCGGCCGACGGCGCGCCGCTGCATCCGATGCAGGAAGCCTTCCGCGAGCATCACGGCCTGCAATGCGGCTTCTGTACCCCCGGCATGATCATGACCGCGGTCGATCTGGTCCATCGCAAGGGGCATGACCTGTCGGACCACGTCATTCGCGAGGAGCTTGAAGGCAATCTGTGCCGCTGCACCGGCTATCAGAACATCGTTGCCTCGATCGCCGCCGGCGCCAAGGCGATGGGCAAGTCTGACCTTGCTTAAGTCCGACCTCGCTTAATCGATTTCATCGCGATCGCGATCAGGAAGTCCTCATGTACGAATTCAAATATCATCGTCCGGCGACCGTGCGGCAGGCCGCCAATTTGCTGATCAAGAACGAAGAGGCCAAGCTGATCGCCGGCGGTCACACGCTGGTGCCGGTCATGAAGCAGCGGCTCGCCAGCCCGCCCCACCTGGTCGACCTCTCCCATATCGAAGGGCTCGATGCCATCGAGATCAAGGGCCGTTCGCTGGTGATCGGCGCGACCGCAAAGCACGCCGATGTGGCTAACTCGGCGATCGTCGGCGAAGCCATCCCGGCGCTCGCCGAACTCGCAAGCCAGATCGGCGATCCCGCCGTGCGCCACAAGGGTACCATCGGCGGCTCGCTCGCCAACAATGACCCGACGGCGGATTATCCCGCCGCGGTCCTGGCGCTCGGCGCCACCATCGTCACCAACAAGCGCCGCCTGAAGGCCGAGGAATTCTTCCAGGGCCTGTTCACGACCGCGCTCGAAAGCGACGAGATCATTACCAAGGTGATGTTCCCGCTGGCGAAGAAGGCGGCCTATATCAAGTTCCGCAATCAGGCCTCGCGTTACGCGCTGGTCGGCGTGTTCGTCGCCAAGCGTCCATCGGACGTGCGCGTGGCCGTCACCGGTGCGGGCTCGGACGGCGTGTTCCGCGCCACCGCGTTCGAGGAGGCCTTGAAGAAGCGGTTCTCGCACAAGGTGCTGGACGGCATTTCCGTTTCGTCGGAAGGGTTGAACAGCGATCTGCACGGCAGCGCCGAGTACCGCGCGCACCTGATCGGCGTGCTGACGCGCCGCGCCGTCGAAGCCGCGACGGCGAAGTAGTTGCCAATTTCTAGCTCATCAAGACTGGTACTCCCATGAGTGCGTCGGCGTTGCCCAAATCCGTCGATGCGATGCTCGAACTCCTGACCTCGCGCGGCTATCTGGCCGAGCGGTCGCTGGCGACGGTCGCCTATCTTTCGCTGCGCATGGGGCGGCCACTGTTTCTCGAAGGCGAAGCCGGCGTCGGCAAGACCGAAATCGCAAAGGTTCTGTCGGCGGCGCTCGGGCGCAAGCTGATCCGATTGCAATGTTACGAGGGGCTGGACGTCGCCTCTGCCGTCTATGAGTGGAATAGCGCCGCGCAGATGATCGCGATCCGGCTGGCGGAAGCCGCCGGCGATACCGATCGCGAGCAATTGTCGTCGGACATTTTTGCCGAACGCTTTCTGATCAAGCGGCCGCTGTTGCAGGCGCTGGAGCCTGACGTCGCCGGGGCGCCGGTGCTCTTGATCGACGAACTCGATCGCGCCGACGAGGCGTTCGAGGCTTACTTGCTGGAAATTCTCAGCGACTTCCAGGTCACCATTCCCGAGTTCGGCACCATCAAGGCGCCGCAGCCGCCGATCGTCATCATCACCTCGAACCGTACCCGCGAGATCCACGACGCGCTGAAGCGCCGCTGCCTGTATCACTGGGTGGATTACCCCGAGGCCGAGCGCGAGCTTGCGATCGTCAAGTCGCGCGTGCCGGGCATTTCCGCAAAGCTGTCGCAGCAGGTCGTGCGCTTCGTGCAGGCGCTGCGCGACCAGGATTTCTACAAGTCGCCGGGGGTCGCCGAAACCATCGACTGGGCCACCGCGCTGACCGAACTCGACGCCCGTTCGCTGACGCCGCAAATGGTCGGCGACACGCTTGGCGCGCTGCTGAAATACCAGGACGACATCGCGCGCATGCAGGGCGACACGCTGCAGAAGGTTTTGAAGGAAGCGACGAGCGACTAGGTCGTTGGTCGTAATAGCATTCGTCATTCCGGGGCGACGCGTCAGCGTCGAACCCGGAATCTCGAGATTCCGGGTTCACGCTTCGCGTGCCCCGGAATGACGGAAGTGGATAGTCCGATGGCCATCGACCACCTCAATCCCCCTACCGGGCATATGGCCGACAACGTCGTCGGCTTTGCCCGCGCGCTGCGCGCTGCCGGGATTCCCGTAGGCCCAGGCACGGTGATCGACGCCCTGAACGCGCTGCAGGTGATCGAGATCGGCAACCGCGCCGATGTCTACGCCACGCTGGAGGCGATCTTCGTCAAGCGTCACGAGCATATGCTGATCTTCGCGCAGGCCTTCGACCTGTTCTTCCGCGCCGCCGAAGACTGGAAGCACATGCTGGATTCGGTGCCGCTGCCGGACCACGCCAAGAAGAAGCCGCCGCCGGCATCGCGCCGCGTGCAGGAGGCGCTGGCCCAGCCGTCGACGCGTGACGAGGCCCCGCAGGTCCAGGAGCAGGAACTGAGGCTGTCGGTCTCCGACAAGGAGATCCTGCAGAAGAAGGATTTTGCGCAGATGAGCGCGGCCGAGATTGCCGAGGTCACCCGCGCCATTGCCAACATGAAGCTGCCGCAGGCGGAACTGCGCACCCGCCGCTACCAGCCCGACGCCAAGGGCCTGCGGCTCGACATGCGCCGTACCCTGCGCAGCAGTCTCCGTACCGGCGGCGAGATCATCGACATCCGGAAACTCGGCCGGATCGACAAGCCGGCGCCGATCGTGGCGCTGCTGGATATCTCGGGATCGATGAGCGAATATACCCGCCTGTTCCTGCATTTCCTGCATGCCATCACTGACGCCCGCAAGCGCGTTTCGGTGTTCCTGTTCGGCACGCGGCTGACCAATGTGACGCGGGCGCTGCGGGCGCGCGACCCGACGAGGCCTTGGCGAGCTGTTCGTCGTCGGTCGAGGATTGGGCCGGCGGCACCCGCATCGCCACCTCGCTGCACAGCTTCAACAAATTGTGGGGCCGGCGGGTACTCGGGCAGGGCGCCATCGTGCTGTTGATTTCCGACGGGCTGGAGCGGGAGGCCGACGCCTCGCTGGCGTTCGAGATGGACCGGCTGCATCGGTCTTGCCGCCGCCTGATCTGGCTCAATCCGCTGCTGCGTTACGGGGGCTTCGAGGCCAAGGCGCAGGGCATCAAAATGATGCTGCCGCACGTTGACGAATTCCGCCCGGTGCATAATTTGAACTCGATGGAAGGGCTGATCGAGGCGCTTTCCGCGCCGCCTCCGCCGCACCATCGCAGCCTGATCCGATCCGCAGCTTGAAAGGGCGTCACATGCTTAACCGCGACGAAGACATTCTGCAGGCCGCCGAGAACTGGCAGAAGGCCGGCCATGGCGTGGCGCTGGCAACCGTGGTCGAGACCTGGGGCTCAGCGCCGCGGCCGGCCGGGTCGAGCCTCGTCATCAATGACGACGGCACGTTTTTGGGCTCGGTCTCCGGCGGCTGCGTCGAGGGCGCTGTCGTCACCGAAGCGCTGGACGTGATCGCCAGCGGCAAGCCAAAAATGCTTGAATTCGGCGTTGCCGACGAGACCGCCTGGAATGTCGGCCTGTCCTGCGGCGGCACCATCCGCGTCTTCGTCGAGAAAGTGGGCCAGTCGTGAAACTCGAAACCCTGACACAGGTAAATACCGAGCGCGCCGCGCGCCGGCCGGTGATCGTGGTCACCGATACCGCCAATGGCGAACAGCGGCTCGTCAAGGCCAAGGATATCGCTACGGACCCGCTGAGTGCCGATTTGGCAAAGCAATTGCGCATGGGCAAGAGCGGCATGATCGAGAGCGGCGGCAAGAAGCTGTTTCTTAATGTCTACGCACCAACCGCGCGGCTCGTGATCATCGGCGCGGTTCATATCAGCCAGGCGCTGGCGCCGCTGGCGCGCTCGCTCGACTACGACGTCACGGTGGTGGATCCACGCACCGCGTTCGCCAGCCCCGAGCGCTTTCCCGACGTGCCGCTGATCGCCGAATGGCCCGATGTAGCGCTGCCGCCGCTCAATATCGATCACTACACGGCGTTCGTAGCCGTCACGCACGATCCGAAGATCGACGATCCGGCGCTGCTGCACGCCTTCGCGCGCGATTGCTTCTATATCGGCGCGCTGGGCTCGCGAAAGACCCACGCCAAGCGGGCCGAACGGTTGAAGGCACAGGGCGCGTCCGACGCCGACATCGCGCGCATTCGTGCGCCGATCGGGCTCAACATCGGCGCGGTGTCGCCGTCGGAGATCGCGGTTTCGATCATGGCCGAGATCACCGCCGAACTGCGGTTGCCCAAGGAAGGCGAGAAGCAAGGCGAGAAGCAAACCGCGAAGGTGCAGGCAGCATGAAGTTCGGTCCCGCCAGTCCTGCCGACGCGATTGGCGGCGTCACCGTGCATACGCTGCGGCAGGGTTCGCTGGTGCTGAAGAAAGGCACCACGATCGGGCCGACCGAGGTCGAGGCGCTCAACAAGGCTGGTGTTGCGGAAATCGTCGTGGTGCGGCTGGAGCAGGGCGACGTCTCCGAAGACGTTGCGGCCGCCAGCATCGCAGAGGCTGTCGCGGGCGAGGGCGTCAATGTCGAGCGCGCCTTTACCGGCCGCTCCAATCTGTTCGCGGCGCAGGCCGGCGTGCTGGTGGTGGATCGCGCCGCGGTCGACCGCATCAACGGCGTCGATGAGGCCATCACTTTCGCGACGCTCGCCGCCTTCAAGCCGGTGGTCGAAGGCGAGATGATCGCCACCGTCAAGCTCATTCCGTTCGGCGTCGAGGCAAAGCTGCGCGATGCTGCGGTCGCCGTCGCAGGCCACGGCGCGCTGCGGATCGCGCCTTACGTCATCAAGCGCGTCGGCGTGGTCTCGACTTTGCTGCCGGGACTCGCGCCGAAAGTGATCGACAAGACCTTGCGCGTGACGGCGGAGCGGCTGGCGCCCGGCGGGCGCCACCATCATCGCCGAGCGGCGCGTGCCGCATGACGAGGTGGCGCTGGCTTCGTCGATCAAGGAATTGCTCGGCCTCGGCGCCGAACTCGTGATCGTGTTCGGCGCGTCCGCGATCGCCGACCGGCGCGACGTGATTCCGGCCGCGATCACCGAGATCGGCGGCGCGATCGAGCATTTCGGCATGCCGGTCGATCCCGGCAATCTCCTGCTGATCGGCAGCGCCGGCGGCGTGCCGGTGCTGGGCGCGCCGGGCTGCGCGCGATCGCCGGTCGAAAACGGTTTTGACTGGGTGCTGATGCGGCTGCTCGCGGGCCTGAAGGTCACGCGCGCCGAACTCACCGGCATGGGCGTCGGCGGTCTCCTGATGGAGATCGTCACACGGCCGCAGCCACGCACTGTTGCCGACATCGAAGCCAACCGCAACGTCGCGGCCATCGTGCTGGCGGCCGGCCGCTCGACGCGGATGGGCGGCCCCAACAAGCTGCTGGCCGAAATCGACGGCAAGAAGCTGGTGCGGATCGTGGCCGAGCAGGCGCTGGCATCGAAAGTGACTGATGTGATCGTCGTCACCGGTCATCAGGCGGACCTGGTCGAGCAGGCGTTGGCGGGGCTCAAGGTGAAGTTCGTCCGCAACCCGGATTTCGCCGGCGGGCTGGCGTCGTCGGTCAAGGCCGGCATTGCCGCGGTCCCTGACAATGCCGACGGCGCCATCGTATGTTTGGGCGACATGCCGCTGATCTCTGCGAAACTGATCGACAAGTTGATCGAAACCTTTGCGCCGGACCGCGGCCATCTGATCGCGGTGCCCGTCAGCGAGGGGCGCCGCGGCAATCCCGTGCTGTGGTCGCGGCGCTTCTTCAAGGAGTTGATGACGCTGGATGGCGATGTCGGTGCCCGTCACCTGATCGCCAAGCACACCGAGGCCGTGGCCGAAGTCCCGGTCGAGGGCAATAGCGCCTTTCTCGATATCGATACGCCGCAAGCGCTTGAAGCCGCGCGTCGGGGTTAGGGGCTGGCTGAGCTGAGTTCTATCTATATGTCGTCCCGGCGAACGCCGGGACCCATACGCCGCGGCAGTAATTGCTTTGGCAAAATGGCCGACGGCTTCGCTTCAACAATAGATGACCGGGGTTATGGGTCCCGGCGTTCGCCGGGACGACGAGCTGATAGATTGGTCGTCGCCCTCGACACATCCAAATTCGGACACCCCGTTCACCAACTTGAAACCCCCTCGGACTAAATTCGCCGCCGTTACCTCGGGGGAGGGGCTTTTGATCGTTTCGACCGTCGCTGCACAACGCCGCGCGTTGTTCATTGTTGCGCTGACCTTGTTACTGGGCGTCTCGGGCTTCATCACCAAGGCAAGGGCGGCGGGCGCGTTCGCCGTCGGCAAATGCGGCGCCTATGGCCAGGCCTATGACTATCCCGCCGAAGCGGCGGCGCGCGCCGCGGCGCTGAAGCAATGCAAAGGCAACTGCACCGCCGTGACCATGAAGCGCGCCTGTGCCGCATTAGCGGTCGATATGGCTAACCCCTGCGGCGCCCACGGTTATGCAGTGAAGCCCAGGATATCAAGCTCGCTCAATGCCGCGACCAAGAAGTGCTACGAATTCGGCGGCAAGGAGTGCGTGATCCGCGCATGGGCCTGCGACGCGAAGGGATGATTTTGAAGGAATAATTTTGTTATCGTCATTCCGGGGCGATGCGAAGCATCGAACCCGGAATCTCGAGATTCCGGGTTCGCGTCTTCGACGCGCCCCGGAATGACGTCGGCACTCGGGAGCCATCATGCAGTTCGACACCAAGATCGCGGTCGTGATCCGGACCGATCTCGAACCGTGGCAGAAGCTCAACGTCGCTTCATTCCTGGCTGGCGGTATCGCAGCCGCCTTTCCCGAATGTATCGGCGAGCCCTATGGCGATGGTTCCGGCACGAAATATCTGTCGCTGATCGGCCAGCCGATCCTGATCTATGGCGCCGACCGTCCGGCGCTTTCCCGCGCGCTCGAACGGGCGCTGACGCGAAACGTCACGCCCGCGGTCTATACCGAGGACATGTTCAAGACCACGCATGATGCCGCCAACCGCGAAGTGGTGAGGGCGGTAATCCGCGCCGAGTTAAATCTTGTCGGGCTGGCAATGCGCGCCGAGCGCAAGGTGATCGACAAGATCGTCGACGGGCTGAAGTTCCACAGCTAGCGGGTTGACGCTTCGCACCGCGCCCGCTCTGGCTCGCGGCCACTCGAACGTGCCACCCGTGTAGAAACAGGAATCCGCCGTGATCGCGCCCTGAGAGTTCCCGCATTGTAACAAAAATTTGATCAAATGTGTCAAAATGACGGGGATATTTCTCAAAAGCGGCTTGATTTCTAGTTCCTTTTACTACCGGCGCATTTGTTTGGTGGGGTAGCAAAAAATGACTGATCAACAATTGGCTCTGCAAGCGATTAACGAAGCGCAACTCATACTCGAAGAATACCTTCGGCCCCGGCCGCAGAACAACGAACGCATCCTCGACCGATTGGTCGAAGTCCTCGAACGCCCCGATTTGGTCGTCGCCGTAAGCCGCTTGCAGCGACAAAGCAGCTTCGCAGTGCGCCAATGAGCAAGCTGCCATCAATCGCTTTGGCCGCGACGCTGCTATCCGTCGGGATGCCGGATGCGCAGGCCAAGCAGCAATGCCGCGGCGCGGCGCCATCGAATCCGCACGGGCAGTGGTGGTCCTATCGTCTGATCGACGGACGAAAGTGCTGGTACCAGGGCAAGCCCCTGCTT
The DNA here is from genome assembly GCA_963791165.1 of uncultured Alphaproteobacteria bacterium. Classification (GTDB taxonomy): domain Bacteria; phylum Pseudomonadota; class Alphaproteobacteria; order Rhizobiales; family Xanthobacteraceae; genus Bradyrhizobium. Next base: position 97,839 of record CAWBRL010000004.1, on the reverse strand, counting down.
TCGAAGGAGTTGCTGGAATGGCCCAAAGAGGCATCCGCGAAGCCCGTTTCCAGGGAAAAAGTTGCGAGCACTGTCACGCAGAAGCCGGGCCATCCATTGGATGCACAAGCACTGATGGACGCAGGCGCCCGGGCACTGAGGGATTCTGACACTTTCGAAGCGCTATGGCGCGAAAGAGTGGATCTGCAATAAGCGGGATCCGCATGCGCCACTGGCAACGGGTTTTTAAGGACTTGCGAATAGCGCTTGCTTTTCAACTGGCGGAAATCAGCAATGCGGACGGCTGCAGATTTCAATCTTTACTATGCTGCCCCTGACCCCTGGCATATTTCCCACGCGCGATTCAGGGATAAGGTCCTGCGTCGATGCCTGAAATCATTCATCCGGGACAAATCCGTTCTTGAGCTCGGTTGTGGCGAAGGCCACTTGACCCAGACGGTTTTCAGGAAAGCCCGGTCCGTCGTTGGCATCGACATCAGCGATGTCGCGATTGCCCGCGCCAAATCGCTAAACCTGCCAAATGCCAGGTTTGAAAGCGCCGATTTCCTGCAAGCGTCATTCGAGAATTATGACGTGATCGCCGCCATCGAATGCGTCAACTATCTGTCCCTGCCGGAGCGGGGAGCGTTCCTGGAGAAAGTTGCCAACGAACACGCGGGCAAGATACTTCTGCTTTCGGGTCCGATTGTGGACTACACGAGACACTTTGGTCACCGGCGTTTGATGCACGAGTTCAAGACGCTGGGGTTCGCTCCCCTCAGATTTTATAACCTGTCCCTTTATTGGCATCCGCCTTCATCCAAGATTATCGCTAACCTGGTCAAGCTGCCACTTGGACACGCCCTGCTTGATTGGATGCCGGATTCGATGGTCTACCAAAGGCTATACGCGCTTCGAGCACCGAAACGCGCCTGACTCCAAACCTCGTTTCCTGCGACCTTGGATAGTCTGAACAGAGAAGGTATTCTGCGTCAGCCGGCAACGATTATTGGGCGGCGTTCACGCACAGAAATTTCAGGGAGCCTGATCCGTTTGATGAATAGACTTTTGGCCATTCTGCTATCCTTGCCTCTGATTTTTAACAGCCTGGCAGCCCTGGCAGCCTCTCCCGCAGAAATGATTTCCGATTTCCGTCTCAAGCAAGGGGAGGGGCGCGTCACCATGGATTCAACGCTGAACCGGATAGCGTTGGACCAGGCAAAGGCGATGGCCGCCAAGGAAAGACTCGACCACGATGTCCTCGGATCCTTCAACTCGCGGGTCGCACCCGCGCAAGCGGGGCGGGCTGCAGAAAATATCGCGTATGGTTATGATAGTTTCCAGAAAACACTCGGCCAGTGGATTGACTCACCGGGCCACCGAAAAAATCTGCTGCTCCCCAAGGCTTCTCGCGTCGGCGTAGCCAGTGCTCGAAGTCCCAATTCCCGCACCTATTGGGCAATGGTGATCGCGGGCGATTATGAAAAGCCGGCGAGTACCACGGCCAAGAAGCCTGCCTCTGAGGCAAAGCAAAAAACATCCGTTCAATCCTGCCGCATCAAGATCCTCAGCGTCTGCTTTTGATCGCGGAGCGCTCTTGCTGCCCTTACTGGAGAGACACCATCGCAGTCCCGCTCATGCCGAGCATACGGGCAGCCCCGGTCGATAGGTCTATGCACCTTCCCTTGATGAATGGGCCACGGTCATTTATCCGAACCGTAACGCTTCGCCCGGTTGCATGTGAGGTGACCGTGACGCGAGAGCCGAACGGTCTGGAACGGTGCGCTGCGGTCATCGCGCTTGGATTCATCCGTTCGCCAGATGCTGTTTTGCCCCCGCCATAACCGTAGTGCGAAGCGGTACAGCTTTCAGCAAATGCAGGCGCAGCTAAAAAGGTAAAGGCGAGGGCGGCGCATAGTCGACCGATCATTGTCTCACTCCCAAAAACTCCTGCTCCCAAAATGCCTGAACATGGAACATTTCTGGCGCGGCTAAGTTCCGATGAGAACGTCTGAACGGCAAAGCCGATGCAAAGCGCGGCTGTTGCGATGTTCGTTCTTCTCCCGCCGCTAGCGGGTGTTGGTAGCGACATCGCGAGTAGCAATCCCGTGGCCGCAGCTCGGGCGCGGCCTTGCGGCAATCCCGCAAAACGCAAATACTCGCTCGTCGGTTTTCCGGAGGGACACCCGGCAACAAAAGCCCGGGAGCGGGCGACAGGGGAGAAATACAATGGAGCGGGAAACCGGGCGGGATTCGGCGAACGGCAACACGTTGGATTTCAGCCGGCGCAGATTTTTGGGCAGTTCAGGTTTGGCTGCGACAGGCGCCATCATCGGCGGCGCGCTGCCGCTCCCTGGAAGCGGCGGCGGAATTCCTCAAGCGCATGCGCAGGCTGCTCCGGCCGCCGCGCCCGCGACGGCGAAGGGGCCGCAGCATCTGAAGTTTCCCGGCAAGAATGAAGGGCTCGTCGTGCTCGGCGAAAAGCCGCTGGTTGCCGAGACGCCTGAAAGCCTGCTCGATGATGACACCACGCCGATCGAGAAATTCTACATCCGCAACAACGGGCAGATACCCGAAGAGACCAAAACTCCCGACGCCTGGAAAATCACCATCGACGGCGAGGTCAACAACAAGATCGAGATCACGCTCGGCGAGCTGAAATCGAAATACAAGGCGGTGACGCGGCGCATGGTGCTGGAGTGCGGCGGCAACGGCCGTTCGGGTTTCTCGCCGCCGGCGCGCGGCAACCAGTGGACCAATGGCGGTGCGGGTTGCGCGGAATGGACCGGCGTGCCGCTCGCCGATCTGCTCAAGAAGGCCGGCCTGAAGCCGAGCGCGAAATACACGGCGCATTATGCCGCCGACCTGCATCTGTCGGGCGACGCCGGCAAGCCGACCATTTCGCGCGGCGTGCGCATCGAAAAGGCGATGGACCCGAACACGCTGATCGTGTGGGCCATGAACGGCCAGCCGCTGCCGAACATCCACGGCGGGCCGGTGCGCCTGGTGGTGCCGGGCTGGGCGGGCTCGGCGTCGCAGAAATGGCTGACGCGCATTACCATCCGCGACAAGGAACATGACGGTCCCGGCATGACGGAATTTTCCTATCGTACCGCCATCAAGCCGATGGTGCCCGGCGACAAGGGTGATCCGGCCAACTTCCGTATCCTGGAATCGATGCCGGTGCGCGCGATCATCAGCAACCCCGCCAATGGCGCGAAGTTTGCGGCCGGCACCAAGGAGCTGAAATTGCGCGGCGCATCCTGGGCCGGCGATCTCACCGTGAAGCAGGTGGATGTGTCGACCGATTTCGGCGCGAGCTGGCAGCGGGCCAAACTGGAGAAGCCGAAAAACAAATATGACTGGCAGCGCTGGACCGCGACCGTGAAGCTGCCTTCCGACGGCTATTTCGAAATCTGGGCGCGCGCGACCGATTCAAAGGGAGCGATGCAGCCGCACCAGGCCGGCTTCTGGAATCCGCAGGGCTATGGCGGCAACGCCATGCACCGCGTCGCGGTGCTGGTGGGGTGATGTTTCGTTTCGCATCGATCGCAATGTCCGGACTGCTGTGGATCGCGCCGGCCATCGCGCAAACGACCTTCACGCCGCGCGACGAAAGTCCGGAGGAGTTTGCCGCCGGCACCGGCCGCGACGAAACCTTCTACGCCTGCACCGCCTGCCACGGCTTCAAACTGGTGGCGCAGCAGGGCATGACGCGGGCGCAATGGGAGGATTCCATCAACCTGATGGTCCGCCGCCACAACATGCCGCCGCTCGACGACAAGGACCGCGACACGGTGCTGAACTATCTCGAGGCAGCCTATCCGCCGCGCGCGCCGGCGGGCCGGGGAGGCTGGGTGAATCCTTTTGCCAAGTGAATTGCCATCAAGTGAATTGCTATCAAGTGAATTGGCGGGGCGCCGGGCAAAGCCGGCGCGCCTCGCTCCATGCGGTCAGTTCCGGGTCTGGGCGCGCGCAACTTGCACGCCCGCTTTGCGACGCTGCGCCGAAGCGGTCCGCTTCGCGTTGCGATCGGCCCGCGCAGCGACCCGCTTGCTTTTCTTCACATGCGCTTCCGCATGTTGAGCTTTCGCGCCGCCGCGGCGCGAGGCATATTCCTTGCCGTCGATCGGCGCCACATGCGGCGGATCTCTGTCGAGATACGGTCGCCCGATTCCATACTCCTTGCCGTGTGCATCGATCCATTTCCACAGGGCTTCAGTGGAAACCCATCTCTCCTTTTTCGTCGCGCCCTTGACGCTCACCACATCGGCCGCAAGCCCGTGACCATAGCCGCCGCGGAAGCTCCCGCCGTGGTATGACCTGTCGCTCGCCGCCTTCAGGCCGCTTGCGATCGATTGACGGTAGTCATCGCGGAAGGCGCTGGTGATGCCGGGCGACAGCCCGGCCTGCTCCGCCGCGTGAAGCGTATGAAAGAGCTTCAGCTTGAAATTCCGATCCATGCCTCCGATCACGTAGTCCATCATCGGCATGCCGATTTTTTCAGCCGCGTGCGGATCCTTCCACGTGAAATCCTGAGGGACGAGCTTGGTGAAGGTCCTGGTGACGACCTTGCTGACCGTGATCGTCTTGCGCTTCTTCTTGACCTTGACCTGGACGGTGACTTTCCTCCGCTCGTCCACCTTCATCGTGTCCTGCTTGGGCGTCCGCTGGTAGAGCGCCCACAGGTATCGGTCGATGCAGATGTCCACCACCAGGCACTCGTCGACGATTTCGATGGAGCTCACCGGAGCTTCCTTGACCTCCTCCTCTGGCAGCAGATCGGACGGGTTCGCTGTCGCCACCTGCACGGGCGGTGTTTCGGGCGGCAGCACCGGCGATGGATCGGGCAATGCGAGCTCGACGGCCGATGCCGGATCGGCCGAAGCCAGCACCGTCCTGTCGGGGGCCATCTTTGTGACGGGTTCTGCGGGCGTCGCCACATCGGCATTGGCGACAGCGGCGCTGTCTGTCGCGGCTGCCGGCGGTGCGTTAGCGCGTTGGGCGTCAGCGATGAGAGATGGTGGGTGGCGAACCTCGATCGGGAGGGCACCGGCGGCATTCTCGATGCGGGCCGAACCGAAGCCAGCAAGCCCGGCGACGGCCCAACCTGAGAGAACGGCGGCTCCGCACAATAGCGACGTCACTTGCGCAATTCGCTGCGGGTTCTTCATCCGTTGCCTCCAAAGACTCAACCGGAGCCGCACTGCCCAGCCAAGCATGCGACGGAGCTGATCTTTCGGGGCAATGCGGAATCGCGCAATGACGCAAAGTGATGGGTGTCGATTTTTTTGGGAACTGTCGCCGGAATGCAACGGAGTGGAACTTGAACGTGGACGCGCGAAGAAACCCGTCAAGGCGCAAATCCGGAAGCTTTCGATTCTGAGTTAACTGGAATCGAGAATGCTCTGCCGAAGGATCAACTGCGGCAACCCGTGACAGATCTTATCCTAGGCGCTCCGGCCCGGCGGGAGGACGACGACGATCCCGCCCGGCTTCAACCGATTGACGAGATCGATGACATCCTCGTTGGTCATGCGGATGCAGCCGGACGAGATGGCATGGCCGATATATTCCGGCTGATTGGTGCCGTGGATGCGATACAGCGTGTCCTTGTTGCCCTGGTAAAGGTAGATCGCTCGCGCGCCCAGTGGATTGGCCGGACCTCCGGCGACGCGCTTCGGGTAGGGGCCGAGCCGGGCCTGGATATCCGCGGTCGGGATCCAATCCGGCCAGTCAGCCATCTTGCCAATCGTGGCGACGCCGGACCAGGCCTGCGCTTCCTCCCCAACCGTCACGCCGTAGCGGACCGCCTTGCCTCCCGGCATCACGTAATACAGAAAGCGTGCATTGGTATCGACCAGGATCGTGCCTGGCTGCTCCTTGCGCGTATAGTCGACAATATGCCGGCGATAGGTCTCCGGAATGCTCGCCTGCGCATAAGGCGTATGGGCCAGCAACTGCCGGTCCCTTGGCGAAAAACTGGCATTCGACGTCGGCGAGAGCGTCGATTGCATGCAACCGCCGAGCACAGACCCAAGCATCCCCACAAGCAACAACGCCAGTCCGGACTTCGGCATCGCCGGTCCTCCCCAAAGCGCTACATTGGATTATTTGCTGCTCAAATAGTGCAGAAATAATGGCAGCGATGGAAAGAACCCGGCGATAACGAGGTCGGGTGTTGGTCGATCGCGCCGCGCCGGTTCGTCGACCTGCGCAGGCAACCCTGACCCTCGGCAAAATGCGGATTTACGCGACGTCAGGATATGCCGCTCAGTTGCCTGAGACAGGCTGGCCTGGAGCGCGGTCCAGGGGCGGGTGTGGCTTGGCGAGGCCCGTCGTACCGGGCGGGCTGTCGTTGCTGGCGGTCCTTGTGTCGATGCGCTCGACCGTGGTGACCAGCGCTGCCAACATTGCGATGATCACCGCAACGGCGAAAAGTACGACGGCGGTACGGTGGCTATTCGGCTCGTTACTCATGAGGGAGCCTCCACTCCAACGTAAAAACGCCATGCGGCCCGGATGGTTCCCGGCGCGCAACCGGCCACGCAGGGGAGGCCGGGTACAAAGTCGAGGAGGCATCCACCGACGTGGTCGTCAATTGCCGGCTTCTTGCATTGAGCCGCCAGCGTTGGACAAACGCTTTCTTCCGCGCGCTCCTGACGCGCTGCAACGCATCCTGCTGCTTGCCGAGAAATTATCCCTCCAGCGTAAATCCAACCCGCAGGGTGACCTGGTAGTGGCGAACCGATCCATCTTCGATGTGGCCTCTCGTCTGCACGACTTCGAACCATTTCATGTCGCGAATGGTCTTTGATGCGCGGGTTATGGCGTTCTGAACGGCGTCTTCGATACTTTTTTCGGAAGATCCGACGAGCTCCAGGATCTTGTAGACATGGTCTTTCATTTCAGCGGTATCCGGCATGACGCACCTCCGTTGTGATGTCAGTGGGCAATCCAGGCGTGTCTCCTCGTCCGCAAAGCTTTGATCCGTTCGTGTGCCAAGTCCAGCCCGTCCTGACCTATGGCGCCGGGAAAGAAAAGATATTGCGACGGTGACGGTCCTGGCTCTCAGGCGCAGGGGCACGCGCGGCGGAACGCCGACCATTCGGTTGCAGACGAAAGGGCGGATCAATGATCCGTGAGCGGATCGTGGCGCGCACGACGGACGCTACGAATATCACAGCGAGCCGGGCGTCGACCTCAGCCAAGGAGCGATCGGTACAGGTCCAGATATCGATCGGCCATCCGGTCTACCGAAAAACGCTCGGATACCGCTGCTCGGCATGCGGCACGATCAATTTCGCCGATGCGGCTGATCGCATTTACGGCTTCATCGACGTTGTTGACCAGGAAGCCGGTCACGCCATCATCGATCAGCTCGGGCATCGATCCGCGGTTGCAGGCGATCACCGGCGTGCCGCAGGCGAGCGCCTCCACGACCGATAGTCCGAACGGCTCGTCGAAGTTAATGAGATGGAGCAGCGCGCGCGCGGAGCCCAGGACGTTGGTGCGGTCCGCTCCGCCCACCGGGCCGCGATAGACCACGGAATGCTCGTCGAGCGCGGGCACGACCCGCGTATTATGATATTCCTGATCCTGGACGATACCGGCCATGATCAGCCGACGACCCGCTCGAGCTGCCGCCGCAATCGCCTCGGCCGCCCCCTTGTCCGGGTGGATACGGCCGAAGAACAGCAGGTCTTCGCTGCCGTGCGGATCGAAGGGAAAGTCCTCCAGTCGAATGCCGTGGTGGATTGTAGCTGCATAGCGCAGGTCCGGATGGCGATCGGCATCGCTGATCGCGACATAATGGACGCGATCTTCGTAGGCCCTGAAAGCGGGCAGGATGCGTTCCGAGGAGAAGCCGTGGATCGTCGTCACCACCGGTGTCTCCACCAATCGCGAGAATGCGAGCGGGACGAAATCGGCCTGGTTGTGAATGAGGTCGAACTCACCGGCGCGCTCGAATACGTGGGCGACGTGGAGCATCTCCCATACCTTGGCGTCGATGGTGGGGTCCTCGGAATAGGGCGCCGGGCAGACACCGGCCAGTTTGCCGGCCGTCCGGCTATCCTTGGTGGCGAACAAGGTGACGTCGATGCCGCGCGCCACCAGCGCCTCGGTCAACAGGCTCGTCACCAATTCCCATGGACCATAATGGCGCGGCGGCGTGCGCCAGGAGATCGGAGCCAGCATGGCGATACGCACGCGATTGTCCTTCGTTGCTTCTCGTTAACCGGCCATCAGGATCAGGCCCTCGTCCGCCCGCAGCAGCACGCCACCGTTTCCGGCCAGCGCTGCGTCGGCGACAGTGGACAAGAGCACCCGGCAATCGCGCGCCCAGTCCGGTAACTTCAGGCGCTGCGAATGTCCGGCGAGATTGAGTGCTACGATCAATCGCTCGGCGCCGTGCCGACGCTCGTAGGCGAGTACATCGTCTTCCGCGTCCAGCAGCGCAAAGTCGCCGATCGCCAACGCCGGATGCGCGCGCCTGGCGGCCAGCAATCGGCGATAAAGCGCCAGGATCGAATACGGCTCCTGCGCCATCCGCGCAACGTTGCGAATAGGCCAGTCGGCATTGAGCGGCAGCCACGGCTTCGCCGTGGTGAAGCCGGCATTCGCGCTCCCGTCCCACGGCATCGGCGTGCGGACCGGATCGCGGCCCAGGGCGAGCCCGGGCTCGCGCAGCCCGCGCGGATCCTGAACCTGGGCAGGCGGGATCGCGACATCGCTCAAGCCCAACTCGTCTCCGTAGTAGAGGGTGGGCGTGCCGCGGAGCGTCAGCAGCAGCATCGCTGCGACGCGGGCCTGGGCCTGCCCACGCTTGGCTGCGACCCGCGGCCGGTCATGGTTGCCGAGCACCCAATTCGGCCAGGCGCCTGGCGGAAGCGCCGCCTCATAGTCGGCGATCAGCGTCGCGAGGGCGCGCGCCTCCCACGGTGCATCGATGAGCTGGAAGTTGAAGGGCAGGTGCACCTCTGCCCGTTCGCGGCCGTAATAGTGCAGCAGCCGATCGACCGGCAGGTAGATCTCGCCGATCAGCACGCGTTCGCCCCGTCCACTCGCGCCATAACTATCGGCGACGGCGCGCATGTCGGCGGCGATCTCGTGCACCTCGGGCTGGTCGGTCGAATGGAGCTGGAGCACGCGGTGCATATCGCCCATCGCCGGCTGATAGGCAGGGTTGAGCGGATTGTCGCGGAAGTCTTCCGCCTTGACCAGGTGCCACAGTACGTCGATGCGGAAGCCGTCCACGCCCCGGTCGAACCAGAAGCGCATCGCGTCGTACATCGCCGCCTGCACGGCCGGATTACGCCAGTTGAGGTCCGGCTGCTCCTTCAGGAAGGCGTGGTAGTAATACTGGCCGGTGGCCTTGTCCCATTCCCATGCCGAGCCGCCGAAATCGCTGATCCAGTTGTTGGGCGGCGCGCCATTCGATGCGGGGTCGCGCCAGATGTACCAGTCCCGTTTCGGATTGTCGCGTGAGGCGCGGCTCTCGACGAACCAGGGATGCCTGTCGGAGGTGTGGTTCGGCACGAAGTCGAGCAGAATCCTGAGCCCGCGCGCATGGGCTTGTGCAAGCAGACTGTCAAAATCGGCGAGCACGCCGAAGCGCGAGTCGATGTCGCAATAGTCGGCGACGTCATAGCCGAAATCAGCCATCGGCGAGGGGTAGATGGGTGAGATCCAGATCGCGTCGACGCCAAGGCTGGCCAGGTAGTCGAGCCGCCGCTCGATCCCCTTGAGGTCGCCGATGCCGTCGGCGTTCGTATCTTGAAAGGAGCGCGGGTAGATCTGGTAGATCACACCCGTCTCCCACCAGAGTGGGGTCATACGAACAAGGCCTTGGGCATCTGGATGATGCGGCAGCGAGGTTTGGCACGCCCCTCGTCACGACGCAATGATCGCTTGTGTCCGCTGCGTTCACCTAAAACTCCGGGAAATTTCCGCCGCCTCATGTTCGCCCCCAAGCGCAGGAGACGGCAACCTGGCGGCTCAAATGCCGGTGTCGGGGCAATTGGGACCGTGCGCGTAAAATCTAATTTGCTGAACGGATTCAATCTGATTTGGGTCGTCCAGCCGTCCTCGCAAAAATATTCCGCTTAACCCGTCGGGCAAATCAAAAGTAAAATCACCGGCGTCCCACCCGAGTGAGGGGCGTTTCGCGATCGTCACGGACGCGGGATGGGATGCGGTGGACGCGGCAGCGTCGGGCGCGAAGCGTGTTCGCAGGGCGGCATCTCACCGTGAGCGAACAACGGCGCGCAAGATGAACGACACTCGATGCGTACGGCAAAACCGTGTGGTCCCGACACCCGTTGCTGGTGCCAAGTTGCGCGGAGGCGAAGTCAACTCAACCGAGCTTGATCAGCCGCTAATTCGCCAACGACGGAGGCAAGACGAATTCGTCTCCGGGGAGAGCGCGCCATAAGCCGTAAAGCCATTGCGCAGGGAATGCCGGAGTGTTCCGACTGTACCTGTATGCTCGTGTGCGTTTTTCTACGCACTATTGCACACGAGACCGCGGGTGCAGCGTGCACCCGGCATTCCCTGCTCCCTCTCTTGGAGGGGGAGGAAGTTCTCACGCAAAACTCGCGCAGATGATGCGGCGAGATCGCGAACGCGTACTCACTCGTCGTCCCCGCGACTTGTCCGCCGTAGCTCAAAGAGCGAAGGCGGAAGGCGGGGGACCCAGTATTCCAGAGACGTTGATGATTGAACCGATAGGCCGCGGCGTACTGGATGCCCCGCCGGAGCCTGTCATCGGGCGGCCATTAGGCCGACCCGGTGGCGGGGCATGACAGCCACTCGTGGCGAGAGGCTCTCGCATTCCGTTTCAGCAATGTCAGTCACGCCCATGTGAAAATCCGTCTTCCCAGCAAAGATTGACAATGACTGACCAGTCAGTCATAAATGAAGCATGACAAACGCAGGAAAAGCCAGGGCCGCACGGACCGCCCCGAAGCCGGCCAATCGCCGGTCCGAGGCCAAGACTCCGGCTGGGCCGGCGCCGAAGCCCACCTCCAACCGCGCCGAGCGCGCGGCCGAGCGGCGAGGGGCCATCATCGAGGCGGCGATGGACGAATTCATCGCACGCGGCTTTGCGGCGACACGACTCGACGACGTCGCCAGACGCGCCGGCGTCGCCAAGGGCACGATCTATCTGCACTTCAAGGACAAGGAATCGATGTTCGAGGAACTGATCCGGACCGCCATCGTGCCGCTGGTGATGCGCCTCAGCTCCACGCCGCCGTCGCCGGGGGCATCGGTTCGCGACATGGTCGAGGGCTTTGCGGAAAATTTTATCAAGGAAGTGGCGACGACGCGGCGTGGCGACATCGTACGCCTGATCGTGGCCGAGGGGCCGCGATTTCCGGCCGTGGCCGATTTTTATTATCGCGAAGTAGTGACGAGGGGGCTCGCCGGCATGCGCGCGCTGATCGAACTCGGCATTGCGCGCGGCGAGATCAAGCAGAAAAACCTGGCGCGCTTTCCGCAGATCCTCGTGGCGCCCGCACTGATCGCCGTGATCTGGCAAAGCCTCTTCAGCAAGCACGCGCCACTGGACGCGATCGAGATGTTTCGGGTGCACCTCGATCTGATTTTTGGCGAACGGAGGACGACATGACTTCGTCGCGGACGATAACGCTGCTGGCCGCACTGGCGCTGGCCGCGGTGCTCGGCGGTTGCAAGGAACGCAAGGACCCCGGCTTTCAGGGCTGGGTCGAGGCCGACATGATCTTCGTCAGCCCGGACGAAAGCGGGCGCGTGACCAGGCTCAATGTGCGTGAGGGCGACGAGGTGAAGCCGGGCGCGCCGCTCTATTCGGTCGACGACGATCTGCAGCAGGCTGACCTCAACCAGAACAAGGCTACGCTCGCCAATGCGCAGCAGACTTATGACCGCGCAGCGTCATTGAGCAAGACCGGCTCCGGCACGCAGGCCGCGCTCGAACTCGGCCGTCTCGGCGCTGCGCGTCGCAGAGGCGCGCGTCAACACCTCGCAGACCCGGCTGGCCCGGCGCAGCGGTTTTGCGCCGGTCGGTGGCACCATCCAGCAGATCTATTTCCGCGAGGGCGAGATGGTGCCGGCGCAGCGGCCGGTATTGTCGATCATGCCGCCCGGCAACATGAAGCTGCGCTTCTTCGTGCCGGAGACGGAACTGCCAAAGCTTTCGATCGGCGACGAAGTGAAGGTGACCTGCGACAATTGCGCGGCGGATCTCACGGCGAAGATCTATTTCATCGCCACGTCAGCCGAATACACCCCGCCTGTCATCTACAGCCTCGATGAGCGCAACAAGCTGGTCTACCTGATCCAGGCGCGGCCGAGCCGGCCGGATAGTTTGCGCGTCGGCCAGCCGATCAGCGTATTCCTGCATCCGCAGACACCCGTGGCGGAAAAGCGATGAATGCCGCGCCGACATCAGCGCCCGACATCGCCATCAATGTCGCGGGCCTGTCAAAATCGTTCGGCGGCCGCGAAGTCGTGCATGACCTCTCGATGCAGGTGAAGCGCGGCTCGATCTACGGCTTCCTCGGCCCGAACGGCTCCGGCAAGACCACCACCATCCGCATGCTGTGCGGACTGCTGACGCCTGACGCCGGCGAGGGCACCTGCCTCGGCTACGACATCCGCCGCGACGCCGACAAGATCAAGCGCCAGGTCGGCTACATGACGCAACGCTTCAGCCTGTACCAGGATCTTTCGGTGCGGGAGAATCTCGAATTCGTCGCGCGGCTTTACGGCCTGCGCGACGCGCGCGGCGCGGCACGCGACATGATCCAGCGCATCGGCCTCAACGGCCGTGAGGAGCAACTCGCCGGCGAACTCTCGGGCGGCTGGAAGCAGCGGCTGGCGCTCGGCGCCTGCACGCTGCCCAATCCGAAATTATTGCTGCTGGACGAGCCGACCGCCGGCGTCGATCCCAAGGCGCGGCGCGATTTCTGGAACGAGATTCATGCGCTCGCCGCCGAAGGGCTGACCGTGCTGGTCTCCACCCATTACATGGACGAGGCCGAGCGCTGCCACGAGATCGCGTATATCGCCTACGGCCATTTGCTCGCGCACGGCACCGTGGACGAGGTGATCGCGAAATCGGCGTTGTCGACCTGGACGGTCACCGGCGACGATCTCAATGGGCTCGCTTCCGAACTCGCAGGCCAACCGGGCGTCGACATGGTGGCGCCGTTCGGCACCAGCCTGCACGTCTCGGGGCGCGACAAATCCGCGCTCGAATCGACCATCGCGCCATACCGGGCGAAGAAGGGATGGCAGTGGCAGGATAGCGAGCCGTCGCTGGAGGACGTCTTCATCGATCTCATGAACCGCTCAAAGGATAATTTCCAATGAGTGCAACCGAAGCGACCGATCAGCATCGCGACGTCCCGGAGCCGCGCTTCGGCTTCTGGCGGCGCAGCTATGCGATGCTGCTCAAGGAATTCATCCAGCTCCGACGCGACCGGGTCTCGTTCGCGATGATCGTGATGATCCCTGTCATGCAGCTGCTGCTGTTCGGCTATGCCATCAACACCACGCCGCGCCATCTGCCGACGGCGGTGTTGATACAGGAGGACAGCGATCTGGCGCGCTCGGTGCTGAAGGCGCTGGAGAATACCAGCTATTTCCGCTTCACCCGCGAAGTGCACAGCGTCGCCGAGTTCGACGATCTCCTGCAGTCCGGCAAGGTGCTGTTCGGGGTGGAAATCCCGCGCGGCTTCGAGCGTGCGGTGCGGCGCGGCGACAAGCCGGCGCTGCTGGTCGCGGCGGATGCGACCGATCCGGTCGCCGCCGGCGCTGCGCTCGGCTCGCTCGGCATGGTGGTGCAGACCGCGCTGGCGCACGACCTTCACATCGGCGATCCGCCCCAGTTGCCGTTCGAGATCAGGGCGCATGCCCGCTACAACCCGGCTGCGGAGTCCCGGCTCAACATCGTGCCGGGTCTGGTCGGCACCATCCTGACCATGACCATGCTGATCTTCACCGCGCTCTCGGTGACGCGCGAGGTCGAGCGCGGCACCATGGAGAGCCTGCTGTCGATGCCGATCAAGCCCGTGGAGATCATGTTCGGCAAGATCATCCCCTACGTGATCGTTGGCTTCGTCCAGGCCTCGCTGATCGTCAGCATCGGGGTCCTCTTGTTCGGGGTACCGATCCTCGGCAGCGTGCTGATGCTGGCGCTGCTGACGACGCTGTTCATCACCACCAATCTGTCGATCGGCTACACGTTCTCGACCATCGTGCAGAACCAGTTGCAGGCGATGCAGCTGTCGATGATGTTCTTCCTGCCGAGCATTCTGCTATCCGGCTTCATGTTTCCGTTCGCGGGCATGCCGGTCTGGGCGCAGTATCTCGGCGAGGGCCTGCCGCTGACGCACTATATCCGCATCGTCCGCGCCATCATGCTCAAAGGCGCGACCATCCAGAACCTGCAGTACGATACGATTGCACTCATTGCACTGATGTTGTTTGCGATGACGATCGCGGTCACGCGCTTCCGTCGCACACTCGATTGAGGCATATAGTCGTGGTCAGTTGATCGACGTCATTCCGGGGCGATGCGGAGCATCGAACCCGGAATCTCGAGATTCCGGGTTCACGCTTGCGCGTGCCCCGAAATGACAAGGGGCGACAATGCTCGGATTGCAGGGCAACAAGAGCAAAGAGCAAGAACCGCCGGTGCCGGACGACTTCCAGCGCGCGTTGACGCAGGAGGTGATGGCGACCGAGTTGCTCCGCATCAAGGCGTTGATTGCCACTGCCGTGGCGCTCTGCGTCATCGTGACTATCGTCTACTTTTTTGCAACCGAGGCGGTCAGCCGGGTCTGGCACGGCAATCTTACGCCGCTCTATCTATATTCCATCATCGGACCGTTCATCCTGTTCGAATGGTGGGTTCACGGTGCGATCCAACGGCACATACGGCGGGGGCTCGACCTGCCGCTGTACCGCCGTTATGTCGGCGCGCTGATCGAGACGTCGATGCCGACGGTGGCGCTGGCCCTGCATATCGACAGCATGGGGTCGGTGGCCGCGCTCGGCTTCGTTGCGCCGATGATCTATTTCATTTTCATCATCCTCTCGACGTTACGGCTGGATTTCTGGCTTTCCACCTTCACCGGCGCGGTCGCCGCCACGCAGCTGTTCTGCATGGCGATGTTCTATCATCCGGCGGGAGATGCCGAGCCCAGCATCTTCTATCACGCTGCCCGCAGCCTGATCGTCCTGGTCTGCGGCGTGCTCGCGGGCGCGGTCGGGCACCGGCTGCGGCGGCAGTTCGAGGCGAGCATCATGGCCGCGACCGCGCGCGATCGCATCACCAATCTGTTTGGCCAGCACGTTTCGCCACAGGTGGTCGAACGCCTGATGGCCGAAGGCACCAAAACCGACAGCGACATTCGCCGCGTCGCGGTCATGTTCGTCGACTTCCGCAGCTTCACCGCCGGTGCGCGCAGCCGCACCCCGCAGGAAGTGGTGAACCGGCTCGACGGCGCCTTTGCCATCCTGGTCGACATTCTCGACCGCCACGGCGGCATCGTGAACAAATTTCTCGGCGACGGATTTCTGGCGCTGTTCGGCGCTCCCCTTGAAGCGCCGGATCCTGCGCACCGCGCGGTCGCCGCGGCGCGCGAGATGCTGGAAGCCAATGCGCAGATCAACGAGGCGACGAGCTGGCCGCTGCGGATCGGCATCGGCATTCACCTCGGCGAGGTGGTCGCGGGCAATATCGGTTCGCCCCGGCGCAAGGAATACACCGTGATCGGCGACACCGTTAACTTTGCCTCGCGGTTGGAAGCGCTCAACAAGGACTTCAATTCGCAGTTCCTGATTTCGGAAGCGGTTCGCGATGCGCTCGGGGAGGCGTGCGGCGATGCCGTTTCGCTCGGCGAGGTCGAGATCAGGGGCTATGAGCAGCCGATGGCCGTGTGGCGGTTGGGATAGAGGGATATCGAAATGCAACGACGTTACATCACCGTGGACGTTTTCACCGACCGTGCCTTTGGCGGCAATCCGCTCGCCGTGGTGCTCGACGCCGGCGGGCTTTCCACCGCGCAGATGCAGGCCATCGCCACCGAGTTCAACTATTCGGAAACGACCTTTGTGCTGCCGCCGCGCGATAGCGCCAACGACGCACAGGTGCGCATCTTCACCGTGAACAGGGAGATACCGTTCGCGGGCCATCCCAATGTCGGCACCGCCTTCGTGCTGGCGACGTTGGCGGCGAAGCCTCCGGCCCGGCTGTTGTTCGAGGAGCAGGCGGGGCTGGTGCCGGTCGAGGTTCAGACCGAGCAGGGCAGGGTCGTCAGTACCGAATTGACGGCGCCGCAGCCGCTGAAGAGGTTGTCGCATCTTGGCGCCGATCAGGCCGCGGCCTGCCTGTCGCTGTCGGCGAACGACGTGAAGACCGACCGGCATCCGCCACAGGTTATCTCCGTGGGACTGTCGTTCCTCGCCGTCGAACTGGTTTCGCGCGAGGCGTTGCGGCGGGCAAAACCCGATGCAACGGCGTTCGCCAAAACTTTCCCGTGTGACGGCAGCGACGCAGTCTATTTCTATACAAGGGATGTGCCGGCGAGCGAAAAGCCATGCGAACTGCAGGCGCGGATGTTCCATCCAGGTGCGAGCGGGTTGTCAGAGGATCCTGCAACGGGCAGCGCGACGGCGGCCTGCGCGGCGCTGCTCGCCGATCTCGACGATACCAGGGACGGCGAACTGAGATTGAAGATCGGGCAGGGCGTCGACATGGGCCGGCCGAGCCTGTTGCTGACACGCGTGCGCAAGAAGAATGGCGCGATAGACTCCATCCATGTCGGCGGCGGCTCCGTGCAAATGATGGAAGGAACGTTCCGGCTGGCGGGAGAGGGGTGATGGCTAAGACGTCGCCTGCGGTCGTCATTGCGAGGAGCAAAGCGACGAAGCAATCCATCGCTCCGCATACGCTGAGGGGGTGGATTGCTTCGCTTCGCTCGCAATGACGGTTCGGCTACACCTGCGGCGCGACCAGATTCTGCACCTTCACGCCATCGCGCTCCTCGATGATCTCGGCGATCCATTGCCGGTGACAATGGGCGTGGTCGCGCTCATAGCAGAGAATGCATACCGGGCCGGACTTGTTCACCAGCGCCGACAGCTCGTCGAGTTGCTCCTTTGCCTGCGCCGTCTTCAGATGCGCCGAATAGATCTTGTGCAGCAATCCGAATTGCCCGCTGCGCGCGGCCTCGCGTCCGCTCTTGGGCGTCCCGAGTCCCTTGAGGTGCAGATAGGAGATGCCACGCTCGTCGAGGCCGGCCGCAAGCTGGTTCTTGGAAAAGCCGGGCCGCCGCGAGGAAGCAATCGCACGCACATCCACCAGCAGCTTGACGCCGGCGGCTTCCAATTCATCGAGCACCGCCCTGGACGGCGTCTGCTCATAGCCGATGGTGAAGAGACGTTTGGTCCTGCGGGCCATATCGATCCAGGCATTATGTCGCTGGCGCAAGGCTACGGTAACGGTCGATCGATTGCTACATCCGCGTTGCGGCCGGAAGTGGCGTGTCGCATAGTTCCGGGAAAGAGCCTGTCGAAGCTCACGCTCTGGGGGAAACAGCATGAACCGCATTGGTCGCTCGCTCGCATGGCTGCTGGCGCTTCTGATAGGCGGCGTTGCGGCAGCGCACGCACAGACCGGCTATCCCGATCGCCCGGTGAGGATCATCGTCCCGATCGGTCCCGGCGGCAGCTACGATCTGGTCGGGCGGCAGCTTGCGGATGCGCTGTCGAAGCGGATGGGGCAAGCCTTCGTCGTCGAGAACAAGCCGGGCGCCGGCACCGTTGTCGGCACGCAGGCCGCAAGCCAGAGCGAGCCGGACGGCTATACGCTGGTGGTCGGCGGGCTCTCCAACATGGCCTTCAATTCGGCGCTGTATTCGAAGCTCGGTTACGATCCGCGCAAGGATTTCGTGCCCGTCGCCCTGATCTACAAATTCGGTTACGTGATGGTCGGCCGCAAGGATCTGCCGCATGGCAAATTGCAGGACATCGTCGCGGCCGCAAAGGCCAGCCCGGGCTCGATCTCGGTGGCCACAGCCGGCGTCGGCACCGGTCAGCAGCTGGTGGCGGCTGCGTTCATGAAGGCCGCGGGCATAAAATTCCTGGAAGTGCCCTACAAGGGATCGCCGCCGGCCTTCACCGATCTGCTGGCGGGACGCATCGACCTGTTCTTCAATTCGATGGCGGCGGGATTGCCTTACGTTCAGTCAGGGCAGGCGAAAGGCATCGCGGTGCTGTCGTCGAAGCGCAGCCCGCTGGCGCCCGACGTGCCGACCATGTCGGAAGCGGGCGTCCCCGGTCTCGATGTCGATTCCTGGCTCGGGATATTCGCGCCTGCAAAGACGCCGCCGCAGGCGATTGCAAGGCTGCGTCGGGAAATCCGCGCGTCGCTGCCCGAACTCAAGGAGCGCTTCGAGAAGAGCGGCGGAGAGGTGTGGGATCTCCCGGACGACAAGATCGACGCGTTCGTCGCGTCCGAATACGACAGCTGGACAAAACTGATCCGCGAGGCGGGCATCAAACTGGATTAGAGAAGTTACTTCACCCGCTCGATCAGTTCCATCGCGCCCGCCGGCGCGCGCACCTTGCCCTCGTGGATGACGTAGGCGAAGACGTCGCGCGGTGTCTTCTTCGGCTTCGCGGCATCGACGCGCGGCAGGTCGTCGGGCTCGCCGCCCGCGGCCCAGGCCTGAAACCGCGCAGCCCAGGCGTCGAGTTGTTTGGGCGGGTAGCAGGTCTTGAGCTCGTCATTGCCCTTCTGCAGCCGCGCATAGACGAAGTCGCTGACGACATCGGCAATCGCCGGATATTTGCCATGCTCGGCGAACACCACAGGCGTCTCGAATTTTCGCAGCAAGGCGATGAACTCGGGCACGCAGAAACTGTCGTGCCTCACCTCAACTACATGACGCAGCGCGCGCCCCTCGAGTTTGCGCGGCAACAGTTCGAGGAATTTGCCGAAATCGGCCTCGTCGAACTTTTTTGTCGGTGCGAACTGCCACAGCACCGGACCCAGCCGGTCGCCGAGCTCGAGCACGCCGGAATCATAAAAGCGTTTCACGGAATCGCCGGCCTCCGCCAGCACACGGCGATTGGTGGCGAAGCGCGGCCCTTTCAACGAAAACACGAAGCCATCAGGCACTTCACGCGCCCATTTGCGAAAGCTCTCCGGTTTCTGCGAGCCGTAGTAAGTGCCGTTGATCTCGATCGAGGTCAGCTTCGACGCGGCGTAGGACAGCTCCTTCGCCTGCGTCAGCTTCTCCGGATAAAACACCCCGCGCCACGGCTCGAAGGTCCAGCCGCCGATGCCGATATAGATGTTGCCGCTGTTTTTCGCGGACGATTTCGAAGGCTTGCTCACGGGAGGGCTCGCAGAAAAGGGGGAAGGAGGGCCCGTGGATGTTAACCAAATAGGTCCTGATTGGCCAGTTTGTCGCAGCGGGCGATATCGCGGGGTGCGACGGGTCGAACTATGGACTCGGATGTCGTTACCACTTCGCGATCCGGATGATACAGAAGCTCCGAGAACCGGAGCTTCCTGTGTTCGTGCGACTGCGCCAAGCCCGGCTCGCGCGACGCTTCAGGATTTGCCGCGCGTTTCCCGGGCCTTGCCGACCAAGCCTTGAAGGGGCTCGAAAGTTTGCCGGGCAAGCTTGTTGTGCAGTTCGCAGATCTTCTGGGACTCGGCAACGGAGGTCTCGTAAGCGCGCTTCACGAATTCGGTGTGAACGGACATCGCCTTTTCGAGCGACCGGGCGCCGCTGAGCTGCTCGAAGAACGACCCGAACTCCTCGAATGATTTCCTGGTGTAGTCGCGATAGGCGTTCGTGATGGTCTGCAAGGTCACCGGTGCGGGTGCGGCCGTCACAGGCTCGGACATTGCTGGTTTGGCGAGTGAAGACTCGGCCACTACAGGTTCGACTGCTGCCGGTTCTGCCGTTGCAGGTTCGACTGTTGCAGGTTCGGGTTCGGCGGGCGGGGGCGCAGCGACCGCGGGCGGCGGCTCGGGAGACGCGGCGACGGCAGCAACCGGCTCGTCGATGACAGGCGGCTCATCCACCTTCGGGACCTCGGCGTGAACCGGCTGCGCCTGCAGTGGTTGATCCTGATCCGGGCTTTGCAGTTGAACCGGGGCCGGGCGCTCTGGCGGGGCCTTCTTGGAAACCGTCTTTTTGGCCTGCTCGCCTTTTTTGGCCTGCTCCCCCTTTCGGCGCCGCCCGGATTTTCCGGCCGGTTTGCCCTCGTCTGTATTCGACATTTTTTTCCCCCTGCTCCAATGTCAAACCAAATGGCAAGACTCCGCCATGTTTACGATAAAATCGCGGTTCTTGCTTGTCGGTTGCAAGGCACTCGCGTGTTGACATTTTGAAAGGCCGCGTCGGCGCGCGATTATGTCGATTGCGAACAGTGCCGCTATTCCTCGTCGCCTGTTTTCCGTGATATCTAGTTCCCGATCAGGCGAGGGAACAATCGGGCATGAATTCTCAGTCGATAGCCGGTATTTTGGGAGCCATCGTCGCGTCGATTGTGTTGGTGGTCGCCATTGCCTTCGGGCCGATCGGGCAGTTCGGAAAGCCCGCCAAACCCGCCAGCGTCCAGCCGGCGCAGGCGCTACAGCCGGCCCCCGTCGCGCCCGCGCCCCGGGGGCCGGTGATTCGGGAAGTGCCGAACTAATTGCGAGGGCCGGCCGCGGTGCCCTTGCGGAACACCTCCGGCGTTCCTATTTGCTTTGTAACGGCGACGTCGACGCTTTATAGCTCCGGCGCTGGGACGACCATGAATAGTTTGGCTGCGCCGGATGTACGCGCGCCCTCTGTTCGTGGTCGTTGGCATTTTTGGGCCTGTTTTGGCCTGTTATCCCCACCGAGTCTGCGTTCCAATGCCTGCCTTGGCATGTCCGGCGGCTGCGGATATACCGCTGGCCACCATGAATGACACCAGTACACCGGGGACCGAAGCCCTGTCGCAGGCCGCCGGTTTGCCGCAGCTTTCCGTTGTCGTCCCGACCTTCAACGAACGCGACAATGTCACGGTACTTTACCGGCGGCTGGACGCGACGCTGGCCGGCATCCCCTGGGAAGTCGTCTTTGTCGATGACAATTCCCCTGACGGTACCTGGGAGGTGGTGCGGGCCCTGGCGCGGAAGGATCCGCGGGTGCGTTGCATCCGCCGGATCGGCCGGCGCGGCCTGTCGGGGGCCTGCATCGAGGGCATCCTTGCCTCGAGCGCTCCCTACGCGGCGGTCATGGACGCCGACCTGCAGCACGATGAAACGCAACTGCCGAAGATGGTTGCCCTGCTGCAAAGCGGAGAGGCGGAACTCGTGGTCGGCAGCCGCTATATCGAGGGCGGCAGCGCCGACAGCTTCAACAAGCAGCGCGCCGGTGCAAGCGCGCTGGCGACCGAGGTTGCCAGGCGCGTGCTGAAGGTCGAGATCGCCGATCCCATGAGCGGCTTCTTCATGATCCGCCGCGACCGCTTCGAGCAACTGGCACCGCAGCTCTCCACCCAGGGCTTCAAGATCCTGCTCGATATCGTGGCCTCGGCGGAAGGCAAGCTGCCGACCATCGAAATTCCCTTCACGTTCGGCTCGCGCCAGCATGGCGTGAGCAAGCTCGAATTCCATGGTGGCGCTGGATTTCCTCGGCCTGGTGCTGGCGAAGTTGACGCATGACGTGGTGTCGCTGCGCTTCCTGCTGTTCGCGATGGTCGGGGGCATCGGCCTTGTCGTGCATCTCACGGCGCTGTTCATCACGCACGAGATCTTCAACATGCCGTTTGCGGAGGCGCAGGCCATCGGCGCGCTGGTCGCCATGACCAGCAACTTCATCCTGAACAATTTTCTCACCTATCGCGACCAGCGGCTGAAGGGTTTCGCGATCCTGCGCGGCCTGTTGCTGTTCTATCTCGTCTGCGGCGTCGGACTGCTTGCCAATGTCGGCGTCGCGTTCGCGGTGTTTGACCAGGAACCGATCTGGTGGCTGGCGGGGGCCGCGGGCGCGTTGATGGGCGTGGTCTGGAACTACGCGATGTCCGGACTGTTCGTCTGGCGCAAGCGATGACCGATAAATGACTCCGAACGAGGCGCGGCTGGGGCTCCATACGGCGCTCGCGATCCTGGCGCTGGTGGCGCTGCGCCTGGTCGCCGCGGCCTACACGCCGATCACCTTCGACGAAGCCTATTACTGGATGTGGTCGAAGCATCTCGCCGGCGGTTACTACGATCATCCGCCTGGCGTCGCCGTGGTGATCCGGCTCGGGACCTTGATTGCGGGTGATACCGAATTGGGCGTGCGGCTGGTGTCGATCCTGCTGGCACTGCCGATGAGTTGGGCGGTGTATCAGGCCACGTTGATCCTGTTTGGCAGCAGGCAGGTGGCCTCGACTGCGACGCTTTTTCTGAACGTCACGCTGATGGCCGCCGTCGGCACCATGATCGTGACGCCGGACGCGCCGCTGCTGGTGGCTTCGAGCTTCCTGTTGTTCGCGCTCGCCAAGGTATGGCAGACCGGACGCGGCGCGTGGTGGCTGGCGGTTGGCGCGGCAGCCGGTTGCGCGCTGTTGTCGAAATACACCGCGCTGTTCTTTGGGCCGGCGATCCTGATCTGGCTGGTTGCCGTTCCCAAATTGCGGCACTGGTTGATCTCACCATGGCTCTATCTCGGCGGCCTCGTCGCGCTGCTGCTGTTTGCGCCGGTCATTCACTGGAATGCCGATCACCAATGGGTTTCTTTCATCAAGCAGATGGGCCGGGCTCGAATCGAGGATTTCCGCCCGGTCTTCATCGCCGAACTGATTCCGACGCAGATTGCGTTCGCGACGCCACTGGTATGGATCTTGGGCGCGATGGGGCTTTACGCGCTCTTCCAGCGTCGCGCCGGCGCGTTTCCAGCGCGCGTGCTCGTCAACACCATGTTCTGGACCATCGTCGCGTATTTCGTCTGGCATTCGCTGCATGCCCGCGTCGAGGCCAACTGGTTTGCCCCGGTCTACCCGGCGTTTGCAGTCGCCGCCGCGGTCGCTGCCCATCTCGTCCAATGGGAGCCGCGTCCACAGTGCGCGGTCGACTTCTGCCGGCGATGGGCCGCGCCGTCGGCCATATTGATGTTTGTCCTGTTGGTCGTACAGGCCGATACCGGCGTGCTCTCCTTCTATCGCCGGGACGCGACCGTACGCAGCGTCGGCGTCGGCTGGCGCGAAACGGCCGATGCCATCGAGGCGGCGAGGGCACGCGCCGGTGCGACTTGCGTGCTCGCGCCTGATTACGGCACCACCAGCTGGCTTGCGTTCTATCTGCCGAAGGGCAGTTGCGTCGCGCAGGAGGGCCAGCGCATCCGCTGGGTCAACATGCCCGAGCCTGATGTGGCGCAGCTCGCGGGCAAGATTCTGTACGTATACGAGGCATGGCTTGGCGATTCGCCTTTTCTGAAGGACAGGTTTTCCCGTGTCGAACGGGTGGGAGAGGTCCAACGCAAGCGCGGCCCGCTGGTGATCGAGACCTATGCACTGGATGTGCTGCAGGGGCCAACAGGCGCGGTGTTCGAACGCTCTCCACCGCCGGAATTGCGGTAGGCGTCGCAGGCCGATTACTCCGCCGCGTGGGGATGCACGCCGTTTTCCATTGGCTGATCCTCGCTTCGCCATAGCCAGACGGCGAGCGAACCGGACCTGCCGCGAATCTGCGCCTCGACGGGGCCCTCGAGGCTGCCGGTTTTCAGCCGGGCGCCGGTGCGCTCCGCCTCGACGCGCAACGTATCGCTCACCGCCAGCCTGACGTCGTGCCGGGCGGCGACTTCCATCAGGCGGCTCGACACGTTCACGGTATCTCCGGTCGCCGTGATGTGCTGATGGTTTCGGCCGCCGAGCCTGGAGGCGACGATCGGCCCGAAATGCGCGCCGATCTTGAAACCGATCCGCACTGCGATTGAAGTCGGCAAGGTTTTGATCCAGCGTTCGGTCTTGACGCAGAGCGCGATCGAGCATTCGGCCGCGCGCGTGGCATCGTCCTCTGCAGGCTCGGGCAGGCCGAACAGGATCATGGCGCCATCGCCGAGGAAGCTCGTGATCATGCCGCCGCATCGCGTCGCTTCCTTGTCGACCAGCGCGTGAAATTCTTTCAGCAGTCCGCGGGTGGCGTCCGGGTCGAGCGTCTCGCTGAGCGAGGTAAATCCGGAAAGATCGATGAAGACGACGGCGGCATCCTGCCGGACCGGCGCCAGCAGAAAGTCAGGATTGCGGGTCAGCCATCCGCGAAGACCCGGCGTCTGGAATTGTTCAAGCAAATCGTTCTGCGCGGCGAGATGCTGTGCGCGTCGCCGGCCCGACCATAGCTGCACGGAGCCGAACAGGATGACGGGCGGTGCGGCAGTCGCAATCGTCGTCGCGGCATCGAGCCATATCCCGTGGGCGAAAGCGACCGCATTGGCCGCCGCCCAGATCAGAACCACCGCGGTGACCGCCAGCAGGCCGACCGCGTCGCGCCGCCAGACCAGCAGACCGACCAGCAGCAACGGCAGCCCGATCGCCATCGCGGTATCGACGATGCGAACCGGCCGATCGCGCACGATGCCGTCACCCGCAACCAGATGCGTGATGGCGGTGGAAATGATTTCCACCCCCGGCATCAGCGAATCGAACGGCGTCGGGAAGAAATCGCCGGCGCCGGTGGCGGTCGCGCCGAGCACCACAATGCGACCCTCAATGTCTTTCCGGTCGATCTGGCCGTCGACCAGGCTTGCGGCGCTGACGGTGCGAATGGTGCGGCGCGGGCCGTAATAGGAAATCGGAAGCGCATAGTTGGAACCGGTCGCGATCGGGTGATCGCCGAACAGCAGGCGGTCAGGCTCGATCGTCAGCGGCTTGCCGACCGCAACCGAGGCGACGCGAAGCGGAAACGACAGTTCGATCTTGTCACGGGTCCGGAACAGCATCGGGACCGAAAGCGGCGTACCGGTCTGGCCCGTCGTCACGTTGGCGATCCCGACTTCGGCGCGCTCGGCGAACGCCGGCAGCGGACGCAGGAATCGATCGGCCGTCGGCAAACCGGCGAGCGGCCCGTCGCGATCCTCAGATGGCTGCACGGTTTCCGGAAACACCGCAGCGGCCGCGAGCACCGTCGGACGCGCCGCGAACGATTTCGCAAGCGCCGCGTCGCCGTCCGCAGGCCCCTTGTCGACCAGCAGCAGATCGACCGCGATGACCTTCGGCTCCAACAGCGCAATTGCGTCGACGATCCTGGCTATCTCCATGCGCGGCAGCGGATAGGTGCCGCCATGCTTCACGATGCCGTCGTCAATCGCGACGATCGTCACGAGGTCGGGCGGCGCCTTCACGCCGCGGGCGAGGGTGCGCAGGTCGGTCAATGCCGACTCGATCCGGTCGAGCAAGCGCAACCGGCCGTTCGTATGGCCAAGGCAGATCGCGGTGGCCCACAACCCCGTGCAGAGCAGCGCAACCAGAATATAAAGTCGCCGATTGCTCATTCGCCTGTTTCTATTTTCCAGCATCCAAGTCTTCTATTGTCCGAGCCGCGCCATCAGGGCCGCGACGCGCGCGGGTGGCCAGCGTTTGACGACCAGTTCGCCTGACGTCTCGACATCGACACCCTCGCCGGGACCGAGATCGACTCTGCCGCGGCCGCGAGCGCGTGCGACGTTGACACGGCCGTCGACGACAAACACGGACGTCTTGCCGCCTTCGGCGTCCACCGCCCATTTGGTGCCGCGCACCGCGGCGATCGCCTGCGGCGTCACCACCTCGAACCGGCTACGGCCCGGTTTCTTTGGCACCTCGAGCAGCAGCGCCTTGCTGCTGAGTTCGACGGAATCGACCTGGCCGTCGCGGTTGCGATCCCTGAGCTCAAATTTTGCGCCGCTCTCGGATACGATCGTGATCGCCGTCTCGCAACGCAGTGTCTGTGTTCCCAGCGCCGTCTGCGCGGACGTGCATCCCGGCTTCACCGGCTGGGCGGTCGCATTTCCAGTGAGGAGGCAGAGGCCTGCAAGAGCGATACATCCGGCGCGTGCCAGCATTGTCATGGCAGCTTCCACTTCGGGGCAATTGCGAAACAAGGGAGTAGGGGTGATACGGCACCGTATCATAGGCCGCACTCCAGTGCAAAGCCAATGGTACAATAATGTGTCTGCGCGCGGCGGCTAAGGTTCGGAGGACGCTCCCATGCAGAAAAGGCAGGCAAAACGGCTCCAAAACGGGGGCAAAACGCGGGTTGTAAGCCGAACTTTCTGCCTGACGGCGTCGGATCGATGAGCCCCGAACCGTCTTGTAACTGACAAACCAGGATCGAGGTCCAACCATGTCCGGTTCCGCATTGAAACCCGCCGCTGAACTCGCCCGCACCAACGCGGTGCGACTTCCCAACGAGAGTGCCGAGTATCGCCGCGCCCGCGAGCAATTGCTGGCTGAGGAGATCGAGCTTCGTCGCCACATCGAGCGCGTCGCCGAACTGCGCCGCGCGCTGCCGCCGGGCGGCGCGGTGACGAAGGACTATGCGTTCGAAGGCGAGGGCGGCAAGGCGACCCTGTCCGACCTGTTCGGCGACAAGCAGACGCTCGTGATCTACAGCTACATGTTCGGCCCGCAGCGCGAGCAGCCGTGCCCGATGTGCACCTCGTTCATGAGCACATGGGCGGCGAAGCTTGCCGATGTCGAACAGCGTATCGCGTTCGTATTCGTGGCACGCTCGCCGATCGCGCGGCTGACCGCGGCAAAAAAGGCGCGTGGCTGGACCCAGCACCGGATCTACTCGGACCCATCGGGGGACTTCACCCGCGACTACGTCAGCGCGGCCGATGCGGACGCACCCGGCTACACCGTCTTTACGCGCCGCGACGGCAGCATCCGCCATTTCTGGTCCGGCGAAATGGGGCCATCGACCGCCGACCCCGGACAGGACCCGCGTGGGGCGCCGGATATCGATCCGCTGTGGACCATTCTGGACACCACGCCCGAGGGCCGCGGCAAGGATTGGTATCCGCGCCTGCGCTACTGAAATGTGGCGCGATCGTGGCGAAATACCCGCCTGGGGGAGGGCAATTTCCGCAATAGTTCCATGCACTTGGAACCGCCTCCCAGCTGTTAGGGTTTAAGGCTGATTTAACTAAAAGTCGCCTTAATGACGCTCCATGCCTCTGCGAAACGGCCCTTGGAACTTTTGGGGGCGGCATCAAAGAGGGCTTGGTGGAACTGTTCTGGGCGGCGTGTGTATGAGTACGAGTAAGCGTGCGTGTGGTCCTGCGGCTCGAAACCGCGGGAAATCTTCCCGTAGTGGCCTTCCTCACTATCTCCTTGGCAGCGTTGCGGTTGCAGGCCTGGTGTTGGGCTGCGCCTGGACCGTCTACACCAACGTTTTCGGCGCCGGCATCTATCCCGCGGTGAGCAGCGCCGCGTTCGAGGCGCCCGCTGTCACGAGTTCTACCATCGTTGCGGCGCGGCCGGTGCGGCCCAACTTCAATGAGATCTTTGCCGCGCTGCCGGACCGCTCCCCGTTGATTTCCGCGCCGGAGAACGTTTCGGCTGCGCTCATGTTTAACGAAAGGTTCGCCGCGGCGTCGCCGCAGGGCGAACCGCCCAGGCCCGTTGAGGCGACCAGGCTGGCGGATGCGCCGCCGGTCGACGCGCCGAAGGCCGCTGGAACGCCCAGGCTCGCGGAATCCCCGAAGACGAAGGCTTCTCAGCTCGCGCTGAACGTCCCGGCGCCGAAGCAGGGCGATGCCAAATCTGCTGATACCAAGTCCGTCGATACGAAGGTCGCGGCGAAGTCGTCCGGATCCTCCATCGGTGACATGGCGCAGCGCGCCAAGGCCGCCGTGATGTCGATCGCTTCCAGCGACAGGCAGAACATGGTTGAAAAGCTGTGGGGCAAGCAGCCTTCGCAAAACGCGCTTTTGTCTTACGCATCGGCCGACGCCAGCGTGACCGGAAGCATCATCGAGACACGAAGCCAGAACCCGATGCTCGGCGGCTCGCCGCCCTACGATCGCCAGACCGCGGTGTACGATATCGCGGCCGCGATGGTTTATCTGCCCGACGGCACCAGGCTCGAGGCCCATTCGGGGCTCGGCTCCAAGATGGATGACATCCGCTATTCGAACGTCCGGATGCAGGGTGTGACGCCGCCGCACATCTACGAACTGAAGCCGCGCGAAGCGCTGTTTCACGGCGTGCCGGCGCTGCGGCTGACGCCGATCGGCGGCGAGGACAAGATCTACGGCCGCGACGGGCTGCTCGCGCACAGCTACATGCTCGGGCCGAGCGGCCAGTCCAACGGCTGCGTATCTTTCAAGGACTACTACGCGTTCCTCGACGCCTACCGCAACAAGGGCATCCGCCGCCTCGCGGTGCTGGCGAAGGTGCAGTAAACGGACAGCGGGCGCGGCGCGGCTGCACTCAAGTATCAGATCTCAATTTTCGAACAGCTCTCATTGCAACAAGACTGTCGTCGCCCGGCTTGACCGGGCGATCCAGTACACCGCGGCGTATCGATTCAATCATTGGCGTCTCTGGAATACTGGGTCACCCGCCTTCCGCCTTCGCTCTTTGAGCTACGGCGGACAAGTCGCGGACGATGACAGTGGAATATGCGGCGGCGTTCTCGCGACGCATTGCGCCCGAGGTTTGCATCATCGTTCGCCCCCTCGAAAATTAGAGGGCGCAGGGAAGACCGGGTGCGCGCTGCACCCGCGGTCTCGTGTGCAATTGCGCACAGAAAACGCGCACACGAGCATACAGGTTCAGCGGGAGCATCCCGGCCTTCCCTGCGCAGTGGCTTTACGGCTTACTTCGAGCTCTCCCCGGTGAAC
The DNA here is from genome assembly GCA_963791165.1 of uncultured Alphaproteobacteria bacterium. Taxonomy (GTDB): domain Bacteria; phylum Pseudomonadota; class Alphaproteobacteria; order Rhizobiales; family Xanthobacteraceae; genus Bradyrhizobium. Next base: position 69,010 of record CAWBRL010000004.1, on the reverse strand, counting down.
GGCTCTATTGCCACCGTCGTCCCTCAAGAAGCTTTGCTTCCCAAAGAACTTGACGCCAGCACCGCGGCGTCAGGACCACACGACTTCGCCGTACGCGTCACGCCACACTCGTCAGACATGGCATCAGCGTCCACCGCATCTCACCGCACGTTCGTGACGATCGCGAGCCGCCCCTCATTGGGTGAGACACGCGGAGTTAAATCACTGATTTGCCCGACGGCGCGAGCGGAATATTTTTGCGCGAAAGGGTGGACAGACTTTTGGTGATTTGCCCGTCGGGTTATTTTGTCGCGCCGGAGATGCAACTTCGTCATTGCGAGCGAAGCGACTCAATCAATAGCCGTTTGTGGGCAAAGCGACTTGTCCGCCGTACATCGTAGAGCGAAGGCGGAAGCGTGCCCACCATTGAAGCCGTCACGCGAAATGGTGGGCACGGCGCAAGAGCGCCTTTGCGCACTCTACGAAACTGTATTGTCGCGCCCACTGCCGCCGCATCGTCATTGCCGCGCACAGCGCCTCTCGCCACTGTTGCGAACATCACATTCCGCGGACGCCATTTATGGTCTCGTTTGATCTCACCCGTGAATTATGGGTGAGCATCAGGCGGCATAGGTGGCACCAGGTTGAAGTAACCCGCGTACCTGGACCACTCGAAGGGTGACGTCGCATTTTCCGAAGGTCGAATGCGGCGTCACCTGACGCTTGGCCGGCATGCCGGTGGGGCTCCGAGCGCCTGGGCCTGATGGTCCGCTAGGTTTTTCGGGATGGCAGCTCGCACCAAACGGTGCGACCGAAATGCCGACAGGCGAGAATTGAGTCACGGGACCACTGCCGGGTCTTGCATTCGTTGTGTCGGTGAAGACACATCGTCTCCCCGATCATCGAAAAATCCTGTCAGCGCTCTTGCAACTGCAAGATGTTTCGTCTATTGACCCGCTGCTTCGCTAGGCCATGGGTTCGGGCTCTCTGAGATCCCGACTGGCGCGGGCCGGTCTCCGGTTTCGTGTTCCGCCGAATGAAGATGCGAGATGTAGCTCATGGAGAGCGCCGGGCAAGACCCGGAGGCAACGGTTCGATCCCGTTCTCTTGTGCAACAGAAGGATAGCTCAGTGGTAGAGCAGATGACTCTTACTCATCCGGCCGCGGGTTCAAATCCCGCTCCAGCGCTCCGTTTCAGCCTGAACAGCTGATTCCTCTGAAGGGGACCGGACGCGCGCTTCAGTCGCAGTCCGGCCGCATTGCCGCAAGGCTTTTCGTCCGAACCTGAGACACTGCAAGACCGGCTTGCGCCGCGGTGGATACCGCTTGCGCTGACGCCGGGTGGCTCCGCTCGATTGCTCGACACCCGTCGAGCGATTGCGCGCGTGCGCCCGTCGTCACGCAAGCTCAAGCCACGGCCCCCCGATATTTCAGGAAGCGCCGTTCGCGTCCTCACCATCCTTTTGAAACGAAACCCGCTTTCCGACCTCAGGCCGGAAAGCCAATGATGGAGGCGTGCCATGATTTGGCATTTCTTGACGGCGAAGTTGACGGTGAAGGATGGCGAGCGCGCGTTGCTGACGCGCAATGGAAGACTCGAGCGCGTGCTCGGGCCCGGTCGTCACCGGCTGCTCGATATCAGGCGCGAATTGACGGTGGAGATCTTCAGCGTGGTTCGGTCCGAATTTTCGGCCGAGCGCTACGCGGTGCTGAATGCCGCGCGCCCTGATCTCGTCGCCGAGCTGTTCGAGCTGGTGGAGACGAAGGCGAACGAGATCGCCATCGTCAGCCTCGACGGCCGCCCGGTGCATCTGATGACGCCCTGGCAGGTGCGCGTCTACTGGAAGGTCGCCACGCATGTCGATGTCGAGCGCATCGATGTGACCGGCGATGTCAGGGTCAGCGCGCGCCACCTTGCGATGATCGAGCGCAACCGCCCGACCGTCGTGACGGAGGCGGTGGTCGAGAACCACGAGGCCGGTCTGCTCTACGTCGAGGGCCGGCTCACCGAGCGGCTCGCGCCAGGTCGGCACGCCTTCTGGGTTGCCGGTCGCAAGATCGAGGTCAAGCGCCTCGACCTGCGTCCGCAGGCGGTCGAGATCACCGCGCAGGAGATGCTGACCAGGGATCGCATCGCGCTGCGGGTGACGCTGACGGCGTTCCGCCGGATCGTCGATCCCGAGCGGGTCGTCGCTGCGGTGCCGGACGTGGATGCGTGGCTGTATCGCCTGGTGCAGTTTGCGATCCGCGAGGCGGTCGCCGGCCGCACGCTCGACGAGGTGCTGTCGGCCAAGGCGGCGCTCGATGCGGAGCTTCGGGACTATGTTCGCGCGCGTGTCGCGGACAGCGGTGTCGAGGTGACGGAGCTCGGCGTGAAGGACGTGATCCTGCCCGGCGAGATCCGTGAGCTGGTGAACAAGGTGGTGGAGGCGGAGCGGGTCGCGAAGGCGAACCTGATCCGCCGGCAGGAAGAGACCGCGGCGACGCGTTCGCTTCTGAACACCGCCAGGCTGATGGAAGAGAACCCGCTGCTGCTGCGGCTCAAGGAGCTGGAGTCGCTGGAGCGGCTGGTGGAGAAGGTCGGCCGCATCGACCTTCACGCCGGTGAGGGGCAGGGCCTTGACGCGCTGCTCAACAAGCTGGTTCGCCTGAGGCCGGTGGAAACCGCATGACAGGAAGGGTCGCCCACGGGCGGCCCTTCATTGAATGAACGGAACGCGAAAAGAACGATGTCGAGGTGAAGTCATGAGCGTATCTCAGACCATTGACGGCGACACGCTGATCGCCTGGGGCTTTCGACCCGGGCGCTGGTTCAAGGATGCCTTGGAGACCGCCAACACCATGCGCGCCGGTGGCGCGGATGATGATGCGATCTTTGTCGCACTGCAGGCCCTGCAGCCGATTGAAGCATTGATGCGGACCAACGGCCTGCCGTTCTCGATGCTGATCGATGCCGAGAACGAGCTGGAGCGTGCCAACATCGCAGCGGTTGCCCAGCATATGGATGCGTTGATGCGGGTTCCGACGATCGTGGCCGGCGCCGTGATGCCCGATGCCTGCCCATCCGGCGCGGCGGAGGGGACGATCCCGGTCGGCGGAGTCGTGGCATGCGAGGATGCGATCCATCCTGGATTCCATTCGTCCGACATTTGCTGCTCGGTCGCCATTACCGTGTTTGCCCGCAAGGATGATCCCCAGCGCATTCTCGATGCTGTTCAGGATGTCACTCACTTCGGTCCTGGTGGCCGAGACCGCATTCACATGCCGCCGGACGAGATCATGTCGAAGTTTGACAGCAATCCCTTCTTGAAGGGATTGGAGAGGTTCGCGATCGGTCACTTCGCCACGCAAGGCGACGGCAACCACTTTGCCTATGTCGGTCACCTCAAGTCGACAGGGCATGCCGCATTGGTGACGCACCATGGCTCTCGCGGCCTTGGTGCCCAGCTTTACAAGCGCGGAATGGCAGTTGCCAGAAGGCACACGGCGATTCACGCGCCGAAGATCCCCGGCCACAATGCCTGGATCAAGGCGTCAAGCGAAGACGGCCGTGCCTACTGGGAGGCGCTGCAAATCGTGCGACTCTGGACCAAGGCCAACCACCATGCGATCCACGACCTTACCGCCACGAAAATCGGAAATGGTGTCGCCGATCGCTTCTGGAACGAACACAACTTCGTCTTCAGAAAGGCAGATGGCCTATTCTACCACGGTAAGGGGGCTACTCCGAACTGGTCCGGCTTCTCGAATGATGATGACGGGCGCACCATCGTTCCGCTCAACATGGCCGAACCGGTCCTGGTGCTGAAGCACAGGGACAATAAGGACGCGCTTGGCTTCGCGCCCCATGGCGCCGGCCGCAACGTCGGACGCAGGGCTTTCCTGCGCGAGAACAAGCCCCGGCTGCCGACCGGCATCGATGCCCGTTTCTACTGCGGCAAGCCCGACCTGTCGGAGCTGCCGGAGGCTTACAAGAACGCTGCATCGGTACGATCGCAGATCACGAAATACGGCCTCGGGGAGGTAATCGATGAAGTGATACCGTACGGTTCGATCATGGCCGGCGATTGGGAAGCCGATGCGCCATGGCGGAAGGCCAGATGAGCGCCTGCGGTCCAGCATCCATGACGATGCAGTCAGGTTAGAGGGGCGCCGAAAATCCGGCTGATATCTACTGACGCCTGTGGTTATGGATTCCGGGGCTCGGCGTGTAAGGACGTGATCCTTCCTGGCGGGATCCGCGAGCGACCAGGGCCGGCGTCAGGCGGCCCGACGCGGCACGATCTTCTTGTAGCTGTGCGCCTTCTCCGCCTTGGAGAGGTCATGGGCAGCTTGCAGGTTCAGCCAGAAACGCGGATCGGTACGGAAATAGCGGCCCAGCCGGATCGCGGTGTCCGCGGTGACGTCGCGCGTGCCGCGGATGATTTCGGTCAGCCGGTTGGCTGGAACGCCTAGCTCCTTCGCCAGGGCGCGCGCCGACATCTCCAGCGGTACCAGATACTCCTCTTTCAATACCTCTCCCGGATGAGTACGCAACCGCGTCATTGTCGCCTCCTTAGTGATAGTCCACGATCTCGACCGCCTCAGGACCGTCTGGCGTCCAGCGGAAGCAAATGCGCCACTGCCGGTTGATACGAATGCAATGCTGCCCGCGGCGATCGCCTTTCAATGCCTCGAGCCGGTTGCCCGGTGGAGAAAGCAGATCATCCAGACGCGTCGCCGCGTCCACCATATCGAGCTTGCGCAGGGCAACGGCCTCGATGCTCCGCCAACGCGCCGGACAAGGACCATCGCGAAACAATCGCTCGGTAGCCTTGTCGACGAAGCTTCGGATCATGGGCAATAGTATGTGATACGTATCGCATATCTGTCAAGCAGGCGATGCGAGACAGGCCACACGGGGCACAGCCGACGGATTATGGCTCAGTCCTTGCGAGCGCGATGTGTGGCGCTCGGACAAAGCACACTCTGTCAGGTCGGTAGATTGCAGTTGGCTCCGCCCCCTAAAGCGCGATGAGGTTTGGATGAATCGTCATCGCGCTTTAGGTCTTTGTTTGAGCATGATCTTTTCGGAAAACCGCTGCACACTTTTCCGGATCATGCTCTAGCCGGCAAGCTCCTCGCCAAGCTCGGAGATTGCCGTACTCGCCTGCCTGCGAGTCGAAGCCGTAATCGTACTGCTCCTTCTCGAGGATATTGAACCGTCTTCACCTTCGATCGAGAGCAGCGTTCCCGTGAGCCAGAATTGGAACCGCAGGTTCCCAAGCTTACGATGTTACCCATGCGCAAATCACGGTTGCGTGCAGCGGTCCATTTGCTAACTCCGCATGCTGCAGTGCGGTCGAAAGTCTGCCGCGGCTGCGCTTAGAATTTGGTTAGAGCGAGAACGCATTGAGTTGCGTGTAGTGAAAGCAAATTCATACTTATGTTAACGCCGCCGTTCCACGATACTTCAAATGAAGAAGGCCGGGGCCCCACCGAGGGTGCTGCGCAGTGACGCCGCATGGAGACATGGGCAATCGTCTTCTTGCGGCCTTGCCGGCATCGGACCTCGATCTGCTGGGGCCCGAGCTCGAGACGATCGTGCTCGAACAGGACGCGGTCCTGTCGCGGCCGGGTGACGATATCGAGTACGTCATCTTTCCTCACAAGGGCGCCATCACATTGATGATCGACATGGCGGACGGGCAGACGGTTGCCACCGCCGTCATCGGTCGTGAGGGTGCCGTGGGCTTGCTTTCAGTGCTTGGGCCGTCGCCTTCGACCATTACCGCGGTCGTTCGTGCGGCGGGCACGGCCGCCCGAATTCCTGCATCGCGGTTTCACGCCGCCTTCGGCCGAAGTACCGCGATCCGGCATGCGATCCAGAAGCACGTCAAGTCGATGCTGATGCAGTTCCAGCTCGGCGCGGCCTGCAATGCGCTGCACCCGGTTGAAGCCCGTATGGCGCGCTGGCTGCTCCAGCTTCGCGACCGCGTGGACGACGATGCGCTCCCGCTCACCCAGCACGCGCTGGCGCAAATACTCGGCGTGCGGCGAACGACGGTAACGCTCCTGATGCGAAATCTCCGCGCGTGCGGCGCGATCAGGTCCGATCGGCGCGGCCTCATCGAGATCGACCGGGCCCGGCTCGCGGCAGCAGCGTGCGAATGCCACAGCTTCATGCATGCGGAGGTCGAGGAGATCTTCTCGTCGAGTGCGGCCCGATCTCGCCCGGCGGTTCTACCCGAAGGAGGGCGCATCCCGAGAACTGAACCTGATAATACCAGGTAAGCGCGTTTTCGGGCGACCGCCTGGCCTTTCGCGCCGGGACTCGGGCGGCGCGGCACCGGAAACCATCAATAGCGATCGTCCGCCGGATAGGGTTCTCTGCCGCCAACGGATGCCGCCTCGAGTTTGGCAAGCTCGCGCAGCACCTTTGCCGTCTCGCGCAGCTCGTTGCGCGCCGGGCCCGGCTTCAGCCGCCGGGCTTCATCGAGAAAGTCCTTGGCCTGCATCAGCAGGGAGGGCGGTTCAGCTAATATTTGCATGCGCGTCATGGCTATCCCCCAATCGTTCTCGTCACCTGAACTGTATCGATTACGCCCCCGAGGCTGCGCTGTGGATGCCCGGCTCGTCGACCCACGCCTCTCGCGCAAACCATGCATGGTCGGTGCGGCAGAGCGGGCAGCGGGTGCGCGAGAAAAACACCGTGCGACGCCCAAAGCTCTCGCGATCGGTCTTGATGCCGGTGGGAATTGCGTGTCCGGTTTGCGGACATTTGACCATGACCATTCCCATTTCCATGTTGCCCTCACTTGAAATTGGTCTTGATACGATCTTGCCGAATAGTACCGGCCGGTTGGAGTTGGCCTCTTGTCGGTGCGGGGTTACTGGGGGGCATCGCGCACCTTGTTTGATCGAGCATCGGCCAGTGGGGGCTGCGTGCTCGTTGCGGGGCTTGTTCCAACCGGCCGGATCCCTCCTCAAACGAACCCTCGATGTGAATTGAATGATTTTCTTAGCCGGCTCGGTGGAGAGCCCCGGCGAAGTGCCGGGCGAGCCTGCCGCCCACGCCCGGCAGGGCGCTCCCTCGGAAGTCCGACTGCCGCATCCCGAAACCATCGGTCCCGTTCAACGTGACTTTCATTTCGATTTTACTCACCGCCACATCACCCTTCTCAAGCGGAAGCATTCACCGCGACGCTTGCCGGCGTCACGGGAGCTCACGCTCGGTGTTCGACCATTTGTTGGATGAGCTTTGATTTAGCCCCGACCCGATACGACTTTGCGACAGGAGCAGCGGAACTGTCGGTTCGGTTTGCGACTCTCGCATCAATTTTTTTTGAGTTTGTCAATACAAACCAACGGATGCTCACGTTGGTCTGTGCATAACAGGGAAATCGCTGAAGGGCGCGAGTCCGCTTCCGGTCGTTGCGGAGGCGATGCGAAGCATCGAGCTGCCAGCTCGATATTTGCGACAGCATGATGAACGAGCGGCGAATGGATTCCGGGCTCGGCGCCAGGCGCCGAGTCTGCCAAACAAAAACCCCGGCATCGCTGCCGGGGTTTTGCATTCCTTGATGTCGCCTGGTTGGCCGGACTTAGAAGTCCATGCCGCCCATGCCGCCGCCCGGAGGCATGCCGCCGCCGGCTGCGCCACCCTTCTTCGGCAGTTCGGCGATCATGGCTTCGGTGGTGATCAGCAGAGCCGCGACCGACGCCGCGTTCTGGATCGCCGCACGAACCACCTTGGTCGGGTCGATGATGCCCTTGGCGACCAGATTGCCGTATTCGCCGGTCTGCGAGTCGAAGCCGTAAGCGTACTGATCCTTCTCGAGGATCTTGCCGACGATGACCGAACCGTCCTCGCCTGCGTTGATCGCGATCTGGCGGGCCGGCCAGGAGAGCGCCTTGCGGACGATCTCGACGCCGGTCTTCTGGTCGTCGTTCTGGGTCCGGATCTTCTTGAGCTGCTCGGAGGCGCGGAGCAGGGCGACGCCGCCGCCCGGCACGATGCCTTCTTCAACCGCCGCACGGGTCGCATGCATCGCGTCATCCACGCGATCCTTGCGCTCCTTCACCTCGACTTCGGTCGCGCCGCCGACGCGGATCACCGCGACGCCGCCTGCGAGCTTGGCCAGACGCTCCTGCAGCTTCTCACGGTCGTAGTCCGAGGTGGTTTCCTCGATCTGCGCCTTGATCTGCTGGACGCGCGCCTCGATGTCGGCCTTCTTGCCGGCGCCGTTGACGATGGTGGTGTTTTCCTTGTCGATCATCACCTTCTTGGCGCGGCCGAGCATCTGCAGGGTCACGTTCTCGAGCTTGATGCCGAGATCTTCCGAGATCGCCTGACCACCGGTCAGAACGGCGATGTCCTGCAGCATGGCCTTGCGGCGATCGCCGAAGCCCGGAGCCTTGACGGCAGCAACCTTGAGACCGCCGCGGAGACGGTTGACGACAAGCGTGGCCAAGGCCTCGCCTTCGACGTCTTCCGCGACGATGACCAGCGGCTTGCCGGTCTGCACCACGGCTTCGAGCAGCGGCAGCAGCTCGTTCAGCGAGGAGAGCTTCTTCTCGTTGATCAGGATGTAGGCGTCGTCCATTTCAACGCGCATCTTGTCGGCGTTGGTGACGAAGTAGGGCGAGATGTAGCCGCGGTCGAACTGCATGCCCTCGACGACGTCGAGTTCGGTCTCGAGCGACTTGGCTTCCTCAACCGTGATGACGCCCTCGTTGCCGACCTTCTTCATGGCATCCGCCAGGAACTTGCCGATTTCGGCGTCGCCGTTGGCGGAGATGGTGCCGACCTGGGCGATTTCCTCGTTCGAGGTGACCTTCTTGGAGTTCTTGACGAGGTCGGCGACCACGGCTTCCACCGCCAGATCGATACCGCGCTTCAGGTCCATCGGGTTCATGCCGGCGGCAACCGACTTGGCGCCTTCACGGACGATCGCAGCCGCCAGAACGGTCGCGGTGGTGGTGCCGTCGCCGGCAGCGTCGGCCGACTTGGACGCGACTTCGCGCACCATCTGCGCGCCCATGTTTTCGAACTTGTCCTCGAGCTCGATCTCCTTGGCGACGGTGACGCCGTCCTTGGTGATGCGGGGAGCGCCGAACGACTTGTCGAGCACGACGTTGCGGCCCTTCGGGCCGAGCGTGACCTTGACGGCATTGGCGAGAATGTCGACGCCGCGGAGCATGCGGTCGCGGGCATCTACGCCGAATTTGACTTCTTTAGCTGACATATTTGATATCCCTGAGTTGATGCTGGTTCTCACCCTGTCGGGGAGGCGCCTCGCGGGCGCTCCTCAGGGTGAGCGTTGCAGGCGTAGCGCTTAGGCAGCCTTCTTCTTGGTGCCGGCGGGGACGTCGAGCACGCCCATGATGTCGCTCTCCTTCATGATCAGGAGATCTTCACCGTCGATCTTGACCTCGGTGCCCGACCACTTGCCGAACAGGACGCGGTCGCCGACCTTGAGGTCGATCGGGATCAGCTTGCCGGCTTCGTCGCGGCCACCCGGGCCGACGGCGGTGATTTCGCCCTGCGAGGGCTTTTCCTTGGCACTGTCCGGAATGATGATGCCGCCAGCAGTCTTCTCTTCGGCGTCGATACGCTTGACCACGACGCGGTCGTGAAGCGGACGGAATTTCATGCAGTCCTCCTAAGTTTTTGAAGATGTTGTCAGATTCTGGAATTTTGGCAGTCCGGGCCGGCGAGTGCCAGCTCGGCTCGCAGGACATAGGCCAGACTTGATCGGGGGACAAGGGCTTCTAGCAGAAAAATTGGCACTCAAATATGACGCCTGCCAATTTCATTAATCATGATTAATTGCGCTGGAGGACAGCCGGAACCCCGTATTAGCACGTGCGGTAAGCTGCTGCTAACGCGACCTTTTTCAACAGATCGTTAAACATTTAGGCTTGTGATGGTCGGGTATCGTGCGTCACATTTCTCTCATGTGAGCGCATCTCCGCCGGGGTGGCTCGGTGTATGGCCACCACGACAAATGCGCTCCAGCAATGGAGGTTTGGCATGGTCTCGCGGGTTGGTGTTGTTTCCGATGATTTCCGGAAGCAGGTGCTGGGTTACGGGCTGACGACGGCGCAAATTCTGTATCGGATGCCGGATCATCCCTCATTGCTGCAGACCTATGTCTGGCAGAACTACGATCTGTTTCCGAAATTTCCGGCGCTGAAGGATTTCCTCGCCTTCTGGCAGGAAAAGCTCGATGGCCCGCTGTACTCGGTGACGGTGGCGCATTCCAAGCTGATCAAGCCGGCTGAACTGCGCGCCGTCGACGGCGTGTTCAGGCTGCATTGAGCGTGTAGCCCTCATGGTGAGGAGGCGCGGAGCGCCGTCTCGAACCATGCGGCCCCGCTAGTGCCATTCATCCTTCGAGACGGCGCTCTCGCGCCTCCTCAGGATGAGGTCTGACAGGCACATGGGCGCGCTTGCGCTTTGCCCACCCTACAAAAAAGATTTGTGTTAGCCTCCCGGCATCGAACTACTGGGGAGGTACCTATGGCGAAGAAGAAAGCGACATCGAGAGCCGCGGCCAAGACGGCCGTCAGGAAGAAATGGACGGGGCTCCAGTCCGCCGCCAAACCGTCCGCACGCAAGACCATCAAGTCCAAAGGGCGTGTATCCGCCACGAAGTCCAAGGCGGTGAAGTCGAAGGCGCGGCCGAAGCAGCGCATCGCGATCAGCCATCACCGCGAGGAGGATTTCAAGGCCGACGGCCTGCGCGCTTACGCGCACTACCGCGACCTCGGCATCGCGGAAGCCTCGCACGGCCTGGCGCAGGCGCATGTCATCCGCCTGATCGGTCCGTGCAATCCGGCTGAAGTTTCAAAGCTGCATTTCCACGACGTCGAATTCCAGATGGTCTATGTGCTCAAGGGCTGGGTGAAGACCTACCTGGAAGGCCAGGGCGAGACGCTGATGAAGGAAGGCAGCGCCTGGACCCAGCCGCCGCGGATCAAGCATTTGATCATGGATTATTCCGACGACGTCGAGTTGCTGGAAGTGATCCTGCCGGCGGAATTCAAGACGGTGGAATTGGCGAGTTGACGAGATGCCGTCATTCCGGGGCGCGCGTAGCGCGAACCCGGAATCCGTTCCACCACTTGCGATGTGGCCCAATGGATTCCGGGTTCGGTGCTACGCACCGCCCCGGAATGACGGCGAGAGCGTTACGTCATCACTCCCACGATCGCCCCCATCAGGCACGTCGTCAGCGTGCCCGACACGATCGACTTCAACCCGAGCGCATTGATCTCCTCGCGCCGCTCCGGCGCCATGGTGCCGAGGCCGCCGATCATGATGCCGAGGCTGGCGAAGTTGGCGAAGCCGCACATCGCGTAGAGCATGATGAGCCGCGAGCGCGGATCGAGCGCATCAGCGCCGAGTTTTGACAACTCGACATAGGCGATCAGTTCGTTGAGCACCGTCTTGGTGCCCATCAGACTGCCGGCCGTGATCGCCTGCGACCATGGCAGGCCGATCAGCCAGCACACCGGCGCCATCAGGTAGCCGAGCAGGCGTTGCAGTGAAATTTTGGCGCCGCCGATCTCGGGCAGCAGCCCGAGGATAGCGTTGGCGAGATAGACCAGCGCCACCAGCACCAGCAGCATGGCGATGATGTTGAGCAGCAGCTCAAGCCCGGCCGTTGTTCCTTTGACGATCGCGTCCATGGTACTCGACGTCTGTGTATCGGGATCGGCCAGCGCGCCGCCGGTGCGCTTGTCGGAAGTCTCGGGCACCATGATCAGGCTGACGAGAATGGCCGCCGGAGCGCCCAGCACGGAGGCAATGACAAAATGCGCCGCGGCGTCCGGGATCAGCGGCGCGAGAAACGTCGCGTAGAGCACCAGCACGGTGCCGGCGATCCCGGCCATGCCGCCGGTCATCACCAGAAACAACTCGCTGCGGGTGAGCTGCGCGAGATAAGGGCGGATGAACAAGGGCGCCTCGACCATGCCGAGAAAGATGTTGGCTGCAGTGGACAGCCCCACCGCGCCGCCGACGCCGAGCGTGCGCTCCAGCAGCCATGCCATGCCGCGCACCACCGGCGGCAGCACGCGCCAGTAGAACAGCAGCGTCGTCAAGACGCTCATGACCAGGATGATCGGCAGTGCCTGAAACGCCAGGATGAAATCCGCGCCCGGCGTCTTCAGATCGAAGGGCAGGGCGCCGCCGCCGATGTAGCCGAACACAAATGAAGTACCCGCGCGGGACGCCGCCGAGATCGTATTGACGGCGTCGTTGATGGCGCCGAACGCTCTTGCCACCGGCGGCAGCTTGAGCAGCACCAGCGCGGTGACGAAGGTGACGGCAAGCCCGACCGCGCCTTGCCGAAAGGAAACCGCGCGGCGGTTTTCACTGAGCGCCCAGGCGATGGCCAGCAGCGCCAGCACGCCGAACGCCGATTGCAATTGTAGCATGAATCCCCCGAACCCATCGCGCGATTATGCCCGTGCCGCGCCGCCGCGCAATGCCGTGTTGCGGGCGCATCCGTTGACAATGGCCTCCCGCTCGGCCACCGGTCTGCCATGTCTTCGACAATATCAGTGAGCGCCCGCGACCTGCTCAGGCACGGACCGTTCCTGTTCTTCCTGTTGTCACGCAGCCTGTCGCGCTTCGCCAGCCAGATCGCGGCGGTGGCGATCGGCTGGCAGATCTACGACCTCACGGGCAGCGCATTCCAGCTCGGCATGGTCGGGCTGGTGCAATTCCTGCCCACGGCGCTGCTGGTTTTCGTCGCCGGCCACGCGGCCGACAGGTTCGAGCGCAAGCGCGTGGTGCAGCTTTGCCAGATCGCGGAAGCCGCGACGGCGCTGTTCCTGGCGATAAGCACCTACGCCGGCTGGCTCACCGAGGTGCAGATCTTCATCGCCACCTTCGTGATCGGCATCGCCGGCGCCTTCGAAAGCCCCGCAACTGCGGCGCTACTGCCGCTGATCGCGCCCAAGGGTTCGGTACAGCGCGCGACCGCGATCTCCTCGGGCGCGGCGCAGGTCGCCACCATCGCCGGGCCCGCGCTCGGCGGTCTCGCCTTCGTCTTGGCGCCGAGCCTGCCTTATTTCGTCATCGTCGTGTTCTGGCTGGCGGGTGCGGTGCTCACCGGCTTTATCCATGCGGCGAAGCAGGAAGTCGCCAAGCAGGATACGGCGGCGGACGACGTGTTCGCCGGCGTCCGCTTCATCCGCAGCAATCCGGCGATCCTTGGCACCATCTCGCTCGATATGTTCGCCGTGCTGTTTGGCGGCGTCGTGGCGCTGCTGCCGATCTATGCGCGAGACATTCTTGAAACCGGCCCGCTCGGCCTCGGCATCCTGCGCGCCGCGCCCGCCGTCGGGGCGCTCTTGATGACGGTCGTGCTGGCGCGCCACACCATCAACCGTCACATCGGATTGCGGATGTTTCAGGCCGTGATCGTGTTCGGCGCCGCCACCGTCGTGTTCGCGCTGTCGCAGTGGATGTGGCTGTCGGTGCTGGCGCTGGCCGTACTGGGCGCCGCGGACACGATCAGCGTGGTGATACGTTTTTCGCTGGTGCAGCTTTCCACGCCCGACGAGATGCGGGGCCGGGTCGGCGCGGTCAATTTCCTGTTCATCAACGCCTCGAACCAACTCGGCCAGTTCGAAAGCGGCGTCACGGCCGCGTTGCTGGGCACGGTGCCCGCTGCCGTGCTCGGCGGCGTCGGCACGATCGCGATCGCGCTGTTGTGGATGAAGCTGTTTCCGGCGCTGCGGAAGGTGGAGCGGCTGGAGTAGGGGGCGGTTGCGGTACGATGCCTCAGCACGTCGTCCCTGCGAACGCAGGGACCCATACCGCGTGATCTCTCAAGTGAACACGAACGGTAGACACCTCGTAACCAATTAGCGCCGCGGCGTATGGGTCCCGCGTTCGCGGGGACGACGAGAGTGGGTTGCCTACCCTCGCCCGACGAACGGCATCTTGCTCGCCATCACCGTCATGAACAGCACGTTGGCATCCAACGGAAGTCCGGCCATGTAGGCCACCGCGTCGCCGACCGCCTTCGCGTCCATGCGCGGTTCGTGTTTCATCGTGCCGTCGGGCTGCATCACGCCGGGGCCGGCGACCATGCGATCCGTCATCGGCGTCGCAGCGTTGCCGATGTCGACCTGGCCGACCGCGATATCGTACTTGCGGCCGTCGAGGTTGGAGGCCTTGGTGAGACCGGTGATCGCATGCTTGGTCGAGGTATAGGCCGCGGAGTACGGGCGCGGCGCATGCGCCGAGATCGAGCCGTTGTTGATGATGCGGCCGCCGCGCGGGTTCTGGTCCTTCATGATGCGGAAGGCGTGCTGGGTGCACAGGAACGGGCCGGTGAGGTTGGTGTTCACCACCGCCTGCCACTGCTCGAGGCTGAGGTCTTCGAAATTGACCGGCGGCGCGCCCATGCCGGCGTTGTTGAACAGCACGTCCAGCCTGCCGTAGCTGTCCATCGCCTTGGCGAACAGGGCGGCGATCGAGCCGGGGTTGGTCATGTCGGCGGACACGCACAGGCTCTTGCCGACATTGTCGCCGAGCTTCTTGGTCTCTTCCAGCATCTCCATGCGACGCCCGGCGAGCACCACGGTGAAGCCTGCATTCATCAGCGCCAGCGATGCCGCGCGTCCGACGCCGGTGCCGGCACCGGTGACGATCGCGATCTTGTTGGTTGCGTCGGCCATTTGTTTCCTCGCCTTCAGTTTTTTGCTTCTGTCTGGGTTTTGTAGGGTGGTCTTGGAATATTCTGGTGCGCCGCGCGCAGCGCCGCCGACCAGCGCGAGCGCAGATCGTGAAAATACGGCTCGCCGGCCTCGATGCGGTGGTTGAGGTCGGCCTCGCAGGCATCCGCCCGCACCACCAGCACGTCGATCGGCAGGCCGACGCCGAGATTGGAACGCATCGTCGAATCCATCGAGATCAGACTGGTCTTCAGCGCTTCATACAGTTCGACGTCGTAATGCATCGCGCGGTCGAGCACCGGCTTGCCGTATTTGTGCTCGCCGATCTGCAAATAGGGCGTGTCGGTGGTGCATTCGATGAAGTTGCCGGCGGTGTAGACCATGAACAGCCGCATCTTGGAGCCCTTGATCTGGCCGCCGAACAGAAACGACACGTCGAAACTGACGTCTTCCGACCTCAGGGCTTCGCCCTCGGTGGCGTGGACGTTGCGGATGGCGCGGCCGATGCGCTGCGCGGCCTGGAACATGGTCGGCGCATTCATCAGCGTCTCGAGTTCGCCGGTGTCCGGGTCTTCCAGCCCTTCGGTGAGGGTCGACAGCACCGACTGGCTGATCGCCAGATTGCCCGCGCTGGCGATCGCCATGATGCGCTCGCCCGGGTTGGAGAAGATGTGCAGCTTGCGGAAGGTCGAGACGTTGTCGAGCCCGGCATTGGTGCGGGTATCCGCGATCATGACGAGACCGTCCCGCACCAGAATTCCGCAGCAATAGGTCATTCCATGTCCCCGAACGCGCCCGATTTTTCCGGCGGCCAAACTAGTAGCCAATTTCAGGGGGGCATCCAACCCCAATTCCCGCGGCGCGGCATGCAACCGGCGGCTAAAACCCGCCTTGCCGGGCGGCTAACCGCCGCCTGGACCCATCCCGGAGCGCAAACCGGGATCATGCACGCGCCAGAACGACATGCGCCTGGATTTTGGCGGCGACCTCGCCGATGCCGTGCTTGCGTGCGATGGCGGATGCGGCGTGTTCGGTGGCGGCCTCGAGTTTGTCGGCGCCCCGGGCCTCGATCTCGTTGCGCAGCGGCGTTCCCTGGCAATAGGCGACCGCGGGGTGACGGGGCGAGGGCGCGCGGCTCTGCTCCGCCCTGGTTTCGATCGTGACGTTGGAAAAGCCTGCCTTCTCCAGATCGCTCCGGATCAGCGCGGTGTCGTGATAGCCGTGCGGCGTGCGCGCCAGGAAGCGCGGCGGATCGCTTGGGAAAAACTCCGCGAGCGCGTTGGTCACGTCGTCGGCGAACACGTTATCCTCGATGCGATCCCATGCATTGAACAGGAAACATCCACCCGGCCTGAGCACGCGCCGGGCCTCGCGGTAAGCGGAGGGGCGGTCGGGGAAGAACATGACGCCGAACTGGCAGCAAACCAGATCGAAAGCGGCATCTTCGAACGGGAGCGCCTGCGCATCGGCCTTGCGCCAGCTGATGCGGTTATCTTGTTCTTGCCGCGTGGCGGCATAATCGAGCATCGGCTGGTTGAGGTCGGTCACGACGTAGCGGGCATCGGGGGAAAGTCCCGGCGCCAGTGCGCGCGTCACGACGCCGCTCCCGGCCGCCGTTTCCAGCACGGCTTTGGGCAAAAGTGCGGCAGCCCTTCGAGCAATATCCCGGGCGTAGCTCGCGAAGATCAGGGGAACCATATAGCGATCGTAGTTTTCTGGAATCGAGCCTGCAAAAACCTTGTCGCCTGCTGACATGGCCGGTCCCCTGCGCTACCTATGGATCTCTCGATAGCTCTACAGAAAAAGAAAATACAGGGGAGGCTGCATGCGCACCAGCAATTTGCCGGGCAAGTTACCCGCCGCGCTCGTGATGCTCTTTTGCATCGCACTGGTTGCCGCCAGCCCCGCCGCCGCGCAGAAGAAGGGCGGCACACTCAGGCTCTACCACAACGACAATCCGCCCTCGACCTCGTTGCACGAGGAAGCGACCATCGCCTCGGTGACGCCATTTGCGGCGATCTTCAACAACCTCGTGGTGTTCGATCCCGCCAAGGTCCACGAAAGCATCGATACCGTCGTGCCGGATCTGGCCGAAAGCTGGTCGTGGGATTCCACCAACACGAAATTGACCTTCAAGCTCCGGCAGGGCGTGAAATGGCACGACGGCCAGCCGTTCACGGCAAAGGACGTGCAATGCACCTGGCGGATGCTGATCGGGAAGACCGAGACCCAGGACTTCAAGCGCAATCCGCGCAAAGTCTGGTACACCAAGCTGCAGGACGTCAGCGTCAACGGCGATCATGAAGCGACGTTCGAACTGAGCGAGCCGCAGCCGAGCTTGCCGGTGCTGCTGGCGAGCGCGTTTTCACCCGTGTATCCCTGCCACGTGTCGCAGCAGCTGATGCGCACCAAGCCTGTTGGCACCGGGCCGTTCAGGTTCGTCGAGTTCAAGCGCGGCGAGTTGGTCCGTCTGGTGCGTAATCCCGATTACTGGAAGAAGGACCGGCCTTATCTTGACGAAATCACGTTCCGGATGATCGACAGCCGCGCCACGCGCATGCTGGCCTTTGCCACCGGTGACTACGACATCACCTTTCCCTCCGACGTCAGCATTCCCCTGATGAAGGACATCAAGGCGCGCGCGCCGAGCGCGATCTGCGAGATAACGGCCACCGGAACCCAGATCAACCTGATGGTCAATCGTGTCAATCCGCCGTTCGACAATCCGGATATCCGAAAGGCAATGTCGCTGGCACTCGACCGCAAGCCGTTCAATACCATCCTGATGGAGGGATCGGCGCGCATGGGCGGGGCGATGCTGGCGAAGCCCGAGGGCGAATGGGGCATGCCGCCGGAGATGGTATCGTCGCTGACAGGCTACGGGCCCGACGCCGCAAAGAACGTCGCCGAGGCGCAGGCGATCATGCAGAAGCTCGGCTACAGCGACGCCAAGCCGCTGCAGATCAAGATCCAGACCCGGAATCTGCCTACCTATCGCGATCCCGGCGTGATCCTGACCGATCAGCTCAAGAAGATCTATATCGTCAGCGAACTCGACATTCTCGACACGCCGCGCTGGTACGCGCGGCTGGCGAAGAAGGACTACACGATCGGACTGAACGTGACCGGTGTCAGCGTCGACGATCCCGACGGCAATATCGTCGAGAACTATTCCTGCAAGTCGGAGCGCAATTACACGCAGTACTGCAACGCCGAGGTCGACAGGCTGCTGGTGGCGCAATCGAGCGAGCTCGACAAGGAAAAGCGCACGAAAATAGTCTGGGACATCGAGCGGCTGCTGGTCGAGGATGCGGCGCGGCCGATCATCCTGCATGGCTCGGCGGGCAATTGCTGGCAGCCGTACGTGAAGAACTTCAAGCCGCACGACAACAGCCAGTACAACAATCTGCGGTTCGAGGACGTGTGGCTGGATAAGTGACGGCCGAAAGGCCGTCATTCCGGGGTGCGCTTAGCGCGAACCCGGGATCTCGAGATTCCGGGTTCAGCCCTGCGGGCTGCCCCGGAATGACGTGCCAAAATTACTGCGACTGGCTCTGCCACTGGCCCGGACGCCCGGCCTGTTCAACCCGGACCGCGACCGTCAACGTCTCGGTGCCGCCGCCGTAGCGGGTGCCGCGCACGGGCGCCGCGCCGAGATAGTCGAGCCCGATTGCGACGCGGGCGTGGGCGTCGGTGGTGCAGATGCCGTTGGCGGCATCGAAGCCGACCCAGCCGAGGTCAGGCACGTAGCCTTCCGCCCAGGCGTGGCCGGCCTGCTGGTTGACGGTGCCGTCGGAGCGCAGGAAATGCCCGGAGACGAAACGCGCCGGCACGCCGCCGGTACGCGCGCAAGCGATGAAGATGTGCGCGTAGTCCTGGCAGACGCCGCGCTTGAGCGCGAAGGCTTCCGCCGCCGAGGTCCCTGAGTTGGTGGGGTCTTCGTCGAACGTCATGTGTTCGTTGATCTGCACCATCAGCGCATGAAGGAAGCCGAGAATGTCGCCATCGGACTCCGCGCGCATCTCACGCGCGAACGTCGCCATCGCCGGATTGACTTCGGTGAGCGCGGTCTGGCGCAGAAACAGGCCCGGCGGAAAACGCTCGTCGGTGCCGCGCAGCACGCCGCCGGTGTCGTGGGTCTCGATCAGGCCCTCGACGTTGATGGTGAGGTCGGCGATCGGCCCGTGCGTCAGCACATGGGTGACGTTGCCAAACGCATCCTGGTGCATGTCGAGCCGGGAATCCGTGGAAACGTCGATCTGCCACTCGGCGACGTACTGCCCGTCATGGCTGCCGGGCGTCATGCGCAGGATCTGGATCACGCCGGAGGCCGGCGGCTCGTAGCGATAGCTGGTTGTATGGGCAATTCGCAGGCGCATGGCAGAACCAGGTTCGGATGTATTGTCCGCGCATAGCAGTCTGCGCGGACAGCGTAAACTCTTCTATTGCCGCGTCGCGGCACGCGGCGAGGAATGGTGATGCGCGATCATCCAAACCCCGTCGCGCTTCACCACTACCATGGTGAACCGGGAAGGGCGTGGCTCGTAATTCTGCTCTTTGCGGGCAAAATCGTAGAAGCCCGCAACGACCACGGCTTCGGGACCGAGAACAATTACATCTCTCTCCTTGATGGTGTTCTTGCGCCCACCCTTGTCGAGGGCCACGAAATATTCCCGAATCTCCTCCGTACCCCGGGTCGCAACCTGATCGGTCGTTCCGAGAAGAAGTGCGTCCGGTGCGTAAAGCTTCACCAGGGCATTGCGGTCGTTGGCGCTGTAGGTCGCCGACCACTGATCGACAACGGCGCCGGCCTCCTCCGCGGGGCCCGCGATGGCTGGCGTTGATACCAGCACGAGCGATGCGAAAACAGTTCGCGCCAGCATCCCCATGTACGCCTCCCGTATGATGAGGCCCCGAAGAATAGTGCGAGGCCATGCCGCAAGACCGATCAGTTCAGACGCGGAGCGGTGGCTCTCCAGACTTCAAATCAAATATTGCTTCGTAATGATCTCGCCCAGCCGTGCGTTGTCCGTAATGAATTCCTGGATGAACTCATGGACGCCGTGCTGGAAGATATCGTCCATATGGCTGTGTTCAAGCCGGTTGCGGACGCCGCGGGCGTGGCGCTGGGAGGCGCCCTGGCGGCCATAGGCGACGCCGATCTGGTCGAGGTTGCGCACCAGATTGCTGTAGCAGCTCGCCAGCGAACGCGGCAGCGTGTCGTTCAGGATCAAAAGATCGGCGATCAGCCAGGGTTTCAGCGTCTCGCGGTAGACCCAGTGATACGCCGTCAGCGCCGACACCGAGCGCAGGATCGAGGTCCACTGGTAGTAATCCAGGGGACCGCCGACATGTTCCTCCTCCGGCAATAGCACGTGATACTTCACGTCGAGAATGCGGGCGGTGTTGTCGGCGCGCTCCAGATGCAGGCCGAGCCGCGAGAACCAGTAGGCGTCGTTGCGCAGCATGGTGCGGTAGGCCGAACCGTCGAACCGCAACGAGGTCTCCTGCACGAAGCGCAGAAACTTCGCCAGTTCCTCGCGGCTGGATGTGCCCTTGCCCCAGAGCTCGCCGAGTTCGATCCAGGCCGAGTTGATGGTGTCCCACATCTCGCTCGTCAGCGCGGTTCGCACCGAGCGCGAATTGAGCCGCGCGGCCTCGATGCAGTTCTTGATCGAGGAGGGATTTGACGGCGAGAACGCCAGATACTCGACGACGTTCTGCTCGGTGGCCTCCTGATAGGCCTCGTAGAAGCTGGCGCTGACGCCGGCGGTCAGAAGCGCTGAATTCCCACTCATTGGTCTTGCCGATATAGGCGGCCGGAAGCGCGGTGACGCGCAAGGTAGCATCGATGGTGCGCGCGATATATTCGGCCCGCTCGACGTAGCGGGCCAGCCAGTACAGGTTTTCGGCGGTGCGCGACAGCATACGAAAAATTCGCTCTCTATTCGTCCAGTATCCAGGTGTCCTTGGTGCCGCCACCCTGGCTCGAATTGACCACCAGCGAGCCTTCCTTCAGCGCCACGCGCGTCAGCCCGCCCGGCACGATGGTGACGTGCTTGCTTCCCGTCAGCACGAATGGCCTGAGATCGACATGGCGCGGCGCGAGGCCTGACGCCGTGCAGGTCGGGCAGGTCGACAACGCCAGCGTCGGCTGCGCAATAAAACCTTCGGGCTCGCGCTTGAGCTTGTCGCGGAACGCCTCGATCGTCGCTTTGGTGGCGGCGGGGCCGATCAGCATGCCGTAGCCGCCGGAGCCGTGGACTTCCTTGACCACGAGGTCGCCGAGATTGTCGAGCACATAGGACAGGTCCTTTGGCTCGCGGCAGCGCCAGGTCTGCACGTTCTTCAGGATCGGCTCTTCGCCGAGATAGAATTTCACGACCTCGGGCATATACGAATAGATCGCCTTGTCGTCGGCGATGCCGGTGCCGACCGCGTTCGCCAGCGTGATGTTGCCGGCCGCATAGGCCGACATCAGGCCGGGCACGCCGAGCGCCGAATCCGGGCGGAAGGTGAGGGGATCGAGAAAATCGTCATCGACGCGGCGGTAGATCACGTCGACGCGCTTGAGGCCCTCGGTGGTGCGCATGAACACCTCGTCGTTCTTGACGATGAGGTCGCGGCCCTCGACCAGCTCGATGCCGAGCTTGTCGGCGAGAAACGAATGTTCGTAATAAGCGGAATTGTAGACGCCGGGCGTCATCAGCGCCACCGTCGGCTCCGCCGAGGCCGAGAGCGGCGCCACCGAGCGCAACGCCGAGAGCAGTTCGTCGGGATATCGTTCCACAGGTGCCACGCGGTGGCGGGCGAACAGGTCTGGAAACAGCCGCATCATGATTTCGCGGTTTTCCAGCATGTAGGACACGCCAGACGGCGTGCGCGCGTTGTCCTCCAGCACGATGAAATTGTCGGCGTCGACCCGGACGATATCGATCCCGGCGATGTGGACGTAGACGTCGTGCGGCACGTCCTGGCCGTTCATTTCCGGCCGAAACACCGGGTTCTGGAAGATCAGGTCGTCGGGGATGATGTTGGCGCGCAGGATGTCGCGGCCGTGGTAGATGTCGCGCAGGAACATGTTGAGCGCGCGGACCCGCTGCTTCAGGCCTTGCTCCAGCAGCGTCCATTCCTTGCCCGACATGATCCGCGGGATCACGTCAAAGGGGATCAGCCGCTCCTGGGCCTCGGCGTCGCCATAGACCGCGAAGGTGATGCCAATCCGGCGAAACAGCAGTTCCGCCTCCTGGCGGCGATATTCGAGGGCGTCCGGCGGCGTCTCCTTGAGCCAGCGGGAGAGCTCCTGGTAGGCCGGGCGGAGGTCACCGCCGGGGCCATTCATTTCGTCGAACGCAACTGCCATAAATTCTGAATATCCCCAAAGTCACACAGTGCATGACCTCAGGGGATGGTAGCAAGGGTCGGGCCAGCGCGATATGCATTGGCTTGCGGCATTTGGTATGGGTAAGTCCGCCGCGCTGCCCCAAAATAAGGCTGCCGGGTGCTTATTTCGGCAGCAAACCCCCGTGACTTCAATGCGTTGCTTGCGCAATGTTCCGGGACGACAGGGTGAGGAGTAGTCATGAGCGAGATCGTCACGGCAGGGATTCTGGTCATTGGTGACGAGATCCTGTCCGGCCGGACCAAGGACAAGAACATCGGCTTCATCGCCGAGTACCTGACCAATATCGGGATCGACCTCAAGGAGGTCCGCGTCGTCGCCGACGACGAGGCCGACATCGTCGCCGCCCTTGATGCGCTGCGGCATCGCTACAACTACGTCTTTACCACCGGCGGCATCGGCCCGACCCATGACGACATCACCGCCGACAGCGTGGCGAAGGCGTTCGGCGTCGGCATCGATCATCACCCGGAGGTGGTGGCGCGATTTCGCGAACGCTGGACCGAGCAGGATCTCAACGAGGCGCGGCTGCGCATGGCGCGGGTGCCCGACGGCGCCGAGCTGATCCAGAGCGCAACCATCCTGGCGCCCGGCTTCAAGCTCGGCAATGTCATCGTGATGGCCGGCATCCCCTCGATCATGCAGGCGATGATGGATATCGTCGCGCCCCGGCTGAAGTCGGGCGTGCGGATGCTGTCGGACACGGTTCGCGCCAATGCGCGGGAAGGCGATATCGGCGGACCGCTGCGCGAGATCGCCAACGCCCATCCCGACACCATCATCGGCAGCTATCCGTTCATGGACGACGACAAGAAGCCGAACACCAACCTCGTCGTCCGCTCGCGCGATCCCGAAAAGCTCAACGCCGCGATGGCCGCGGTGAAGGAGATGCTGGCGGGATTGAACGTCACCCGGTAGAGCCTTGGCGACGGGAACTCGCACTATACAGGAGTAGACAATGGCGGCGGATGCTCCGGAACTGAGCGCGCAGGAGCGGGCTGGCAAGGCATTTCCGGTTTCGTGGGACCAGTTTCACCGGGATTGCCGGGCGCTGACCTGGCGGCTCAACGAGGTCGGGCCGTTTCACGCAGTGATCGCGATCACCCGCGGCGGGCTGGTGCCGGCGGCGATCGTGGCGCGCGAACTCGGCTTGCGCGTGATCGATACGGTCTGTGTCGCGAGCTACGACCACGACCGGCAGGGCGATCTGCAGGTCCTCAAGGGCGTGTCGCCCGACGTCGCCAAACTCGGCGGCGGGACCGGCAAGGGGCTGTTGATCGTCGACGACCTCGTCGATACCGGCACCACCGGCCGGCTGGTCGCGCCAGTTGCTACCCGACGCGCATTTCGCGACCGTCTACGCCAAGCCGAAGGGCAAGCCGCTGGTCGATACCTTCATCACCGAAGTGTCGCAGGACACCTGGATCCATTTTCCGTGGGATACCGCGCTGTCGTTCCAGCCGCCGATCCGTCCGTGAAGGGCGGGGCGTGATACTTTCCGTCATTCCGGGGCGATGCGCAGCATCGAACCCGGAATCTCGAGATTCCGGGTCTGGTGCTAACGCACCATCCCGGAATGACGGCGACGGTTAACGCAATCGAGCCACCCCATGCCCCTGCAAAACCGCGTCACGCCATCAGGCGACATCGTCGCCACCCCGCATCGTGGCCTGTTCACCGGCAACCGCGGCATCATCCACGACCCGGCGACGAAGACGTTACTGAAAAAGCGCTGGTCGAGCCCGGCCTGGATCACCTGCGTGTGCGAGTTCCGGGGCTGGCGGCGCAAGGTGATGGGCGGCCGGAGCTGGACCGAGCTGTTCTTTCTCGACGAAGCGACCGCGTTCGCGGCCGGGCATCGTCCCTGCTTCTTCTGCCGCCGCGACGACGCCAATCGTTTTCGCGCGGCGTGGGAGGAGGGGAATGGTGTTTCGGGTGTTCGTGCACGCGAGATCGATGCGGTGCTGCATGGTGAGCGTCTCGAACGCGGCAAGAAGCGGCTGCATCCGCTGCCGGTGCCGGTGGCGCAATTGCCCGACGGCGCGATGGTGCAGCGGGGGGAGGAGAGCTTTTTGATCGCGCAGGGTAGGGCCTTGCGGTGGTCGATGGCTGGTTACAGCGAGACAGAAACCGCGATCGACAACGCGTTATTGCTGACGCCGCCCTCGACGCTGCGCGCGCTGAGTGTGGGATATCGCCCAGCGCTGCATCCGAGTGCGGCGGAATCGAAAGCTTGAGCCCAGCTCTATCCTTCGTCATGCCCGGGCTTGACCCGGGCATCCACGACTTTCTTTTTTGCGGAGACTAAGACGTAGATGGCCGGGACAAGCCCGGCCATGACGGTGTTTGGAGTTGCGTAACGTCAGCCCAACTTTTGCCGCGCCAACCTCGCGCCCGCACCCAGCGCCGCGAGCTTGGCTTCCGCGATATCGCGCCGCATCGGCGCCATGCCGCAATTCGTCGTCGCGACGATGTTGCTGAGCGGCACGAATTTCGACACCGCCTCGATCACCGTGACCACATCCTCCGCGGTCTCGACCGTGTCGCTGGCGACGTCGATCACGCCGGCCTGGATCACCTTGCCGGGGAGAGCCGCGAGCAGATCGAGCGGCACGCGCGAATTGCGGCACTCGATCGCGACCTGCTGGATCGGGCTCTTGGCGATCGCCGGAAAAATATCCTCGTACTGGCGCCACTCGGCACCTAGCGTCTGCTTCCAGTCGGTGTTGGCCTTGATGCCGTAGCCGTAGCAGATGTGGACGGCGGTGGTGCAGGTCAGGCCTTCGGCGGCGCGCTCCAATGCCTTGATGCCCCAGTCGGAGACTTCATCCATGAAGACGTTGAAGGCGGGCTCGTCGAACTGGATCACGTCGACGCCGTCGGCCTGCAGTGCCTTGGCCTCGTTGTTGAGCAGCTCGGCAAACGCGAACGCCATCTTGACCTTGTCGCCGTAATAGCTGTCCGCGACGGTATCGGCGATGGTCATCGGGCCGGGCAGGGTGAATTTCAGCTTGCGGGTGGTATGGGTGCGGGCGACGCGGGCCTCATCGGCGTGGACGCGGCCCCGAAGCGTCAGCGGCGCGACCACCTGCGGCACCATTGCCTTGTAGCGGTCTTTGCGGATGCCCATCTCGACCTTGTGGGCGAAATCGATGCCTTCGACCTTCTCCAGGAAGCCGTGGACGAAATGCTGGCGGGCCTGTTCGCCCTCGGTGACGATGTCGACGCCGGCATCCTCCTGCAGCTTGATCGCCAGCATGGTGGCGTCGCGCTTGGCGCGGGCCAGTTCATCGCCTTTCGACTTCCAGGGCGCCCACAGCGTATTGGGTTCGGCCAGCCATTCCGGCTTCGGCAATGAGCCTGCGATGGTGGTTGGAAACAGCATAGGGGCCTCCCGGTGGGTTCGGATTGAGCGCCTGTCTGCCATGTCTTATGATCGAGGTACAGAACAACAAAAGTCGCCATCCGGCCCGCCCGGCCGATCGCGACAGCCAGGCAAAACCATGATCGACCTGCACTACGCGCCGACGCCCAACGGCTGGAAAATCTCGATCATGCTGGAGGAACTCGGACTTCCCTATCGGGTCATTCCCGTCAACATCCGCGCCGGCGAGCAGTTCAGGCCGGAATTTCTGGCGATCAGCCCGAACAACCGGATTCCGGCCATCGTCGACCGCGCGCCTGATGATGGCGGCAAGCCGGTGCCGGTGTTCGAGACCGGGGCGATCCTGATCTACCTGGCCGACAAGACCGGGCGCTTTTTGCCGAAGGAGATGCGGGCGCGGTCCCGCGTCATGGAATGGCTGATGTGGCAGATGAGCGGGCTCGGGCCGATGCTCGGCCAGCACGGCCATTTCGCGCTCTATGCGGCCGAGCAGATCCCGTACGCGATCGAGCGCTACCGCGACGAGACGGCGCGGCTGTATCGCGTGCTGGATACGCAGTTGGGCAAGACCGGCGCTTACGTCGCCGGCGAGTACTCGATTGCCGGACATTGCCTGCTTTCCCTGGACCATGACCCACAAGGCGCAGGGCTTTACGCTCGACGATTATCCGAACGTCAAGCGCTGGTACGCCCAGGTGCGCGCGCGGCCGAAGGTGCAGGCGGGCCTTGCGATCGGCAGGTTCGTGAAGGAGCCGTTCGACGAGGAGGCGCGAAGGAATATGTTCGGGCAGAAGGCAAAGGAAGTGGCGGGGAGGAAGTAGACGCTAGCCGTTCCTCATGGTGAGGAGGCGCTCTTGCGCCGTCTCAAGCCATGAGGCCCGTATCGTGCCGAACAACTCATCCTTCGAGACGCGCGTTCCGCGCTCCCAGATGAGGACCAACTGAAGAGTGGCAAAGCAAAAAAGGAAAACGCCATGCTCGAATTCTTCTTCGACTGTTCCAGTCCCTGGACCTATCTCGCTTTCCACAACATCCAGCCGCTCGCCAAGGAGCTCGGCGTCGAGATTTCGTGGCGGCCGATCTTGGTTGGCGGCATCTTCAATACCGTCAACCCGAGCGTCTATGCCTCGCGCGAGACGCCGGTGCCGCTGAAGGCGCGCTACATGAAAAAGGACCTCGCCGACTGGGCGCGGTCCTCGGGGCTTACGATCAAGATGCCGCCCACGGTATTTCCGGTGAACAGCGTCAAGGCGATGCGCGGCTGCATCTGGCTTGGTAACGACATGGTGGCGTTCGCCACCGCGGTATTCGAGGCCTATTGGGGCGGCGACAAGGATATCTCGCAGGACTCGGTGCTGACGGAGGTCTGCAAGAAGGCCGGCGTCGACCACGTCAAATTCTTCGACGGCATCGGCCAGCAGGCGATCAAGGATCAGCTCAAGGCCAACACGGACGAGGTGATGGCGCGCGGCGGCTTCGGCTCGCCGACGATCTTCGTCGACAAGACCGACATGTATTTCGGCAACGACCGGATGCCGTTGATCCGCGAGGCGCTGCTGCGCCTGAAAGCGCGGGCGGCCTGATGCCGAGGGCCGTTGTCTGCCGCGAACTCGGGCCGCCCGAGAGCCTGCGCCTGGAAACCTTTGCCGCTGCGCCGCTGGCGCCGGGGCAGGTGCGTGTCGCGATCCGTGCCGCCGGGTTGAATTTCCCTGATGTCCTGATGGCGGCGGGCGAGTATCAGCTCAAGCCGCCGCTGCCGTTCACGCCGGGCATGGAAGCGGCCGGCGATGTCGTCGAGGTCAACCAAGCCTCCGGCGTCGCGGTCGGCGACAAGGTGATCGTCAAGATGCGGCACGGCGCCTATTGCGATGAAGCTATTGCCACGCCATCGCAGCTCGTGAAATTGCCATCGAATTTCGACTATGCCGAGGGCGCGACATTTCTGGCCGGCCACGGCACGGCGTACCACGCGCTGATCGACCGCGGCCGGCTTGAACCCGGCGAGGTGCTGCTGGTGCATGGTGCCGGCGGCGGCGTGGGGCTGGCCGCCGTCGAGATCGGCAAGATGCTGGGCGCTACCGTGATCGCGACCGCGTCGAGCGACGAGAAGCTGGCGATTGCGCAGGCGAGGGGCGCCGATCATCTCATCCGCTACGACCGCGAGCCGTTCCGCGACGCCGTCAAGCGCATCACCGACGCGCGGGGCGCGGACGTCGTGTTCGACCCGGTCGGCGGCGAGGTGTTCGAGAACTCGATGCGCTGCATCAACTGGGGCGCGCGGCTCTTGATCATCGGTTTCACCGGCGGCATCGGTCTCGCCAAAACCAATTTGTTGATGATCAAGGGCGCCAGCGTGCTCGGCGTCCGCGCCGGCGAAGCGGTGCGCAAGAATCCGGCGCTCGGCGAGGTCAGGATCAAGGCGCTGACGGAATGGGCGGAGGCCGGAAAGATCCGTCCCAACATCTCGCACCGGCTGCCGCTGGAGGATTATGCGAAGGCGATGCGGCTATTGATCGACCGCAAGGCGATCGGGCGGGTGGCGCTGACGATGTGATCTTTCTCGTCGTCCCCCGCGAAGGCGACGCGAAGGCGGGGACCCAGTACGCCGCGGCCTTTCGGTTCAATCACAGATGTCTCTGGAATACTGGATCACCCGCCTTCGCAGGTGATGACAGTGGAAGGTTTAAATCTCCCACCCCGCAAAAAAGCAATCGTCTGCGCGATCGCAACTGAATTCCGCACCAGCCACGGATGGGTGGTGCCGATGACGACATGGTCGGCCATGCCGTCGAGTCGGGTGTTCGCCACCGACACCCGTCCGTCATGCGGCTTCGGCAGCAATGCCAACGGATAGATCGACCGGTCTCCGGCGATGATGCCGACGGGATAATCGACCGGCGGAAACAGCGCTTCGATGGCGGCATCCCGCTTTGTGCCGAGCTGCTGCCCGGCCGGCCCGAAGAAGGCGCGATAGGCGGCGATGTGCTTCAGGCGGTCGGTGATTTCGCTGCCGCCGTTCGGCGTGCCCAGCATCACCACGCGGCCGAGCCGTTGCGGCCGGTAGCGGGTGAGATAGACCCGCGCCAGCAACCCGCCCATCGAATGACAGACGAAATGGACCGAGCCGGTGAGGCCGCTGCCAAACAGCTCGATGGCGGGATGAATATCCTCCGCCAGCGCCTCCAGCGTCTTGCGGCGGCTCGCATAGTCGATATTCAGCGTCGCGTAGCCGCAGCCTTCCAGTGCCGTCTGCATCTTTCGAAACGATCGCGCCGTCCTGCTGATGCCATGCAGCAGGACGACGCCGTCTGACGCCACTTCGGAGGAAGCGGCCGGCTCGCTCACTTATACTCCCGCTCCGACCACCACGGGAAATAGTCGGGCATGTCGCTGGAAACCTTGTTCTTGAACTGCGCCGGGCGCTTTTCCAAAAACGACACCACGCCTTCCTTGACGTCGTCCGAGCGGCCACGGGCGTAGATGCCGCGGCTGTCGACCTTGTGGGCTTCCATCGGATCGTCCGCGCCCATCATGCGCCACATCATCTGTCGGATCAGCGCCACCGAAACCGGCGCGGTCTTGGCGGCAAACTCCCTGGCGAGCGCGCGCGCCGTCGGCAGCAATTCGTCCGGCGGCACCACCTTGCTGACGAGGCGGCCGGCCAGCGCCTCCTGCGCCGGGAATACGCGCCCCGAATAGCACCACTCCAGCGCCTGCGAGATGCCGACGATGCGCGGCAGGAACCAGCTCGAAGCGGCCTCCGGCACGATGCCGCGCTGGGAGAACACGAAACCGAAACGCGCGGCCTCCGACGCAATGCGGATATCCATTGCAAGCTGCATGGTGACGCCGATGCCGACGGCCGGCCCGTTCACCGCCGCGATGACCGGCTTCAGGCATTTGAAGATCCGCAGCGTCACCTGGCCGCCGCCGTCGCGCACCTGGGGATCGCTGTAGTCGACCTTGCCATCGGCCAGCCGCTTCACCGGTCCGCGGCGGGCGTCGCGGTCGAACGTGCTGGCGCCGGACGAAAGATCGGCGCCGGCGCAGAAGCCGCGGCCCGCGCCGGTCACGATGATGGCGCGGACATTGTCGTCCTTGTCGGCGGCGTCGAACGCGTCGATCAGTTCCTGCTGCATGGTGCCGTTGAAGGCATTGAGCTTGTCGGGCCGGTTCAGGGTGATGGTGAGGATCTGTTCGTCGACCTCGTACTTGATGGTCTCATACGCCATGGAGCGCTTCCTTCCTGTTATTTTTTCGTTTCGTAGGATGGGTAGAGCGAAGCGAAACCCATCGATCGGGTGCATGCGTCAAGTGATGGGTTTCGCTGCGCTCTACCCATCCTACAGTTCGCAATTGGATGGCCGGGTCAAGCCCGGCCACGACGGCGCAATGTCGCTACTTCTTCGGCGGTGACGGCCACGGCCGCTGCGGACCGCGCAGGCCCTCGAATGCCTTGGCCATGCCAAGCACGCCGAGATCATCGAAGCGGCGGCCGATGATCTGCACGCCGATCGGAAAACCCTTTTCGTCATAGCCGCCATTGATCGAGACGGCCGGGTTCTCCGCCATATTCCATGGCACGGTAAAGCAGATGTGCTCGAACGGCCTGTCGGGATCGTTGAGCGGTGCGGCGAACTCGGCGGCGAAGTTCACGACCGGCGATACCGGCGAAATCACGTAATCGAGCTCGTAGAACAGCTTTGCAGCGGCGGCGCGGATCGCCATGGTGGCGTTGAAGCCCCTGACGACATCGACGCCCGAGAGCCTGGCGCCGGCTTCCGCCCAGTTGAGGATGTACGGCAATGCCTTGCCGCGCTCCTCGGACGACAGCTTCGAAAGATCGTCCCACATCCGCGCGCGCCAGAAATTGTCGAGCCCGTCGAGCATCTCGCGGGTCAGGATGCCATCGACTTCGGTCACCACGGCGCCGGCGGATTCAAACGCCTTGGCGGCCTTGACGGCGACCGCGCGCACTTGTTTCTCCAGCGGCTGGCCGGTGCCGGCATCGAGCATCAGGCCGATGCGCAGCTTGCGCGGCGATTTCTCGTGTGCCTTCCAGTTGATGTTGTCGGCCGGCAGGCTCATGCCGTCGCGGCGGTCCGGCTTCGACAGCACGCACATCATCAGCGCCGCATCGTCGACGATGCGGGTCATCGGCCCGGCCACGCGGCCGACATAGGGCGGATCGACCGGAACGCGCCCGAGACTCGGCTTCAGCGCGACCAGCCCGCACCACGAAGCCGGCAGCCGCACCGAACCGCCAATATCGGTCCCGAGATGCAGCGGTCCGTAGCCGGCCGCGGCCGCTGCGCCGGCGCCGGAAGACGACCCGCCCGGGTTCTTAGCCAGGTCCCAGGGATTGCGGGTGAGGGGATGGAAGCTGGAAAGGCCCGACGACAGCATGCCGTAATCAGGCATCGTGGTCTTGGAAAAGATGATCGCACCGGCTTCGCGCAACCGCGCGGCCGGCGGCGCATCCTTCTCGGCAGGAACCAGCTTGACGCTGGCTGCGCCGAGCGGAATCGGCTGGTCCTTGGTCGCGATATTGTCCTTGATCGTGACCGGTACGCCGTCGAGCGTGCCGACAGGCTCGCCCTTCTGCCAGCGGTCGGTCGACACCCGGGCGGCGGCGCGCGCGCCGTCGGGATCGAACAGATACAGCGCCTTGATGTGCGGCTCCCATGCCGCGACGTGGTCGAGCACTTCCTCCATCACTTCCGACGGCGAAAACTGCTTGGCGCGATAGCCCGCGATCAAATCGACCGCGGAAAGGTCATGCAGCGAGGTGACTTCTTCTTCGGGGACCGGTTTATGCATGCGAACCTACCGGGAGACGGGTTTCGATGATGCGGGCAAACATGCTGGCGCCGATCGGCAGGATCTTGTCGTCGAGGACGTAGCCGGGATTGTGCACCGGCACCGATCCGTCATGGCCGATCCAGAAATAGGCGCCGGGCACCGCCTGCATCATGTCGGCGAAATCCTCGCTGCCCATCTTCGGCGTCGCACGCGTGAACACCTTGGCCGGATCGACCACGGTCTTCGCTACTTCCTCGACCACCCTGGACTGCTCCTCTTCGTTGACCAGCACGCTGAACGTGTCGCGGATGTCGGCCGTGATCTCGCACTGGAACGTCGCGGCAATGCCGGCGCAGATCGCCCGCATGCGCTCGCGGATCAGCGCGCGAGCGCCGTCGTCGAACGCGCGCACCGTGCCGCAGAGCTTTGCGTCGCCGGGGATCACGTTGTAGGCGGAGCCGGCATGGATCTGGGTGATCGACAGCACCGCCGCCTTCAACGGATCGACGTTGCGGCTGACGATGGTTTGCAGCGCCTGGGCCAGCGTCGTCGCGATCACCACCGCGTCCTTTGACCGTTCCGGCATCGCGCCATGCGCGCCGTAGCCCTGGATGTTGATGTCGAAGAAGTCGGCACCGGCCATCGCGGGGCCCGGCAGGATCGCGATCTCGCCGTGGTTCATATCCGGCGCATTGTGCAGCCCGTAGACCTCGTCGCAGGGAAACTTCTCGAACAGGCCGTCCTTGATCATGGCGCGGGCGCCGCCGAGGCCTTCCTCGGCGGGCTGGAAGATGAAGTGCACGGTGCCGTCGAAATTCCTGGTCTCGGCCAGATAGCGCGCGGTGCCGAGCAGCATGGTGGTGTGGCCGTCGTGGCCGCAGCCGTGGAAGCGGCCGGGAATGGTCGAACGCCATTTCAAATTGGTGTTCTCCTCCATCGGCAGCGCATCCATGTCGGCGCGCAGCCCGATGCGCTTGCCGCCGGTGCCCTTGCCCTTGAGCACGCCGATCACGCCGGTGCCGCCGAGGCCGCGATGCACCTCGATGCCCCATCCCTTCAGCTTGTCGGCGACGATGCCCGACGTGCGCACTTCCTCGAAGCCGATTTCGGGATGGGCATGCAGATCGCGGCGGATGGCGGTGAGTTCTTCGGCATAGCCGTCGATGCGGTCGATGGTGGGCATGTCTGTTATCCCGTGACTGAGGACGTTGAGCGTGACTTGAAAGCAGGGCCGTTCGGCTTGATGCGGATGCCCGGACGCAGCCGCGTCCAGGGCAGGGCCGCGGTATCCGCCGGCATCGCGCCGGGCGCGGCGCAGATCAGCAGCTTCTCGGCGATCGGTTCGAAATCGGCGCGGAAGTGCACCGAGCTCTTGTTGACCAGGATGGCCTGCTCGGTGGGCTCGATGCCGACATAGCGGTACATCGACTGATCCGCGAGTTGCGCCTTGTGCGAACTCACGACCACCCTGACGTCGCCGATGCGCAGGCAGGCCGAGGGGCCCATGTCCATGTCGCGGCCGCCGTAATAGGGGCCGGGGGCGACGAACTTGCCGTCGGACAATTTCTCGACGACGAAGGTTTCCTGATACGGCGCATCGCCCGGAATACCGGACTTGCCGCCGAGCGTCAGCGTCACCGCGGCGCCGACGCCGGCTTGATGTGCGGCCTTGGCCGATTGCGGGTCGTAGATCACGCCGGTAGCGGCGCGGGTCGCTTTGTTGCGGACCAGCGCGCGCAGCATGCCTGTGGTATCGGAATCGCCGCCGGCTCCCGGATTATCCTGGGTATCGGCGATGATGATCGGCTTTCGGGCGGTCTTCGCCAGTTCCATCGCATGGCGGATGCCTTCGTCGGGCGAAAATATCCGGCCGTCGAAATCGTCCTCATGGCCCTCGATCAGCGCCACCAGTTTGTCGGCAGCGGCGTCTGCGTCGGCCTGTGTCCTGCCATAGGCGAAGACGCTCGGTCCGCAATGCGCGAAATCGGCCGCCGGAAAGCCCGGCGCGAACGACAGCGTCGGCACGGCGTCGCTCTCCAGGCCCGCGAGCTTCTGATAGATGCCCATGGTCGGCTGGTCGTTGGTGCACTGCCAGCTGATCGGAATCAGGAACGGCAATTGCCGGAACGCCTTTGCGAACCGCGTTTTCGTTTTCAGCATCAGCGCGAGATGTTTTGCCGAGGCGCGGCCAGTGTCGGCCATGTCGACGTGAGGGTAGGTGCGGTAGGCGATGAGTGCGTCCGCGTGCTCCACCATCTCTGGCGTCACGTTGGCATGCAGATCGAGGCTGACGACCAGCGGCAGGTCCTTGCCGATCACCTTGCGCACGCGCGCCAGAATTTCGCCTTCGCCGTCGTCGTAATGTTCCGTCACCATCGCGCCGTGCAGGTCGAGATAGACCGCGTCGAGCGCGCCGGCGCCTGCGATGCCGTCGATCATCTCGGTGACGATGCGCTCGAACGCATCCTTGGTCACATGCGCCGAGGGGCTGGCGCCGCAGGAAATCGTCGGCACCAAGTCCCAGCCGTTGGCTTCGGCTTCCTCGACAAAGCCTGCCAGCCCGACATTGATCTTGCGCATGACCTTGAGGACGTCGCCTCCATGCGCCATCGACGGCCAGCCGCCGCCATGCACGAAATCGGCATAGGTCGCCTTGGTCGGTGCGAACGTGTTGGTCTCGTGCAGAAAGCCGCCGACGGCGATGCGGGTCATTATGTCTCAGCCAGTGTTTTCGTTGCGAGGGACGTTAAGCGGGTCATTGTGGCAAGCGCAAGCTGTGAAGCAATTCCGTTTTGCATGCCGCCCCACCGTCATTGCGAGCGAAGCGAAGCAATCCATCTCTCCGCAACACGCGGCACTGGATTGCTTCGCTTCGCTCGCAATGACGCGGGAGGGACTTACTCCGCCGCCGCCACAACCGGCCGGAAATTGGCGAAATCCCAGCCGCGTCCGGGGGCGGCATCGAGCAGGGCGCGGGTATAGGCCTGCTGCGGATGGGTCAGCACCTGCGCCGCCGGTCCCTGTTCCACGATCCGGCCATGTTGCATCACGGCGACGTCGTCGCAGATCTGCGCCGCGACGCGAAGATCGTGGGTGATGAACAGCAGTGCGATGCCCAGCCGTTGCTGGATTTCGTCGAGCAGTTCGAGCACCTGCGCCTGCACCGACACGTCGAGCGCGGAAACCGCTTCGTCCGCGACCAGAACGTCGGGGTCGAGCGCCAGCGCGCGCGCGATCGCGATGCGCTGGCGCTGGCCGCCGGAGAATTGATGCGGATAGCGCGAGATCGCGTCGGGCGGCAGGTCGACCAGTTCGAGCAGGTCGCGCGCCTTGGCCAGCGCTTCCGCCCGCGGCATGCCGTAATTGATCGGCCCTTCCGCGATGGTGTCGCCGACGGTGATGCGCGGGTTGAGCGATCGGTAGGGGTCCTGGAAGATGATCTGGATTTTCTTGCGGTGCGGTTGCAGCAGCCGCCGCGACAATTCGGAGATCTCGCGGCCGGCAAGCCGCACGCCGCCGGAAGTCGGATCGATCAGTCGGACGATGCAGCGCGCCACCGTCGACTTGCCGGAGCCGCTCTCGCCGACGATGCCGAGCGTGCGGCCCTTGCGAAGCGTAAGCGTGACGTCCTTGGCGGCGGCGACTTCGCGGGCTTTGCCGAGGAACGAACGCTCGCGATACACCTTGCCGAGTTCGTTGGTTTCCAGCACGACGGGTTCGTTGGTCTCCGCCCGCGGCGCCCGCGGCACCAGGCTCGGCACGGCAGAGAGCAGGTTGCGGGTGTATTCCATCGTCGGCGTACGCAGGATGCCGTCGAGCGTTCCGGTCTCGACCAGCCGGCCGTAGCGCATGACGGCGACGCGGTCGGCAATCTCCGCGACCACGCCCATGTCATGGGTGATGAACAGCACGGCGGTGCCGTGATCGCGCTGCAGGTCGCGGATCAGCGTCAGGATCTGCTTCTGCGTGGTGACGTCGAGCGCCGTGGTCGGCTCGTCCGCGATCAGCAATTTGGGTTCGAGCACCAGCGCCATCGCGATCATGATGCGCTGGCGCTGTCCGCCCGACAGCCGGTGCGGATAGGAGGCGAAGATGCGCTCCACGTCGGGCAGCCGGACATGCTCCATCATCGCCAGGATCTTCTGGCGACGGGCGCGCGCATCGAGATCGGTATGGACGCGCAGCACCTCGTCGATCTGGCGGCCGACCGGGACCACCGGGTTGAGCGCCGTCATCGGTTCCTGAAAAATCATCGCCATCCTGGTGGCGCGCAACTGGCGCAGCCGCCGGTCGCTGGCGGTCAGCAGTTCCTCGCCGACCAGCTTGATGCTGCCGCCGGAGGGCACCAGCGCGCCCTTTTGCAACAGCCCCATCACGGTCAGCGACGTCACCGACTTGCCCGATCCGCTTTCGCCGACCACGCACAGCGTTTCGCCTTCGTGCACCTGCAGCGAGACGCTGTCGATGATGCGTTCGCCGCCAGGTTTCTTGCCGAGGCCGACGACGAGGTTGTTGATGTCGAGAACGATGTTGGTCATGTCGCTACTGCTCCAACGTCATTGCGAGGAGCGCAGCGACGAAGCAATCCATTCTTTCTTTGCGCGGCGAGATGGATTGCTTCGCTTCGCTCGCAATGACGGAGTGAGGCCGCCGTCACTTGCCGGCCTCCCGCTGTTTCATGCGCGGATCGAGCGCATCGCGTGCGGCGTCGCCGATCAGATTGACACTCAGAATCGCGATCGAGAGCAACAGGCCGGGCCAGAAGATCAGCGAAGGCTTGACCTGGAAGTAGGCGCGGCCCTCGGCCATGATGTTGCCCCAGGTCGGCGTTTCCGGGCTGATGCCGGCGCCGAGGAACGACAGGATCGCTTCGGTGAGAATCGCCGAAGCGGCGACGTAAGTGCCTTGCACGATCAGCGGCGCGACCGTGTTCGGCATCAGATGGCGCCACATGATCTTGGGCAGGCTGGTGCCGACCGAGATCGCGGCTTCGACATAGGGTTCCTCGCGCGCCGACAGCACGACCGAGCGCACCAGCCGCGCCACCCGCGGGATTTCGGGTATGGTGATCGCGACCAGCACCGTCATCAGGCTGGCGCCGGACAGCGAAACCACGGCGATGGCAAGCAGGATGCTCGGGATCGCCATCAATCCGTCCATGATCCGCATCATGACGGCGTCGACCCATTTGAAGAAGCCGGAGACGAGGCCGATCAAAAGGCCGATGCTGATCGAGAAGACCGCAGCGCCAAGGCCGATCAGGAGCGAAATCCGTCCGCCATAGATGATGCGCGACAGCACGTCGCGGCCGTAGGCGTCGGTGCCGAGCAGGAATTGCGCGCTGGAAGGCTTCAGGCGCTGCGCCGGCGCCAGCAATTGCGGATCGTGGGGGGCGAGCAGGGGCGCCAGGATCGCCATCGCGATGATCAGCGTCAGCGCGATGCTCGCAACCGCGATGATCGGCGTTGCCGTCAGGAATCCCAGTCTCGGCCGGAACGGCGTGGTGACCGGAATTGACGGTTCGGGAAGGGTGTCGATCGCCATTGTGCCGAACCTCAGTACCGAATTCTGGGATCAAGAAGGGTGTAGGCGACGTCGATCAGGAGATTGACGGTGACGTAGATGCCCGACGTCAAAAGGATCATCGCCTGGATCACCGGGTAGTCGCGCGCCAGCACGGCATCGACCGTGAGGCGGCCGATGCCGGGCAGGTTGAACACGCTCTCGGTGACGACGACGCCGGAGATCAGCAGCGCAAATCCAGTGCCGATCACGGTGATCACAGGCACCGCGGCATTGCGCAACGCATGGCGCAGCAGCACGCCGGTTTCGCTGATGCCCTTGGCGCGCGCGGTGCGGACGTAATCCTCGCCCAGCACGTCCAGCATCGCCGCCCGCGTCATGCGCGCGATCAGCGCCACATAGATAAAGGACAGCGTGCAGGTCGGCAGGATGATGCGTTCGAAGAACGGACCGAAGCCCGCCGTGATGCTGCGGAATCCCTGCACCGGCACCCAGCGCAGATCGATCGCAAAGATCTGGATCAGGACGTAGCCGATCACGAACACCGGAACGGAAAAGCCGACCACCGACAATCCCATCACGAAGCGGTCGATCCAGGTGCCGTGCTTCCACGCCGCGATCACGCCGAGCGGCACCGCGACCAGAATGGCAAGAATGATGGTGGAGAGCGCGATCGAGATCGACGGCTCGACGCGCGTGCTGATCATCTTCAGCACCGGCACGTTTGAAATCAGGGAGACGCCGAGATCGCCCCGCAGCAGATTGCCGATCCAGGTAAAGAACTGCGTGTACAGCGGCTCATTGAGGCCGAGCGAGGTGCGGATGCGCTCGAGCTGCTCAGGTGTCGCATTATCGCCGGCGAGGATCGCGGCGGGATCGCCGGGCGTCAGCCGCAGCAGCAGAAACACAAACAGCGCGACCACGCCCATGACAGGGATGGCGGCGAGAATGCGGCGAAGCAGATATCCGAGCATCTTGATCCGTTAGTTGTGGGTGAATTGGGCAGCGTCGGCTCTTGTCCTGGTTTCCGCGCCACCAGCGTAGCACTTGAGCAAGTCCCGTGCCATTGTACCTGCGTATTTGCGATGCAGGCACGCGCCGTAACCCGGGTGAAGCCAACGGTCTACGCGTTTTGGTCATTCCGGGATGGTGCGTAAGCACCAGACCCGGAATCTCGAGATTCCGGGTTCGATGCTTTCGCATCGCCCCGGAATGACAGTTGCACTTTACTCCAGCGTCGCCAAAAGTCCCGCCATCAGCCGGCCGCGCTCGGCCAGGCTATCGATCTCGATGTGTTCGTTGAGCGTATGGGCATCGGCGCCGCGGACGCCGAGGCCGTCGAGTGTCGGGATCCCCATCGCGCCGGTGAAATTGCCGTCGGAACCGCCGCCGGCGCTGCCGTGCGGCAACTCCAGGCCCATTTGCTTGGCAAGGCCGCGCGCCTTTTCGTACAGCGCCATGGTGCCGGCGTCCGGCTCCCACACCGGGCGGGTCACGCCGCGGGTCACCGTGAACGTCACGTCGTTGGCGCCGCCCGACAGCGCCAGCATGCGCTCGACACCGCGGTCGAGATCGGCCTGCCGCTTGGCCATGCTCAGCGCTTCGCCGGTGCAGGTGGTGGCGACGCAATTGACCCATTGGCCGCCATGCACGATGCCGACCGAGAAGGTGCAATCTTCCGTCGTCATGCCGTCGATCGCGAGAATCTGGCGCGCCATCTCGCGGATCGCGGAGCGGCCCGAGGACAGCGTGGCACCGGCATGGCTCGGCTTGCCGACGGCTTCGAGATTGAAGCGCGCAATCGCATAGCGTCCGGTGACGACGCCGTTGTTGGGACGTCCCGGTTCGGGCACCAGCACGTATTTGTTGCGCGCGGCCTCGGCCTCGATGATGTCGCGGGTCGACGGCGTGCCGACTTCCTCGTCCGGCGTGAACAACACCGTGATCGGCAGCGGCGTCGTGAACGCGGCGCGGGCCAGCTGCCGGATCGCTTCCAGCGAGAGGTAATTGCCGCCCTTCATGTCGAA
The DNA here is from genome assembly GCA_963791165.1 of uncultured Alphaproteobacteria bacterium. Lineage (GTDB taxonomy): Bacteria > Pseudomonadota > Alphaproteobacteria > Rhizobiales > Xanthobacteraceae > Bradyrhizobium. The sequence goes on along the minus strand of CAWBRL010000004.1, from coordinate 30,213 downwards.
GATGCCGGGGCCGAAGCACTTGTTGCCCTCGCGCCGCCATTTCAGTTTTTCGATCGTGCCGACCGGGTGGACGGTATCGAGGTGACCCGCGATCAGGATGCCGGGCTCACCTAGCTTGGGGTGCGGGAAGCGGGCGCGGACGCAGCCGGCAAAACCCTGGCGGCCGGCGATGCGCTCGATGGTCGCACCCATGATCGCCATGTCGCGCGCGGCGAGGTCGAGCATGCGCTCGACCGCGCTCTTGTCCCAGGTCGGGCTTTCGCACTCCACCCAGCCACGCAGCCCCTGCAGCATGGTCTCGGAATCAAAGGGAAGATTGGCTGGGTTCATGGACTTCTCTCGGGTTTTTCTTGTCGGGTTTCGGGTCTGGGTTTCGAGCAGGCGACGTCGGTCTGGCAGCCTGCGCGTACGAGAATGATCTGGTGCGGATTTGTAAAGTGAAACATGAACGTGGGCCCGCGCGCGTCCGCTGAGGCGTCCCGGTCAAAACCGGATTGACGCGCCGCGTGCTTGATGCAAGTCTCAAATGTCCAAGACTTACAGCGTGTTAGTTCGCCTAAATAACGAACCACATGCATAATGAATCATCGGGTTTTGACCAGTTTCACGTCAGGAGAGATCGAATGTTCCACACCATGCGTTGGAAACGTCCCACGATAGCGTCCGCTCTGTCGGTGCTGGCGCTGTCGGCGGCGCTGACGTCGCAAGCCGTGACTTCGCAGGCCATGGCCAAAGGCAAGACCATCACCGCGGTGATGCATTCCGACCTGCGCGTCATCGATCCCCTGTTCACGACAGCCTACATCACGCGCGATCATGGCTACATGGTCTACGACACGCTGCTGGCGACGGATTCCAGTTTCAAGATCCAGCCGCAGATGGCGGACGTGAAAGTCAGCGACGACAAGCTCACCTACACCTTCACCTTGCGCGATGGCCTGAAATGGCATGACGGCGCGCCGGTGACGGCGGAAGACTGCGTCGCCTCGCTGAAGCGCTGGGGCCGTGTCGACAATATGGGCCAGAAGCTGATGGATTTTACCGCCAGCATCGAGCCGATCGACGCCAAGAGCTTTGCGCTGAAACTGAAGGAGCCCTACGGCCTGGTACTGGATTCGATCGGCAAGCCGTCGTCCTACACGCCGTTCATGATGCCCAAGCGCATGGCGGAAACGCCGGCCGGCCAGCAGATGAAGGAGCAGATCGGATCCGGTCCGTTCAAGTTCGTGCAGGCCGAATTCCAGCCGGGCGTGAAGTCTGTCTACGAGAAGAATACCGATTACGTGCCGCGCAAGGAGGCGCCGAGCTGGACCTCCGGCGGCAAGGTGGCGAAGGTCGATCGCGTCGAATGGATCACGATGCCGGATGCGCAGACCGCGGTGAACGCGCTGCAGTCCGGCGATATCGACTTCATGGAAAATCCGTCATTCGACCTGTTGCCGGTGTTGAAGGGCAACAAGGAAATCAAGATCGAGACTCTCGAACAAGCTCGGCTTCCAGACGCTCGGCCGGATGAACTTCCTTCATCCGCCCTTCGATAACGTCAAGGTGCGCCGCGCAGCCCTGCTGGCGATGAACCAGAAGGACGTGCTGGATGCGCTGGTCGGCAATCCCGAATATTACAAGATCTGCGGTGCATTCTTCGTCTGCGATACGCCGCTGGCGACCGAGGAAGGCGCGGGAGGCCTGATCAAGGGCGGCAGCGTGGCGGAAGCGAAGAAGGCGCTCGCCGAATCCGGCTATGACGGCACCCCGATCGTGATCATGGCGCCGGGCGACGTCGTGACGCTGAAGGCGCAGCCGGTCGTGGCAGCCCAACAGCTCCGCGACGCCGGCTTCAAGGTCGACCTGCAGGCCACCGACTGGCAGACCGTCGTTACCCGCCGCGCCAGCCAGAAGCCTCCGAAGGAGGGCGGCTGGAACATGTTCTTCACCAACTGGGTCGGCGCCGACGTCGTGAACCCGATCGCCAACTTCTCGATCGGCGGCCGCGGCACCAAGGGCGGCTGGTTCGGCTGGGCGGAAAACGCCAAGATCGAGGAGCTGAAGGACAAGTTTGCACGCTCCTCATCGCCGGAGGAGCAGAAGAAGATCGCCGCCGAGATTCAGAAGGAAGCCTACGACCAGGTGATCTACGTTCCGCTCGGCCAGTACCTGGCGCCGAGCGCGTGGCGGAAGTCGCTGACCGGCGTTCTCGATGGGCCGGCAACGCCGATCTTCTGGAACATCGACAAGAGCGAGTAGGGCGCACAGGGCGCCCGACAAGTCAGGCATCAAGAAATCGCGACGGAGGTCTGATCCTCCGCCGCGTTTTTATTTTGGTGGCCGAAATCAGCAGTGGCTGTCCCGAAGAAGTTCCAGACCGTCGTTCGACAAAGGCGAAGGGATTTGCGGTTGCTGCGGGGGAGGCGGCTGACGATCCTGGGGCGGCTTGCGCCCGGTCGCGGTGGATTTGTCCGAATATTGATCGCTGGCCATGTCGTCATGCTCCAATTGCTGCATCACAACATTTATGTGGCCGTCCTGTTCCCTCACAGGGGATGGTCACGCAAATGTTCCAGCAATAATTCGCAGACCCGTTCCGGCGCCTGATCGGCGGCAAAATGCCCGACGCCGGGCAGCACCTCGAAGCGATAGGGCGCGGCGATGAAATCCACCGTGCCTTCGGCGGCGATGCGGCCGACGGTGTCGTCGGCGTCGCCCCAGATGTAGAGCGTCGGCACGCGGATCGGGCCGAGCGGCCCGCGGATCGCGCCGCGCGCGCGATACCAGGCCAGAGCCGCCTCCATCGCGTCCTTGTTGCCGAGCACGGACGAGGTGCGCCTCGATCGCGGCGGCGGGAACGCCGTTGGCGGCCAGACGGTCCCGCAGCCATTTGGCGTTATCGGCCAGCACGACGTCGGCGGCGTCCGGCTCCAGAAACGCCTTGTGGTGCTGCGAACGTTGCGCCTGTTCGGCGTCGGTCATCTGCAGCGCGCGATTGAAGGCGTTGGGGTGCGGGCGGGAGAGAATGGTGAGGGAAGCCAGCCGTTCATGATGGCGGTCGGCAAGGCCCCAGGCGATGCTGCCGCCCCAGTCGTGGCCGACCAGATGAAACCGCGCATCGCCATAGCCCGAGGCCGCCACGATCGCCATCGCGTCGTCCATCAGGCGGTCGATCAGGTAATGCGAGAATTCGCGCGGGTCGGGCCGCGCGCCCGGCGAATAGCCGCGCTGGCCTGGTGCGACAGCGCGGTAGCCCATGTCGCCGAGTGCCGCGACCTGGGCGCGCCAGCAATGCATCGATTCCGCAAAGCCGTGCAGCAGCAGCACCAGCGGCGCACCGGGCTGGCCGGCTGAGATGGCGTCGAAAGTGAGATGCGGCGAGATGGTGATTTGTTCGGAAGCCGGCATGGCGTGATCATAGCGCGTTTTCGAGCGAAGCGGACCCCGGTTGGCGTGAAGAAAACGCGTCCGGGCCGGCCAATGACGGAATTGTCCAAGGCCTGAAAAGTGCTGTATTGGGAGCGTCGATGCGGGAGCCCAAGGGACAATACAAGAGGACAATCGTTGCATTACGTAAGATCGATTTTGTTCGATGCGGCTGTGGTGATCCTGACGCTGGTCGTTGCGATGAGCGTGCCCTTTTTGTGGCTGTTCAAGGCCAGCAGCGCGACCGTGCGCGCGGTGTCGCAGGTCTGGGCCAACGGCATCATGCTGCTGATGAAATACGTGGTGGGCCTGGATTACACGGTGTCCGGGCGCGAGAACGTTCCGGACGGACCATGCATCATCGCCTGCAATCATCAGTCGCTGTGGGAGACCATCGCGCTCTGCGCGATCTTCCCGGACGCCAGCATCGTCGCCAAGAAGGAACTCAGGAAGCTGCCGTTCGTCGGCTGGTTCCTCGAGCGATATCCGATGATCCTGGTCGACAGGTCGGCGGGCCGGCAGGCGCTTCGGCAGATGGTCGATGAAGCCCGGCGCGCCGTCGGCGAGGGGCGCAAGGTGCTGCTGTTTCCGCAGGGCACGCGCCAGGCCATTGACCAGCCGATGACGTTCCAGTCGGCCGGCATCTCGGCGCTCTACACCAATCTCACCGTTCCCGTGGTGCCGGCGGCGTGCAATTCCGGATTGTTCTGGGGCAAGAAGACGCTGATGATGCACTCGGGCACCATCACGCTGTCGTTTCTGCCGCCGATTGCGCCGGGCCTGCCGCGCAAGGAGTTTCAGGAAAAGATGGAGCGGATGATTTCGGAAGAGAGCGGCAGGTTGCTCAAGGTGAGCGAGGCGAAGGTTTCGCGCTAGCTCGCGCGGCGAGCCAGCCCGCAACTGGCGAGAGAAACGCCAGGCACCAGATGAACTGCGCGGCCTTCGGTGCGGCATAGGCCACTGCCGTCGCGAGCACGAACACGAAAACCGGAAACAGCGCGGTTGCCAGCAACTGCCGATCATGGCGGCCGCGCAGCGCGAGAATCCACAACAGCGCGTTCACGGTAGCGATCATCGTCAAATGGAGGCCGTAAATCACCGCGACTACGCCATCGAGCCGGTAGCTGCCGTAGAGGCCGTTGGTCACCGGCAGGATGATGATCGTGAGCAGGAAAAACAGATTCAGGAACACCACACCGCGCCCGGCTTCCGGCGCCACCGCAAGCCGCCGGTGGTGGCTGAACCAGAACAGGCCGGCGGCGACGAAGCTGATCGCCAGCGCGATGACCGGTTGGGCATAGACGCGAACCAGGTCGATCCAGGAAGGTGCTTGCGTGAAGTTACTGGCTTTCGGCAGATCATAGGCGAGCAGCGTCATGGCAACGCCGAAGATGGTGTTGCTCAGCATCTCCAGCCGGCGCATTTCGAAAAGATGGGTTTGCGGCAATCTGATCCCTTGCGTCACCAGTTCGTCTTCGCTTTCGCTGTGCTCAAGCTACGCCGGACACGCTCCGACCTTACGGTCTCCGCGTGGCTGTGCCACGCGAAGCCCGTCAGGGCGGAAATGGTGCGGGCGGCCGGGCTCGAACCGGCACAGTCCTTTCGAACCGAGGGATTTTCTTACCAGCTACGGCTTTCGCCGCCTTGCCCGGGTGCAAATGCGCACAGGCCCGTTTGTGGTCTGGACTATACCTTCACCATTGGTGCATTCGCGCCTTTAGGTGCTGCCCGTCTAGTCTCTACACCTTCGCACCAACCGTTAGGTCTGGGCGCTTGGCTCGGGATTGCCATGTGAAAGGTTTCCCCGAATTTGAGCAGTTCTGCAGCCTGGGTTTCCCCAAGCGCACTCAATCGTTCAAGTCCCTTGCGTCTACCAGTTTCGCCACGCCCGCTTATATTAGGAAAATCAGATACTTAGCGTGCTTACCGGAGAACTGGATTTGAGGTAGTGTCCGGCCCGAACGCGTCCCTTCCTTTAGCGAGGGCGCGCGCCAAAGCAAAGCCTCAATGCCGACACCTGCGGCTGCTTTAGGCAATCTCAACGTTGTCCGCTTAACGAAGGTCCGATGCCGCTGATTCTGTCCGATCGCCGTTCATTTTCGCGCAGCCTCGCCGCGCTGGCGCTGTTTGCGCTTGGCGCCGGCCTGTCGGGTTGTGCCCAGATGGGCGAGACCATTTCCCCGGCGTTCGCCGATCCCGCCAAATACGATCTCTACGATTGCAAGCATATCGAGACCGAGCGCAAGGCGCTCGCAACTCGCGCCGCGGAATTGCAGGGCCTGATGACCAAGGCTGAAACCGGCGTCGCAGGCTCCGTGGTGGCGGAGGTCGCCTACCGCAACGATTACATTGCGGTGCGCGGACAATCGAAGCTGGCCGAGGAAGCGTGGCGGAAGAACCGATGCCAGGATTCCAAACCGGATGCCAATGCGGCGGCGCCAACGCCGCCGACGATCAAACCTGCCCCGGCCAGCAGGGGTAGTCGGCCGAAGGCCGGCGGGGCGAATTAGGAGGCGGCCTCGCGGTAGCGTCGCGGCCGCCTTGGCCACCATGCCCCGGAATGCCCGCAAGACGCCTCACGCCCGCCAGTCGTAGATCCAGTCCTGCCGCGCCAGCATGCGCTGGGGGCCCATCGCCTTGATGGCGAGATCGCGTGCCAGCGCCAGCGGACCGGTGAGATGATAGATGCGGCCCTGCTGCCGGGCAGCGCGCTGCACCCGCTGCACGCGGCCGCGCCGCAGCCGGCCGTAACGCTTCAGGGCTGCCGGGATATCAGCGATGTTGTCGCCGGTGCTCTGGCTCAAGCAGCCGGCGAGCACAGCGGCGTCCTCGATCGCCATTCCGGCGCCCTGCGCGGCGAACGGCAGCATCGCATGCGCGGCGTCGCCGAGCAGGGCTACGGCGCCGCTGCTCCATTCGTCGAGGACGGGCAGGGTGAACAGCGCCCATCGCCGCCACTCGTCGACGGCGCCGACCAGCATCCGCGCCGTCGCGGGCCAGCGCTGTGAGGCGAACGCGCTCTTGAGTTGGTTGGCATCGCCTTGCGCGCTCCAGCCCGGCCTGTTCCAGGTTCCCGGCACGATGGCGACGACGTTGATCTGTTTCGCGCCCGATATGGGATAGGCGACGAGATGCGCGTCCGGTCCCATCCAGAACTGCACGCGCGGCGCGGTATACTCGCGCGGCAGCGTGGTCGCGTCGAGCGTTCCGCGCCAGGCGATCAGGCCGGAGAATTGCGGTTGCACCTGCGGGAACAGATGATGGCGGACCGCGGACCAGATGCCGTCGGCGCCGATCAGCGCCACCGCCAGTTCCGGCTGGCGGGCATTGCCGCGGCGCTGGATCACGGTCAGCCCCTTGGCGTGCGACGCCACGTCGTCGAACTGGCAGCCGAGCCGCAGCTCGATATCAGGGCTATCGTTGACCTGGGCCTGCAGCGCGGCTTGCAGATCGGCACGATGCATCACCCAATAGGGCGCGCCGGCGCGCTGGCTGGCGGCCTCGCCGAGCGGCAGGCGGGCGATTTCGCCGCCCGCGCGTGCGCTTATGATGTTGATGGCGTCGGGCGTAACGGCGCGGGCGGCAAGCCGCGGCTGCAGGCCGAGTTCGACCAGGATGCGGCTGGCGTTGGGCGACAGCTGCAGGCCGGCGCCGGCTTCCGCCAGCCGTTCGGCTTTTTCCAGGATGATGACGCGAAAGCCCCGGGCTGCGAGCGCAAGCGCCGCGGTCAGTCCCCCGATCCCGGCACCAGCAACGATGATGGTGCGCGCGACCGCCACCGACCGGTCAGGCGACCTTGTCCTTCAGGACGCATTCGGGCGGCCGGGCTTCGCCAGCGGCGAGGTCGGCGGCAAAACGGTAGAGCGTCGAGCAATACGGGCAGATGATCTCGTTGTCGTTGCCGAGATCGAGAAACACGTGCGGATGGTCGAACGGAGGATTGGCGCCCACGCACATGAACTCCTGCGAGCCGATCTCGATTACCGAGACGCCGGCGTCGTTGTGGAAATGCGGGACGACATGGTCAGACATAGCTTCACCTTGGATAGCAGTGACGGGCGGACGCAATCAACACGACGCGGTTGCTCGAAACGCCGCGCACCATACTGGCGGGTACAGATGATTCCTAGAGCCCCAGCATTCCTGAGGCCCATGTTCCCGAAGCCCGGTTTCCTGGAAGTCTCGACCCTCATTCGCTCATGCAAATTCGACACAATCTTGTCGTCGGAGAGAAGCCCTTCTTTCGTCGGGGCAGTTGTGTCTTAAAAACGGCATACCATCTTGAGGGGAGAGGAAAACGTTGGATTTTCGCAGATGAGGCGGTTGCGGCTCGGATCGGCTTTGGCGGTGGGTTTTGCATGCATGGCGCTCAGCGCAGCCGTGTGTGCGGCGCTGTGGCCGCATGCCCGCGATGCCGGCGCCATTCTGGCGGCGCAGGACGAGCCGGCCCAACTCGCCGACCTGCAGCTTAATTCTGCCCTGCAGAACAGCCCCGGGCTGGTCGCCGATAATATCGAGGCGGCGCTGGCGGCCAATGATTCCGACCTTGCCGCAAGTTTCGTCGAACTCGCGCGCGACCGGGGCATCTCAGTCAGCGAGGAACTGTCGAAGCGCGTCAGCGATGCAGTCACGGAAACGAACTCGACGTCGGATATTGCCAGGCGCTTTGCCACCGGTCTCGTCACCGGCAATGCCGACGACGTCGCAAGCCTCTCGGGCACGGTCGCCGGCGATCTCTTCGTGTTCGGCGATATCAGGGACATCGTGCGCGAGGGCAAGCATCTGGCGACGGGCGAGGACGTGGACCGGCTGGTGCTGGGCCTTGCGACGGTCGGGCTGGCGGTGACCGCTGCGACCTATGTGACCGTCGGCGGCGCCGGTCCGGTGCGCGCCGGCCTCAGCATGGTCAAGGGAGCCCGCAAGGTCGGGCGGCTCGGCGAGGGGCTGACGCAATGGGCCGGACGCTCGGCACGCGAGGTCATCGATGCACCTGTGTTGCAGCAGGCGGTCGCAAAGAGCTCGGTGCTGCGGCCGGGCGAGACCATTACCGCGATCAAGGCGGCGTTCCGTGCCGAGAAGGCCGGCGGCCTGGTGCGGCTGGCAAAGGACGTCGGACGCGTCGGCGAAAAGGCCGGCACGCGCGGCGCGCTCGATACGCTGCGCATCGCGCAAGGGCCAAAGGACGTCGCACGCGCCGCGCGGCTGGCGGAATCCAAGGGCGGCCAGACCCGCGCCATTTTGAAGACACTCGGCCGCGGTGCGCTGCTGCTGGCAACCGGCGCCTTCAATCTGACGATGTGGGTGTTCGGCGCGTTGCTGGCGCTGTTCGGTTTTCTGTCGTCGATCAAGGCGACCACGGAACGGGCGACCATGGCGTGGCTGCGCCGCAAGAAGGCGCGGCGTTTACGCAAGCAGATTGCGGCAGCAAGCCTGCCGCAGGGCGTTGCTCTGGCAGGCGCTGTCGCGCAAGGCTAGACTTGCGGTCATTGCAAGTCGCCATTCTGATCCCCAAAAAATGGAACTGTCGATGCCGAGTTTTCACAACGGCGATGTCGAAATTGCCTATCTCGACGAGGGCGAGGGCGATCCGATCATTCTCGTGCACGGCTTTGCTTCGAGCAAGAACGTCAACTGGGTCTATCCGACCTGGGTCTCCGACCTGAAGAAAGACGGCCGCCGCGTCATCGCGCTCGACAATCGCGGCCATGGCGATTCCGCCAAGCTCTACGATTCCGCGCAGTACGAGATAGCCGTCATGGCCAATGACGTCATCGCGCTGCTGGATCACCTGGCCATCGCGCGCGCCGATATCATGGGCTATTCGCTGGGCTCGCGGATGACGGCGGTGCTGGCGCGCGAGCAGCCGCAGCGGCTGCGATCGGCGATCCTCGGCGGCATCGGCATCGGCCTGATCGAGGGCGGCGGGCCCGGCGAGAATGTCGCCGCGGCGCTGGAGGCGGCCTCGCTGGACGACGTCACCGATCCGGTCGGGCGGACTTTTCGCGCCTTTGCCGACCAGACCCGTTCCGACCGCCGCGCGCTCGCCGCCTGCCTGCGCGGATCGCGGCGCCTGATGACGCGAGAGGAGGCCGCCGGGATCGGCGTGCCCGTCCTGATCGCGGTCGGCACCAACGACGAGATCGCGGGCTCCGCCCAAGCGCTTGGAAAAATCATCCCGGGCGCCGAGGTGCTCGACATTCCGAACCGCGATCACATGCGCGCGGTCGGCGACAAGATCTACAAGGCCGGCGTCACCGACTTCCTGTCACGAAGAGAATGATCTTCTACCAAAATTCGGACTTTGGCCCGCTTGATTTCCTGGAAAGCCCGACCAATTGGATATAACGCCTCCAGGAATGGCGCGTTCGGCAAGGGATTACTTTGCCAGCGACTGTCAGGGACAGAAGTCCGCCCGCCGTGCTATAGTACCAATGAAACAAAGAATTGCGAGAGCCTCATGGCAGTGCATCAGGTCAATCCGCAGGGTTCGAAACTGGCCGCGCTCGATCCGATCTGGGAACGGGTTCGAGGCGAGGCGGAGGACATCGTCCGCCGCGAGCCCGAGCTTGCCTCCTTTATCTATTCGACCGTGCTGCATCACGAGCGTCTGGAAGATGCGGTGATCCATCGGATCGCCGAGCGGCTCGATCATTCGGCGCTGTCGGGCGATCTGATCCGCCAGACCTATGACGAGGCGCTGCGCGACGAGCCTGATCTCGGCAACGCGTTTCGCGCCGATCTGGTCGCAGTCTACGACCGCGATCCCGCAACCTCGCGCTTCATCGATCCGCTGCTCTACTTCAAGGGCTTCCATGCGCTGCAGACCCACCGGCTGGCACACTGGCTGTATAAAAAGGGCCGCAAGGATTTTGCCTATTATCTGCAGAGCCGCTCATCGGCGGTGTTTCAGACCGACATCAATCCCGCCGCTACGATCGGCCGCGGTATTTTCCTCGATCACGCGACCGGCTTCGTCTGCGGCGAGACCGCTGTGATCGAGGACGACGTTTCGATCCTGCACGGCGTCACGCTCGGCGGCACCGGCAAGGAGAACGAGGACCGCCATCCGAAGATTCGCCATGGCGTGCTGATCGGGGCGGGTGCGAAAATTCTCGGCAATATCGAGATCGGCCATTGCGCGCGTATCGCCGCGGGCTCGGTGGTGGTCAAGCCGGTGCCGCACAATGTTACGGTTGCAGGCGTTCCGGCCAAGATTGTCGGCGAGGCCGGCTGCGCCGAGCCGTCACGCACCATGGACCAGATGCTCAACGCGATCGGGCTTTGATTTTCCACTACTTTCTGCCGCTATCTCGGTGAAGTTACGTGCATAGCATTTTCAAGCGAAGCGTGAAGAAAACGCGTCAAATAAAGCAATAGAGCCTCGGTTCTGATCCAATCAGAACCGAAAGGCTCTGGCGGACAGGGCCGTCTCGTCCTAAAAACCTCCCGGAAAACCATTGATCCGATTGGAGACCGCCGTGGACGTTCAGGAAGTCAGGAAGCTCGACGCCTATCTCAAGCGCGTATTCGGCAATCCCAAGATCCGCGTCGTGCCACGTCCGAAAAAGGACGACTCCGCCGAGGTCTATATTGGCGAGGAGTTCATCGGCGTACTGTTCGTCGATGACGAGGACGACGATCGTTCCTTCCAGTTCCAGATGGCGATTCTCGAGGAAGATCTGGCTGACGTCGGGTGAGGTGCCGAACCCTCATGGTGGGCGGCCGTAGCGCCGAGGGTCGGGCCAAAGGCGCGATAGCACCGTGCCCACCATCACCACTCCGCGACTCCGCAAGAAAGATAATTGGTGGGCACGCAGAGCCTGTCATCGGGCGCGCGTTCGCGCGACCCGGTGGCTTTGCCCATCCTGACTCAGCTACGCGATCTTTGCTTACCCTGCGAAGCCGAGCCTAACCCTTCGGCCCTTGCATCTGCGCCGTCAAACGGTTCATCGCGTTCGCAACGTCGCGCCATTGCGCGAGCCAGCTTCGTGGAAAGCGATACGTCAGGTCGGCGCCGTCAACGCGGGTCTCGCTCAGGCACATGCCGGGCGTCAGGCCATCGCGGGTGCAGCGTGCGTTGAAGCCTGGCGCGCTGGCGGAGAACAGATCCTCATTGGCGTAGGGCGAGCCGTCGCGAAACGCGCGCATCGTCAGTCCGTCGTCGACCGGCGTCGAGTTCTGCTCGAGATAACGCGGATAGATCGTACGGACCCGCGCTTCGGGCGCCAGCGTGTCGCGATGGGCTGATATCGATACGAATATCCGGTCGATCGGCTGCACTTTCTCCTCGACCGTGTCGGCGCTGACGTGCTTCGGCGCCTCAGGCGGTTCGAGCGATGGGAACAGGAAACTCAGGTCGACGCGCTCCTGCGGACCGGAATGGCGCTGGATTTTGCGGCGGACCGCCGATGTAGGCACGTTGAACAGGGTAGCGCCTACACTGACCGGCAAGCGTGACGGTGCGTCTGCCGACCGCGCCCCCCAGGTCGGCCACAGCAGATAGGCGACCAGCGCAATGGCCGCGGCGGCGATGGTTACCGCGACGAGGATCAGGACGATGTGCGAGCGCGGGTCCTTGCGCGTGTCGCGAGCAATATGCTGGGCTGTCGAAAGCAAGGTCATGAATAAAGCATCGGTTGCAGTGCCGCTGGATCAGCCTGACGCCGAATCACCCTGCGAATATGCCATGCGCGATCGGGTTTCTGCATGATTTAGCGGGAGCCGTAGGCCGTCAGCCATGCGCAAACGAGATTCCGGCGGTCGGCCGTTAACCTTTCCTTAAGGATACGGTGGCGGCTGCTCCGCATTTTTGCCAAAGCAGGGCGCGCGGTTTTGTTGAGTAGCGGATGGTTTGATGTCGCCCGATGCGTTGAATTCCCTGTTTGCCCTGTGCATCGGCTTTGCGATCGCCGGCGCCCTGGCCAGTGGCTATCAGGCGATGGCGGCGCGGCCGGCAGGGTTCGGGCTGCTCGGGGAGGGCGTGGCGCCGAAGACGTTTGCCGCGGTCCCGTTTCTGGTTTTCGCGGCCCCCTTCATCATCATGCGCAACACGCTGCGCGGCGCCAAGATCGAGCGCCGCCGCTTCGAGTTCGTGATGATGGCGACCGTTCTCGCAGGCTTCTGGAGCCTGATGTCCGGAACGTTTTTCCTGATGACGCTGCGTGCCGCGGGCGTCCTGGCTTGAGGTAGTTCTTGCTTCAGGCAGGTCTTGCTTCAGGCAGTTCTTGCTTCGCTTGATCACGCACGGGCGGCTATGCCAAGGTCTCCGTAAACGGAGGCCTTTTTGCTATGGCGATCTACGAACTCGACGGGCAGGGACCTGACCTTCCCGCGAACGGAAACTACTTCATCGCGGATACCGCCGTCGTGATCGGCAAGGTGCGCCTGTTGAATGCGGCCAGCGTCTGGTTCGGCGCGGTGTTGCGCGGCGACAATGAGTGGATCGAGATCGGCGAAGGCTCCAACGTGCAGGACAACTCGACCTGCCACACCGACCGCGGATATCCGCTTGTCATCGGCAAGGACTGCACGGTGGGCCACAACGTCATCCTGCACGGATGTACGATCGAAGACGGCGCGCTGGTCGGGATGGGTTCGATCGTCATGAACGGCGCGCGGATCGGCCGCGGCAGCATCGTCGGCGCGGGATCGGTCATTACCGAGGGCAAGGAGTATCCGGAGCACTCGCTGATCATCGGCTCGCCGGCCCGCGTGATCCGCGCACTGTCGCCCGAGCAGGTGACGGCGATGGGAAGTGCTGCGAAGTTCTACGCCATCAACGGGCCGCGTTTCAAAAGCGGGATGAAGAAGATCGGCTGATCGGTCTCACGCGCGCGTCACGTTGGACTTCGTTCAGCTTCCTTCGCTCTCGTTCGCCTCGATCGCACCGGCGACCTTCTCGTGGCCGGCAGACCAGAGCGCATGTTGTTCGCTGCCATCCTGATATGGATTGGCCTCCGCCGGAATGCCTTCGCGCGCGGCGCGCGCACCCTGCTCGAATGGATCGGGGTCTGGCGTCATGATGTTGTTTTCCCGGCTTTCGATCTTGTCTTTTTCGGCGTCGCGGCCTTCGACACCCCCGCGCTTTTTCGCAACGCATCCTTCAGGTCGACGGGAATGCCGTGCTTCCTCAGCAGGTCGGCAAAGGCCTCATCCGCCAATTCCTGAAACGTCCCCATCCGGTCGCGCGCAAGCTGGGTGAGCTTGCCAAGCGTGTCGTCGTCGAAGGCGATCAATTTGCGCAAGTTCAATAGGCTCCGGGCGTCGGGCTGGCATCAAGGCAATGACCAACAATGGAAATCGTTCCGGTCAGGAACAAGGCTGGGCCGCTGTCGTTGCTCCGCAAAGGAGATTTCCGATGAACAGGAATTATGCCGCCATCGGCGTCACAGCCGTCGCAATGCTGGTATCCCCGGCCACTTCGTTCGCGCAGAGTGCCGGTGGAGCGTCGGCCGGCAGCGGCAGCGCCGCGGGCTCGCCGAGTGCGGGTTCTGCCGGTGCGGGCACATCAGGCTTCAGCGGCATCCCCTCCGGTCCTGCCAGCCCAGGCGGGTTGAACAATGCCGCCGAGGACCCCAGCGGCGCGGCGAATGCGTCCAAACCAGCGCCCGGCACCAACAACGCCGGCACCGCGCAGTCGTCGGGTGGCGGTGCCAATACCGGCGCGGGGGTAACCACGGGCTCGGCCGGATCGCTCGGGACTGGAACGGCAGCGACGCCAAACACGAACAGCGATGCTGCTATCACCGAAGAAAACAAGACGATCGACCGGAAGGTGAAGAGCATCTGCCGCGGCTGCTGATTGACCTCTGCGCATCGGGTCGCGCAGAAGTGAGCAAGATTGCCCAGCCATCCCGGAGAACCCGTCCTAAGCTAGTTGCGGGATCTATGAGGATCCGACGCCGAGAGCGTCGAGCCTTCGAACGCAAGATGACGGAGGATTTGTCATGTTACGCAAAATGATGATCGCCTTGTTCGCGGTTGCTTCGGTTGTCGCGCTGGCGCCGGACCCGGCATCGGCTCGGGGTGGGGGCGGTGGTGGTTTCCATGGCGGTGGCGGCTTTGGCGGTGGTGGTGGTTTCCGCGGCGGTGGCGGCTTTGGTGGTGGTGGTTTCCGCGGCGGCGGAATGGGAATGGGAGGCGGTGGCTTCCGTGCAGCTGCAATCGGCGGCGGCGGTTTCCGTTCAGCTGCGATCGGTGGCTCTGGTTTCCGTTCGATGGCATTCGCACCGGGCGGATTTCGTGGCCGCGCTGTTGCGGTCAACAGTTTTCGCGGCGGTTTCCACCCCGGGTTCCGGCATCGTAAATTCCCGATTGTAGCGGTCGGCGCCGGCTTGGGTTATGGGCTCTACGGCTACGGCTATGACGATTACTATGGCTATGGCGACGGCTATGGCTACGACGACTCCTATTACTATGGCGACAGCGGCTGCTACATCGTGCGGCGGAGTGTGCTGACGCGGTATGGCTGGCGAATTCGGCCGGTGCAGGTGTGCAGCTGACCCGGGACGTCCGGTCTCGCGGCAGGCAGCAAAATAGACCGAGCCATTTCCGAGAGCTCGTTCTAGAATTGATCCGGGATCTGCGAGGATCCGACGCCGAAAGCGCCGAGTGCTTCGAAGCCAAAATCACGGCGGGATGAATGAGGCCGCCTCGGTGTTTTCATCACCGAGGCGTGGTTTTGATTGAACTCGCTGGTACGCCGTTTGCATCTGATCAAGGATGTTGAACATGCTCACAGCCCCGGCATTGACGTTGCTGTTTCTGGTTATCGTGATTTGTCTGGGTGCGGCCTTCGTCTGGATGTTCTGGGAAATCGAGCAGAGGGCGTCCAAGACGTATCGCAAGAGCAATCGCGTCGGATAGGCGATCTCGACAGTCGCGCGTCATCGGGCACTGCGCACGATGCTTGGCGGCTGCCTTCACCGGCCTCGTTCAGTCTCCATGGCGGGAAGTAAACAGCGGCGCGAATGTCGCGCCCGTCGTCAGCCCTATAATGTTCGACATCGGCAGGGGGACGCTGCGGCCAGCGCCAAGCGGGCAAAAAACAAGGCCGTCGACGCAGTATACCGTCAACGACCTTGCCAGCCCCGGATATTGAAATCGGCTCACGCCATCCGGTGAACTTCAGGATGCCCGGGATTCTCACGGGCATATGTGAACCAGTTCACATTCGGTGCAGAAAAATTGGCGAAACCACGCCGGTGCGGCGGCGGGCCCGCTTCGCGGTGGCGCCGGCCGGCCGCGACCGATCTACGCCCGGCTTGCGCCCGGTGCCGGCAGAACGCCGAAGAGCTTTCGGTATTGATCAGCCGCGCTTGGCGCGGCTGCGGTTGGCGCTTCTGGACGACCGGGGCTTTGCCTTGGCCGACCGTTTGCGGGGCGCGGAATCGGCCGCGGCTTCGGAGGCACGCGTGCTGGCAAAGGACTGCCGTAGCCCGTCGACCGCCTCGGTCAGTGTTCCCACCTGCTCGGAAAGCTTCTTGGTATCGGTCTGCTGGGCGGCGAGCAGGCGGCGCACGGTCTGCAACTGATCCTGCACCATCTGCAACTGGTCGATCAATTCCTGCTGGGTTGCTTCGAGGCCCTTTGTCTTTTCAACGAGTTGCTCGGACGCCTGCGCGGTACGCGCCTGCAACTGCCGGACTACCACCGCGCGATCGGTTTCCGGCGCGGTGCCGGTATAGGCGCGCCACAGGGCGATGGAGCCTATTCCCAGCACGACGATGGCCAGAGCTGCAGCAGCGATCGCGATCGGCTGTCCGCCGAACCATGCGATGGGGTTGGCACTCCGGTGGTCGGGTCCGATCATACGAATCCAAATTCGGTCGTGATTCCAATGTTCCCGAATAGCACAGCCCCGGCGGCCCTAAAACCTGCGATTTGCCAGGCAAAAGGCATATTTCGGGAAAAGTACGCAAAAAGGGCCTCCTCGGGCGAGTTTGAGCGCCTTACGGGGGCGCGAGGCTGAAGACCCTCGCGGGCGCAGCTATCGGATATTCGCCCGCATGAACTGGCCGGCGGACGCCAGCGCGCGGCGGCCGTCTTCGAGTTTGGCATTCCAGACCGGCCACGCGTGGATCATGTGCGGCCAGACCTGAAGCGTCACATCGACATCAGCGGCCCCGGCGGCCGCGGCCAGCCGGGTGGCGTCTGCCAGCAACGTCTCGGCTGATCCGACCTGGATCAGGATGGGCGGAAAGCCCGCGAGGTCGGCGAACAGCGGCGAAATCAGCGGGTCCCTGCGCTCGATGGGGGGCGGCGCATAGGCATCCGCGAGCTCGGTGAGATAGGCCGTGTGGATCAGCGGATCGACGGCGTCCTTGGTCCCCAGCGTCGCGCCGGACATCGTGAGGTCGGTCCACGGCGAGACCAGCCAGGCGCAGGCGGGCAATTCCTCGCCGGCCGCGCGCAACCGGTTGATCAGCCCAAGCGTCAGGTTGCCGCCGGCACTGTCGCCGCCCACGGCGATAGCCGACGCCGGAATGCCCTGCTTGCGCAGGAAGCGCCATGCGGCGAGCGCATCCTCATGCGCGGCCGGGTAGGGGTGTTCGGGGGCGCGGCGATAGTCGATTGCGAGCGTGCGCATCCGCGCCGCGCGTCCGGCCTCCGTCACCATGCGCCGATGGCTGACGATCGAACCGGAGCAGTATCCGCCGCCGTGGAAATACAACAGCGCGCGCGAAGCTTCGCTGCCGGGGACGACCGACCATTCGCCCGGCACGCCGTCGCAATCGACCGCCTCGCATTTCACGTCGGATGCCACCGGCCAGGTCGATCCGACTTCGTCCAGACGTTGCCGCCGCTCCGACCAGCCGACCGGCCGTGGCTTCGAGCCCAGCAATGCGCGGATGGCGTCGATTTCGCTGTGAGCCAAGGTGCGTTCTCCCAAGCGGGGGCCTATGCCACGGCTGCTTGCGGAGACGGGGCGTGGTTCACGATGAATTTGAGCGCTTTGATCCCCGGAAGGAAGAAGTAGCCGCCTCCCAGTGTTTCCGTAAAGGCGGCCAGTGACATCTCCTCGCCGCTCGCCAATCCCGGAATGGAGAACTTGCTGGACGACCCCACGACCGGATCGTCCTGGTCGTGGAGACAGCCGAAATTGGGGTTGCGCACCCAGCGCTGGTGAATGAACTCGAACTGCCGCTCGAGATCTGCATTGCACGCGATGAAGAAGATGCCTTTGCGCGGGTCTTCGCCCTCGACCTTCTCGAGATAGGGCCGACCACGGCGCAGCAATCTGTGCAGCTTGGTCGATTTGATGCTCGCTTTCACATCGACGCCCAACGAATCCCTCGGGTTCACCCGGCGGATATGCGCGCCCTTCGGACAGCCAAAGCCATTCGCGTCATCGACACGAAAACGAAACGCATCGGCCTCCGAATCCGACACCGAGAGCGTCCGGGTCGCCCTTCCACGATAGCGGCAGGCCATTCTTCCGCCGCCCCATCAGCTTTTCGCAGGTTGCTTGGCCCTTTGCGGCTCTGAAGTCCTCAAACGCCTTTACCTTCTGTTCGATCTGACGAACCGCCAGGTAGCTCCCGTTGAGACCGAAGCGGCCGTCAGTGTGCCCGGCGTCTTCCGTCCACGCCTCCAGGTTGGGACAGTAGGTGAGTTCGCCGTACTCGTTGCGATAGCCCAGAATGAACTCTCCGGGAGCGACGACGCGATCGTCATATAGGGTGCCGGCGTCTCGAATGGCTTGTTTGAGCCCGTCACTCGCTTCCCCCCTGATGCCGCGGATCACCGGCTGTGCAAGGCCATCGCGAAACCCGAACGCCTCGCGCAATCTCTCTTCCTTCTCGCCTTCTTCCTTATGGAATGAGCATGGGTCGTTGTCGACCTTGATGATGCCGAACACTTCCTCGTCAATATTCGAAACCAGGGGCTCAGCATCCCGCAGTGTCCATTCGGCAATCAGAACATGCACGGGGACACAGTCGGTACTATCGACATCAGACCAACGCCATTGCCGGTAACGGTCTTTCAAAAGCAGCGCGCGCAAGTCGCTGCCCATGCCACTTCGAAACGGGCTCGGGAACGGATGCGCTTCGGTTTCCCTGAACCCTAGCTTCGTGAGCCCCGAATAGCTGAACGCGATTGCGACAGCCTCCTTGATCGGCTCTTCTCTCGATTTCTGGACGTTCGCGACGCTCCCGACCAATCCGCTGTGGGCCAATCTTGAGAGCCACTTCCGGGCATCGTCCTCGCGGCCGTTCTTGATCGTCAGCAACAAGAAGCGGCTGCTGTACAACCAGCCATAGCCTGTCCCGATCATGCCCTGAATATCGCCCAACTGCTCCGAGAGATGCGGCACTTTCATGATTCGATCGCCCTCATGATCAGGTCGTCATTCTTGTCATTGCGTTCGCCGAACAAGGCGTCTCGAAGCGCGGTCGCGAGGTCGATCTGGTCGAGCGTCGCTTTGCGCGCTTCGAAGCGATACACATGCGGGAGCATGCTGTCGCGAGCGTAGGACTTGAACTTCAACTCGCACTTCACACCGCGGAAGATGGCAAATCGCGTCGGCGGGAAGCTGCGCGGCTCCTTGACCTCCGGCTGACCGAAAACCGCCGGTCGCCGCGGCATAAGCGTGGTCCATCTCCAGGCCAACGTGGTCCCGGCCGTTGCGCCATTGATGAAATCGTCGAGATAGCCACCAAAATTGCCGTCATAGTTCGAGCAGAACAGATAGCGGCGGCCGCCCTCGATGATGTGCCAGTGGCCGAAATGGATGCCCGGTGCATCGCCCAGACGTCCCTGCGGTGAAGAACACCCGTCCAAACAGCGTCACGATGCCCAGGGATACCCGGATCCACCATGCACTCCAGCCGTTCGGACTACGGATATCCGTCAGGCTGACCATGTGTGCGACACTTTCCTCGGCCAAGAGCGCTTCGCAGTTGTCGATCGACGGATGAACCTGTTGCGCACGAGGCACGTCGTCTTCGTGCGGATCCGAGCCGCTGGTCTTCGCCGGTCGATCGCTCCGGTCAACGGCGACGCAGATCAGCACGAAAATCGCGAGCAGGCCGGTGACGCCGAGCACCTTCAATACAAAAAACTTGCTCAAGATAGCGCCGGGCCAGAAAGTGAAGACCAACGCGCACGCCAGGAGTGCCAAGACCAGCGGCACGCCGAAGATCCAGCAGAGCACATAGGTGCGCGATGACGACTGCGTCTGTGTCGGCCGTTCGAGCTCGCGGTAGACATTGTCCAGCCAGTGCCTCCAGCGGGCAGACAGTGCCGGCAGCGCGGTCAGGAAGAACCACCATAAGAAGTCCAAGCACGATCAAGGCTATCGCGGCCCGGATACTCGTGCACAGAACCCAGTAGATCGCGTCAATTGCGGGTTGTACGGTCGGAATGCGGTACGTCGAAGAGCCAGGCGCAAACACCGATCAGCCCCCCGAGCAGCGCACTCACCGGCCAGACCACGGCCAGCCACAAGCAGAACAGCACGAGCACAAGCCGACCTTTGCGGAGATGCTCGCACCGCTCCCACGCCAATAGGATCGCGGCGCAGGCTCGAGCGCCCATTCGAATTGCGGATCCTGATATGCCCGTCGGGCGAGCGCGAGCGCGAACGACGCACGGTCCGTGCCGTACTGCTTTGTCGCCTTCAGGGCACGTGCCTCGCTTCGCGTCCAATCGAGGAGCTCCTTCTCCTTTTGGATCTGCCGGGCGGTTCGGTCGCGGGCGCCGACAAAGCCGCCGTCGGCGATGCTGAGCCACTCCATCAGCCTTCTCGAGCAACTGCCTCGTTGCGCTCGCTCTCGTCGGCAGGAACGCCATCGGTCCAGTACGACCTGTAGAGCGACCACATCGCCCCGCTCGGATGATTGACGAGCCGGTACAGCATGTCGCGCGGATCGATGCCTTCCTCGATTGCGAGCTCGAGCATCAATGACGGCCGCTGGTCCGGCGCAATCCGCCCTTGCCGGCAACAGCGCGATGGACGCGAACTGAACCACCTCGACATTCCCGAACAGAGTCTTGCAGCGCGCGGTACACGTCGCCCGTCTCCGAAAAATCCATCAAGACGTCGCTCCAGCGCGGCGCAATGATGCAGATCATCTGCTGCCGGACCATCTTAAGCATCGCTGTCCTTTCTCGCCTGCTAGGTGAAGCGCACGCTCATGGCTGACATCAGCGCGCCGTCGTACGTGATGGCCTTGCTCTCGCGATCCGTCAGTTGCAATTCAGGCAGGATGAGCAAGCCGATCAGCGCGCTGGTCAGGATCTCGACCGCGTAAGTCCTGGCGGGACATTGCCGGGTGCCGTAACCGAACATCAGCCACCGCAGGTCCTCCTGATTGCCCCAATTGCGCGAGGGGCAGAACTGCTTCGCTGTCGGGGACTGCGTGCGTATCAAACATGGCGGCGATCGACAAAACCGTCATCTTGCCGCCGCCAGGGCACGTCGCGTTCCGCCGCGCGCCTGTTTCGAACTCCGTATCGCGCGGCACGTCGCGCGCCAGCAGCGGGAAGATCGGCCGAAAGCGCATGAGTTCGAGCACGTGGTTTCGCACCAGAGTCGCGAAAATTGTCATCCTGCCAGACCGCGGCTCCGAGGTGCGCGGCCTTCGCCCGCAGATCCCTGTGAACCTCGGGGCGCTCCAGCAGCTCCTGTACGATCAGGGCCCCCGACTGCACCGTCACCGGATGCGAAATCCAGGCCAGTCCCACCGCGTTTCGTTCAAGGTCGGGAGAAGCCGGCACTTTCCACGCCTGTTGAATGTCATTGCTCACGCCCGCGATACGGGCACGCAGCGCATCCGCACAGAGCTCCGCCCTTCGCTGCACCCTCAGTGTTGCCGAACTGCCGGCCAGCAATTGCCCCGCGACGTATCGGATCTCCATGAAGATATTGCCGTTGCAGTCCGGGATCGTTGACGTTGCCGTGCGCGCCCGCCGCCACCCTGTCGGTGGCCGAGCCGAACAGTGGATCCATGGCCCGAAACACGATCCACATCAGATAATCCTCGATGAGATCGAACGGTTCGCCGGTCCTCCGATTTTCCAGGATCCGCAACAAGTCGCTGGGCTTGCCTGATCCGCGCTGGCCGGCAGCGTCGGCTTCAGTGCCTCCAGCCGCTCGTCGAGTAAACGCTTGTCGGCATAGTAGGTGGGGCCGGGGTCCATGCCGATCAGATAGTCGCCGGAAGCCAGGTTGGGCGCGTGTGCGCTGTTCGAAAAGCTTTGCGGTCTCGTCATCACAGCTCTGACGGCGCTGGCGCGCGCCGCCACGCCGAACCATCCGCCGACGAAAGGAAAATACCGAAGCAATGCACCAAGCCGACGCAAGACGACAATGTGACGATTTAGCCAACAAAAGAGACCATAAAGGAGGCTACGTAAGCCCGGCGGCAAAGTATCGGGCTTGGGGGTCGGGATTTTCATGCTCGGTACCGATCGTCGCGGCGATGTGCCAGGGCTGCCGCCGCGCGCTTCTCGTAGTAGGGCATTCGCAAACGACGTGCTGACTCGTAGGTCTGCATGAAGCAATCTTCCGCATCTGGCGCATCGCCGGCAATGCGCAGCGTCTCGGCTAATTCGAAAAGGGCTTCCGTCCTGTGTCCGTATTCTTCGCGGGCTTCGTCGACCGCCTTGCGTCCGACGCGGATCGCATCTTCCAGCCTTTCGAGGTTGCGATAGGCGACACCCAGGCCGATCCGCATAAAGGTCCTGCCGTAGGTGCCGGCTGCATCGTAGATCCGGTCGGCGAAACCCCTTTCAAGCAGGGTCGCAGCCTCGGAGGCTTTGCCATTGCGCGCGAGCGCGCTACCGAGCACCCCGGTGCACATGGCCAGCGTGGTCGGCACGTTGTAGGTCAGGCATTGCTGCACAGCCGCGCGGAGCAACGCTTCCGCCTTGTCGAGTTCCTCTTCCTCGATCCAGATCTGCCCTTGGACGGTGTCGATCAGCACACGCGAGTACGGGTGGTTGACGTTCGACAGAATTTCATAGGCCAGGGCGCAAGTTTCGTGCCCACCTTTGCGATCGCCAAGACGCCACAGCGTGCTGGCATAGAACGAGTACACGCTGATGATGGGGATGGCGGCCCATCCGGGTGGGACAGAGTGCTCCGCCAATTCGGGCCCGTAGTCGGCGAGCACGATACGGGCTTCCTCGGCCGCT
The DNA here is from genome assembly GCA_963791165.1 of uncultured Alphaproteobacteria bacterium. Lineage (GTDB taxonomy): Bacteria > Pseudomonadota > Alphaproteobacteria > Rhizobiales > Xanthobacteraceae > Bradyrhizobium. The sequence continues at coordinate 7,662 of CAWBRL010000004.1, read as the reverse complement.
TCGGTATACTGCCCGAGCGCGTGAAAGTTCATGAGGCGTGTCTGATGCGCTCCCATCATCATGTGGCGCCGTTGCGCAAGGCGGGCCGCGTCCAGGCCCCGTGAAGCGTGCTGCAGACTTTGGCTGAATCGCCCGCGCATCCAGAGAAACAACGCCGTCTGGTTCGAAACCGATGCGCGTGCGAGTTGGTCGTTCAATTGCGCCGCGATGGTTTCGGCGCGTTCCATGTTCTTGAAGATTTCGTCGATGTGCCCGAGAGCCATCATGGCGCCGATGGCTTCCAGTCGGAGCGCGAGCTCCAGGGCTTGTGCCGTGGACTCGCCCTCGGTACGTCGGGACGCTTCAACGCCCATCTCGAACAGTTGCAGGGCCTCCTGATTGGCTGAGCGCGAGATGGCGCGCACCATCGACTTGACCGCAAATCTTGCCGCAGGCTCCCATTCCTCGCCCTTGAAGGCGTGATGAGCGAGCGCTGGCGCAGCATCCGCATCGCCAGCACCTGGCTGCGAATGCAAGGCGAGGAACGCGAGGCGATGCAACGCCTTGAGGCGGCCGCGGGTGAGGGTTCCGAGCACGACATCCCGCACCAGCGCATGACGAAACAGGAACGCGCGCGAACTCGAGTGAACTGCGCGCCTGATCGGGTGTCGTCAGCAACCCGGATGAGAGGCAAAGTCCCAGCAATTCTTCCGCACGCGCAAGATCTACCCCCTGCATGGTGGCGATCAGTTCCCGCGTGACAGGGTCGCCCACAACGCTGGCGGCCTCCAGCGCCGACTTTGCGGCATCAGGCAGCCTGTCGACCCGCGCACCGATCACGGCGGCGATGGAGCCCGGGACCCGTAACTCTCCGAACGGCTTCTGCAAACGGTACGCGCCCGGGGTTCCTTCGAGCGAGCCGTCATCGATCAGCGTGATGACCAGTTGCTCCAGGAAGAAGGGATTGCCGTCGGCGCGACGGATCAGTTCGCTCGTGACGCCATGCACGGAAGGATCATCGCCAAGCAGTGCACGGGCGAGAGCGAGCATCTCACCGCCCGGCAGGGGCGCCACCAGATGCTCCGCGAACCACGCCACCTGTCCCCATTGGTGCTGGAAATCCGGCCGATAGCTGACACAAACCAGGATCGGCAGTCCCTTGAGCTTGGGAAGTAGAGTCTCGAACAGCCGCAGGCTCTCACGATCGGCCAGAAAGACATCCTCGAGCACCAGCACGAAGGGGTTTTCCTGCAGACGCCTGCGGAAGAGCCACAGCATGGCCTCGCCGATCCGACGTCGCCTTTGTGCCGGATTCAATGCCAGCCATGCTTCCGTCGGCGCGGCCAGTCCGAGCAGATCGCTCACCGCTGCCAGATGGTCTGCCCCTTCGGCAGGCCATTTCGCGACCAAGGCCTGCATGGCCACTTGTTTTGCTTCGGTCACGCCCGTGCGCGGCAGGCCCACCATGCTCGCGATCAGGTCAGCGGCGGTGCTGTAGGCTCTCGTGCTCGCATAGCCCCAGGCCTGGGTAATGCAAACGTCGACACCCTGGCTCAGGAGAGCGCCTGTCCAATCGGCGATCAGTCGGGATTTCCCGATCCCGGCATCGCCGCGTAGCCCGATCATGCACATTGCGCTCTTTTGAGCGGACCCGATGGCCCCCTCCAGAACCTGCAACGAATCTTCGCGTCCGACGAGGGGCGCCCATCGCTGCTTTCGCGTCAAAGGCGCGGCCGCCGAGCTTTCCGTGCCGACCACGATTTCATGGAGGTCGATCCGGGCAGCCAATCCGCGCACGGCGCGCACCCCGACCGGCCGCGTGTCGATCTGCTGGGCTACCAGGCGCTGCGTCGAGGCGCTGATCAATATGCCGCCCGGGGACGCCATCTTCTCCAGCCGTGACGCGATGTGGATGGTCTGGCCGTCCGCTCCGTAGTGTGACCACTGGTACTGCCCGACAATGCCTACCAGCACCTCACCGGAGTTGATGCCGATGCGGAGCTTGGGACTGGCGACGCCGCGGGCTTCGTGGCCGGGGATGGTTGTCCTCTGCATCTTGAGCGCAGCCATGCAAGCTCGCAAGGCGTGGTCTTCCTGCGCCAACGGGGCGCCGAACAATGCAACAAGACCGTCGCCGAGCAATTGGCTGATCGTGCCTCCGAAGGTTTCGACCGCGTCGACGAGCTGGTCCAGCGCCTTGCCGAGGTACTCCCGGGCCTCTTCCGGGTCGACATGCTGCAACAGGGAGGTCGAGTTGCAAACGTCGACGAACAGGGCGCTCACCTGCTTGTTCTCCGTCAACATCTGCGCCGTTCGCAATTTGGAGCCATGCTGTCGTCGCAGGAATGAGCTCATCGCGAGCCGATCCGCCGGGAGGTAAGAGTGGAGATGGCCCGTCGGCGGCACCGTCGAGGCTGGTGCCGCATTGCGGGCAGTACCGGTGCTTGCGAGCAACGCGGGCTGAGCAAACGGGACACAAGGTCATGGCAGCGCACACTGATCGAGGGGTTCAACGAAAAATCCGACGCTCATGGGCGTGATCATCGTCTTCTCCTGAAGATTCCCGGTCGCGTAGTCTTCTTTATTTGCGGTTTATCGGTAACCTGGACATCAAAGCGTAGTTGCGGGATCTCAACGTTCCCCGACCCTCAAAAGGGATAATGCGCTTAGGACTTCAGGAGCGCGAACCTCCGCATGGTGAAATGGGGGAAGCTGAGCGCGTTTCCATTCGAAGAAATTCGAGATGTTATTGATGCGCGTGTCGAAATCTATCCTTGCTCAATAGATACAAACATTCTCCGATGGCGGCAGATATAGGCGGAAAAGCAATATAGCCCCCTTCTTTCGCGGATCGAGTGCAAGCGCCGCCGACGAACGGGTCTGGTGAGACTGCCGCGGGCCCGCTTACTCTGACCGCAAGGCCACCGACCGCTCTCCGGCGGGTGAGGTCGATCCGATCGGAAAGGCTCCTCTGGATTAACCATGGCCAATATACGCTTCTACCAGCAATTGAAAAGAGTAAGCTGCCTGGTGCGAAAAAGCCGCAACACCGATAGGTCCAGCCGGCGATTGAAAACTCAATGATTTCTGTCGGACGGCCCCACACCCTTTGGGCCCGGCCTGCCATCCTTGAGGGCGCTTATTGAGGGCTCTTGGAGCTTTTGATTGGTCCGTCGCGAAAGCAGAAAATCCGTCGCAAATCCGTCGCTTAAGTGCCCAAAAAAGGTGCGGCCACCCTTTGGGGAAGAATGTCCATCCCTTGATCTTCCTCAACAATTTCATGCAACATCTGTTTTTCCCCGTGTATTCCCCATCGTGGGGAGATTATCCACGCGATCCCACTCATCGCGCGAGACCACATGCGAGTAACGACGCGCGCTGCGCTCATCACGCCAGTTGTTCGTCGCAACGAGCCCCTGCACGTCGGCGCCACCATAGCGGCGCATCCACGTCGCCCAGGTGTGGCGGAACACATGGAAAGTGACGAAGCGCAGGGGAAACGCTGGCGGCTTCCAGCCGGTCGGGCGGCGCTTCGGGCAGGGCAGCCCGCACGCGGCCATAGTCGCGCGCAGCAGCATATGCTTGAAGTGGCCGCCCTCGTTGAACTTAAACAGGCGCTCGCCGCTGTGATTCTTAAGGTGCTTTTCGAGTGGGGTCACAAGGTCGTCTCGCAACTTAAGCATCCGAGGATCATCCTCGATCTCGACGCCACCGATGACCCGCTGCACGGGCATCAGGAGGGGCGCTTTTTCCACGGCTATTACGACTGCTACTGCTATCTGCCGCTGTACGTGTTCTGCGGCCGGCATCTGCTGGCGGCCAAGCTGCGGCGCGCCGACATCGACGCCAGTGCGGGCAGCGTCGAGGAGGTTGCGCGGATCGTCCGGCAAATCCGCGCCCGTTGGCCGTTCGTGCGGATCGTGCTGCGGGCGGACTCGGGCTTTGCGCGCGAGACGCTGATGGCTTGGTGCGAGCAGAACCGCGTGGATTACCTGTTCGGGCTCGCCCGTAACGCCCGCCTGGTCGCCATGATCGAAGAGGAGCTTGCCGCGGCGAGAGCTGCGGCCGAGAAGACCGGCCGCCCGGCGCGCCGCTTCAAGGACTTCCAGTGGAGCACGCTCGATAGCTGGAGCCAAGAGCGCCGCGTCGTCGCCAAGGCGGAGTGGACGCAAGGGGAGGCCAATCCGCGCTTCGTCGTCACCTCGCTCAAGCGCAGCGAGGCGGGTGCGCGGCAGCTCTATGAGGACATCTATTGCGCGCGCGGTGACATGGAGAACCGCATCAAGGAATGCCAGCTCGACCTCTACGCCGACCGCACCTCGGCGGCGACCATGCGCGCCAACCAACTGCGGCTGTGGTTCGCCTCGATGGCCTATGTGCTGATCTGTGCCCTGCGGCGCATCGGCCTTGCTGAAACCACCTTTGCGGACGCCACCTGCGGCACCATCAGGCTTAAGCTCTTGAAGATCGGGGCGCTGGTCCGCATATCCTGCCGCCGCATCAAAATCGCCATGGCCTCGGCCTGCCCAGCCGCTGAAGAATGGGGCCGCGCGGCTCGCCGCCTGGCCGAAGCCACCAAGGCACGCGCCTCGCCGGCCTGACACGCGCCGCCGCCACGCGCCCAATCGGCGGCATCATCAACAAGGACCAACGGAGACACACACAAAAAAACCAAATCGCCGCCAGCGCCTTCGGCGCCACGATCCTCGTCGCCTTCAGCCGATCCACGAATACCCGTCGCGGATCAATTGGCAGTGTGAGAAATGCGGGCTAGTGGCTTGGCCTTATTCCGGCGCGGGCCGCTAAACCCGTAAAGGCTAACCAGTAACGCCGCGATACCTGCAAGCAGGCTGAGGAAATAAACCAGTTCGGGATCGATGTTCAATATGCGGTCTCGCGCCGCCGAAGGGCGGTGAAGGGCAATGCTGAAGCCCTTTAGCATTTCCCCTCACGCGGGACTTGTTCTTCCACGCCATGCTTTTGTTTATTGCCGCCACTGCGTCAACGGCGTCATTTGCTGGCCGATAAGATTCTCCAGCCTTGCGATTTTAGCCGCGCAACGCGCCTATGGTCGTCGGACGAGATTTCGATCGCCGGTCATAATCTTCCAGGTACTTTCGCGCCTCGCGCTTCGCCGCTTCCGCTTCAGTCGCGGCCAGATCGTACCGGGCCAACGCTATGCCACTCAAGTCAACGGCGTATGCAATGAACTTGGGCATTGAGGAACTAACCTCGGGATTTTCCCGATGTTGCGCACTCATTTTTTCGAAAATGTGACCCCACACGTAGTATTTGTTGCTAGTCAACGCACCTTCCGCGCTTGATCATCAGGTTTCCAACCGAACCCGAACACAGCGAGCGCGATCTTTGAGCATCAGCCGCACCACGGCCGACGCTTCGGACAACTTGTTTTCCCGCAGACATACGGGTGCGCCTCTCCCTCGCTGATTTAAGCATTTGTTCCGGGAGCGCGTGGAGCAGCCAGTGAACAAGGCTGCACCCCGTAAGATTGCGGGTATACCCGGAGCGAATCCTTATTAGCCTAGCCCTCTCACTTGGGGGTGGGGGCCGCCATGAAGCAATCACGCCAACCAACGCCAAACGCGAGACGCACGGACGCCAACAGGGAATTTCAAGAACCGCCGTTGCTTGAAAGACTGAGTTGGTTCGCGGTGGCGTTGCTTGCCTTCACGGCTATAAGTTTCGTCAGCATTCATTGGGGCTGACCGCATGTGGTAGGCGCCAGGTTGGCTCCAAGCGCTGGTCGGCTGGGGCGGAGGGTATGATGCTTAAGATATTTCTGGTGTTCTACACCGTAAGTGGCGGCATCGGTGCCGTCAGCAAACCGCTACACGACATGGAACTGTGCCAAACCATTATCGTCTATCGTGGAGAGACCGACTACACGGTGAAATGCGAAGAACACAAGTCGCGCCCGAAAGTCACGGTCAAGATCAAGCCCTCCGAGCGCAAGCGATTGGAGAACCGGTGCGTTAACGAGGGCCTGCCCCACCAATGTACCGAGCACCGCGACGGCACCCTCGAAATCCTGACGAGTTACCGCGATAAGCACGGAAAGCGCGGACGATCTTTGAAAAGCCGAACGGCAAGTCAGTGTTCGGGACCTTCGACAAGAACAACAAGTTTCACGTCATCAAAGACAAAGACATGGAAAAGAATGCCGAGAAGGACCCTGAATAAAATGCCGATTAAGAAACGCGAAGGCGCGGGCATCCGCAAGCGGGTGTACCGCTGCACCACATGCGATACCCACCAGGTCCAGCCGAAAACCGAGCAAAAGTTTGGTGCTGGAAAAATTGGAGTTCCCCCGCCGGGCGCATGTTCACCATGGCCCGCACCTAAAAGTAACATTGGCATTCTTGATGGCCCTAATTGCCACATGGTCGGGTCTCAGCCGAACCCGATCAGCGCGACCGCGATCGCTCCGATCGTGATCGTCCTTTCACGATGCTGAAGGCAACCCGCTGGCCTTCTTCCGGTCTGAAAACCCCTTCGAGAATTTGGCGTGCATGAACACATCGCCCGCGCCGTCGTCACGCTTAATGAACCCGAACCCTCGATCGTGATTTCCAAGTTTTGATCGTCTCTAGAAGGATCATGGAAAACCTCAGTGCACCGTTTCGAGTTGAAGCTGTTTCCTGAAAAGATGCGGGTCAAACGGCATTCCGTCCGGCAAATCAAAATAGACCGCGATAGCGTCCTGTTCGTCGGTCACGTCTACATAAATCATGATCGTTTCTTCGTCCTCACAAACGACGAAATCGATGGCCTCCACGTAGGCTCAATGGCCTGCGAGCGCGCGCGCAGCCAGTAACGCATTGACCTTCTGCTCCGCCTGTTTGATCGAACGACGCTTCACGGTGCCGAACTCCATGGTCGCGACGATTTCCATGGTCGCGCTGGCTGAATGTTTGTCGTTCGTGGGTTGGTTTTTGACAAGTTCGCAAAGATTCGCGGCTCTTATCGCGTCTTCGGTTTCGCCATCGTCGAGCCCACATTGCATGATCGATCGTCATTCATTTCGCGTCCTTGCCGGCTCTGACCATCAACTGCCAATCGCTCGAATGTCCCGGCGCGTTCTGCGGATTGTCCGTGAGAGCTATCCAGGCACTGCCCGACTCCGTCACCACGGCGCCGCGCTTGTATTCGATCGCACGCTGAAAAACGCCCATATACTTTAGGCCGCCGCGTTCGAGCTCGACAATACGCGCGCAGAGCGGAAGATCTTCGATTTCAACATGCGCTTTGATGAGCGGCGCAATCGCCTCCATCAGCCCCTCGATCAATTTCACGTCCATGGTGCGACCTCAGTAGCCAACGCCGGTCAGCATCGCGACGGCACCACTACGGCGGGCTTGCCAACGAATGTAGCGGCGGATCATCAACGCCAGAAGATTTTCTTGCCACATGCTGCGAAACGTCGTCGCCGCCGTCGTCGGATTATCCGGAGCCGATGCCATTTGGACGATGGTTTGCTCGCTGGCGTCGAGTTCGATACCGCCTTGGTTCATGAACACTTCTGCCGCATCGATCAGGATGATGCTGTTGTCCATCGGCCGGAACGTTTGTCGACGTGATGACCGGAATGCCGGCAATGTTGCCGCCAGCCGCGCCGACGTTGCGGGTCAATTGGCTGTCATCCATCGCCGCAAGCGCGATCGC
>CAWBRL010000003.1:0-136768 GCA_963791165.1 uncultured Alphaproteobacteria bacterium | reverse complement strand
GGGCGCCATGAGTTTCACCCGCCAGCAGGCGCCGCTCGGTCTCGGGCATGCGGTGTGGTGCGCGCGCGATATCGTCGGCGACGAGCCGTTCGCCGTGGTGCTGCCGGACGAACTGGTGCTGAACAGCCCGGGCTGCCTGAAGCAGATGATCGAGGCCGCGGAAAAACTTGGCGGCAAGTCGAACCTGCTGGCGGTGGAAGCAGTGCCGGACCATCTCACCCATCAATACGGCATCTGCGGTGTCGGCAAGCGTCTCGCCAAGAACATGTTCGAGGTCGACGGCATGGTGGAGAAGCCACCGAAGGGCACGGCGGCGTCAAATCTTTCCATTACCGGGCGCTACATCCTGCAGCCGGAAATCTTCAAGATTCTCGAGACGCAAGAGCGCGGCGCGGGCAACGAGATCCAGCTCACCGATGCGATGCGCGTTCTCGCCGGGACGCAAAGCTTCTATGGCGTGGAGTTCGAGGGCGAGCGGCACGATTGCGGTTCGAAGCCGGGCTTCCTGCGCGCCAACATCGCCTACGGCATGGCGCGCGACGATTTGCGTGATGGTCTGCGCGCGGAGATGAAGAGATATCTGGAGAAGTGACGAGAGCAGCGCGACGCGCTGCTTTCGTCATTCCGGGGCGCGCATAGCGCGAACCCGGAATCTCGAGCGATAAGGATTTTTTCTAACAACCTCGGGATTCCCCGGTGTGCAATTGCACACCTGAGGTTCGGCTGCGATGCAGCCACCCCGGAATGACCTTTTGTGGCGCTCAAGCCACCAGCGCTAGCTTTGAGACGGCGGCCAGCACCGACTGATTGCGGCCGTTGTTCTTGGCCGCGTAGAGCGCCTTGTCGGCGGCTTCGATGAGATCGGGCCAGTCCATCGGCGCCGCGGGCGTCATGCTCGCCACGCCGATGCTGACGGTCGTGACATCGGGATGTTCCGACCATTGCTCGACCTTGAGCCGGATGGTTTCGGCGACGGCGAATGCTTCGACCGCGGAGAGCCCCGGCAACAGCACCGCGAACTCCTCGCCGCCGTAACGCGCCGGACAATCGCCGGCTCGCCGCACAGAAGTCCGAAATGCAGATGGCGATGCCGACCAGCACCTGGTCGCCGGCCTGATGCCCAAAGGCGTCGTTGTAGGCCTTGAAATGATCGGCGTCGATCATCAGGACCGCGACCGGCGTCTTGTTGCGCGCCGCGCGCCGCCACTCCGCATCGATCGCGTGATCGAATTTGCGCCGGTTCTTCAGTCCGGTAAGCGCGTCGGTCGTTGCGAGTTCTTCCAGCCTGTCCTCGGCCTCCGCGCGCCGGCCGATCTCGCGCGCGAGAAACAGCGCGGTGCCCACCACGAACACGATCAGCGCAATCATGATCGCGCCGATCCGGATCACTTCCCTGTGCCAAAGCTTCAGGACCGTCGCCAGCGGCTTTCCGACCACGACAAAGAACAAATTCGTGCTGCTGCTTCGGACGTAAAGCCGCGGCGTCGGGTCCACCGGCCCGACGCCGGCATATGTTGAGCCTTCCTTGAGTTTCTCGGCGCTCCAGCTTTTTCGTTCCGTCAGATTCTTACCGATGATGTCCAGATCGAATGGCGTCCGCATGATGATCATCCGGTCACGGCGCAGCACGGTGATGGTATCGCCGGGGTCGAGGGTCAGCCGGGCGAACAGGCCATGGAAATAGCTGAAACGGATCGAGCCGACGACGACGCCGAGAAAGCTGCCGTCATGGTCGGTGATGCGTCGGCTCAGCACGATCGAATAGGCGCCCCGATGCAGCATCGGGCGGCTGATGTACAAGCCCATGTCGGGGCTGTCGCGATGAACCTTGAAGTACTCTTCGTCGTCGCGATTTTCCTGTACGGGATCGAAGCTTGCCGCATCGATGGTCAGCTTGCCCTGCGCGTCGAACACCTGGATCGCGCCGAAATGCTTGGCGGTGGCGGCATGATCGAACAGGATCAGGTGCCGGATCTCCTTGCTGACGTCCTTGAGCGCGGGCATTACCAGGTTGCTGGCGACGTTGCGCAGCGACAGGTCATAGAGTTCGATGTTGCGGCTGATGTCGGCATCGATGCCGGAGGCGAGATTTTCGAGCGTCTGGCGGGCGAGTTCCTCCTCGCCGCGGCGCATGTCGAACATGACGCTGGCGCAAATCGTGGAAAAGCCGATCACGGTCGCGATCGACGAGGCGATCAAAAGCTTGGCCGACAGCCGCCAGGGCCGGTGGCCGGCGCCTTTCCCGAGCAAGCCTTTTCTGGCCACGTCCTTGCGCCGTCCGAATAACATCGTCCGCTCCAGCGTACCGGTATGCGCGAGATACGTTGTTGCGGCCTTAAACGGCGACAGCGATATCGGAATGCGTTAACGCTTGGTTGCCGGCACCGACGGTTTTGTGCAAATCGCCACTGGGGACACGCGTGAACGTTTATGATCCGCTGCGGGACTATCTCAAGGCGCAGAAGCTTCCCGAATTCGTGCTGAGCTTCGAACAGATCGAGGAGATCATCGACGCAGCCCTGCCGCGTGCCGCGCATCGTGCGTCATGGTGGGAGACGTTGCGCAGCCCGCAGGAGAAGATGCCGCAGCGCGAGGCCTGCCTGGAGGCCGGCTACATCGCGACAAGGCAGACCGATGGCAAGAGCGTGAAGTTCAAGCGGATGAAGGCGGGGAGATGAACCGTCGTCCCGGCGAAGGCCGGGACCCATACGCCGCGGCCCGCATTGCTGCAAAGGAAGACAACGACCAGCGTGTAAAGCAATTGTCGCTGGTGGTTATGGGTCCTGGCCTGCGCCGGGACGACGAGAGAAATTAACTCGCCGCCTCGAGCCGCTCTTCCGTGAGCAGCCGCATCGCGGCATCCGCATCCATCGGCTCGCCGAAGGCAAAGCCCTGCGCGTATTCGCAGCCGAGCTGATAGAGCTCAACCGCATCCGAATCCGTCTCGGCGCCCTCTGCGACCACGTCCATGCCGAGGTCGTGGGCGAGGGCGATGATCGATTTCAGGATCACCGGCCGCGTGCCGCGGCTGGTGGTACGCACAAAGGACTGGTCGATCTTGATGGTGTCGAACGGGAAGCGCTGCAGATAGGCCAGCGAGGAATGGCCGGTGCCGAAATCGTCCAGCGACAGCCCGGTGCCGAGTTCGCGGATGCGCGTCAGCATCTGCGCGGCGTGCTCGGGGTTTTCCATGACAAGCGATTCCGTCAGTTCCAGCTTGAGCGTGCCGCGCGCGACTGAAGAGCGCGACAGTACGGTGCGGATATCGTGGATCAGGTCGTGCCGCAGCAATTGCCGCGAGGAAACGTTGACAGAGGCAAAGATCGGCTCGCGCGAGCGCATCGCGCGCTGCCAGATCGAGAGCTGTCGCGCCGTCTGGTCCATCACGAACATGCCGAGATCGACGATCAGGCCGATTTCCTCGGCGATCGAGATGAATTCGGAAGGCGACATCCGCCCGAGCTTGGGGTGGTCCCAGCGCGCCAGGGCCTCGAAACCGGCGATCGAGCGATCTTCCAGCCGCACGATCGGCTGATAGAGTATCGTGATTTCCTGCCGCTCGATCGCGCGGCGCAATTCGCTTTCCAGCGTCAGGCGGTCGGTCTTGCGCGCGCGCATGGCGGGCTTGTAGACGTCGATGCGGTCGCCGCCGATGCGCTTGGAGTGATACATCGCAAGCTCGGCATCCTTGATGATCTCTTCGGTCAATTGCGTCTGCGGATCGGACAGCGCGAGCCCGATGGAAGCGGTCAGGAAGATCTCGCGGTCGTTGAAGGCGATCGGTGCGCGGATGGTCTTGCGGATCGTTTCGGCGAAGGCGGTGATGCGCGCCGGATCCTGCTCCGACATCAGGATCAGCGCGAACTGGTCGCCGGCGAGCCGGGCCAGCGTGTCCTGCGGTTTCAGGATGCGCGTCAGCCGCCGCGCCAGCGTCAGCAGGATCGAGTTGCCGACTGCGATGCCGACGGAATCATTGACCTGCTTGAAGCGGTCGAGGTCGATCACCATCAGCGTCGGCCGCAGGTTCGGCATCGACTTGGCGTAATTGGCGACCGCGCCGAGGCGGTCGATGAACAGTTTGCGGTTCGGCAGGCCGGTGAGGTTGTCATGCACCGAGTCATGCAGCATGCGCTCTTCGGCGTTCTTGATGTCGGTGACGTCGGTGAGCGTGCCGACGACGCGCGAGACCTCGCCGTCGGAGCCGACCACCGGGCGTGCCTTGAGCGCGAACCACATGAAATGGCCGTCGGGCGTCCGCAGCCGGAAATCCTGCACCAGCCGGCCGCGGCGCTGGTCGAGCACGCTGTCGAGCGCGGCACGGAAGCGATCCTGATCGAGCGGGTGCAGCACCTCGAGCCATTTCGCGGCCGGACCTTCCAGCGTGCCGCGCTTCAGCCCGAGCAGGCTTTCGGTTTCGGGGCTGGTGAATACCTTGTCGGCGGAGACGTCCCAATCCCAGATCAGGTCGCCGGAGCCGGTCAGCGCCAGCGCGCGGCGCTCGACGTCGGAGACGATGCCGGTGGTCGCGCCGCCGCCCGCGAAGGCGTGCTGCATGACCGTAAATCCGATCAGCATCACGATCAGCACGAGGCCGCCGAGCAACGCCGGGCCGACAATGTCGTTGGTGACGGAGCCTGCCACCGTCATGCCGGCCGCGATCACCCAGACCACCAGCAGGAACCAGGTCGGGATCAACAGCACCGCGCGGTCGAAGCCATGCGTCGAGAGATAGACGATCAGCGCGAAGCCCGCGAACGCGATCAGCACCAGCGAAATGCGCGCAATGCCCGAGGCGACGGCGGGATCGAACAGCGCCAGCGCCACCAGCGAGCCGAGGAAGGTCAGCCAGCCGACGGTGATGTGGGCATAGCGCACATGCCAGCGGCTGAGATTGAGATAGGCAAACAGGAACACCAGGAGCGTTGCGGCCAGGATCGCTTCGCCCGCCGCGCGCCAGACGCGCTCGGCGTTGTTCGACATGTCGAGCACCTTGCCCCAGAAGCCGAAATCGACGCCGATATAGACCAGCACCGCCCAGGCCAGCGCGGCCGCGGCGGGGAACATGATGCTGCCCTTGACCACGAACAGAATGGTGAGCACGAGCGCCAGGAGCCCGGAAATGCCGATCACGATGCCCTGGTAGAGCGTGAACGAATTGACCTTGTCCTTGTAGGCGTCGGGTTCCCACAGATAGAGCTGCGGCAGTTTATCGGTGCGCAGTTCGGCGACGAAGGTGACGACGGCGCCGGGATCGAGCGTGATGCGGAAGATGTCGGCGGTGGCGCTTTCCTGACGCTCGGGGCGATCGCCGACCGACGGCGTAATGGTCGCGATGCGCGACAGGCCGAGATCGGGCCACAGCAGGCCCGACGATACGATGCGGTAATGTGGCGCGACGATCAGGCGGTCGAGCTGGTCGTCGGTGTTGTTGGCGAGCGCGAACACCACCCAGTTCTGTCCGCCCTCACGGGCGCGGACCTCGATGCGGCGGACGATGCCGTCGGTCCCCGGCGCGGTCGAAACCTGGATGCGGTCGGCCTCGCTGCGCTGATGATCGAGCACCGCGGTCAGATCGATCGCAGGCGCGTCACCGCGGACGCTGACCGCGTCAATGGCGTGCGCCGCTGGCGCGGCCGCAACAATCATGAGGCCCAGCGCCAACAGCGCAAGGCACCTGATCAGACGCAATGTCGGTACTCCGCGATCAACCATCCTCCGGCCCCAGCGAACGGTCCGGCGGTTCACGCGATAAATGACACGAAAGCGAAGCGAATCAAAGGGTTTCAACCCGCGCTACGCTCGCGATCGTTAAACCGCCAACACAATTTTGCCAATATGTTCGCTGGTCTCCATTCGCCGATGTGCGTCGGCCGCTTTTTCGAGCGGGAATGTGCTGTCCATGACAGGTTTTACGCGTCCTTCGCGCAATAGCGGCATCACTCTCGCTTCGATCGCAGCGACCATCGCGGCCTTATCCGCATTCGTACGGGGGCGCAGCGTGGAGCCGGTATGGGTCAGTCGCTTCACCATGACCTTGGCGATGTTGACGGTGACCTTGGGTCCGTTGAGCGTTGCGATCTGCACGATGCGGCCGTCGACCGCGGCGGCATCATAGTTCCGATCGACGTAGTCGCCGGCGACCATATCGAGGATGAGGTTGGCGCCCGCATTGTTGGTCTCCGCCTTGACGACGGCGACGAAGTCTTCGGTCTTGTAGTTGATCGCACGGTCGGCGCCGAGCTTGAGGCAGGCATCGATCTTGTCCTGCGATCCGACGGTGACGATCACCTTGGAACCGAATGCCTTGGCGAGCTGGATCGACATGGTGCCGATGCCGGAGGAGCCGCCATGAATCAGCAGCGTTTCGCCGGCCTTCAGGGCGCCGCGCTCGAACACGTTGTGCCAGACGGTCATCAGCGTTTCCGGGATCGCACCGGCTTCCTGGATCGACAGCGACGGCGGTACCGCCATCGCCTGGGCGTCCTGCGCAATGCAATATTGGGCGTAGCCGCCGCCTGCCACCAGCGACATCACCTTGTCGCCGAGCTTGTGCTTGCTCGCGCCCGCTCCCAGCGCGACCACTTCGCCGGCGATTTCAAGGCCGGGCAGGTCGCTGGCGCCGGGCGGCGGCGGGTAGGCGCCGGAGCGTTGTGCGATGTCGGGACGGTTGACGCCGGCCGCCATGACCTTGACCAGGATCTCGCCCGGACCGGGGACGGGAACGCTGCGGGTTTCCGGCAACAGCACCTCGGGGCCGCCGGGCTTGCTGATGCCGATGACGGTCATTTGCGCGGGCAGCTTTTCCATGATTTGTCCTTGGCCAAAATGCGGAAAGTTTTGAAGGCGACCCCTGATTAGCCAGCCCGGCTCACGCTGGCAACCGCTTCGGGAACCGCCGCGATCGAGGAGAAACGCATGGCCATCGAGGATGACGACAAGCCGCGGAAGAAAATCACCCACGAGATCGGCCAGGACCTGTCGCTGCTGTCGGTCGAAGAATTGACGGAGCGCATCGCGCTGATGAATTCGGAAATCGAGCGGCTGCAGCAGGCGGCAGCCAAAAAGCGCGCGTCAAAGGATGCCGCGAACAGTTTTTTCAAGACGTAGAATTTCTGGAACACACGCTCATTCGAGGTCGTCCCTGCGAACGCAGGGACCCATACGCCGCGGCCTATCCTTGTGGCAGGGCCGCTGGCCGACTTCCCTCAATCACGACCGCCGGTGGCTATGGGTCCCTGCGTTCGCAGGGACGACCCGTGATTGGCGTCAACAACAAACTCGGCCAATGGCCGACATGGCAAACAATCCCTAAAGAAAATCGTTCGTTTACGGTCCGTTAAGCTTTCTCCTTTATGACTTACATCGTCCTCGTTTGGACACCGAGTGGCTCCTGTCCACTCTGTTTGACGCCTCCCTGTTATCAACTTCAAAGCCGCCGGAAACGGCGGCTCTTTTTTGTGCGCCGCACGGCTATTTTGTGTCCCCATGAGCTGGAAACCATAAATCCGGTTGCTGCTGGACTCTCGCCCCCGCCCGAGCAATGATTTGTTCATCATAAGCCGGTGCAACACAGCCGGTGGGGCAAATAGTGGCGTGAGGGCGTTAACCATGGCGGACCGTTCGCAAAGCGAACCCGCGCTCGTGTTGTTCAGCGAGCGGCTGACTAATTCTGCGGCGTTCGGGGTTCTGTTCCGGGAAGGCATGGATCTGGTCGAGGAGACCGCCGCCTATCTCGACGGCGACGGCCGCAGCGAAGCCAAGGCGCTGGAGCGTTCTGTCAGCCTTACTTACGCAACCGAAAGCATGCGGCTCACTACCCGCCTGATGCAGCTCGCATCGTGGTTGCTGCTGCACCGGGCGGTCAAGGAAGGCGAGATGACGCTGACCCAGGCCAATCGTGAAAAAACCAAGGTCAAGCTCTCCGCCGCCGATCCCGGCCCCGACGACATGATCGCAAAGCTGCCGCAGCAATTGCAGGATCTGATCACGCGCTCGGTCAGCCTGCAGACGCGGGTCCGCCGGCTCGACACCACGATCCACGCTCCATCAGCGGAACGCGCGCCGATCGGCAATCCGCTGGTGCCGCAGCTCAACCGCCTGAAGGCGGCGTTCGAGCATTAGGCTCGGAAACTCTCTCCTCCGTCATATGTGGACGGCCCCTAATGAAAATAATTCTTGCCCAGATCGACGGCAGTTCGGATAAACTTCTTCGTTGGACGGCCTCCCTCTTGTGGCGCTCCGGCGACCACGTTTGGCACTCGATGCCGTTTAGGTGGGGCCGTCGCACAACATCATCGGCGAAGCAATCCATGGCTCCGCAAGTTGAAGCGGGATCGCTCCGCTCGCAATGACGAAAAGAACAAAAAACGCCCCGGAAACCGGGGCGTTTTGCATTTCTGGGCGCGAACCGAGAGGTCCGAAAACCCTCAATCCTTCTTGAGAAAACCCGAAAACTTCTTCTGGAAGCGCGACACACGGCCGCCGCGGTCGAGCAGCTGCTGCGAACCGCCGGTCCAGGCGGGATGCGACTTGGAGTCGATATCGAGGTTCAGCTTGTCGCCTTCCTTGCCCCAGGTGGAGCGGGTCTGGTACTCGGTCCCGTCGGTCATTACGACCGTAATCATATGATAATTCGGGTGAATTTCGGCTTTCATGGCATATCCTTCGGCGCGCCGGCGCCCATCTCAAATGTCAGGGGATACGGGATTTGGCGGCTCTATAACGTAAGGCGGCCGCCAAAACAAGCTACGTATCTCGCCGGATTTGCCAGAGGGGCCCCGCGCGGCCTATCTGAGGGCGGCAAAACGGGTCGGATTTCATGAGCGCTGCGGAACAGATTGAACCTACCGGCGGCACTCCGCCGCGGCGCGACGTCCTGCTCGAGGAAGAGGCCTTCATCGAAACCCAGCTGACGCAGTCGCCGGCCAAGACCGGCGCCAGGCTTCGGCCGCTGCTGGCGCTCGCGCCCTATGTCGCGCGCTACCGCGGACGCGCGGCGCTCGCCTTCATCTCGCTGACGGTCGCCGCGATCACCACGCTGGTGGTGCCGATCGCGGTCAGGCGCATGATCGATTTCGGCTTCAGCCCCGAAGGCATCGCGCTGATCAACAGCTATTTCAGCGTCATGATCGCCATCGTCGCGGTGCTCGCCGCGGCCAGTGCGTCCCGCTACTACCTCGTGATGACGATCGGCGAGCGCATCGTTGCCGATCTCAGGCGCGACGTGTTCGCGCATCTGGTCTCGCTGTCGCCCGCCTTCTTCGATTCCGCGCGCAGCGGCGAATTGGTGTCGCGGCTGACCGCCGACACCACCCAGATCAAATCCGCGGTCGGCGCGTCGGTGTCGGTCGCGCTGCGCAACATCATGCTGTTCATCGGCGCTGCTGCCATGATGGTGATTACGAGCCCGAAATTGTCGGGCTTCGTGCTGCTGGCGATCCCGCTGATCGTGATTCCGCTGGTGGCGTTCGGGCGCTGGGTGCGGCGGCTGTCGCGCAACGCGCAGGATACGCTGGCGGACGCCAGCGCCTACGCCTCCGAACTGATCGGCGCGATCAGGACCGTGCAGGCCTATACCAGCGAACGGATGGCGACCAACCGCTTCGGTGGCGAAGTCGAACAGGCCTACGAGGCAGCGCGCAGCTCGACGCAGGCGCGCGCGGTGCTCACGCTCATCATCATCTTCATCGTGTTCTCCAGCGTCGTGGCGATCCTGTGGGTCGGCTCGCACGATGTGCTGACCGGCGCGATCAGCCCGGGCCGACTCGGCCAGTTCGTGCTGTATGCGGCGTTTGCCGCGTCTGCCCTCGGCCAGCTCAGCGAGGTCTGGGGCGAAGTCTCGGCCGCATCAGGCGCCGCCGAACGGCTGTTCGAGATATTGCGTGTGAAATCGCAGATCACCGCGCCGCCAAAGCCGGTGGCGCTGCCGGTCCCGGCGCGCGGCGATGTCGGTTTCGAGAATGTCAGCTTCGCCTATCCGGCGCGGCCGGATGTGGTTGCGATCAACAACGTTTCGCTGTCGGTCAGGGCCGGTGAAAAGGTCGCGATCGTAGGCCCGTCGGGCGCCGGCAAGAGCACGCTGTTTCACCTGCTGCTGCGATTTTACGATCCGGCAAGCGGCACGATCTCGCTCGACGGCGTGCCGATCAGGTCGGCCGATCCGGTCGACGTGCGCGCGCGCATTGCGCTGGTGCCGCAGGACTCGGTGGTGTTCGCGGCCTCAGCGCGCGAAAACATCCGCTTCGGCCGGCCTGACGCCAGCGATGCCGAGGTCGAGCGCGCCGCCGATCTCGCCCATGCCACCGAATTCCTGCGCCGCCTGCCGGGCGGATTCGAGGCGCAGCTCGGCGAGCGCGGCGTGACGCTGTCGGGTGGCCAGCGCCAGCGCATTGCGATCGCGCGCGCGATCCTGCGCGATGCACCGCTGTTGCTGCTCGACGAAGCCACCTCCGCGCTCGATGCCGAAAGCGAGACGCTGGTGCAGACGGCGCTGGAAGAATTGATGCGTCATCGCACCACGCTGGTGATCGCGCATCGCCTCGCGACCGTACTCTCCTGCGACCGCATCCTGGTGATGGATCAGGGCCGCATCGTCGAACAGGGTACGCATGCGGAATTGGTTGCAGTCAATGGACTCTACGCGCGACTGGCGCGGCTGCAGTTCGAGGGAGCATAGAAAAGCGGGAACCAGAACGTCGCATGCCTGTTGTAACCCCGTTCTATTCTAGGTTCGATGAACAGGAGAGGGCATGCCTTACCGCCGCGGAGGATTTGCGCTTACACCACCGTCGCTCGTGATATTCCTGATTTCGCTGGTGCTCGCGCTTATCGCCCTTCTCATTCGCTATGCCCACGTTTCCATCCCGATCATCAGTTCGGCGCGGGTCTTCGACGTTCTGGCGATTGCCTATGTCGTGTTGGTGATCGGCGTGCTGTTTCGGCGTGTGTGACGCAACATCATGTCTGCCAATGAGCGCCTAGCGATCCTCGCGGCATTTCGGCGATAGTATCGGCACGTTCGACCACGGCCAATTTTTCCATGAGCCGTCTTTGGCGACGCATGCCGTCGAGGACGTGGGCGGCGCCTGCGCTTCGGCGCTTTCGGCCGATGCCGCCTTTTTGCCAGCCTCTGCCGCGGCGAGATGGCGATCGAGATACGTCTCAGAGAGCCATCCGGCGACGATCACCACCAAAAACGTCGCCGAGCCCTTGGCAAATTCGGCCCGTGTCATCGATCGTCTCCGCTGTTGAGTTGCTCAGTCGGCTTACCGCATTCCAGCTCCTCACGCCCGTGATGACAATCACGGTCGCCATGTCATTCTCAGGACCGGACGCCCCGAGGTCGGATTCTCATCCTCGCCGGCATGCACGAAGCCGTTGCGCTCGTAAAATCGGATGGCGCGGGCGTTGTCCTTGTTGACCAGCAGCGTGACGCCGTCAGGGGACAGTCGCTTGGCTTCATCGACCAGTGCGCCGGCGAGTTTCGAGCCCCAGTGGTCGGGCCTGACCACGAGTTGGTCGAGATAGCCCGATCCGTCGATGGTCACGAACCCGATCGGCGCGCCCGCCTGTTCGGCGACGACGATCGTGGCCTTCGGCACCAACTCGTTGCGCCAGCGCTCGCGCCACCACGCCACCCGCGCGGTGAAATCGATCGAGGGATAGGCCTGCTGCCAGGTTTGCCGCCACAGCTCGATCGACGCGTCTTCGTCTTCGGTCCGATAGGGGCGGAGTTGGAAGGAGGGGCTCACGCCGAGAACCAAACCGTCATGCCCGGGCTTGTCCCGGGCATCCACGTCTTTCTTTCCGGCTGCACAACAAGACGTGGATGGCCGGGACAAGCCCGGCCATGACGAAGTTGTGAGACCCGCAACGGCAGCACCACTAGCGTTCCGTCAGCTTCAGCTCGATGCGGCGGTTGCGCTTGTAGGCTTCCTCGTTGGGTGCGGTGTCGAGCGGCTGGAATTCGGCAAAACCTGCGGCGACCAGCCGCTGCGCGGGCACACCGAGCGAGACCAGATATTGCACCACCGAGATCGCGCGCGCCGACGACAGCTCCCAGTTCGACTTGAACAGCGGCGAGTTGATCGGCCGCACGTCGGTGTGGCCGTCGACCCGCAGCACCCAGGCGATTTCGCTGGGGATCTGCTTGTCCAGATCGATCAGTGCCGTGGCGAGCTTGTCGAGTTCGGCGCGGCCCTCGGGCAGCAGCAAGGCCTGGCCGGTGTCGAAAAATACTTCGGACTGGAAGACGAAACGGTCGCCGACGATCCGGACATCCGGCCGATTGCCGAGAATGGCGCGCAAGCGGCCGAAGAATTCCGAGCGGTAGCGCGACAGTTCCTGCACCCGCTGCGCCAGCGCGACGTTGAGGCGTTGGCCGAGATCGGCGATGCGTCCCTGCGATTCCTTGTCGCGCTTTTCGGAAGCTTCCAGCGCTTCTTCGAGCGCGGCGAGCTGGCGGCGCAGCGCGCTGATCTGCTGGTTCAGCACCTCGATCTGGGCGAGCGCGCGCGAGGTCACCGCTTTTTCCGAATTCGAGCGCCTTGTTGAGTTCGTTGGCGCGGCCTTGCGCGTCGCTGCCGGCGCCGGCGAGGCCGTCATAGAGCCCCTTGATGCGGTCGCGCTCGCCCTCGGCGGAGGCCAGCCCGGCGCGCAATTGCAAGACCTGGTCGTCGAGCGCGAGCTTGCCGAGCTTTTCCAGCGACAGCAAATCGTTCAACTGCGCGATCTTGGCGTTGAGCTGCTCCAGCGCCTTGTCCTTGCCGGTGACTTCCTGCGACAGGAAGAACTGCACCACCAGAAACACCGACAGCAGGAACACGATCGACAGCACCAGCGTCGACAGCGCGTCGACGAAACCCGGCCAGTAGTTGAAACCGGAATCATTGCGGCGTGTACGGGCGAGGGCCATTTATCGTCTCCGGTATCGTGTCCCGGACGCGGCGCGGCGTGGAACGCTGCGCCGCCGAGCCGGGACCTGTTTGCAGGGGGCCCCGGCTCTGCAGCGCATCGCTTCGCGCTGCAGAGCGTCCGGGGCGTGTTACCTCGTCCTTAACTCTTCTCAGCTTGCCGCGAACTCTTCTCGGGCTGCCGCGCGATCCGCTCCAGGAGCTTCTTGATCTCGCGGTTCTGTTCGCCCTGGCCGTCGGCCCATTCGCGGATCATCTGCTGCTCGGTGCGCATGTGCGCGACCAGGCCCTGGATGGCTTCGGCGAGGTTGGCCATCGCCGCCGTGGTGTTGCGGCTGCCGCCGCTTTCCTCGGTCGCGGCCCGGAGCTTTTCCATCACATGCTGCATTTCGCCGCCAGCGCCGTCGCCGGCATATTCGCGCACCGTGGAGGCGAGCCAGTCCTCGAGGTCGGTATAGAAACGATTCTGCGCCTGGCTCGACTGCAGGTCGAGGAAGCCCAGGATCAGCGAACCCGCGAGGCCGAACAGCGACGACGAAAATGAAATGCCCATGCCGCTGAGCGGCGCGGCCAGTCCCTCTTTCAGGGTGTCGAACAGGGAGCCGGCATCGCCGCCGACCTTCAGTCCTTCGATCACCTTGCCGACGGAGCCGACGGTTTCGATCAGGCCCCAGAAGGTGCCGAGCAGGCCGAGAAACACCAATAAGCCCGTCATGTAGCGCGAGATGTCGCGCGCTTCATCCAGCCGCGTCGCGATCGAATCCAGCAAATGCCGCATGGTTTGCTGGGAAATGCTCATCCGCCCGGAGCGCTCGCCGCCGAGGATCGCCGCCATCGGCGCCAGCAACTTCGGGCGGCGGTCGATCGCGAGACCCGGATCGGCGATGCGGAAATTGTTGACCCAGGCGACCTCGGGATAGAGCCGGATCACCTGCCGGAACGACAGGATGATGCCGATCAGAAGCACCGCGCCGATCAGCGCGTTGAGGCCGGGATTGGCAAAGAAGGCGGTGATGATCTGCTTGTAGAGCACGACCGTGACCAGTGCGCACAGCACCAGGAACACCAGCATCCGCACCAGGAAGATTCGAGGCGAGGACAATTTGCTCAGTTCGATCTCCATTTCGGAGCGGGAGGAGGGGCCTGAGGGCATCTGCGGGTGTCATCCGTTACAAAAAGCCGCGCTGTGGAACCAATATGGCACAGCGGGCTGGAGAAAAAAGCCGGGAAGCCTCGATTTCAGGCAGACCAGAGTGGAACCTGTTCATGAAACCCGGCTTTCACTTCAACGTATTTTGGAAACGCGCGATGTCCAACCGGGATTCTTCATGGCGGCTTTATATTTCCAGGCGCTGGCGGCGATTGCCGTATCGCTCTCCGTTCTGATGGCGGGCGCCTGGGTAGTGCAGCAGCGGACCGGCAATTCCGGCTGGGTCGATACCATCTGGACTTTTTCGGTCGGCCTGGTCGGGGCCGGGAGCGCATTGTGGCCGATCGGGGGCGCCGCGCCCAACGCCCGGCAATGGCTGGTGGCGGTGCTGGTTGCGATCTGGTCGCTGCGGCTCGGGACGCATATCGCGATTCGTACCGCCGGGATCACCGACGACCCGCGCTATGCGGCCTTCGCCAGCGAATGGGGCGCCAATGCCCCGCGAAGGATGTTCATCTTCCTGCAGAACCAGGCGCTGGGATCGATCCCGCTGGCGTTTGCGATCTTTGTCGCGGCGCGCTTTCCCGGCGACGGGCTGCGGCTCTCCGATTATCTCGGCGCACTGATCCTTTTGGTCGGCATTGCAGGCGAGGCGATCGCCGATGCGCAGCTCCGGGCGTTCCGTGCCGATCCGGCCAACAAGGGCAGGGTTTGCGATGCCGGCCTTTGGCGCTGGTCGCGCCATCCAAATTATTTCTTCCAATGGTTCGGATGGCTGGCCTACCCCGTGATTGGATTATCGATGGGTGATCCGCTGCATTATCCCTGGGGTCTGGCGACGCTGTTGGCTCCCGTCTTCATGTACTGGATCCTGGTTCACGTCACAGGGATTCCGCCGCTGGAAGCGCAGATGCTTCGTTCGCGCGGCGATCGCTACCGCGACTACCAGTCGCGCACCAGCCAGTTCTTTCCGCTGCCGCCGCAAGCATGATCCCGACCCGGAGGGCCGCGTTAGCGCAAAGTGGAGACCGGTTTTCCCTCGCGACAAACGCGGAACGCGTTTGCGCGGAGATCATGCTCAGAAACAATGGAGTGGTCACATGAGCTTCGTCTCCACGATCGTCGACACCGCCGAGCGGGTGCCGCTGCCTGATGTCATCATCCGCGGCGCGATCCACCGGCTCTGCTCGCGCACCGCTGCGAAGTTCGCCACGGGCAACGCGGAAAGCGATGCGTGGTTTGCCGACGAAATGGCGGCGCGCGCCATTGCCGAACATGCCGACGAGGCCAACGCACAGCACTATGAACTGCCCGCGGCATTCTTCGCCCGCGTGCTGGGCCCGAACCGCAAATACTCCTCCTGCTTCTACAAGGAGCCGGCCTCGACCTTGCAGGAGGCCGAGGAGGAAGCGTTGCGCCAGACCGTCGAGCACGCCGACCTGGCCGACGGGCAATCGATCCTCGAACTCGGCTGCGGCTGGGGTTCGCTGTCGCTGTGGATGGCGCGGCGGTTTCCGCATTCGCTGGTCACGGCGGTTTCCAACTCGCACTCGCAGCGCGCGTTCATCGAAGGCGAAGCCGCAAGGCGCGGCCTGACCAACCTGCGCGTCGTTACTTCAGACATGAACGTGTTCGCGCCAGAACCGCAGTTCGACCGCATCGTCTCCGTCGAGATGTTCGAGCATATGATGAACTGGCGCGAACTGATGACACGTGTGCGCGCATGGCTGAAGTCCGACGGCCGCTTCTTCCTGCACATCTTCACGCATCGCTCGGGCGCCTATCTGTTCGATCGCGCCGATGACGAGGACTGGATCGCCCGGCATTTCTTCAGCGGCGGCGTGATGCCGAGCCACCATCTGATCCGGCAATATGCCGATCTGTTCGAAGTCGAAAAGGAATGGCGCTGGAGCGGCACCCATTACCAGCGCACCGCGCATGACTGGCTGGACAATTTCGACGCGCACCGCGACGAGATCGAGCCCGTGCTCCGGAAGGTCTATGGCAGCGACACCGCCTTGTGGATGCGGCGCTGGCGCTGGTTCTTCCTCGCGACCGCGGGGCTGTTCGGCTACGCCGAGGGCAGCGAGTGGGGCGTCAGCCATTACCGGCTCAAAGCGGCAGGTGCGACGGGCGTTAACTGATTCGTGATCGCGCCCCGCAATCGCGCGGGTTGCTGCATTCCCTGCAGCCAAACGACGCAAGTTAACTTTGATCACGGAAATGGAACCGGCTCACAATCCAGTGAGTCCGCAAAAGCCTTCGATATTTCAGTGCGATAGCGTTGTGTGACATTGGGCCGCCGCGTTGGCGTATTGCATCGCAACAGGCGGTGTTTATCCTGTGTTCATCAACGACAAGTTCTTCGACAACGTCGCGAATGCTCAAATTCGCGCTTCAACTTGAACTGGGGCAATGCCTTCAATGTCCGGACTTCATAGGCGATCGGCATGCATCATTGTGATGTTGGCTACGATGGCGCCGCTATTGGCTGGCTGCAATGAACCGACGGCCGTGGCTGCGGTAGCTGCAGCGCCGGCCGAACCCGAAGTCGGCACCTTCACGGTGCGACCCCAGGCCCGCGCCATCATCCGCGAATTGCCCGGCCGGATCGCGCCGACCCGTGTTTCAGACGTTCGCGCGCGCGTCTCGGGGATCGTCGTCGAGCGCTTGTTTCAACAGGGAACCGAAGTGACAGCCGGCGATCCGCTATATCGGATCGATTCAAAGCCGTTCGAGGTGGAACTGCAGGCGAGCGAGGCTGCGCTGGCCAAGGCGACGGCTGCGCTCGATCTGGCCAGCCAGCATGCGCGACGCATTGCGACGCTGACCAGTCAGCGCGCGGCGCCCGAGGCCGAGAACGAAAAGGCCATCGGCGCCCAGCGCCAGGCCGAGGCCGAGGTCGGCAGCCGCAAGGCCGAAGTCGCACGCGCGAAGCTCAATCTCGATTACGCGACGATCCGTGCGCCGATCAGCGGCGTCGTCGGCGCGGCGCTGGTGAGCGAGGGCGCGCTGGTGATCCAGAACGAGACGACCAGTCTCGCCACGATCCAGCAGCTCGATCCGATCTATGCCGATTTCACCCAATCGGTCTCGGAGATGAACAAGCTGCGCCGCGCGTTCGACAATGGCGATCTGGACCGGATTGCGCCCGATGCGGCCAAGGTCCGTCTCGTGCTCGACGACGGAACGGTCTATCCGATTGCAGGCAAGCTGCTGTTCTCCGAAGCCAAGGTGGACGCTTTCACCGGGCAGGTCACGCTGCGCGGACAGTTTGCCAACCCGAAGCGCGAGTTGCTGCCGGGCATGTATGTCCGCGTCCTGATCGAACAGGGTGTCGATACCGACGCCATCGCGGTGCCGCAGCAGGCGATCCAGCGCGACGCCGGCGGTGGCAGCGAAGTATTCGTGGTCAAGGAAGATGGCCGCATCGCAACGCAGCCGGTCCGCACCGGCGCGGTGCAGGACGGTCTCTGGCTGGTGAGTGAGGGTTTGAAGGACGGCGACCGCGTCGTCGTCGACGGGTTCCAGAAATTTGTACCCGGTGACAAGGTCAAGCCGAAGTCGTGGATCGACGCCGCCTCGGTTGGTTCAATATCGGGCTCGCCGGCGACGCAAGCGTCCCGCTGAGATAATAACATGCCGAGCTTCTTCATCGACAGGCCGATCTTCGCCTGGGTCGTCGCGCTTTTCATCTGCCTGATCGGCGCGATCTCGATTCCGCTGCTGGCGGTCGCGCAATATCCGATCATCGCGCCGCCCTCGATCTCGATCTCGACCAGCTATCCCGGCGCGTCGCCCGAGAACCTCTACAACAGCGTCACGCGCCTGATCGAGGAGGAACTCAACGGCGCCTCCGGCATCCTCAAT
Source organism: uncultured Alphaproteobacteria bacterium (assembly GCA_963791165.1). Taxonomy (GTDB): domain Bacteria; phylum Pseudomonadota; class Alphaproteobacteria; order Rhizobiales; family Xanthobacteraceae; genus Bradyrhizobium. The sequence goes on along the minus strand of CAWBRL010000003.1, from coordinate 118,837 downwards.
TTCGAATCCACCAGCGACTCGCTGGGGCAGGTCGAAATCATCGCCAACTTCGTGCCGGGCACCGAAACCGGCGCGGCCTCGGTGGAAGTGCAGAACCGCCTCAAGCGCGTCGAGGCGCGGCTGCCGCGTGCGGTGATCCAGCAGGGCATCCTGGTCGAGGAAGCCTCCAGCGCCGTGCTGCAGATCATCACGCTGAACTCGACCGACGGCTCTCTCGACGAAATCGGCCTCGGCGATTTCATGATCCGCAACGTGCTCGGCGAAATCAGGCGCATTCCCGGTGTCGGCCGCGCCACGCTCTATTCGACCGAGCGTTCGCTGCGGATCTGGGTCGATCCCGCCAAGCTGGTCGGCTTCGGCCTCACCGCCGACGACGTCAACAAGGCCATCTCAGCGCAGAACGCGCAGGTTGCCTCGGGCAGCATCGGTGCGGAGCCGAGCACGCCGGAACAGAAGATTTCCGCGCTGGTGCTGGTCAAGGGCCAGCTCTCCTCGCCCGATGAATTCGGCGCCATCACGCTGCGCGCCAATCCGGACGGATCGACGGTGCGGCTGCGCGACGTCGCCCGCATCGAGATCGGCGGACTGAGCTATCAGTTCAACACCCGGCTCAACGGCAAGCCGACCGCGGGCCTCTCGGTGCTGCTGTCGCCGACCGGCAACGCGCTCGCGACCGCGAGCGCCGTCGAAGCCAAGATGAAGGAGCTGTCGAAGTTCTTTCCGGCCAATATCGGCTACGAGATCCCCTACAACATCACGCCCGTCGTCAAGGCCTCGATCAACAAGGTGCTGATGACGCTGGTCGAGGCGGTGGTGCTGGTCTTCATCGTGATGTTCCTGTTCCTGCAGAACATCCGCTACACCATCATCCCCACCATCGTGGTGCCGGTGGCGCTGCTCGGCACCTGCGCGATGCTGCTGGCGGCCGGTTATTCCATCAACATGCTGACGATGTTCGGCATGGTGCTGGCGGTCGGTATCCTCGTCGACGACGCCATCGTCGTGGTCGAGAACGTCGAGCGCATCATGGCGGAAGAAGGCCTGCCGCCGAAGGAAGCGACCCGCAAGGCGATGTCGCAGATCACCAGCGCCATCATCGGCATCACGCTGGTGCTGATGGCGGTGTTCGTGCCGATGGCGTTCTTCCCGGGTTCGGTCGGGATCATCTATCGCCAGTTCTCGGTCACCATGGTCTCCGCCATCGCCTTCTCGGCGTTGTTGGCGTTGTCGCTGACACCGGCGCTGTGCGCGACGCTGTTGAAGCCGGTCGAGGCTGGCCACGGCCACGCGCGCAAGGGCGTGTTCGGCTGGTTCAACCGCGTGCTCGACAGGAGCCGCGACGGCTATACGCGCACCGTGAATGGTTCGTTGAAACGCACCGGCCGGCTGATGCTGATCTATGCCGCGCTGCTGATCGGGCTCGGCTGGGCCTTCGTACGATTGCCCGGCGGCTTCCTACCCGTCGACGACCAGGGCTTTATCACCACCGACGTGCAGACGCCGTCGGACTCTTCCTATGCCCGCACCGAGGCTGCGGTCGAGCAGGTCGAAAAATATCTCCGCGACCGCGCCGGCGTCGAGGACGTCACGTTCCTGACCGGCTTCAGCTTCCTCGGCCAGGGCGTGAACACGGCGCAGGCCTTCATCTCGCTGAAGGACTGGTCCGAGCGCGGGCCGAAGGATTCCGCCGCGGCGATCGTCGCCGACATCAACCGCGAACTGTCGTCGATCCGTGACGCCAAGATTTCGGCGCTGCAGCCGCCGCCGATCGACAATCTCGGCAACTCCTCCGGCTTTTCATTCCGCCTGCAGGATCGTGGGCAGAAGGGCTATCCGGCGCTGGTCGCTGCCGCCGACCGGCTGATCGCGGAAGCCAACGCGAGCCCCGTCCTGCAGAAGGTCTATGTCGAGGGCCTGCCGCCGGCGCCTCAAGTCAATCTGATGATCGACCGCGAAAAGGCCGGTGCGTTCGGCGTCACCTTCGAGGACATCAACCAGACCATCTCGACCAATCTCGGTTCGAACTACATCAACGACTTCCCGAACCGCGGCAGGATGCAGCGCGTCATCGTGCAGGCCGATCGCGCCAGCCGCATGAACGCCGACGACATTCTCAATTACAACGTCAAGAACAGCCGCGGGCAACTGGTGCCGTTCTCCGCGTTCGCCACTGTCGAATGGTCGAAGGGTCCGACGCAGATCGCGGGCTTCAACTATTATCCCGCCGTGCGCATCTCCGGCGAAGCCAGGAAGGGCTTTACCTCCGGCGACGCCATCAACGAGATGGAACGGCTGGCGAACAAGCTGCCGCGCGGCTTCGGTTTCGAATGGACCGGACAGTCGCTGCAGGAAAAGCTGTCGGGCTCGCAGGCGCCGCTCCTGCTCGGCCTCTCGGTGTTCGTGGTGTTCCTGCTGCTCGCAGCGCTCTATGAAAGCTGGACCATTCCGCTGGCGGTATTGCTGACGGTGCCGCTGGGCATTGCGGGCGCGGTGATTGCAGCCATGCTGCGCGGCCTGCCGAACGACGTCTATTTCACCGTCGCCCTGATCACCATCATTGGCCTGGCGGCAAAGGACGCCATCCTCATCATCGAGTTCGCCAAGGATCTGCGCGCGCAGGGCAAGCCGCTGATCGAGGCGACCGTGGAAGCGTGTTCTCTACGTTTTCGTCCGATCCTGATGACGGGTCTCGCCTTCGTCTGCGGCGTGCTGCCGATGGCGATCGCGACCGGCGCCGGCGGCGCCAGCCAGCAGGCGCTCGGCAGCACCGTCATGGGCGGCATGATCGCGGTGGTGATTCTGGCGCTGTTGATGGTGCCGGTGTTCTTCGTCAGCGTGCAGCGCGTGCTGGCGGGGGATCGGGAGAAGGTGGAGGAGACGGCGGGAGCCGAGGTGGTCGGCCCGCCGGCGCCAGTGAAGCGATAGACGTTGTCATGCTCCGTGACCCCGCGACGCCAGAGCTTCGCCGGGACTTGCGGTCTCGTTCCGTCGAGAAGCCTTGGCGCAGGCGGCGGCCGATACATTCAGCCCATGAACCCATAAATTTGCCGGGCTGACGCCGCGCCAGTGTCCGCTATGCCCCGATACCCGACGTGCTGCTGTATAGCAGCGAAACGACGCAATGTGCCAGAAGCGGAAGTAAGCTCTCGCCATGCAATCTAAGATATCGACAATATCGGCAACGAAAACCGCTGGGAGATGGCGTTCAAGCAATCAGGCTGCGACAGGAAACGTGTCGAGATGCTGTTTGCGCATTTGAAGCTACTGCGCGAGCGTGTCGTCACCATGATCGTCACTCCGCAGCCGTCCTGATCATTGTTGCAGGCCCTCCAATTACGATCAATCAGCCGCGGCGCTACTCGGCTTCGCCGGAAGACTCGCAAAACTGTAAAATGAACCGTCTTGATGCCACCAAGCGCTAGAAATGGGACAGGACGGCGGACTATTTTTTAGGTCGGAGTCGCGCTCGTGTTTAGTTGAGTGTCGCTCTCGACTTTGATATCCTTCTTTTGCGTCCAAGTTGATACCGCCCTATCTGTCCAGAAGGGGAATGGCATGGCGCAAAATCAAATCGGCAACAACACGACGGCGTCCAGCCCGTTAGTCACCGCGGGCGACGTGGTCTACTTTCGAGGGACGGACGACAAGCTCTGGAAAGTCAATGGCGATGGCACCGGCCTGACGCAGATCGGCTCCAACAAGACCAAAAGGCCAATCGCGGGGCGCGTCTAAGGAGGGAGGCGAGGGCTAGGGAAGCCGCCACGGTCGGTGGCTCCGGTAAACAACGCAGCAGCGCGCCCTGGCTGGAACGATCCGCCCGAAACGCCGAGACGTAAATCTACGCGGGGAGGAGATGCCCGGTTTACCAACCTAGGGAGGGTTCGTCATGTCGATCACCTTCAATAATACGTATCTCGCAGGAATTACCGGTCAAAGCGCAGCTTTCCAGACGATGTTCACGAACCTCGTTAATGCGGTCGAGGGATTTTTCAACCAGGAGTTCAGCGACACCCTCACGCTAAACGTGTCGTTCGACTGGCAGGCGCTCAACGCCGGATACGTCAGCGGCCCCTTCACGCTCGGCAGCAACAATTACACGCTCAACACCGTGAGCTATGCCGACCTCAGGAATGCCCTGATCAATCACGTTTCGACCAACGATTCCAATCCTGGGGATGATGCGGCTGCGATCGCCGCCCTGCCGGCAACCGATCCCGCGCCGACGACGGGCACGAATACCGTTCGCTACCAGGTGACCAACGGCGAAGAAAAGCTTCTGGGGCTCAACGGCGTGGGACCCAATGACAATCTGGGCGCAGACGCGACCATCACGCTTGCGAGCGACCTGCCCAATGGGACGTTCTTCGATTTCAACCGATCGGACGGCATCGGCGCTAACGGCTTCGATGCCTTCGGCGTGCTCGCCCACGAGATTTCCGAGGGCCTCTTTGGCCGCATCATGAGCGGCGGATCCGTTCCAAAGGCCGGGACGACCAACGATTACAACATCATGGATCTTTTCCATTTCACCGCCGCCGGCGCCCGGGCGATGCTGGAAACCGGAGGCTTTAATCTCTTCTCTTTCTCCGGCAATACAGGAGACGGTAACCTAAACCGCGTGCTCGACAAAAAGGGCGACATCGCGGACCCGGCGAATACCGCCGACCCGCGGGACTCCTTTGCTGACGCCCAGACCGGCGTGATCAACGCCGTCTCCCAGACCGACCTGCGCATCCTGGACGTGCTCGGCTGGACGCGGGTCAACGGCCTCGACGATCACAACCAGAGCAACACAGCGGCGACCACGGTCCTCAACGTCAACAATGGCGTTAACGGCAGCATCGAGTTGCAGGGCGACCACGACTGGTTCAAGGTCGTTCTGGACCCCACCAAGCACTATGCCGTTAGCGTCGAAGGGTCCGCCACGGGCGGCGGCACGCTCGCCGATCCGTTCGTTGCCCTCTACGGCGGCGCCAACCCGAGCCGTGATACCACCGCTCCCCAGCTGACCGCCGATAATGGCGGCGTCGGCGCCAACTCGCTGCTGCTGACCGGGTTCGGCCTGAGCGGCAACTTCTTCGTCGATGTCGGCTCCATCGGCACGGCTCCGGAGTCGGTCGTCGGCAAGGTACAGGATATCGGCACGGGCACCTACCGCGTCACGCTGTTCGGAAACGCGCCGCCGGTGCTATCCGCCGATGCAGGTTCCCCACACGCAAAGACTGAGCTGCCCGGAACCACGAACTCGTCGACCCGGACCAAGTTTCCGGCACGCTGTTGTTCACTGATGCCGATGTCGGTGACACGCACACCGCAAGCGCCAGCCTGGATTCCGAAATCTGGTCCGGTGGTGCAACGATCCCGCTCGCGACCCAAGTCGCGCTTGCGGGCGCGATGTCAGAACTCGATCAGCCTTGACGGCACCACCGGTTCGCTTGATTGGCAATTCAGTCTGGCGGACAGAAACGTCGACTTCCTCGCCGTAGGCGAGACCTTGACCGCAGTCTACGATGTCACTGTGACAGATCATCATGCCGGTTCGCCTCTTAGCGACAGCTCAACCCAACAGGTGACGGTCGTCTTCACGGGAACCAACGATCTACCGATGGTCGATGCCGGAAGCTCGGTTTTGGCGAATTCGACCAGTGAACGTCCGAACCTAACCAATAGCTCATTGATCAATTCGACCCCCCTCGGTATCGTTGCCTTCACCGATCCCGACCTCAACGATCGGCCCACCGCCACACTCAACATCGCGGGCGAGACGGTCACTTGGCAGGACGCCACCCATGATTATACATCGGAACTGACACCAGCCCAGATCGCAATATTGGAAGCAGCCGTCTCGATCGGCGCCGAGCCAGGCAATACCAACACCGGCAAAATCGACTGGCACTACGACATTGTCGACAAGAACCTCGACTTCCTCGGCGTTGGCGAAAGCCTCACGGTCACCGCGCCGATCCTCATCGATGACCATAATAATGCGGGGATCACTAGTCAGAACGTAGTGGTGACGATCAATGGAGCCGACGACAATCCGATTGCTGCCGCCGATAGCAATGCCACATCCAAGCACTCGACCCTTTCAGTCTCCGCCGCCAATGGATTGCTTTCGAACGACACCGACCCCGACACCCACGATCAGGGCCACTTGTTCGTCGGCGCAGTCGGGGGTCTGGCGACAAACGTCGGGCAAGCAGTCGCGGGAACCTATGGATCGGTAGATATCAACGCCGACGGCAGTTTTGTCTATGTGGCAAACAAAGGCGGCCTGCCTTCCAAAATTGTCGCGCAGGACACGTTCAATTACACCGTCGCCGACGGGCACGGCGGAACCGATGTGTCGACCCTGAGCGTCATTGTAACCAACCCGAATGTGGATTACCTCGCTGGCGCTAATACGACGTTGAATGGTGGCAATGGCAAGCAAGTGCTGGATGGCTCCGCGGGACACGACGTGCTGATCGGTGGCAACAGTCCTGATGTCCTGGTCGGGGGTATCGGCGATACGATGACGGGAGGTAACGGCCCGGATACATTCCTGTTCCGTCCCCATTACGGGGCCAACACCATCACCGATTTCAATTTCCATAACGACGTGATCCAACTCGACAAGTCGATCTTTTCCAGTGTCGCTGATCTCCTGAACCACACCACGAACACCGCGAATGGCGCGGTGATCGACGATACGCACGGCGATACCATAACACTGACAAGTGTGACACTTGAGCAGCTGCAAACGCACCAGAATGATTTTTATCTAGTCTAGCGTCGAGCTTTCCTCATTGAACGGGTCGCCGATCTTTACGACCCGTTCTTTTCTGTCATACTCTCTGTCGAGCGCATTGGTCCGGCATGTCCGCTTCGGGTCAAAAGCGCCCTTTTGACCCTCTATCGACGACTTCCGGTCTACCCCGATAAACAGACATTGCTACTGTCCGTCGGCATGTCTCAAACGTGCCAAAAGCGGAAGTAACTCAACGTCGCCAATCATTCTGGAATAGTTCCGAAGATGTAAACGGCCGCGCGCAATAGATCGGGACGTTCTCCCAGCGCAGCGAACCATCTCCGATATATGTCGAGGATCTCCGGGCTGCTGTAAAGCTGCGAGAGAGCCTTGTTGACGGCCGCTCGAAGTCGCCAGTCCCCCCTTGGTAACGCGAGGGCATACGGCTCGCTGGAAAGGTTTTCCGGAAGCATCTTGTAGATCGATCCGTCAACATTCCGGGCGCCGATCAGCAATAACTTGTCGCTGGCGAAGCTATCCACAGCGCCGCTTTGCAGTGCGGCGATGCCCTCGCTTCGGTCTTTCACCCGTATCACTTCAGTTTTGAGCTGTCGCCGCTGTATTTCTTTTATCAAGGCGGCTTCATTGGTCGTACCGATGATCACGGCGATTTTCTTGCCGTTCAAGTCGGCCAAGCCGGAAGCTCCGGAGCTCACGCGTACCATCAAGCCGGTATTTTCCATAAAAATGAAGCTGGAGAAATCCACCTTTGTCATGCGGCCAAAGGAAACTGTACTCGAGCCGCATTCTATATCGGCCACACCTGCAGCGATTGAGTTGAAGCGGTTTTGTGAGTCTACTGGCACCCATTCGGTGGAGAGATTTTTTTTCAGCTCCCGTCCAAGTGCGCTAGCGATAAACTTGCAGAGATCGATTGTATAACCCTCCGGCCTTCCGTTCTGAGACACAAAGGAAAACGGATTCGCGTCCGACCGGTAGGCGAGCCTGACGATGCCGGTATCATGTATTTGCTTCAGGCGGCCTTCCAGCTCTTGAGCTGACGTACCGTCGACAGCAACTATGATCGCAGTCAGGAGTAGAAGGGCGCGGAGCATTTCAACATCCCCCCGTATCGTGCAACTATTGTCCGACGGAGATCACTTCCAAGCAATTCCGTCAATTTAACCCATTAAGCCCCGTTACCTTGCCACACCCTAAGTCATGGCGAGCAAAACGATGCATGACTGGTTTCCGAACTGGGTAACGGGGCGCAATTTGTGTCTGAACCACCGATAATTCCGCGAAATTTTTTGATATCCCTGCTGCCGCAAATATCATTGTAAGGGAAACTATGTGGCATCAAATCGCACTCACTATAGTGCTGACCGTTTTCCTTCGACCACGCCGGCCGGCTCCTCACTGAGCCAGCGATAGATCGCGCCGCCGAGTGCACCGCCAATCAATGGCGCCACCCAAAACATCCAAAGTTGCGCCAGCGCCCATCCGCCAACGAATAAGGCAGGCCCCGTGCTTCTCGCCGGATTGACTGAGGTGTTGGTGACGGGGATGCTGACGAGGTGGATCATCACCAGAGCGAGGCCAATGGCCAGCGGCGCAAAACCGGCCGGCGCCTTGCCATGGGTTGCCCCCATGATGATGAAGAGGAACATTGCTGTCATCACCACTTCCATTATGAAGCAGGTGACCAGGCTGTATTTGCCCGGCGAATGCGCCTCGTATCCGTTGGATGCAAACCCGTTGCTGACGTCGAAACCCGCAGCGCCGCTGGCGATCACATAGAGCAGCGCAGCTGCCGCAATGGCACCGATCACTTGAGCGATGATGTATGGCGCGATCTGCCCGGTCGGGAAGCGTCCGCCGGCAGCAAGGCCCACGGTAACTGCAGGGTTGAGATGGCATCCCGAGATATGGCCGATGGCATAAGCCATCGTCACGACGCTCAAGCCAAATGCCAGGGACACGCCCACCAATCCGATGCCGACTTGCGGAAACGCGGCCGCGATAACTGCGCTGCCGCAACCGGCGAAAGTCAGCCAAAACGTACCGATCGCCTCTGCGGCGTATTTTTTTGAGTTCATCGCATACCCACCTAATTATTTCTTACTTCCAGACTATTTGGCTTTTTCTGCTTTTAAAATAACATCGATTGCCTGAATGACTTTCTTTGTAGGGTTCGCCTTGCAATAGACGATCACGTTGTGAATCCCTTCCTTGGTGCGCTTTACGTTAAGCGCATGCTTTTTCCCGAGGCCGTTGTACCATCCGCTGTACCAAACCCCCAGAAAATCAGCATCCTCTTGAAAGGTGCCCGCAAGCTGGGCGCAAGTCAATTTTTGAACATCGATGTAGCCGTTGGCGTCGGCATAATTCTTCAGCTCGACCTGTGCTTGAGACATCGTGGTAGATCCGATTAGAACTGCCGCAGCAGCTATTAGACAACGGTGCATGAGATTTTCCATAGTAGTTGGGATGACTGGGCGAGCGAATTTGAATGTGAAGAACTGCCGTGTTCTTTCTACTGGCAACGGAGACTCCGGCCAGCCGTCCGACCACTTTTTAACAAGTGGCCGGGGGCTGCTTCGCTTCGGGACATTATTTGTCGCCGGCTGCTTTCGTGACGGCTTCCATCACGCGCTCTAAATTGAAGCTGCCCGGCTTCTGTCGTGGCGGAAACTCACGGAAACTTTGCAGCCACTCACCGACATAGCTTGCCGCAGGCGCGATTGCGAACATTCGCTCCATGTACCAACGCTGGTAACCCATGGCGTCTTCGGCTTGCGCCCGCTCAAACGGGTCCATCCGAAGATTTGTCAAGAGTGGAGCGCGCAATTGTTCGAATGGCTGTTGCCAAACTTTCAGGCCTTCGGCGTTCTGTTTCAGAAACGTGACCTTCCAGTTGTCGTACCGCAGGGCGGCGACGCTGCCGTCGTCAGTCCAGTAGATGAATTCTTTGCGCGGCCAGGACCCCTCGCCCTTAAGCGCTGGCATCAGGTTGTAACCATCCAGATGAACTTTGAAAATCTTTTCGCCAACCTTCTTGCCTTTGAGAAGGTCGCTTTTCACGTTAGGGTCACCCGCAGCGGCAAGCAGGGTGGTCATCATGTCTTCGTGGGCACCTATATCATTGATGACGGTGCCCGGCTTGATGACCCCCGGCCACCGGATGGCCGTTGGCACCCGATAGCCGCCTTCCCAGTTCGTATTTTTCTCGCCGCGGAACATAGTGGTGCCGCCGTCGGGCCAAGTGAAAGTCTCAGCGCCGTTGTCGGTGGAGTACATCACGATCGTGTTGTCCTCGATACCGAGTTCCTTGAGCTTCGCCAGCAACTGGCCGACCATGCCATCGTGCTCGACCATGCCATCGGCATAGATTCCGAGGCCGGTCTTTCCTTCGGATGCCGCCTTCAGGTGCGTGAAAACGTGCATGCGGGTGGAATTCCACCAAACCATGAACGGCTTACCGTCCTTGTTGGACTTCTCCATAAATCCGAGTGCCGCCTTGGTGACTTCTTCGTCTACCGTTTCCATGCGCTTCTTCGTCAGCGGACCGGTATCTTCAATCTTGCCGCCCGCGAAACTATGAATCACCCCACGCGGACCGAATTTCTTCTTGAAGGTGGGGTCCTTTGGATAGTCGACGTTCTCTGGCTCTTCCTCGGCGTTGAGATGGTAGAGATTGCCGAAGAATTCGTCGAAGCCGTGATTGCTCGGCAGCGTTTCGTCACTATCGCCGAGATGATTCTTGCCGAACTGACCGGTCGCATAGCCCAGCGGCTTCAACAATTCGGCGATCGTCGGGTCTTCGGCCTTCATACCTTCCGGAGCGCCGGGAAGACCCACCTTGGTGAGGCCTGATCGGATCGGAGATTGACCCGTAATGAACGCAGCACGTCCTGCAGTACAGCTCTGTTGACCGTACCAGTCAGTGAACATCGCGCCTTGTTTCGCGATCGAATCGATGTTGGGTGTCTTGTAACCCATCACGCCCTGATTGTAGGCACTGATGTTGAAGCCACCGATGTCGTCGCCCCAGATTATTAGAATGTTGGGTTTCTTTGTGCCTTGTGCGACTGTCGGGGAAACTGTTGCCAACGCCGTTGTTGCGGTTGCTGCCAAAATGAAGGTTTTGAAGATTTTCGCCAATCGCATACGTGACCTCCCGAAATGATCTTAAATATACGGGAAGTCCGTAGCATCGACGTCGATGCAATTCTTAAGAATTTGGATGCACGGCGTGCATCGCTGCGCGAGGATTGAGGAATGATCGATCTGTTTCGGTTCGTAATTGCTGTCGACCAATTTCGTAATTTTCATTCGGCCGCCAAGGCACTGGGACTTACACAGTCGACGCTCTCCCGGCGTATTCAGGAACTGGAAGACGATTTAGGTGTCCGGCTGTTCAATCGGTCACGGGGCCTGGAGCCGACGGAGTATGGCCGGCTGGTCATATCGCGCGCGGGCGGAATAGTGGCTGATGTGGAGGGCCTGAAGCACACGCTTGACCAAATGCGCGGGCTTGAAAAAGGCAAGCTCTCGATCGCCGTAGGTCAATTGGTGGCGCAATCCTGGATTGGCGATGCGGTAGCCCGAGTCGTGAGCCGCTATCCTCACTTGGAGGTTCAAGTCAGTCAACGCGAGTGGTGGGAGTTAACCGGCGCCCTTCGGGAACGCGAGGTCGACATAGCGGTAGGCCAGCTCAACGAAGCAGGGCGGGAGCCCGACATCCTGTTTGAACCATTGCCAAGGCGCCAAGCAATGTTTTGCTGTCGCGATGGCCATCCACTCGCCAAGCGCAAAAAGATATCGCTCGACGAGCTTTGTTCATTTCCGCTTGCGGCCCCGAGATTGGCAACATCATTGGCTGCCGTGCTTCCCAGTGGCAGCCAATTTGGCGAAATTGAAGGTAACCTTCGGTATTTCGTGCCAAGAATTTGTGTATCCAACTTCTACACTGCCCTGCGCATTGTCGCACAGACCGACGCAATTGGCTTGGCGTTGCCGTCATTCATTGATAGCGAAGTCAAACATGGCAATATTGTCGTCCTTCCGTTCAAACCACCTTGGGTGGTTTCCGACTATGGCATTATTCAGTTGCGCGGACGAACACTATCGCCAAGCGCTGTCGCTTTCCGCGCTGCCGCGGTCAGCGCAGAAAGGGCCTACTTCGACAAATAGAACAGTCTCTAATCTATCTAGGAATTGTCGCGCTGCGTGACGGTGTCAAGTTAGGCAACTCAAAACCGGAGGGTTCTTGACGTCTGGTTTGGGTCATGAGGCGACATCAGACCACGCGGCTCCCTCACTGCTGTGGTATGACCTTCCGCAACGGTCAATCCGTTGCGGGAGCCGCCAATCGGGTCAAACGGGTGACAAACGTTGAAGCTCACGACAGGATAGAAATTTTCCTTTGCTGTAAGGTTGGCGTTTATGGACAGAAAGGACGCTGAGGCCTTTAGTCGGCGGTACGGCTGGCTTGCGGCGACTCCCGACGATTTCAAGGACCGGGTTCTCGTGCGGTGCGATCTGCTTGCGGTCGCAGCAGGCGCGGCCGTCTTTCGCGCCGGTGATGAAACGGCAGGCGTGTTTGCCGTCGTGAGTGGCCAAGTCGAGCTGCACCTTGCACTGCAAGGTAGCGACCCCACGCTAACTCACATATGCGGGCCTGGCTCCTGGCTAGGTAACACAGCTGCGACTATCGGACGGCGGCGGCGCCTCACCGCAATCGCGGGACCGGCCGGTTGCCAATTGTTACAGCTTCGAGCCGCTGAAATTCTTCGGATCACCGAGCGCGATCCACGAACTTGGCGTTACTTTGCCGAGTTGCACGCACGAAACTATTTAAGCTCGCTTGATGTGATTGATGCCCTCAAACGCACAAGGCCGATAGAACGCCTTGCCGCAACGCTCTGCAATTTGCTGGATGGAGCGCCGAAGGGACACAAGACGATCAAGGTTTCGCAATCTGACTTGGCTTCGATAGCCCAACTTGCACGCACCACAGTAAATGCCGCACTAACGGCTCTCGAAAAACAAGGACTGGTTCGCTGCGGATACGGTTCGATCGAAATAAACAATTCCGCGGCGCTGCGCCGGTTCGTGTCGGAAGTCTGACTGACGCATTGGGCTGAGCTTTGCTTGCGCGAATTCTGAAGGAATGTCCGTGAAACGACAATCAAGCACGTTGCGAGATGCTATATTCTAAAAACAAAAACAATGATTGTGCATCTCGGCGAGCGGGACGCTGTTGGATTTCCACGAATTTCAGGGAGACGTGTAGTGAAGATTATTGGCCGATCCGGTGTGTTTGCTTGCATCATGACTACGCTAATCAGTTTTCATGCGGATGCGTGCACGCGCATCCTTTATGAGACCGGCACGAAGAACCACATCGTCGGTCGAACGATGGATTGGGCGGAAGACCCGGGCACGGACCTTTGGGCTTTTCCACAAGGAATGGTCCGAGACGGCGGCGTCGGAGAGGCGTCCATCAAGTGGAAATCCAAGTATGGGTCTGTGATTGCTTCGTTTTATAACATCGGGACCGTTGAGGGCATGAACGACGGCGGGCTCGTCGCGAATGCCCTCTACCTCGTCGAGTTCGGACTACGGGGACGCGAAAGCACCGGGCAAACCGCTAATCTCGGTTGGCGCATGGACCCAGTACGTTCTCGACAACTTCAAAACCGTAACGGAAGCAGTTGACGCCCTTCGCGGCGAGCCCTTCGTAATAGTCGCTCCCGATTTTCCCAACGGAAAGAAGGCTGGAGCTCATCTCTCGATTGCCGATGCCTCGGGTGACAGTGCGATCTTCGAATACGTCGCTGGCAAGCTGGTTATCCACCACAGTTCAAAATACACCGTGATGACTAATTCACCGAGCTTCGACCAGCAGCTCGCAATTGACGCGTACTGGAAAGGCGTCAACGGCCTGTCCTTCCTGCCGGGCACTATTGGGTCCGCCGATCGTTTTGTCCGAATGAACTGGAATCTTGAGGCAGCTCCAAAGGTGCCGGATCCACAGCTCGCTGTCGCAACAACATTCTCCCTTATCCGATCGATTTCGGTGCCGCTTGGTCTCGCCGATCCGAACAAGCCGAACATCGCCGCGACGATCTGGCGGTCGGTATCCGATATTGGCGCTGGCCGGTACTACTTCGAATTTGCCTACAGCCCGTCAATCTTTTGGGTAGATATCGCGAAGCTCAACCTCAAAGCCGGCTCAAAACCGAGCAGGCTAGATCTAAGCGGCCGGCCGATTCTGGCTGGCGAGGTATCGAACAAGTTTGTCGCAAGCGAGCCTTTCAAGTTCCTGTCTCACTAAGAACGAAAATGAATACCCGACGAATTGCGTCCATGTCCGAGTTGGGTCAATCGCGTCGGCTTGACCGGACCACGGCGACTTCCGGTCTACCCCCGTGAACGGACATGCTCAGGATAGACCGGCATGTCTCAAAGGTGCCAACAGCGGAAGTGACTCAGGTTTTCGATCAACCCGTCGGCGTGGGCGGACAAGCCTCCCGATCAAAAGCTTGTCCCAGGAATAAAGCAGAACACAGAGTCCCCAAGGCCAAGCTTCAAAGTCCAGGGCCAGTTAATCCGCCGGCTGCAGAGGTGGCTACGGCCGTCAGGGCTCTCGTGATCATGCTCGACTTTCGCCGGCGGAATGACGGTCCAGTAGCCGTCACCGCCGACTTTGCGGGCAACCCAATTACCGTCTTCAACCCTAGATTCTGCCGGCGAACAGTCTTCGTTGTTGCAACATGGCACGGTGCGATTGTCTGGCATCATCCAGGTGGAATAAAACCGCTCATGGATGGCCTGATCTTTCGGTGGATGGTGATGTTGCTGCGCTATGGCGGAGCTGGCAGCGAGAATGAGGCTGCTCGCGGTCACACTAGCAGCCGCACGCGTAACACAGGTGGTGAAATCCCGGCGTCGCATGGCGGGCCTGCTAAGAACGCGCACAATCCGATGCCCGGAAACTTAACACTTTGCGAGTGCAAGACCACCCCAAACATCAATAATCGAGTGGCGCGTTCATATGCGAAGTCTGCTTTGGGTCAAAAGCGCCCTTTTGACCCTCTATCGACGACTTCCGGTCTACCCCGATAAACAGACATTGCTACTGTCCGTCGGCATGTCTCAAACGTGCCAGACTCGGACATCGACAATCTATTCGATCATTTCGCTGGGCCGCGCTCGGACATCTAGGCCCGGCTGCTTCGCGACTGCCCATCGTGCGCCAGATACTGGTGGACAAATGCGACTGCCATGCTTCCCTCACCGACGGCAGAAGCAACTCGCTTCACCGGACTCGACCGCACGTCGCCACAGGCGAAAATACCGAGCCCACGTGTTTCGGGAAGGTGGGGATCGCGGCTGTGTGACCAGCGCCCGGCCTTCTTCATATCGTCGCCCGTCAGAACGTATCCGCGGCATTGCGCGCCACGTGCGCGTGTGCGTAAATGGCTGAAATCAACCGCCGCCTGTCTGCGCGCGAAATTCTCGGCATCGCGAACCGTCACTGTCAGCAGGTCCGCTAACGGCCCCCAGCCGGCACTTCTGAGCCTCAGATCGCTTACGAGCGCGCATATGCCTGCTGACTGGGTCCAACGAAGTGATTTTATGTTGCCGCCGTCCGCGGCCGCCTATCCGCGACGGTCGAACCATGGGAGGGACGATCCATGTGGTCGAGTAACGCCTTCACCGAGAGGCTCAATCTCAAGTGGCCTATCCTCCAAGCGCCGATGGGCTCGCTCACCACGCCTGCTCTCGCTGCTGCTGTGAGCAATGCAGGTGGCATCGGCGGTCTCGGAATGTGGGGATTTTCCGCTGAGGATGCCGAACGTCGCATTGCCGGTTTCCGGCAGCAGAGCAGCGGCAGCTTGAACGTCAACTATCCGCTGTGGCCGGAGCCCAAGATCACCCCGCAGGCAAGCGAGGCGATGCGAAAGCGTTTGCAGCCTCACTACGATGCCAAAGGCTTGGGCGTGGTTCCTCAACCCAAGGGAACTGCAGGCGAGGTCAGTCGCGAGCACTTGGCGATGCTCCTGCGCTCGAAGCCGGAGATGGTGAGCTTCCATTTCGGCTTGCCGCACTCTGAGACCGTGCAGGCCATCAAGGACGCCGGGATCTTCATCATCTCCAGCGCCACCACGGTAGCGGAGGCAAAGATGTTGGAGGGATGCGGTGTGGATGCAATCATTGCGCAAGGCACCGAGGCCGGCGGCCATCGTGGCACGTTCAGCGGCGTGGACATGAGTATGCAGCCGGGACTTTTCGCTCTGTTACCCCAGGTGGTCGACGCCGTGAGCGTGCCGGTCATCGCGGCCGGCGGCGTCGCCGATGGCCGACAAGTGGCGGCGGCGTTCATGCTGGGCGCGAGCGCCGTGCAGTTGGGAACTGCGTTCCTGCGCTGCGAGGAAGCCAACGTATTGGACGCCTACCGTGCAGCACTGCGTGAGGCCACCGATGCCTGCACCATCGTCACCAACATGATCACCGGTAGGCCCGCCCGCTATATTAGAAACAGGCTGGCGGACGATCTTATCGCTTCGGGGCTGGAGCCGGTATCATTTCCCGCGCAGATGAGCCTGACGGCGCCTCTCAACGCAAGCGGCGACAGGGAGTTCACACTCTTGCTGGCCGGACAGTCGGCTGCGCTCGCCAAAGATACGAATGCGGCAGCCTTGATTGAATCCCTTGCCGAGGAAACCACGCGCCGTCTGCAAGCATTCGTCCGTTGAGTGCTGGACTCGTCTCCCAGTGTTTGCTGTAGCTTGTGTCCGAGTTGGGTCAATCGCTACACGGGCGACCCTGCGGCAAGTCCGGCCATGTCGGCTATGCCTCCGAAAGCGGAAGTAAATTCAGGGCATTAGCAGCTTCGCTGGAGCCCGGTGCGGGTTGATGGCGCTACCGTGGACGTCATTCAAGCTTCGAAACCGGGGCCTCGAATCATGCGCTGCGAATTCAGCGAACATGAGTGGTGCGCCATTAAGCCGATGTTGCCGAACAAGCCGCGCGGCGCTCGGCGGGTAGATGACCGCCGCTTGCTCGATGGCGTCGTTTGGGTCCTGCGTTCAGGTGCGCCATGGCGGCGACCTGCCGGCGACCTATGGTCCCCGCACGACTTGTTACAATCGCCTCGTTCGGTGGATGATGGTCTTGTCTCGCTGATTTGCCCGACGTGTCAAATGTCTACTTCGGCGTTCGACGAGTGCCGGCTACTGTGCATGGGGTTGTTTTCAATATTTTGGTTGGGAGCGCCGAGGCTCCTCCGTGCCCTTCCGCCGCCTCCGGAAGGCTGCGTCACCCGATCGCGGATGAAGCGACGGCGAGTGGCTTGGACTGTCGCCCTATTTTCCCAGCGGCCCCAGAAGCTTCACCAGCTCGCCGTGCACGAACTCATTCCCGCAGATCACGTGCCCGGTCTTCAGCGGATCATCATCACCCTCGAACCCTGAGATCGTCCCGCCGGCTTCGCGCACCATGATCTGTCCGGCGGCGATGTCCCAGGGCTGCAGATTGCGTTCCCAATAACCGTCGAGGCGGCCGGCGGCGACGAAGGCGAGGTCCAGCGAAGCGGCGCCGAACCGGCGCAGGCCTGCGACCTTGTTCTGGATCGCGGCCATCTCGCGGCCCGACAGTGCATGGTCGCCGCGCCCGATATGCGGCAGGCCGCAGGCGACCACGCATTCGTCGAGCTTGCGGCGGCCGGCGACGCGCAGCCGCTGGTCGTTGAGGAACGCGCCCTTGCCGCGCTCGGCGATGTAGAGCTCGTCGTTAGCGGGATTGTAGATCACGCCTGCGATGATGGTGCCTTCGCGCTGCAGGCCGATCGAGATCGCGAATTGCGGAATGCCGTGCAGAAAGTTGGTGGTGCCGTCGAGCGGATCGACGATCCAGGTGTGGCTCTTGTCGCCGCCTTCGCGCATTCCGCCTTCCTCGCCGATGAAGCCGTAACCCGGCCGCGCCTTGGCGAGGTCCTCGTACAGCATTTCCTCGGCGCGCTTGTCGGCCTTGGTGACGAAGTTGGCCGGTCCCTTCAGCGACACCTGGAGGTGCTCGATCTCGCCGAGGTCGCGCTTGAGGCTGCGGCCGGCGCGGCGCGCGGCTTTCACCATGACGTTGATAAGGGCGGAATACAGCATGATGTGAGGGCTTATGGAGTTGAGAGGAAAGCCGCCTGAATGCGGTCAGGGGGCAAAGACTGGGTGCCCTGATGACCCGCCGCCGTCAAGGCGTCATTTGTTGGCGGTTCCGATCCATCTGCGCGCGGCCTCCTGGGCCCTGGCGCGGTCCTCCGGACTGAGGTTCGCGAGTATCTCGTCCAGCTCCGGGTCGCCCTTGCCGGCGGTTTTGGCGACAATGTGCCATTTCAGGCCCTCGACCTTGTCCATCGGCGCACCCTGACCGGTCACCAGCACGCGGGCGAGGCGGTTCTGGGCGATCGGGCTGTTCTGCCGCGCCGCCTTGCGCAGCAGCGCGACCGCCGCCGGCTGGTTCTTCGGCGTGCCGGTGCCGTTGAAGAGCGCGATGGCGTATTCGACCTCGGCGTCGACATTGTCGGCAAGCGAGGCCGCCTGCAGCAGCCGCACCGCCTTGTCGAGGTCCTTCGGAACGCCGGTGCCCTCCTTGTAGAAGGTCGCCAGCGCATATTGCGCTTCCGGGTTGCCTTGGTCGGCCGCGACGCGCATCAGTTCGGCGGAGCGCCTGACGTCCTGCGGCAGCGTCTGGCCGTCGAGATAGAGCAGCGCCAGATTATAGGCCGCCTTCGGATTGCCGAGCTTGGCCGCGGAGGCCAGCAGCCTGACGGCCTGCTCGCGGTTGGTCGGGCCGCCGCGGCCGGACAGCCGCATCATGGCGAGCGCGAACATGCCCTCGCGGTCGCCGGCGTCGGCGGCGCGCTGGTACCATTCGGCGGCCTTCGCATAGTCGCGCTTGATGCCGAGCGCATTGGCGTAGAGCTCGCCCAGCATCGTCATTGCCTTCGGGTCGCCGTTGAATTGCGCGCGCGTGGTCGCGAGGTCGAACGCCGTCTTGTACAGGCCGCGCTGATAGGCGCCGTAGACGAGATCCGAATTGGGATTGGGATCGTCGAAGGCGGCGGAGGGCGAGGGGGAGGGCACAGGAGAGGCTACAGGCTTCGGTGCTGGTGTCGCAGCCGGCTTCTTCGCGGCGACCGGCGGCTTCGGCTTCGGGATTTCCTTCGGCGCCTCCTTGGTCGTTTCCCTGGCCGGCTCCTTCTTCGCGGCCGGCTTGCTCTCGGGCTGCGGCGCGGTCGGTATCGGGGCCGGCGGCGTCGGTGGGGCTTGCGCGGACACGTCACTCGCTGCCATCAGCAAGCCCGCGACGACCGATATGGAACGCAGGAGTTGCATGTCCGGCGCTATCCCTGTCCGGCCCTGGCGGTTCCGAACGCCGCTTCGTGCGCCTGCCGGATCGCCTCGCCGGCGTCGATCAGCGCCGCCCTGGCGCCACGCGGGTCAGCCCAGATGAAATCGCCCACCAGCACAAAATCTGCGCCCGCACTTGCGAATTCGAAAGCTTCCTCGCGCGAGACGGCAAAGCCGATGCAAGGCGGCTCGAACAATTCATCCCACCATTGCAGCCGCTCGGCAATCGCCTCGACCGAGGGCCGCTGTCCGTTTGCATCAGGCTCGCCGAACAGCACGTAATCCGTGCCCAGTTCGCCAGCGGCCATGGAATCGTGTCGCGTGGTGAGGCCGCCGACGCCGGCGATGCGGTCGGGCTTCAGCGACGGCAAGGCATCTTCCAGTGCAGCCAGGCCGGTCAGATGCGCGCCGTCGGCGCCGCCCCGCGCCACCAGTTCGACATGGCCATCGAGCAGCAGCGCCGCGCCGACATTCTGGATCGCGGGCGCCAGCGCCTTCACGCGCGAGATCATCGTGCGCTGGTCGGTCGGTTTCAGCCGCACCAGCACCGCCGCCACGTCGGCCGCGGCCAGCAACTCCGGCAAGCTCGCCGCGAGCTGCGATGGATCGTCCACTTCGGGCGTCGCGAGATAGAGCCGCGGCGCCGGGCGCGGCGGAACAGGTTTGTTGGCCAAGTCTAGGCGACCTTCTTTTCCAGGCCGGTTTCCCACTCGCCCTTGCTCGCCAGCGCATTCATCCGCGCTCGGTGGGTGAAGGCGCGCTGGCCCGCGGAGATGTTCTCGACCCGGCCCGACCACGCCTTTTGCGGCGCCGCCTGCAGCGCGCGGCCATAGGAGAATGTCAGCCGCCAGGGTAGTCCGCCGATCCGGTTCATGGCGTTCAGATGCGCGGTCGCCTGTTCGTCGGATTGTCCGCCGGAGAGGAACGCGATGCCGGGCACCGCCGCGGGCACGCACGCCTTCAAAAGCCGTACGGTCTTCTCGGCGACTTCGTCGACCGAAGCCTGCTTTGCGCACTTCTTGCCTGAGATCGCCATGTTCGGCTTCAGCACCATGCCTTCGAGTTCGACACGCTGAACCCGCAATTCCTGGAACGTCTTGTTCAGCACGCGCTGGGTGACGTCGTAGCAGCGGTCGATGTCGTGATCGCCATCCATCAACACTTCCGGTTCGACGATCGGCACGATCTGCGCCGCCTGACAGAGTGCTGCGTAGCGCGCGAGCGCATGCGCATTGACGCTGATCGCAGTCATCGTGGGAACGCCCGCGCCAATATCGATCACCGCGCGCCATTTGGCGAAGCGCGCGCCGCGCTCATAGTATTTCTTCAGGCGCTCGGCGAGCTTGTCGAGACCGACAGTAACCAGTTCGCCCGGGCATTGCGGCAGCGCCTGCGTTCCCTCATCGACCTTGATGCCGGGGATCGCGCCCGACTGCTCGATCAGCTTGACCAGCGGCGTGCCGTCCTTGGCGTTCTGCCAGATGGTCTCGTCGTAGAGGATCACGCCCGAGACATATTTGCTCATCGCCTCGGTGGAACGGAACAGCATCTCGCGATAGTCGCGGCGCGTCTCTTCGGTCGATTTCGACCTTGATCGCGTCAAAACGCTTCTTGATCGTGCCGGAGGATTCGTCGGCGGCGAGAATGCCCTTGCCCGGGGTGACCATGGCGAGGGCAACCTTGTTGAGGTCAGCGAGATTCATCGAAGTTCTCCAGAAACATCATGCCCTTGCGCACCAAAATAGGCGGTTCTCGGGCAATTGCCTAGAAAACGTTCGTCGCACCGGGGGTGTTTGCGAGGCGCGGGCTGCCGGTCAGGCCACCCGCGGGTCGAGTTCACCCTTGGTGTAACGTTTGGCCATTTCGGCCGTGGTCAGCACCTTCTTGATCTTGCTGGCCTGGCCCGCGGTGTTGAATTCCTGCAGCCGCTGCTTGCACAGCTTGGCCATCGCTTCCATCGCCGGCTTGAGATATTTGCGCGGATCGAACTCGCTCGGATCTTCCTTGAGAATCCTGCGGATCTGTCCGGTCATCGCCATGCGGTTGTCGGTATCGATGTTGATCTTGCGCACGCCGTTCTTGATGCCGCGCTGGATCTCGGAAACCGGCACGCCCCAGGTCGGTTTCATCTTGCCGCCATTGGCGTTGATGATGTCCTGCAGGTCCTGCGGCACCGACGACGAACCATGCATCACCAGATGCGTGTTCGGCAGCTTGCGATGGATTTCCTCGATCACGTTCATGGCGAGAATGTCGCCGTCCGGCTTGCGGGTGAACTTGTAGGCGCCGTGCGAGGTCCCCATCGCGATCGCCAGCGCGTCGACTTTTGTCTCTTTCACGAACTTCACGGCTTCGTCGGGATTGGTCAGCAACTGGTCGTGCGACAGCTTTCCTTCGGCGCCGTGGCCGTCTTCCTTGTCGCCCATGCCGGTCTCGAGCGAGCCGAGCACGCCGAGTTCGCCTTCCACCGAAATGCCGCCGAGATGGGCCATGTCGGTGACGGTCTTGGTGACCCCGACATTGTAGTCCCAATCGGCGGCCGTTTTGCCGTCGGCCTTCAGCGAGCCGTCCATCATGACCGAGGTGAATCCGGCCTGGATCGCGGTCATGCAGGTGTCGGGTCCATTGCCGTGATCGAGATGCACGCAGACCGGGATCTGCGGATAGATTTCAGTGACGGCGTCCATCATGTGCTTGAGCATGACGTCGTTGGCGTAAGAGCGCGCGCCGCGCGAGGCCTGGATGATCACGGGCGCGTCGAGCGAGGACGCCGCCTCCATGATCGCCAGCGCCTGTTCCATGTTGTTGATGTTGAACGCCGGCACACCGTAATCGTGCTCTGCCGCGTGATCGAGCAGTTGACGCAAGGTAATGCGAGGCATTCAAATCTCCTGTATTTGCGCGCCTTTGGCGCTCCAATAATCTCGGACTAACGCAGTTTCAGAACTTCCACACCGGGCAGCGGCTTCCCTTCCATCCATTCAAGAAACGCGCCGCCCGCGGTCGAAACATAGGAAAAATCGCCGGCCACGCCGGCCTGGTTCAGTGCCGCGACGGTGTCGCCGCCGCCTGCAACCGAAATCAGCTTCTTCGCCCTGGTCCGCGCCGCCGCATGCTTGGCCGCTACCATGGTGCCGCGATCGAACGGCGTCATCTCGAACGCGCCGAGCGGGCCGTTCCAGACCAGCGTCGCGGCGTCGTCGATCGCGGCGTGAATCCGCGCGGTCGATTGCGGCCCGACGTCGAGGATCATGCCCTCGGCCGGGATCGCGTCGAGCCCATAGGCGTGCGACGGCGAGTTGGCCGCGAAATGATAGGCGACCACGGCATCGACCGGCAGGATGATGGCGCAGTTCGCAGCCTCGGCCTTTTCCATGATGCGCAGCGCGGTCGCGGCAAGATCCTTCTCCGCCAGCGACTTGCCGACGCCGACGCCCTGCGCATGCAGGAAGGTATTGGCCATGCCGCCGCCGATCACCAGCGCATCGACCTTGCTGACGAGATTTTCGAGCAGGTCGATCTTGGTCGAGACTTTTGCGCCGCCAATGATCGCGATGACCGGCTTGGTGGGCGCTTCCAGCGCCTTGCCCAGCGCGTCGAGTTCGGCCTGCATGGTGCGGCCGGCATAGGCGGGCAGTTTATGGCCGAGGCCTTCAGTCGAGGCGTGCGCGCGGTGCGCCGCGGAGAACGCGTCGTTGACCCAGATGTCGCCGAGCTTTGCCAGTTCCGCCACGAAGGCCGGATCGTTCTTTTCCTCTTCCTTGTGGAAGCGGGTGTTTTCCAGGCAGAGGATGTCGCCATCCTTCATGGCGGCGACGGCCTTGGCAGCGGCCTCTCCGATGCAGTCGTCGGCGAAGGCGACCGGCTTGTTGATGACCTGTGCGAGAGCGGCGGCAACAGGCTTGAGCGAATCCTTGGCGTCGCGTCCCTTCGGCCTTCCGAAATGCGCGAGCAGGATGACCTTGCCGCCCTTGGCGGAAATCTCGGTGATGGTCGGCGCGATGCGCTCGAGCCGCGTGGCATCGCTGACGCGGCCGTTTTCCATGGGCACGTTGAGGTCGACGCGCAGCAGCACGCGCTTGGCCTTTACGTCGACGTCATCGAGGGTGCGAAAGCTTCCTGTTCATGAGCATATGGTTCCGCGAATTACGTCATGGTCCGGGGCGGCGAGTACCTGGTCGCCACTCCACGCCATCTTGGGTCTTACCTCAGCCTCGAAGGAAGACCGTCGGATGCCCGACACAAGATCGCCGGGCATGAGCCAGGCGAAACTCACGATCGCCCTTACAGCAGCTTCCCCATCGCCACGGCGGTGTCCGACATGCGGTTGGAGAAACCCCATTCATTATCGTACCACGACATCACCCGCACCAGCGTGCCGTTCTGCACCTTGGTCTGGTCCATGTGGAAGGTGGACGAATGCGGATCGTGGTTGAAGTCGATCGAGACGTTGGGCGCCGTGGTGTAGCCGAGGATGCCCTTCATCTGCTGTTCCGAAGCGCGCTTCATCGCCTCGTTGATTTCCTTCACGTCGGTCTTGCGCTGCGCGACGATCTTGAGATCGACCACCGAGACGTTCGGCGTCGGCACGCGGATCGCGACGCCGTCAAGCTTGCCTTGAAGCTCCGGCAGCACCAGGCCGATCGCCTTGGCCGCACCGGTGGAAGTCGGGATCATCGACATCGCCGCCGCACGGCCGCGATAGAGGTCGCTGTGCAGGGTGTCGAGCGTCGGCTGGTCGCCGGTATAGGCGTGGATCGTGGTCATGAAGCCGGTCTCGATGCCGACGGTGTCGTTCAGCACCTTGGCGACCGGCGCCAGGCAATTGGTGGTGCAGGAGCCGTTGGAGACGATCAGATGATCTTTGGTCAGCTTGTCGTGATTGACGCCGAACACGATGGTCGCGTCCGCGCCGTCAGAGGGCGCCGAAACCAGCACGCGCTTGGCGCCGGCGGTCAGATGCGCGACGGCCTTGGCCTTGGCGCTGAAGATGCCGGTGCATTCCAGCGCGATGTCGACGCCGAGTTCCTTCCACGGCAGTTTGGAAGGATCGCGTTCGGCGGAAACCTTGATCTTGCCGTTGCCGACGCTGATCGAGTCGCCATCGACGGTGACGATGCCGGGGAAACGGCCGTGCACGGAATCGAAGCGCAGCAGATGGGCGTTGGTCTCGACCGGGCCGAGATCGTTGATCCCGACCACCTCGATATCCTTGCGGCCGGACTCGGCGATGGCACGCAGCACATTGCGGCCGATACGGCCAAACCCGTTGATCGCGACCCGGACTGCCATGCTCGTTTCTCCTCTAATAGCTGGCGCCGTCCCCGTGGAAACGTTCCACGAGGGGCTTACGGCGGAACGCCCGGTTCGGCCGGGCGGGAACGGTCAAAGATGGAGGTTTAGGTAGTCCTTTTTCCGGATAACCTCAACCGTTACCCCAAGCGCTTCAGGGCAGCGTTAACGGCGGCCTCGGCGGTTATTCCGAAGTGCTTGTAAAGCTCCTTGGCGGGCGCGCTGGCGCCGAATCCGTGCATGCCTACGAATTCACCATCTTGGCCGATCACGGCGTCCCAGCCCCAGCGCACCGCCGCCTCGATGGCGATCTTGACCGGGGCGTTGCCGATGATGGCCTTGCGCCGGTCGGCCGGCTGCGCCAGCAGCAGTTCGAGCGAGGGCACCGAAACCACCCGCGACGCAACGCCGCGCTCGGCCAGTTGCTTCTGGGCGGCCACCGCGATTTCGACCTCGGAGCCCGAAGCGAACAGCGACACTTTTGCTTCGCCCTGGGCGGGCACCAGCTCGTAGGCGCCGTGCGCGCAAGGGTTGTCGTTCGGGGCTGATGTGCGCAATTGCGGCAGGTTCTGGCGGGTCAGCGCCAGCACGGTCGGACCGTCGATACGGTTGAGCGCCAGCTCCCAGCACTCCGTCACCTCGACGGCGTCACAGGGCCGGAACACGCGCATGTTGGGAATGGCGCGCAGAGCCGAGAGATGTTCGACCGGCTGGTGCGTCGGTCCGTCTTCGCCGAGCCCGATCGAATCGTGGGTCATCACGTAGACGACGCCGGTGCCCATCAGCGCGGCGAGCCGCATCGCAGGCCGTGCGTAATCAGTGAAGATCAGGAAGGTCGCGCCATTAGGTGCGAAGCCGCCATGCAGGAAGATGCCGTTCATGGCCGCGGCCATGCCGTGCTCGCGGATGCCATAATGGATGAAGCGGCCCTTCGGCGTCTTGGCCGAGAACGCCACCGCGGATTTCGCCTTGTTGTTGTTGGAGCCTGTGAGGTCGGCGGAGCCTGCGAGAAACTCCATCGGCATCGCCGCTGCGATCGCCTCGATGGCGGATTCGGACGATTTCCGCGTGGCGATATTCTGCGGCGTTTCCAACAGCGCCTTCTTGTGCGCACGCAGCGCCTTCGCGAGCGAGGCCGGCCGCTCGTGCCGCAGCCGCCGCTCGAACTCGGCGCGCTTGCGGGTGCCTAGTTCGTCGAAGCGGGCCTGCCATTCCTCGCGCGCCGCAGCGCCGCGGCTGCCGGCGGCACGCCAGGCTTTCAGCACATCGTCAGGCACCGAGAAGGGTTCGAGCGAAATGCCGAGCTTTTCCTTGGCGCCCTTGAGTTCGTCGGCGCCGAGCGCCTCGCCATGGGCCTTCGCCGTGCCGGCCCGGGTCGGCGCGCCATAACCGATGGTGGTCTTGCAGGCGATCAGCGACGGCTTGTTGGATTTCTGGGCGCGGGTGATCGCTTCCGCAATCGCCTTCGGATCATGGCCGTCGATCAGTTCGGCGGCCCAGCCGGCGGACTTGAAACGCTTCACCTGGTCGACCGAATCGGCGATCGAGGTCGGGCCATCGATCGAGATGCCGTTGTCGTCGTACAGCACGATCATCTTGTTGAGCTTCCAGTGACCGGCCATGGCGATGGCTTCCTGCGACACGCCTTCCATCAGGTCGCCGTCGGAGGCGAGCACGTAAGTATGGTGGCCGACGATCTTCTTGCCGAACTCTGCGACCAGCATCTTTTCCGCGAGCGCCATGCCGACCGAGGTGGCGATGCCCTGGCCGAGCGGGCCGGTGGTGGTCTCGATGCCCTTGGTGTGGAAGTTCTCGGGATGGCCAGGCGTCAGCGAACCGAGCTGGCGGAAATTCTTGATCTGGTCGAGCGTCATGTCCTTGTTGCCGGTCAAATACAGCAACGCGTAGAGCAGCATCGAACCGTGTCCTGCCGACAGCACGAAGCGGTCGCGATCAGGCCAGTTCGGTTCCGCGGCGTCGAATTTGAGGAACTGCGTGAACAGCACGGTGGCGACGTCGGCGGCGCCCATCGGCAACCCAGGATGGCCGGATTTCGCCTTTTCGACGGCATCCATGGCGAGCCCACGGATCGCATTGGCCATACGGGAATGATCGACCTGCGTCATGATGAAAATCCGCCTGAATGAGGTGCTTGGGTTGCGGGCACGTATCGGGCGAATCGCCGCAAATACGGGGGTTGATCGAGGGAAAGTCCGGGCTGGATAGCACCTCAATCCCCTGAGTCCAAGGCGAGGAAAGGCCCCTCCGGTGCAAAAAGCTGCCTGTGAAAGGCCCGGGCCCGAAGGGCCGCGCCAGCGCAAAGCGGGTGCCGGTTTTCCGCCTCACCAAAGCGCTAGATCGGGGGTGAGGGTCACCCCCGATCTAGCAGTGCATAGTTTCGCGGCGGCGTTGCACTCGGCTCGCTTGCCACGTAAATTTCGTCCTCTAACCGCTTGCCGAACCGCCAATTTTGCTGCTGTGCGGCTAGCCATCCAAGGTGCGCGCTGTCTCCCATGAGCGATCGTCACGCCAACGGGTCTGGTAATGCCGAGCCGGTCTATGCCGACATCGATGCCGCAACGCGGCGGCTGATGCTGGCGCTCGATGCCCTCGAGGCTGCGGCCGAGCGAAGGCGCGATGCCGATCGCGACGAGAACGAGCTGGCGAGCCGGATCCAGGCGCTCGGCGCCGATCGGTCGCGGCTCGCCGACGAACTCGACGGCTCGCTGGTGAAGACACGGCGGCTTGAGCGCACCAATCGCGAGATCGCCGAAAAACTGGATGCTGCGATCGGCACGATTCGCGCGGTGCTCGATACCGGAGAGGGCGAATGAGCCACATCAACGTCACCATCAACGGCCGGCAGTATCGCATGGCCTGCGAGGAAGGTCAGGAAGTCCGGCTCCTGAAGCTTGCCGAAAGCATGGAAACGCGTGTTGGCGAG
The DNA here is from genome assembly GCA_963791165.1 of uncultured Alphaproteobacteria bacterium. GTDB lineage: Bacteria > Pseudomonadota > Alphaproteobacteria > Rhizobiales > Xanthobacteraceae > Bradyrhizobium. The sequence continues at coordinate 91,455 of CAWBRL010000003.1, read as the reverse complement.
TTGCGCGGCAAGTTCGGCGAAATCGGCGACGCGCGTCTCACTGTGATGGCGGCGCTCACCGTGTGCGATGAATTGCTCGACGCCAACGCGCGCATCCGCTCGCTGGAGGGTGAACTTGAGACCCTGCGCAATGTGCGCGTCGCAGCCTCCGACCGCGCCAAGGCCACCCAGGTGGCAGTCGCCAATGCGCTCAATTCCGCCGCCGACCGCATCGAAAAGACCACGCAGATGCTGAATCGCACCATCGGCAGCGGCGTCGCGATCGGCTGATTCGTGCGTTACCGCTGGCGGATTGGGTCCGTAACGCTTACATTGGCCCTGCGAAGCTGCGTCGTGCGTCAGGAGCCATATATCCCCGGGGCCTTATCGATCCTTTAGGGAACTGTCCCTGGCCGGGTCCGTGGACCCGGACATATGGTGCCCACCTACTTTCGTAGGGAACTCCGGGATCGAGTGCTTCAACGGCGATCGCGGCCTCGCACTTTTGTTTGTTGCGATTTTGTTTCCCGGCGCACATCCGTCATACCCCGCGAAAGCGGGGTATCCAGTACGCCGCGGCTCCACAGTGCGATCACAAGCGGCTCTGGAATACTGGATCACCCGCATTCGCGGGTGATGACAGCGGATCAAGACCCTGCATGACGGCAATCCCATCCAAGGCCGACCTCCGCACCGCCGCGCTGGCCAAGCGCGAGGCGTTGAGCGACGAGCAGCGCGCTGCCGCGGCTCAAGCCATGGCCAAGCGCGGCCTGCCGTTTGCGATCGCGCCGGGCCTGGTCGTCTCGGGATACTCGCCGATCCGCAGCGAGATCGATCCGGCGCCCTTGATGCGGAAACTCGCCGGGCAGGGCGCAAAGCTGGCGCTGCCCGCGGTACTATCGCGCGGAAAATCGCTTGCGTTTCGTGCTTGGTCGCCTGACGACCGGCTGATGCTGGGGCCGCTCGGCATCCTCGAGCCGTCGCCGGCAGCCGAAGAACTCGTGCCCGATATTATGCTGGTGCCGCTGGCGGCGTTCGACCGTCAAGGTCACCGCATCGGCTACGGTGCGGGGCACTACGACTACACGCTCGCCCACCTGCGCAAAACGAAAACCATCACGGCGGTCGGTGCGGCATTCGCCGTGCAGGAAATAAAAGCGATTCCAGCGCTGCCGCACGACGTGGCGCTGGATTATGTGCTAACGGAAAAGAAAGTGTTCGATTTCCGGAGTTGAGCTTTGCGAATTCTTTTCGTCGGTGACGTGGTCGGCCGGGCAGGGCGCACCGCGATTTCGGAATATCTGCCCGGCATGGTCAGAGACTGGCAACTCGACCTCGTCGTCGTCAATGGCGAGAACTCCGCCGGCGGCTTCGGCATCACCGAGGCGATCTATCAGGAATTCCTCGACGCCGGTGCGGATGCAGTCACGCTCGGCAATCACGCCTGGGATCAGCGCGAGGCGCTGGTGTTCATCGAGCGCGCGCCGAAGCTGGTTCGGCCAGCGAATTTTCCAAAGGGGACGCCCGGCCGCGGCGCGGCCCTGGTCGATACCAAGAACGGCAAGCGCGCGCTGGTCATCAACGCCATCGGCCGCGTCTTCATGACGCCGTTCGACGACCCCTTTGCGATTCTGAACCGCGAACTCGATGCCTGCCCGCTGCGCGAGGCGGCGGACGCGGTCGTGGTCGATTTTCACGGCGAAGCGTCGAGCGAGAAGCAGGGCATCGGCTTCTTCTGCGACGGCCGTGCCAGCCTCGTCGTCGGCACCCACACCCACGTGCCGACCGCCGATCATCAGATCCTTCCCGGCGGCACCGCCTACATGACCGACGCCGGCATGACCGGCGATTATGATTCGATCATCGGCATGCAGAAGGAAGAGCCGCTGCGGCGGTTCACGTCGGGCATCCCGTCGGGCCGTTTCGAACCGGCTGCCGGCGTGGCGACACTCAGCGGCGTCGCGGTCGAGACCGATGATGCCACCGGACTCGCCGTACGGGTGGCGCCGGTGCGCGTCGGCGGCAGGCTGGAGCCGGCGACGCCGGGCTTCTGGGCCTGAACGGCTTCGCGCGCACCCGCGGCTTCAATCGAACTGAATCACCTTGTCCAGCGTGATCGGCAGATCGCGCACGCGCTTTCCAGTGGCGTGATAGACTGCATTGGCGATGGCCGCCGCGACGCCGACGATGCCGATTTCGCCGAGGCCCTTGATGCCGAGCGGATTGATGGTCTCGTCGGGTTCATCCACGAAGATGACCTTGATGTCGTGCACGTCGGCATTAACAGGCACGTGATACTCGGCGATATTGGCGTTCATGACGCGGCCGAATTGATGATCGAACAGCGCTTCCTCATGCAGCGCCATGCCGATGCCCCACACTACGCCGCCCATCACCTGGCTATGGGCGGTCTTTGGGTTGAGGATGCGCCCGGCCGCGACCGCGTCGACGACGCGGGTGACGCGGATGACGCCAAGTTCTTCATCCACCTTGACCTCGGCAAAGACCGCCGAGTGCGTGTTGTGCGCATGCGGCTTGTCTTCCTTGAAGCTGTTGGTTTCCTCCCTGGCGATGCGATCGGCATTGCCGTGCTGCATCGCGCTTGCGATCGCAACCGCGCGGGTCGCGTCCCGCTTGCTGACGAGCTTGCCGTCCACCAGCGCAACCTCATCCACATCGGCGCCGGCTAGCGGCGAATCCTTCATGCGGCTTGCCAGCTCCAGCAACTCCTTGCGAACCGCGCGGGCCGTCGTTGCAATTGCATGGCACACCGAGGCTGCGATCCACGATCCGCCTTCGACTGGGCATTGCGGCAACGTCGAATCGCCGAGCTTGACGCTGATATTGTCGATCGGCAGGCCAAGCATGTCGGCCGCGACCTGCGCCATGATCGTGTAGGTGCCGGTGCCGATATCCGAGGCCGCCGTCGCCACCTCCGCATGCCCGTTGGCTGTCAGCACGATGCGGACCGCGGCCGGCATCTGCAGTGCTTCCCATACGCCGGTGGCCATGCCCCAGCCGACCAGATCGCTGCCGTCGCGCATCGAGCGCGGTTCGGGTTTGCGCTTGTCCCAGCCGAACGCTGCAGCGCCCTGCCGGTAGCATTCGCGCAACTGCTTGCTGGAATAGGGAAGGTCCGTGTTCTGGTCGCGGTCGGAGTAGCATTGCAGGCGCAACTGCACCGGATCGATCTTGAGCGCGACCGCGAGTTCGTCCATCGCGCATTCGAGCGCATAGACGCCCGTCGCAGCGCCCGGCGCGCGCATGTCGGAGGACGTTGGAACGTCCAGCCGCGCCAGTCTGTGCACGAACTTCGTATTGGGGCTCTTGTAGAGCAGGTCTGCCCAGCCGGTATCGTTGCGGGAGAATTCCTCGAACTGCGAGGTCACGCGCGATCGCCTCGTGCATGATAGCATCGAGCGTGCCGCCGGCATTGGCGCCAAGCGCAAGACGCTCGATGGTCGCCGGGCGATAACAGAGCCCATACATCTGCGCGCGTTCCAGCACGACGCGGACCGGGCGCTTTAGTGCGCGGGCTCCCAGCACTGCCAGCACCACCTGGAACTGCGGGCGCAGGCCTGCGCCGAAGCCGCCGCCCATATAGGGTGACATGACCTTGACCTGGTCCGGCTGCATCTCGAACACGCCGCACAGATATCGCTGCACGTTCTGCACGCCTTGCGTCTTGTCGTAGACCGTGAGCTTGCCGTTGTCCCAGATCGCCGTCGAGGCGAATAACTCCATTGGATTGTGGTACTCGGTGGGGATGAAATACTCAGCCTCGTGGCGCGTATCGGCCGCCGCAAACGCCTTCTCGGCATTTCCGCGCGGCTTCTCGGGCTTCTCGACGACGAATGCTTTGCTGCGCTGCGCTTGCAGATCCGTGACGTGCGGCTCTTTCCGGTATTCGACCCGTACCAGCGAAGCGGCGAAACGTGCTGTTTCCCAATCCTCGGCCAACACCAGCGCGACCGGCTGTCCGTTGAACAGGATCCTGCCATCGTAAAGCGGGCGATAGGGCGATCCTTTTTCCGGCGCGACATCGTCCTTGTAGGCGGCGTCGTTGTCGGGCATCGGCGGGCGATGCTGATGGGTGAGGACGTCGATGACGCCGGGGACGCGCAATGCCTCGCTGGCATCGATACTGCCGATGTGCCCTTTCGCGATGGTCGACCCGACGACATAGCCCTGAACCAGGCCGGGGACGTTGAACTCGCCGGCATATCTGGCTTCGCCGGTCACCTTGGCCCTGCCATCGACGCGGGAGGTAGCTGTTCCGATATAGGATGCCATGGCGCTCACCGGATTTTCTTGATCGATTGCGATTGCGGGGTGCCGCGCGCGGCCTGGCTCAGCGTTCGCAGAATGGCGCGCCGCGCCAGCCCGATCTTGAAGCTGTTATGCCCGTAGCCCCTGGCGCCTCGCAGCAGCAGGTCTGCGGCTTTGGCGAATGCGCTCTCGCCAACGCGCTGTCCGCGCAGGGCGGCTTCGGCCGCCGGATCTCGCCACGGCTTGTGCGCGACGCCACCCAGCGCCAGGCGGGCCTCCTTGATCGTGTCGCCCTCGAGTTCGAGCGCCGCTGCCACCGAGATCAGCGCGAACGCATAGGACAGGCGGTCGCGGATCTTCAGGTAAGAGTAGTTCGCGTCAAAGCCCTTCCGCGGAAGCTCGATGGCCGTGATGATCTCGCGGGGCTCAAGGTTGGTATCGCGCTCCGGCGTGTCGCCGGGCAGCCGATGAAAATCCGCAAACGCGATGACCCGGGCGCCGCCCGGACCGGTCACGTGCACCTTCGCCTCAAGTGCCGCCAGCGCGACGCACATATCGGAAGGATGCGTTGCGATGCACGCCTCGCTCGTACCCAAAATGGCATTGATGCGGTTGATGCCTGATATCGCCGAGCAGCCGCTGCCAGGCGCGCGCTTGTTGCAGGGCGTCACGGCATCGTAGAAGTAAAAACACCGCGTGCGCTGCACGAGGTTACCTCCGGTCGATGCCATGTTGCGCAGCTGCTGCGACGCGCCGGCCAGGATCGCACTCGCAAGCATCGGATACCGCTGTTCGATCAAAGGGTGGTAGGCGAGGTCCGAGTTCGGCACCAGCGCCCCGATGAGAAGGCCGCCGTCCGGAGTCTCCTCGACGTTTTTCAGCGGCAATTGCGAAATGTCGATCAGCCGGGCCGGGTGCTCGACATCGTATTTCATCAGGTCGATCAGATTGGTGCCGCCCGCGATGAACTTCGCGGCCGGATCGGCGGCGATCTGGCTGATGGCGTCGGCGACGTCGCTTGCGCGTGAGTACTGGAACGGGGTCATGATCGCTCCATCGCCTGCTGGATCGCCGCCACGATGTTCGGATAGGCGCCGCAGCGGCAGATGTTGCCGCTCATGAGTTCGCGAATCTCATCGGCCGTATTCGCCTTGCCCTCGGCGATCAGCCCGGCTGCCGAGCAGATCTGTCCCGACGTGCAGTAGCCGCACTGAAATGCATCGTGATCGATGAAAGCTTGCTGCAGCGGATGCAGCTCACCGTCGCGCGCAAGGCCCTCGATGGTGGTGATGACGGTGCCTTCTCGCATCACTGCCAGCGTCAGGCAGGAATTGATCCGCCGTCCCTCGACGAGGACGGTGCACGCGCCGCACTGGCCGTGGTCGCAGCCCTTCTTGGTGCCCGTAAGGTTTAGGTGGTCACGTAACGCATCAAGGAGCGTTGTCCACGGTGCGACCGCGAGTTTTACCTCTGCGCCGTTGATAGTCAGCGTTATCGGGATTTTCCCTGATGCTGCGGCGATCGATCCATTGAGATCTGCCGTGCCAGAGTGCGTCATTTTCATCTCCGCCTGCTTTACCGCCTGGGGATGTCATATCCGCGCGTCAGTACGATGACTTTCGCCGGCCCACTTGTCGTGCGCAAAGAAGAGGCTGGATTTCTCAAGCCTGGATTCCGAGCCCATCTACAACGAGCTCAGGCGACGAAGGTTCAAGGAGATAGAGCGATATGCCAAGCGCGGAGCTTGGCTGCAGCGCCGATAATCGTGCTGTTGCGAAAAAACCGGGCGGGATTTATATCGGCGGGTCTCACACAAGGCCGTTGCGCTGCGCATTTTCGAAGCAGCCTGCCAGGAATCGCGCGAAGCGACGCGCGATCAGGTGAAATGTGTGTGATTATAGCCTGTAGGCCGTACGGAACCCGCCCCAGTGGCGGCCCTTGACGCGGACCGGCACGTCGATCTCGCGCATCATCACGGTGTTACCGTTGCCCATGTCGCGGGCGTAGCTCTGGATCAGATAGGCACGCAGGTTGCGTCCGGCGGCGAGACCGGCCGCATCGTTGAAGATACGGCGGTTGCGGCTGTTGGCGGTGTTCCAGGTGACGTCGCCCGGCCGCTGCGGATGCGAATAGATCTTGTTGTGCACGGGCAAATAGCCGTTGCGGTCGATCATGGCGCAGAACGCCATCCGCGGGTCTCTGGCGAGGAACGCTTCCTGGAACGGCGGCAATGCGCGATCGGCCCAGTCCAGGATTCTGGTGCGATACTGCAGCGGATTGCTGCCAGCTATCTCGACATAGTCGGTGTCGAACATGTCCTCGATCGAGATGGCGCCGCTAGCCACGCCGTTCTCGAAAATCTTCGTCAGCGCGGCGCCGGCTTCCATCGCGCGGGTCACGGCCTCGGTGTTGTCGTCCTGGATCGCCCACAATTTGTCTTCGATCTTCTCGGTCAGCGCCGCATCCGGCCTTTCGAACTGCGCGTGCGTGCCGGCTTTCGACCGCTGGACGATGCGAATCCGGCAGGCGCCGACATGCTCCAGATCAGCGTTGAAGCTGTGGCCCTGCGCCAGCGCTTCCGCGTCTGCCCCGTTGACCAGAATGCCCCCCATGGAAATTTCGTAGACCGGTGCCGATATCACCCCGCGCGGGGCGGCAATTTCGATTCTGAGGCTGCAAGGCAGCCTTTCGTCCTTGCGGCGCTCCTGGCGGCTGCCTTCCTTGTCGCCCTGCCGCAGCAGCACGGCGCAACGCGACTTGAGCTTCTGCGCAAAATTCGCGACGGCGCGTCCCGCCTTGGCGACGCTTTCGCCGTGCGCCTCGGCTTCCTTGGTCGCGCTGTCGATTTCGGTGGCGCTGTCGCCGACCGAGGCGATGAAGTGGGATGCGGAGGCCGCATTGTCGGCCATTTCGCCGGTGGTTGCGTTCTGCTCGGCGACCGCGCCGTTGACGTTCTCGAACACCGGACGGATCGCTTCGATCGCCTGCGAGATACGATGCACGGCATCGACGGAGCCCGCGGCGTCGCGCTGCAGCGCCTCGATCTTTGTGGTGATCTCCTTGGTGGCGTTCTGGGTCTGCACCGCCAGCGCCTTCACCTCGGTGGCGACGACCGCGAAACCCCGCCCGGCCTCGCCGGCGCGGGCGGCCTCGATGGTGGAATTGAGCGCCAGCAGCGTTGTCTGCCGGGCGATCTGGGCGATCAGGTTGACGACATTGCCGATCGCCGCGGACAACTCCCGCAAGCGGTCCACATTGGCGCTGGCTTCGCGGGCGGCTTCGCCGGCCTGGTCGGCGAGCTTGCCGGCGTCGCGCACCTGGGAACCGATGCCTTGCGCCGATTGGGTGAACTTGTCGGCGGCATGCGAAAAGGTCGTCGCCGTGCCCTGCGCGGCGGCGGTCCGGCCGGTCAGGGCGTCGGTACGCCGGCGGATGGTGGAAAGCGTCGCCGCGCTCGCCTCGGCGCCGCCCGAGACCGAATTGGCCGCGCGTTCGAGCTGGCGGATCATCGCGCCAAGTTCGAGTTCCAGCAGCTCCAGGATTGCGCTGGCCGAATCGCCCTCAGCGAAGACGGCTTCGGTCGCGGTCGGGGCCTGCGGAACCTTGGTTTCAGCGACAGGCGCGGCGATTTCCGGCACCTGCTTTTTGAACAAACCGAGCGCCATGGCATCTCTTAAAAGTTGAGAGAGGATAGAAAATCCTCTCATCCGAGCATGAAATCATGATTAACAACTGCCTGATATTCCGGAGGGCGGGCGCTACTTTGGTAGCCGGGCCAGCCGCAAATCTTTGATTTCGCCCGATTGCCGGCCTATAAGGCCGCGCTTCACCCACATTTCCTCCGGACGAACCCCAGAGACCCCTGCATGGCCGGCCATTCCCAGTTCAAGAACATCATGCACCGCAAGGGCAAGCAGGATGCCCAGAAGTCGAAGCTGTTCGGCAAGCTGGCGCGGGAAATCACGGTCGCGGCCAAAATGGGCCAGCCTGATCCTGCGATGAATGCCCGGCTGCGCGCGGCGATCATTTCCGCCCGCCAGGAAAACATGTCGAAGGATTCGATCGAGCGCGCCGTGAAGAAGGCGAGCGGCGGCGATGGCGAGAATTACGACGAGATCCGCTACGAGGGGTACGGCCCCGGCGGCGTCGCCGTGATCGTCGAGGCGCTGACGGACAACCGCAACCGCGCCGCCTCCGACATCCGCTCCTACTTCACCAAGTCCGGCGGCAATCTCGGCGAAACCGGCTCGGTCGCCTTCATGTTCGATCGCACCGGCATCATCGAATACGATGCCAAGGTCGCCTCCGATGACGCGATGCTGGATGCGGCGATCGAAGCCGGCGCCGACGACGTGACCTCGAGCGACAGCGGGCACGAGGTCTATGCCTCGCAGGATACGTTCCGCGAGGTTGCCAAGGCGCTGGAAGCGAAATTCGGCGAAGCCCGCAAGGCGGCGCTGACCTGGAAGCCGCAGAACACCGTTCCGGTGGATGACGAGACCGGCGAGAAGCTGTTGAAACTGATCGACCTCCTGAACGAGCACGACGACGTCCAGAACGTCTACGCCAATTTCGAAATTTCGGACGCGCTGGTCGCGAAGATGGGCGGGTAGTTGGTCGTCCCTGCGGACGCAGGGACCCATACCGCGTGATCCATCAATCAGGGCGCGGTAGCAAAGACCTTTCGCCTAATAGACGCCGGTGGCTATGGGTCCCGGCGAACGCTGGGACGACGATGATGCGGTGACGGGCGCGCACGGCCAGCCTCCTTTCGCGGGGATGACCGTTCTCTTTATGTTTCGTTCACGCCACTCTGGCGTTATCAATACGCCATGACACACTCACCAATTCGCCAACCCGTCCGGATCATCGGCATCGACCCCGGCCTGCGCCGCACTGGCTGGGGTGTGATCGAGACCGAGGGCAATCGCCTCGTTTTCATCGGCTGCGGTTCGGTGGAGCCGCCGGACGACCAGCCGCTGGCCAGCCGCCTCTTGGCTATTCATGAAGGGCTAGCCACCGTCCTCGGCGATTTCAGGCCGGCGGAAGCTGCAGTGGAGCAGACCTTTGTCAACAAGGACGGCGTCGCGACGCTGAAACTCGGCCAGGCGCGCGGCGTCGCCATGCTCGCGCCCGCGATGTTCGGCATATCGGTTGCGGAATATGCGCCCAACCAGGTCAAGAAGACCGTGGTCGGCGCCGGACATGCCGACAAGAACCAGATCGCGGTCATGCTGAAGATCCTGCTGCCGAAGGCCGAACCGAAATCAGCCGATGCCGCCGACGCGCTGGCGATCGCGATCACGCACGCGCATCATCGCGGCGGCGTGGCGCTACGGTTGAGGGTCGCCTGCCTATGATCGGCAAACTGAAAGGCCTGATCGATTCCTACGGCGAGGATTACGTGATCCTCGACGTCGGCGGCGTCGGCTATCAGGTGCATTGCTCGTCGCGCACGCTGCAGGCGCTGCCGTCGCCTGGCGAGGCCGCCGTGCTGTCGATCGAAACCTATGTGCGCGAGGACCAGATCAAACTGTTCGGCTTCCGCGGCGATCTCGAACGCGAATGGTTTCGCCTGTTGCAGACCGTGCAAGGCGTCGGCGCCAAGGTCGCACTGGCGGTGCTCTCGACCCTGCCGCCGGCCGAACTCGCCAACGCCATCGCGCTGCGTGACAAGGCCGCGGTGACGCGCACGCCGGGCGTCGGCCCGAAAGTCGCCGAGCGCATCGTCACCGAATTGAAGGACAAGGCGCCCGCGTTTGCCAACGTCGATCCGGCCGTGGTGCACCTTGCCGGCGCGATCGACGATCAGCGCGCGCCGCGCCCGGTCACGGATGCGATTTCCGCGCTGGTCAATCTCGGCTACGGTCAACCGCAGGCGGCCGCCGCCATTGCATCGGCCTCGCGCAGCGCAGGTGAAAATGCCGAGACCGCGCAACTGATCCGGCTGGGCCTGAAGGAACTGGCGAAGTAGACTGCCGCCGGCTGGGCCACCGAGTGACGAAGGAATGCATTCTCCACCATGCTGAGTAACAATGACGAAGAGCTGATCGCCGCGGCCACCGAAGCCATTACGCTGCGCTATCGCTACGACTGGCAGGAGGTCGGCGCCGCCATGCGTACCCGCGACGGCCGTATTGTCACTGGCGTGAGTATCGACGCCTATATCGGCCGAATCGCGGTCTGCGCCGAAGCCATCGCCATCGGCCGCGCCATCACCGAAACCGGCGACCACGGTATCGAAACCATCGTCGCCGTGCGTCACCCCAAGCCCGGGGAGCCCGGCAAAATCGCGGTGGTCTCGCCCTGCGGCATCTGTCGCGAGCTGATCCACGACTATGACGCCAACGCGCGGGTCATTGTCCCCGACAACGGCAAAGCGCCGAAAGTCGTGAGCATCGGCGAGCTCCTGCCCAACAAGTACAAGCGGGGCAGCGAGTGAACACGCCCTCCCGCATCGTCACCCCCGAGCGCCGTTCCGACGATGTCGGCGATACCGCGCTGCGCCCGCAATTGCTGTCCGAGTTCGTCGGCCAGGCGCAGGCGCGCAAGAATCTCTCGATCTTCATCGAGGCGGCGCGCAAGCGTAACGAGGCGCTGGATCACGTGCTGTTCGTCGGTCCCCCCGGCCTCGGCAAGACCACGCTGGCGCAGATCGTGGCGCGCGAACTCGGTGTCGGCTTTCGCGCCACCTCGGGTCCCGTGATCGCGAAAGCCGGCGATCTCGCGGCGCTGCTCACCAATCTCGAAGAGCGAGACGTGCTGTTCATCGACGAAATCCATCGCCTCAGCCCGGCAGTGGAGGAAGTGCTCTATCCCGCGATGGAAGACTTTCAGCTCGACCTCATCATCGGCGAAGGGCCGGCGGCGCGGTCGGTCAAGATCGAGCTTGCGAAATTCACCCTTGTCGGCGCCACCACGCGCGCGGGCCTCTTGACCAATCCGCTGCGCGACCGCTTCGGCATTCCGGTCCGGCTGAATTTTTATACCGAGGAAGAGCTGGAGAAGATCGTCACCCGCGGCGCCCGCGTGCTCAATATCGGCATGACACCTGACGGCGCCAACGAGATCGCGCGCCGCGCCCGCGGCACCCCGCGCATCGCCGGACGGCTGCTGCGCCGCGTGCGCGATTTTGCCTCCGCGGCGGATGCAAGTTCGATCGACCGCGCCATCGCCGACCACGCGCTGAGCGCGCTGGAGGTCGATGCCGCCGGCCTCGATGCCATGGACCGGCGCTATCTCACCACGATTGCGATGAACTACGGCGGCGGCCCGGTCGGCGTAGAAACGATGGCGGCGGCGCTGTCGGAGCCGCGCGACGCCATCGAGGACATCATCGAGCCGTTTCTCATCCAGTGCGGCTACCTGCAGCGCACCCCGCGCGGCCGGCTGCTCACCTCGCACGCCTTCCGCCATCTCGGCCTCGCCGAACCGGCGCGCGATCCGGCGCAGTTCGGGTTGTTCGGCAACGGTGATAGCGACGATTGATCGCTTCGAACCGGATTGTTGAGACCCTGCACTAACGGCAAGTGACAGGCAGTCCGCTGGTGAGAAGCTGCTGGAGCGCCTGCAGACGATCTGCACAAACGTACCGCAATTCGGGCTTAATCCGCCACCATCCTTGCGATGCATCACGATTGAAATCACATGCTGTCACGCCGTCATTTTCTGAAGTTCATGGGTGGATTGGGCGCGCTCGGCGTCTCCACCACCGCCTACGGGTTCACTGCCCCGGTCCTGCGGCTTCGCGTCGCGCGCTATCACGTATCGCCGCCGAAATGGCCCGCAGGATTGCAGCTCAGAATAGCCGCGATCGCGGACCTTCACGCCTGCGATCCCTGGATGTCGCTCGATCGCATCGAAGGAATCGTCGCACGCACCAACGCGCTCAAGCCTGACGTGATCGTCATGCTCGGCGACTACGTGGCCGGGCATCGCCAGGTGACACGCTTCATTCCCGCCAGCGAGTGGGCGGGCGTGCTTGCCGGATTGAAGGCGCCGCTCGGCGTGCACGCGGTTCTCGGCAATCACGACTGGTGGGAAGACAAGACCGTGCAGCGCGAAGGGCAGGGGCCGACGATCGCTGCCCGTGCGCTGGAAGCCGCCGGCATTCCGGTCTACGAAAACGACGCCAGACGCCTCAGCAAGGACGGTCACCCGTTCTGGCTGGCCGGCCTCGGCGATCAGCTCGCCTATGTGCCGGCGCGCCGTTTCAGGCCGCTGAAGCGCATCGGCGTCGACGATCTCGGCGCGACGCTTGCGAAGGTCACCGACGACGCGCCGGTGATCCTGATGGCGCACGAGCCTGATGTGGCGAGGCGCGTGACCTCGCGCGTTTCACTGCAGCTCTCCGGCCATACCCATGGCGGCCAGGTGCGGTTATTGGGGTGGTCGCCGATCTCGCCGTCCGGTCCGCAACTGGCCTATGGCCACATCAAGATCAACTGCGATGTCGTCGTCTCCGGCGGCCTCGGCTGCAGCATCATGCCGTTCCGCCTCGGCGTGCCCCCGGAAATCGTGCTGGTGACGCTGGGCGGTGGACATGGGCCGGCGGTGTCATAACCCTGGATCAGGCATGGTTATCCGCATCAAATGATGCTATATTTGATGCCGGAGGTGGTCTGATGAGAACCACAATTGCGATCGATGACGAGTTGTTCGCCAAGGCGCAGGAATACGCCGGCCTTACCGAAAAGTCAGCCGTTGTGCGCGAAGCGTTAAAGGCATTTGTCGAGCGCGAAGCTGCGCGCCGCCTTGCGCGGATGGGCGGAACGCAACCGGACGCCAAGGCGCCACCACGCCGCCGCTTCGAATGACGGTATTGGTCGACACGTCGATCTGGATAGACCATTTCCGTCGTACCGAACCTCCATTGGTGCAGCTTCTCGATCGGAGTGAGGTCGTCATGCACCCATTTGTGCTCGGCGAATTGGCGCTTGGGCATGTGCCCGGGATCGGCAGGATGATCGATGATCTGAGCAGGCTTCCGCAGGCGACGACAGCCAGCGCAAATGAAGTCTTGAAATTCATCGTGGATCGAAAATTGTCGGGGCTCGGCATCGGCTATGTCGATGCACATTTGCTGGCTTCTGCGGCGCTCATGTTGGAGACGCTGATCTGGACCCGAGACAAGCGGCTGCTCGCCGCGGCCCAGTCGCTGTCGCTCTCGGTGGCAGCGCATGAGTGAAATGAAGAACATCCTCGACGGCGAGATCCGCAACGGCCGCCACCACATGCAGGTCCGCGTCTATTACGAGGACACCGATTTCAGCGGGATCGTTTATCACGCCAACTACCTGCGCTTCATGGAGCGCGGGCGCACCAATCATCTGCGGCTGATGGGCGCGGACCAGCACACGCTGTTCGAACAGGCGCATGAGGAAACCCCGGGTTTTGCCTTCGTGGTCCGCTCGATGCATCTCGATTTCATGCGTCCGGCGCGGATGGACGACGTGCTCGACGTGGTGACTTGGCCCGTCGCGGTAAAGGGCGCCTCGATCACGCTGGCGCAGGAGGTGCGGCGCGGCGGGGAGGTGCTGGTCAAGGCCGAGGTGCGCGTCGCCTTCATCAGCGAGGGACGGGCAAAGCCGATCCCGAAATCGCTGCGGCTCCTGATGAAGGCCGATCTGGAATAGTGATCGGCCGATAGGCGGGCGCCTATCGACTCCACGAGGCAACGCGATAGATTTGCGCGCTCACCAGCCGCCGAGGGTCATCATGTCGCGTCCACCGTTTCCGCCGTTCACGAGAGAGACCGCCGCGCAGAAGGCGCGCATGGCGGAAGACGCCTGGAATTCACGCGATCCCGAGCGCGTGGCGCTGGCCTATACCGAGGACAGCAAATGGCGCAACCGCTCCGAAGTCTTTGAAGGCCGTCCCGCCATCGTCGCATTTCTCACCCGCAAATGGGCGAAGGAGCACGACTATCGCCTGATCAAGGATCTCTGGGCGTTCGACGGCAACCGCATCGCGGTGCGGTTTCAGTACGAATGGCATGATGGCGCCGGCCAGTGGTATCGCTCCTACGGCAACGAGCAGTGGGAATTCGATGAACACGGCCTGATGCGCCGGCGCGAAGCCTCGATCAACGATATCGCGATTGCCGAGCAGGATCGCCGCTTTCACTGGCCGGCGCCGGGCCCGAGGCCGGCGGATGTGCCGGGGTTGGGGGAAAGCCCGTTTTGATACCGCGTCGTCCCCGCCTTCGCGGGTGTTCGCGGGGACGACGAGTTGAGAGATATCGCTTACGCCGCCGCCTTATGCCGCGCGAGTTCGGCCTTGTAGAGTTCGAACTCCTCAGCGGAGGCTTTCGCGATGCTGGGACGGGTGCGCAGCCGCTCGTAATAGGCTTTCACGTTGGGCCATTTCGCCAGTTCGATCGGCGGCGTCGCCATCGTCCAGTTGATGACGGTGACGAGGTAGGCGTCCGCCACGCTGAAATGGTCGAGCAGGAATTCGCGGCCCTTCAGGTAATTGTCGAGATAGTCGAGACGGGAAAGGTCCTTGCTGAGTACATGCGACTTCATCTCCGCCGGCGCGGTCTTGTCGAGCACCGGCACGAACAGGCCCTTGTGCAGTTCGGTGCCGATGAAGCAGAGCCATTGATGCAGACGGCTGCGATCCATGCCTGATCGCGGCCGAGATGCCGGCGTTCGGAAAACGGTCGGCGACGTATTGCAGGATGGCGGCGTTCTCGGTCAGCACCAGCCCGTCGTCGGTGCGCAGCGTCGGCACCAGCCCGAGCGGGTTGACGCTACGAAAATCCGAACCGTCCTTCTGCACTACCTTGGTCTTGGGATCGACCTCGAGGTAGTTGGCCTCAGTGCCGGCTTCGTACAGCGCGATCCTGGTCGCCAGCGAGCAGGCGAGCGGCGAAAAATACAGATCCATGGGTTCCTCCTTGGCGGTTGATCAATCGGCGCCGGCAGCAGAGGCGGGCGGGATTGATTTTTATACTGTTCCGCATAATATAGATCCGGTCAAGGAATTTGTTGCGAAATGGTACAAAAAAGTAAGAAGTCGCCCGTGGCGAAGATCGATAGCCCCGTGCCACCCAAGCGCCGCGGCCGGCCGCGCGCCTACGAGCCCGATGTCGCGCTCGGCAAGGCGCTCGATCTGTTTCGCAAGGATGGATTCGCGGCGACGTCGCTCGACGATCTCTCTGCCGCCACCGGCATGAACCGGCCGAGCCTTTACGGGGCGTTCGGCGACAAGCGCGAGCTCTTCATCAAGAGCTACCAGCGCTATCGCGAGGACGCGCGAGCGGCGATGGCCGGTATCTTTCGCGACGAACTGCCGATCCGCGAGCGGCTCGCGCGCATCTATGCGGTCGCGCTCGACATCTATTTGTCCGGCGACAGTCCGCGCGGCTGCTTCACGGTGATGACCGCGGCTTCCGAGGCGGTGTCCGACCCTGATATCCGCGCCATGGTGCTGGAAGGCTTTGCCGAACTCGACAAGGCTTTTGCGGCCTGCTTCCGGCGTGCCAAGGAGAAGGGCGAGTTACCCGCGAGCGCCGATCCTGCCGTGCTGGCGCAACTCGCCTCCGCCACCATTCACACCATCGCCATCCGCGCCCGCGCAAGGACGCCGCGCAAGGAACTGGAAGCGATCGTCAATGGCGCGCTCGATGTGATGCTCGGGACGAAATAGCCGCAGAAATTCGATCGTTTCCGCCGTGTCCTACCGCGCAGGGCTCAACGCCGGACGCTGGTAGCGAAGCCACAGGACAGCGCAGGCGGCGGCCAGCATAAGCAGCACCGAAAACCAGTTGAGCGGCTGCCAACCCCACCGATCCTGCAGAAAGCCCGCCATGAAGCTCGACGTGGCGGTCGTGCTGAAGACCAGCAGGTCGTTGAGCGCCTGGGATTTGCCGCGCTCGTTCGGGCGGTAACAGGTCGTCACCAGCGTGGTGGCGCCGACGAACAGGAAGTTCCAGCCGACGCCGTTGACGGTGAGGGCGATCCGGAAATTCCATTCGGTCATGCCTGACAGCGCCGCGACGACGCCGGCAAGCATCAGCGCAACGCCCCAGGCCATCACCGTCGTGGCGCCGAACCGGTTGATCAGATTGCCGGTGAAGAAGGACGGCACGAACATGCCCAGCACATGCATGAAGATGACCCAGTGGGCTTCTGCATGCGGGAATCCGCAGCCGACAATGGCCAGCGGCGACGCGCTCATGATGAAAGACATCGTGCCGAACGCCAGCATGCCGGCCATCGCCGACGCGATGAAGCGCGGTTGGCTTGCAATCGTCAGAAGCGGCCGCGGGGGCGCGGCCATTTCAGCCTGGCTCGAGGTCGGCGCGGCGGATGCGACCGACGGGAAGCTGATGAAAGACATGATCGTAAAGACGATGAGATGCAGGCCGAAAATGGCGGCATAGGTCGCAAGATATATCGGCGTCGTCAGATCGTGCGTCACGCGCACCAGGCTGGGCCCGATCACGGCGGCCGCGACGCCGCCGGCCGTCACCCACGAAATCGCCTTGGCGCGGTAGTGGATCGGCACCAGCTCCGCCGCGGCGAAGCGATACATCTGCAGGCATGCCACCGCGTAGCCGAGGATGAGGCCTCCGCCGCACATGATCAGGAAGTTGCCGGTGTAGAGCCCGATGCACATGACGGTTGCGCCCGCCATTCCGAACAGCGAGCCGACGCGGAAGCCGATGCTCCTGCCGATCCGCTGCATCAGCAGCGCCGCCGGAAACACCCAGATCATCACGCCGATATGCTGCATCGTGACCGGCAGGTTGGCGAGATCGGGGCGGTGATAGAAGGTGATGACCGAAAGCCCCGTCGCCGCAAACATCATGGTGTTGCAGGACTGGCCGACCGCCTGGCACAGGGCGAGCAGCAGGAGATTGCGGTGGGCGCGCCGGTCGAGGGCCTGCTCGGGATCGGCTTCCGGCCTGAGCCCGGAATCGGGGGTTAGTGCGTCCATTATTGTTCTTGCCCAGCAGGTCTCGGAAGGCCCCCGCACGACCGGGTCGCAGGACGCGGGATGACGTTCTCCAGGAAAATCGACTTGCACTCAAGCGCTTAAACAGAAGATTCTTGCTGCCCTGCTCTGTCCGAAAGGCATAACAATCTCCGCAGCGTTGATGGCCCGACCAAATCGCGTAAGCTTGCGTCGACGCTCAGGCTGGCGCGCCGGCTTGAAATCGTGCGGTACTGGACGCGGCCCGGGGGTAGGCGAACAATGTCCGATGATCTGAAGTTCACGGTCCCGCGGCCGCCGGCCTATGGCGAATTGACCGACGTCCTGCCGGGACTGTTCTGGGTGCGGCTGCCGGTGCCGACAGCGCCCAATCACGTCAATTGCTGGCTGCTCGACAACGGTCCGGGTTGGACGCTGGTCGACTGTGGCCTGAACACCGACGACACGTTCGAGATATGGGACAAGCTATGGCGGGGGCTCTTACGCAGCCGCCCCTTGCAGAACCTGGTTTTCACGCACGCGCATCTCGATCATTTCGGCCTCGCCGGATATTTCGCCAAGGAGACGAAATGCGCGGTGCGCCTGGCGTTGGCGGAATGGCTCAGCGCCTGGAAGATGTGGCATGAGCGCGAGGAGGGGCCGGACGAGCATTTCGCCGCCTTCATGAAGCGAAACGGCGCCTCCGACGATGATGCCGCCGGGATGATGAATGCGCAGCGCCGGTCGAAATTTCTCGGCCTGCGGCCGCCGCGCGAATTCATTCGCATTCAGGACGGCGAAACGATCGCCATGGGCCAACGCGAGTGGCGGGTGATCATCGCAGGCGGCCATTCGGTTGAACATGCACTGTTCTATTGCGAGAACGACAGGATACTGATCGCGGGCGATCAGATCCTTTCGCACATGACGCCATCGGTGATCGCGCCCGCGGCGCAGCCGGAGGCAAATCCGATGAAGGAGTATCTGCATTCGCTGACCCGGCTCGAGGCGCTGCCGCCGGATACGCTGGTGCTGCCGTCGCACGGCCTGCCGTTTCGCGGGCTTCATGACCGGCTGGCCCAACTGCGCGAGCACCATCTGACCCGGCTAGAAGACGTGGCGTCCGTCATATCAGGCAAAACCACGGCTTTCGCGATTGCGCAGGAAGTGTTCCCGCGGGTGCTGTACGCCAATCCGCGCCAGGCGTTCGGCGAGTCGCTTGCTCATCTGAACATGCTGGCCTCGATCGGGCGGTTGAAGCGCGATGTCGAAGCCGATGGCGCGATCACCTTCGCGCCGGCGTGATCATCGCCTAATACCCCCGCTTGCGGTCCACCACATTCTCCAGCGCGCCGCCGGCCTCGAAGTGCTCGATCTGGCGCGCGACGTATTTCGATATCTCGTCGGGATCGGTGTCGGCGGCGTTGTGCGGGGTCAGCACCACCTTCGGATGGGTCCAAAACGGGCTGTCGGCCGGTAGCGGCTCGGTGCCGTAGACGTCGAGCGAAGCGCCGCCGAGCGTGCCGTCGTCGAGGCATTGCAGGATGTCTGCCTCGTTCTGCAAGCCGCCACGCCCGGCATTGATCAGAACCGGCGCGCCGAGCGGGCTGTTGCGATTGAGTTTCGCAAACAGCGTCCGATTGAGAACGTGCCGCGTCTCCGGTGTCAGCGGCAGCAGGCAGACCAGGATGTCGGTCCGCCGCAGGAACGGTTCGATTTGCCCCTCGCCATGAAAGCAATCGATGCCGCCGATGGCTTTCGGGCTCCGGCTCCAGCCCGCGACGCGAAAGCCCAGCCGTTTGAGCACGTCCGCTGCATCGGCGCCGAGCGTGCCCAGCCCCATGATGCCGACTGAGATCGCCCCCGCCGCCCATTGCGATTTCGGCGCCCAGCGTTTTGCGCGCTGGGACTCGCGCAGATAAAGCTCCTGCCGGTGGTGCATCAGCACATGCAGCACGACATATTCCGTCATCCGCGCCGTCAGGTCGCCGACCGCGACGCGCACCAGCGGCACGTCCGGTAATGAGCGATCGACCATCAGCGCATCGACGCCGGCGCCGAGATTGAAGATCACACGCAGATTGGGAAATCCGGCCAGCTCGCCGGGATGCGGCTTCCACACCGCCGCGTAATGCACTTCAGTCGGGTCGAACGACGCATCCGGCAGCAGCAGCACGCGGCGTTCCTTGCAGACATCGTCGAACCGGCTCTTCCAGCGCTGCGGCGACCAGTTTTCAGTCCGGCCATGCACCAGCAAGGCGAGCGTACCCTTTTTCATTGCCGTCCCCTTCGCACCGCCGGCCTTTCGCATCGCAAAGTCGGCGTGACCTGCCTCACATAATCGATCGCATCGCTTGTCTATCGTCATTTCATCAAACAAGGGAGACTTCACATGCGCAAATTGATCCTGATTTCGGCCTTCGTTCTGGCCTCCGTCTCGGTGCAGGCCGTCGAAGCCCGCGAGCTGATCCTGGCCGCCAGCGACGCTCCGGTCGCCGCCGCGCCAGTCTCCGCAGCTGCCACGCCGGCCGCCGCAACGCCTACCCCGGTTGCCGCAACGGCCACGCCAGCCGCCCCCGTGGCAACGGCTGACAGCGCGCCGCCGCAGGCTTCGAGGAAGCAGGCCCCCCGTTCGCCGCAGCCCCAGCCCCAGGTCCGTCGCGAGAACGACGAGCAGAAGGCGCGCCGGATCGCCGCCAGGTATGGAATCTCCTGGTAATGCGCAAATTCGTCATCGTGGCGGTGATGTTCTGGCTGGCGCTCGCCTACCAGAACAATCATCGCGACTTTGGCGCAGTTAAAATCGAGGCCGTCCGATGAAGACGGTCAAGAATATCCTTCTCATTCTCTGTGTGTGCAGCCTTTGTTCCAAGGTGATCGTTCACACCTGGCGGCATTTCAATCCGGCTCCGCCCCCGATCGTCGGTCCCTGAGCGGCCAACGGAACATCTCAAAATATCTTCGACGCAGCTGTCGGCGC
The DNA here is from genome assembly GCA_963791165.1 of uncultured Alphaproteobacteria bacterium. Lineage (GTDB taxonomy): Bacteria > Pseudomonadota > Alphaproteobacteria > Rhizobiales > Xanthobacteraceae > Bradyrhizobium. The sequence continues at coordinate 71,306 of CAWBRL010000003.1, read as the reverse complement.
CGGGCATAATCGTTCGTCATCAAGACAACGGAGATGCTTGGTCCTCATGCTGTACGCCATCCTTTGCTATCACGACGAAGACACCGTCGGTTCCTGGACCAAGGAACAGGACGCCGCGGTCATGCAGAAGCTTTCCGTCGTGCAGGATAAACTCGCCAAACAAGGCCGGCTCGGTCCGGTGGCGCGGCTGTTGCCGACGACGGCGGCCACCACGCTGCGCAAGGACGATCCGCCGCTGGTGCTGGACGGCCCCTACGCCGAAACCAAGGAACAATTGCTCGGCTTCTATGTCGTCGACTGCAAGAACCTCGACGAGGCGCTCGACGTCGCGCGCGATCTTGCCGCGGTCAATCCCGGTGGCGCCTATGAGATCCGTCCCGTCGGCCTGCTCAGGCCGGGGAGTCTGCCGTCGTGACCGATACCGCCTGGATCGACGGCGCGCTGACCTCGGCGCGTCCCCAGGCGGTCGGCGCACTGCTGCGCTATTTCCGCGATCTCGATACCGCCGAGGAAGCTTTCCAGAACGCCTGCCTGCGGGCGCTGAAGAGCTGGCCGCAGAACGGCCCGCCGCGCGACCCCGCAGCCTGGCTGATCATGGTCGGCCGCAACGTCGCGATCGACGATCTCAGGCGGGGCAAGAAGCAGCAGCCCCTGCCCGAGGAAGACGCGATCTCCGATCTCGACGACGCCGAGGAGCAACTCGCCGAGCGGCTCGACGGTTCGCATTATCGCGACGACATCCTGCGGCTGCTGTTCATCTGTTGCCACCCGGACCTGCCGGCGACGCAGCAGATTGCGCTCGCGCTTCGCATCGTCTCTGGCTTGACAGTCAAGCAGATCGCGCGTGCCTTCCTGGTCTCGGAGGCTGCGATGGAGCAGCGCATCACGCGGGCGAAGGCGCGCGTTGCCGACGCCGAGGTGCCGTTCGAGACGCCGGGGCCGGTGGAGCGCACCGAACGCCTCTCGGCAGTCGCCGCCATGATCTATTTGATCTTCAACGAGGGCTATTCGGCCTCAGGCGATACCGCCGAGATTCGCAGCCCCTTGTGCGAGGAGGCCATCCGCCTGGCGCGGCTGCTGCTGCGGCTGTTCCAGAGCGAGCCGGAGATCATGGGGCTGACCGCGCTGCTGTTGCTGCAGCATGCGCGAAGTGCGGCGCGTTTCGATTCGGATGGCGTGGTGATCCTGCTCGACGATCAGGACCGCTCGAAGTGGAACAAGCCTGGCATTGCCGAGGGGCTGGCGCTGATCGACAAGGCGATGCGCCATCGCCGCAGCGGGCCTTATCAGGTCCAGGCCGCGATCGCGGCGCTGCATGCCCGCGCCGAACGTCCTGAGGACACCGACTGGACCCAGATCGATCTGCTCTATGGCGCGCTCGAGATCATGCAGCCGTCGCCGGTGGTGACGTTGAACCGCGCGGTCGCGGTATCCAAGGTGCGGGGCCCGGAGGCCGCGCTCGAGATGATCGAGCCGCTGGCGCAGCGGCTGTCGAACTATTTTCATTATTTCGGCGTGCGCGGCGCCTTCCTGATGCAGCTCGGCCGCAACGACGAGGCCCGCACTGCCTTCGACCGCGCCATTTCGCTGGCGAATACCTCGGCCGAAGCCGCCCACATCCGCATGCACCTCGACCGCCTGCAGCGCGACAGCCAGCCCCGCGGCAAGAAGGCTGGGAAGTAATTCCAAACTCTCTCCATCCGTCATGGCCGGGCTTGTCCCGGCCATCCACGTCTTTCTTGCCGCTGGTTGTAAAGACGTGGATGCCCGGGACAAGCCGGGCATGACGAGGCGGAAAAACTTCATCCTGCCTGTCGGTTTTCTTCCCGGTCGTTCGTCTTGAATGCAGCAGCCATTCAAGACGACACGACAGGAGAAAATCATGACTGTTATCGCCGAGACCGTTCCGGCCTCGAAGCCTGCGCGCTGGATCGGCCGCGCCTTGAGCGCTCTGGTCATCGTGTTCCTGATGTTCGACGGCGCCATCAAGCTGGTGCCGTGGCCGGTGGTCACGGAAACCATGGATCGAATGGGCTATGGTTCGAGCGAAACGCTGGCGCGCAGCCTCGGCGTCATCACCATCGTCTGCGCCGTGCTCTATTCCATTCCGCCGACCTCGATCCTCGGCGCGATCCTGCTCACCGGCTATCTCGGCGGCGCGATGGCCTCGCATGTCCGCATCGGCAGTCCCCTGTTCACGCATACGCTGTTCGGGCTCTATCTCGGCCTGATGCTATGGGGTGGGCTCTGGCTGCGCGACCGCGGTCTGCGCAAATTGATCCCCTTTCGCCGTTGACCTGCTTCAACGATAATCCACCGCATACGGAGCCAGACATGCTTGAAGTCATTGCCATCATCGCCGTCGTCCTGGCGATTGCTATCGCCGCAGTGCTCATTCTCGCCGCGACCAAGCCAAACAAGCTGCGGGTGCAGCGCGCGGCCAGCATCAACGCGCCGGCGGAAAGGATCTTTCCGTTGATCAACGATTTTCATCAATGGAAAAGCTGGTCCCCCTATGAGAACAAGGACCCCGCGATGAAGCGCACCTATGGCGGCGCGGAGAGCGGCAAGGGCGCCACCTATGCCTGGGATGGCGACAAGAATGTCGGTTCCGGCCGGATGGAGATCCTCGACGCCTCGGCGCCGCAAAAGATCGTCATCAAGCTGGATTTCTTCACGCCGTTCGAGGGCCACAACACCGCGGAATTCACAATGCTGCCGCAGGGCGATGGCACCCATGTCACCTGGGTGATGTATGGTCCGGCGAATTTCATGTCCAAACTGATCCAGGTGTTCATCAATCTGGACAATATGATCGGCAAGGATTTTGAAGCCGGTCTCGCCAATCTGAAGACGCTCACCGAGAAATAGATCGTCACTCGAAATTCCAAGGAGCAAGCGATGCAGCTAAATCCCTATCTGTTCTACAACGGCAACTGCGAGGAAGCGCTCAAGTACTATCAAAAGGTGCTCGGCGCCCAGATCGGGGCGATGTTTCCCTACGAGGGCGGCCCGCCCGACATGCCGGTTCCGCCGGAGTGGAAGAAGAAGCTCATGCATGCGAGCATTACGATCGACGGCGAGGTGCTGATGGCGTCCGATGCCACCCCCGGCGATTACCATCAGCCGCAGGGCTTTTCCGTTTCGCTGCAGGTCGAGGATCCCGCCGATGCCGAGCGTCGGTTCAACGCTCTGGCCGAAGGTGGCACGGTGCGGATGCCGTTCGGCAAGACCTTCTTCTCCAACGGGTTTGGCATGTGCGTCGACAAGTTCGGCATACCCTGGATGGTGAACTGCCCGAAGGACATGTGAGTTCGCAGATCGCCCATTGGACCCTCATGGTGAGGAGCCGCGCAGCGGCGTCTCGAACCATGAGGCCCGGCCGGTGCCGTTCATCCTTCGAGACGCCGCTTACGCGGCTCCTCAGGATGAGGTCTGGCAGCGATCGAGGTGGCAAAGCGAAAGCGTGCCCACCATTTCCGGACGAGTTGGAAGTGGTGGGCACGGCGCAATTGCGCCTTTTCCCACCCTACGAAACTTCGCCAGCCCGCCCTACGAAACCTCGCCTCATCTACACCGCGGATAGATCGCCGCAAGTTCGCGTCCGCGCAGGAGCAACATCCGCGACGTCAATCCGCCGCGACGGCTGATCCAGTCGCGTACCGGTCCCGGGTAGCTTTCCTGCACGGCGCGCGAGGCTTCCGGCTCGGCATAGGTCCGGCCGCGTCTATCGATGGAGCGCGCGGCGTGAAATCCGAGCACCGCGCGGCGCGTGACGCAGATGCGCTCCTCCGGCACCGTCATCAGCACCAGCGTGCAGGCCGACAGGCATGGCCCGTCGATCACGACCCGCTCGCCGGAGGCGCGCACGCGATCGAACAGGTCCAGGAATGGACCGACCTCTCCACCGGGGCTCGCGAGGATGCGAATCTCGGCCCGCAGCGGCGTAATCGCCGCGGATAACGCGGCTGCAGCAAAGATGACCTTGATGACCGCCATCCGCATGCGCGGCTCCTTCGTCAATACGGAATGCCCTGAGCATAGTTACGCTGACATATGTGGCAAGGTTTCGTCAGCCGTCCGCATTGGAGACCCCGGCTTCGGCAAATGTAGCCATTCCGGCATGGCAGGCCAGCGCCGCACGGATCAGCAGGATCGCGACACCCGCCCCTGACGCCTCGCCGAGCCGCATGTCGAGATCGAGCAGTGGCCGCAGCCCGAGTTCGCGCAGCAGGTCGCGATGTCCTGATTCGGCCGAGACGTGCCCGGCGCGACAGTGGTCCAGCGCGCCGGCATCAAGGCGCGCCAGCGGCAACACCGCCGATGTCGCCACGAAGCCGTCGAGCAGCACCGGAATGCAGCGCTGCCGTGCGGCGAGCACGGCGCCCGTGATCGCCGCGAGTTCGCGGCCACCGAGTGCGGCCGCCACCGCGAGCGGATCGCCGAGAATGCCGCGATGAAAATTCAGCGCCGCATCGATCGCCGCGCGCTTGCGTTCCAGCCCGCCATCGTCGATGCCGGTGCCACGGCCGGCCCAGCGCGCCGCACCGCCGCCGAGCAAAGCCGCACACATCAGCGCCGCCGTTGTGGTGTTCGCGATTCCCATCTCGCCGACCGCGAGCAGGTCGCAATCCTCAGGCACATTGCGGCAGCCTTCGTCGACCGCGCCGAGAAACTCGTCGGTATCCATCGCCGCGGCTTCGGTGAAATCGCGCGTCGGCCGCTCGAGTTCGATCGGCACCACGCGAAGTTCGGCGCCGGCAAGTCTGGCGATCTGGTTGATGGCCGCGCCGCCGGCCGTGAAATTCGCCACCATCTGCGCGGTGACCGCTGGCGGATAGGCGGACACGCCGCGCGCGGCGACGCCATGATTTCCTGCGAACACGGCAACCGTGACGCGATCGAGCCGGGGTTGCTCGCGTCCCTGCCATTGCGCCAGCCAGATCGCGAGTTCTTCGAGGCGGCCGAGGCTTCCCGGCGGTTTGGTCAGGTTTTGCTGCCGGCGTGCGGCGGCATCCGCGAATTGCCGATCGCCGGCGGGCAAGTCGCGACAGAAGGCGCGGATGTCGTCTAAACTGTCGAACTGCATGCGATTCTCTTCGGTGTGGGAGAGGGCCGCACGCTAGAACGATTCTCCGGACATCTCCATGAATGAATGGCTCGACGATTTCAGAACCGCCGTCGCCTTCCTGACGCGGCTGCCGATGCCGCACCCGGATGGCGCGTCGCCACAGAATTTCGTGCGCGCGCACCGCATGTTTCCGGTGGTCGGTGCGTTGATCGGTGCCGTCGTGGGCTTGCTTTGCCTCGGCTTGCGCTACGTCGGCGTGCCGGATTTGGCCGCTGCCGCATTGGCGCTCGGCGGCAGCGCCATCCTGACCGGCGCGCTGCACGAGGATGGTCTTGCCGATGTCGCCGATGGATTTGGCGGCGGCCGAAATCTGGAGTCAAAGCTGGAGATCATGCGCGACAGCCGGCTCGGCACCTATGGCGCCGTGGTCCTGCTGGTGAGTTTCGCCGCAAAACTTTCCGCGCTGGCGGCTATCCCTGACGGCTATATCGTGCCGGCGCTGATGGCCGCGCACGCGCTGGCGCGCGGCGTATTGCCGGCCATGTCGATGAACCTGCCCTATGCGCGCAAGGACGGATTGGCCCGCAATGCCGGCCAGCCCGATGCGGCGACGGCGGCAATGGCGGGCGGGCTCGCGCTCGTCATCGCACTGTTGTCGCTGTCGTGGACCAACGCGCTATTCGCCGCGCTCGCGGCGGGTTTGAGCGGGTTCTGCATGGCGCGGCTGGCGATGCGGCAAATCGGCGGCCAGACCGGTGACGTCCTGGGGGGCGCCGAGCAGGTGAGCGAGACCGCGATCCTTGTCCTGCTCGCGGCAAGGCTGGCGCAGCCGTGAGCGCGCAGACCAATCTATGGTTGATCCGCCACGCGCCGGTCGATGGGCCGCGTGGCGTGATCCATGGCCCGGACGCGCCGGCCGATCTCGCTGATGCGGCTGCGTTTGCTGGCCTGAAAGCCAGATTGCCGGTAGGCGCGTTGGCGGTCTGCAGTCCGGCGCGCCGGACACGGGAGACCGCGCTCCGGCTTGGTCTCGATCCGATCGAACAATCGGCCTTTCGCGAACAGGATTTCGGCGTATGGACCGGCCGCCGTCATAACGACCTCATCACCGAGCTCGGCGCCGCTTACCACGAATTCTGGAAATCGCCGGCGCGCAACCGGCCGCCCGGCGGCGAAAGCTTTGTCGATCAGATCGATCGCGCGCGGGCAGGGCTCGCGCTTCTGCCGGCAGGCGATGCGGTGCTCGTGGTGCATTCCGGCACCATCCGCGCCGTGCTTGCGATCGCACTCGATCTGGCGCCCGATTCCGCGCTGCGTTTCGTCATCGATCCGCTGTCACTGACCAGGATCGACCGCCTCGCGGATGGCTGGCGCGTTGGCGAGGTGAACACGCGTTCGAAAGACCAGTGACGCAAATCCAGCGCGGCGCGCGCATACCCCAGCGGACAAATGCGATTTTCTGCAGATGTCCGCCGCCAATTATGCAGGGTGTGTGATCGCGGACCGCTCAGGCCGTCCTGTTCTTGATGGCGCCGACGATCGCGGTGAGAACGGCACCGGCGACACCGCCGCCGGCGACCTGGCCGACGATGCTGCCGATATCAGGCGTCGAGGCGCTATTGGCCAGCAGCGGAATCAGCATACCGAGAATTTGTCCGCCGACACCGCCGCCGATGGCGCCCGCGATGGTATTTCCAAGCGTGCCGAGATCGATGTTCTTGGCCGCGCCGCCGGCGACATTGCCGCCGACGGCGCCGCTAATGATTTGGATGATCAGGTTGATGAGCATTCCCGACATGACGCGTCGCTCCCCCGATCCGGTGTGAAGTTTTTGGCACATGCAGGGCGCCGGACCATCGCCGCGCCGGAACAACCTAAGCGTTTGTAGCGGGAAGGTCACGCTGCGCCAGCGAAGGGCGCCAGCCTTTTTGCCGCGCTTCCCTTACCTGGCCTCGCTCCCGCGGAGAGGGAGGAAAAGGCGTTACCCGTTCCGCCGCTCGCCGCGCAGCGTCGGCAGGCCGATGCCGGCGGCGTCGAAGCCGCCGTCGACGGCGAGAATCTGCCCGGTGATGTAGCTTGAGCGGTCGCTGCACAGGAAGAACACGGCTTCCGCGAGCTCCTCCTCGAGGCCGTAACGATTCAGCGGAATGGCATCGTGATAGTCGGCGCGGATTTCCGGCGTGTGGACCTGTTTCGCCATCGCGGTCTCGACCGGGCCGGGCGCGACGCCGTTGACGCGAATGCCAAGCGAAGCCAGTTCCACCGCGAGCTGTTTGGTCAGGTGCGCCAGTCCCGCTTTGCTGGTGCCATAGGCCGAGCGCAGCGTCGAGGCGCGAACTGCGGATATCGAGGTGATGTTGACGATCGCGCCGCCGCCATGTTCGCGCATCAGCGGCGCTGCCGCCTTGGTGCAGATGAAAGGCCCGGTGAGATTGACCGCCAATATGCGGGTCCAATCCTCATCCGAGGTATCGAGCAATGGCGCGAACACCGCGATGCCGGCGTTGTTGACCAGCGCGTCGAGCCGGCCGAAGCGCCGGTTCATCGCAGCCATCGCGGTTGCGACCGCCGCCGCATCGGAGACGTCGCAATGCAGCGCCAGCGTGTCGTCGGGATTCGCGAGATCGGCGACCGCACCGCGCAGCAACTCACCCTCGATGTCGAGCAGCGCCACCCGCCAGCCCTCGGCGAGGAACCGTTTTGCCGTCGCAAGCCCGATGCCGCGCGCAGCGCCGGTGACGAGAGCAACTTTTTGCGGGGAGGGGGGCATGGGCAGGGTCCGTTTACGAGCGAAAAGGTTTCCCGCTCCTATAACCCATGCCCTGTCCCGTGTCCCGGCGACGGTGGCGCATATTCGGTGCCGCCCAGGCCGGGAGGCGCGCGCCGATCCGCCGGGCCGCTGGACAATATCTTCGCTAGCAGGCCAACTTTGGGTAAATCACGGCCTCTTTATGCGATCTGTCTGCAGCGGGCCCGGCTGCGCGAGAATGTCGGCTCTCGCAGTTTGTCGTTCGTCTTGTCTTCGGGCCCGTCACGTTCTGCCCCAGGGAGTTTCCATGTCGCTCACGCTGCATTTCCACCCGCTGTCTTCGTTCTGCTGGAAGGCGCTGATCGCGCTGTATGAGAACGACGTTCCGTTCACGCCGTACCTGGTCGATCTCGGCAATCCCGAAGCGCGGGCGGCATTCGTGAAACTGTGGGGAATCGGCAAGTTTCCGGTGCTGCAGGACGATGCGCGGAACGAAATCGTCCCGGAGTCCAGCATCATCATCGAATATCTCGATTCACACTATCGCGGCCATACGCGGTTCATTCCCGACGATCCTGCCCGCGCCCTGCAGACACGGCTGCGCGACCGGTTCTACGATCTCTATGTGCATCTGCCGATGCAGAAGATCATGGGCGACCGGCTGCGGCCTGCGGACAGGACGGATCCACACGGCGTCGAAGAGGCGAGGGCGCAACTGCGGACGTCCTACGCGATGATCGAACGGCAAATGACGCATGGCGGCTGGGCGGCCGGCGAGGATTTCACTCTCGCCGATTGCGCCGCGGCGCCGTCGCTGTTCTACGGCAGCATGGTGGTGCCGTTCGGCACCGAGCACAAAAACCTCTCGGCGTATTTCGAGCGGCTGAAGGCGCGGCCGTCGTTCGCGCGCGTGCTGAAAGAGGCGGAGCCCTATTTCCAGATGGTGCCCAGGGAACGCTGAAGAGGAGCGCGAACGACGGCGCGAACGCGCCTCCTCGGCGTGAGGACTGAATTTGCGATGCCCGGCAATTATCTTTGAATTAATTTTCACCGACTTGTCGGTGTCGTAAAACCCCGGTCGTCTTGTTGATGAAGGCCGGCGGTGGTCGGCCCAAGCGACACAAACGGAGCGTGACAATGCGATTCATGGTGATTGTGAAGGCCAGCAAGGATTCGGAAGCGGGCGTGATGCCGAGCACCGAGCTGCTCACGGCGATGGGCAAGTTCAACGAGGAGATGGTCAAGGCCGGGATCATGGAGGCAGGCGAGGGTCTGCATCCGACGGCGAAGGGCGCGCGGATCAAGTATGGAAGCGGCCAGGGCAGCGTCAGCCGCGGTCCGTTCGGCCTCACCGGCGATCTCGTCTCAGGCTTCTGGCTGATCAACACCAAATCGCTGGACGAAGCGATCGACTGGATGAAGCGCGCACCGTTCGGCCCCGGCGACGAGATCGAAATTCGCCAGGTGTTTGCCGCCGAGGATTTCGGCGAGGCCCTCACCCCCGAACTGCGCGAGCAGGAAGAGCGCCTGCGTGCCCAGAGCGCGAAGAAATAATTCCCCCGTCATTCCGGGGCAGCCCGCAGGGCTGAACCCGGAATCCAGAGGTCGTAACGCGAGATTCCGGGTTCACGCTGCGCGTGCCCCGGAATGACAACAACAAGGAACACCCCCCATGCGATTCATGATGCTGATGATCCCTCTTGGCTATGAGACCGCGGCGCCGGACGTCCAGCTTGATCCCGAGCGCGTCAAGGCGATGATGAAGTACAACGAGGCGCTGAAGGACGCCGGCGTGCTGATCGCGCTCGACGGGCTGCACCCGCCATCGATGGGCGCGCGGGTTTCCTTCCCCGCCGGCAAGCCGCTGGTAACCGACGGCCCCTTCACGGAGGCGAAGGAAGTGCTCGGCGGCTACTGGATGATCAACGTGAAGTCGCGCGAGGAGGCGATCGCCTGGGCCAAGAAGTGCCCGGCCTCCGAGAACGAGATCATCGAAATCCGCCAGGTGCAGGAGATGAGCGATTTCTCCGAGGAAGTGCAGCAGGCGGCCAAGGGTTTTGACGAATTGCAGAAGGCAAGCGCGCACAAAGCGCGGTGAGCAGCCTGAACCTCTCCTCGCTTGCGGGGAGTAGGCCACCCTCGTCGGCCGCAGCTTCGCGAGAGCGCTGCGGCCTCACTTTTTGGGGAGGTCCAGCGTCAGACCCGGTTCCGTGTTACGATTGGATGTAGCGGACCGGAGACGGCTCGAATGTGGACGTGGACGATTATCGTCGGCGCGCTGGCTTCAATAGCGCTGGCTGACCGCATGGCTCGCACCCGCGGCAGGTCGCCAACGGTCTGGTTTTGGATCGCGTTCCTCGTCGGGCCGTTGGCTCCGCTGGCGCTTCTCGTTCTCGGGGAAGCAAAACATCCCGCGCCAGCGAATTGGAACACTCAGTAAGTCAGGACATCTCGATCCGTTAACCTTCCTGAACGCTCAAACCAAGTGACCTTTGCGGCCGGCTCATGTAAAAGCCTTTCACATGAGCTGGCGCAAGGACCAAGGCCGCGGCGAGCGTGGCTACCACCACGGCAATCTGAAAGAGGCGCTGCTGCAGGCAGCGCTTGGCCTGATCGCCGAGAAAGGCGCGGCCGGTTTCACTTTCGCCGACGCCGCGCGAATGGCCGGCGTCAGCCCCGCTGCGCCCTACCGGCATTTCCGCGACCGCGATGAACTGCTGTCCTCGATCGCCCAGCGCGGTTTCGAGCAATTCGAGGCGCTGCTGACGCAGGCCTGGGACGACGGCCGCCCGGACACGGTCACCGCGTTCGAGCGGGTCGGCAAGGCCTATCTCGCCTTCGCGCGCAACGAGCCCGCGTTCTATTCGGCGATGTTCGAATCCGGGCTTCCCGTCGATGCAAACCCGACATTGATGGCCGCCAGCGAGCGCGCCTTCGGCATCATCCGCGCCGCCGCCGAGCGGCTTGCGGCGCTGGCGCCGCCCGGCATCCCGCGCCCGCCGGCGATGATGATGGCGCTGCACATCTGGTCGATGTCGCACGGCGTGGCGTCGCTGTTCGGCCGCGGCGACGCGGCGCGGCGCAAACTGCCGATGTCACCCGAGGAACTGCTGGAAGCCGAAGTGCTGATCTATCTGCGCGGCCTCGGCTTCCCGACCGACCGCCGGCCTTCGGATCAGAAGCCGTCCGGCCCGCCGCCAGTGCCGCCTGTCGGCGGACCTTGGGGAAACCCCAAATAAATTTTCGAGGGTGCGGCCAGCCGCCCGCTTGACAAAAATGCTGGATGGTTTAGGTATGTAAATGTTATTTACATTCACAACGGCGTGATCGCTGTCATGGAGAGGGAAATGGCCTACACCGCAGATGTCAATCGCTGGCGCGGCCCGACGGAAGAGAACTATCGTCCGCGCATGCTGGATAGCCCCTGGCACCCCGGCTGGATTGCCGTGACCATCCTCGGCTTCATCATCTGGTGGCCGATCGGGCTTGCCCTTCTCTTTTTCACACTAGGGAGCAGAAAAATGGGTTGCTGGAGTGGCCAGGATCGCTGGCAGAACAAGATGGAGCGGATGCAGTACAAGATGGACCGGATGCGCGGCCGCATGGAGCGTCGCGGCTTCGCCGGCTTCGGCTTCGGTCCGCCCTCGAGCGGCAACCGCGCCTTCGACGAGTACCGCACGGAGACCCTGCAGCGGCTCGAGGAAGAGCAGGTCGAGTTCAAGAATTTCCTCGATCGCCTGCGCCACGCCAAGGACAAGGAAGAGTTCGACCAGTTCATGGCGCAGCACAAGCCGCGTCCGACCCCGCCGAACGACCAGCCGCAAAGCTGATCTCGGCAGCAGTTCAGCCGCAGGCGTAATGCCCCCATGATGCCTGACGGCGGATACAGCCGCCCATCTGCGAAAGCAGGTGGGCGGTTCGTTTTTGGCCCGTCGTTGCTGGCGGGAATCCTCCCCTGGTCTATATTGAGGTCGAACGCCACCGGGGCACAGAGCCATGATCCCAAGCACAATTGCAGCGGCCGACGAGCTTTGGCTCGGCATCCGGCGTGAAGCTGAAAAAATCGTCGCTGATGATCCGGTGTTTGGCGCCTCGATGGCGGCGGCGATTCTCGACCATCCAGATCTTGCCGGCGCGGTGTCGCATCAGATCGGTGAGCGCCTCGGAAAAAGCCCCGCCGACCGCCAGCGTTTGGCGCGCATTGCCCGCGAGGCATTTGCGGGCTCGCCCCCTCTGGTCGAGGCGGCAACCCGCGATCTGCAGGGCATTGCCGTCCACGACCCTGCGACATCAGGATTTTTGCCGCCGCTGCTGAACTTCAAGGGATATGTGGCCCTGCAGGCCTGGCGCGTCTCCAACCGGCTCTGGCGCGAGGGGCGCACCGATCTGGCGCTGCTGCTGCAAAGCCTGTCGTCCGATCAGCTTCAGGTGAGCATCCATCCTTCTGCGTCGATCGGTACTTCGGTATTCCTCGATCATGCCACCGGCATCATCATCGGCGCGTTTGCCGTCATCGGCGACGAGGTGACGATCCTGCAGCACGTCACCATCGGACGGAACCCATCATATCCGGACCGGGCTCCGAGGATCGGCCGAGGCGTTCTGCTCAGCTCGGGGGCAACGGTTATCGGCGATGTCCGCATCGGCGACTTCGCCAAAATTGGCGCGGGCGCGGTGGTCGAGCACGATGTACCCGGCGGGTGCACTGCGGTCGGCGTGCCCGCCCGGTTGACCAATTGCCCGGAGCCCGGGGTTTTCGCCTGACGGCGACCCCACGCACGGCGCGTAACGGATTACGGCCGCAATCTTATCCAAGTTGCCAACTACCGCTCGCTCGCACAGAATCTGTCAGCTGATTCGGCAGATGATCGCTATTAGCGAGGAGATTGCCATGGCATTTTTCAAGCGCGAGCTTGGCCCAATTGAGCGCTTCGAGAATGCACTGAAAGAAAAGCTGGCGGCGCGGCAAAAGCTGGCCGACCGGTTGAGCTTCACCGAAGCGGAACTTTCGGAAAAACGTACCGCCGCTGAACAGCTCGCGGTGGCGGGCGCCGCCAATTCCCGGCTCGATCGGGCGGAAGCCAGCATGCGTGCGGTCGAGGACCGCGCCAAATCGCTGCGCGCCGCATTGGCTGAATTCGACGAACAGGTCGCGTCCGCGGAGCGCGCGCTGACCGACGCCAAGGCACAGCGCGACCGCGACGCCGTCGCTGACGAGATCGAGGCGATGGCTGCGGCAATCGAGCGGGCTGCGCCGGGATTTGGTACCGGCGCCGCCGCGCTGATCGAGGCCGTCACGAAAAGCTCGATGTCGATACCGGAAGCAACCAGGTTCTCGTCCAGTGTGGACGCGGTACGCCGCGAGGTTCTCTCAGCGACGGATTTGATATGTTGGGAGTTGCGATCCGCCGCGGTGCGCACACGCGCGGGCAACGTCAACGTCGCTGTTTCAGCGCCATCTGAATTCGGACCAGCCGCCGTTGATGGAGATCGACCGGCAGCTGATCTACACTTTGCATCCGTTGCGCTGGCTTGAGGGCAGCGAGGTTCGCAGAGTCCCGGCTTTTGCGCTGGTCGGACTGCCGAAGGCGCTGCTGCCCGCAGCGCTGCGGCATCAGCATGTGGATCATCTCAATGCAAGGCGTGTGCAGACCCTGATGCATCTGCATGGCAGCGACGGGCTCCAGGGCGACCTGCCGCCCGACGACCCGCAGATTATCGATCTCGATGCGCTGGTCGCCGAGCAGACGCCGAGCGTACAAGCTGACGTTGCGTAGGCCTGGAGAAGGGCGCCCGATCGTCGAACGTCCGTATCAGGCCTGACGCGTGCTGATCCGGCTCGCGCTCGGTGTGAGGCGCGGCAACGCCGGCGTTGCCTTTGCTGCCGTCTGATTCCATACATCCTGGCATGACCGAGCCATTGCTGGGGCGCAGCCTCAACCGCCTTGAAGACGGGCGCTTCGTGCAGGGGCGCGGGCGCTATATCGCCGATCTCGCGGCGCCAAACGCGCTTCATGGTGTCGTCGTTCGCTCGACGCATGCGCATGCGCGCATTGCCGCGATCCGCGTCGATGCGGCGCGTCAGATGCAGGGCGTCGCGGGCGTGTTCACGGGTATGGAACTAGCTTCCGACAACATCGGCCCGCTGCCGTGTGCGGTGACCAGTATCCCGATGACCACGCCGCTCGTGGTCCCGCTTTGTCATGCGCTGGCGTGCGAAATCGTGCGCTATGTCGGTGAGCCCGTGGCGTTCGTGGTGGCGGATAGCACCGAACGCGCACGCAATGCTGCCGAGGCCGTCATTGTCGAATACGAGCCGCTGCCGCCGATTGTCTCGATCGCAGATGCCGTTGTGCCGGGCGCCACGCCGGTCTGGCCGGAGGCAAAGGACAACATCGCGTTCCAGTTCAACCGCGGCGAGATCGCCCCGGTGGAAGCCGCGATCCGCGGCGCCGCGCATGTCGTGGAATGCGAACTGGTCAACAACCGCGTTGTCGCAGCTCCACTGGAAACCCGTGGCGCGCTCGGCGAGTTCGACGCCGCGAGCGGCCGTCTGCACCTGATAGCCTCGGCCGCCGGCGCGCACGGCATCCGCGACCTGCTCGCTGATTCCGTTTTTCACGTCGCCCGCGACAAACTTCGCGTCAGCATTCCCGATGTCGGCGGCGGCTTCGGGATGAAGAACGTTCTCTATCCGGAACTGGTGCTGGTGCTGTGGGCGGCGCGCCGCCTCGGCCGCCCGGTGATGTGGATCGGCGACCGCGGCGAGGATTTCACAGGCTCCGCGCATGGCCGCGACAGCGTCGTCCGGGCCCGGCTGGCGCTCGATCGCGACGGCCGCTTTTTGGCGCTCGGCACGGAAGTTCTCGCCAATCTCGGCGCCTATGTCTCGACGGTGGCGCCTGTTGTGCCGACCATGGCGATGGCAAGCGCGATGGGCGGCGTCTACGACATTCCGCTGATCGCATTTCAGACCCGGGGCGTGTTCACCAACACGACGCCGGTCGACGCCTATCGCGGCGCCGGCAAGCCCGAGGCGAACTATCTGATCGAACGCTGCATCGACATCGCAGCCCACCAACTCGGGATGGATGCGCTAAAGCTGCGGCGCAAGAATATCTTTCGTCGTTTTCCTCATGCGAGCGCGATGGGGCTCTCGGTCGAGCAGGGCAGTTTTGCGCACGCGATCGATCACGCGGTGGCGGCAGCGGCGGGATTCGATGCGCGGCGGAAAAGTTCACGCAAGCGGGGCAGGCTGCGCGGCCTCGGCTATGCCTGCTTTCTCGAAACCGCGCGCGGCCAACCCAATGAAGTGGCGGAGGTGCGTTGCGGCGAGGACGGCTTGATCGACCTGATGGTCGGCACGCATTCCAACGGTCAGGGCCATGAGACGACGTACGCGCAGATCGCGGCCGACGCGCTTGGCCTGCCGCTGGAGCGCTTTCGGTTTCGGCAGGGCGATACTGATGATCTCGACTCCGGCGGCGGCCATGGCGGGGCGCGCTCCATGCACCAGGGCGGCACCGCGCTGCTGATGGCGGCCGAAGGCCTGATCGAGAACGCGCGGCGGCTCGCCGCGCGGCTGCTGCAGGCCAGTGTCGATGCTATCCATTACGAAGCCGGCATGCTGCACGTGGCCGCGACCGGGCAGGAAATCAGCCTCGACGAGGTGGCGCGCGCCTCCTGGCAGTCGCCCAGCGACGATGTCGCGCCGGGCCTCGCGCACAAGGCCACGCATCTTTGCGACCGCTACACGTTTCCCAACGGCTGCCATGTTGCCGAAGTCGAGATCGACCCTGCGACCGGTGAGGTGAAGCTCGACCGCTACGTTATATTTGATGACTACGGCCGCCTGCTCGATCCTCGCCAGACGCTAGGGCAGGTCCATGGCGGCGTCGTGCAGGGTATCGGCCAGGCGCTGTTCGAGCAGGTGCTGTTCGATGCGGAGACCGGTCAGATCCTGTCGGGCTCGCTGATGGATTATGCGCTGCCGCGTGCGGGCGATCTTCCTTCGTTCGAGGGCGGCCTGACACCCGACTTTCCAAGCCGCGCCAATCGGCTCGGCGTCAAGGGAAGCGGCCAGGCCGGCGCCATCGCCGCGCCCGCCACCATCATGAACGCCGTGATGAACGCACTGACGCCGCTCGGCGTGCGACATCTCGACATGCCCGCAACGCCCTCACGCATCTGGCACGCGATCGCGGCGGCCCGATTGCCATCACTTTAGCACGGAGGCAAAACAGCCTTGTCGCGGCCACTGATCGCGGGCAGACTGACAATGGCATGATGAGGGAAAAGCCATGCAGCGCCGGCTCGCAGCCATTTTAGCGGCGGACGTGGTGGGTTACAGCCGCCTGATGGGCGCCGATGAAATGGGGACTCATACATCACTCAAATCGCACCGTCGCGAATTGATCGATGCCGGCATATCAGAGCACCACGGGCGCGTCGTCAGAAACATCGGCGACGGGATGCTCGTCGAATTCGCAAGCGTTGTGGATGCGGTCGCCTGTGCGGTCAAGATTCAGCGCAGCATGGTCAGGCGCAATGCGGGTATCTCTCCGGAAAAACAAATCGTCTTTCGAATCGGAATCAACGTCGGCGACATCATCATTGATGGCGACGACATCTTTGGCGACGGCGTGAATATCGCAGCACGCTTGGAAACGCTTTGCGAACCCGGCGGGGTATGCATCTCGAGAGCGGCGAACGACCAGATCAGGGACAAGCTTTCGATGGCTTTCGCCGATCTGGGCGAGCAGGCCGTCAAGAACATCTCGCGTGCTGTCGGCGTATTCGGGCTTACCGCCAAGGATATCGAGGCCATACCGGAAGCAGCCATTCCCTCATCTGCGGAAGACGCCGCGACGACAGCCGTTCGGTACGAACAGGAAATTCATTTCTGCCAAACCGGAGACGGCGTGCAGCTTGCCTACGCGCGGGCGGGCCAGGGTCACCCGCTGGTCAAAACCGGACACTGGATGACCCACATCGAGTTTGATTTTGAAAGCCCGATCTGGCGGCATCTGTACCAGGAATTGTCTCGTGAGCATGCCTTCTACCGATACGACGCCCGGGGCAACGGGCTGTCGGATCGCGAGGTCCCGGAAATCACATTTGACCGATTCGTGGACGACCTCGAAGCGGTAGTGGACGCCGCGGGCATCGATCGCTTCGCACTTCTCGGCATATCGCAGGGTTGCGCGGTTTCGATCGCTTACGCCGTCCGGCATCCGGAGCGGGTGTCGCATCTAATTCTACTCGGAGGGTTTGCCGTCGGCTGGAAGAAGCGCGCCAGGACCGAGGCGGAGAAGGCAGCCGGAGACGCGATGCTCACCCTCATGCGCCTCGGATGGGGGCAGGAAAATCCTGCATTCAGGCAAATGTTCACCTCCCAGTTTATTCCGGGCGCCAACAAGGAACAGGCCGACTGGTTCAACGAGCTGCAACGGATCTCAAGCTCGCCCGCCGACGCCGCACGTAATTTTCTGGCGAATGGCGAAGTGGAAGTGAGTTCGCTCCTGTCCCAGGTCAAGGTACCGACCCTCGTCATGCATTGCCGTCATGACGCAAGAGTACCGTTTGAGGCTGGGCGCCGGTTGGCCGCGGGAATTCCGGGGGCTCGCTTCGTCCCGCTTGAAGGCCAAAACCACATCATGTTGGAAGGCGAGCCAGCATTGGCGCGCTTTCTCGAAGAGCTAAGATCATTTCTTGCCT
Source organism: uncultured Alphaproteobacteria bacterium (assembly GCA_963791165.1). Taxonomy (GTDB): domain Bacteria; phylum Pseudomonadota; class Alphaproteobacteria; order Rhizobiales; family Xanthobacteraceae; genus Bradyrhizobium. The sequence continues at coordinate 53,769 of CAWBRL010000003.1, read as the reverse complement.
CCGATGTCAGACACTAAATTCATTTGAGGGTGGGTGTGGCAGGCCTGTTCTTACGCGCCGATATGCCGCCACGGGTCCAGTAGCGTTTGCGGAGTTCCAGGTTGGCAACGCCAACCGAATGGCGTTACATTTCGAATCTACAAGTTGGCGTTGATCCGATCGGTTGGGACGCGCATGACGTCTCGGTGTGTGAATCCGAAGTGCAGGAAGAATCGGCTGCGGCCTGCGTATTTTGCCGTTGCAGGTCTGGCCGCGCTGATCGCGGCGGGAGGCCATGCGGCTGCGAGAGGCGGCTCGAGCGAACGCCCGGTCGAGTCGATTCAGTCGCGCAGCGCCGGCGAGCCGGTCATGGCCATCGTTTCGCTCCGCAACCAGCGGATCACCGTCTACGACGCCAAGGGGTGGATCCTGCGCGCACCGGTGTCGAGCGGCACGACGGGACGCGAGACGCCCGCCGGGATCTTCAGCGTCATCCAGAAAGTCGAGGAGCATTACTCGAACCTGTATGACGACGCCTTCATGCCGCACATGCAACGCATCACCTGGTCGGGCATCGCACTCCATGGCGGCGTCCTGCCGGGGCGTCCGGCGTCCCATGGCTGTGTCCGGCTGCCCTTCGACTTCGCCGGGCGCCTGTTCGATGTGACCGCGATGGGCATGCGGGTGATCGTGGCGCCAACCGATGTGGTGCCTGTTGAACTCGCCCATCCGCTTCTGTTCCAACCGAAGCCCGGTGTCGCTGCCCTGGCCGCCTCCCGTGCCGCAGAGGCGCAGCAGGCGACGAAGAAAGCGGCCGAGGCGCGACTAGCCGCCGGGACCGCCTTGCGGGAGGCCACGCAGGCCAGGGTGCCGGTTCGCGCGGCTGAAAATCTGAAGCGCGTGGCCGAGGCGCAACTGGCTGCCGCCGAGAATAAACTTGGCTCCGGCACCTCGGCGGAAGCAAAGGAGCAGGCTGCGGATGCCAGGGCGCAGGCCGTCGCCAAGATCGCGGAACTGCAGCTGCAATGGGATGTCGCCAACGTGGATCTGCAACTGAGGCTCGATGCCGCTACGTCTGCGCGGGATGCCGCGGCCACCGCAGAGACGGCGCGCGTCGCGGCGGCCGAGGCGGCCGGCCAGGTCGCACGCGAACTCCAGCCGGTATCGGTGTTGATCAGCCGCAAGACCCAGCGGCTCTATGTCCGGCAGGCATTCAAGCCCATCCTCGAAAGTCCGGTCACGATCGCCGACCCGGATCGTTCCATTGGCACGCATGTCTTCACCGCCATCGAGCGCACGACCGACGACGCCAACTTGCGATGGAGCGTCGTCTCATTGGGCGGTGGAGGCGCCGTCGAGCCACAAGACCGGCCGCGCGGCAGTAGCGGCCGCGACGTCGAGCCGGTGCCGTCGGACCCTGACGGCGCAAAGGCCGCGCTCGACCGCATCGTGATTCCGCAGGATGCATTGAATCGCATCGCAGCCATTGCGCCGCGATCCTCCCTGATCGTCACGGACGAGGGGGTGAGCTCGGAGACCGGCAAGGGAACGGAGTTCGTGGTGCTGTTGAGCGGCGAGCCGCAAGGCGGCATCAAGAAGCGGCGGCGCAGCCCGGGCAGCGAATTCCGCTACGCGCGCCCACGCAGCCAGTCCTATTGGGGCTCGCCTTTCGGAAGTCCCTTCGGCTGGTGAGCCTCTGTTCTTCGCGCGGCAACTCCGCTTGGCTATTCGTAATATCCATCCGGCAGTGCGATATCCTGGAACAGCCTGCCCGGGCCGCGAACGGAGCGCGCCGCGGGTTGTACGCGCCAGCTGGTCCAAAGCTTCTCGTCCGATGTGCAGTACAGGAGATATTCGCCGGGATTGCTCGACGATTCGCGTCCCGCGGCCTGACTGCAGGCAGCGACTTTGTTCAGCGTGAGGAAGTCCCTGACCTCTTGCGTAACCTCCAGCCAGGGACCGGGAAATCGCTCCGACGGCAACATCGGACGAGCATCGGCGGTGCCAAGCAAGCACGTCAGGCCCAGAAGCACCAGGCTGCGATGAACAGCCGCTCGGAGTGGCTTGCGCGGAATTGATTCCATGATCGCTGCTCCTTTTCCGCCGTCGGCGGACGTTCGGTTGCAGAAACTCAGCGACGGCCAAGTGCTGCGGCCTCATCGACTCCGCGGACCGCTTTCGCCAATGCGGCTTCATTGGACCGCACGAACAGGAAGCGAGCCGCGACGGGGATTTCCGCGTTGGCGCTGCCATCCCGTCCGATGAGGACCAATCCCGCGCCGCCGTTGGCCACAGTCAAAATGACAGGCTCGCCCGTCCAGGTTTTGATCGGCTCCATTCCGATCAGAAATTCACCCATCGGCTGGTCAAGAAATTGCAGCCGGAGTTGCGGGGCGACCTCTGCTGCCGCAAGTCCGAAACCTGATTGTCGAGCGCGCGCGTAGATTTCCGCCAGCGGAACAGTATCGGTCTGAAAGCCGAGTTCAGCCGCCGACACCGCAACAAGCTCCACGCTTGTTTTCGTAGTGCCGACGGTAAAGGCCGGTCGAGCGAGAATTTCCTCAGCCGAGCTTCCGATGCTGCAGCCTGCTGCATCCAACGCGTTAAGCAGCGCAAACGAATTTGCAAACGTCCCTACTGTGATCGTTCTCCACACCGGGACCGCGAAGGCGGATTTGACCGGAATTGGCGAGGTGTTGGCTGAGGGCGTTGCCTTGAGCGTCAAGCGGTTGCGCAGGACGTCTCGCGCCGTACATTGAGCACTGGCTTCGCTCGCGAAGAGAACGATGCACGCGGTGCAGAGCATCGCAACGAGAGTACCGCCACTTTGTCTCCGCATCGAACGATGCGGTGTGGCGCGGTGACCGCTTTCCTTGCCAGCAGTTCGGTCCATGGTGACCTACTTGCGCATGTCATTGCGCGTGCCAATGCAATCCGGCAATTGCTTCAGTATGGTTCGCGTGTCGGTTCGCGGCAGGGCAAGCCTGCTATTCAAAAATAGGCGGTTGGGTCTCACTGCAATCCGAGTTCTCTAACGACCAGGTTGAGAACAGTTTTCAAAGCGACTGCGGAGCCGGCGCGATATCGCATCACAGGATACTGCGGCGTCGTTTTGCGGTATGTGAATTGGCTTACATCCACTCAAAACGTTTCCTTGCCGGTGTGTCGCTTGTTGGCACTATTCGTGCCGCACAGGCGATAGCAGCAATGTCCGTTGTTGAGGGGAGAGCGGACCAGGGCAGGGCGCCAGTCGATTTCCGCAAATAACCCGAAGTGGTGACTTGCGATTTAAAGACCAATTGGTCTATATATGGGCAATGAGCCACCAAACCCCAGTGCAGTTGCCCCGTGGCCGCCCTCGAAGTTTTGACGTGGAAGCCGCTGTCGAACGCGCGATGGGCGTGTTCTGGTCGCGCGGCTATCACGCCACGGCGCTTCCGGACCTTCTTCGCGCGACGAAACTCTCGCGTGGCAGCCTTTACGCCGCTTTCGGTGACAAGCATTCGCTCTTCCTGCGTGCGCTCGATCGCTACATTGCCGATGCCCTGACACGGATGGATATCGAACTCGCCCCCCGCAGAGAGCCGGTCGACGGCCTGCGGGCCTACCTTGCCGGCTACGTTGACCGCACGAGCGGTGCTGATGGTCGGCGCGGATGCCTGCTGGTGGCCACAGCCATGGAACTGGCTGGCCGTGATGCTGAAGTTGATCGTCGCATCCGGAGCTTTTTCAAAGCCATGGAGGCCAGGGTGGCGGATGCACTTTCCCGTGCGGAGGCGGCGGGCAAGTTGGCCGATGGTGTCGAGCCTTCAAGTGCCGCCCGAATTCTCGTCTGTTTCGTCGAGGGGCTGCGCGTAGTCGGAAAAACGGCGCCGACACGGATCACATCGCAAGCCACCGCTGACGCTCTTCTCGACCGCTTCATCAGGTAAACAACACGCTATTAGGTAAACAACTCTTGGACGCCTCCTCTATTGGCGCGCCGAAATCTAGACTGATCGGTCTTGAAAGGAAGGATGCCATGTCTGCCATCCAGGTCGTCTGCGCGGTGGCCGTTCCCTTGCTCTGGGGTTATCAGTTCGTGGCCATCAAAGTGGGCGTAACGGAGTTTCCGCCTCTCTTCTTCCTCGCACTGCGCTTCCTGGCCATCGCGCTGCTGCTTGTTCCGTTCGTCAAAAGGCCCGCGCGTCAACAGTTCGGCCCTATCGCAGCTATTTCGATTTTCCTTGGTGGACTGAACTTCGGGCTCTTCTATGTTGGCCTTGGGCTCGGCTCGGGAAGCATGTCGGCCGTCGCATATCAACTCGCCACGCCCTTCACCGTCCTGTTAGCCTGGCCGCTGCTCGCGGAGAGGCCGTCTCTCACCACGTCCGCCGGCGTGGTGATTGCCTTCGTCGGCGTGGTCGTGTTGGCAGCGGAGCCTGGCCTGTCGGCAAACCCGCTTCCGCTGCTGCTTGTGGTCGGGGCAGCCTTCGCATTCGCGGTGTCCAACGTCTTGACGAAACGCTACGGCCCTTTTGACCCCCTGATGTTGATGGGGTGGTCGTCGCTGCTCACGGTGCCTCAGGTCATGTTGATGTCGTTGCTCCTTGAGCATGGCCAACTGGCGAGCCTTGTCACGGCGGATGAACGTGGTTGGCTGGCACTCGCCTACACCATTTTCATCGGAGGAATTGTTGGGTTTGGCCTTTGGTTCTGGCTGATCGCCCGTTGCTCCATGGGCCGCGTCGCACCCTTCGGTCTGCTGCTTCCGGTGTTCGCCTTGATTTCGAGCGTGTTGTTCCTTGGCGACCGCATGACCCCAAAGTTGATTGTCGGTGGGCTGCTCGCGATCTCCGGCGTCGCCATTACACAAGTAAGACCGAGCGCTCGACCAATTTGAACCCGGAAGTCGCGTCGTGGCGACCTCCGGGTTTGGCACTTCTCAGACTTGAGCAGCCGAGTTGATGATGTCCGCTTGCTCCAATTCGGAAGCGTTGGCAGCAATGGTCATGTCCGAGCCTGACCCGGAACGGGCGTCACCGACCCTCTTCCGGTATCGCGGCCTCTGCTGCTATGATGGTCTCGGGAGGGCGAGCATGAAGCGCCGCGGGTTCATTTGTGTTCTCGGCCGTATCGCTTCGGGATTTTGGCCCGGCCGTTGCACCATCATCGTCGCCATGGCCGCGATGGTGCTGATGCCGATCGAGGTCAGCCACGCCGGTTGGCTGTCGGATCTCTTCAAGGGCTCCTCGAAGCAACGCAAATCGTCAAGACAAGCCAAGCCGCCGAAGCAGGTCGCGTCACCCAAACCAGCCGCTCCGGTGAAACGTGCCGCCTCGCCAAAACGCCACACCGTAAAGCTCGCCGCGCTGGGGCCGGTCCACTTGAGCCCTGCCGCTTTGAGGCCGGCCGCGGCCCGGTGCGATCCCGCAAAATTCCGGATCGTTCTGGATGTGGGACACACGGCCGAATCGGAAGGCGCGATCAGCGCCCGCAACGTCTCCGAGTTTGTCTTTAATCTCCGTCTTGCGAGGCGGATCGAGGAGAAGCTGAAGGGCGAAGGCTTTGCCGCCACCAGATTGCTTCTGACCGAGGGCAAGGCCAGGCGCAGCCTCTTCAAACGCGTCGACGCCGCCAACGACCTGCGTGCGGATCTCCTGCTGTCGATCCACCACGACTCCGTGCCCAACAAATTCCTCGAGGATTGGGAGTTCGAGGGAAAGAAGAGCCGTTTCAGCGACCGCTTCAGCGGCTATTCCGTGTTCGTCTCGCGCAGCAATCCGGACTTCAAGACGAGTTTCGCCTTCGCCGAACTGATCGGCAAGGAAATGAAGGCCCAGGGCCTCGACTATGCCAGGCAATATTCGCAAGCCATCATGGGCCGCTACCAGCGTGAGCTGCTGAACAAGGAGACCGGCGTCTATCGCTACGACGAACTCATCGTGCTGAGAAAGACCCGGATGGCGGCCGTCCTGCTCGAGGCCGGCTCGATCATCAACCGGGACGAAGAGCTGAAGATGAGTTCGCCCGAGCGCAGGGAAATCATCAGCAGCGGTGTCACGGCGGCCGTGAAGGAATTTTGCGAGCCGCGATGGGCCATACTCGGTCCGCTCTGATAGCGAGCCTCCACGTGCGGGCTTCAACCTTTTGGTGACTTCTTGAGCTCGTCGAATTTGGCAAGCGCGCGCTCGAACTTTTCGTTGAACAGCCACATCGCATCGAGGATTTCGCGGAAGGTCGCAGATGTTTTGGCCCTGTCAGCCTGCCCAAAAGTGAAGACGCTGTTGTTTCGCAGATAGGCCATGATCCTCGGGTCGGAAATTCTGTAGTCGACCAGGTTGCGCGAGCCGAGTGCGGATTTGGTCGGGCTCGGAATGATCTGGATCAGTTCAAACAGCTTCATCTGATCGATCGGATCCGGCAGCGTTTTCACGATCGCCGGCACTTGCGGGAAAACATCCGCGTGGGCGTTCATGAGGCCGTCCCGCACGGCGGTCCAGTGGTTGTAGCGATGGTCGAGATTGCCGGCCCGTGCCTCCTCCTTGTCGTCGCGGGCGTTCAGTGCGGGATCGAAGGCTGCGATCGAGTTCTTGATCGCGGCCCATTTCCTTTTCCCGTTTTGATCCTCGGGTACACCTGTTTGCAGACTGCCCTTGTATTTGTTCGAGCGCGCATTGCCGATGTTCTGGTTGCCGTTGGTCTCGGCGAAGAACAGCCCGAGGCTGATGCGGCCTGCCGCTTCGGCACTGGCCGCATCGAGGCCCCTGGCGCGCGCGATGGCCGTGCCGAGGTCGACGACGTCCTTGAATGGGGTATCCGATTTTTGCGCGTTGGCGGGCGGCGCCTGCATCAGGTCGAAAAGCCGCCGGTACTCGTCGAGCAGCGGCTCGGTGTCGGCGCTGAAATACGCCGGAGGGATTCCGTATTTGTTGGGCCCGCCTTTTCTGGACGGAAGTGCGTCGGTGAGATCCTTGTACGCGCTCATCATGTTGTTGCGTGCAAGGTAGAGCGCCTGTCCCGGCAAGTTCGGTAGCCCCTGCTTCGAATCGATCTGCGCCCGCCGCTGGGCGAGGATCTGCTCGAATTGGCTGCGTGAATGATTGTACGTATCGAGCGCATCTGACTGTCGTTTCGTGAGTGCGGCCGGCTCGCCCATTGCAGGCGATATAAAGCCGATGAAAGCCGATGGTGTGACGAAGAGCCCGAACGCAAGCGCTGCCGCAAGCGCAGCGGTATGGCTTTTTGTTCCCATGGCGATTTCCATGCCCCGGTATCATCGGATCCGACTGATGGGATCGTAAACAACCAACGCGCAGCTGGCGAGGCGAAAGCGGCTGATCCGATGCCGTGTCCGCCGGAAGGGCGACCAAGGCCAACACTTCTCCCCGCAACGATAGCCCGGTGTTCCGCTACAGTCGGACGAAGTCTCCTGTGCGGAAATCATGCCCGACATGGAATTTCATCTGGGTGTCGCCCAAGGACGATATCGCTGCGGTCATTCCAGAAGACGGCAAATTTCTTGAAGAGAGGTCACCATGCATATGATCCGCGCGGACATTGAAGTGCTTCGCGACAAGGCTAACGAGTGCGAGCGCGCAGCCAATTTTGCGATTGACAGCGATTGCCGCGCGATCAATCGGAAACGGGCGAAGCTCTATCGTGAACTGGTAGACGAAGCGGAACTAACGATACGGAGAAGTAAGCTGGAGCAATGGCGCGGTTACTAGTGGCCGATTTGACCAAGCTTACGAGCGAAATTGAACGGCTCGAAGAAACTCAAAAAGCGGAGAGTACTTGAACGCGGACGCCGACCAGATCGTTAGCGGGTGTGTGGGCCTTCGGCCCGCGTTCATATGCTTCGAGGCGCGGCGAGCCAAGGAGCTTCACTGAGGTCGTCCCAGAGCGGATACGACAGACGGTGCTGCGGCGCTGGCCTTGGCCGTGCGGCTGGGCCTGCTAAATTAAATCGTTTGCGTTCTGGATCCGCTTCTACCCGTCTGAATGAGAAACGGCCTCAGCCGGGGGATGGGCTGGGGCCGTCATTCCAATGCGTCCGGATTAGTTCGCGAGAATCCGTTTGAAGGCCGTATTGAGCTAGACCAAGCCGAGTGGCGCGCTCCCGCCGTTCGCGTGCCATAAATTCAATTTCGCGCTTCACAAAGTTCGACAGCTCTCTTTCGATTTCCTGCTTATGCTCGTCTGGTTTGGTTTCGACCGGAGTACGAATAACCATGGATCCCTCCGTCATAGAGCGGTCATACTACACAGACCAAAGCGCTCCGTGAAGCCCTGTTCCGACCAAATTCTGACACCGTAGCTTCCATGCGAGGCCACGTTGTGACATCGCTTGTTGCCACGTTCTCTCAATACGATGACCTTGCGTTCTGGGACGGGACGCAAGCAGAGGGAGCGGCCCCGGCGCAAGCCAGCCCCGCACCGAGGCCGCTCTTCGGCCGCGCCCTGCGTTATTGTGGACAGGAGGCGGCCAAGCTCTCCAGGCTTGATTGCTCTTCGGTCATGCGCTTTTCGACAAACTGGCGCTCAGGCTCTGTCAGACTGGTTTGCAACAGGTTGCGATAGCGTTGAATATTGCAACGATGCGTACGCAAGCGAGCCAACTGTAGATCAATCATTTATCGTCATCCTTGACGAGTGGGTTCAAATCCTACTCAAGGCGCCGCCCGCCAGAGAGGAGTATGATCGCTCGGCGGCATCGGCATTTCGACACGGCTTGATAGTGCCCTCAACTTAGAAGGCGAACTGCGTGCGCATCGCTACGGCATCGAACTTCGACCCTACATTCGCTGTAGATGTCGGCGACGCCTGCCTGGAGATGTCTCCATGCAGATAGTTGAGCATGAAGCGGATGTTGCCACTGACATACCAGTTCAGCCCCGCCGTATAGACGGTCTGACGTCCGCCGGCGATGCCGGTTGCGGTCGCGAGTTGATCGTTGAGGTCGATCGTCGAGACCCGGCCGGCGATCTCCCAGGCGCCCCAGCCGCCGCCTTGCAGCGAGAACGGATTTGCCGGTTTGATGCCGTTATAGGCCGCAGTCGCCGGATTGTAAGTATGGGTTTCGCCGGTCAGCACGTAGCTTGCCTGCGCGTAGCCGCCCTGGAAATTCAGGCTCGGGGCACCGATCGGCGGCAGGCCCGTATTCGCGCTGCGGTCGACATTGAACCAGTAGTACTCACCCTGGAAGAACAGCGGCCCATAGGTCGCCGCGGCTTCGACGCCGTAAACCTGCACACTTGAGGCATTGGCGATCGCAGCGGTCGAGATCAGCGTGGTCGGATCGATGCGCAACTCGGGGCGATCGCTCAACGTGACCGTCTGCGCGCCCGTCACCAGATTGCGCGGCGGCTGGATCAGCCACTCGGCGTCGCCGCCGAGATGCAGCGAGTAATCCTTGCCACTCACGATCTGGCCTGCGGCACGCGCGATGACGCCATATTGCTCCGTGGAGCCGTTGGGCGTGACGCTGGACGCGGAGTGGATCGCGCCGGTGGTCGGCCCAGTCACGTAGGCGCCAGCCCAGAACACGTCGTTCCACCAGCGGGCACCGAAGGCCGAGCGGAAATCGCCAGCCGCAATACCGGTCGCAACAACGCCTGCAGAGGCGCGCTCCATGAACAGGATGTCATTTGAGCTCATCGCATTGTCGAGTGTCCAGGGTAAATCAAAAATGCCGCCTTCGATCGCCATCTTGCCGCCGAAAGGCTTGATGCCCTGGTAGCTCAGATAGGCGTTCTCGACTCCCGAAGTGCCACCCCCCGGAAGCGATCCGGCCGCCGTACCACCAAAGCCGTCCGACGAGCCGCCGAAGTCGTAAACCAGGGCGAAATTCCAGTCGCTGAGGAATTTGCCAACGACGCCGATGCGCGCGCGGCGGACGTTTTCACCGCTATCAAGCTTCTGCGGCACCGTCCCCACCGTGTTCGGACGGTAGTCGTAGCCGCCGACGTCCCAGTGCAAGCGGCTGGTGATCGCGACGCAGTTCTGTTCGTCCGCGGTGCAGATCGTCGGCCTGTTGTTTGGCATTGTCACGATGACGCCGGACGGCGCCACCGGGCCCTTGTATGGAATCGCCGCGTTGGCACTGGCGACCGCGGCTCTTGCTTCCGCCTTCGCTTCGGCCTTGGCATTTGCTGTGGCTGCCGTATTCGCCGACGTCTGCTTCTGTATTTTGTCGAGCTTCTGTTCGAGCAGACGTAGCTGCTGCTTCAACAAGGCGATCTCCGCCTCGCTTCCGCCGGCGGATTGCGCCTGCCCCTCTTGGATGGTGATCGCAGTGAAGGAAGTTGCCGCAATGATCGCGACAGAAGCTAGTCGATTGATATGCATATCAGGCTCCCGAACGAGGTTGCGCTCCGTCGGCAGGAAGGCAAACAGTCCGAGATGACAAGGCGGTGACGAAAAATCGTCTGATAGCTGGACGTGACATCGTTGCAACACCGCTGCTATTGCAGCGATCAGGTGCGCCGTGCAGTAAGTACGGAGCCCGGACCAAAGTGAGGGAAGTGCTCTAATTTGGGGTTGACCTAAGTTTCAATGGCCAAATTGCGCGGCAGAAGATTTTGGTCATGCGCGTCGTCGGTCCACATCGGCAGCTCGGTCGCATGGCTTGTGTCATCGATATGTCGTCTAATGCGCCAACAGCTTGTTGGACACGCAGCCGGGGGCACCGATGGATTATTTCCGACGCTTCACCTTTCTGTTCGCCGCGCCCGTCTTTGATTCCGACGATCTGGAGGGCCTCCGTTTCAACCAGATCGTCGCGGAGATCGAGCGGTCCGGCTTCGAGGTGGTCAGGGCGCGCAAGCTCGAGGACGCGGAAATCGCGGTGCAAACCGACGCCGCTATCGGCTGCATGGTGGTCGACTGGGGAAAGAAGGGCCTCGAAGGCAAGACCGCCGCGCTGATCAACCTGATGCGGCGACGTGGCCTCGACTTCCCGATCATTCTCCTGATCCGCCGCAAGCGGTTCGAGGACCTGCCGGTCGAGGTGCTGGACTTCATCGACGGCTATGTCTTCCTGTCGGAGGAAACGCCACCCTTCATCGCCAAAAACCTGATCAGCCGTCTGAAGCAATATGCCGAAACCCTGAAGACGCCGTTCTTCGGCGCGCTCGTCGACTATGCCGAAGAGGGCAACCAGTTGTGGACCTGCCCGGGCCACAATGGCGGCGTGTTTTACAGCCGCAGCCCGATCGGCCGGGTGTTCGTCGAACATCTGGGCGAAGCGGTGTTCCGCGACGACCTCGACAACTCGGTGCTCGACCTTGGCGACCTCCTGACCCATGAAGGCCCGGCGCTGAAGGCGCAAAAGGAAGCGGCGCAGATCTTCGGTGCGGAAAAGACCTACTTCGTGCTCAACGGCACCTCGACCTCCAACAAGGTGGTGCTGGGCGCGCTCGTCACCGATGGCGACCTCGTGCTGTTCGACCGCAACAATCACAAGGCGGCGCATCACGGCGCGCTGATGATCGCCGGCGGCATTCCGGTCTATGTCCCGACGGTCCGCAACGCCTGGGGGTTGATCGGCCCGATGCGCTGGGACGCGATCGACGAAACCGTCCTGCGCGATCGCATCCGGAACCATCCGCTGGTCAAGGATCCGGAAGCCTGGCGCAAGCCGCGGCCCTTCCGTGTCGCCATCGTCGAGCAGTGCACCTATGACGGCACGATTCACAATGCCGAGATGATCCTCGCGCGCATCGGCCATCTCTGCGACTACATCCTGTTCGACGAAGCCTGGGCCGGATTCATGAAGTTTCATCCGCTTTATGCCGGCCGCTTCGCCATGGGGCTCACGGGTCTCGGCCCCGACGCGCCGGGCATCATCGCGACCCAGTCGACCCACAAGCAGTTGGCGAGCTTCTCGCAGGCCTCGCAAATTCACATCAAGGATCGGCATATCCGCGGACAGAAACGCCGGATCGAGCATCGGCGCTTCAACGAGAGTTTCATGCAGCACGCTTCGACGTCGCCATTCTATCCGTTGTTTGCGTCGCTGGATGTCGGCGCGCAGATGATGAAAGGCCGCTCCGGCGAAGTGCTGTGGGACGACACGATCCGGCTTGGTATCGAACTGCGCAAGAAGATCCGCGCGGTGCGCCGCGAATTCGAGGAGAAGGAAACGCGCCCGGAGCGCCGCTGGTTCTTCGAGCCGTTCGTGCCCGACCGCGTGGTGATCCCCGACGTGTCCCGCGAGGGCGCGGTACACAATGTGGCCTGGGAGACGGTCAGCACCGACCTGCTCGCCGCCGACCCATCCTACTGGCAGCTCTCGCCAAACTCGCTCTGGCACGGCTTCCCCGGGCTGACGCCGGGATTCGCCATGACCGACCCGAACAAGCTGACGGTACTGACGCCCGGCTTCGACCATGCGACCGGCAGCTATGCCGACCACGGCATTCCGGCCCCTGTGGTGGCGCAATATCTGCGCGAAAACCGCATTGTCGCGGAAAAGAACGACCTCAACTCGCTGTTGTTCCTGCTCACCCCCGGCGTCGAGGCCAGCAAGGCCGGCACCCTGATCAGCGGCCTCGTCGCGTTCAAGAAGCTGCACGACGACAACGCGCTGCTGGAAGAGGTGATTCCCGAATTCCACCAGCGCCGTTCGGCGCGCTATGCCGGCGTCCGGTTGCGCGATCTCTGCGCCGCCATGCATGGCTTTTTCCGCGATGCCGGCGTCAGCGTGCTGCAGGCGAAGCAATTCCTTGCAGAGCATCTGCCTGACATCGCAATGTCGCCGCGCGATGCCGCGCGTTACCTGGTGCGCAACGACGTCGACTATCTGCCGATCGACGCGATCGGCGGCCGCATTGCCACAACGCCGTTCGTGGTCTATCCGCCCGGCATCGCGACGATCGTGCCGGGCGAACGGCTGACCGAACGGGCGCAGCCCATGATCGACTACCTCAAAATGTTCGAAACCAGCTTCAATACTTTCCCCGGGTTCGATGTCGAAATTCAGGGGGTCTACAAGGAAGTCGACGCGTCCGGCCGCATCCGGTTGCATACCTACGTGGTCTGCGAATGAACCGGCCGACCGAAACGGCGGGCCCGGCCATGACGAGCGACCAGCCGGTGCTCGTCCGTCCCTCGCGCGACAACGACGTCGAGGCGATGCTGGCGATCTACCGGCACCATATCCGCCGCGGGATCGAGGAGGGCGTCGACGACAGCGGCACCCCGGAGCCGGATGATGTGCGCGACCGGCGCAAGAACCTGCGCAACCAGCGTTTGCCGCATCTGGTGGCCGTTTGTGGCGGCGAGGTGGTGGGCTACGCCTATGTCGTGCTGTTTCGCAAGCGACCGGCGTACCGCTACGCCGTCAAGCATTCGATCTATGTGCACCGCGAGCATCTCGGACGCGGTGTCGGACGGCTGCTGATGCGGGAGCTGATCGATGTCTGCGCGGCGAACGGGTTTCGGCAAATGATCGGCTATATCGATGCCGACAACACGGCTTCGCTGGCTATCCACGAAAAGTTCGGCTTTTGCCGGGTCGGACTGCTTCCGGGCGTCGCCTATCGATACGGCCGCTGGGCCGACACCGTGATGGTGCAACGCTCTCTCGCTGCCGGTTCGACCGAGCCGCCACTGCCTTCCAGCTTCGGTCGCTGAATTTCCGCGCCGCGATTTCGCCTCGCTAACGCTTGGAAAACCATCCGAGCGGTTTCGAACCGGCGCTAACGAATCGAAAATCGTTCTGGCTCAATTTGCCTCAAACAGCAGGGTGAAGGGAGCTCAGCCATGAATCGGGAAGCCGTACTTGAGAACGTCCGCCGCTATCGCGCGATCGCATCGCTGCACCGACAGACCGCAGCCTTCAGGCCCGGACAGAGCTGGTCTCTGTTGGGGCAGGCCAGGGAATGGGAGTGCCGCGCGATTGCGGAACTGGAATCCTACTTCGAGAGCATTCCGGGGACCATGCAGCACTTCTCGAACATGCACCTCGGCACCGGCGACGTCCGCTCGCTGGCGTAAAGCGGGCCCGGCGGGCTGCGGCAGTTCTACGGAAATGACACAAGGTGGGGCACCGTTGCCGGCGGGGCGGCGGCACGATCCAGCCAGCGCCTCTCCGTTAACATTACGTCTTAACTAACAATTAATTATGTCTTTGCGGGCACGAAAGGCCCGGCTTAGCGTCGTTGGAAATGCTGCTCGGTAACCCAAGAAAGGGGTGAGTGCCATGTCCTATAAAACGACGTTGATCGCGTCTCTCAGTGTAGTAGCGCTCGTCCTTGCCGGGAGCGAGACATTTGCCGATCCGGGTGCCGTGCGCGGTGGCGGGATGGCGCCGCAGCGTCCGGCCTTCCCGCAGGCGCCCGGCCGATCGATAAATCATCATCAACACGATCACCGCGGCGTAGGCGGATTCTGGCCGGGAGCCGGAGGCGTCTTCTATGGTTTGCCGAATGAGACTTACGAGCCTGCGGTAGTGGCGCCGCCGCTAAAATTGTCGGACGACCTCAAATTCACCTGCGTCTATGAAATCCCCTGGGATTACGTGCACCGATGCCCGCAGTTCAATGGGCCCCGCTGATAGCTTTCGGAGCACGTGCGCCGGCATCGCCCCGTAGCGGATCCCCGGGTTGTACGGTTGAGCCGCTGCCCCAGCCCGGGCGGGGTCCGGACAGCGCGCCCAGATCCAACGAAGCTGCTATTCCCGGTCCTTGGGAAAAATACCACCAAGAACCAGACGGACCAGCAGGTACAAAACGGCTACGCCAAGTAGAATCCAAAGCGCCAATTTCATCGGTATGGACCCTTGCCCGTTCCACCAAGAATGCCAGGCAACTAATACTACGGCCATACCGATGGCACCAATCGGTGCTCGTTGCGTTCAGTCGCGAGACCGCGTGGCCGGGAAATTGAAATGGTGTGGCGTCCCGGGTTGACGGGGCCGTGCGCCGTGCTCATTGCCATCTCGGACACGAGGCTTGTCGGCACCGGACGCTTCCCGCGATAGCGAGCCAAGCCCTCGCATTCCAAGCGACATCAACATCAACAGGACGAGCGCGGCGTCGGCGACCCCAAGGGAACCCATGACATCGCTTGAGAAGACTCATTGATTTCTATCGGTAGTTGAGGTTGGGTTTACGTCGCGAAGCAAAATCCTGAATACTTCGGAGTAAAGGCGGTGGCACCCATCCGTGTTGGCAAACGAGAATTTTTGCACAGCTCGCTTGCGAATTTCGACCCGGATGACATCGGCGAAAGGCAGTTCTCACGAGCCATCGTTCCGATACTGGTGCTTCTTATAATCGTCTCGAGCCTGTCACTTGCCTCCGTTGCGAAGTACTATGACTACCTTGGCTTCTTCGTTTTTGATGGGAGCCGTCTGCTCCGGGCCATACCGGGTATTTTGCCTATCGCGAGCCTGGCGTTTGTTTTCGCCGTCGGCAGACCAAGTCTCGGGTACTTCCTGGGACTTCATTTCTACAATCTCATCTTCGGCTACATGTGGCTCGTGCCCATTTCGACATTGGGCTACGATCATCTGGCCGCGATGATTTCCGCACTTCTGTCGGCGATCGCATTTCTTCTGCCGGCGGTGTTCATCTGCAGGCCGGCGCCGCGAATAGCTGCCTTGTCCGCCGCGGCTCACGACCGCCTGCTCGATCTGATTTTGATTGTCGGCGTTGCGATCGTTGCCGTCGGCGCCTTCTATAATTTTCGAATAGTCGGCCTGGCTCAAATGTACGAATTTCGGGAAGGCATCGAATTTCCTGCGTTGTTTCGATATGCCCTCAACATGACATCGACCGCGCTCTTGCCGTTTGCATTCGCGTGCTTCATCTGGCGCGGCAGGTATGGAAGGGCGGCGGCGTCCTTGATGCTGTTGCTGCTGCTCTATCCGGTGACGCTCACAAAGATCACGCTCCTTGCGCCGTTCTGGCTGATGTTCTTGATGATATTGTCGCGGTTCTTCGACATCAGAATTGCGGCTGTACTGTCTCTCCTCCTGCCTCTGACCGTCGGGGTTCTGTCGGTGCCATTGATCATGGCCGGCGTTCTCTCGCACGACCCGGTCAATCCGGTTCTCGGATTTGTCAATTTCAGAATGTTTGCCGTGCCGTCCATGGTGCTCGACATCTATTTTGATTTTTTCTCGAAGCACAGCGTCACGCACTTCTGCCAAATCTCGTTTCTCAAACAGATTGCAAGCTGCCCCTATTCCGATCAGCTCGGAATCGTCATGGAGCGGGCCTATCACTTCGGTAACTTGAACGGCTCACTTTTCGCAGTCGAGGGCGTTGCGTCGCTTGGGTCGACCCTGGCGCCGTTAAGCGCATTGGCATGCGGATTGATCGTAGCGATGGCCAACTGTGCATCGTGTCACCTGCCTCCCAAAGTCGTGTTCGTGTCGAGCGGGGTGCTGGTGCAGGCTCTGGTAAACGTTCCTTTCACGACCGGGCTGCTGACGCATGGCGCCGCCCTTCTGTTCTTGCTGTGGTATCTTACGCCCAGCTCGCTGACGGAGCCGAAGCCATCGCCGCGCGGCAGCGGTCCGGGCCTCCGAAGTCAGGCCCCCTAGCGCCCGATCGTCTGCTCCGGTGGATGCTGGCCTCGCCCGGCAACCGCTCCAGCCGGAAGCAATTGGAGCCGTCATCGAAGCAACGGTGCGGCTGAACACCTCGCCAATTTTGCTATTATCGGCCATCTCTGGTAGAAACACACGTCGGTTAGGTTTTCGCATCGGAGGACCGTTATGACCAACGCTTCAGACACAATGGGAGATCCCCGAACCGGCTCGGATACGGCGCCGCTACGCGCCAAGTGGGGCTGGATCGTCGCGCTCGGCGTCGTCTATCTCATCGCCGGGTTTATCGCGCTTGGCAGCGTGGCGATGGCCACCGTCGCCAGCGTCCTCGTCGTCGGCGTGATGATGATCGTGGCCGGCGCCGCCGAAGTCATCAGCGCCTTCCAGATCAAGAGCTGGGGCAAATTCCTGCTCTGGGTCCTGCTCGGTCTGCTCTATGTCGTCGCCGGCTTCGTCACATTCGAGAACCCGCTGCTGGCGGCCGTGCTGCTCACCCTCATTCTCGGCGCATCGCTGGTGGCCTCGGGCATCATGCGGATCATCCTGGCCTTCAGCATGAAACGGGAAACGCCCTGGATCTGGGTGGCGCTGTCGGGGGTGATTACGCTGCTGCTCGGCGTGCTGATCCTGGCGCGCTGGCCGGTATCGAGCCTCTACATCCTCGGCCTGTTCCTTGGCATCGATCTCATCATGGCCGGCGCGGGCTGGATCGGAATTGGTCTCGGGCTGCGCCGCGCCCGTTGAGCCGCAGGCGGCGGACTGCGCGCCACGCGGTTGATCGAAGGAGGGGCACCTATGCGCTGGATCTACCTCGCCGTCATCATTCTGTTCGCCGCCGCGACGTTCGTCTTCGCGCTGCAGAATTTTGAGATCGTCACCATGTCGTTTCTCGGCATCAATGCTCGCGTGCCGCTCGCGCTGCTGGTCGCCGTCGCCTACCTCCTGGGCGCGGCGACGGGCGGCAGCCTGTTCGCACTGCTGCGCCGATCCTACGAGGGATCGAAAAGCGTCGTGGGCTCGCCCTGAGGACGGCGCCCGCGGCGCGTTCGCCTGAGGCTTCGCCTCGGGCTACTTTCCCATCCGCCTGCAGATGATATAGCCTGCCCGTGAGGAAACGCGTCTCACGCCCAACCGCGCGTGGGTAACGCCAATGGGCCAATTTGGGAGGCAATGTCGTGAAATATTGTTACCGCGCGCTTGCAGCGCTTGTGATCGTGCTCGCCGGCGCAAACGCCGCGCTTGCGCAAGGTTGGCCGAACCGTCCGATCCGTATGGTCGTGCCCTACACGCCGGGTGGCTACACCGATCTCATGGCCCGGCTCGTCGGGCAAAAGATCTCCGAGGCGCTCGGCCAGCCTATCGTCTTCGAGAACAAGCCCGGCGCCAACGCCATCATCGGCACCGACGTCGTCGCCAAGGCCGCGCCCGACGGCTACACGTTCGGCACCGTGATCGCGGCGCACGCGGCAAACGCCACGCTCAATCCGAAGCTGCCTTATGACACGCTCAAGGACTTCACATACGTCTCGCTGATGAGCGTCGCACCGCTGATCATGATCGCGCATCCTTCGGTGCCGGCGAACAACCTCAAAGAGCTGATTGCGCTCGCAAAGGCCAAGCCGGGCGAGCTCAACTTTGCCTCGAGCGGCATCGGCGCTGCGGCCCATCTCACGATGGAGATGTTCATGAGCCGCACCGGCATCAAGATGCAGCATATTCCCTACAAGGGCACAGCCGGCGCACTGCAGGATACCGTCGGCGGGCAAATCAACGTGATGTTCGACATCGTCGGCCCGCTGATGCCGCAGGTTCGCTCCGGCAACGTCAAGGCGCTGGTCGTCACCGCGAAAGAGCGGATTCCAGCGGCATCCGACGTGCCGACGATGGCGGAGCAGGGCGTGCCGGATTTCGTGTCGGGCACCTGGGCCGGCATCATCGCGCCGGCAGGCACGCCCAAGGAGATCGTCGACCGCGTCTCCGCAGAGGCCAGGAAGGCGCTGGCCGATCCCGCGATGAAGACCAAACTCGCCGAGCAGGGCATCGTGGCCGTGGGCAGCACCCCGGAAGAATTCCGCGCCTTCGTCGCCGAAGAGATCGCGCGATGGAGCAAGGTGATCACGGACGCCGGAATCAAGATGGAGTGATCGTGCAATCTGTACGCAGACCAGACCAGTCGTGCGCCGTACTCCTGATGTCCGCATCGGATCAAAAAGTTGACCTGGAGGGTATGTCCGCGCAATGCGGTCATTCGGCAGATGTTTTCGAAATGAAAAGATCGCAGGCATTTTCGCGCCGCGGTCCACCGGGCTCAAAATAAGTAGGTGTGAAAAACGTTCGATCCGCCGGGCCCGGTTCTATGAAGATCAAGCACTTTTCCAAATGTGGCGTCGAAAGAAGAGTTAGCCGAAGAACATTTTAAGTGTTGTGAACCCGAGGCACTGCTTGCGTTTTGGGTCTTGATAGGTTTTAAGCCCCCTGACTTCATGACCATAGGCATGAACGGGAAGCGCGCTGCGTGACGTTGCCGCGCTTTCGACGGAGTGACGCACCGGGCATCACTCACACGCCTTAGTTAGTTCTGAGCCTCTATAAAGGAATCCATTATGGCCAAGATGACCAAGAACCAGTTGATCGATGCGATTGCAGAGGGAACGCAGATTTCCAAAGGAGATGTAAAGGCCGTCATCGAGCAGATGGCGACCGTAGGCTATAAGGAGTTGAACGAATCCGGCGAGTTCGTCATTCCCGGCTTCGTCAAGATGTCGGTGGTGAACAAGCCCGCTACCGAAGCTCGCAGCGGCATAAATCCCTTTACAAAAGAGCCCATGGAATTCGCGGCCAAGCCAGCCAGCAAGTCGGTCAAGGCGTCACCCCTGAAGGTTGCCAAAGACGCTGTTTGAGGACGCTGTTTGAAGCGGCGGCTCGGTCGTGGACCGATGGTCCACCGGCTACATCATGCGAGTTGTTGGCTGCGCCACGAAAAGGTCCGACCTGCCTCCAGGCCCGGTGAGCTGAAGGGCGTCCGCCTTCATCGCGCCCGAATCGCAGGTGCAACTGTTGCAGGTTTCAATCCTCGGAGCGAGGACTGTAATGGAGCCTGCAAAACCCCGCAAATGGACCGAAGAAGAGACCAGGCTGCTGCTCGAACTGGCGCATCGCAAGGAAAGAGTGCCAGCGATGGCGAGAGAGCTTGGGCGTCACATCGCCTCTGTCAGACGGCGAGCTCGCGAATTGGGTTTGCTTCTGCCGCAAGGCCGCGGTGAGAGGCCGCATTAGATTTTCCTGCGGCGTCGGCGCGTGTGCCGACGCCCGGTTCAAACCTCAATATTGCGGGTCGTACATTTGCGACTCGATGAACGCCATCAAGTCGTTCGGCCGTGGCACGGTCGCAAGGCCGCGCCTATAGGCAACCTCGGCAACCGCCGCCGCGATGTGTGCCGAGACGTCACGGATCCGCGGCAGCGCCGGATAGAGGCTGCCCTGTTCGATGTCATCGGGGTCGACGAGGTAGGCCAGCGTGTGCGCGGCAGCCATGAACATCTCGTCGGTTACGAGTCTTGACCCGCTCGCGATCGCGCCGAGACCGACACCGGGGAAGATGTAGGAATTATTGCCCTGGCGCGGCACGAAGGTCTTGCCGTCGAGTCGTACCGGGTCGTACGGGCTGCCGCATGCGAACAGCGCGCGTCCCCCGGTGTGGCGGTAAGCCTCCTCGGCCGAGCATTCCGCCTTCGAGGTCGGATTGGAGAGCGCAAACACGATCGGCCGCTCGTTCAGTTCGGCCATGGCCTGCAGCACCTCGGGCGTGAAGGCGCCGCCGACGGCCGCAACGCCGATGATCGCGGTGGGCTTGAGCGTGCGGATCGCCGTCAGGAAATCGCCGATCGGCGCATGGTCATGCGCGTAGCGAAGTTTGTGATCGGTGAGGCCTGCCCTGATTCTTGACGACAAGCCCGCGCGAGTCGACGAGCCAGTTGCGCCCGAGGGCGTCGGCTTCGGATACGCCTTCCGCCATCATGGCGGAGATCACGAGGTCGGCGATGCCGGTCGCAGCCTCGCCCGCGCCAAGGAACAGCACCCTCTGGTCGGCAAGTTTTCCGCCCGTCACGCGTAGCGCCGAGAATAGTCCCGCGAGCGCCACCGCGGCCGTGCCCTGAATGTCGTCGTTGAAGACATTTATCTCGTCCCGGTACTTGTGCAGCAGCCGGAACGCCGAGTGATTGGCGAAATCCTCGAACTGGATCAGCGTGCCGGGGAAAGCCTCACGCGCAGCCGTAATGAATTCGTCGACGAATTCGTAGTAGGCCGCGCCGCTCAGGCGCTTCTGCCGCAGGCCGATATAATAGCGATCGTTGAGAAAATCCTCGTTGTTGGTGCCGACGTCGAGCATGACGGGCAGGCAGTACTCCGGATGAATGCCGGCGCAGGCCGAATAGAGCGACAGCTTGCCGACCGGGATGCCCATGCCGTGCGCGCCGAGGTCGCCAAGGCCGAGGATGCGCTCGCCATCGGTGACGACGATGAGTTTGGCCGGATAAGGCCAGTTGGCCAGCAGTTCCGCGATGCGTCCGCGATCGTTGGCGCCAATGAACATGCCGCGTGGCCGCTGGAAGATCAGGCCGAACCGCTGGCAGGCGAGGCCCACCGTCGGGGTGTAGATCAGCGGCTGGATTTCATCGATGTTGTCGCAGACGACGCGAAAGAACAGCGCCTCGTTGCGATCGTGCAGCGAGTTGAGCGCGACGTATTTTTCCAGGTCGTTGGGCAGATCGCGCAGATTGATCATGAAGCGCGCGGCTTGCTCGTCCATCGAGAGCACGTGCGCAGGCAGCAGCCCGCGTAATCCCAGCGTATCCCGTTCCGCTTCGGTAAAGGCAGTCCCCTTGTTGAATAGCGGATCGCGCAACAGCGCCATGCCGCGAGGTGAATCGGAAGGTTGCGAACTGGGCTGGGCCCGGGCTGGTGCGTTCATGGTGTTTCCCCACGGGTAGTTTTTTATCTTTCGGGATCCGCCGGTAAAGCGGATGGTGCTTGAACAAGGTCAGAGACCGTGCAGTGACCTTGCACCGCCCCCGACATTGTACCGCCACGACCATTGGTACAAGGGGAATGCGCCGCTCGATCCGTGGCCTGCTCGCCCCCATCGAAAATTCGCCAAGCCGTTCGATGCTATTCGGGCTGTCCAGGCTTGCGCGCAAAAATATTCCGCTCTGGCGTGTCCTCATTTGTGTCGCGACCCGCTGGAGCCAAGTAGCTGTGCAAATATTCCGCGATGCACAATGAATAGCCGGGATCCTGCTGGCGCCGGACTTGTTCCGGCCAGCCACGTCTTGCTTCACGAACTCACCGCACGATCAGTGCGGGCACTTTGCTGTACGCAAGCACTTCATTGGCCTGGCTGCCGAGTACCAAACGCCCTAAACCGCGACGCCCATGTGAGGCCATCACGATGAGATCGCAACCCTGCTTCTCAGCCGTTGCGATGATCCCTTCGGCGGGAGCGCTTTCTGGCACGTAAATAAGTTCGAAGCTGACGCCAGCCGCCTTCGCTTGCTCGCCGGCTTCGTCCAGAATCCTTTGAGCCCACGCCGCGGCCAATTCCTCGTAGCGTTCAATCGGATTGGCCTTGGCGATTCTCGCTTCGTGCGCGATCTCCAACGCCGACCACATGGGGGTCACGGTCACAACAACAACGGGGGCCTTGAGTTCTTTCGCCAATTTGAGGCCATGCGCCACCGCGCGGCCCGCCAACTCCGATCCGTCGGTCGCGATCAGGATTTTCTTGTAGATCATTGGGTTCCTCCCCGGCGTTTCCTCATTGTCGTACAGGCAATCCACCTTGCCAGCCGCGACGGGCGACCAGCTTGCTGACTTAAAGCCCAGCCCCTGCACGCCTATGGCTTGATCCAGATCAATCGTGCCTGTTTGGGCAATGCTTTCTGCGCGTAGCCGCAACTTCGATTTTAAATGGGAAAACCTGGCCTGCGAGGCATCGATGTCGATGGTCGTACTGGGCGCGATAGGTGCCCTATTCCTAGTGGTGCTTGCGCTTTCGGGCTCCAAATTGGCGCGGAAGTACTTGACATGGATTGTACTCGCGATGGCGGCGGCGCTGTTGGCAATCTGGTATTTCACGCTTGAATAGCCCTCGCGATGGATGCGCGGGCGTTAGCAGCTCCCGTTGAAACGTTGATCCAAGTCAATGGCGCCGATTTCTCCTCCTGCTCCTTTTTGGGGCCGGTTTGCAAATTCGTTTGCTGACCGTGCTCCTCAACGACTTTCGGCAACAGGCGCATCATGTTCCCAATCAAGAGGAGGAAGGCCATGTTCCGTGCTGCTCTCGCTGCTCTAGCGGCAGTCGTTCTAGTCACCGCCAGCCTTATCCCGGATGACGCGTTTGCGCGCCGTGGAGGTGGCGGCGGGTTCCGAGGCGGTGGAGGCTTTCACGGCGGTGGCGCCCGAGGTGGTGGCTTTCATCGAGGTGGTGCCGTCCATGCGGGACGTTTCCACGGCGGCGGCTACCGTGGTGGGCCGCGTCCGTCACATCCCATCGCAGGTCGCCCTGGGCGTCCCGGATATCCGATTGCCGGTCGTCCCGGTCGTCCAGGCTACCCAGTCGCGGGCCGAGGGTATTATCGAGGATACGGATACGGTGCGGCGGCGGTAGGGGCCGCAGCAGTTGGTGCCGCGGCCTATGGCGCCTATGGTGCTTACAACAACTGCTACGATGCGTACGGCAATTGGATCTGTCCCGGCCAGTATCCCTATTGACGCGCGCCAAGCGCATGCTGACGGCGGTTGGGCCAGTCCTTACTGCCGTGGCAGCGGATGCACGGTTCAATTTCCAAAAGCGGCTTGATCTACATCAAAGCCTTCGAACGATTGTCGATTTCGGTAGGATCGGGGTCCTTCGTTGTCTTCGGAGGCGTGAACTAGACTGTCGCGTCCGCGCACGAGTGGAGGGTTGCGTGCTTATTCGAGTTGGGCCGATCAGACGACCAAGAAGTCGCATACCGCGCCGGGTATTGGTTTGGTCATCATGATCGCCGAAGAAACCATCAAGACTGTGCCCATAGCGGATTTGGCCCCTACGCAAATGACGGTGGGGATGCGCGAAGTAAGCTTCAAACGCAGGCGTTGGCGCGAGAGATCAAGCCGTCAGGCAGCAGACTACCTGAACAAACTACGCATTCCGGTAGTTCTGGGGCCAAATGCTCGGCAATATTTGATAGATCGCCATCATCTCATTCTCGCACTGCGCGAGGAAGGCATCGGCGAGTTCACTGTGTCGGTCGTCGCGAACCTTGGTACCCTCAGTTTCGACGAGTTCTGGACAAGTCTTGAAAGGCAAGACTGGGCTCATCCATTCGACGGTGAGGGACGGCGGCGTGGCTACAACGACATGCCGGAGACCATCGATAGCATGGAGGACGATCCCTTTCGCTCGTTGGCGGGGGCACTCAAGAGAGCCGGAGGGTATGCCAAGGATGAAGCGCCATTCAGTGAGTTCAAGTGGGCGGATTTCCTGCGCTGCCGTATCCCGCGCGAACTGATCGATCGCGATTTCGGTCGCGCTCTGGCTATGGCGATGCATTTGGCACAGGGAGTTGAAGCGGCCGCATTGCCTGGCTGGCGAGGGTTTCCCCCCTTGAAGGATTTCCACCCATCGCAGCCGCACAGACCGTTTCAGAGGATAACGACATGAGTGAACCACCAAAATTTGAAGTCCCGGCCGAACTGCGGAATATGGCAGAGAGGACGATTGAGCAGGCGGAGAAGGCGTTCGACACGTTTTTTGAAGCCGCAAACAAGTCAATGGCACCGTTTACTCATCCGGGAGCTGAAATATCGAGGAAGGCTCTATCGCTCACTGAACAAAACATGAAGTCCGCGTTTGATAGCGCACGTAGGATTATCCAGGCAACCGATCTTCAAGAGGCAATGCAAATTCAATCAGAGTTCCTGAAAGGTCAGTTCACGAGCGCCGGAGAACAAATGAAGCAGATCTCCGGCAGCGTTATGTCGACGGCGAAAGATGTGACCGAGGGCAAGTTTAAGGCTGGCGGTTCAAGCTGACGACGAGCCCTTGGCTGCGCGTTTTGGATGCCGAGCAAAGGAAAATTAGGCAAGCTGTGTCACAGCAGAAGGGGGCAACTCGCAGACGATTACGTTGAGTAAAATGGCGTCGCGGTCGCGGGACCACCAACATGCAATACATCAGCCTGGAAGTTGTCGTTGCCGTTTTGATTTTTTTTGGACTGACAGCGTTCATGGTGCTGGTCTACGCGTCGATGCGCACTCTCTTCGGTCGAGCCGCGCATGCAATCGCACTCATCGTTGGGCACGCTTCAAACATCTTCCACAGCACTCGCCCATCGCTCTCGGATACGAACCGGCCGCCACCTGCCGCTCCAGGCGAAAAGCCAAACGCCCAGGATAAAGACTAAATTTCTCGGGAGAAGTGTCATGCGCAAG
This sequence comes from uncultured Alphaproteobacteria bacterium, assembly GCA_963791165.1. Taxonomy (GTDB): domain Bacteria; phylum Pseudomonadota; class Alphaproteobacteria; order Rhizobiales; family Xanthobacteraceae; genus Bradyrhizobium. The sequence goes on along the minus strand of CAWBRL010000003.1, from coordinate 28,775 downwards.
GCGCTGATTATCGCGGCAATGACGGCTTTTGTGCTTGGCTGTTTTTGGCAGTTCGGACGGTGGCTATTGAGGTGGTCCGGGTATGGTCTCGGCTTGCGGAGCCAGCCTGGTGGCTACTATGACTTCGTCGATAGCTTTGCAGAAAACATCGCAGGAGCCAGTGTCGGATGGATTGCCGGACCATGGTTGTTGATGAGCATCGGCTTGATGACCCTCATAATTCTTCGTTCGTGGACGGCTGAAAAAAGCGTCCACGGCGAATAGAGTGTGTTCGTCTCTGCCCTTCACGGCCGCGCTGTCAGTCACGGCCCGCGTCGTGATTGGCGTTGGGTCCTTTCAGGGGGAGGCGGTGCGTGCACGGGTGTATCGACTCTTCTGATTGCGGCTCTTGTGTATCAGGGCCTGCAAAGCAGGCACCGCAGAAACGCGATCCATTGCGCTGCTCGCAGGATCGAAATTCGCCAAGCCGTTCAATGCTATTCGGGCTGTCCAGCCCGCGCGCGAAAAATATTCCGCTTAACCCGTCGGGCAAATCAAAACTAAACTGTCGCCATCCTGTCCCGCCAGAGGGGCGTCGGCCATCGTCACGAACGTTGGGGCAGGTTGCGGTGGACGCGGATGCCATGACTGACGAGGGTGGCTGATGCGTACGGCGAAGTCGTGTGGTCCTGACGCCGCGGTGCTGGCGTCAAATTCGCAGAAGCAAGCTTCTGCGAATGACGGTGGCAAAAGAGCCGTTCACCGGGGAGAGCTCGAAGTAAGCCGTAAAGCCACTGCGCAGGGAAGGCCGGAGTGTTTCCGCTGAACCTGTATGCTCGTGTGCGCGTTTTCTGTGCGCAATTGCACACGAGACCGCGGGTGCAGCGCGCACCCGGTCTTCCCTGCGCCCTCTACGTTTTCAAGGGGGCAACGAAGATGCAAACCTCGGACGAAATGCGCCGCGAGATCGCGAAGTCACATTCAGTCGTCATCCCCGCGCAGGCGGGGATCCAGTATTCCAGAGGCCGTGGTGATTGAACCGAGAAGCCGCGGCGTACTGGATCCCCGCCTGCGCGGGGCTGACGATCTCCAGCCATCGCGAGTTATCCCACCGGCGGTCCTAAGCCCCGGCATACCCGGGAACCCAGCCCCGGGAACCCCCATAACCGCCCGGCCTGCCTCGATTTCCAGCAGCCCAATTTCCCTTTGGTAACCGAAAGTTAACTAAGATTAGCGTCTGGTTAGGGACGGAATGACGCGCTGATAGCCCTCGTTTTGACATGTTGGCAGGGGAAGCAGGACCCGGCTTTCGGCGGGCCCCCCATGCGACACCCAGAGAGGCTATCGCGCTGGCGCATATCGCCGCGCCCGACGCGCGGCTGTGAAACCGGCAGCCGTTTGCTCCCGGAGGAAATAGGGACACTTGCGTTGAGAGGATACCGCTCATGAATCCCGCCGACGTGGCTCCGGCAGCCCTGCCGTTGGTCTCCGCCGACGTGTCGCTGATCGCGCTGTTCATGCAGGCCCACTGGGTCGTGAAGACCGTCATGCTGGGGCTGTTGGCCTGCTCGGTCTGGGTCTGGGCGATCGCGATCGACAAGATTTTCCTCTATGCGCGCACCAAGCGCGCCATGGACCGTTTCGAGCAGGCGTTCTGGTCGGGGCAGTCGATCGAGGAACTCTACCGCGCGCTATCAGCCAAACCGACGCAATCGATGGCGGCGTGTTTCGTCGCGGCCATGCGCGAATGGAAACGCTCGTTCGAGAGCCAGACGCGCTCCTTTGCCGGCCTGCAGATGCGGATCGAGAAGGTGATGAACGTCTCCATCGCCCGCGAAGTCGAGCGACTGGAACGGCGGCTTCTGGTGCTGGCGACCGTCGGCTCCGCCGGGCCGTTCGTGGGCCTGTTCGGAACCGTCTGGGGCATCATGTCGAGCTTCCAGTCGATCGCGGCCTCGAAAAATACCTCGCTCGCGGTGGTGGCGCCCGGCATCGCGGAAGCGCTGTTTGCCACGGCGATCGGCCTTATCGCTGCCATTCCGGCGACTATTTTCTATAACAAGTTCACATCAGAGGTGAATCGCCAGGCGCAGCGGCTCGAAGGCTTCGCCGATGAATTTTCAGCCATCCTGTCCCGCCAGATCGACGAGCGGGCGTGAGGGCGGCCAATGACGAGCGCATCGTGAGATCAAGATCATGGCGATGAACATGGCAGGTTCGACCGGCGGTGGCGGACGCCGCGGCCGGCGTCGCGCCGCCGTGATGGCGGAGATCAACGTCACGCCGATGGTCGACGTGATGCTGGTGCTGCTCATCATCTTCATGGTGGCGGCGCCGCTGATGACGTCGACCATCGACATCGATCTGCCCATCGCCAGCGGCGGCAAGTCGCTAGCGGCCAACGCGCCCCCGCTGACGCTGTCGGTCAAGCGCACCGGCGGGGCCTGCAATTCGAATGTCGAACTGTATCTCGGGGATACGCTGATCTCGGCCAACGAACTGCTGCCCAAGATCAAGGCGATCCGGGAGACCCGGTCGGACGCCGAGAGCGTGGTATACCTGAGGGGCGACAAAGACGTCTGCTACACGGATATGATGAAACTATTGGGGTATATTCGGACCGCGGGGTTCAAGGCGAATATCGTCATCGTCCCAGAACAGGGCTCATGAGCCATGCGATGGCGCGCGACGGCTGAAGGCGGAGCGGGAAAGCTCAAGTGAAGGTCAAGGTCGACAAGACAGTCCTGGCATCGGTTGCCCTGCACGTCGTCGTGCTGGGGTGGGTCATGGTGTCTTTCTCGACCAAGGCCCTCGAAATGCCGCCGGAGGATTCCGTCTCCGTGGATGTCATCTCGCCCGATCAGCTTGCCAAGGTCATGGCCGGCATGAAGACCGGCAAGAAGGAAAATCCGAAGCCGCTGGTCGACAAGGTCGCCGAAGCCAAGCCCGTCGATGAGGCCGTCGGCAAGATCACCGAGAAGGCGCCTGTCCTGACCGAGACCGCGCCGGCGCCGCAGCCGAAGGTCGAGGAAAAACCGGTCGAGAAGAAACCCGACCCACCGAAGGTCGTCGAGAAGCCGAAAGAAGAGCCGAAGCAGGAGCCGACCGAAAAGAAGCCCGATCCGGTCAAGCCCGACCCGATCGCCGAAGCGATCAAGAAGGAAGAGAAGAAGCCGCCGCCGAAGCCGGTCCAGGCGGCGAAGCCCCCTGAGCCGCCGAAGCCGAAGGTCGAGCGGACTTTCGATCAGTCCAAGATCGCGGCACTGCTCGACAAGCGCGACCCGTCGCGCCAGGCCGCCACCGGCGACACGCTGAATTCGAACGCAGCTCTTGGCCTCGCCAAGGGAGCGGCCGCGAACAATTCCGCGACATGGGGCTCCATGTTCAAGGAGCAGGTGCTTCGCTGCTGGAAGAAGCCGTATGGCGGTCTCGAGGCCGCGAGGTTCGAGGTCGAGTTCAATATCAAGCTCAAGAGGGATGGCTCGCTGGAGGCGATGCCGGTTGCGCTCTCCTCCGCGTCCACCCCCTACCAGCGCGTTTTCATGGAGAGCGGCTTGCGCGCCATTATCGAATGCGCGCCCTATCGCCTGCCCCCGGGCTTTTTTGCCGAATGGCAGGCGTTCATTCCCGTTTTCGATAACAGAGACCTATAGCGGCTTGGAAAGTTAAGAGCAGAAAAGATGTCACGCGAGCACAAGCCGACCAATGCAACGTTCCGCATGGATCGTCGTCAAATCCTGTCGGGGTTGGCGTCGACCGGCCTGCTCCTCGGCGGCACCCGTCACTCGTTCGGACAAGCGCGCGTGCCGGTGACCGGTGGCGATGTCGCTCCGCTGCCGATCGCGATCCCGAATTTCGTGGCGGGCACGCCTGGCGATGCCGAAGTCGGCGCCGGCGTGTCCCAGGTCATCACCAACAATCTCAAGCGCAGCGGGCTGTTCGCGCCGATCGATCAGGCCGCCTACATCGAGCGCATCTCCAACATCGACGTCGCGCCGCAATTCCAGAGCTGGAAGCAGATCAACGCGCAGGCGCTGGTGACCGGGCGCATGACGCGGCAGGGCGACGGCCGCCTGAAAGCGGAATTCCGCCTGTGGGACGTCAACACCGCCCAGCAGCTCACCGGCCAGCAATATTTCACCTCGCCGGAATACTGGCGGCGGATCGCGCACATCATCTCCGACCAGATCTACGAACGGCTGACCGGCGAGAAGGGGTATTTCGACAGCCGCGTCGTGTTCATCGACGAGACCGGGTCCAAGGAACGCCGGGTCAAGCGGCTGGCGCTGATGGACCAGGACGGCGCCAATGTCAGATACCTGACCAGGGGCTCGGACCTGGTGCTGACGCCGCGGTTCTCGCCGTCGACCCAGGAAATCACCTATATGGAGTTCGGGCAGGGCGACCCCCGGGTCTATCTGTTCAATATCGAGACCGGGCAGCGCGAGATCGTCGGCAATTTCCCCGGCATGTCGTTCTCGCCGCGCTTCTCGCCGGACGGCCAGCGCATCGTCATGAGCCTGCAGCAGGGCGGCAACTCCAACCTGTTCGCGATGGACCTGCGCTCGAAATCGACGACGCGGCTGACGGACACGCCGGCGATCGACACCTCGCCGTCCTATTCGCCCGATGGCGCGCGGATCTGCTTCGAGTCCGATCGCGGCGGCAAGCCGCAGATCTACGTCATGCCGGCTACCGGCGGCGGCGCGCAACGCATCTCGTTCGGCGAGGGCAGCTATTCGACGCCGGTCTGGTCGCCGCGCGGCGACTACATCGCCTTTACCAAGCAGGGCGGCGGGCAATTCGCCATCGGCATCATGAAGCCCGACGGCTCGGGCGAACGTATCCTCACCTCCGGCTTCCACAATGAAGGGCCGACCTTCGCACCAAACGGCCGGGTGGTGATGTTCTTCCGCGAGCCCGGCGGCAGCGGCGGACCGTCGCTGTTCACCGTCGATATCTCCGGTCGCAACGAATTGCGGGTACCAACGCCTGGTTTCGCGTCCGATCCGGCGTGGTCGCCGCTGCTGTCTTGACGGGAACGCGGCTCCCGTTAACCGGCAAACATTGCCTAGCCCGCTGATTTTTAAAGCAGATTCCTGCTATCAGCAGCAAAAGCAACGTTCCGGTAACTGTCTTCCCTCAGAAAGACTTCATCTGCGACGGGTAGAACTACGCACCCGAACAGGACGCGTGCGCTGCCGATGCAGTTGGTCGACCAGAAAGAACGAAACAGCGGGGATGAGCTGGAGCCGGTGCTCTATGCGGCGCTGGTCGATTCCATGTGCCAGAACTTCTGGCCGATGTTCATCGGCTCGGTCTCCAGCGCCGTCGCCGCGGTACTGACCGCGCTCAAGACCGGTAACGTGCTGCTGTGGCCGTGCGCGGCGCTGATCATCGGCATCGGCACGGTGCGCGCCTTCCAGATGCGCAAATACGAGCGGCGCACCCAGGTCCTTTCGTTCGAGCAGGCCAAGCACTTGGAGCCGCGCTATGCGATCGGCGCCATGGTCTACGCCAGCGTGCTGGGCGCCTGGTGCTTCCTCACGATTTTCGGCAACGACGACGCGGTCGCGCACATGATCTGCGTCGCGGCGACGGTCGGCTACACCGCCGGCGGCGCTGCCCGCAATTACGGCCGTCCCAAGCTGATCCAGTATCACATCCTGCTGGCTTGCGGCCCGATGTCGCTGGCGCTGGCGACGCATGCCGATTTTTTCTACATCAGCCTCGCGGCGCTGCTGGCGCTGTTTTTCATGGGCCTCAAGGGCATCAACCTCAGCCTGCACGCGATCTTCGTCAAGGCGCTGACGTCGAGTTTCCGCGAGGCCGCGCTGGCCGGCCAGTTCGATACCGCGCTGAACAACATGCCGCATGGCCTGTGCATGTTCAGCTCCGACGGCCGGCTCGCGGTGATGAATCACCGCTTCAGCGAAATGATGAATCTGTCCGACGATCTCATTCAGCGCGGCGCCGGCGCGCCCGACATTATCGCGGCCTGCATCACCTCGGATTCGATTACGGCGGCCAGCGGCAAGATGATCCTGTCGGAGATCGTGAACACGCAGGCGGGCGACATCATTACCACCGACCCCGACGTCAAGCGGAGCCGGTCGCTGTCATGGACCTTCCAGCCGATGATCGGGGGCGGCGCGGTCGTTCTGGTCGAAGACATCACCGAACGCCGCAACGCGGAAGCCCGGATCAGTCACCTGGCCCGTTACGACGAACTGACGGCATTGCCGAACCGGGTCAGTTTCCGCGACGAGATCGGGCGGCTTCTGGCGATCCAGCAAGGCGCCGAGCACTTGTCGGCGCTGCTGTTCGTCGATCTCGACCAGTTCAAGCAGGTCAACGACACGCTCGGTCACCCCTGCGGCGACCAGTTGCTTTGCGCGGTGGCCGATCGGCTGCGCGAGATGCTGCGGCCCGAGGACTTCGTGGCGCGGTTCGGCGGCGACGAATTCGTGGTGTTCCAGCAGAATATCCATTCCGCCGACGACGCGGCGGGTCTCGCCCGGCGCATCGTCGATCGCCTGAGCGAGCGCTACAAGATCGACAATCATCTGGTCGAAATCGGCGCCAGCGTCGGCATCGCCATGACCTCGCGCGGTGTCAGCGCCGATACGCTGCTCAAGAACGCCGACATGGCGCTGTACCGCGCCAAGGCGGACGGCCGCGGCACCTTCTGCTTCTTCCGGGACGAGATGGCGCAGGTGGTCGAATCGCGCCGTATCCTCGAGCTGGATCTGCGCAAGGCGCTGGCGAACGAGGAATTCGAGCTATTCTATCAGCCGCTGGTCAACGTCAAATCGGGCAAGATATCCACCTGCGAAGCGCTGCTGCGCTGGAATCATCCGGTCCGCGGCACGGTCTCCCCGGTCGACATCATTCCGGTCGCCGAGGATATGGGCCTGATCGTCGACCTCGGCCGCTGGATTCTGCGCAAGGCCTGCATGGAATGCATGAAGTGGCCCGAAGCCGTCAGCGTCGCGGTCAATTTCTCGCCGCAGCAATTCCATCAGCGCGACGTTCTGAGCGAAGTCCGCTACGCGCTCGAGGTCTCCGGCCTGGCAGCGAACCGGCTCGAAATCGAGATCACCGAATCCTCGCTGCTGCGGAACACGCAGCTGACGCACGATGTGTTGTCGCAACTGCATTCCCTCGGCGTGCGGATCTCGCTCGACGATTTCGGCACCGGCTATTCAAGCCTGAGCTACCTGCATAATTTCCCGCTGCAGAAGGTGAAAATCGATCGCTCCTTCCTGGAGGGAATCGACAGCGACCGTCCGCTGACGCTGCTGCGCGGCGTGGCGCGGCTGTCGGCCGACCTCGGAATGACGGTCGTGGTCGAAGGTGTCGAGACCAACGAGCAACTGGAGCTGGTCGGCGCCGATGGCACGATCAGCGAAGTGCAGGGCTATCTGTTCAGCCCGCCGATACCGGCCGCCCGGATCCGGCAGCTCCTGAACGTGTCGCACGGCCGGCGGCCGGCCGAAGAGCCGCTCAAGGTGGTTTCGTCGCGCTCGATCGCTTGAGTTGATACAACTTGTGCTTGCGGCGTTGCTCGCATAGGTTAACCCTAATCTGGTTAAGTCTTTGCAATCGCGTTAACAGGCTGTTAATCCTTAGTCCGCTCGTAGAAGTTGCTTGTAAGCGTTAGGAGTGCAGCATGAGGTCCCCGGCCGGAGCTACGGCCTTTGGACGGAGTTCGGACCTGTTGGATCAAGTCGACTATCGTCTGGCGCAAACCCCCGAAGAAAAAGAAGAAATCTACAACCTTAGATACCGTGCCTACCTTCGCGAAGGCGCGGTCAAAGAATCTCCCGAGCAGCGCGTCACCGATCAGTATGACGATCTGCCGAATTCCTGGACATTTGGCGTCTATCTGTTCGGGGAGCTCTACAGTTCCGTGCGCATCAGCGTGCTGACCCCGGAGTGGCGGGAGTCTTGCTCGGCGGAGGCATTCGGCGAAATTCTGCATCCCCGGCTCGATCGGGGCGAGGTCATCATCGATCCCGCGCGTTTCGTCGCCGATCCCGACAAGGTCAAGCGGCTCCCGGAACTGCCCTATCTGACGCTGCGGCTGGCCTACATGGCTTGCGAATACTTCAACGCCGATCTCGGGCTGGCGATCGTGCGTGCCGAGCACCAGGCGTTTTATCGCCGCGTGTTCCTGCACGAGACCATCGCCGAACCCCGCATGTTTCCCGGCCTGCTCAAGCCGGTCGGGCTGATGGCGGCGGATTTTCCGACGATGAAGGAAAAGGTCTTCGAGCGCTATCCGATGATGCGTTCGACCGCGTTCGAGCGGCGGATGCTGTTCGAGCGCGCCAGCGCGCGCCGCGCGCGGTCGGCGGTCCTGGAATACGAGCGGGCCGCGATGGGTCCGAATTCCTGAACCGGACGGAGGGCGGGTAGAATCAGCCGTCCACACGTGTCGGCTTTCGCCCGGCCTCAAGACTTGTCATCAAGCCTTGAGGCCGGTGTATTTCGCCCCAATGCTCGCGAAATAGCCCCAAATCTGGTGATTTGGTCCGGTGTGCGCTTGCCTTCACCCTCGCGCCACATTTACAAACCATTAACTATCGCGGTCGCTTTTCACGGTTTGTCAGCATTTGATCGGGTCCGGCAAGGTTCCATCAAGGTTGACGGAACGTTCGCTTAACCATCGCCCTGTAGACCGGATGACAGTGGAAAAACGTGAGCGTGGAGGCTCCGGAATGAAATATCAGATGCGTATCCTCCAGGGATGGAAGCTGGCGGCCTTGGTCGCGGTAGCGCTGTCGATGGGCGCCTGCGCCAAGAACAACGTCGGTGCCGATGGCGCGATGGCGAGCGCGGCGACCCCGGGCAGCCAGCAGGACTTCGTCGTCAATGTCGGTGACCGCGTCTTCTTCGAGAGCGACCAGACCGAGCTGAGCCCGCAGGCGATCGCCACGCTGGAGAAGCAGGCACAGTGGCTGCAGAGCTACAACCGCTACTCCTTCACCATCGAAGGCCATGCGGACGAGCGCGGCACCCGCGAATACAACATCGCGCTCGGTGCGCGGCGCGCCCAGTCGGTGCGCAGCTATCTCGCCTCGCGCGGCATCGACCCGAACCGCATGCGCACGATCTCCTACGGCAAGGAGCGCCCGGTCGCCGTCTGTAACGACATCTCGTGCTGGTCGCAGAACCGCCGCGCCGTCACCGTGCTGAACGCCGGCGCCTGACGCGTTCGACGTTTCTCAACTCTCAAAACCGGCGCCTTCACGCGCCGGTTTAACTGCACATAGCGCTTGCACGCCAAGTGGATGCCGGTTCGCGCTAATCTAGCGTCGCAGGATGAAATCCCGGAGAAGTGCCATCGCCCGTTCAGGCGCATCCGGCACCACGGCATGCCCGCAATTCGCAAATCGCTCGAATTGCACCAGATGGGCCGGCAGCGCGGCCGCGATATCCGCCTGGCTTTCGATCGGATGCATCGGATCGTCCTCGCCGCCCATCACAAGCGTCGGGCACTGAATGCGATGGAGGTCGGGGAACATGTTGAAGGTGTGGCTCTCGCCACCCGGCTTTGCGGAAAAGTGCAGCGCCACCTCCGGCCTTCCGACCGTGCGGCTTCCGAGGTTCGGGTCGCGCGGCGTCCGCGTATAGACGGGAAAGGCGAGTTTTCGCCAGGCGTCGACCGCAGCCTGATCCCGCGGGCTGTCGGCATCCAGAAATCGGCGGCGTGCGAGCGCCCCCACCTCTCGCCCGCCGAAGCGCTCGAACAGCGCCACGCGCCGGTCAAGATGGGTGTCTCCAGCGGCTTCGGTGCTGATCAGGACCAGCTTTGATGGATGGTCGGGATGGCGCGTGGCGTAAGCCAGTGCCACCATGCCGCCGAATGATGCGCCAAGTACGATCGGGGCGGTAATGCCGAGCGCGTCGCAGAACGCGCGCACGTCGTCGCCCCATTGCGCGAGGTGCCAACCCTCCCTGGGACCATCCTCGCTTCGGCCATTGCCGCGATGATCGAGGTAGATGATCTGGGCGATATCGGCCAGGGCGGAGTAGGCGGGCTTGTAGATGGAATGGTCGAAGCCGGGACCGCCATGAAGCAGGAGCAAGGTCGGCTTTTGGCGCATGGTGGAGCCATCGGGCACGTACTTCGCCCCCTCCACATCGAAGAACAGCCGGACCCCGTTCACGGACACGTGCATGAATTGGTCTCCTTCATCTTGATGAACAGCCCGCCGGCCAATCTGCTTGCTTGTTCCGAAGGCGACACTAAACCATACCGGAACTCAGCGTTCGGATTCGGAAGCGCCAGTCACAATTCCGGCGCACTCCCTCTCTCAATGGGATCGGCTTTCGATGTCACGCGCTTTTCGTCGTCAGGGCAAAATGTCATCCAGATTCCTTAACGCTACCGGCGCTGCGGCAATCGCCGTGATGCTGGCTTCGTCTGTGCAGACCGCGTCCGCACAGCTCTCGTTTCCGTGGGAACGTTCGCCGCAAGGTGCCCCCCAGGGCCAGGCGCAGTCCGACGACTCCGACGCAGAAATGCGGATCCAGCGGCTCGAGCAGCAGCTCCGGCAACTGACCGGCCAAAACGAGGAGCTGCAATATCGCAACCGCCAGCTCGAAGAGCGGCTGCGCCAGCTCGGCGCGGCGCCGCAGGCGCCGGGCGGCCAGCCGCCCGTGGCGGCAGCGCCAGCCCAGGTTCAGTCGAATCCACCCCCACAAGCGCAGCAGGCTTATCCGCAGCAAGGCTATCCGCAAGCCCAGCCCGGTTACGGCCAGCCGCCGCAGATCGCCTCGCCCGCCCCGATCGCGCAGGACCCGGCAGCCCCACAAGCGGGCGGTCGCCGCCGCGGCGATGCGTTCGATCCCAGCCAGAACCCCAACGCCCCCGGTGCGCCGCGCGCGCTCGGCGGCGGTCAGATGCCGGTCGCAAACGAAGCCCCGGTCGGTGCACCGGGCGGTCGCGGTCCCGGTGAACCGCTCAATCTCGGCGCCGCCAGCCCGCGTGATCCCGGTGGCGCCTTGCCGCCACCAGGTGCGGCCGGAGGCCCGCCGCCGCGCGGTCCCGCCAGCGCCGCGCTGACCACCTTGCCGCCCTCGGCCACGTCCAAGGACGAGTTCGACCTCGGCATCGGCTACATGCAGCGCAAGGACTACGCGTTGGCCGAAGAGACGATGAAGAACTTTGCCCAGAAATACCCGAGCGATCCCCTGATCGCGGACTTCGCAATACTGGCTCGGCGAGAGCTATTTCCAGCGCCAGCAATATCGCGACGCCGCGGAGGCCTTTCTCGGCGTGACCACCAAATTCGATAAATCGGGCAAGGCGCCCGACGCGCTGCTGCGGCTCGGCCAGTCGCTGGCGGCGCTGAAGGAAAAGGAAGCCGCCTGCGCCGCACTCGGCGAAGTGACGCGGAAATATCCGCGCGCCTCGGCCGGCGTCAAAGCCGCCGTCGACCGTGAGCAAAAGCGGGTGAAGTGCTAAACCAGTACCGGGGAGGCCGTTGTCCGGTCTCCCACGCACGTACGGGTCCAGCCATGCCCAACGACGACCAATCCGTGATCTCGGCCAGCGACGCCAAGCTTCTGTTCGCCGACTGGAAGGCTGCGCCCGCGATCGTGCTGGCGGTTTCCGGCGGTCCCGATTCGATGGCGCTGATGTGGCTGGCGGCGCGCTGGCGGCGCGCCCTGGCGCGCGGGCCGCGCCTGATCGCCGTCACCGTCGATCACGGCTTGCGTCCCGAGGCCGCGCGCGAAGCGCGCGACGTCAAGCGCCTTGCGCGCACGCTCGATCTGCCCCACCGCACGCTGCGCTGGAGCGGCGTCAAGCCGAAGACTGGATTGCCGGCCGCGGCGCGCGCGGAGCGCTATCGCCTGCTGGCGCAGGCAGCGCGCGCGGGCGGCGCGACGCATATCCTCACCGCGCATACCCGCGACGATCAGGCCGAGACGCTGTTGATGCGGATGCTGCGCGGCAGCGGTATCGCCGGTCTCGCGGCGATGGCGCGCGAGACCGAGCGGGATGGCGTGTGGCTGGCGCGGCCGTTGCTGGACATCCCGAAATCCCGGCTTGTCGCGACGCTTGGCAAGGCGAAGATCGCCTTTGCCGACGATCCCTCCAACAGCGACACGAGCTTCACGCGTCCGCGGTTGCGTGCGTTGATGCCTGCGCTGGCGGAGGAGGGGGGCGACAGCCGCAGCCTGGCGCGACTGGCCGCGAGGCTGGCGCGGGCCAATGCCGCGATCGAGGTGCTGGTCGATGGCGCCGAGCGCTACCTTGCCCTGAGGGACCATCACGACGCCTCGCGTTTCGGCTTCGATGCCGGGGCCTTTGCCGGTCTGCCCGAGGAGATCCGCCTCAGGCTGCTCAAGCGCGCGATCGACCGGGCCGGCCACGAGGGCACAGCGGAACTCGGCAAGCTGGAAGCCCTGCTCGCGGCGTTGGACCGGGCCATTGCCGGCGGTAAGAAGCAGCCTAGGCTGAAGCAGACCCTCGCCGGGGCGGCAATCAGCCTGACCGGCGGACGAATTCACGTCGATCCGGCGCCGCCGCGACGTGGAAAGGCATAGGAAACGGCCCCCATATCGCGATATCCTTGCATATTCCTGCAATGGGTCTTAACCACCCCGGAGAAACCCCGGATTTTACGCCATTTTTTGACCGGGAATTCCGCTAACATGCGTTAAATAGTCCTGCGTGGTTCCCTTGGCATCGACCCGGGCGCCACCTAGATTGTGTGCAGTGGACCGGGGATTCTCGCCTCACTACCCAAAAAGAATATTCAGGGTTACTGCCAAGGACAAAGGCCGCGATCCGCGCGACCACGAAGGAAGATCAATGAACGCCAATCTGCGCAATTTCGCCCTCTGGGTCATCATTGTCTTGCTGCTGTTGGCATTGTTCACGCTTTTCCAGAATCCGGGTCAACGCACGTCCTCGCAGGACATTTCGTTCTCGCAGCTGTTGAGCGAGGTCGACCAGAACCGCGTTCGCGACGTGGTGATCCAGGGGCCGGATATCCACGGCACCTTCACCAACGGCTCGTCGTTCCAGACCTATGCGCCCAACGATCCGACGCTGGTGAAGCGCCTCTATGACGGCAAGGTCCAGATCACCGCGAAGCCGCCCGGCGACAACGTGCCGTGGTTCGTCTCGCTGCTCGTTTCCTGGCTGCCCTTCATCGCCCTGATCGGCGTGTGGATCTTCCTGTCCCGCCAGATGCAGGGCGGCGCCGGCAAGGCGATGGGCTTTGGCAAGTCGCGCGCCAAGATGCTGACGGAGGCCCATGGCCGCGTCACCTTCGAGGACGTCGCCGGCGTCGACGAGGCCAAGCAGGACCTGCAGGAGATCGTCGAGTTCCTGCGCGATCCCGGAAAATTCCAGCGCCTCGGCGGACGGATTCCGCGCGGCGTGCTGCTGGTCGGCCCTCCCGGCACCGGCAAGACCCTGATCGCGCGTGCGGTTGCGGGTGAGGCCAACGTGCCGTTCTTCACGATCTCGGGCTCCGATTTCGTCGAAATGTTCGTCGGCGTCGGCGCAAGCCGTGTCCGTGACATGTTCGAGCAGGCCAAGAAGAACGCGCCCTGCATCATCTTCATCGACGAAATCGACGCGGTCGGCCGTCATCGCGGCGCGGGCCTCGGCGGCGGCAATGACGAGCGCGAGCAGACGCTCAACCAGTTGCTGGTCGAGATGGACGGCTTCGAGGCCAACGAAGGCGTGATCCTGATTGCGGCGACCAACCGGCCCGACGTGCTGGATCCGGCGCTGCTGCGCCCCGGCCGTTTCGACCGCCAGGTCGTGGTGCCCAATCCCGACGTCGTCGGCCGCGAGCAGATCCTCAAGGTTCACGTCCGCAAGGTGCCGCTGGCGCCGGATATCAACCTCAAGACCATCGCGCGCGGCACCCCGGGCTTCTCCGGCGCCGACCTGATGAACCTCGTCAACGAGGCTGCCCTGACGGCTGCCCGCCGCAACAAGCGGATGGTGACCCAGGCCGAGTTCGAAGAAGCAAAAGACAAGGTGATGATGGGCGCCGAGCGCAAGTCGCTCGTCATGACCGAGGAAGAGAAGTTGCTGACGGCCTATCACGAGGGTGGCCACGCCATCGTCGGCCTCAACGTCGTCGCGACCGATCCGATCCACAAGGCCACGATCATCCCGCGCGGCCGTGCGCTCGGCATGGTGATGCAGCTGCCCGAGCGTGACAAGCTGTCGATGTCGCTCGAGCAGATGACGTCGCGGCTGGCGATCATGATGGGCGGCCGCGTCGCGGAAGAACTGATCTTCGGCAAGGAAAAGGTTACGTCGGGAGCCTCTTCCGATATCGAGCAGGCGACCCGCCTTGCGCGAATGATGGTTACCCGTTGGGGTCTCTCCGAAGCCCTCGGTACGGTGTCGTACGGCGAAAATCAGGACGAGGTATTCCTCGGCATGTCGGTATCCCGTACCCAGAACGCATCGGAGGCCACGGTTCAGAAGATCGATACCGAGATCCGGCGCTTTGTCGAAGAGGGCTATAACGAAGCGACGCGTATTCTCACCGAGAAGCGCGAGGATCTCGAAACCCTTGCCAAGGGCTTGCTCGAATTCGAGACGCTTTCCGGCGACGAGATCCAGGATTTGCTCAAGGGCAAAAAGCCCAACCGCGAATCGGTACTGGAGCCGACCACGCCGCGTGCCTCGGCGGTGCCGCCGGCCGGCAAGTCGCGCCCGCGCCCCGATCCCGACACTGGCCTGGAGCCGCAACCGCAGGCGTAAGCCGCCGGGTTGTCATCGAACTGAGTTAGGAGCGGGCGCATCGTGCGCCCGTTCTGTTATGGACCGCCTGCTTAGCGGGGGACCTGCATGCATGTGATCGAATGCGAACTTCCGCCCACCAGCGCGCTGGGCAGGGACGCGATCAGCAAGGCCTATTTCCACGATTCATACCGCGTGCCGCTGACGCGTCCGGCACTGACGATCGTCGAAATCTTTTTTGCGTTGTTCGGCCACACGCCGCGCTGGATGAAAGCGTTGCTGATCGCCCGCAACGCCATTGCCAGGTGCTTTGGGCTGGAAGCGCCGACTGTCGCTGAAATTCTCACGCCCGCGGTGCGCGCCAGCTACGGCGTTGGCGACAAGATCGGTCCTTGGCCGATTTTCTTCATTGGCGACGATGAGATTGTCGCGGGCCGCAACAACAAGCATCTCGACTTCAGGCTCTCGGTGCTGCGGCTGAAAGAAGGAAATGCGGAGAGCGTTGTCGTCTCGACGGTCTGCTCGGTGCATAACCTCGCCGGCAAGATCTACCTGTTCTTTATCGTGCCGTTCCATCGGACCGGCGTTCAGTCGCTGCTGGCCAATGCGGTGGCGGCGAAGCGGCTATAGCGGCAGAAGCCGCTGATCCCTTGTATCCGAACCTCCATGATTTGGGTTGGCGTCCGTCGCGGCGTCATGGCATGTTTCCGCCCGCCGGAACGCAATACCGGCCGCTCCGCGCGCCCTTGAGCGCGGCTGACGACACAGGGGAGGGAAGCCGATGCGTTTCGTCACGGGAATTGGCGCGCTGGGCGCCGTCGCTTGTCTGATGCTGCCTGCCGCCGCGATGTCGGCCGAGATGCGCGGCGTCACACCAACTGAAATCAAAATCGGCCAGACCATGCCCTATAGCGGGCCGGTGTCGGCGTTCGGTGCGCTCGGCAAGGGCGAGGTCGGCTACTTCAAGATGGTCAACGAGCGCGGCGGCATCAACGGCCGCAAGGTCAATCTGATCTCGCTCGACGACAGCTACGCGCCGCCGAAGACGGTGGAGCAGACCAGACGGCTGGTCGAAAGCGACGAGGTCGCGCTGATCTTCTCCTCAATCGGCACCGCCCATAACACCGCGATCGCCAAATATTTACAGAGCAAGAACATCCCGCAATTATTCCTCGCCTCCGGCGCCTCTAAATTCGCCGACATCGCGCAATTCCCGCAGGCCACCGTCGGCGTGCAGGCGCCGTTCCGCTACGAGGCGCGGCTCTATGCGCGCTATGCGCTGGCGAAGAATCCGAACGCAAAATTCGCTGTCATTTCGCAGAACGACGATTTCGGCCGCGACTATCTCGCAGGACTAAAGGACGTGCTCGGCGAGAAATACGATTCCGTCGTCACCGGGGCGACCTACGAAATCTCAGACCCGACCATCAATTCCCAGATCGTGAAGCTGAAGGCGTCCGGCGCCGACGTGTTCGTGATCGCGGCCACGCCGAAATTCGCCGCGCAGTCGATCCGCAAGGCGTTCGAGATCGGCTGGCGGCCGATGACGTTCCTTTCCAACGTTGCGGTGTGGATCTCCACGGTGATGGAGCCGGCCGGTGTCGAGGCCGGCACCGGCATTCTCTCCACCGCCTACGTCAAGGACCCCGACGATCCCGCCTGGAAGGACGATGCGGGCGTCAAGGGCTGGCGTGAGTTCATGACCAGATACGTTCCCGACGGCGATCAGCACGACACCAACTACGTCAATGCCTACAACAGCGCGATGGTACTGGAGGCCGTGCTGAAAGCCTGCGGCAACGATCTGTCGACCGAGAACATTCTCAAGCAGGCTTACTCGATCAAGGATCTGGAACTGCCGATGCTGCTGCCGGGCATCAAGGTCAATACTTCAGCGACCGACCACGTGCCCGTCGACCAGATGCAGTTCATGCGCTTCAACGGCAAGACTTGGGAGCGGTTTGGGGAATTGCAGACCGGGAATTGATCTCCGTCACTCCGCGTTCGCGCGAAAGGAATGACGTTCGGCGGCCACGCCGCATTCCCGCAACAGCTCCCGCAACTTGCGGATCGGCGGAAACACTTCCTGGTTCCAGTCGGCACCCTGCGCGTCGTGCGCGGCCTGCTCCATCTCGACGATCTCGCAATCCTCGGCGAAGACCCGGTCAGTGAACCAGGCCAGCGCCGGCCATACCAGATCGAGGGCGGCCGGAATTTTGGGGCGGCGCACCGAGAGCACGATGAAGGTCCGGTTCTGGCGCTGTTCGGCGTCATCAGGGGTATAGCCGAGCCAGACGCTGAGCACGGGCTTGTCCCCGCGCGTCCACATCCGCAAGCTCTGGTATGGATATTCGGTGCGAACCGTCATCAGATCGCGTGCCGCCGTCGCGCGGCCGCGCAAGCCGCCGACGATGACGGCTTCGCCGAGCGGCGGCTTTTCGTCGGGACGCGCAAAGCTGTAATCGACTTCCATCCAGCCCGCACCGGCGCGGCTTTCGCGAAAGCGCGGCACCACCTTGCCCGTGGTGCGGCGGTGCAGGAACTGATGGTTCATGTCCATCAGGTTCTCGTGCATGAAACTGTAGTGGCAGGCGACGTGCTTGCCGAATTGCCGCGTCCGATAGGCTGTGTCAGCCGCTGCGCCGATCCGCGCCAGCGGGGCAGCGGCAGGGGATGCGCCCGGCCACACGAAGATAAGCCCGTCGCGCTCGAAACAGGGATAGCGGCGGACACCGTTCGGTAGCTTGGCTTTGCCGAGATAGGGAACATCGACGCAGGCGCCCGACGCGTCGTAGCGCCAACCGTGATAGCAGCAGCGTATGGTGCAGCCATCGACCGTTCCTTTCGACAACGGCACCTGCCGATGCGCGCAGCGATCCTCCAGGGCGAAGACCGGGCCGATCCTGGGCCGCACCAGCACGATCGGCTCGCCGGCGAACCGCGCGGCATAGGTCTGGCCCGGCTCCACTTCGCGCGACCATGCGACCGGGTACCAGTGATCCGGATGCGCTCCGACATTGCGAAGATCGAACGATGCCTCCGGCCAGGAGGGAGTATCCGGCCTCGTCATTGCGTCGTTACGCTCCTGCCAGCGGTCCGAGATGCAAAGCCATGATCTGTTCGGGCGTCTCGGTGACCTCGATGCGCTGGCCATCGCCGCCGACAAAGGCAAGCACGGTGCGCTCGCCGTCGCGCCACATGCTGCCGACCAGGGCGATGTTGATGTGGGTGGACTGCCCCGTCTCACATCGCGTGCATTCGATCCAGAAGCGCATCGCGCTCTCCTTGACTTGCTTGATGAAAGACGGGGCAGGGAGGGTTACGCCAGCGCCCGGAGTTCGCGGGCGGCAGCAACCATGTTGGCAAGCGCGGGACGCACCTCTTCCCATTTGCGGGTCTTCAGGCCGCAATCCGGATTGATCCAGATCTGGGTGTCGGCAAGCCGCTTTCGCGCGAGCGTGAGCAGGCCGGTCATCTCTTCGATGTCGGGCACCCGTGGCGAATGGATGTCATAGACGCCGGGGCCGATTTCGTTCGGGTAGCGATAGTCCCTGAACGCATCGAGCAATTCCATCTTCGAGCGCGAGGTTTCGATCGAGATCACATCGGCGTCCATCGCGCCGATGGCGTCGATGATGTCGTTGAACTCCGAGTAGCACATATGGGTGTGGATCTGCGTCTCGTCGCGCACGCCGGACGAACAGAGGCGGAAAGCCTCGACGGCCCAATCGAGATAGGCCTTCCATTCGGATTTTCGTAGCGGCAGGCCCTCCCGCAGCGCCGCCTCGTCGATCTGGATCATGCCCGCGCCGGCCGCTTCGAGATCCCTGACCTCGTCGCGGATCGCCAGCGCAATCTGCCGGCAGGTCTCGCTGCGCGCAATGTCGTCGCGGACGAACGACCAGTTCAGGATGGTGACGGGGCCCGTCAGCATCGCCTTCATCGGCTTCTTCGTCAGCGACTGGGCGTATTGCCACCACTCGACCGTCATCGGGCTCGGCCGGGAGACGTCGCCGAACAGCACCGGCGGGCGAACGTAGCGCGATCCGTAGGATTGCACCCAGCCGTTGGCGGTGAAAGCGAAGCCTGCGAGCTGTTCGCCGAAATACTGCACCATGTCGTTGCGTTCGAACTCGCCATGCACGAGCACGTCGAGGCCGATATCTTCCTGCCAGCGCACTGTCTGCGCCGTCTGGTCCTGCAGGTACGATTTGTAGGCGTCGTCGGTCAGGGCGCCCTTGGCGTGCGCGGCGCGCGCTTTCCGGACGTCGGCGGTTTGCGGAAATGAGCCGATCGTCGTGGTCGGGAAGGCAGGCAGGTTGAAGCGCGCGTGCTGAACGCCGACGCGCTCCGCGAACACGCTGGCGCGGCGGCGCATCGCATCGTCGATGCCGGCGATCCGGGCCGCTACCTTCGCATCGTGAATCCGCGGCGAAGCCTTGCGGGTGGCGGCGACCTTGTCCGAGTCCTTCAGGCTGGCCGCGGCCGATCCGCGACCGCCGGCGAGCGCCGTTCCGAGGGCTGTCAGCTCCTCGATCTTCTGCACCGAAAACGCCAGCCAGCTTTTGACTTCGGGATCGAGGCCGGTCTCCAGCGCCAGATCGATCGGAACATGCAGCAGCGAGCACGACGGCGCGATCTGCACGCGATCCTTGCCGAGCCTTGCGACGACGGGTTCGAGCCGGTCGAGCACGCGGCTCAGATCCGCGCGCCAGATGTTTCGGCCGTCGATGACGCCGAGCGACAGCACGCGATCCTTCGGAAAGCCCTCGAGGTCGTCGATCTGGTCCGGCGCGCGCACCAGATCGAGATGCAGGCCGGCGACGGGCAGCGCCAGCGCGGTTTCGCGATTGCCGCCCAGCCCGCCGAAATAGGTCGCCAGCATGATCTTGAGCTGCGGCAAGGCCTTGGCGATTTCTGTATAGGCATAATGCAGCGCCTGCTGCCCGACGATATCGAGATCGAGCACCAAACATGGCTCGTCGATCTGCACCCATTCCGCGCCCCGATAGACCAGCTCGCGGAGGACTTCGATGTAGACCGGCAGCAGCCGGTCGAGCAGCGTCAGCGTATTGAATCCGGCGTCCTTGCTCTTGGCGAGCTTGAGGAACGTGACCGGCCCGACCAGTACCGGGCGGGTTTGATAGCCCAGCGCCAGGGCTTCCTCATATTCCTCGATCGGCTTGCGCGATGCGAGGCCGAACTTCTGGTCCTTTGCAAGTTCCGGCACCATGTAGTGATAGTTGGTGTCGAACCATTTCGTCATTTCCTGTGCAGGCACGCCATGCGCGGTATCGTGCCCGTGATGGGCATGACCGCAATCGGCCTCATGCGTTTCGCCTTGCGCGCCGCGGGCCATCGCAAAATAGGTCGCGAGCGGCACCGGGCCGCCGTCCCAGCGATAGATCTCCGGAATGGCGCCGACCATCACCGACGTGTCGAGCACCTGATCGTAGAACGAAAAGTCGTTCGACGGAATTACGCTGACGCCGAGCTTTTTCTGGCGGGCCCAGTTGGCCCGCGAAGGCCTGCACCGGTTTCGATCAGCGCGCGTTCGTCGGTCGCACCCGACCAGAAGCTCTCCAGCGCGAATTTCAGCTCGCGGCGCGGGCCGATGCGCGGCGTGCCGAGGGTGGCTACGGGAAGTGCTGACGTGGAGACGGTGGAACTAGACATTGGCTTAACCCCAAAAGTTGGGGGCAAAGGCCGAAGTGACACGTCTGGATTCCGCTACGGCAGCGCGCGCGGAATCGCAACCGCACCACCGGGACACCCCGCCCGAGGACGTGTATGTTGTCGAGGCAGGTCTCCTGGCTCGCGGGTCAGTGCTGCTGTCCGGCCTTCCCGAGACCTTTTCGGGCCTCAGTGACTTTGTTGGACAGCGGCTCGCCGCTTACAGTTGCGGGGGCAGCTCCGGCTTTGGCCACTACGGCCGCACCGGCTTCCCTCTTAGCTTCGGAAAAACGCTTTCCGAAGAACCACGACGGCTCCGGTTTATCGACAAGTGTGCATTGCAGTCAACGGATCATTTTTTGTGCGGCAACCCTTGCGGAACGATGGTCTGGACAATGGAACGATCGAGCGCCTCGTAGGCGTGCAGCTTGATCGTGTCGTAGAGCTCTGAGCGGGTCTGCATCAGATCGATCATGTTATGAGTGCCGCCGTCGCGCGCGATGGCCGCATAAAGCTGTTCCTGCGCCTTGTTGGCGACCCGCAGCGAGGAAACCGGCCAGATCACCATCGCGTAACCCATCTGCTCGAACTCGGACGCGGTAAAAAATGGCGTCTTGCCAAATTCCGTCATGTTGGCGAGCAGTGGCACGCCGGGCATTCGTTCGGCAAAGGCGCGGAACATTTCGGCGGTATTGAGCGCTTCGGGGAAAATCGCGTCGGCGCCGGCTTCCACGTACAGTTTGGCGCGGGCGACCGCGCCGTCCAGGCCCTCGCTCGCGGCCGCGTCCGTGCGCGCGATCACGACGAGATCGCGACGCGCTTTCGCGGCGGCGGCCACCTTGGCGGCCATGTCATGGGCATCGGCCAGTTTCTTGTCGTTGAGATGGCCGCATTTCTTGGGCAGCAACTGATCCTCGAGATGAACGGCGCCGGCGCCGGCTTCCTCGAAGACGCGGACCATATGCATGACGTTGAGCGCTTCGCCATAACCGGTGTCGCCGTCCACCAGAAGCGGCAGGGCCGCGGCGCGGACAATCTGCCGGATGAAGAACGCGACCTCGTCGACCGTGATGACGCCGAGGTCCGGCAATCCCATCGATGCCGTCATGGCAGCACCGGACAGATAGAGCGCCTCGAAGCCCGCCGCCCTCGCCTGAAGTGCCGACATGCCGTTATGCGCGCCTGGCAGGCGCAGGATGCCGGGCCGTTGCAGCAGTGCGCGAAAGCGGCGGCCGGCGGTCTCATGCGGAAGATCCGATGCGACGAGGTAGGGCATTCACGTTCTCCTTATGCCGCGCGCATCGAGGAGGGGGGCTGCTCGCGTGCATCGATCGGGACGAAGGCGCGGTTCTCGGGGCCGACATAATTGGCCGCCGGCCGGATGATCTTGTTGTCGAGCCGCTGCTCGATGACGTGGGCAGCCCAGCCGGAAGTGCGCGAAATCACGAATAGCGGCGTAAACATCGCCGTCGGTACACCCATCGCATGATAGGAGACGGCGCTGAACCAGTCCAGATTGGCGAACATGCGCTTGGCCTCGGCCATCACCGCCTCGATGCGATCGGCGATCTCATACATGCGCAGGCTGCCGCTCTCGGTACTGAGTTGGTGCGCGACCTGCTTGATCACCTTGTTGCGGGGATCGGCGATTGTGTAGACGGGATGGCCAAAACCGATCACGACTTCCTTTGCCGCGATCCTGCGGCGGATGTCGGCTTCCGCCTCATCCGGGTCGCTGTAGCGCTTCTGCACCTCGAACGCGACCTCGTTGGCGCCGCCATGTTTCGGGCCGCGCAGGGCGCCGATCGCGCCTGTTATCGCGGAATACATGTCGGCGCCGGTGCCGGCGATCGAGCGCGCGGTGAACGTCGAGGCGTTGAATTCGTGCTCGGCATAGAGATTGAGCGAGGTATGCATCGAACGCTCATGCGACGCCGAAGGCGGCTTGCCATGCAGCAGGTGCAGGAAGTGAGCGCCGATCGAGGCGTCGTCGGTCTCCACCTCGATGCGGCGGCCGTGATGGGCGTAGTGGTGCCAGTAAAGCAGCATGGAGCCGAGCGAGGCCATCAGGCGGTCGGCGATGTCGCGGGCGCCGGGCGGATTGTGGTCGTGACCCTCCGGCAGCACGCAGCCGAGCGCCGAGACGCCGGAGCGCATCACATCCATCGGATGCGCGGCCGCCGGCAATTGTTCGAGCGTGTTCAGCACCGCGCGCGGCAGGCCGCGCAGCGATTTCAGCCTGGCCTTGTAATTGGCGAGTTCGGCGCGGGTCGGCAGGCTGCCGTGCACGAGCAAATGCGCGATCTCCTCGAACTCGCAGACGCCGGCAACGTCGAGGATGTCATAGCCCCGGTAGTGCAGGTCGTTGCCGCTGCGGCCGACGCTGCAAAGCGCGGTATTGCCGGCGACGACGCCGGAGAGCGCCACGGATTTCTTTGGGGCTGCCTTTACGTCAGTCATTGCTTCCTCCTCAGGACCGTACCGCGCGTTGCGTTGCAACGGGCGTATCGAGCTGCCAATCGAAAATGCCGCGCCGGGCAGCAGCCCCCAGCCGCGAGGGATCGACCGTAAACGTCAGTTCCGAAAGCTCTCCAGCCCGTAGTGACGGCAGCCGCTCGACGGCGGCGATGAAGCGGTCCTGCTCTGCGGGCGAAATCACGCCCTCCGCCAGCGTCCGGAATTTCCGGATGTAATCCGGCCGCTTGAAGGGACGGGCACCGAGCGGGTGCGCATCGGCTACAGCGATCTCGTCGCTGATGATCGAACCGCCCTTGAGCGTCACCACGACGCGGCCGCCAAAAGCTTTCTGTTGTGGATCGTGGCTGTGATAGCGCCGCGTCCATTCGGGGTCCTCGACGGTCGAAACCTTGCGCCAGAGCTCGATCGTTTCGGGGCGGGCCGCGCGTTCGGGTGCATAGGATTTTTCATGATGCCAGCCGCCGTCTTCGAGCGCGACGGCGAAGATGTACATGATGGAGTGATCGAGCGTCTCGCGGCTGGCCTTCGGGTCCATCTTTTGCGGATCGTTGGCGCCGGTGCCGATCACGAAATGGGTGTGATGGCTGGTGTGGATGACGATGCTTTCGATTGCCGCGAGGTTGCCGATCTTCGGTTCCAGCCTGCGGGCGAGATCGATCAGCGCCTGGCTCTGATATTCGGCTGAATGTTCCTTGGTATAGGTATCGAGGATGGCGCGCTTGAGTTCGCCCTTCTGCGGCAACGGCACAGTGTATTCCGCTTTGGGGCCGCCGAGCAGCCAGGCGATGAAACCGTCCTCGCCCTCATAGGCCGGCGACGGCGCGCCTTCGCCGCGCATGACGCGATCAACCGCTTCGATGGCCATCTTGCCGGCGAAGGCCGGCGCATAGGCCTTCCAGCTCGAAATCTCGCCCTTGCGCGATTGCCGCGTGGTGGTGGTGACGTGAAGCGCCTGCTGCACGGCCTGATAGATCGTCTCAGACGGCAGCCCGAGCAACGCGCCGATGCCGGCCGCTGCCGAGGGGCCGAGATGAGCGATATGATCGATCTTGTGTTCGTGCAGGCAGATACCCTTCACCAGATCGACCTGGATCTCATAAGCCGCCGCCAGCCCGCGCAGCAGATCCTCGCCTGAGGATCCGCAATGCTGGGCCACCGCCAGCACCGGCGGGATGTTGTCGCCGGGGTGAGAGTAATCCGCGGCCAGAAACGTATCGTGGAAATCGAGTTCGCGGACCGCGACGCCATTGGCCCACGCCGCCCATTCCGGCTGATAACGCTGGCTGCCCGGCAGCCCGAAGATCGTCGCGCCTTGTGCCTGCGGATGCGCTTCCGCCTGCGCGCGCGCGGTAACGACCGGATGCCGCGCGACCGAGGCGGCCGCGACGGCGGCGTTGTCGATAATGCGGTTGCCGATCATCTCGGCCACCTCGTCCTCGATGCGTACCGGGTCCGCGGCCACGGCCGCGATCTTCCATGCGAGCTGATCGGCGCGATCGAGCCGTTCGGCGGATTTGTAGGTGCGGACTTTATGATGCTTCACGTAACGGCTTCCTCTTGAACTTCGTTGCTGTGTCGGGAAACGGAAATCGGGGTCGGGCGCCCGTTCGCGTCCACGGCGACCATTTCAAACGTGCCGCGCACGGCCGCGCGGCGTGACCCGCTCAGGGCGTCTTCATGGATGAGGTCGACGGCGACCGTCATCGATGACCGCCCGACGCGCGCAATGCTGGCGACGCATTCGATCAGGTCGCCGACGCGGACCGGTTCGTCGAACGCAATGCTGCCCGTGGACGCCATCACGACATGCTGGCGCGCGTGGCGCGTCGCGGCGATGAAGGCCGCCTTACCCATCAGGTGCAGCGCGTGGCCGCCGAACAGCGTCCCGTAATGGTTGGCGCGGTCGGGGAACACCACGTCGGTAAGGCTGATCTTCGGGACGTCAGAACCCATGGCGAACTCCGGACGGCTTGATTTACCGTCATGAGTTCGCAAATATCCGCAAACAAGGTCGCTTGAAAATGGCTGAAAAAGTGTAGTCTTGCGAAGATTTTTCGCGCATTTGCAAAGTCTGCAAAGTCGAGGGCGAGATGAAAAAGGCATTCATGGGACTGCGGCTCAAGCGCTTGCGCGAGGAGCAGCGCCTGACCCAGGCAGCTCTGGCGCAGCGGCTCGGGATTTCGCTGAGCTATCTCAACCAGCTCGAGAATAACCAGCGGCCATTGACGGTGCAGGTTCTGCTGGCGCTCAACACCGCGTTCGGGCTCGACCTGCAGGTTTTTTCCGAAGACGACGAGGCGCGGCTGATTTCGGATTTGCGCGAGGCGCTGTCGGATGCGGCCTTTGGCGAAACCATTGCCGCGGTCGAACTTCGCGAACTGGCCATGAACATGCCGGCGGTGGGGCGGGCGCTGGTGACGATCCATCGAAAATATCGCCAGTCCATCGAGCAGGCCGGATTGCTGGCGGCGAGGCTGGGCGAAGACCGGCAATCGGATGGGCCGGCGCTGCCGTCAACGCCGTTCGAGGAAGTCCGCGACTTCTTTTATCTGCGTCACAATTATATCGCCGAGCTCGACGAAGCCGCCGAAGCCATCGCGCAGGCGATGGGCTTTCCGATCGGACGGATGGACACCGCGCTCGCGGCCTATCTGGCTGACCGTCACGGCGTCAAACTGGTTCTCGAGACGATCGACGATCTGCCGTCGGGCAATGAACGGAAATTCGATTCACGGACCAACACGCTTTATCTCGCACCTGGCCTGCGGCCGGGCCAGCGCGCCTTCCAGTTGGGAACGCAGATCGCGATGCTGGCGTTCGATCGGGAATTGACTGATCTGGTCGATGGCGCCGGATTTACCAGCCAGGAGGCGCGCGGGCTTGCGCGCATCGGGCTTGCGAATTATTTCGCCGGCGCGCTGATCATGCCCTATGGGCGTTTCCTGGCGGCGGCCGAGGCGCGCGGCTACGACATCGAGTTGCTGGGATACGAGTTTGGCGTAGGCTTCGAGACGGTCTGCCACCGGCTGAGCACGCTGCAACGGCAGGGCGCGCGCGGCGTGCCGTTCTTCTTCATCCGGGTCGATCGCGCCGGAAATATTTCAAAGCGGCAATCGGCGACCGATTTTCACTTCTCGCGGGTCGGCGGCACGTGTCCGCTCTGGAACGTCTACGAAGCGTTTGCCAGTCCCGGAAGTATCCTGACCCAGCTCGCGCGCATGCCGGACGATCGAACCTATCTCTGGATCGCTCGCACGGTGTCGCACGCGCGCGGCAAATACGGCGCGCCGACCAAGACGTTCGCCATAGCCCTTGGCTGCGACGTGCGGCATGCCGAGCGCGTGGTGTATTCGGAAGGTGTTAACCTCAAGGCCTCGAATGCAACGCCGATCGGCATGGGCTGCAAGGTCTGCGAGCGTCCGGATTGCGCGCAGCGCGCCTTTCCCCGATCGGCCGGGCGCTGCGGATCGACGAGACACGATCCCGCTTTGCGCCCTATGCCACGACGTGACCCGGGGTCTGGGAGTGGACCGGCCTGGGATATCGGGGAAAACCTCTTCCAGGCGGCGGCAGAATCTGGTCCTGCTGGCCCCTGCGCCGGCTGGTTTGTGAAAATTTCTTGAAATAGCGGGCATAGGTCTTCTCGACCCCATTGACACTCGCGGGCGAATAACACCACATGTAGGCGTCACGGTCTACCAGATCGCAAGATTTGGTAGCTAAGAGGGAAGCCGGTGTATCGCATGTTTGCCTGCGAGAATCCGGCGCTGCCCCCGCAACTGTAAGCAGTGAGTTGCCCCCGATTCTTACGTCACTGATGCGGCCACGCATTGGGAAGGCCGGGTGCGACGACGACCTGCAAGCCAGGAGACCTGCCGCGACACCAAAAAACGTCCACGGGCGGGGTGTCCGGCGGTCGCTTGCAGATCCATGCCGGCGCTTGCCGCCCGCGCATTCGATGCAGCGTCCCTCCTGACATCCAGCCCCAACAACATCTCGGGGTCTGTCGATGTCGCAATCTTCTCAACTCGTCTCGCTCGAAGCCAAAGCCGCTCCCTTTCTCCAGTTGCGTACCGAATCGTCAGCCTCGCCCGACGGCGCGCTGCCGATGCAGGTAATTCGCCGCAACGGCACGGTTTCAAAATTCGACGCCAGCAAGATTTCGGTCGCGATGACCAAGGCGTTTCTCGCCGTCGAGGGCCACACCGCGGCGGCCTCGCGCCGGGTGCACGAGGTTGTGGAGCAACTGACGGCTGAAGTCGTCGGTGCGCTGTCGCGCCGGATCAGCGAAGGCCGCACCTTCCACATCGAAGACGTGCAGGATCAGGTCGAACTGGCCTTGATGCGCAGCGAGCACCACAAGGTGGCGCGTGCCTATGTACTCTATCGCGAGCAACGGACCCGGCAGCGCGCCGAGCAGGAAGCCGCCAAGTCGGCCAAACCATCGTCCGGACCGATACTGCAAGTGACGCTGGCGAACGGCACGAAAGTGCCGCTCGATACCGCGCGGCTCGTATCGATCGTCAACGAAGCCTGCGCCGGCCTCGAGGGCGTCGAGGCGGCGCCGGTGCTCGCGGAAACCCAGCGTAATCTCTATGACGGCATCAGTGAGGACGAACTGGCGCTGGCGTCCGTGATGGCCGCGCGTACGCTGGTTGAGCTGGAGCCCAATTACGCCTATGTCAGCGCGCGGTTGCTGCTCGACAGACTGCGTACCGAGGTGCTGTCGTTCGTGCTGGCGTCGCCGACCAGGGCCTCGCAGGCCGATATGGCCGTGCGATACGCCGAATATTTCCCGGCCTATATCAAGACCGGCATCAGGGCCGAATTGCTCGATCCCGATCTGGCGCGCTTCGACCTGAAAAAACTCGCCGCGGCGCTGAAGCCGGAGCGCGACCTGGCGTTTCAATTCCTGGGACTGCAAACGCTGTACGACCGCTACTTCCTGCATGAGGGCGGCAACCGCATCGAACTGCCGCAGGCGTTCTTCATGCGCGTCGCCATGGGCCTTGCGATGCGCGAGATCGACCGCGAGGCGCGCGCCATCGAGTTCTACGACCTGCTGTCGTCGTTCGACTTCATGGCCTCGACCCCGACGCTGTTCAATTCGGGCACGTTACGTCCGCAACTGTCGTCGTGCTTCCTCACCACGATTGCCGACGATCTCGATGGCATCTTTAAGTCGGTCAAGGACAACGCGCTGCTGGCGAAATATTCCGGCGGGCTCGGCAACGACTGGAGCCGCGTGCGCGGGCTTGGCGCCCACATCAAGGGCACCAACGGCGAAAGCCAGGGCGTGGTGCCGTTCCTTAAAGTCGCCAACGACACCGCGATTGCCGTCAACCAGGGCGGCAAGCGCAAGGGCGCGGTCTGCGCCTATCTGGAGACCTGGCATATCGACATCGAGGAGTTTCTCGATCTGCGCAAGAACACCGGCGACGACCGCCGTCGCACCCACGACATGAATACCGCGAACTGGGTGCCTGATTTGTTCATGCAGCGCGTCGAGGCTGACGGCGAGTGGACCTTGTTCTCGCCGGACGAGACGCCCGATCTCCACGACCTCTATGGCCAGCCGTTCGCCGAGCGCTACGCGGCCTATGAGGCCAAGGCGGCGCGCGGTGAAATCCGTGTGTTCAAGCAGGTCCGCGCCACGGATCTTTGGCGCAAGATGCTGACCATGCTGTTCGACACCGGGCATCCCTGGATCACGTTCAAGGACCCCTGCAATCTACGTTCTCCGCAGCGCCATGTCGGCGTCATTCATTCCTCGAACCTCTGCACCGAGATCACGCTCAATACGTCCGATGACGAGACCGCCGTCTGCAATCTCGGCTCGGTCAACCTGCTCAATCACATCCATGATGGCAAGCTGAACGACGCGCGGCTGAAGCGCACCGTGACCATTGCGATG
>CAWBRL010000002.1:0-42739 GCA_963791165.1 uncultured Alphaproteobacteria bacterium | reverse complement strand
ATATCAAAGGCTTGGCGTGAGGCCTGCGCCTTTGGAGGGTGGTTTGACGCGCTATATTTCGACGCGGGGGGAGGCCCCCGTGCTGGGTTTCTGCGATGTGATGCTGACCGGGCTTGCCCGCGACGGCGGCCTCTACGTGCCGGAGGTCTGGCCGCAGCTCTCGCACGAGACCATCGCCTCCTTCTTCGGCCGGCCCTATTGGGAAGTTGCGGTCGACGTGATCAAGCCGTTTACGGCGGGCGAAATCTCCGACGCCGATCTCGGCCGCATGGCGAATGAAGCCTACGCGACGTTCCGTCATCCTGCTGTCGTGCCGCTCGATCAGGTCGGGCCCAATCAATTCGTGCTGGAACTGTTCCACGGCCCGACGCTGGCGTTCAAGGACGTCGCGATGCAGCTGATCTCGCGGCTGATGGATCACGTGCTGGCCAAGCGCAACCAGCGTACCACCATCGTGGTCGCGACTTCGGGCGATACCGGCGGCGCCGCGGTGGATGCGTTCGCGGGCCTCGACAATGTCGACCTGGTCGTGCTGTTCCCGAACGGGCGGATCTCGGACGTGCAGCGCCGCATGATGACGACGACGGGCGCATCCAACGTGCATGCGCTCGCGATCGAGGGCACGTTCGACGATTGCCAGGCGATCGTGAAGGCGATGTTCAACCATCACGGCTTTCGCGATGCAGTTTCGCTGTCCGGCGTCAACTCGATCAACTGGGCGCGGATCGTGGCGCAGGTGGTGTATTATTTCACCTCCGCAGTCGCGCTCGGCGCGCCCGCGCGCACGGTGGATTTTACCGTGCCCACGGGAAATTTCGGCGACATCTTTGCCGGCTACGTCGCCAAGAAGATGGGCCTGCCGATCCGCTGGCTGCGGATCGCCTCCAACGTCAACGACATCCTGCCCCGCACGCTCAAGACCGGCATCTACGAGGTGAAGGAAGTTCACGCCTCCGCATCGCCCTCGATGGACATCCAGATATCCTCGAATTTCGAGCGGCTGTTGTTCGAGGCCAGCCGCCGCGACGCCGACAGCGTTCGCCGGTTGATGGCCTCGCTGAAACAATCCGGGCGTTTTGTGCTGCCGGACGCCATGCTCGCCGCGATTCGCGAGGAATTCGACGCCGGGCGCGCCGACGAAACCGAGACGGCTGCCGCGATCCGTGCGGCTTGGCGCGAGGCCGGCGATCTCATCGATCCCCACACCGCGGTGGCGATGGCGGTGGCCGATCGTGACACCTCGGATTTGCAGATCCCCAACATCGTGCTGTCGACCGCGCATCCGGCCAAGTTTCCCGATGCGGTGGAAGCGGCCTGCGGCGTGCGGCCGCAATTGCCGGCGTGGCTCGACGGCCTGATGACCAGATCCGAGCACATCACGGTGATGAAGAACGATTCCGCCGAAGTCGAACGATTCGTGCGCTCGGTGAGCCGTGCCGCGAAGCAGGGAGTTGCCGGATGAGCGTTGACGTAACCAAGCTGCCGTCCGGTCTGACCGTCGTCACCGACACCATGCCGCATCTGGAAACGGCGGCGCTCGGCGTCTGGGCCGGTGTCGGCGGCCGCGACGAAAAGCCCAACGAGCACGGCATCTCGCATCTCTTGGAACACATGGCCTTCAAGGGCACTACCAGGCGCTCGTCCCGGGAGATCGTGGAGGAAATCGAGGCGGTCGGTGGCGACCTCAACGCCGGTACCTCGACGGAAACCACCGCCTATTATGCGCGGGTGATGAAGGCCGACGTACCGCTGGCGCTCGACGTGCTGTCCGACATTCTCGCCAACCCGTCCTTTGTGCCTGACGAACTCGAGCGCGAGAAGAGCGTGATCGTACAGGAAATAGGCGCGGCGCAGGATACGCCTGACGACGTCGTGTTCGAGCACCTCAACGAACTCTGTTTTCCCGACCAGCCGATGGGGCGGTCGCTGCTTGGCACCGCGAAGACCCTGAAGAAGTTCGATCGCGACATGCTGCGCAGCTATCTCTCGACGCATTATCGAGGGCCCGACATGGTGGTGGCGGCTGCCGGCGCCGTCGACCACAAGCGCGTGGTCGAGGAGGTGACGCAGAAATTCGCCAGTTTCGACGCCACGCCCGCGCCGAAGCCGCAAGCAGCGATGTTCGGCAAGGGCGGCTCGCGCGTGGTGCATCGCGACCTCGAACAGGCGCATCTGACGCTGGCGCTTGAAGGCGTGCCGCAGACCGACCTGTCGCTGTTCTCGCTGCAGGTCTTCACCAACACGCTGGGCGGCGGAATGTCGTCGCGGCTGTTCCAGGAAGTGCGCGAGAAACGCGGCCTGTGCTACTCGATCTATAGTTTCCACGCGCCGTACGCCGACACCGGCTTTTTCGGCCTCTATACCGGCACCGATCCCGCCGACGCGCCCGAGATGATGGAAGTGATCGTCGACGTCATCAACGACGCCGTCGAAACCCTGACCGAAGCCGAGATCGCCCGCGCCAAGGCGCAGATGAAGGCCGGGCTGCTGATGGCGCTGGAAAGCTGCTCCTCGCGCGCCGAACAACTGGCGCGGCACATGCTGGCCTATGGCAGGCCACAGACGGTGGAAGAGCTGGTGGCGCGGATCGATGCGGTCAGCGTCGAATTGACCCGCAATGCCGCGCGTGCGCTCTTATCGCGCAGCCGGCCGGCGGTCGTGGCGCTCGGTACCGGCAGGGGGCTGGACACGGCGGTGTCTTTTGCGGAAGGATTGACGCGGTCGAAGGCGAAGCCGCTGCTGCACTAGCGCATGATCCGGAGCCGGAGCGCCTCCTTAGCATGAAGCCGGTACCGGTTTTTCGACAAAATCATGCGCCAATGATGTGAAGGCGTGGGGAGTTAGGGCATGGCCCTGTTTCGTTTGCCATCCAGCGGACCGGCCGCGCTTATGCCGCGCGGCCACGGCCTCTTGCTGCGCGCGCCGCAGATGGCGGATTTCGTGCAATGGGCGCAGCTACGGGAAAGCAGCCGCGCCTACCTGACGCCGTGGGAGCCGATCTGGCCGTCCGACGACCTCACCCGCGCCGGATTCCGCCGCCGCCTGCGCCGCTACGCCGAGGATATCGCGGCCGACCGTTCCTATCCGTTCATCATCTACCGGGAGTCGGATGGCACCATGATCGGCGGCATCACGCTCGCCAATGTCCGCCGCGGCATCGTGCAGGCCGGCACCATCGGCTATTGGGTCGGCGAGCCCCATGCGGGCCGCAGCTATATGACGACGGCGCTGCGCGTGCTGCTGCCGACGCTGTTCGGCGAACTCAACCTGCACCGCATCGAGGCTGCCTGCATCCCCTCCAACCGGCCGTCGATCCGGGTGCTGGAGAAGTGCGGCTTTACCCGCGAAGGCCTGGCGCGGCGCTATCTCTGCATCAATGGCGTCTGGCAGGACCATTTGCTGTTCGGCCTGCTGCACGAGGATTTTCGCGGCTGAATCCGCAATTTTGTTCGACTTTTGGGTGCCTTGGGTTCGCCGCCATTGGCCTGTTATAAGGCCGCCGGGAACAATGACGATGGGATGTCAGGGACGTCGCATGGGTGACAATCGTTTGGCCAGGGTCGTGATCGCGGCTGCGGTCGCGGGCGGGATGGCCTGCCTGATGGCCGCGCCGGCGTCGGCGCAATCGCTGACCGATCGCTTCAAGAGCCTGTTCGGCGGCAAATCGGACGAGCCGGCCGCGGTCGCGCCCGGCGCGCCCGGGGCTCCGGGTGAGCAGGACACCGGCGACCTGACTTGTCCGCCGGTCACGGTCCGGGCCGGCGCGTCGACCTATGCGGTCGCGCCGCCCGGCAAGCAGCCGGTCGGCAACGATCTGCGTTTTCAGGCCACGATCACCAAGATGGCCCGCGAATGCACCGTCAATGGCGGGGTGATTACCGCGCGGATCGGCATTCAGGGCCGCGTCATCGCCGGTCCCGCCGGCGCGCCGGCCTCGGTACAGGTTCCGATCCGCGTCGCGGTGGTGCAGGGCGGCATTTCCGAAAAGACCATCGCCACCAAGGCCTACCAGACCACGGTCAACATGACGGAAAGCGGCAGCGAGCCGTTCACGCTGGTCGCCGAAGATCTGACCTATCCGGCACCATCAGGCGCGGTGGGCGACACCTACATCTTCTACATCGGCTTCGACCCGCAGGCCCTCAAGCCCGAGCGTCCCGCGCCGCGGAAGAAGTAGTAGAGCGTTTTCGAGCGAAGCATGCCCTCGGACTTGATCCGGGGGTGGAAACCGGTTCGCGTCAAGAAAACGCGTCAAATCAGGATTATCGAGCCCGTTTCAATTCCATCGAAACGAGGCTCAAGGGCAACAAAAAAGCCGGCGCGATCATCTCGCACCGGCTTTGCTTGATCTGTTGAAACCGATCAGTTCAGCTTGGCGCGAACCTCGGCAATGCCCTTGGCGAGCAGGTCGTCGGCGACGGAGCCCTTGACCGATTGCGACAGGATGGTCGAGGCGGCCGAGACCGCGGCGTTAGCGGCGGCGGCACGGACGTCGGCCAGTGCCTGGGTTTCGGCGAGGGCGATCTTGCTCTCGGCGGTCTTGGTGCGACGGGCGACGAAGTCTTCCATCTTGGCCTTGGTCTCGACCGCGATGCGCTCGGCTTCGGCCTTGGCGTTCGCGATGATCTCCTGGGCCTCACGCTCGGCGCTGCTGCGCTTGGACTTGTATTCGGCGAGCAGCTTGGCGGCGTCTTCCTTCAGACGCCGTGCCTCGTCGAGTTCGGCCTTGATGCGCTCGGCGCGGTGATCGAGCGCCGTCAGCACCGTGCGGTGGATGCCGAGATAGGCAAACAGCACCATCAGGATGACGAAGGCAACCGCTACCCAGGTTTCCGGTTGGGCGAACATCAGACTATCCCTTCAACGAAGCATCGACGGCGCTGTTCACCGTCTTGCTGTCGGGCAGTACGCCGGTGAGGCGCTGCACGATGGCGCCGGCCGCATCCGCGGCGATGCCGCGAACGTTGCTCATCGCGGTTTCCCGCGTCGCCCCGATCTGCTTCTCGGCGGCAGCAAGCTTGGCGTTGAGCTGGTCTTCCAGCGTCTTGCGCTCGGCTTCCGAGGCCGCGTTAAGCTTCTCGCGGGTCTCGCTGCCGATGGCTTGCGCCCGGGAGCGCGCGGCGGCGAGGTCCGTTTCATACGCCCTCAGCGCAGCGTCGGACTCGTCCTTCAGCTTCTGCGCCTGCGCCAGATCGCCCTCGATGGCGTTCTGGCGTGCGTCGATCACGCTTTCGACGCGCGGCAGCGCAATGCGCGACACGATCAGATAGAGCGCGACGAACGCAATGACGAGTGACACCAGCTGCGAAGCAAACGTGCTCGACTCGAACGGAGGAAATCCTCCGCCGTGTCCGCCGTCTGCTCCGGTGTGGGCGCCGGTACCATGACTTTTTTCAGCCACGGAGTTCTCCTGTTGCTGTCAGGCGCGCCGCCGGGAGGCGGCGCGGGAAGGTGCAGCTCAGAGCGGAACGAACAGCAGCAGCAGCGCGATCAGCAGCGAGAAGATGCCGAGCGCTTCGGTCACGGCGAAGCCGAAGATCAGGTTGCCGAACTGGCCCTGGGCTGCCGAAGGATTGCGCACCGCTGCGGCAAGGTAGTTGCCGAAGATGATGCCCACGCCGACGCCCGCGCCGCCCATGCCGATGCATGCGATGCCCGCGCCGATAAGTTTTGCTGCTGCCGGTTCCATTTTCTAGAGCTCCTTGAGAGGTAAGACAAAGTGAGGGTGGAAATTCCCCGGACCGCTTAGTGTCCCGGATGAATGGCGTCGTTGAGGTAGATGCAGGTCAGGATCGCAAACACATAGGCCTGCAGGAACGCGACCAGCAGTTCGAGCGCGGTCAGCGCAACCGTGAGCGCCAGCGGCGCAATGCCGCCGATCCAGCCGATTGCACCGAGCGAGACGCCCAGCATGGCAACGAAGCCCGCGAACACCTTCAGTGCGATGTGGCCGGCCAGCATGTTGGCGAACAAACGTACGCTGTGAGACACCGGCTTCAGGAAGAAGGACAAGACCTCGATAAAGACGACCAGCGGCAGAACGTAGACCGGAACGCCCGAGGGTACGAAAATCTTGAAGAATTTCAGCCCGTTCTTGTAGAAGCCGTAGACCAGTACCGTGATGAAGACCAGCAGCGCCAGCGCCACCGTGACGATGATGTGGCTCGAAACCGTGAACGTGTAGGGAATAATGCCGATCAGGTTCGACACGCAGATGAACATGAACAGCGAGAACACCAGCGGGAAGAACTTCATGCCTTCCGTGCCGGCGGTCGAGCGGATCGTGCTGGCGACGAACTCGTAGGAGAGTTCGGCGATCGACTGCAGCCGTCCGGGAACGAGCTGGCCTCTCGCCATGCCGCCGATCATCAGCAGCGAGATCACTGCCACCGTGATGAGCATGTAGAGCGACGAGTTGGTAAAGGCGATCGTGTGCTTGCCGATATGGCCGATCGTGAAGAGGGGTTCGATATTGAACTGGTGGATTGGGTCGATTTTCATCCGCGCGGCTCTTTATCCACCGGCCTGGCCGGCAATCGAATTTCAAATGTCGTGACTTCCCGTCGATGCTCAGCGTTTGCGGGAAGCTACGCCTGCAGACCTCACCACGTTGACCACACCGGCGGTGAAGCCGAGTAGCAAAAACACGATGAGACCGAACGGCGTTGTCGACAACCAACGGTCGACCCCCCAGCCAATCGCCGCCCCGACGACAACGCCCGCGACCAACTCCGAGGAAAGGCGGAAACCCAGCGCCATTGCAGATGTTCTGGCGGCCGTATCTCCGCTTTCGGATCCGGGTTGATCAGTCCTGATTTTCCGGTTGTCGCGAATTTCGGACAATCGGTGGTCGAGACTTCCGAGCCTTGCGGAAAGCGCAGCTTCGTCGGACGACGATTGATCGCCATTTCCACTTGCGTTGTCGTTCTTGCCTTTGGCCATGCCCAAGACACTAAACGATGCTGCGGCTGATGGAAATTACGCCTGTCACCCTTGAAAGCCGCGCGGACCATACTTACCGCGTCTATTCAAGTCAAGATTACGCCGTAACCGGTTAGTTCATTGATTTGACTAGGATTTATTTTGGCGCTCTCAGCA
The DNA here is from genome assembly GCA_963791165.1 of uncultured Alphaproteobacteria bacterium. GTDB lineage: Bacteria > Pseudomonadota > Alphaproteobacteria > Rhizobiales > Xanthobacteraceae > Bradyrhizobium. The sequence goes on along the minus strand of CAWBRL010000002.1, from coordinate 35,641 downwards.
AGCGTGTGGAGCTGTCATCGCAGTGCAACAGCTGGCGCGACGTCGATCGATCTTGCGCGGATTTCACTGACCTGTTGGGATGCTCCAAACGAAACCCTAAATCCCGCTTCCCGGAGCCCGCATGCCACGCCAGGTCGATTACTATTTCTCGTTTCAATCGCCGTGGGCCTATATCGGGCATAGAGCCTTTCGCGATCTCGTAAGTGCTTATGATCTAAAGGTGAATCACAAGCCCGTGGTGCTGGTCGACCTGTTCTCGGAGACCGGCGGATTGCCCTTGATGAAGCGCCATCCGGTGCGGCAGCGCTACCGGATGGTCGAACTGCAGCGCTGGCGCGACAAGCGCGGCCTGAAATTTCATCTGCAGCCGGCGCACTGGCCGTTCAATGCGCGCCTGGCCGATGGCGTCGTGATCGCGGCGATCGAGGCCGGCCTCGATCCCGAACGATATTTGCAACGAGGCTTTGCCGGCGTCTGGGAAGATCAGCTCAATCTGGCCGATCCCGCGACGATTGCAAAACTGGCCGACGAATCGGGGCTGCCCGGCCAGCGATTGCTGGAGCGATCGGGGTCGGAGGAAATCAGCGCAGCCTATGAGCAAAACCGGCAGGACGCGCTGGCCTCCGACGTGTTCGGCTCGCCGGTCTACGTGCTGGATGGCGAGGTGTTTTGGGGACAGGACCGCATCGAATTGCTGGCTGATGCGTTGAAGTCCAGCCGCGGGCCCTATAGCTCAAAGGTCTAGATATAGAGCGGGAAGGTCATCGCGCTCCTGGCGCCTTGAAAGCGCCCCGGCGGTTGAGGAAAGCCGGTACTGTCCCGAGGCGGGAGCAAGCCCATGCGCACAGCGAAATCATCCTCGAAATCCGCAGCCATCCTCGTGCTGGCGTTTTCTCTCTCATGCGCGGCTCATGCGCTCGCGGGACCGATGCCGGAGACCGAGAATGGCCGCTATGCGCTGTCGCCGGCCGGCGACGGCGTGCTGCGGCTCGACACCAGAACGGGGGCGGTATCGACCTGCAACAATTCGGGCGCCGGCTGGGCCTGCTACGCCGTGCCCGACGAACGTGCGGCGATGGACGCCGAAGTCGGCCGGCTGCAGGCTGACAACGACAGGCTCAAGGCCGACAATGAAAAGCTCAAGGCAGAGCTCGCCGAGCGCGAGCCCACCGTGGCCGGCAAGATCGAAGATCCGCTGCCGAAATCGGACTCGCTGAAGAAGAGCGAGCCGAAGGTGGCCGAAAGCGAGCGCAAGATCGAAATTCCGCTGCCGAGCGATCGCGACATGGATCGCATGATGTCGTTCGTGGAGCGGGCGTGGCGGCGGTTGATCGAGATGGCAAACCGGCTGCAGCGGGACGTCAACAGCGGCAAGATTTGACGCTGGCCGCTTCTACTTGTCGTCCCTGCGAACGCAGGGACCCATACGCCGCGGCCGTACTTGTTGAAGGCAGTCGTCGATGGGCTTCCTCAAATTATTGGGGCCGGTGGTTATGGGTCCCTGCGTTCGCAGGGACGACGTGTGGAGAGATTATTCGTGACATCGCCCAAATCCCTCTCTCGCACTATGGCTTCGTCCGTGACCACCACCTCCATCGTGTCCTCGCTGCTGACCGTGCAGACCTCGGGCGCCGGCTTTACCGACCTCACCGCCGAGGTCGCGAAATTCGTGACGGACGCCCGCGCGCGCGAGGGGGCGGTGACGCTGTTCATCCGCCATACCTCGGCGTCGCTGACGATCCAGGAGAACGCCGATCCGACCGTGCTCGTCGACCTGGCGACGGCGCTGAACCGGCTGGCGCCCGAGAATGCGGGATGGCGCCACGACACCGAGGGGCCGGACGACATGCCGGCGCATATCAAGACCATGCTGACCGCGACCTCGCTGCATGTCCCGGTGCTGCGAAGTACGCTTGCCCTGGGAACGTGGCAGGCGATCTATCTGGTCGAGCATCGCGCGCGGCCGCACCGGCGCGAGGTCGTGTTGCAATTCACAGGCGCAACGGATTGAGACCCGTAAAAAGAAAACCGGCCGCGGATGGTTCCGCGGCCGGCTTGTCGTCGAGGGCGGGCGCTTGTTGGCGCCCGGCCGAGCCTACTTGGTGATGTCGACGTCCTTGGTCTCGGGCAGGAAGAAGAACCCGACGACCGCGGTGATCGATGCGAAGATGATCGGATACCAGAGACCCGCGTAGATATCGCCGGTCGAGGCCACGATCGCGAACGCGGTGGCGGGCAGCAATCCGCCGAACCAGCCGTTGCCGATGTGGTAGGGCAGCGACATCGAGGTGTAGCGGATCTTGGTCGGGAACAGTTCGACCAACATCGCCGCGATCGGCCCATACACCATGGTGACATACAGCACCAGGATGAACAGCAACCCAATCACCGCTGCGACCTGCGGTTTGAAGATGTCGAATGGATGCGACATCTTCACGATCTGGGCGTCACTAGTCTTCGGGTAGCCTGCGGCCTGCACCGCTGCCAGCACCGCCGGGTTCGATGTCTTGGCATCCGTATAGGCCGTATCCTTGCCGTTGACGACGACCTTCACGCCCGATCCTGCGGCACCGTAGCTGGTCGTATATTTGACCGACTGCTGCGCGAGGTAGGCGCGGGCAGTGTCGCAAGGCGCGGTGAAGACGCGGGTGCCGACCGGGTTGAACAGATCGCCGCATAGCGCGGGATCCGAAACCACGTCGACCTTCACGGTTTCGATGGCCTTCTCCAGCGCCGGGTTGGCGTTGGTGGTGATCATCTTGAAGATCGGGAAGAAGGTCAGCGCCGCGATCAGGCAGCCCGCCAGAATGATCGGCTTGCGGCCGATCTTGTCGGACAGCGCGCCGAACACGACGAAGAAGCCGGTGCCGAGCAACAGCGACCAGGCAATCAGCAGGTTGGCGGTGTAACCGTCGACCTTGAGGATCGATTGCATGAAGAACAGCGCATAGAACTGGCCGGTGTACCAGACCACGCCCTGGCCCATCACGCCGCCGACCAGGGCGATGATAACGATCTTGGCGTTGCTCCAGTTGGCGAAGGCTTCGGTCAGCGGAGCCTTCGAGCCCTTGCCCTCGTCCTTCATCTTCTGGAACACCGGCAATTCATTCAGGCGCAAACGGATCCAGACGGAAATGCCGAGCAGCACCACCGAGACCAGGAACGGAATGCGCCAGCCCCACTTCGCGAATTCGGCTTCGCCGAGCGCCGTACGGGTGAACAGAATTACCAGCAGCGACAGGAACAGGCCGAGCGTTGCCGTGGTCTGGATGAAGGAAGTGTAGTATCCGCGTTTGCCCATCGGAGCATGTTCGGCCACATAGGTTGCCGCACCGCCATACTCGCCGCCGAGCGCGAGGCCCTGCAGCAGGCGCAATGCGATCAGAATGATCGGCGCGGCAAGGCCGATGGTCGCCGCGTTGGGCAGGATTCCGACGATGAAAGTCGAGAGGCCCATGATCAGGATGGTGACGAGGAAGGTGTATTTGCGGCCGACGATGTCGCCGACGCGGCCGAACACGATGGCGCCGAACGGACGGACGATAAAGCCCGCGGCGAACGCCAGCAGCGCGAAGATGTCGCGCGTGGCCTGGTTGAACATCGGCTGATTTGTTGCGGGATCAATGACGCCGAAGAACTGCGCGCCGATGATGCTGGCGAGCGAGCCGAAGAGATAGAAGTCATACCATTCGAACACGGTGCCGAGCGACGATGCGAAGATGACGAAACGTTCGTCCTTCGTCATGCCGGTGGCCTTGCCTGAAGCGGCCGTCATAGTGGACATGTGATCACTCCCCAAATTTATTGATGCAAAGTCCGCCCCTCGCCGAACTTGGCCGGATTGAGCTGTGGGCTTCATGCCAAGGTAACATCGCCGTGAAACCAGCCCCAATACGACTTTCGGCCCTTTACACTGGCCGTTACACGTGTGGGCGCCTTCCTGCACCTCCAACTCAGCCCCGGGACACCCGGCAGGCCGCGCGTATTGCGGTGCACAAGGACCCGGATTAACTGCTTTCAAACAAGATAGGATCGGGCGCTTGCACACGACGGCCCGACAGGGACAAAGTGAACCGGGCCAGCCGCAAAGCCGTTGCCAGAGAGTTGAATGACGAACGCCGCCAACACCCACCTCGTCATCGCCGATGACCATCCGCTGTTCCGCGACGCGTTGCGGCAGGCTGTCGCGAGCGTGGTGGCCTCGGCCGTCATCAGCGAGGCCGGCTCGTTCGACGATCTCACCGCGCTGCTGGAACGGGATTCAGACATCGACCTGATCCTGCTCGATCTCACGATGCCGGGCATCTCCGGCTTTTCCGGCCTGATTTACCTGCGCGCCCAATATCCGGCGATCCCGGTGGTCATCGTGTCCGCGAGCGACGACGCCGGCACGATCCGCAGGTCGCTCGATTTCGGCGCCTCGGGTTTCATTCCAAAACGCTTCGGCGTCGAGACGTTGCGCGACGCCATCATGAAGGTGATGGAGGGCGAAGTCTGGGTTCCGCCGGACACCGATCTCTCGTCGGCCGACGACCCCGACATGACGCGGCTGCGCGACCGGCTGGTGACGCTGACGCCGCAGCAGGTGAGGGTGCTGATGATGCTGTCGGAGGGCCTGCTCAACAAGCAGATCGCCTATGAGCTCGGCGTATCGGAAGCGACCATCAAGGCGCACGTCTCGGCGATCCTGCAAAAGCTCGGCGTCGAAAGCCGCACCCAGGCCGTGATCGCCGCCGCGAAAATCGCCGGCGGCAACTGGCGCCAGGGAACGCCGACGGGGTAAAGGCGAGCCTACTCCGCCGCCGCGACCATCTGTTGCGTGCGCCACTGGCCGAGCAAGGCGCGGAGCGAGGCCGGTTTGACCGGCTTGTTGAGGATCGCGATGTTCTCCTCGCGCGCGGCCGCGCGGACATTCGGGCTGCGATCGGCCGTGATCAGAATGGCGGGAATGTTCTCGCCGAAGCGGCGGCGGATCTCGCGGATCGCGGCGACACCGTTGCCGCGGTCGAGATGATAGTCGACCAGAAGGCCGGTCACGCTGCCGCCGGAGGCTTCGATCGCCGCGATCGCGGCGTCGGGGTCGGTCACCGCGATCACCTCGGCGTCCCAGGCCTTCAGCAGCGTCTTCATGCCGTCCAGGATCGCCGGGTCGTTCTCGATGCAAACGATAAGCGCGCCGCTCATCGGCGTCCTGGAAAGCGGCGTTGCGCTGGTGACGGCGGCGGTATGATTGATCGCCTTGGCCACCGGCACCGTCACCGAAAACGCCGAGCCGCCGCTTGGATTGGCGTCGATCGCGATGCCGTGGTTGAGCACGCGCGCCAGCCGCTCGACGATCGACAGGCCGAGACCGAGGCCACGCGCGATCCGCGCGCCCTGCTCCAGGCGGTGAAACTCCTTGAAGATCTCGCCACGCTTCGTCACGGGAATGCCGACGCCGGTGTCGTAGACGCTGATCTGCAAGGATTGCCCATGGCGGCGGCAGCCGACCAGCACGCGCCCGCGCGGGGTATATTTGATGGCGTTGGAAATGAAGTTCTGCAGCAGCCGCCGCAGCAGCGAGCGGTCGGACTCCACCGGCAGCGAGCAGGGCACGAAGGTAAGCTCCAGCCCCTTGGCGCGGGCGATCGGCGCAAACTCGATCTCGAGCGAGCGCATCAGGTCGGCCATCTTGAAGCTGGAGATCGAGGTCGCCATCGCCCCCGCATCGAGCCGCGAAATGTCCAAGAGCGCGCCGAGGATTTCCTCGATCGCCTCCAGCGAGTCGTCGATGTTTTCGACCAGCCGTAAATCCTCTCCGCCGCTTTGACGTTCGACGAGGCTCGTCACATAGAGCCGCGCCGCGTTGAGCGGCTGCAGGATGTCGTGGCTGGCGGCGGCGAGGAACCGGGTTTTCGAGATGTTGGCGTCTTCCGCGGTGCTCTTGGCCCGCGCCAGTTCGGAATTCAGGCGGGTCAGTTCCTCGGTGCGGTCGCGCACGCGCTTTTCCAGCGTCGCGTTGGCGCGTTCCAGCGCCTCGGCGGCCTCGAAGCTCGGCGTGACGTCGGAGAAGGTGATGACGAAGCCGCCGCCGGGCATCCGGTTGGAGCGGACCTCGATCACCATGTGGCGGTCGGGCAGGCGCTCCAGGTAGGGCTCGCCCTCGGTGGTGTAGGCATCCAGCCGCCGCTGCAGCAACCCGTCGGCGTCGCCGGAGCCGGATGGGCTGACCGCACCCATGAATTCGAGGATTTCCTGCAAGGGGATGCCGAGCTGCACGAGATGCGGCGGCAGCGCCAGAATTTCACCGAACTGGGCGTTCGAGCAGATCAGCTGCAAATCCGCATCGAACACCGCGATGCCCTGGCGCACGTGGTTCAGCGCGGTCTGCAGGATCTCGCGGTTGAAATGCAGCGCGGCGTGGGAATCGTCGAGCAGTTTCAGCGCGGCCTTGGCGGAGACGGTGCGCTTGCGCAGCAGCAGCGACATCACGAGGCGCGAGGAGGCGGCCCCGATCGAGGAGGCGATCAGGCGTTCGGCGTGCTGCAGCAGTTCGAAATCGGCGGGCGCCGCCGGATCGAGACCGCCGGGATGGCCGGCGGCGAAGGCCTCGAACGCATGGCGGGCGCGCTCGGGGCCGAGATATTGCGCCACCGTGCTCTGGATGTCCTGCACGGTAACGGTCGTCCGCCAGCGCCGGAATGTCGGCGCGATCGGCGTCAGCGTGTTGGGTACGAACAGATCCGCCTGCAGCCGCTCGATCGACGACGGCCGGTGCGCGAGCGACATCACGAGGTAGGTCAGGATGTTGAGCGAGAGCGACCACAGCACGCCATGCATCAGCGGCGGCAGATCGGCGCCGAACAGTGCCCGCGGCCGCAGCGCCTCGATGCCGAACGGTCCATGTTGCAGCAGCAGCAGGCCGGCGGTACTGCCCTCCAGGAAGCTCGGCAGGAACAGCGTATAGGCCCACACCGCGAAGCCGACCAGCATGCCGGTCATGGCGCCGCGTGCGGTGCCCTCGCGCCAGAACAGGCCGCCGAAGAAGGCCGGCGCCAGCTGGGCCAGCGCTGCGAAAGACAGCAGGCCGATCGCCGCCAGTTGCGTGTTGCCGAGCGCGCGATAGTAGAAATACGCCATCACCATGATGCCGAAGATCGCAAAGCGCCGGATCCTGAGCAGGAAGTCGCCGAAATCCTTGCGGCCGTCGCGCGTCGCGGGGCTGCGCTGCAGCACCAGCGGCAAGACGATGTCGTTCGAAACCATGATCGAAAGCGCGACGCATTCCACGATCACCATCGCGGTCGCAGCCGACAGGCCGCCGACGAAGACCGCGATGCTGAGCAGCGGGGAATTCGCCTCGATCGGCAGCGCCAGGACGTACATGTCGCTGTCCACGGCGCCGAACGGGAAGGTGACGAGGCCGGCGAGCGCGATCGGAATCACGAACAGGTTGATGGCGACCAGATAGAGAGGAAATAGCCAGCGGGCGCGGCTGACCTCCTCCGGGCTGGAGTTCTCGACCACGCTGACGTGAAACTGCCGCGGCAACAGCATGATCGCGCAGAACGACAGCAGCGTCATGGTGAGGAAATTGCCGATCGACGGCGCATAGTTGATCGCGCGCACCGCCTCAGGGGTTTTCATCGCGCGTTCGATCAGTTCGACCGGCGTGAACATCCAGAAGGTGACGAAGGCGCCGGCGGCGAGAAAGGCCACCAGCTTGACGATGGATTCGGTGGCGATCGCCAGCATCAGGCCGTGCTGGTGCTCGGTGGCGTCGGTCTGCCGGGTGCCGAACAGCACCGCAAACACCGCCATCGCCAGCGTGACGACCAGCGCGATGTCGCCGATGACTGGAACGGAGGACAGCAGCTTGTCCTCGGTGAGGATCGTTTCCAGCGACGATGCCACAGCCTTCAATTGGAGCGCGATGTAGGGTACCGAGCCGACGATCGCGATGCCGGCCACCGTGGCGGCAACGGCTTGGCTCTTGCCGTAGCGCGCGGCGATGAAGTCGGCGATCGAGGTGATATTCTGCGATTTGGCAAGCTGGATCACGCGCCGCAGCAGCGGCGTGCAAAGCCCGATCATCAGGATCGGGCCGAGATAGATCGCGAGAAAATCGAAACTGGTGCGGGTGGCGAATCCGACCGAGCCGAAGAAGGTCCACGAGGTGCAGTAGATCGCCAGCGACAGCGGGTAGATCAGCATGCCGGCGCGGCCGCGCTGGCTCGGCGACAGCCGGTCGCCGTAGCTGGCGACGACGAACAGCAGTCCGATATAGGCGAACGCGGCGGCGATCACGCTCCAATCGTGCAGCATCGCTGCTTCTCACTCCTCTCGGCCGGGAACCCGGACGAAGCGGATTATAAACGCATTGGGCCGGCAGCGCACCGCGCCACCGGCCCAATTTCCCGGGATTAAGGAGGGTAGGGTTACTCGGCCGCCAGCGATTTCTGGTTTACCGGCAGGCCAAGGCGTTCCCAGACCTGCAGCAGCGCTTCCGCCAGCCGGTCGATCAGGCCGTCGTCATGGTAGGGCGAGGGCGTGATCCTCAAGCGCTCGGTGCCCTTGGCCACCGTCGGATAGTTGATCGGCTGGATGTAGATGCCGTGCTCTTCGAGCAGGATGTCGGACGCCTGCTTGCACTTCTCAGGGTCGCCGACGAACAGCGGCACGATGTGGGTGTCGTTCGACATCACGGGGAGCCCTGCGGCGTTGAGGATCGCCTTGACGCGTGCAGCGCGGTCCTGGTGGCGCTCGCGTTCCCAGTTCGAGGCCTTGAGGTGGCGGATCGCAGCGGTCGCGGCCGAGCAGATCGCCGGCGGCAGCGCGGTCGTGAAAATGAACCCCGGCGCATAGGAGCGGACCGAATCGATGATCTCGGCCTTGCCGGCGATATAGCCGCCGAGGCAGCCGAACGCCTTGGCCAGTGTGCCCTCGAGCACGTCGATGCGATGCATGACGCCGTCGCGCTCGGCGATGCCGCCGCCGCGCGGGCCGTACATGCCGACCGCATGGACCTCGTCGACATAGGTCATGGCGCCGTACTTCTCGGCGAGATCGCAGATCTTCGAAAGCGGCGCGACGTCGCCGTCCATCGAATAGAGGCTCTCGCAGGCGATCAGCTTGGGCCGGTCCGGGCCCGCCGCGATCAGGAGCTCTTCGAGATGCGCCATGTCGTTGTGGCGGAAGATCTGCCGCTCGCAGCCGGCCTGGCGCACGCCTTCGATCATCGAATTGTGGTTCAGCGCATCCGACAGGATCAGGCAGTTCGGAATCAGTTTTGCGATCGTCGAGATGCCGGTCTGGTTCGAGACGTAGCCCGAGGTGAACAGCAGCGAGGCTTCCTTGCCGTGCAGATCGGCCAGTTCCTGCTCGAGCTGGACCAGTGGATGATGGGTGCCGGCAATGTTGCGGGTGCCGCCGGCGCCGGTGCCAACTCTTGTCGCGGTCTCGATCATGGCGCCGACCACCTTCGGGTGCTGGCCCATGCCGAGATAGTCGTTGGAGCACCAGATCACGACGTTGCGCGGGCCCTTCGGCGAGTGCCAGACCGCATGGGGAAACCGTCCCGCGATCCGTTCGAGGTCGGCGAAAACCCGGTAGCGCCGCTCGTCATGCAGGCGGCTGAGGGCGGTTTGGAAAAATTTGCTGTAATCCATCACAAGACCTGGAACGGAACCGGCCGGATCGGCCTGAGGTGTTTTTAGAGCCTTTCCAGCTTTGATGTCTATTCGAAATGCCCGTTTTTGAGCGGGGCTCGGGGATGCACCTGAGGCGGAGCAAATGTTGATCGGGATCAACGCGCTAGGAGCGTTTTTCTGTCCGGGTATTTTCGTCGCGCTGCCGAAACCGTGAACCGCCGACGGGGCGACGCAAATCCGGCTAAACGTCCAGTTCCCTGATGGCGCGGTTGGCGGCGATGACGGCGTCTTCTTCGGACTTGCTGTCTTCCGCCGTCACAAAGCCCCGGATCGCCTCACCTCGCGTGATCTTGGCGGGCTGAACGATCGGCGTCATGTTGGCGCGCCAAAGTCCGGGTTGCCGCTGAAAGGTAACGATCCTGTAGTCAGACGTTTTGGCCATTGCAGTCCTTTTTGCAGTCCTTTTGCGGTTGTCCTTTTGCGCCAGCGGCGCCAGGGCGGAACGATTGCGGGCGGCATTGCCGGAGGGCAAGGAAGTCACATCGATGAATAGCGAATCGCACTTTCCAGCGCGCCATCGATCTCGTCAGCCAATTCGGCCTCACCGATCGCATGAAGCGCGGACGCCATCGTCGATGCCTGCACGGCACTCATCGAAAGCGGCTCGCTCGCCTCATAGCTGAACTTGATCCGCCAAATTCCGCCGGGGTTGCGGTGCGGCTCGACAAGCAACGCTGGAAGATCAGGCAGTCCGTTCTCATAAAGCAGGGCCGAACGCGTCAACATGGCGGCATCAAATCAGGGCCGCAGCCATGAACAACTTGAACACGGAAAAGCGTTTGGTGTGGCGTCAGGACTCGCATGCCGCGACCGTGCGCCCATTTGGGTGCAATAGCCATGAATTAGTTTGGCGCCCTTCTCCCGGCATTTTCCCTGCTGTCGAAATTTCGGTAACCGCGCAACAGCGCCGCCGCCCAGCCGGCCTAAGCGTACCTGGCGCCTGCCGTCCAGACATCGCCGGGCCACGTGGTTGAGGCCAACCCGTACGGCCCTGCCAAGGCAGACCGGATCGCTTTTGGCGATTGGCCGGTCGGTTTTCGCATATCCGTTTCGACTGGCCTGGGCTATGGTTCCAGGGTCGATATCGAGCCTGTGCTCATTCGCATTGGCTAAGCGCGGAGCCGCTTCCGATGAGCGACACCTCTTTCGAGACGGCGCTGGGCAGTCGCGTTGACGAGATGCTCGACGCCTGCACGCGCTGCGGCAAATGCGTCGAAGCCTGTCCGAGCGTCGCCCCCGCCGGTATCGCGGACGCAAGTTCCACCGACATCATCAGCGGCATCCTTGACATCCTGCGGACGGGTGACGGTCCCGAGGCGTCGCGCAAATGGGCGGCGGCCTGCATGCTGAGCGGGGAGTGCATCAAGGCGTGCGACTACGGCGTCAATCCGCGCTTCCTGCTGGCCATGGCGAATGTCGCGATGGCCAAAAGTCGAAATGAACTGCCCGAACGGCGGCGCCAGGGCCTGACGCTATTCCGTGACGACAGCCGCGATGTGACCATGCTGTCGCAGTTGCAGCTCGATCGTGAGGTGCTGGAGCAACTCGGCCAGAAATCAGCGTCGGCCGCGATACCGGCCGAGGCGCCGGATTTCGTATTCTATACCGGCTGCAATGTGCTGAAGACGCCACATATCGCGCTGCTTGCCCTCGACATCATGGATGCGCTCGGCGTCACCTATCAGGTGATGGGCGGGCCGAGCCATTGCTGCGGCGTCAAACAGTTCAAAGCCGGCGACGTCGAGATGTCCGGGCGCATGGGCGCGAACTCAGTCGAGAAGATGTCGCACTCGAAATCCGGCCACGTCATCTCCTGGTGTCCGAGCTGCTACGTCCAGTTCACCGAGACGACGATTCCGGCCATTGAGCGACAAGGCGGCGCGCGGCCGTTCGAGATGACGCCCTTCCTGCTGTTTCTGCGCGAGCGACTGGCTCAACTGACCCCGCTGTTGCGCCGGGAGGTCAAGATGCGGATCGCGCTGCACCGCCACCCCGGCGTGGCCGGCGTCGTGGAAGCCGCCGTTGAAATCCTGCAGGCAATCCCTGGCATCGAGCTCGTCGATCTGCAGCAGCCGGCGGTCGGCCTGCAGAGCAATAATCTCCGTGTCTTGCCCGCGTTCAAGCGCGAATTGCAACGGAATGAGCTTCAAGCGGCGTCTGACGCCGGCATCGACGCGCTGGTCGCCGTCTATCATTCCGATCATCGCGAATTATGCGCGCATGAACGCGACTGGCCGTTTCGCATCATCAACATGCTCGAAATCGTTGGCGCGAGCATGGGCCTGCACCGCGACGACCGTTACAAAGAGCTCAAGCTGATGCAGGATGCCGACCAGATCGTCGCCGAATGCAAGGACTTGATCGCGCAACACTCGCTGGATGCCGCGGCCGCCCGCAATGTCATTGCCAAGGGGATGCTCGGTGATCAGCCGCTGCCACTGAAATAGCCGCCGAACGCGTTCGGGGCTCCTGTCAGGTGGTCCGGAACCGCAGCACGCCGTCGGTCACTTCCGAGGTCAGGCGGCCTTCGTTGAGCATGTAATTGACGTGGGCAATCAGCTCGCCGGAAGCAAAGCCCATCTGGTGCACATCGAGCGGGTATTTGTTGAACACCACCGGCACCAGTTCCCGCGACGTCTGCGGGACTTCGCGGCAGGCTTCCGCGATCAGGCGGCAGCGGTCCTCGTGATGGTCGGCGAGTTGCTTGATGCGGGTCTTGAGGCCGTAGAACGGCACGCCATGGCCGGGCAGCACCATGACGTCGTAGGGCAGGGTGGTGGTGAGGCTTGCGAGCGAGGCCAGATATTCGCCGAGCGAGTTCTGTTCGGGCTCGACTGCCCAGACGCTGACATTGGGCGAGATCTTGCTCAAGACCTGGTCGGCGGAGAGAAACAGCTTGTCGGCTGCGCAATACAGCATGACCTGGTCGAGGGCGTGGCCGCCGCCGGTGATGACCTTGAAGCGGCGGGTGCCGATCACGACCTCGTCGCCATGGGAGATGCGGTGGTAGACCGGCGGCAGCACCGAGACCCGTTTCAAATAATCCTGGCCGCGGCCGAGCAGTTTGTCGGTCAGGTCCTCGTCCATGCCGTGACGGCGGAAGAACAACCGCTGCGCGTTTTTCCGCTCCTCGGTGCCGCGGTTCTGGTGATAGACCGATTGCAGATACTCGACCTGCGACATCTGCAACGGGCAGTTGAAACGCTCGACGATCCACCCCGCCAGGCCGACGTGATCGGGATGCGAATGGGTGACGATCAGCCGCGTGACCTTGACGTGCCGGAGCGGGCCCTCGAACAGCGCGGTCCAGGCCGCAATGGTTTCCTCATTGCCGAACCCGGAATCGACCATCGCCCAGCCGTCGCCATCGGCCAGGAGGTAAATGTTCACGTGATTGAGCCGGAACGGCAATTTCAGCCGCACCCACAGCACGCCCGGCATCACCTCGACGACCTGATCGTGGCCGGGGTGATTTTCCCAAGGGTATCTTAATGCCTCGGCGGAGGACTGAATCGTGTCGGTCTTGGAATGCATGCTACCGACTTAGCGGTAGAGGCGCCGCGGCGCTAGCCGAAAAAGCGTAGACGGGACCGGGGAAAAGACATGGGTGTTGGCTGGGCCGTCATTCCGGGGCGATGCGTCAGCATCGAACCCGGAATCTCGAGATTCCGGGTCTGGTGCTGGCGCACCATCCCGGAATGACGACGTTTGGCGGCTGTCTCTACGCCGCCCGGATATTCGACAGGAACGCGTCGATTTCCTCACGCAGCACGTCGGCCTCGCGGCGCAGCGCGTCGGAGGCGGTCAGTACCTGGCCGGCCGCGGTTCCGGCTTGCGACGAGGCGTTGGAGACGCCAACGATGTTGCTGGAGACCTCGCTGGTGCCGCCGGCGGCATGCTGGATGTTGCGCGCGATTTCGCGCGTCGCCGCACCCTGCTCCTCGACCGCAGCGGCGATCGCCGTGGTGACCTCGTTGATCTCGCTGATCGTGGTGCTGATGTTCCTGATGGCGCCGACCGCCGTGGTCGTCACGGTCTGCATGCTGACGATCTGCTGGCGGATTTCGTCGGTGGCTTTCGCGGTCTGGTTGGCGAGGCTCTTCACCTCGGAGGCGACCACGGCGAATCCGCGGCCGGCATCGCCGGCACGCGCGGCTTCGATGGTGGCGTTCAGCGCCAGCAGGTTGGTCTGCGAGGCGATGGTCTGGATCAGATCGACCACCACGCTGATTCTGGCGGCGTTGTCCGCCAGTCCCTGCATCGTGGAATCGGTCGCACCGGCTTCCGCGACCGCCTTGCGGGCGATTTCCGACGACGCTGACGACCTGGCGGCCGATTTCCGCGATCGAGGAAGAAAGCTCCTCGGTGCCCGACGACACGGTCTGCACGTTGACCGAGGTCTCCTCGGCGGCTGACGCCACCGCGCTCACCAGCGCGCTGGACTGGTCGGCGGTCGCCGACATGCCTTGCGCGGTCGACTGCATCGAACCCGCCGCCGTCTGCAGGCTCTCGAGCGCGGTGCGAACGGTGGTTTCGAACTCGACGATCCGCGCTTCCATGCGGGAGGCGCGCTCGGCCTTGGCGATGCGGTCCTTGTCCTGGTCGGCGGACAGCGCGCGGCTCTGGATCATGCTCTCGCGGAACACGAGCAGCGAGTTTGCCATCTCCGCGATCTCGTCCCGCGCACGGGTCTGATAGATCTCCGCTTCGAGGTCGCCGCTCGACAGCAACTGCATCGAGCGCTGCAGGCCGGTCATCCGCCGCAGGATGTTGCGGCCGACATAGAGCCAGACGAACAGGATCGAGCCAAGCAGCGTCGCCACGCCGAGGCCGAGCATGGCCATGGTCGCGAACGAGATCTCCTGACGTGCCCGCCAGGTCGAAGCGTCGGTTTCCTTCTGCACGCCGTCGACCAGCTGCTGAACGCTGATGCCGAGCCCGACATTGAGCTTGCGGGTTTCCTCCAGAATGGTCTGGCCGTAATCGTCCGCGTCCAGCTCCTGCTGGCGGACCTTGAAGACGCCGGTCTTGCCGTCGCCCAGCGCCAGCAAGTCCAAGGTAGCGGCTTTGACGCTCCTCATCGCCGTGGTATTGGGCAGCAATTCGACGTTCGCCCTCACGCGCGCCTGCGCGGTGCGGAATTCCTTCGCGATGGATTCGAGCGTGTCGCCGTTGTTGGTCGACAGCGCGGCGATCATGTCGAACGCGATCATGTTGCCGCTGGCGGCGATGTCGCCGAGCTGGTCGGCCGCCTTGTGTCCCTTGATGGCGTCGTTCTGGGAGAAGTTGCCGGCGGCGTAGATGCTCTGGAGTTCGGTCTGGGCATCGCTGGCCGCAGGGCCGGCGGCGGCGGTAAAGCGCCGTTGGGCCTTGCGCACCGCATCGTAAAGCTTCTCGTGCCGGGCCGCGAGTTCGAGCCGCTCGCGGGCGGCCGAGCCGAGGCTCTTGATCATGTCATCGATGTTCTTGACGTTCTCGGTGAGCGCGGCGACGACCGCCTTGTCGGCGCCGAGTTCGACGATCTCGCCGAGCTTCTGCAGCGCGACCGTCTGCGTCTCCTTCATCTTTTTGGTTCGGTCGTTCAGCGCCTCTTCGCTGCGTGCGGCCAGCAGTGCCGGCCCCTGGTTGGCGAGGCTCGTGCTTTGCGCCGATAGCTGCAGGCTGGCGGCGAGACGGGGAATGTCCCGCCCGCTCAGATCGACCATGGTCCCGCCGAGCCGCCCCAGCATCAGCCCGGCGCCTGCGCTGATCACGATCGCCATGCCGGCGATGACGGCGAAAGCGGCGAAGAGACTGCCCCTGACGCCGAAGCTGAAGCCGTTGTGTCCTGGTTTGCTGATCTTGATGGCCATTTGTCCGCCGCCCCGCCTGCGCTACCTTGGGATGTTTCCTCGCGCGGCAGTATCGTGGTACCCGGTTAACAAGTTTGGAAAATTGGGGCGTTTTTCGCGGTTTTTTGGCGTTAGCCCGTGAATCCAACGGAATTTTCCGCAATCTGGAAATTGCGGCAAAGAAAAAAGGCCGGCGTTACCGCCGGCCTTCCGCAATCCAGAATTGTAGGCGATCAGTAGCGCGCAACCGCCGGGCCGCCGAAGTTGAAGCGATAATTGACGCCGACCTTGAAGGTGTGTTCGTCGAGGCGGAAGTTGCCGAACGGCACCAGCGGCCCCGGGCTCGCGAAGCGGGTGCTGCCGAAATCGTAATACATGTATTCCCCCTTGGCCGACCAGTTCGGGGCGAACATGTATTCGAGGCCGGCGCCGACGGTATAGCCGTTGCTATGGTTGCCATTGAGGAGGAAGGCGACCGGGACGCCGGCGAATGTCAGGGTTTCGCGGTTGTCGGAATAGGCGTAACCGCCTTTGACATAGACCAGCCCCGGACCCCAGGTGTAGCCGAAGCGGCCGGTGATCGAGCCGATCCCGCGCTGATTGTTGTTGTAGACGAAGCCGCCAGGGAAGGCCGCGTTGAGGCCGCCATTGCCGAGCCAGCTATACTGGCCTTCCATGCCGAGGACCCAGCTCGGCGCGAACTGCCAGTCGGCGCCGGCCTGCACGCCGCCGAGCACGCGGGCGCTGTAGTCGCTGAGCACGAGGCCGCTGAAATTGTTGCTGCCGCTGAAGGCGCCGCCGACATGGCCGCCGATATAGAAGCCGGTCCAGTTGTAGATCGGGGCGGCGTAGGCGGGTGCGTTGTTGTAGTAGCGGCCGCCGAGATCGGCGCCAGCGGCCGGGGCAGCGGCAACGACGGTTGCGAGGGCCACGAGGGCGAGCAGGGTCTTCTTCATGTTCTTGATCTCCGAAAAGCCGTTCGGCGGCACCGCGTCCGGGCGCCATCCATGGCCACGCACTTAGACGGCTTTTGTCTAAAATGCTGTCACTTCGGAGATACAGCGGGTGGCAACCCAACCCATTGGCAAATAAACGATTTTTGTACTTAATGAAGGCCTAATCAAAGGTAAGCAAAGGCTTAATTTCAGCCTCTCTGCAAGGCCTCCGGCAAGCTCTGCTTAACCAATGCGGCGCCGCACGTCGCTGCGCATCTGTTCGCGGAAGGCCTGCCGGCGGGCGGGTCTTTGTTTCACCGGGACGTCGTGGCGATCGAACACGTTGAACATTTCGAGGATCGGATAGTGGTCGCTGGCCATCGCCAGAATGCGAAGCAGCTCGGCCACGGGTCCGGTCGGACCGGTCACCTCCCATTTGCGAATGGTGTCGGCGCCATCCGGGGGCGGCAAACCGCAGAGTCTGGCCATGTCGGCTACCGACAGCGGCTGGCCGATGGCCTCACCAAGATGCTTGCGAAGTTTCTTCAGTTCGGCGCCGGTCACGGATTCTCCGTTTGAAATCTGCTTGTGTGAAGTACGTCACACACCCTGCCTTGGCTGCAAGCTATACGCAACGCATCTGGTTCCTGATGAGGAGGCAACCATGCGTCGTTTACTCGAAAGCCTCATGCCCGACGACCGCCAGATCTATTGGAAATGGGTCGGAGGCATGTTTGCTCTCTACGTCGTGCTGATGGGCGCGGCGGCAGGTGTATTCGTTACTCACGAATCAACGCGCAAGTTTGCGCAGGAACCCGCCGCGACTGTGGCAACCGACCGCTCCATTACCCCGGTGTCGACGACCCTGCGGCAAGCCGCGCGAGATTGAGGTGGCGGTCGGCGTTCAGACGCCGATCGCGTTGCGCGCCACGACGTCGCGATAGAATGCGGCGCTGAGTTTCGGGGTCCGGCGCTGCGTTTCGAAATCGACATGATAGATGCCGAAGCGCTTTTCATAGCCGTAGATCCATTCGAAATTGTCCATCAGGCTCCACAGGAAATAGCCGCGCACCGGCACGCCCTCCGAAGTCGCCCGCTGCAGCTGCCGCAGATAATTGCGCAGATACATGATGCGATCGAGATCGTAGATCTGGCCGTCGGCGTGCATCTTGTCTTCCGACGAGGTGCCGTTCTCGCTGATGTAGATCGCATCGATGTTCCAGATTTTTGCCGCCAACCGCGGCGCCCAGTAGATCGTCTCGGGTCCCACCCGCAGCCAATCGGAATTCATGTGCGGGAATGAGGCCGGGAAGGGCAGCACGCGCCAGCCCGGCGGCTTGTCGGAGGCTGCGATGTAGAATTGCGGCGCGTAGATGTTGAGGCCGACGAAATCGTTAGGCGAGGAGATGATCTTCAACTCGTTCGCCGTGAATTTCGGCGCGTCCTTGCCTGCGAACTGCAGAAACCCATCGGTGTATTTGCCTTCCAGGATGACGCCGAGGAAGCCCGAATTGAGCTCGCGCGTCGCGATCTCGGCGGCGCGGACGTTTTCGGGCGTGTCGAACGCGGGCACGCAGGCCGCGATGTTTTCGGCGGGACCGACCCGGGTACCTGCGCGCCCCTGCGCGCGGATCGCCTGCACGGCGAGCCCATGCGCCAGCGCAACATGGTGGCGGACCTGGTTGACGTCCGCATTCGGCAGCTTGAGGCCGGGGGCGTCGATCCCCATTCCGTAGCCGAAATTCACGAATCTGCCGGCTTCGTTGATCGTGAAGATCGATTTGACGCGGTCGCTCAGGCGTGCGGCCACATGGCCCGCATAAACGCCGAACGCCTTCGAGGTCTCGCTGGATCGCCAGCCGCCGACCCGGTCCTCGAGCGCCTGGGGCAGGTCCCAGTGATACAGCGTCGCGTACGGCTCGATGCCGTTCTTCAGCAGTTCGTCGACGAGGCGGTCGTAGAAGTCGAGGCCCTTGGGATTCGGCGCACCCGTTCCTTCCGGAAACACCCGCGGCCACGCGATCGAAAACCGGTAGGCCTTCGCGCCGGTTTCCCTGACGAGGCCGATGTCTTCCTTGTAGCGACGGTAATGTTCGTTGGCGCGGTCTCCGGTGGTGCCGTCCTCGATCTTGCCGGGTGTGTGCGCAAAGGTGTCCCAGATCGAACGGCCGCGGCCGTCTTCATTGACGGCGCCTTCGATCTGATAGGACGAGGTGGCGGTGCCCCACACAAAATCTTTGGGGAAGCCACCCGGCGCGTGCCGGTCGGCTGACGGCTGCGCGGCGGCGTCACGGGGGGCTGTTGCGATTCCGAGCGCGGAAAAACCCGCAAGCTTCGCAAAGCGCCGTCGCGAGAATTTTCCGAACATCGTTGTCTCCGGTCAGTGGTCGCCAATCTGGTAGGCGGAAATCCGGTCGATCTCGAATGCGACTATATTGGGAGATTCGCCATCGATGAATCCCACGCCCTCGAGAGTCTTCGACCCCATCGCAAGGTTCACGATCATGTACACGGGATCATTGAAGCCGACCGGAACCTTGATCTCCGACACCGGCTGGCGGTCGATGAAATAGGTGATGCGGTCCGGCTGCCAGAGCGCACCGTAATTGTGAAACGCGGTCGATGCGTCCGGCACCCTGAAGTCAAACCCGCAGCGTTCCACGCGCTGCGTGGACGGTATCCGCCAATGCGTCGTCATCACGATATCGCCCGGCCGCTGCCCGCGCCCCTCCATGATGTCGATCTCCGGCGGCCAGCCGCCGTCATCGGCCAGCATCCAGAACGCCGGCCACACACCGACGCCGACCGGTACCTTGGCGCGCATCTCGAAGTATCCGTACTTCTGGGAAAACCGGCTCTGGGTCGTCAGAATCCCCGAGATGTATTCATTGTTGAACAGCACGCCCTTCAGCGCGGGCGGGGTGCGGGTTGCTATGATCGAGAGAATGCCGTCGTGAACCCTGAAGGGATCGAGGCCGAGCGGCGTCGTCTCGCGCCCCGCATAGCGCGGATCGACATAGATCTGCTGTTCGCCGTTGTAACTGGTCTTGCGCCTGAAGTCGGAGCCGTCGCCGCCCCAATAGCGCGCCTCCGGCCAGGCCGCGCCGCCGGCGTAATGCGGCGCCCATCGTTCGCCGACAAGCGGATGCACGTCGAAATCATCGTGGAAGGTCTGCTGCAGCGAGACCGACGCGAGCGAAGCGGGATCCGGCGTCTCGATACGGCGGCATCGGTCGCCGAGGATGGCGGTGGCGACCTGCAGCGTAAGTTTCTGCGGCGCGTGCGCGAGATCGACTTGCGCGAACGCAGGCGCAGACAAAAGCAGACAACCGATCAATACCAAAAGGCGCGGCGTCAATTTGTCGATCCCTCGGTTCAAGCCGGCGATGCCGGAAGTCGTCCGGCGTTGCTGTCGATCTGGAAACTAAAACACAATCGTACGGCCTGCTATCAATTCGTTGGCGGAGGCCCTGCGGCTTATTCGGCCCCTGCATTTTATTCATTTGAAAGCAGGCGAGTGACAGGGGTATCGCCTATCAGGGAGTGTTGTCCGGCAATCGCGTCCGAAGCAGAGTTGGCGGGAGAGGTCGAGAGAGAAACAGAACAGTCATGTCTGTAGGTTCTTTGTTTGATTGATTGTTGAGGTGTCGCAGGTCAATTCGTTGCAGAAAGATTGCTGCGATTTAACTGGCTGACTTCTCCTGATCGGGCGATAGCTGCCCGCGCGGCCAGCACCGGCCCGCTAAAATTTCGCGAGCGATGCCGGAAATCGAAATCACCGAGGAGTGCCGCGCCCTGATTGCGGCCGAGTTCCCGTTCGAGGAGACCGTGCGGCGCTTGCGAAACGGCGAGTGGCAGATGCAGATCGATGCGGAAACGTGGCAGCGCTTGCAGAAGGTGCGGCGGCACGGCGAAACCATATCCGACTGCATCATCCGCGTCATCATCGTCACCCAGCACAGGCGCGGCTTGCGATAGTTGCTGCGCGGGTGGGCGTCAGAACACCGTCCCGTGTGCGGCGTCCCATTACCCCTAAGGGCAATAGCATCTGAGCCAATCCGGGCGATAGAAAAAGCTCACGCCGTTACGAGCAACGGGAGGTTCACCATGTTTGCATGTACCAAACTCTTGGTGGCGTTGAGCATCGGCCTGTTGGGAGCGCTGCTCGGATATACGCAGCCGTCGCGCGCTCAGGCTCAAAACCCGGTCACGGCCATTGACATCCTGCTCGAGCCCGACGGAACGATGATCAAGAATGCGACGGCGAGCAACGAGCGCCTGCTCAAGGTTTTTCCCAAGGGCTTCGCTCTGGGCAAGACGCATCAACCTCACATCTCGACCCTGCAGCGGTATGTGAAGACGACCGATCTTGACAAGGTCTACGAGGCTGTAGGCAAGGTCCTGGCCGAGGAGAAGCCCACTGGCTGGAAGTTGAAGGCGTACAAGTACTACTACATCCCCTGGAAGGAACTTGGCCTTGCCGGGATCGTGATCGAGCCGACTAACGACCTCATCCGGTACCAAAAGGAACTGATCGACGCCGTTGCGCCGTTCACCGTGGAGACGGGGACGGCAGCAGCCTTCGTCACCACGAAGGAAGACCCAGACATTAATGAGCCGACGATCGATTACGTGAGAACCTTTGTGCCGAATGAAACTGGCACGAAGTTCAACCCGCATGTGACCATCGGTCTCGCCTCCCAAGATTACCTGAAGGGACTACTCGACGAGAAGTTTGAGGTGTTCACGTTCTCGCCGGTAGGAGTGTCCGTCTATCACCTTGGCAACTTCGGGACGGCCCGGACGAAGCTCAAGAGTTGGGAACTGAAGTCCTGAGGTACTTGTCGGACACGCCAATCTCAGAACCATAGATGCGCACTCCCGTGGATCAGGAGCGACGCAAAAAATTCGAGCCTTTCGGGAGGCTATTGATCTTTCAGGGAAGATGATGGTGCTGCCAGACAGGATTGAACTGTTCCGGTACAGCCCCAGACTACTGAAACATCAAGGGTTTTTCGAGCCGCTCTCGTTCGCTGTGTATCAGCGGAGGGATCACTTGGGAAGGAGGTGGGGTGCGCCGTGCACTCTTCTTAAAAGCCGCAGGTGGGTGCACCGATCCATAGTAGGACATGCACCACCCGACCGGCTGGCTGTAACAGTTGCTACCCACTTTGGCCTTACTTGGTTTCCAAGTCGCGAATCAAAGCCAGATTGTCTTCGAATTTGCGCTTCACCTGCTCCCAGACTTTCGTGTCGCGAGGTAACGAAAAGGCAGTTCCTTCTTCGCGCTTGAGAATGTCCCGGTAAGCTTGCTCGAGAGTGCGAACGATTATCTTCTTCGCTCGATCGAAAAAAAGATCGAACTTCGCGCCGAACAAATAAAGGTCCTCGTTAGTGGTGTTCTGCGTAACTGGAAGAATCTCCTCGATGTACATTTTGAAAAGTTTTAATCCATAGTATTTAAGCCGCGATATTTGCTTTAGCTCGCTGTGTTCCGATTGAATCCGTTGGAGTTCTGAACCTATCCTATTGTAGGAGTGAATTGCGAGCAGGGTCTCCCGGAATTGCTGATCGCTCCAAATATCGACAACCTCCCCTTCCACACCGAAAGCATCCGCGTACAATCCGTTTTCTTCCGGAAGCTGAAATAATTTTGCGGGATCGGCAATTGGAATTCGGGGGTCATGATACCAGGCGAACCGAATCTTTCCGTAAATCTTGAAGCTTCAACGTCATCTGCGACGATGATGATCGTGGATATGGTCGTTTTCTTCCATACGCGATTTGATGAAGGTCGCCGCGAGGCTTTGTGCTCTTGAATTTATTCTCCAGCCAAATCTGAATCTTGTCGTTCGATCTGAAGTCTGGAACGCGAAGCGTACTGCTTCATCCTGAAGCAGCGACTTCGCAACTCGATACGCGAGCGGAGCCCCAACCGATGCGAGGTCGAGTTGGATCGTCTCCGAGATCGCAGCGGCTACCGCAGGCAAGCGCAAAGTCCTGTAGGCAGATTTTGGATGATAGCCGGCGAGCTTGGCCGCCTCCTCGGGGGGCTTTCCATCGACGACTAAGTATTTCACGAGCTCGCGCTGCTGTTCAGTCAGCCCAGAAGCCGTTAGGGCAGTCATGATGAATTCTCCATCGAGCGGGCTCGGCCGCGTGGTCACTGTCTGCAGAACTATACCTTAGAAACGTGAAATCATTTCCTAAAACAGTGAGCTGGGCTCGCCCAAGACCGACTTCGCCTGTGCCGACATCGGAGGTCCCATTAGGAACACCAGTCCATTACTCGCATTGTTCCGGCACTCTCACGCTAGGAGAAAAGTAATGCCGAACGAGACGTCAATCAGGCATCCTTTGATCCACCTCAAAAAACCTGCTGTTTTGCCGGTTTAATTTCGTCGTCCTGCTGATTACAGATGCCTCCGTTCGCTTTAACTCTTTTGCGATTACGGAGGATCCCTTGCCTAAAGCCTTCATAGCAAGCAGAAGCCGATCCTCGTCTTCAGTCCACTTCCGAGGCGCCTTCCTCATGATTGACCCCTTCCGGCACTCTAGTCGGCTGTGTATCGGGAGAACGAAGCCATTTGTTGATATCTGATGTCGTCTCCATTTGCCGAGCGCGCCGCAATAGCGCGTCCCGGGCTTTGCTACCGTCAGGTAGCTTGTAGGCCATCTCTTTAAATTTCTGAGCTTGCTCTGCTAGCCGCTCTTCGAAGGTCGCCGTTGGCCTGGTTCGATTACGTATTTTACCCATGGGTCCTCTCAGGCGCCCCCCAAGCTGACCAAACACCTCATTCCCTGTTGTGTCTGTGCACTAGTAGGCACAGGAACCCCCGCCGACTGCACCCAGAAGGCCCCGCGACAATTGCCCTACTCCAAGAGAGAAAAACCGGGTGTCGGGCTGGCTATCCGCCGTCGCGTTCTGATTTCACTTGCGATCATGGCGGCGGCCGCCCTGGCGTGTTGGTTTGTTGCAAGATACATTTAGGCAGGCACGCCTGTGCCCCTCCATCTGAGCGCGAGGCGCGCCGCAGCAGCCATCTCACGGGGAATTCATGGCGCCTAGACGAACGTTCGGGCCGGCACCGCATTGGTAAGGCGACACCCTCCACGGGAACCCCTCCATGCACAAGCACGTCCTCCTGGTAACATGCGTCGGCGCCCTGGCGCTGCCGCTCGCCGCCTGCAGCGACCCGCAGGAAACCGCGACAGTCGCGCAGACCTATGGCCCTTCGCCCAGCCTCCCGCCGCCGGAACATTCGTGGATCCCGACGGTCGATATCGCCAGCGTAAACCGCTGGCCTGTCGGTGCCAAGCCGGTTGCCGCCGCCGGCATGACCGTGAACGCCTTCGCCACCGGGCTGGACCATCCGCGAACGATCTATGTGCTGCCAAATGGCGACGTGCTGGTTGCCGAGAGCAACGCGCCGCCCAAGCCCGATGATGGCAAGGGCATCAAGGGCTTCGTTTACAAACAGGCGCAGAAATGGGCGGGCGCAGGGGTTCCCAGCGCCAACCGCATTACGCTATTGCGCGATGCCGATGGCGTTGCCGAGACTAGGAGCACATTCATCAGCGGCCTGAATTCGCCATTCGGCATGGTGTTGGTCGGCGACGATTTCTATGTCGCCAATTCCGACGCGATCATGAAATTCTCTTATTCGACCGGCGAGACCAAAATCAGCGCGCCCGGCGTCAAGCTTGCCGACCTGCCCGCCGGTTCGCTCAACCACCACTGGACCAAGGATCTCACCGCCAGCTCCGACGGCAGCAAGCTATACGCCACCGTCGGCTCCAACAGCAATGCCGCTGAGAATGGAATGGAGGCGGAGAAGGACCGCGCTGCGGTGCTGGAGGTCGATCGCGCCAGCGGCCAATGGCGGTTGTTCGCCTCGGGCTTGCGCAATCCTAACGGTCCGTCATGGAATTCCGCAGACCGGCGAACTCTGGGTCGTCGTCAATGAGCGCGACGAACTCGGCAACGACCTCGTGCCCGACTATATGACGTCGGTGAAATCAGGCGCATTCTACGGTTGGCCGTACAGTTACTACGGTGATCACGTCGATAGCCGCGTCGAGCCGCGACGGCCCGATCTCGTGCAGAAGGCGGTGGCGCCGGATTATGCACTTGGCGCGCATACGGCCTCGCTTGGGCTGACGTTCAACACCGGCGATTTGTTTCCGCCCGAGATGGCCAACGGCGCCTTCATCGGCCAGCACGGCTCGTGGAATCGCAAACCGCGCGCGGGCTACAAGGTGATCTTCGTACCCTTCAAGGACGGCAAGCCTTCGGGCCCGCCGCAGGACGTGCTGACCGGCTTCCTCAACGATAAGGGCGAAGCGCAGGGCCGCCCGGTCGGAGTGCGGCTCGACAAACAGGGTGCGCTGCTGGTCGCCGACGACGTCGGCAACACCGTGTGGCGCGTGACACCTGCGACGAAATCGGCGGCGCGGTAATTAGTAAACCCGCAAGGCGTAGCCAACGGAGCAATGGAGATGCTGGGCTTCCGCGGGCCAGCGCCGCCGTCGTCGGCCACCAAGTACTCGTCGCACACCTACCGTTAAGCATATCTCGATTGGCTCACGATCCAATCCACTCGTTGAACGTTGTTTGCAGAGGAACATTCTGCGAGTGTTGCGTCGAAATGGAGAGATCGGCTTGCGCGAAGGAGATTACAGCGTTTGATTTCGGACGCCGAGCGGTACTGGCACCGCGCTCGTACGCGTAAAGGACGGGCGGATATCTGGCGGCGATGCCTTCATCGAGTACGAGGGCTGGTACCTTCTCGACGGCAAGAAGATTGAAGCGGTAATAAACACAAAACGCCATACGGAAGGTCCGCCGACGTGGTTCGGGATTGACGAAGTCACGATCCGCGTCTCAGGCAAGTCCACTGGAAGAGTTGCCGTGGGCGTCGGTACCGTCGATCAATGTCCCGGACTGCCGCTCGGCGTCACGCTGATGTGGATCGAGCAAGAGCATCCTAAGCGGCACATCGACTACTCGAAAGTCGAACTTCATCCCGAGCGACTGCCAAGTCCGGATCGATAAATGCCCCGCCCTCGGAGATGTGGCCGGCGAATTGCGGCTAGCGTCTGTGCGTTGAAGGTCATTAAGCATTTGCGGCTATTACGAAGGTGCAGTTCGCAATCCTTCAAGGAATTTCGGTGCTTCACGGTCTAAGACGATTGCTGTTGCAGGGCGCGCTGCGCGTAGCGATCGTTGCCGTCGCTACCGCCGGTGTCGTGGGGTTCTTGTCGCTTATCGCCCGCGCCTCGCAGTTGCCCAGTCAGACGCTTGCCGACACCAAGGCTGCGAGCCGGGCGTGTATGCCCAGCCACTGCCGCGCAAAGTCAGAGACCCTGCGGAATGAGAAGCGATGAAAGCCTCCAGTGTTCAGCATTAGGACCGCCCGTCAGGCTTTCTGACCTTGGCCCAATCGATCCTTCTCGCGGGACCTACTTTTTGAGGACGCCGGCATCTGTATTTCCGCGGCTTTGCGTGGCGGCGTTGGCCGCGGGAGTGTCAACGGCATTGCCATGAGCGGCCGGCGCGGAGCCAGCGCCGCCCGTCTGCGGTACTCCGAGATTGTTACCGGTTGTGCCTTCGCCGAGGGCTTCCACGCTCCGGCCTATTGGCGCCCGGCCCCTATCGCGGGAAGCTCGCACGGAACTCGACCGTGGTCGGCGTACGTACCGTATGGCTGAACCTGTCTTAACCCGACAAACGCCGCTGCCCTTCGAGATCGAACTGATCGACGGCACCGTGGTCGTGACGATCGGCGATTTTGAAAAGTATATCGCCGGCCTTTCGCCCGCGCGGCGCAAGCGAAGCCACTGGAGCATCGCCATCCGGATGATGCGGATTGCGTTCAAGGAGCCGGCCTACCTGAAGGCGGCCACGCTTTCCTTTCAGACCGCTCTCGTACTCGACGAACAGGTTTCGGCAGCTGCGGGGCTGAGGCCCGCGCCCAGTTTTCGAGACTGCCCCCCAGCTCGCGCCGAGAGAACAACGTTAATTTTGTGTTTCGATTGTCGTTAGAGTTTTATCGATTAGTCTCATCGTCAGTCGCGCGGGGCTCAATACCCGAACGATCAGAGGCTGGCTCCGAGGACCGGCGATCTTCAAGGCCTCGCCGAAATCAAAGCAGTGGAACCGGTCACGCACCGGCAATTGCGGTAAGAGCCGTCTCGGTGATCGCCCGGACGGCTCTTGCTATTGTTGGCCCTTGGGATTTCGATAACCGGCCAGCGTCGAACGCGCGGAAATAGCGATGCGGCCGTACAAGCGCGGAAAGATGATTGCCAGATCGATCATAAAGATGATCGAAGAAGGCGGCGGCGGATCGGCTGAAATTGCCAAGGTCGCGGTGGTGCTGCCGGCCACCATCTTCGACGATCTGCTGCGAGACCGGCCCGCCGAGGCGGACGACGACGCCGGACGATTGAGGATCCAAGGGATCGCATTCGAGCGCAAGTCGGAGCGCCGAACGCCTGGGAAAGCCCGGGATGCCTAGGAGTTGTAGCCAACCACCAGTCACTGCGCCAAAGCGCCGGCTACCATTGCAGTCTACCGCACAGCTCCCGACTGTCACATTGATCTGGCGCAAGCGCACGCTCGGACACCGAGCGCGTGTCGACCACGCGTTTTTTTGGAAAGGCTGGCTAGTCGAGCGCCGCGCCATCAGGCGCTCGCGCGCGGCCTGGGCGGGCACTACACGCCGGCCGTCAGGACGTTCTTCGACCGCGAATACAGGGGTCAACGGCGAAGGTCATCAGGTGGCGGCGGTGCCGCACAGACCAGCGGAGATAGGGTCAATGGAAGGGACATCGGTACTGGCTAAAACACCACAGACTTGAGGGAACAATACTTGTTCTCACCCATTGGTTGCGCCTGGAGCCTTCCATGCCTCTCACGCCACTGGAGCACGATTTCCTGAAGCGGTTGTCGGACCAGGTCTGGACGAGCCCGCCGCTGTTCGATCATGCCCTGGTCGCCCGGCTGATCGAAGCTGGCTACGTGCAGAACGAGGCGCTGCCATCCGGCGAGGTTCGATACGAGATCACGAACGCCGGTAGGCTCGCCCTCGAAACCGCCTAA
Source organism: uncultured Alphaproteobacteria bacterium (assembly GCA_963791165.1). Classification (GTDB taxonomy): domain Bacteria; phylum Pseudomonadota; class Alphaproteobacteria; order Rhizobiales; family Xanthobacteraceae; genus Bradyrhizobium. Next base: position 8,082 of record CAWBRL010000002.1, on the reverse strand, counting down.
ATCGCTGGGCACACATTAACATCGAGCTTTCCGGCACGGCGCGCGGCGTTCGGAACTTAGCTCCGCAGGTGGTCCCCTTGCGGGATACGAAAGAGGTCCGCGCCTCGCCTGCACCCCCTCCTCCATATTGCCATCCGGCGTCCGCTGCGGTTGAATTCCGGCGGGCGGAGGGGGCGCAATCGATGAACCGGCTGCAGAAGTTCGTGGAGCGAGGCCGAAAGGATCGGCCGCACCACCTATGTGCTCGATCCGGCGAAGATGCCTAAACCTGAACCCGGCCTTAAGTGGCAGGTTGTCGCCGACTTCAGGCCCGGGGATGCGATCCTTGCTGATCCCAGCCTGAAGTCAGTATTCGCGCAAGCTCTGAAACATGGTTGCAAGGTCGTTTGGCGCAAACAAGCTGCTCGCTGACCGCCACCTGAAGTGCGCCGGCATCGCCGCGATCGAGATCGGCGCCGACGGTGAGGTCACGAAACGGTCGACACCGAGCCCTCGCCCGACTGCATCTCGCTCTGCTGTCTCGCCCGCGATCTCGATCGCCTGGCCCGCCTCGCGCGAGGGTGCCGCGGCGACCAGGCGGCCGCGTCCCGCTAGATCCGGCTGCTCGCAAACGACCTGTGCGTCGGTATCACGCCGCATCACCTGGTCGTCGACCGCGTCTTGCGGCGGTCGACGTGGTGCATGCCACGATGAAACAGATGCAGGACAGCGGTGGTCTGGGCGAGTTCAATCGCGCATTCAAGATCGCGCGCGCCGAGACGCCGGCGCTTCGCTACCGCGATTATCTCGAAGCCTGGCGGACGAATACGCTGGAGGCGATGGCACGACAAATGCGCGGCTGACGTTCCAGATTTAACCTCGATCGCCAACATCAATCCTAATACGCGAATTGCGTATGCCTGCGAGATTGCTGCCGATAGCCTTCGCGGTGTCGGACCGTATTTGCCCAAGGTCCGGCTCAGTGGCGAAGTCGCTGGGCGGACAGTTCCCACCGCTCGGCGACTTCGTTTTTTATAGGTTGGCGGTGATGGCTTCGAAGGACAAACGCACGCCGTGGATTTTTGGTAAGAAGACCAAGGGCGCCGAACTCTGGCACGTTTGGACCGTGACCATTCCACGGCGATCGATCACGGGCCGGCTCGTTAGCGGGCGCGTATGGCGTCGCTACGACGGGCGCAGATGGCAATACAAGAAATTCGTAGGGCTTAACCAAGGGGATACCGAGTGACCGCGCTGCCGGTGGCTTTCCCGCCGACCTCGTCGCTGACAGCGTGACCCTACCCCCGGCTCGAGCCGGGCGATGCGGAGTTCGATCCCCTTCCGGACATCCTCGCCGGCAGCAAGTCTCTCGATGAGAGCCTACAACGAGTTCCAGTCGGGGCGGAACTCCGCGGCATCGTCGCCACCTTGCTAAGATTTAACTACGGCTGGCGCGAACTCCCAATTATCTGGCAACGAGTAACAAGACACGCCGTCGCGCATTCGATTAACGCTACCGGCGACGCACCCATTGGGCAACGCGACAAGAACTCCCATCTCTAAGGCTAGGTGATGATGCGGGACGATATCGTTTTCTGGATCGCTGTTGTTTGGTCTTCGGAATGTGCGTCGCCGCCGCCTGGGTCCTGCTCTCGACTGCCCATTCATTTGCTGATTTGTAACTCGATGATCAAACACGCTTCGGATAAAGAGAGCGCGCGGGTCCGGTACCCATTTCGGGTCGTCGGGCCGACTGCAGGAAGGTAACTTTTCCCCGTACTTGGAGCGATCCATCCGCGGGGAGCTCTCTTCTCAAGCCCGGCCGCGCGGCGATCAGATTGAATACGCTGGCGCTGCTCGGCGACTTTCTCTCACCGTCTCGGCTATCTCCGCGGAAGCCATCGCCCAAGAGAACTCGGCCACAAAAGCGCCGGCACCCGTCGCTGATCGAAAGACCGCGGATGCCATTGGCGACCTGCCACTCCACCGCTTTGGCGAACGCTTCCTTGGCGGTTTCGGCTTTCACCGTCAGAAGGCAGTCCTCGCACCCAACCTCTAATCTCGAACATGGCAAATCCTCTCGGGATTGCGAGCGTATAATCTGATCGGCTTTTGAAGGGACTGTTTGCCGGACAAAACGCGGCCGAGCCCCATGTCTTGCAATGAGGGGGACTTTAGCGAATGACGATGAATAATATCTAAACTGAGCAAGGAACGTGATCCGCTACGGATCGTCATGCGTGGAGCCGAACACAAGGAAGCACAGGGGGCGGCGCGTCATGTCCTCATTTACCGGATGCCAATGATGGCCGACGATGCCGTGGCAGGATGATGGGCGATAAAAATGCGGATCAGAAGGGCAACTGGTCGCTGGCGCATCGCGCAAGTGGCGGGCAGGCAGGTTCGAGATCGCGACACTCCCGCACGCATGTTGTCTTTGCATCGGCATTGGGCTGTCCGATACAGACCGGCACGCAAGCAGCGATGCGAGCGCGGCACCGCTCTTCGTCGGCCTTGCCGCGCCGGGCAAAAAGCAAGATGCCTTGCGGGGCCGCCTGCGAGCGGACGAAGGTAGGAAGGTAGCCTTGCCCCCAAGTAAGCGCGAAGCCGAACTAACTTGGCTTGGTGATCTTGCTCAATCATCGTGTCAAGTTGCGCGACGCCGGTGGGTCGGCGAGCAACAGCATTTGCCGCTCCTAAGCAGTACGCGGCTAAAAGCTCATGCTCGGTCGCAATATCGCGCTGAGCGTTCGCGGCATCAGCGGCCAAACCGACCGCTATTGCGCTCAACATGATCGCTACAAATTGTTTCATCCAGCCTCCGCCCTACGGCAATGCAAGGTACTTCAAGCGACAGCATTCTGCCAGCAATGCGATGGGTGCGGCCGGTGAAGCGGGTGGACGCGATTCCGTTTTGCCCCATCACGGGATAGTCGGGGCGTGATTGGACGCTCCTTACATGCGACGTATTGGCTCCAGAGATACAGCCAAATCGAGGAACGGTTCTTGGCGCGATGAATTACTTTTAGGTCACCCAACGGAGAGACCTATGAAGTCGATTGTCACCGTCGCCGCTCTCGCCACGCTCCTGTGCGGCCCGGCCCTTGCGCAGAACACCGGCCCCGCTCCGCAGGCCGGCATGGAGAAGCCCGGAACGACTAGCGGCGCCAAGTCAGATGGTTCGATGGATACCACCGGCATGGGTTCGGCCTTCACGTGAAGCCGGTCAGCATCAAAACGCACCCGTGACCCCGCCGGACCTCGCGGTTGTGCGTCAGGACGATGGCAAATCACGTCGCCGCCCTCAGTGAAGGTTCTAATGGTCACCCTGATGTCGCCGTCCTCGTCGGCGTGGGACTGTGGCGAGCGGAGCCCCAACCTCGGTCGAGCAAGATCGCGGCGGCTGCCACGCGCGTGGCGTCCTTGTCGCCGTTGCGCATGATGGCGGCAAGGGAGCGCACGGCCTCGTCTGTATAGGACCGGCACAGCGACCGGATGTCCGCTGGTATTCTCTTTGCTGGCAAGGCTTTACGGGGTGGGTACCCCCCTCCTGTTGGCGCTGGCGAGATTGCGTCCGGCACGGCGACAATCACGCGAATAATATATGACCGGATCGCTGGCGTGCACCGGCGCGAGGGCACTGGCGCGGCCCGGCCAGCCCCGGCGCGTGGCCGTCGGGTGCCGCGGGCGCGGGTTGCTGGCGGCGCGCTGTACGGCCTTCCTGTGGCCCGGACCGGCCCCGGCTCGGCGCGAGGGTGCGTGCCGCCTGCCGCTCCCGGTGCGGTCAGCAATGGTGACGGCTCGACACGGTCGAGGTCAACGCGCTCGACACGGTGCGCTGTCGAGGCCGAGGTGTCGGCCCGGTCACGACGGTGCAGCCAGGCGGCTCGTCGAGCAGTATCGGGCACATCCCAGGTCAGTGAACACCCACGCCCGAGAAAGGAACTGCGGCAATGGACAAGCGAGCCATGATCCCCATCGTCATCGCCTGCACCCTCGGGCTGATCATCCTCATCGAGATCATCGCGGCCTTCAACGGCTTAATCGCCGACACGATCAGCGGCATTGCCTGGTTCATCGTGCTGACGGCGGTCGGTCTCTTCTTCTACTTCGTACCGACCTACGTCGCCTGGGTGCGCAAACACCATGCGCTGCTGTCGATCTTCGTCTTCAACCTGTTTCTCGGCTGGACCTTCCTCGGCTGGGTCGGCGCTCTGGTGTGGTCATGCCTGCCGGTGAGGCAGCAGCTGCGCGCATAAAAACAAGCGGGCGGTCGGGGGCCTTTCTTTTTTGCCCACGCGGCTAACGCCCGGCCGCGTGGATGCGAAATTTCGCAGCGCCGTTACCCAACACCGGCGCCTTGCGGGCCTAGTGTGTCATCCGATGTCATCTGCGTCTGCTTTGATCCAAGTGTGCCAATCGGCGAACTGGCGGGCCGCCGCCGCGAGCTGCGCTTGCGATCCGATCTCCAACTTTTCCATGATCATTTGACGCTGCGCAGCGATGAGATCGGCGCGGCAGCGAAATTCTTTGGCAATTTGTTCGTCTGTTTTTCCCCGGGCGATGCGCCTCAACAGCTACTTTTGCTGCGGCGATAGCTTGTGGTCTTCAGGTGATAGTGTTTGCAGGTGCAAGTCGGCTCTCCATTCGCTCTAAGTTCGCCAATCGGGAAGTTATTCTCTTCGCCAGTGAGGATCAACGCGGCGAGAAGAGGGTTGGGACATGCTGCAACGCATCAGAAGGACGCGGGCTAATGAACTGATGCCAAGGCTTCGACGACATGCGCCCGATCGAGATGCGGGTGCGATAGAGCTCGGCGGCTCCGCGGCAGACGCGGTGCCATTCACGAACTTACGCCGACCCAGATTATCCCGGCAAGGTCCCAGAACGGTGACTGCTCGGCGTTGCCGATGACGCAATCAAGGTACTGTGAAGGCCGCGATCTGATGCCGGGACCGCGCGGTCATCGAGCGCCAGGTATCCGCCCATTGATCTTGATCAAGACGCCCGCCCATTTCGGATATCCAAGCTTATCTTCGCAAGGCAGCACGTTTACACAATCGAGAGGTGGAGCATGTACCGCCATATTCTCATTCCAACCGATGGGTCTGAGTTGGCCGAGCAGGCAGTGACACATGGATTGTCACTGGCGAAATCCGTAGGAGCCAAGGTAACCGTGATTATCGTCGAAGAACTGATCTGGCTCGGTGCTCCGTCACTTGCGGAATACGGCGCACTTGAGGAGCTCGCCAATTACCCGGCAGATCAAGAATTACCATGCGAGCGTGTTAAGTCGCGCGGCCGATGCGGCCAAGCAGGCAGGTGTGCCCTGCAAAACAATTCAGTTGAAAGGACGCGAAACCTGATCAAGCCATCATTGCAACGGGCGCGGATCGAGGTTGCGATCTCATCGTCATGGCAACGCACGGGCACGTGGGGACTATCCGCAGTCCTGCTCGGCAGCGTGACAAACAAGGTGCTGACGCACACGAAAATCCCGGCGTTGGTGTGTCACTGAATGCGCGAGCAATTACATAGAAATTATATTGTGTCCGGCTTCGAGGAGGTTCTAATGCGTACTTTGGCTTTCACGATTTTGACGATGAGTATCGCCCTCGCAACCGGGCAAGCCCCGGCTCAGACATATGGCCCGCGTTTTCCCGTTTCCAGGTTGGACAAATCGACCGACAGGTTGTTCTAAGGGACCGTCCTTTGGGCTTGGACTGAAAGTGAACGGAAGATGAAGCAGTCGCCGCCGGGGCTGATCTACACGATCCTTATTGATGGCAATCCCGTCGTTGCCCTAGAAGCCAATGCGCGCGAGGCTGCCGAGCTTTGCAGGGAAGAATGGTTCCGTGCCGATCTGTCTACGCTAAGCTCGGACGGCAAACCGCTCTGCGGGCTCGGCTCAAAATTGCAAGCGCGACCCGCTACTGAGGATGAGAGGAGTGAATATTCCGAAGGGTCAAAGGAGGTTGATGCGTCTGACGACATTCTATTTGTATATTTGGTTCATCTCGATGATGCGTAAAGAAGCCAATGAGCATTACATCCGATAATTTCTGAGGATCGGTTTGAGCTTATTCCAGTTAGCGAAGAAAATGCCGCCTCAGGAAACAGCTGGTGGTCACTCACCAGCATCAAATACCCCGCGGGGAAAGTTTGGGAAAGCTCGTTCAGCAGGCGGCGCACCAACCGTTGGGAAAAGGAATAAAGGGCCAAGCCAGCCTGTTGTCGTTTGCCGCTTTGGGTGGCAAGTGAGCGGCGTCACCACATGTATAATCTTCGTGATGCGGGGCGTCGGTTCGGAGCGCGATCATGACTACGCGGACACCGCCGGAAAACATGCAAGCACTTAGCGCGGGCGTTTGAGTTGTGGCCGATTGTGATCCCGGGCATGGGCATCCCCCTTTCTGGGTGCTTGCTTGCAGTCGCACTCTCTCCAATAAACCGCGCCCTCGTCCACGTCTGCCAAATCTTAGGCAGAACGCCGACTTGAGCCGGGAAACCGTCCACGTCCTAGTCAGCCGTTGCCAACGCGTTTCACCGACCAGCAGCAATGGCGGTTGCTGGGGTAGGGGCGGCGAAGGGTCGGCCAAGGGCACATTCGCGAATGACGGCACCCCTTTCCAGCCAATCAAGAAATGCCCTACCTTCCGGTGTGATCTGCCAGCCTGAGCTGTCGCGCAAAACCAACCTTTGACCAAATATGTCGAGACCGGGCGCGCGGGCGGCTAACCGCTTCAACCGGTCGGCCCAATCTGAGCCGCTGGTGGTGAGAATGCTCAGGTCGGAATTCAGTGCAGCAATTGTCGCCCGACCCCAGGGTAGCTTACCAGCACCTTCAGAATACACCCCACTCCACGCCGCAACGGGAGACTATGTTAGATGTAGTTCTGTCCGAATGGGCTGTCTACTGGCCGCTCAAGTTAGCCAGAGGAATGCGGCCGCCCCGAGCTTCCGGTCGCATCAAGGCGTGATGATTGATGCCGACCAGCCTCCGCCGCCGCCGACCCGAATGTGGCGCCGGGTTGCGAGCCCGTAGGCGACCAGGCTTCCTGACGACTTCGCCGAATGCGGTGGTCGAGCCGATCCATCCGAAGGCCATGCCGGTGATACTGACGACCGACGAAGAGCGGGACGTGTGGATGCGCGCACCGTGGGATGAAGCCAAAGCACTGCAACGACCGCTGCCGGATGATGCGCTCCGGATCGTCATGCGTGGGGCCGATAAAGAGGATCGCGCGGCGGCAGCATCACCACGACGGCCCTCGCCGTGGATTACGCTGACAGTCTCCGTGCGGAACTTCGCCTTCTGAGCCATTTCAGTCGTTGAGACCCCTAGCCCTCGGGCAGCCCGCCGTGCATTGTTTGGGGTGGTGACCACAAGGTCGTATGGGCATTCCCAATGGCCGCCAAGCGGACCCACTGACAACGGTTCTGGCGTCTGACGTGGAGGGTTGCCGCTATCGGGGCCGCATGGCCGCGCCGCGCACATTGTGGGTGAAGCGGCTGGTCAGTATGTGGAGTGCCGCCGCCATCGTTCTTTTGGTCTCAATTGGCGAGACTGCTGCGCAGCCCAGCTTGGCGAGACTGCCGCTCAGCCGAAAAAAATTCTAATCCTTCATACGTTTGGCCCGAATTTCGAGCGCTTAGGCCGCATGGAGCAGAGAAATTCAGAAGGAACTGAACCGACAGTCGCCGTGGCCCCCGAACATTCAAGAACAATCCCTCGTCACGGCTCTGGATGGCGACGACGCTGCTGAGGCCAAATTTGTTGAATATCTCCGGGCGCTCTACGCTCAACGCGGGCCTGATTTGATCGTCGCTCTTGGTGCGCCTGCCGCTCGCTTCGTCCAGCGACACAAGACAGACATGTTTCCGAAAATGCCGATGCTGCTCGCTGCGGTCGAAGTGCGTCGAATTGAGTTTTCCCTGTTGTCCGAACAAGATGCCGTGGCCGGAGTGCGATACGATCAGGTTGCCGCCATCGAAAACGTGTTGCGGCTGTTGCCGGAAACGAAAGCTGTCGCAATCATTGTCGGAGTTTCCCCCGGTGAGCGTTATTGGGCTGGCGAGTATCAAAGGGTTTTGGGCCCTCTG
>CAWBRL010000001.1:0-42017 GCA_963791165.1 uncultured Alphaproteobacteria bacterium | reverse complement strand
CGCCTGGGTGGCGAACAGGTCGACCACGGTCAGGAAGGCCGTGAGGCCGATGACGAGCGAGCGCAGCACCGCGCCCGGCGAGTGACCGTGCATTTCCATCGTTTCGGACATGTCAGTCATGGCGCTTCTCGCAGGTGAGCGGAAAGAAGGGATGTGACCCCTGGGTGTGTGGGGCGACACGGGGGACCCAGGGCGTCACATCCGGCAACGAGACCTCGAATGGCGCTCGTTACATGTTGTGGTCGTGCGGATCCTTGCGGACGTCGCCGACATAGAGAATGACGGTTTCCTTGCCGAGGTTCTTCCACCAGTGCGAGGTGCCGTATACTTCAGGCCTGATCTCGCCGGCCTTGTGCACGATCGGCTCCGAGCAGTTGCTCGCATATTCGACGATCTCGCCCTGCTGCACGTAGATCAGCGCGGGACGATCGTCATGGCTGTGCCAGGGCACGATGCCGCCGGGCTCGATCGTCAGCTTGCGGAAGCGCAGCTCGCGATCCCTTATTTTCGCCGGCTGCTTCTCGAGGTTGATCGCGCCGAGCGTGACGTCGGTGACGCCGACCGGCTTGTAATCGACCTTCTCGCGGACGTTCGCGTGATCTGCCGGCCGGACATTCGCCGGCCGTGGCGGGCGAAGTTGTCGCGCGGAGAGTGCGAGCATTACGCGAGGGCGATGTCCGGCCAGATCGCGCGCGACGTGATGTCTGATTTGAACATGTCCTCACTCCTCCTCGTGTGTGTGTTACGTTGCCTCGGCGAGCAAATGATCGGCCGGCTATATCAGCGACTGCCGTCGAATCGCATGGGCGCGTAAACGCTGTTCAGCTCCTGCTTCATAGCGCCGCGCTATGCGCCGTTCGATACGCCGCGGCTATCGAACCGATTGTGCATCGGCATTTCTAATTCGGGGCAGGTCGCCCTCTGATTGGCCAGCGCCCGATTGGCGGGCGTCTTCCATCAAGCCTTGAGGAGCTCTCATGACCACGTTATCCAAGACCCTGATTGCCGCCGCTGCGCTTCGCGGCCGTCGCGACCTCCGCCTTCTCGCAGTTCCCTGGGAATTCAATCCAGGCATGGCCTACATGTATGCCGGGCCCGGGAAAATGTCGGCGATGGCCATGGCGTCAAGCGCGCAAGAACCACGATGCGATGATGAAGAACGCCCAGAAAGGTCCCGAACAACACCGTGTTCTTCATGGACAAGGGCGAGCTCTACTCGACCTCGGGTACGCTCGACCCGACCGGCAATTTCTATCTGCCCTGATCCGGCCTGAATCGTTGGGCCGCCCTTCGGGGCGGCCCGGACCGGAAAATAATAGCCGATATGCCGGAGCAAAACATGACGTCACGCTATCGCCAGCCAATGCCGAACGTCTCAAGGTGGCGTTCGAGCAATGCAGCGGCATGGAAGGCAGCTTGCGCGAGCAGCTCGAGGCCTACGCCGCGGCGGGCCGGGAGATCTTCCCGGCCTATGGCGAAGCGGTGGACCGGCTGGTGGCGCGCCTCAACGAAAACGGCGGCGGCGAGAATGCGCCGAGGCCAGGCGAAGTGATGCCGCCGTTCGTGTTGCCGGACGAGACCGGCCGGCTGGTCAGCCTGAAATCGCTGATCGACGAACGGACCGGTCGCAGTGATGTTCTATCGCGGCCATTGGTGTCCCTATTGCCGGCTGAACGTGAGGGCGGTGATCCAGGCTCAGCATCGCATCAGGGCATTGGGCGCGCAGACGGTCGCGATCATGCCGGAGACGCAAGCATATGCCGAAAAATTCAAATCCGAGGCCGATGCGCCGTTTCCGGTGCTGACCGACCTCGATAACGGCTACGCATTGTCGCTCAATCTTGCGATCTGGCTCGGCACTGAAATTCAGCGGCTGCTGTCATACCAGGACATGTCGAGTTTCCATGGCAATGACGGCTGGGTGCTGCCGATCCCGGCCACCTTCGTGGTCGGTCGCGACGGGTTGGTGAAAGCCCGCTTTGTCGATCCCGATTTCCGCAAGCGCATGGAAATCGATGACCTGATTGCCGCGCTGAAGAGCGCCAGCGAAGAACGTTAGCAGCGCCAGCGCTTCATCGCCTCAGGCGTTTGTGGTCTTGTCGATGAATTGCTGCCAGTCGGCGCCGCGCAGCATGCGCATCACGGTGGACGCCACCGCCGTCCGTTCCCGCCCGGCAACGCCGTAGAGGTTCACCGTTCGCCGCGCGTCCAGTCCCTCGACGGTGGCGCGCTTGAGCGTCGGCGGGATCGAGGCGGTATCGGGCACCACGGCGACGCCGATATCGGCTTCCAGCAGTTCGATCAGGTCGCGTTCCGAGGCGATTTCATGGCTGCGGTCGACGTCGAGGCCGTGCTCGCGAAGCGAGCTATTCACCCGCGCGGCGTGTTCGCAATAGTTTCGCGACAGCAATTGCTCGGCGCGAAGATCGCCGAAATCGATCTTCTCGCGATCCGCCAGCGGATGCTTCCGGTTGACGACGAGCTGAAAGTTTTCCGTAAACAGCGGCCAGGTATCGAGCCGGTCCCACTCTTCGCTGATTTCGGCGGCGATGCCGAGTTCGGCTTCGCCCTTCTTGAGAAACTCCGCGACTTCCCGGCTGTTGCCGCGCAGAAAGCGAAACTCCAGGCGATTGAACAGCCGCTTGATCTGGTCGAGATGCGGAATCAAGAGCGACAGGTCGACGGAATGGGTCAGTGCGATCCTGAGCGCGCCGACTTCGCCGCTCTTGAACGATGAGGCCAGTTCGCGCGCGCCGGTCGCAGCCTCATAGCATTGCTTGAGCAGCGGATGCATGCGCTGGCCGAGTTCGGTCAGTTGCGCGGCGGGGCGCTCGCGGCGAAACAGGTCGCCGCCGAGTTCGGCTTCCAGTTGCTTGATGGCCCGCGTCAGCGACGGTTGCGTGACGTTGCACTCGTCGGCGGCGCGCGTGAAGTTGAGCACGCGCGCGACCGCAAGGAAGTAGCGAACCTGATGCATCTCCATGGTCGTGCCCCGTTCTGTCGTGCCGGGAACTTATCCGATCGCGCCCCCCGATGACACCATAACCGCCATAGCGCCGGCGTATGGTTTTGGAAGCCAAACGGCATTTCCTCAGATCACGCCGGCCGTGCAGATTGGGGCGGAAATGAACAGCGTAAGGCGCTGAATCCCCAGTGAAGGGGCGGCTACCGGTCGACGGCAGCTGGACCGCACACTGAAGCGTGAACGTAACATTGGCAAACCACGCGCGAACAACAGAACGCGAAACAGGCAAGGAGCGTGACATGAGCGACGTGAAGGCCAGAAATTCCGCGCCGACCTTGCGGTCATTGGGAAGGTCCGAGCCGGGGCAGGTCGTGCTGGTGCTGCAAGGCGGCGGCGCGCTCGGCTCCTATCAGGCCGGTGTCTACCAGGCGCTGCATGAAGCGGGTATCGAGCCGGACTGGATCATCGGCACCTCGATCGGCGCCATCAACGCCAGCCTGATCGCCGGCAACGCGCCGCAGAACCGGCTGTCGCGGTTGCGCGAATTCTGGAAGAGGATGGAGCAGAATCCGATCTGGAGCTTTCGCGACATCTTTCCGGGCTTCAATGAAAAACTGTCCTATTGGTCGACGGTGACCAACGGCATTCCCGGCTTCTTCAGGCCCAACCCGCTGGCCCATGCCGGCGACGGCTATCCGCTCGGTGCCGACAATGCCGGCTATTACTCGACCGCGCCGCTGGAGCGGACCTCTGAGCGAACTGGTGGACTTCACTTTGGTCAATCAATGCACGCCGCGCCTGACGGTCGGCGCCGCGCATGTCCGCACCAGCCAGATGCGCTATTTCGACAGCCGCGACGGCGAGCTTGGCGTCAAGCACATCATGGCGTCGGGCGCGCTGCCGCCGGCCTTCCCGGCGGTGCGTATCGACGGCGAACTCTATTGGGACGGCGGCATTCTATCGAACACGCCGACGGAAGCCGTATTCGACGACAATCCGCGCAAGAACTCGCTGATCTTCGCCGTGCATCTGTGGAATCCGTGCGGCGCCGAGCCGACCACGATGGCGGAGGTGCTTGAACCGGCACAAGGACGTGCAGTATTCGAGCCGGATCGCCAGCCAGATCGCCCGCCAGCAGCAGGCGCATCGCCTGCGCCACGTCATCAACCAGCTCGCGGCGCGCTTGCCCGAATCCGAGCGCAACAGCGAGGCGGTGAGGGAACTCGCAGGCTACGGCTGTCCGACCCGGATGCACGTCGTCCGGCTGCTGGCCCCGCAGCTCAGCCGCGAGGATCACACCAAGGACATCGATTTCAGTCCGTCCGGCATCATGCAGCGCTGGGATGCCGGTTACCGCCACACAAAGGCGGTGCTCGACAGGAAGCCTTGGGTCGGCGAGTTCGATCCGCTCTCCGGCGTCGTTCTCCATGAGCAGGTGGAAGTCATGCCGGAAGCGGCGGAGTAATCGCGATCACGCACTGATGGAAGGCGCGACCGTCTTTCGATAGAGCGCGTTGTAACAGGCCGCCGAAAGATCCCAGCTGAAGGATCGCGCCATCGCGCTGCGCCGCATTGCGTCGAGCCGGTCCTTGGCCCCGAAGGCTTCGAAAGCCCGCCTCACGCCGCCAAGGAAGGACTCGGCGGATGGCTGTGAAAACAGGAATCCGGTTTCGCCGTCCTGGATGGTTTCCGCCAGTCCGCCGGTCTGGTGACCGATCGGCAGCGATCCGAACCGTTGCGCATACATCTGGCTCAGCCCGCATGGTTCGAACCGCGACGGCATCAGCGTGAAATCGCTGCCGGCAAAAATTCGCCGCGCCTGTCCGTCATTGAAGCCGATGGCGACCCCGATCGCATCAGGCCTGCGGCGATGCGCATCGACCAGTGCCTGCTCGATCTGCGGCTCGCCGCTGCCGGTCACCACGATCTGCCCGCCGGCCTCGATGATCTCGTCGGCGGCGGACAGTACGAGATCGACGCCCTTTTGGTGAACGAGGCGGGCGACCAGACCGAAAATCGGGCCGCGCGACAGCGCCAGGCCAAACTGCTTGCGGACGTAATCGGCGTTTGCCTGCTTGCCCTCCCAATCGCCGGCGCCAAACGTCTGCGCCAGTTGCGCGCAGGCGCGAGGATCCCAGCTTTCGTCGATGCCGTTGAGAATGCCAGTCAGTTGCGCGGCGTCCGAACGGAGCCGGAGCAGGCCTTCAAGCCCGCAGCCGAGTTCGCTGGTCGTGATCTCCTTCGCGTAAGTCGCGCTGACCGTGGTCAAATGCGAGGCGTAGACGATGCCGCCCTTGAGAAACGACAGCTTGTCGTAGAATTCGAGCCCGTCGATGTGGAAGGAACTCTCGGGCGCCCCGATCCGCCGCAGCGAGTCGCGCGGGAATAGTCCCTGGTAGGCGAGGTTGTGGATGGTCAGGATCGAGGGGACCTTTGAGCCCTTCCAGGCCAGATAAGCGGGCGTCAGCGCAGCCTGCCAATCGTTGGCGTGAACCAGGTCGGCTGCCCAATTCTTGTCCAGCGTGCCCATCGCAAGCTCGGCTGCGGCAGATGCAAATCGTCCGAAACGGACGTCATTGTCCGGCCAGTCGCGGCCGGATTCGTCGCCATAGGGATTGCCCGGCCGCTCGTACAAATGCGGGCAGAGCAGGACGTAGACCGGCAGCCCGTCCCGGGTCGACGCCCGCCCCAGTGAGCAAGCCGGCATTTCCGCCAAAGCTGCGCATTGTCCAACGATTTCAATGTGGGAGAACTGTTCGACGACGTCCCGATAACCGGGCAGCATGATGCGAACATCGATCCATGGGCGAAGCGCGCGGGGCAGGGCAGCGGAAACGGCGGCGAGACCGCCCACCCGGACAAAGTCATCGATTTCCGTGGTGACGAACAGGACCTTCAAGAAATGCCCTCGGCCAGCCTTGAACACAAGTAATGCAAGAAAGGGTCCAATTTGCCAGGCGATTTTTCCGGCCCCCGAAAACAGTTCCCCACGCATCAGCCTTTCCCGCCGTGGCGGCACCATTTAGGGTCGCGCCGCACTATGAAAACGAAAGCCGAAAGGCCGAAGGAGTTTTGAGAGAGATGACCATAGCCGGTAACGATGAGAGGAATTTGACAGGCAGCTTCGCGGGCCTGCGCGTCCTCGATTTTTCGACCACGATTGCCGGGCCGCATTGCACGCGGATGCTCGCCGACATGGGGGCGGAGGTCATCAAGATCGAGACCGAGGAGGGCGAGACGATGCGGACCCGCCCGCCGGTGCGGAACAATTGCTCGACCGCCTTCGGCCAGCTCAACGTCGGCAAGAACAGCCTGGTTCTGGATTTGAAATCGCCCAAAGGAAGCGAAGCCGTCCGTCGGCTCGTCGCAACGGCTGATGTGCTGGTTGAGAATTTCCGCCCCGGTGTGATGCGGCGATTGAAACTCGACTACGCCTCGCTGCAGGAACTCAACCCGAAACTGATCTATTGCTCGATTTCCGGATACGGCCAGACCGGGCCGTCGGCGGAACTGCCGGCCTATGCGCCGGTGATTCACGCGGCCTCGGGCTATGAGATGGCGCATCTGGCCTACCAGCCCGGCCGCAGCCGGCCGGACTATTGCGGCATCTATCACGCCGACGTCCTCACCGGTGTCTATGCGTTCGGCGCCGTCTCGGCGGCGCTGTATCAGCGTGCGTCAACGGGGCAGGGCCAGCATATCGACGTCTCTATGCTGGAATCCATGCTGAGCCTGACGCTGAACGAACTGCAATGGTCGCAATTCGAGGTGAAGCCGACGCAGCGGCCGATGTTCGGTCCGATCGAGACGACCGACGGCTATGTGATGGTTGCGATCGCCAGCGAGAAAACTTTCCAGAGCCTGATGAAGGTCATCGGTCATCCGGAGTGGGTAAGCGATTCGCGCTTTGCGAAATATTCTGATCGCCGCGAAAACTGGGCCGGCCTGATGGAAGGCGTCGAGGCGTGGTCCCGCGCGGTTACAACCGAACAATGCCTCGTGGCGCTCAATGAACACGGCGTTCCCTCGTCGGCCTACCGCACTGTAGCCGAGGCGCTGCGCGATCCGCAGATCGCCCATCGCGGCGCAATGGCCGAGGTCGAAGACGGCGGCGGCAGCTTCAAGGTTCTCAACCTGCCGTTTCGCATGTCGGGCGCCAGAGTATCGGCGGCGCCGCGGATGTCGACGCTCGGCGAGCACACGCGTGCCTACCTGAAGGAAACCGGACTCTCGGAGGATGAAATCGCTTGCTTTGGCAAGGCGCAAGTAACGGCGCGCGGCTGACGGCGCCGGTTCGGACGCCAAAGTGTTAATCCTGCGGCTTTTCATCCACCGCTTGCTAACGGCCTTGCCCGCGACTGCGTTTCCGGACATCTTGCGGGCCGGCCATCAACGATCCGGAATGCCGGACGCACGACACATCGGAGGGAACATCAATGAAAGCGGCGATCCGTTCGAGCGCGCTTGCGCGAATATTTCTTGTGGCGGGATTTGGCGTGGCCTTGTCGGCTATGCCCGCCAACGCGCAGAAGCCCGGCGGCAGCATTACCTTCGGCCTTGAACTCGATATCCCCGGCTTCGATCCGCTCAAGGTTGGCGTGTTCGATACCTCAGCCGGATCTGCAGCAGCGGCGATTTTCGACACGCTCACGTCTCTGGACGATAAGGGCGTAGTGCAACCGAAACTCGCGCTGTCCTGGACTCCTTCCGAGGACTTCAAGACCTGGACCTTCAAGCTGCGACCTGGCGTTAAATTCCACGACGGCACACCATTCAACGCCCAAGCGTTCAAGGAGAATTTCAATCGGCAGAAGGACCCTGCCAACAAGTGTCGCTGTGCCTTTTATATTGCCTTTATCAACAGTGTGGAGGCGACCGACGAATTGACGGTGGTCTACAATCTGAAGGACCCATCGGTGAACTTGCCGGCAATTGTGAGCTTTCCAAGCGCCAACAATTCGGTGCAGTCGCCGACGGCGTGGAAGACCAAGGGCGATGACTACAACCGCAATCCCGTTGGCACCGGCCCTTATATCCTGAAGTCATGGGCCGCGGGCGACCGCATGGTGCTCGAGAAAAATCCCGACTATTGGAACAAGGGCCGTCCGTATCTCGACCGCATCGTCCTCAAGCCGCTGCCGGACGCGCAGTCGCGCTTCGCCAGCCTGCAATCGGGCGAGGCCGATATCGTCTGGGACGACGAATTCAACGCCGACAGCATCATGAAGGCGCAGAAAGATCCGAAGCTGACCGTGCACACCTATGTCGGGTCCGGCGCGCAGGTCTACGCCTTCAACACCAAGGTTGCACCGTTCGACGACGTGCGCGTCCGCCAGGCGCTGGTGATGGCGCTTGACCGCAAGAAGATGTCTCAAGCAATTACCAATGGTCTCGCAAGACCTGCCAGCAACCCCTACGGCGACGGTTCCTGGGTCAAATGCAAGGACGATGGTGCGCTTCCCGAAGACCTTGAGAAGGCCAAGGCGCTGATCAAGGACTACGGCAAGTCCGTCGATTTCAAGATGCTCGTTACGGCGACGCCGCGTGGGCGCACCGTTGGCCAGGTGCTGCAACAGTTCTGGAAGCGGGCTGGCGCCAACATGGAGATAGAGCAGGTCGACCAGGCCACCATCCCGCCGCGTGCCTTCATGCGCCAGTTCCAGTTGACGCCATGGCGGATCGTCGATCTCGCCGATCCCGATGTGCAGATGTACGCTAACTTCCGTACCGGCAGCCCGGTTGCGCTCGCCAACTATTCCAACCCCGAACTCGACAATCTGCTCGAGCGCGCGCGCGCCACGGCCGATACGAACAAGCGCATCGAGGACTATTGCGCGATCAGCCGTATCATCAACAAGGAAGCGATCTGGTTCTGGACGTTCCAGAATACCTACTACGCGCTGTCGAGCGCGAAGCTCAAGGGCTTGCCAAAAATGTACAGCGGGGTGGTGGACGTATCCGGCACCTGGCTGGAATAATCCTCCATGCTGCTGTTTGTGGCGCGCAGGCTTCTGTACCTGATACCGGTTCTGATCGCCGTATCGCTGTTGACGTTCTTTATCGCCTCCCTGCTGCCGGGCGATCTCGCCTATACCATCCTCGGGGATCAGGCGACGCCGGAGAACGTCGCGGCGCTGCGCAAGGACATGGGGCTCGATCAGCCGGTCTGGATCCGTTACTTCGGCTGGCTCGGCAACATCCTGCAGGGCGATTTCGGCCGGTCGTTCCGCACCGGGCAAACCGTGCTGCAGGCGGTCGACCGAGCGCTTGCCTGTCTCGTTCGAACTGATGATCCTGGCCGAGATCATCGGCCTCGTCATCGGCGTTCCCCTGGCGATCGTGTGCGCCGCCCGCAGCGGCAGCGCGTTCGACCGCTTCATGACCGGCAGCGCGTTCGCCATGCTGTCAGTGCCGGCTTTCCTGTCGGCGATCCTGCTGATCTATCTGTTTGCGGTGGAGCTGCGCTGGTTGCCGGCGACGGGCTACGTGCCCTTTACCGAAGATCCGGCCGCAAACCTGCGCTTTATGGTGCTGCCCGCGCTGACGCTGGCACTCGCCGAATGGCCCGGCATCATGCGCGTGCTGCGGTCCGACATGATCGCAACCTTGCAGGAAGACTATATCGCGCTGGCGAAAGCCAAGGGACTGAAGGCATCGCGGATCCTGTTCGTGCACGCGCTGAAACCGTCGTCGCTCACGCTGGTCACGATCACAGGCATCAATATCGGGCGATTAATCGGCGGCGCTGTGATCGTGGAGACGATCTTCGCCTTGCCGGGCATCGGCCGGCTGCTGGTCGGCGCGATCTATACCCGCGACCTCATCATCCTGCAGGGCGTGGTGCTGCTGGTCGCCGCCGGCTTCGTCATCATGAACTTCATTGTCGACCTGCTCTACGCTGTCCTCGATCCCAGGATCCGTCATGGCCACGCTTGAACTCACGATCGACGAAGGCGTCGCGGCGGAACCGGCAAAGCGCGGACGCCGGCTGGGACTGCTGTTCTGGATGGCGATCGGCTGGATGATTTTCATGATCTCGGTCGCAATCTTCGCTCCCGTGCTGCCGCTGCCGAGCCCGACCGACATGGACATGCTGGAACGGCGCGCACCGTTTTCTGCGGAGCATTGGCTCGGGACCGATGGCCTCGGCCGCGACGAACTTTCCCGGCTGATCTACGGGGCGCAGATCTCGCTCGTGGTCGGGCTTTGTGCACCGGTGATCGGACTGACCATCGGCGGTGCGCTCGGCATGCTCGCGGGCTATTTTCGCGGGCGGTTCGAGTCGGCGGTAGTCGGCAGCATGGACGTGCTGCTGGCGTTCCCGCCCTTGATCCTGGCGATGGCTGTGACTGCCTATCTCGGGCAGTCGATTCTCAATCTCACCCTCATTCTCGGCATCCTCGGCGTTCCCGCCTTCATGCGGGTGGCGCGGGCGGCGACGCTGACGCTGGCGCGGCGCGAGTTCGTCATCGCCGCGCAGGCGCTGGGGGCGACGCATGCGCGCATCCTGCTGCGCGAATTGCTGCCCAATGTCGCGCTGCCGCTGCTGGCCTTCTTCCTGCTCGCGGTAGCCGTCACTATCGTGGTCGAGGGCGCGTTGTCCTTTCTCGGCCTTGGCGTGCCGCCGCCGATATCTAGCTGGGGCAGCATGATCGGGGAGGGGCGTGAAAGCCTCGAGGTGGCGCCGCGGCTGGCCTTCCTCCCCGCGGCGGCCATGTTCCTGACCGTCCTTTCCTTCAATCTGGTCGGCGACACCCTGCGGGCGCTGACCGATCCACGGCAGGGCGCGCTGTGACCGAAAATATCCTGCTTTCTGTCGAGGACGTCGTCGTCGACCTGCCGACCCCGCGCGGCAATCTGCGCGCGGTGGATCAAGTGAACCTCACCGTCGGCGCGGGCCAGACGCTCGGTGTCGTCGGCGAATCCGGTTGCGGCAAGACCATGCTGTCGCGGGCGATCCTGCAATTGCTGCCGAAGAAGGCAAAACTCTCCGGCCGCGTGATGTTTGACGGCCAGAATCTGCTGCAGCTTTCGCCGGAGAAGCTCCGCAAGCTGCGTGGCCGCTCGCTGGCGGTGGTGTTCCAGGACCCCATGACGTCGCTCAATCCGGTGCTCACGATCGGCACGCAGCTGATCGAGACGCTGCAGGAGCATCTCGAGCTTAACGACGCCAGCGCCAAAAAGCGCAGCATAGAGCTGCTCGCCGCGGTCGGCATTCCCGCGCCCGAGCAAAGGCTGGCGCAATATCCGCATCAACTCTCCGGCGGGATGCGGCAGCGAGTGGCGATTGCGATCGCGCTGTCGTGCGAACCCAAAGCTCCTGATCGCCGACGAGCCGACCACCGCGCTCGACGTGACGATCCAGGCGCAAATTCTCGATCTCTGGCGCGGGAGCAGCGCCGCCGCCACATGGCGATGATCATCATCACCCACGACCTTGGCGTCGTTGCCGGCCGTACCGACGAAGTCGCGGTCATGTATGCCGGCCGCGTGGTCGAGCGTGCGCCGACGCCTGCGCTGTTCAAGAAAATGCGGATGCCCTATACCGAAGCGCTGCTTGCGGCCCTTCCCAGGCTCGATGCCGCGCCCCATACGCCGTTGCCGGCGATCTCGGGACGTCCGCCCGATCCGACCCGGCCGCTGAAGGGTTGCTCCTTCTCGCCGCGCTGCCGCTATGCGGTGGCCCGCTGCCACACCGAGAAGCCCGCACTGACGCAAGCCTCCTCGCAGGAGCACCAATTCGCCTGCTTCCATCCGATCGAAATCCATGCCGGTGCCGGCGCATGATGCTGCAAGTCTCACCATCCGTCTTGCCATCCGCCGCAGGCGATCCGCTGCTCGAGGTGAACGATCTCGTCGTGGAATATCCGGTGGGCGCCAAGACCGTTCACGCGGTGTCCGGCGTCAGCCTGCAGATCGCCCGTGGCGAAACGCTCGGCCTGGTCGGTGAATCCGGTTGCGGTAAATCGACGCTCGGCCGCGCGGTGCTGCAGTTGCGCCGCCCGACATCGGGGCAGGTGCTGTTCGACGGCCAGGATCTCACCGCGATGCAGGGCGACGCGTTGCGGCTGATGCGCCGCCGCGTGCAGTTGATCTTCCAGGATCCGATTGCGTCGCTGAACCCGCGCCGCAAGATCGGCGATATCGTCGCCGAGCCGCTGGTGATCGCGGGCGTCAAGGATCCGGAAAAACGCAAGGAACTCGTCTACGAGGTGCTCAGCGCCGTCGGTCTCGATCCGACCCTGGTGGTCGGACGCCTGCCGCACGAATTTTCTGGCGGACAGTGCCAGCGTATCTGCATTGCGCGTGCGCTCATCCTCAACCCGGAGTTCATCGTCTGCGACGAGCCGGTCTCCGCACTTGACGTTTCCATCCGCGCCCAGATTCTCAATCTGCTGGAGGAGATGAAGGCGCGGTTTGGATTGACGCTATTGTTCATCGCGCACGATCTCGCCGTGGTCAAAGCCGTGAGCGACCGCGTCGCGGTGATGTATCTCGGCCGCTTGTGCGAAGTCGGTCCCTCCGAACAGCTCTTTGCCAATCCGGCGCATCCCTATACCGCGCTGCTGATCGAGGCGATCCCGGTGCCCGATCCGGATGTCCGCCCGACCGAGACCGTGCCGGTGGGCGAGCCGCCGTCGCCGATTGCGCCGCCGTCCGGCTGCCGGTTTCGTACCCGCTGCCCGCGGGCGGATCAGCGATGCAGCGACGAGATACCGGAACTGCGTGTCGTGGCGCCGGGCCAGCTCGTGGCCTGCCACCACCCCCTGATCTGAATACCGGGAGATGGGCGCCCGCGTTTGTCTCGATGGGACAGACGTGGCAATGTCCGCCTTCAAATGCGCCCAAGAACAAGAATGACGGGAGAGAAGCGATGAAGAGTTTTCAGGTCGCCGAGTTCAATGCCCCGCTGAAGGAAGTCGATCAGGAGACGCCGCAGCCGACGGGTACGCAGGTGCTGATCAAGGTGAAGGCGGCCGGCGTCTGCCACAGCGACCTTCACATCTGGGAAGGTGGCTATGATCTCGGCCATGGCCGCAAGCCGCTGTCGCTGAAGGATCGCGGCGTGTCGCTGCCGCGCACCATGGGCCACGAGACGGTCGGCGAGGTGGTGGCGTTCGGGCCTGATGTCACGGCAGCCGACAAGGGCGAACTCAAAGTGGGCGACGTCGCGCTGGTCTACCCCTGGCTCGGTTGCGGCAAGTGCGAGACGTGTCGCGGCGGCGACGAGAACATGTGCGTCGTCAAGCCGAACTCGCTCGGCGTTTATTGCGACGGCGGTTATGCCGATCACATGACGGTGCCGAATCCGAAGTATCTGTTGAACCTGAAGGGGCTCGATCCCGTAACGGCGGCGCCCTATGCGTGTTCCGGCGTCACCACCTATAGCGCGCTGAAGAAGGTCGAATTCGCCTTCAACTCGCCGATCGTCATCTTCGGCGCCGGCGGGCTCGGGCTGATGGCGCTGTCGCTGCTGAAGGCGATGGGCGGCAAGGGCGCCATCGTCGTCGACATCGATGCGAGGAAGCGCGAAGCCGCGGAAGCCGCCGGCGCGCTCGCCACCGTCGACGGCAAGGCGCCGGACGCGCTGGAGCAACTCGCGAAGCGAGCCGGCGGCCCGATCCGCGCCGTGATCGATCTGGTCGGCAACGCCCAGACCACGCAACTCGGCTTCGACTGTCTCGCCAAGGGCGGCAAGCTCGTCATCGTCGGCCTGTTCGGCGGCGGCGCGCCCTGGGCCTTGCCGCTGATTCCGATCAAGGCGATCACGATTCAGGGCAGCTACGTCGGAAACCTGCGCGAAACCCAGGAACTGCTCGATCTCGTCCGTAACCAGAAGATCGCGCCGATTCCGGTAACGACGATGCCGCTCGCCAAGGCCAATGAAGCGCTGATCGATCTGCAGAAGGGCAAGCTGGTCGGCCGCGCGGTGCTGACGCCGTAAGTCTTCTTCGTCATTCCGGGATGGTCCGAAGGACCAGACCCGGAATCTCGAGATTCTCCGATGCGCAATTGCGCATCCTAGTTCGATGCTCCGCATCGCCCCGGAATGACAATTCCATTAGGGAAGCCCCATGTCCGCAAACAACGCGTTCCACGTCGCCGTGCTCGGCGGCGACGGCATCGGCCCTGAAGTGATGGCGCCGGCGCTCGAAGTCCTGCGCAAGATCGAGGCGACGACGGATTTGAGGTTTCGCTTCACCGACGCGCCGGCCGGTGCCAACAATTATCTGGCGACGGGAAAATCCATGCCGGAGAGTACCGTGCGGCTGTGCGAGGAGGCCGACGCCATCCTGCTCGGCGCCTGCGGCCTGCCGTCGGTACGCTACCCCGACAACACCGAGATCGCGCCGCAGATCGAACTGCGCTTCCACTTCGATCTCTATGCCGGCGTGCGCCCGGCGCGGCTGATTCCGGGCGTGCCGAGCCCGATCGTCGGCGCCGATCAGCGCGGCATTGATCTTGTCCTGATCAGGGAGTCCACCGAAGGCCTGTTTGCATCGATGGGCAAGGGGGTCGTGACCGATACCGAGGCGCGCGAGACGCTCGTCATCACCCGCAAGACCTCGGAGCGGCTGTTCGAGTTTTCGTTCCGCCTCGCTGAGCGCCGCAAGGCGCGGGGGCGGGCGAACGGAGGCTTGACCTGCGTCGACAAGGCGAACGTGTTCAGGGCGTTCGCGTTCTTTCGCGGGATGTTCGACGAGGCTGCCGCCCGCCATCCCGGCGTCAAGGCCGACCGGCTCTATGTCGATGCCTGCTCGCTGATGCTGGTGAAGCGCCCGTGGGATTTCGACGTCATGGTGACGGAGAACATGTTCGGCGATATTCTTTCCGACCTCGCCGCCGGCCTGATCGGCGGCCTGGGCATGGCGCCGTCTGCCGATATCGGCGATCGCCACGCGATATTCCAGCCATGCCACGGCACCGCGCCCGACATCATCGGGCAGGGCAAGGCTAATCCAACGGCGATGATCCTGTCGGCGGCGATGATGCTGGATTGGCTGGCCGACAAGCACGGCATCGAAAGCGCCGCCGAAGCCGGAGAACGTATCGAGCGCGCGGTGGACAAGGCCTATGCCGGCGGAATCAAGCCGATGGAATTCGGCGGCAGCAACGGCACGGCAGATATCACGAAAGCGGTGCTGGCGGCGCTCGACGGCTGCGAAGCCGGACCGTCATCTCCGGGTTCGATGCTGCGCATCGCCCCGGAATGACCATGTTTGGCGCTACTTCCCCTTGAACTGCGGCTTGCGCTTTTCCATGAAGGCGGTGCGGCCCTCGCGGAAATCCTCCGAGTCCATGCAGGACATGCCGATCTTTTTGATGGCATCCATGTCGCGCCGGCTCTCGTCCTTCAGCACTTCGGCAATGGTGATCTTGGCGGCCTGAATGGCCAGCGGCGCGTTGCCGGAAATGGTGCGCGCGATTTCCATGGTCGCGTCCCATAATTCGGTATCCGGCAGCACGCGATCGACGAGTCCGATCCGCAACGCTTCCGCGGAATCGATCCGCATGCCCGTGTACATGATCAGCCGCGCCCAGGACGGCCCGACCAGCGAGACCAGGTGCTTGAGGCCGTCATAGCCATAGGCGATGCCGAGCCGGGCAGCGGGAATGCCGAACTGGCTGTTGTCCGAGGCGATGCGGATGTCCGTCAGCATGGCAACCTGCATGCCGCCGCCGAGACAGAAGCCGCGGATGCAGGCGATCGTCGGCTTCGGGTAGTTCGCCAGCAACGCGCGCTGCGCCTCGCTCCGCTTCGAATATTCTTCCGAGGCCGCCGCATTATGGCGGGTCTTTTCGAACTGGCTGATATCGGCGCCCGAGACGAACGCCTTGTCGCCCGCGCCGACCAGGATCACGACGCGGACGTCGGGATCATCGCGCAATTCGACCAGTGCGCTGCCGAGCCCCTCCCACATCTCGAGCGACATGGCGTTGCGCTTTTCGGGATTGTTAAAGGTGACGACACCGACGCCATCGCTGACGCGCTGCAGGATCTTGCTGTCGGCATGGGATTTTTCGGCATTCTTCGGGGTATCGAGCATCGAGGTGTCCAGTCCATTTCAGGAATCAACGAAGGTGCCGAAATTCGCCTGGGCGAAGGCCGGCCGCGCCTGCAGTCTAGCCCACCACGCTGCGACGCGCGGATGTTTCTTTTCGGTCATCTCGTCCGGCGCGATCTCCTCGTCGATGCGCTTCACGAACGGCGCCGCCGCGATATCGGCGATCGAATAGGACTTGCCGACCAGCCAGCCCGACGGCTTCAGCGCCGCTTCCATCTTGTCCAGCAGCACGACCAGCTTGCCGCGCGCGGCGTCGCGCTCTTCCTCCGTATAGGGCTTGCGCGCCGCCCGGATCCAGGCTTCCTGGCGCTCCTTGCTCGGGATGTTCTTGAGTTTCTCGGCGAGTTCCTGGTCCGACCATTGCGACGCCGTCTTCGCCAGGTGGTGCTGCCAGTTGAAGATGATGAGATTGCCGATCAGCCCGTCGATATGCCGGATCCAGTTGCGCATCTCCGCGCGCTCGTAGGGCGTATCCGGACGCAGCGGCGGTTCGGGAAAAGTCTCGTCGAGATATTCGCAGATCGTGCCGCTTTCATGCAGCGGCCGGCCTTCATGGATCAGTGTCGGGATCACGCCCAGCGGATTGATCTTGAGATATGCCGGCGAATGATGCTCCATGGCAGCCATATCGACGACATGGCCTTCGTAGGCGACGCCCTTCTCCTCAAGGCACAGCCGGACGCGGCGCGAAGCGCTCGAACGCCAGCCGTGGTGCAGGATTATCATGGTCGCCTCCCGAAGCCGGTGAGCCGGTCTTGTTGATCGGGAATCTGGTGCCACGTTTTGGCGGCACCGGGCAAGGTCCGCGGGCCGGGGTGGCGCCGCCGTCCGCCGGCGCAGCCTGAGATTTCGGAAATTCGATGTATGAAATAAATGGTCGGACAGCGCCAGCCAATGTGGCGACAAATCGATTTTGTCGCAGCGCGGAAAATTGGAACTTGGCGCAGCAACAAGCTACCCGGCGATTCGCTCGCGTTGAATGATCGGGTCCGCGGTGCTGCGATCCAGTCTCGGCAACGCTAGTCTTCGTTCGCGGCGATCGACTCCATCAAGGACACCAGCTGACGCTGCACGGTTTGATCCTTGATCTTGCTGTAGGCGCGCAGCAGCCTCAGGCTGAACGCGCTGTCCAGGAACAGCAGGCTCTCGACTTCCCGCGCCTTGCCATCGCCGTCATAGAAGAAAGTGACCGGCACATCGAGCGCAGTAGCGATTTGCTGAAGACGAGCGGCGCCGACGCGGTTGACACCCTTCTCGTACTTCTGAACTTGCTGGAAGCTGACGCCGAGCTTGTCCCCGAGCTCCGCTTGCGAGATCTTCTGTTCCACACGCCGCAGGCGAATCCGCTTGCCCAATTCGATGTCGGGTTTGCCGGCACTGCGCTGCTTCATCTTCTTTGCTGCTGATCTATTCATTCTGGTTTTACCGTCCTTCGATCGGGAACCCTGGGGGGAAAAATAAGTCAGGGGTTCGTCCGTATTTGCCGCGTTAAAGTATATGTCGACCGTGAGTTTGCCTCAAAACCACGGGAATCCTGCAAGAATATGGATGGCAGCCAAACGCAAACGCGTTTTGGAAGCATCCTGGTACCGGCTCCGTCGACCACTTCCGGCCCTTAGAGCCCGGGGCGTATTGACGAAAACCCCGCACCACTACATTTGACAAAATATTGGACAAACCACAACCACTGCGAGTTCAAAGGTCACAGATTTTGGAGGGAATACTTACCGTGCTGCAACCGCATACCGTGGTTTTACGGGGGCGTTGGCCTCCCTTGCGATGTGCGTAGTACCAAGCTTGGCTTGCAGGGCGCAAAATTCTCTACCGTCATAGCCGGGAAAATATAGCAAGATTGAGTTCCATTTCAATTGTTGCGTGTGTTCGACAATTGCGGAACGACGGCCGCTGCCATCCGGTCAGAACTCGTCCGGCGCGCGCGCCATCCCGTCGGTCGGATCTGTTCGCGCGACGACGCGGTGTCGTCGTCGCGATTGCTTCCATGCCGCGACGACAACCGTCGTAACGCCGTTGCCGGTCACATGGTCGAGCATCCGGGCCACGTCGTGAAAGCATCGACGGATGGCAGGCGATCGAATGGATCGAGAAGGCATCGCGGCTGAACGGACAGCCCATTGTGGTCACGAGGCCCCGCGCCGGTCGTTCGACGCCGGGCCGACTGGGGACACAGGCCGGCCTGAGCCCGCGCCGGGCATCGCCGAAATGATTGCAATCATTTCGGCGGCACCGTCGAACGCCTCTGGCCGGCCGCGACCTATTGGTGCCGGATACCTGATGAAATTGGCTTCCACAGCCGCGCCGTTTTGCATACGCTTTGCTTCTGTAGCCGCGCTGTCGGCTAGGCCCAAAGTCCCGCTTACAAGGGACGGGCATTACAGGGGAGGAAACGCCATGAAGCGAAGAACCGTGCTTGCGGGCCTTGGTGCGACGGCTGCCGCCGGCGCTCTGGGGATGCCATCGATTCTCAGGGCACAAGCGCCCGTCACGCTCAACGGAGCCGTGCAGTTCAACGACGATCACGCCTTCAACAGGGCGCTGCTGCGGTTCGAAGAACTGGTGAAGAAATACTACGGCAAGCCGATCAATTTCACGCTGCACAGGAACTCTTCACTCGGTCTCGAGAAGCAGTATTTCGAGTATATGTCGCAAGGCAAGGCGGTCGATTACGGCATCGTCTCGCCGGCCCATATGTCGACCTTTGCCAAGGCGGCGCCCTTCATCGACGCGCCCTTTGTGTTCAAGGGCATCGAGCATATGAACAAGGTGGTCGAGCAGAACATTCTGGCCCCGATCGCCGACGAAGTCGCGGCCAAGGCCGAGGTCGTACTGATCGGCTATTCGGGCGGCGGCATCCGCAACATCTTTGCCAACAAGCCGCTGAAGAATCTCGCCGACCTCAAAGGCCTCAAGGTGCGCGTGCAGGGCGCCCCGATCTGGTCGAAGACGTTTGCGGCCGTCGGCATGAGCCCGACGGTGATCGCCTATAATGAAATCTACAACGCCATCCAGAACGGCGTGATCTCGGCCGGCGAAAACGAGGCGGCCGGCGTCGAGGCGATGAAGTTCTACGAAGTCGCACCCCACATCAATCTGACGCAGCACGCGGTATCGATCCGGCCAATCTGCTTCTCGGTGAAGACGCTGAAGACCCTGCCGAAGGATTTGCAGGACGCGATCATGAAGGCCGGCAAGGAAGCCGGAGACTACGGCCGTCAACTGGAGTCGAGCGAGGAAGTCGTCAAGCTCGACACGCTGGAGAAGGCCGGCAAGCTCAAGCGCGTTCCGTTCGAGGAGCGCGACGCGATGAAGAAGCTCGCCGATCCCGTGATGGCCACGTACGCCAGGGAAATCGGCGCCGAAGGCATCTTCGAGAAGATCAACATCGCCTAGGGCACAATTCGCCGCCCATTGAATTCCGGGCAAGCCCTGCTTCTTGCCCGGATTGGCGGACTTGCTCATCCGCTCGGAGTTCCAATGACTGAAATGCCTGTCTCGTCCACCCCGTCGCCTTGGCGTCGAGTAACGGCGGCCTATGCGAAATTGCTGGAATTCCTGCTGGCCGCCTGCGTCGGAGTTCTGGTCATTCCGGTCACGCTGCAGATCATCTCGCGCTACACGCCGTTCATTCCCTCCTACATCTGGACCGAGGAGATGGCGCGCTTCATGTTCGTCTGGACCATCATGATCGGCGCCATGGTCGGCGTGCGGGAGGCGCAGCATTTCGAAGTCGACGTGTGGCCCGAACTGTCGCGCCGGTCGGAAGCCGCGGTGCGGATTCTTGCACGTCTCGGCATCCTGGCGCTGGCGCTGGTGTTCGTGTGGGCCGGCATCGAATTCACGCGCTTTGCGTGGAACAGGACATCGGAGCTGGCCGATCTGCCGCTCTGGCTGATCCACGTCGCCTGGCCGGTGGCCGGCGTGACATGGATCGTCTTCGCGGGTGAGCAGATCATCGACGAGTTCAGAATTCTGGTTGGGGCGAGCGATGGGCGGTAATGTTCTCTCTGCCGGACAGGCCGCCATGGTCCTGTTCGGGGGTTTCATCGGCCTGCTGATCGTGCGCGTGCCGGTCGCCTTCGCGCTCGGTCTCGCCTGCGTGCCAATCCTGCTGATCGAGCCGCGTTTGTCGATGATGACGCTCGCGCAGGAGACCTTCAACGCCTACAATTCGTTCATCCTGCTGGCGGTGCCGTTCTTCCTTTTGACCGCCAACCTGATGAGCATCGGCGGCATCACCGACCGGCTGGTTGCGCTGTCGCGTTCGATGGTCGGGCATTGGCCGGGATCGCTGGCGCAGATCAATGTTGTGCTGTCGGTGTTCTTCGCCGGCATTTCCGGCTCCTCCACCGCGGACGCGGCGAGCCAGTCGAAAATCTTCATCGATGCGCAGACCAAGGAGGGCTACGACCTCTCGTTTTCAATCGCAATCACCGCAGTGTCGGCCGTGCTCGCCGTCATCATCCCGCCCTCGATCCTGATGATCGTGTGGGGCGGGCTGATCTCGACCTCGATCGCCGCGATGTATCTGGCCGGCATCGTTCCGGGCCTTCTGATCGCGGGCGCGCAGATGGCCACCGTCCATGTCTATGCGGTGCGCCGCGGCTATCCGACCTATCCGAAGGACAGCTGGCGGGACATGCGCTGCGCGATCTGGAAGTCGCTGCCCGCGCTGATGACACCCTTCATCATTGTCGGCGGTATTCTCTTGGGTTGGTTCACCGCCACCGAATCGGCGTGCGTCGCGGTTCTTTATTCCGTTGCGCTGTCGACGTTCTTTTACCGCGAAACCGGCGCGCGCGAACTCTACAAGGCATTACTCGATACCGGACGCCTCGCCGGCGTTGCGCTGTTCTGCGTTGGCACCGCGAGCGCCTTCGGCTGGCTGCTGGCCTACTACAAGATTCCGCAGGAACTGCTGGCGAATGTTTCGACCTGGGGTATGGGCCCGATCGCGGCGGGCTTCTTCATCGCCTTCTGCTTTCTGGTGGTGGGCTGCTTCCTCGACGCCATCCCGGCGATCGTCATCGTCGGCACCGTGCTCGAGCCGCTGGCGAAATCGGTCGATCTCCATCCGGTGCAGTTTGCGATCATCTCGATCGTCTCGCTGGCGTTCGGGCTGGTTACGCCGCCGTATGGCCTCTGTCTGATGATAGCCTGCTCGATCGCGGGGGTGCGGCTGCGCTATGCGCTCAAGGATACTGCCATCATGCTGGTACCGATGCTGCTGGTGCTGGCTGCACTGGTCATCTGGCCCGAAGTCTCGTTGTTCCTGCCGCGCTTGATCGTGCCCGAGATGCTCAAATAGCCACGGCGATGCTCGAGTAGCTATTCTTCCCGTCGAGCGCGCAGCTTACCGTGTAGACCACGCCGCGGGGCAGGAAGTCGACGGTCGCTTCGCCGCCGAGCTGGTCGCGCGCGCTGCGTTCGATCAGCCGCGATCCGAAACCGCGCTGCACCGGCGCCGTGACGTGCGGGCCGCCGGCCTCGGTCCAGATCAGCCGCAGCTTGCGCCCGTCGTTTTCCTCGGTGATCTCCCAATCCAGCGCGACGGTCCCGGTGTCGTTCGAGAGCGCGCCGTATTTGGCCGCATTGGTCGCGATCTCGTGCAGGATCATTGCCAGCACCACGGCAAGCCTCGGCGACAGCGGCACCCGCGGCCCGAACACCCGCACCCGTTCGGGATTGTTGAGCAGATAGGGCTGCAGCACCCGTGCGACAACGTCGTGCAACTCGGCGCTCTGCCACTTCTCCTGGCTCAACAGATTATGCGCTTCTGCCAGCGCGCCCAATCTTCCCTCGAATTTTTGGCGCTCCTCCCGGCTGGCGCCGCGAAACGTCTGCGTGGCGATCGACTGCAGGACCGCGAGCGTATTCTTGACGCGGTGGTTGAGTTCCTCGATCAGCAGGCTGTGGAGCATTTCGCCACGCGCGATCTGCGTCGCCATCCGCACCGCAAAGGCAAGGCCGACCAGCAGGAGAATGCCGCCCATCACGCTTGTGATCGCGAGGCTGCGCCACAGCGGCGCCACCAGCGAACTCTCCGCGACCCCGGCAGCGACCGTCCAGCCGGTGAGGGTGGATCGCGATACGCTTGTGATCAGCGGCACGCCTTCGAGCGACACCGTCGCGAAGGTCGCTTCGGGGGTGCGGAACATCGCCGCATAGAGGGAAGGCGAGGCCTTTTGTCCGATCGTATCCTGCGGATTGGGCACCCGGGCGAAATTGATGCCTTCGCCGTCGAAGATCGAGATGGTCCAGTCCGTGCCCGGACGCTGCTGCTCGACCATGGCCTGGAAAATCTCGATCGGCGGGCTGAAGGAGATGTCGTAGGCGACCTCGCCGTCGCGAATGATGGGCACTTCGACCGTTACGATCAGCCGTTGCTTGACGGCCCCGAAGAACAGGTTGGAATAGACCGGCTTCTTTTCCGCGAACACCTTCTTCACAATGGCGAGGTTGTTGCGTGACGGCAGGCTTGCGGCATCGAGCGTGAGCGAGGAGAACACCTGTCGGCCTTCGCGGTCCGCAACCAGGATAACGCCGCCTTCGCCGTACTGCTCCAAAAACCCTTGCGCAATCCGGCGGAAGCCCTCGAAGTCGTGATCGCGCAACGCGTTGGTCAGCGCCAGCACCTGCAGCGCGCCGGTCATCCGCTGCATCTCGGCATCGAGCACCAGGCGAATGCTGCGCACGGTTTCCAGGACGCGTTGCGTCGCGTCCTGGCGATCTTGCCGGTAATTTTGCAAAACGATGCCAGCCGCAAAAAGGATCAGCGGCAGCGTGGTTCCCGCAACCAGCAGGACGAGACGTACTGGCAGTGAAAGTCTTGGCAACGAGGATCCCGGATCGGCGCCCAATTGTCGCAAGCATAGGAGAAGCAGCCGAATTCCGCCAAGGATATTAGAATGATATTGGCGAAGGCCGGTTTGGGAATGCGCCGGGTTCCACGCCGGGCTGCCGCGGACCCGGACTGGTTGCGTTCAGAGATTGCTGTCGGTGATGGCAGCGTACACCATGGTGCGCAGCTCGCGCCGCAGCGGATAGGCGCTCGACGGCAATACCTGCGTCATGAAGATCGTGATCAGTTCTTCCGCCGGATCGATGAAGAACGACGTCGTCGCCGCGCCGCCCCAGTTGAACTCGCCGGGGCTGCCGGGAATCAGCGTCTGCGCGGGGTGCATGGTGACGGCAAAGCCGAGCCCGAATCCGATGCCGTTATAGGCGGCTTCCGAGAACATCGAGCGCGACATCGCCGGCAGGTCGACCCCGCCGGGCAGATGGTTCGACGTCATCAGCTTCAGCGTCTTCGGACCCAGCAGCCTGACGCCGCCGAGTTCGCCGCCGTTGAGCAGCGCCCGGCAGAAGGTGAGGTAGT
Organism: uncultured Alphaproteobacteria bacterium; assembly: GCA_963791165.1. Classification (GTDB taxonomy): domain Bacteria; phylum Pseudomonadota; class Alphaproteobacteria; order Rhizobiales; family Xanthobacteraceae; genus Bradyrhizobium. Next base: position 18,592 of record CAWBRL010000001.1, on the reverse strand, counting down.
CGGCCGAGGTCGAGCACAGGCCGCCGCCGCCGGAGATGAACGAAGGCGGTGACAGGAACGAACTCGTGGCCGGGTCGTCCTGCAGCGTCAGCGTGCCCTTGCGCTCGGCGGCGAGCGGGTTGAAGCCGCCTTGCGGGTCGGCCGAATAGCACGCCGCAAAACGATGGGCCTTGTCCTTTGGCACGAAGAAATCGGTGTCGGTCATCCCAAGTGGATCGAGAATTCGTTCTTTGAGGAACTGCTCGAACGGCTTGCCGCTGATCTTGCCTATGAGATAACCGACCACATCGGTGGCGACCGAATAGTTCCAGGCTTCGCCCGGCGAAAATTCCAGTGGAATTTTCGCGAGGTCGTCGATCATGGTTTGCAGCGTGCCGGCCTTGATGACTTCGCCGATCTTGTTCTCGCGATAGGCGGCGTCAACATTGGAGCGCTGCTGGAAGCCGTAGGTGAGACCCGAGGTGTGCCGTAGCAGGTCCACGATCAGCATCGGCCGCGTCGGCGGGCGGGTCAGAAAGGCCGGATTGGTGCCGGCGAGGAACACGCCGAGGCCCTTCCATTCCGGAATGTAGTTGTGGACGGGTTCGTCGAGCGCCACGCGGCCTTCCTCGACCAGCATCATGAAGGCCACGCTCGTGAGCGGCTTGGTCATCGAGTAGATGCGGAAGATGGTGTCGTCCTTGACCGGCACCTTGCGCTCGACGTCGGCATAGCCCTGCACGGTCGAGTGGACGACCTTGCCGCGGCGATAGATCAGGAGCTGCGTCCCCGGGAAACGGCCGGCGTCGACATAGCGCTGCTTCAGGTGATTTTCGAGACGGTCGAGCGCCGCCTTGGACATTCCGGCGGATTCGGGCGAGGCGGGGGCTAACATCGGCTGTGATCTCCGGCTGGCTATGATGGCTTTGATAGCCGAAAAGTGTGCCCCGTTCCAACTGGCGCTGCTTACCCATGGCTAGGGCGGTGGTATAGGCTGGCGCCAGCCACCGCGCATCCCGCAGGACAGAAAAATGCCCCAATTCAACGAGACCGAGCTGACCGCCGCCGTGATCCGCAGCTTCGACGATACGCCGAATCCGCGCGCCAAATTCCTGCTGCAGGAACTGGTGAAATCGCTTCACGACTATGTCAGCAAGACCGATCTCACCTTCGAGGAATGGGAATACGCGATCGATTTCCTGACCCGGACCGGCCAGAAGTGCACGCCGATCCGGCAGGAGTTCATCCTGCTCTCAGACGTGCTCGGCGTATCGATGCTGGTCGACGCCGTGAACCACCGGGAGCGTGAAGGCGCTACCGAGACCACGGTGCTCGGCCCGTTCTATGTCGGCGAGCACAAGGTGACGCCGCACGGCACCGATATCTCGGCCAATCTGACGGGGGAGCGGATGTTCGTGCAGAGCCGCGTCACCGATCTCGCGGGCAAGCCGCTGGCGGGCGTACCGGTAGACGTCTGGCATGCCGATGACGATGGCTTTTACGACTCCCAGAAGCCGACCTATGCAACGCAGGGGCCGTCGTCGCGGGCACGCTTCATCACCGACGCCGACGGCCGGTTCTTCTTCCGCACCATCCTGCCGTGCAGCTATCCGATTCCGACCGACGGACCCGTCGGCGAGATGATCATCCAGACCCGCCGACACGCGATGCGGCCGGCGCATGTGCATTTTCTGGTCGATGCGCCCGGCTACCAGCCGCTGATCACGCACGTGTTCATTGAAGGAGACAAATACCTGGATTCCGACGTGGTGTTCGGGGTCAAGGATGAACTGGTCGCCAGGGTCGAAAAACGCAGCGATCCGCGGATGCCGGACGGCAAGTCCGCGAGCGAACCGTGGCACCTCATGACCTACGAATTCCGCATGAAACCGGGCGAAGGAAACGCGCCGAAACCGATGATGGCGAAGGCCAGCGTAGACGCCTGAGATACCGATTTTTCAATCTGCTCAATTCTTGTGCGACGCACAAGAATTGAGCGAATCGCAAATTTAGAATGCGAATAACGTTTCCGCCGGGGCGCGATAATCCGTCGCATCAAATCCATAATTAGTTGATAAAACTAGCATTTTTGCACTGCGGGAGGCTTGGCACGAAGCTTGAATAGTTTGTGCCGACGCCATTGTAGCCGTCCCTCGAGACCACTCATCCGAATTGTGACGCCGCCATTCCGGGGCCTCCCTGGAACGCGCCTTTCCGTGCCTTGCGCGGTGACACCAAACGGACGGCCCGGACGCACCCGATCAGACGCAAAGGACAGCGATACACATGACGAAGCCCACCAATCCCACCTCACGCGGTTTCAGCCGCCGTCAGCTCCTGAAGGCGACCGGTGGTACGGCGGCGTTGCTTGCCGCCGCCAAGCTGAATTTCCCGGCCGGCGCGTTCGCACAAGGTGCGGGCCCGGAAGTGACCAAGGCCATACTCGGGTTCATCGCGCTTGAGCGACGCCGGGCCGCTGTTCGTCGCCAAGGACAAGGGGCTGTTCGCCAAGTACGGCATGCCCGATGTCGAAGTCGCCAAGCAGGCGTCGTGGGGCACCACCCGCGATAACCTCGTGCTGGGCTCGGAAGGCAACGGCATCGACGGCGCACACATCCTGACCCCGATGCCGTATCTGATTTCATCCGGCAAGGTGACGCAGAACAATCAGCCGACGCCGATGTACATCCTGGCGCGGCTCAATCTCGACAGCCAGTGCATTTCCGTTTCCAACGAATATGCCGACCTCAAGCTCGGCGTCGACACCGCGCCGTTCAAGGTCGCGCTTGAAAAGAAGAAGGCTTCCGGCAAGTCGATCAAGGCCGCGATGACATTCCCGGGCGGTACCCACGATCTGTGGATCCGCTATTGGCTCGCCGCCGGCGGCATCGATCCCGACAAGGATATCGAAACCATCGTGGTGCCGCCGCCGCAAATGGTCGCGAACATGAAGGTCGGCACCATGGATTGCTTCTGCGTGGGCGAGCCGTGGAACCTGCAGTTGATCAATCAGAAGATCGGCTACACCGCCGTCAACACCGGTGAAATCTGGGCCAAGCATCCCGAGAAATCATTGGGCATGCGCGCGGCCTGGGTCGACAAATATCCGAAGGCTGCCCAGGCGATCCTGATGGCGGTGATGGAGGCGCAGCAGTGGGCCGACAAGGCCGAGAACAAGAAAGAGCTCGCGACCATCATGGGCAAGCGGCAGTGGATGAATTGCCCGGTCGAGGACGTTTACGACCGTTCGGCCGGCAAGTTTGACTACGGCATTCCCGGCAAGGTCATCGAGAACTCGCCGCACATCATGAAATACTGGCGCGATCACGCGTCCTATCCGTTCCAGAGCCACGATCTCTGGTTCCTCACCGAGGACATCCGCTGGGGCAAGTATGACGCCGCCTTCGACACCAAGGCGCTGATCGCCAAGGTCAATCGCGAGGATCTATGGAAGGAAGCCGCCAAGACGATGGGCGTTGCCGCGGCCGACATCCCGACCTCGACCTCGCGCGGCAAGGAGACCTTCTTCGACGGCAAGGTGTTCGATCCCGAGAATCCGTCCGCTTATCTGAAGTCGCTGTCGATCAAGCGTGTTGAGGTCTGATCCAAACCGGGCCGCGCGCGAGGTGCGCGCGGCCCGCTCATTGAAACGCGGAGATACTATTTCAATGTCGATGCCTGCGATCAAAGCCGAAGCCACTGCGGTGGCGATTCCTGCTACCGCTTCGCCGACCACGGCGGCGCCGGTGGTGACGATGACGCCGAAGAAGGCGCCGCGTTCCGAGAAATACGCCAAGATGGCAAAAGAGACTGCGGTGCGCGTCGTGCCGCCGCTGGTGGTGATCGCGCTGCTGATGCTGTTCTGGGAACTGGTCTGCCGCCGCACCGGCTCGACCCTGCCGCCGCCGTCGCGCGTCTTCACGGAAACCAGGGAGCTGATCTTCGATCCGTTCTTCGATCGCGGCGGTATCGACAAGGGCCTGTTCTGGCATTTGTCCGCGAGCTTGCAGCGCGTCGCATTGGGCTATTCGATCGCCGCCATCGTCGGTATCGCGCTCGGCACGCTGGTCGGGCAGTCGGTGTGGGCGATGCGCGGGCTCGATCCGCTGTTCCAGGTGCTGCGCACCATCCCGCCGCTGGCATGGCTGCCGCTGTCGCTGGCCGCGTTCCGTGACGGCCAGCCCTCGGCGATCTTCGTCATCTTCATCACCTCGGTCTGGCCGATCATCATCAACACCGCGGTCGGCATCCGCAACATCCCGCAGGACTATCGCAACGTCGCGGCCGTGGTGCAGCTCAATCCGCTGGAGTTCTTCTCCAAGATCATGATCCCGGCGGCGGCGCCTTACATCTTCACGGGTCTTCGCATCGGCATCGGCCTGTCGTGGCTGGCGATCGTCGCAGCGGAAATGCTGATCGGCGGCGTCGGCATCGGCTTCTTCATCTGGGACGCCTGGAACTCCTCGCACATCAGCGAGATCATCCTGGCCCTGTTCTATGTCGGCATCATCGGCTTCGTGCTCGACCGCCTGATCGCGGGACTGGCGAAGATCGTGACCCGCGGCACCGCGCTGAGCTGAAGGAAAATGTCATGCAAGCCTATCTGAAGCTCGACCACATCGACAAGACCTTCACCCGCGGCAACGCCACCACCGAGGTGCTGAAGGAAATCAACCTGACGATCGACAAGGGCGAATACGTCTCGATCATCGGCCATTCCGGCTGCGGCAAGTCCACGCTGCTCAACATCGTCGCCGGCCTCACCGATTGCACCACCGGCTGCGTGCTGCTGGAGAACCGCGAGGTCAATTCGCCGGGACCGGATCGCGCGGTGGTGTTCCAGAACCACAGCCTGCTGCCCTGGCTGACGGTCTATGAAAACGTCAAGCTCGGCGTCGACAAGGTGTTTTCGTCGACCAAGACCCGCGCCGAGCGCGACGCCTGGGTAATGCATAATCTCAACCTGGTGCAGATGGCGCACGCCAAGGACAAGCGGCCGTCGCGAAATTTCCGGCGGCATGAAGCAGCGCGTCGGCATTGCGCGCGCGCTGGCGATGGAGCCGAAGGTGCTTTTGCTCGACGAGCCCTTCGGCGCGCTCGACGCGCTGACCCGCGCGCATCTGCAGGACTCGGTGATGGCGCTGCACCAGAAGCTCGGCAACACCATCCTGATGATCACGCACGACGTCGACGAGGCCGTGCTGCTGTCGGACCGCATCGTGATGATGACCAACGGGCCGAGCGCGCGGATCGGCGAAGTGCTGGAAGTGCCGCTGGCGCGGCCGCGCAAGCGGCTCGAACTCGCGACCAACCCCGGCTACCTCAAGTGCCGGCAGCGCGTGCTCGAATTCCTCTATGAGCGGCATCGCTTCGTCGAGGCGGCGTAGTCGCTTCTCTTATGAAGTTGTGGCGGTGAACTATTGTTCCCACCGCGGCAACTAACGGGATTGCCCTTAACACGCGAGGAGAGTTTCGGTGAATCCAACACAAATCAATCTGGTTCAGGAGAGTTTCGCCAAAGTCGCGCCGATTTCGGAGCAGGCTGCCGTTCTATTCTACGATCGCCTGTTCGAAGTTGCGCCGACGGTGAGGGCGATGTTTCCCGCCGACCTGAAAGAACAGCGCAAGAAGCTGATGGCGACGCTGGCCGTGGTGGTGAACGGGTTGAGCAATCTCGAATCGGTGTTGCCGGCCGCCAGCGCATTGGCAAAGCGCCACGTCAGCTATGGCGCCAAGCCGGAGCACTATCCCGTCGTCGGCGGTGCTTTGTTGTGGACGCTGGAAAAGGGCCTCGGCGAGGCGTGGACAGCCGATGTCGCTGATGCATGGACCGCAGCTTACGGCACGCTGTCCGGCTACATGATCTCGGAAGCCTACGGCGGCGCTCAAGCCGCCGAGTGAGGATACGCGATGAGCGAGCCGCTGGTGATCGTCGGCAACGGCATGGCCGCTGCCCGTCTGGTCGACGAATTGGCCAAGGTGGCATTGGGCCGCTACGCCATCGCCGTGATCGGGGACGAACCGCGGCTCGCCTATAATCGCGTGCTGCTGTCGTCGGTGCTGGCCGGCGAGACCACCTCGCAGGATATCGAACTCCGGCCCGCCGCGTGGTGGCGCGACCGCGGCGTCACCTTGAAATACGGCTGCATGGCTACCGAGATCGACGTCGGTCGCCGCGAACTCAAGATAGCGAACGAAGAGAGCGTTCCGTTTTCGAAACTGGTCCTGACCACCGGCTCGTCGCCGCTGCGGCTGAACGTACCCGGCGCCGACCTTGCCGGCGTGCATACGTTCCGCGACAGCCGCGACGTCGATCTGTTGCTGACGCTGGCTGCGCAGAAAAAGCGCGTGGTGGTGGTCGGCGGCGGCTTGCTCGGCCTCGAAGCCGCCTACGGGCTCGCCAAGGCCGGCGCGCCGGTGACGCTGGTGCATCTGATGGACCGCCTGATGGAGCGCCAGCTCGACCCGCCCGCGGCCGAACTCCTGAAATCCCTCGTCGAGCGCAAGGGCATCGAGATCCTGCTCAACGCCAACACCGCCCGCATCCATGGCGAGACGCGCGTCGAGGGCGTCGAACTGGTGGATGGTCGCCGGATCGCGGCCGACGCCGTGATCTTTGCCGCCGGCATCCGGCCGAACATCGCGCTGGCGAAAGACGCCGGCATTGCCGTCAACCGCGGCATCATGGTCGATGATCATCTGCAAACCGGCGCTTCGGACGTGTTTGCGATCGGCGAATGCGCCGAGCATCGCGGCATCTGCTACGGCCTGGTCGAGCCGGCCTACGAGCAGGCGCGGGTGCTGGCGCGGCACCTCGCGGGCCGCGAGGCCTGCTATGCCGGCAGCGTCGTCGCGACCAACCTGAAAGTCTCCGGCGTCAGCGTGTTCTCGGCAGGCGATTTCATGGGCGGTGACGGCAGCGAGAACATCGTGCTCTCCGACATCAACCACGGCACCTACAAGAAACTCGTGGTCGCGGACGGACGGCTGACCGGCGCGGTCCTGATCGGCGATGTCGGCGACGCGCTCTGGTATCTCGAATTGATCCGCACGCGGCAGCCGACGCAAAGAATTCGCGCCGACATGATGTTCGGCCGCTCGCTTGCCACACGTTCAGAGGCGGCATGATCAGGTTGGCAACATGACCGCCGTCGATCCAAACCTGCGTGCCATCGGCACCACCTGTGCCTATTGTGGCGTTGGCTGCGGCATCCTGGCGACGCCGGACGGGCGGGGCGGCGCTGCGATATCAGGCGATCCCGAACATCCGGCCAATTTCGGCCGGCTGTGCTCGAAGGGCTCGGCGCTCGGCGAGACGCTCGGTCTCACCAACCGGCTGCTGTACCCGATGATCCGCTGCGGCAAGGGGACCATGGAGCGAGTGGCCTGGAGCGATGCGCTCGACCATGTCGCACACCGGTTCCAGCACATCATCGCGCGCGACGGGCCCGGCGCGGTCGCGTTCTATCTCTCAGGCCAGTTGCTGACCGAGGATTACTACGTCGCCAACAAGCTGATGAAGGGCTTCATCGGCAGCGCCAATGTCGACACCAATTCGCGGCTGTGCATGGCCTCGTCGGTTGCAGGCCACCGCCGCGCATTCGGCGCCGACACGGTGCCCGGATGCTATGAGGATCTCGACGAGGCCGACCTCCTGGTGCTGGTCGGCTCGAATGCGGCCTGGTGTCATCCGGTGCTGTACCAGCGCATGCTCGTCAACAAGCTTAAGCGCGGCGCACGCATCGTCGTGATCGATCCGCGCCGGACCGATACCGTCGGCGATGACGATCTGTTCCTCGGCTTGAAGCCGGGTACCGATACCGCGCTGTTCAGCGGGCTGCTGGTTCACCTCGCCGATAACGGCGCGCTCGATCGGGACTATATCGACCGCTACACGACGGGCTTCGACGACGCGATCGCGCGTGCACGCAGCATGGCCGGCAGCGCCGGCGCCACCGCGCTTGCGACCGGCCTGTCCGAGCAGGATGTCGCGACATTCTTCCAGATGTTTGCCAAGACGCCGCGCGTGGTCACGATGTATTCGCAAGGCGTCAACCAGTCGGCGCAGGGCACCGACAAGGTCAACGCCATTGTCAATTGCCACCTCGCGACGGGCCGGATCGGCAAGGTCGGCGCATCGCCGTTCTCGCTGACCGGGCAGCCCAACGCGATGGGCGGGCGCGAGGTCGGCGGGCTCGCCAACCAGCTCGCCGCGCACATGGGATTTACGCCGCCGGACATCGACCGCGTCCGCCGGTTCTGGAAGGCGCCGCGCATCGCCACCCATGAGGGGCTGAAGGCGGTGCAGATGTTCGAGGCGGTCGCGCGCGGCGAGATCAAGGCGCTGTGGGTGATGGGCACCAATCCGGCGGTGTCGCTGCCGAACGCCGACATCGTGCGCGAGGCGCTGAAGAAACTCGAACTGTTCGTCGTTTCCGAGAACGTGGTTTCCAACGACACGGTCGACGTAGGCGCGCATGTCCTGCTGCCGGCGCAGGCCTGGGGCGAGAAATCCGGCACCGTGACCAACTCGGAGCGGTGCATTTCGCGGCAGCGCGCGTTTCTGAGTACGCCCGGCGAGGCGCGGCCCGACTGGTGGATCCTCGGCGAGGTAGCCAGGCGCCTCGGCCATGGCGCGGCGTTCAGCTTCACATCGGCTGCGGATATCTTTCGCGAGCACGCCGCGCTCTCGGCGTTCGAGAACGGTGGCGGACGCGATTTCGACATCGGCGCGCTCGTATCGCTGTCGGATGACGACTTCGATGCGATGGCGCCGGTGCAGTGGCCGGTCCGGCAGGGCGCGGATCCGCAAGCGCGCTTCTTTGCCGACGGCGGATTTTTCGCCAACGATTTTAAGGCCCGCTTCATCGCACCCGAGATTCCGGCTTTGCGGAGCGAGACCACGGCTGCGCGGCCGTTGCGGCTGAACACCGGCCGCATCCGCGACCAGTGGCACACCATGACGCGCACGGGCGAAAGCCCGCGGCTCGGCCAGCATCTGCCGGAGCCTTTTGTCGAGGTCCATCCCGACGATGCCTTGAAGTTTGGCGTCGCCGACGGCGATTTTGCGCGGGTCACCACCGACTATGGGCAATGCACGCTTCGCGTCATCGTCAGCGAACGCCAGCAGCGCGGCATGCTGTTCGCGCCGATCCACTGGAGCGAGGCCAACGCGACCGGCGCGCGCGTCGGTTCGCTGGTGGCGCCTTACACCGATCCGTTCTCGGGCCAGCCCGAGAACAAGGCGACGCCGGCATCGATCGCGCCTTACGAATATGTGTTCCGGGGCTTTGCGCTGTCGCGCAAGCCGCTCGAACTGCCCGCGCATGCATGGTCGGCGCGCGTCGCCGTCAATGGCGGGCATGGCTACCTGTTCGCCGATAATGCCGATCTGGCGGGCTGGCAGTCCTGGCTGAAATCCTTTGCGCGCGACGACGTCGCCGAATACGTGGATTTCGGCGGCGGGGTCTATCGCGCCGCGTCCTTTAGTGGCGACCGTATCGACACCTGCCTGTTCGTCGGGCCCGCGCGGGATGCTGGCGACTGGAACGTCGTCAAGGACCTGTTCGTAGCGGATACGCTCGGCAACGACCAGCGCCGCATGCTGCTGTCGGGCAAGTCGGCCGATGGTCTCGCCAATGCCGGTCCCATCGTGTGCGCGTGCTTCGGCGTCGGCCGCAACACGATCTGCGAGACCATCGCCGCAGGCGCGCGTTCCGCCGCCGACATCGGCGCGAAACTGAAGGCGGGCACCAATTGCGGTTCCTGCATTCCGGAACTGAAGCGGCTGATCGCGCAGACCGGTCCGGGCGATTCAGGGCCGCGGAAGCTGGCGGTGGCCTCTAACTGAGCTTTCCGTCGTCATGCCCCGCGAAGGCGGGGCATCCAGTACGCCGCGGCGTCTTAATGAATCACAATTGTCTCTGGAATACTGGGATCGCCCGGTCAAGCCGGGCGACGACAGGCCACAATACGGAGAAGCTCACCCCTTCCGGTTCTTCGCATTCACCGCGATTGCGGCTGCGGCGGTGCGGTTCTCGACGCCGAGCTTGGAATAGATCTGCTCGAGATGCTTGTCGACGGTGCGCGGGGAGAGGCCCAGAATCTGCGCGATGTCGCGGTTGGTCTTGCCCTTGGATAGCCACGACAGCACCTCTCCCTCGCGTGCCGTCAGCCCGAGCTCGCTGGAGAACTCCGCCGGCGTCTCGCTGCCGGAATCCTTGGCGAGCCGCAGCAGGAATTCGTTCGCACCCAGTTTGCCCATGTACTGCAGCCGAAGCTGTTCGTTGCCGGGAAGGGCGGCCATGATGGCGGCTTTCGATCCGGCCTTGCCCGTGCGGGCCTGATCGAGCCATTGCGGGATCGGCTCCGGCAGCACGACATCGTCGTCGCCATCGGGGCTAAGCGTATCCGACAGCAGTTTCTGCGCCTGCGGCGTCGCCCACATGATCTTGCCCGCGCTGTTTACGGCCAGCAGATAGCGGCCGGAGACGTCGAGCGCGGCGCGGGCGCTCTGGGTCAGCCTTGCGTTGGCGAGGTGGACGCGAATCCGCGCCAGCATTTCTTCGACCGCAATCGGCTTGGTCACATAGTCGACGCCGCCGGCCTCCAGGCCGCGGACGATGTGTTCGGTTTCGGCAAGCCCCGTCATGAAGATGATCGGAACGTGGTCCAGACCGGCGTCGCGCTTCAGCCGCCGGCAGGTCTCGAATCCGTCCATGCCGGGCATCATGGCATCGAGCAGCACGATGTCGGGCGTGATCTGGTCGACGATCCGCATCGCGGCCGCGCCATCGAGCGCGACCATGACCGTCATGCCGGCGCCGTCGAGCGCGTCTGTGAGCAGCCGCAGCGTCTCCGGCGAATCGTCGACGACGAGGGCGACATCGCGCTTTTTTTGTTCAGTGATCATAGCTGTGCAAGGTCTTTAACGTCGCCATGTACTGATCGAGATCGAAGCGATCGACCAGCGAGCGCATTTGCGAGACGAAATCGGAATGCTGGGGATAGTCATTACCGATTTCATCCAGCTTGACCTGGATCGCGCGAATGTAACCGAGTTGCCCGAGCCCGATCAGTTCCTCCACATATTTCACCGGCGGCCGCGATCCGGTCTCCGGTTTCCAGTGCGGCACGGCAATTTGCTCGACCTCATACTGCCATTCGATCTTCAGGAGCTGCCGAATGGTCTCCAGCAACCGCGGGATATCGATCGGCTTCATCAGATAGCCGTCATGGAACGGCTGCGCCAGCGGCGCGCCGTGCGCCTCGAGTGCGCTCGCGGATACCATCAGGATGCGGGCCTGATGATGGCCGTTCACGCGCAGCGTTTCCGCCACCGTCCATCCGTCCATGCCGGCCATCGAGATATCGAGCAGAAACAGATCGGGCCGGCAATGCTGCGCCAGTGCGAGACAGCCGGCGCCGTCGGGGGCGCTGAGCAGGATAAAGCCGAGCGGCGTCAGCACCTCGCGCAACAGATCGCGCTGGGTCGGATCGTCGTCGGTGATCAGGATGGTCTTGCGCGGGCCGTGATAGCCGAAGATCGGCGCTTCCACCGGCGCGATCCGCGTCGGATTGGTGACTTCCGACAGCAGGATCTTGACGCGGAAGGTGCTGCCTTTGCCGACCTCGCTCGTCACCTTGATATCGCCGCCCATCACGCCCGCAAGCAGCCGGCTGATGGTGAGGCCGAGACCGGTACCGGTCTGCGGCTGCGAGACGCCGAGCGCGCCGCGTTCGAATGGCGCAAAGATGCGTTCGAGATCGCTGGCCTGGATACCGGGGCCGGTGTCGATGATCTCGAACTCCGCCACCGGGCTGCGGTAATGCACGACGAACCGCACGCTGCCGGTCTGTGTGAACTTCAGCGCATTCGACAGCAGGTTGATCAGAACCTGGCGCAGGCGCTTTTCATCGGCATACACGACGAGCGGCAGGACCGAAGGCCGCTTGAAAACGAAGTCGATACCCTTGGCGGCGGCCTGGACGCGAAACATCCCGACGAGCTGCTCGAGAAACTCGCTCAACCGTACCTCGTCGCGCGACAGATAGAGCCGGCCGGCCTCGATCTTGGAAATATCCAGAATGCCGTCGATCAGTCCCGACAAATGATCGGCGCTGCGGCGGACCACGCGCACCTGGTCGCGCGGCTTGGTGGCGAGGCCGGAATCCTGCTCCAGCAACTGCGCATATCCCGAGATCGCGTTCAGCGGCGAGCGCAGTTCGTGACTCAGGCCCACCACATAGCGGCTCTTGGCGAGGTTGGCGGATTCCGCGACCTCCTTGGCACGCTGCAGTTCGGCATCGGTGCGCTTGTGCGCGTCGATTTCCTGGATCAAGCAGCGTGGTCTGCCGCCGCGTTTCGGCCTCCGCCGCGCGGCGGCTTTGTTGTGCCAGCACGAACAGCCACGCCACCACGCCGATGATGATGGTCAGCGCAAAGAACACCTTCCACAGCACGTCGGACAGAAGCAGATTGTCGACCGCAACCGTCGCGGACGTCTGCAGGTAGATCAGCCCGAGCGTCAGCCCGACGAGGCCGGCGGATACCGCGAACACGCCGAGATAATGCCCGAACTGGGAATTGATCCGGGCGTAGATCGGCGCCGGCAGCATCTTGCCCAGCGTCTCCGACACCTGCGCGCCAATTCGCGCATGCGGCTTGCAGAGATCGTGGCAGCGCGCGTCGAGCGAACAGCACAGCGAGCAGATCGGGCCGGCATAGGCGGGGCAGGAGGCCATGTCCTCCGGTTCGAACGAATGCTCGCAGATACAGCACTGGATCGCTTCGAGATTCTGCCAGCTACGCTTGGGCTTGCGCGCGATGTAATATTTCCCGTCGGTCGCCCATGCGATCAGGGGCGCGGTGACGAAGGCGGCTGCGAGCGCCACGAAAGCGGACAGCGCCTTCGCCGTCGGCCCGAACAGGCCGTAGAACGCGCTGATCGAGACGATGGTCGCGATCGTCATCGCGCCGACGCCGACCGGATTGATGTCGTAGAGATGGGCGCGCTTGAACTCGATATGCTGCGGGCGCAGGCCGAGCGGCTTGTTGATGACGAGATCGGCGACCAGCGCGCCGACCCAGGCGATGGCGACGTTGGAATACAGCGCCAGCGTCTGCTCCAGCGCCTTGTAGACGCCGATTTCCATCAGCAGCAGCGCGACCATGACGTTGAACACCAGCCAGACCACGCGGCCGGGATGGCTGTGGGTCAGGCGCGAGAAGAAGTTCGACCAGGCGATCGAGCCGGCATAGGCGTTGGTGACGTTGATCTTGAGCTGGGAGAGAATGACGAAGGTGCCGGTCAGCGCCAGCGCCAGGTCGGGCTGCGACAGCACGTAACGAAACGCTTCGAGATACATGTGCGCAGGCTCGGCGGCGTGCTCGCTGGAGACGCCGTGGCTGAGCGCAAAGTAGGCGAGGAACGAGCCCAGCAGCAGCTTGAGCGCGCCGAAGATGATCCAGCCGGGGCCGGCGCTTAACAGCGCGATCCACCACGACGTGCGCGAGGTTCGCCGGTCGCGCGGCAGAAACCGCAGGAAGTCGACCTGCTCGCCGATCTGCGCCACCAGCGAAAACACCACCGATGCCGCGGTGCCAAACAGCAGCAGATCGAGATGGCCGCCGGGATCGCCATGCTCGCCGGCGAATTTGCGCCACTCGGTGAACGAGTGCGGGTTGGCGTAGGCGATCGCGACGAAGGGCAGGATGTGAAGGATGATCCAGATCGGCTGCGTCCACAATTGAAAGCGGCTGATCAGGGTGATGCCGTAGGTCACCAGCGGAATGATGACGACCGCGCTGATGAGATAGCCGAGCGGGCGTGGGATGCCGAAGCACATCTCCAGCGCAGCGGCGAGAATGACCGCCTCGAGCGCGAAGAAGATGAAGGTGAAGGAGGCGTAGATCAGCGAGGTGATGGTCGAGCCGATGTAGCCGAACCCCGCGCCGCGCGTCAGCAGATCGATATCGATGCCGCATTTGGCGGCATGATAGGCAATCGGCAGGCCGCAAAAGAAGATGATGACGCTGACGACCAGGATGGCCACCGTGGCGTTGGTGGCGCCGTAATTCAGCGTAATGGTGCCGCCGATGGCTTCGAGGGCGAGAAAAGAGATCGCGCCGAGCGCCGTATTGGCGACGCGGGCGGCCGACCATCGCCGCGCGCTCTTGGCGGTGAAGCGCAGCGCATAGTCTTCCAGCGTCTGGTTCGCCACCCATTGATTATATTGGCGCCTGACGCGGTCTATCCGCTGCCGCCCTGCCACTTTGCTGCTCCTGCCCGGTTCAACTGACCCCCTGCGTAGCCAGCAAACTCCGTACCAAAACCTACGTCGCTATTTTGCGGTGCAATATACGCGATCTTGCGTATCTGTGCAGTGCACAATTCTAGGCAATCCTCGCCTGACCAATAAGCGTTCTCGAACCAAAATGGGGTGCTCATGTCAGACGAACCAAACAAGGGCCTGCCGTCGCCGCTTCGCCGCAAACTGCTGCTGGGCGCGGCGGCACTGCCGCTCATTTCGATGCTTCCGCGGCCCTCGTTCGGGGCCGGTCCTGCAACCGCCACGGTCAATACGACCGGACTGGCGGTAACCGATACTGAAGTCACGGTCGGCATCCTTCACTCGGCCACCGGCACGATGGCGATTTCGGAAACCGGCTCGATCCAGGCTGAAAAGCTCGCGATCGAACAGATCAACGCCGCCGGCGGCGTGCTCGGGCGCAAGATCAAGTTCATCCAGGAAGACGGCGCCAGCGACTGGCCGACGTTTGCCGAAAAGGCCAAGAAGCTGCTCGTCAACGACAAGGTCGCGGCGATCATGGGCTGCTGGACCTCGGCATCCCGCAAGGCAGTGCTGCCGGTCGTGGAGCAGTACAACGGCATGCTCTATTATCCGACCTTCTATGAAGGTCTCGAGCAGTCCAAGAACGTCATCTACACCGGCCAGGAAGCCACCCAGCAGATTCTCGCGGGCCTGAACTGGATCGCCAAGGAGAAGGGCGCCAAATCGTTCTTCTTCATCGGCTCGGACTACATCTGGCCGCGCACCTCGAACAAGATCGCGCGCAAGCACGTCGAGAACGTGCTGAAGGGCAAGGTCGTCGGCGAGGAATACTACGCGCTCGGCAGCACCCAGTTCAATTCGGTGATCAACAAGATCAAGCTGACCAAGCCCGACGTGATCTTCACCGACGTGGTCGGCGGTTCGAACGTCGCCTTCTACAAGCAGCTCAAGGCGGCCGGCGTCGATCTTTCGAAGCAGGCGCTGCTGACGATCTCGGTGACCGAAGACGAAATCGACGGCATCGGCGGCGAGAACATCGCAGGCGCCTATGCCTGCATGAAGTACTTCCAGTCGCTCGACAATGCCAACAACAAGGAGTTCGTGGCCGCCTTCAAGAAGATGTGGGGCGAGAAGACCGTGATCGGCGACGTGACGCAGGCTGCCTATCTCGGCCCGTGGCTGTGGAAATTGACCTGCGAGAAGGCCGGCAGCTTCGATGTCGACAAGATCGCAGCCGCCTCGCCAGGCATCGAATTCAAGGGCGCGCCCGAAGGCTACGTGCGCATCCATGAAAACCATCACCTCTGGTCGAAGACCCGCGTCGGCAAGGCCAAGCTCGACGGCCAGTTCGAGCTGATCTTCGAGACCGCCGATCTGGTCGAGCCCGATCCGTTCCCGAAGGGCTACCAGTAAGCGCGCGGAATTCCCCGCAATCTTCCCCGAGCTCCCTGGCGTGGATCGTCAATCCACGCTTCACGACCCCGCGTCGCGAATCTTCTTGCGACGCGGGACCCTTCCTCAGGCGGAGAACATCGATGTTCGGCGACTATTCGATTGGCGATCTGGGCTCCATCTTCGTCATGCAGGGTTTTGCGGGCCTGATCCTGTTTTCCGTCTACGTTCTGATGGCGCTCGGTCTTGCGATCATCTTCGGCCAGATGGGCGTCATCAACATGGCGCATGGCGAGTTCATGATCCTCGGCGCCTACGTCACCTGGATGACGTCGAATTTATTCCAGACCTATCTGCCGGGCCTGTTCAGCGGCTATTTCTTCCTCGCGATGATACTGGCGTTCCTGGCCTCCGGTGCGCTGGGAATGCTGGTGGAGTGGGTGCTGATACGTCATCTCTACAAGCGGCCGCTCGATACGCTGCTCGCCACCTGGGGCCTCAGCCTGATGCTGCAGCAGGCCTATCGCTCGATTTTCGGCGCGCGTGAAGTCGGTGTCGAACTGCCGCAGTGGATGCTGGGCTCGCTCAAGGTCACCGACAGCATCGAGGTGCCGATCAACGGCATCTTCGTGATGGTGCTGACGCTGCTGATCACGATGGCCGTCGCCTACATCATGTACAAGTCGCGCTGGGGCCGCCAGGTCCGCGCCGTCGTGCAGAACCGGATCATGGCGGGCGCCGTCGGCATCAATACCGCGAAAGTCGATCGTCTCACTTTTGCGCTTGGCTGCGGCATCGCCGGCGTCGCCGGCAGCGCCTTCACCATGATCGGCTCGACCGGGCCCACATCAGGCCAGCTCTATATCGTCGACACCTTCCTGGTGGTCGTATTCGGCGGCGCCGCGAGCCTGCTCGGCACCATCGCATCGGCCTTCTCGATCTCGCAGACGCAATCGACCCTCGAATTCTTCATGTCGGGATCGATGGCGAAGGTGCTGACGCTGCTCGCGGTTGTCGGAATTCTGATGCTGCGGCCGCAGGGTCTGTTCGCCCTCAAGGTCCGCAAATAACAAGGGGCTGAGCCATGACCGACAATCGCTTTACCAATCGATCGGAGCTGATCGGGATCCTGGTGCTCGCCGTCTTCCTGGTGGTGATCCTGCCGCTCTGTCTCGATGTCTTCAGGCTCAACCTCGTCGCGAAATACCTCACTTACGCGTTCGTGGCGCTCGGCCTGGTGATCTGCTGGGGCTATGGCGGCATCCTGAGCCTGGGGCAGGGCGTGTTCTTCGGTCTCGGCGGTTACTGCATGGCGATGTTTCTCAAGCTCGAAGCGTCGAGCGTCGCGAACACCAAGATCCAGTCGACCCCCGGCATTCCCGATTTCATGGACTGGAATCAGATCACCGCGCTGCCGTTGTTCTGGCAGCCCTTCCACAGCCTCACCTTTACGATTGCCGCGGTCATTCTGGTGCCGGGCTTATTTGCCCTGATCATCGGTGCGGCGATGTTCAAGCGCCGCGTCGGCGGTACTTACTTCGCCATCATCACGCAGGCCGTCGCCGCGATCCTGACCATCCTGATCGTGGGCCAGCAGGGCTACACCGGCGGCATCAACGGCATGACCGATCTGCGCACGCTGAAGGGGTGGGATATCCGTCCCGACCACGCCAAAGTCGTGCTCTACTTCTTCGAGGTAGGCCTGCTGTTCGTCTGCATCTTCATCGCACAGTTCATCCGGCACTCGAAGCTCGGTCGCATTCTGGTGGCGATGCGCGACCAGGAGGACCGGGTCCGCTTCTCCGGCTACAGCGTCGCCAACTTCAAGATCTTCGCCTTCTGCGTCGGCGCCATCTTCGCCGCCATCGGCGGCGCCATGTTCGCGCTGCAGGTCGGATTCATGTCGCCGTCCTTTGTCGGCATCGTGCCGTCGATCGAGATGGTGATCTATACCGCGGTCGGCGGCCGGCTCTCGATCCTGGGCGCCGTCTACGGAACCATGCTCGTCAATTTCGCCAAGACCAGCCTTTCGGAATCCTTCCCCGAACTCTGGCTGTTCGGTCTCGGCGGACTGTTCATCGCCGTGGTTCTCGCTTTCCCCAACGGCCTCGCCGGCATCTGGCAGGATTACGTCCAGCCGCGGATCGACCGGCTGATCTCGTCACGCAAGCCGAAGTCCGCGAGCGGCTGGACTGACAATTCCGTCGCCGACGGCGCGCCGGCAGAGTGAGGAGGACATCATGCTGATCGGTCATCAACCGAAACCTTTCCTGCTTGCGGTCGAAGGACTCACGGTGTCCTTTGACGGCTTCAAGGCGGTGAACGATCTCTCCTTCTATGTCGAGGAGAACGAGATCCGCGTCATCATCGGTCCCAATGGCGCCGGCAAGACCACGGTGCTCGACCTGATCTGCGGAAAGACCAAGGCCACCTCGGGCTCGATCGCGTTTCGCGGCACCGAGCTGACGAAGCTGAAGGAGAACCAGATCGTCAAGGCCGGCGTCGGCCGCAAGTTCCAGACCCCGTCGATCTACGACGATCTCACCGTGTTCGAGAATCTCGAAATTTCGTTCCCGCGCGGACGCACCGTGTTCGGCGCGCTGACCTTCACCCGCGACGCCACCGTGCGGGACCGGGTTCATGAAGTCGCCGAGATGATCTTCCTGAAGGACCGCCTCGACATGAGCGCAGCCCTGCTGAGCCACGGCCAGAAGCAATGGCTCGAGATCGGGATGCTGCTTATCCAGGACCCGGATCTCCTGATGCTGGATGAGCCCGTGGCCGGCATGAGCGTCAGCGAGCGCGCCAAGACCGCCGAGCTGCTCAACCGCGTCATCAGGGACCGCTCGGTGCTGGTCATCGAGCACGACATGAAATTTGTCGAGGACATCGCGCACAAGGTCACGGTGCTGCATCAGGGCCAGAT